>NZ_JAPVOJ010000002.1:772500-1150000 GCF_027157905.1 Agrobacterium sp. LMR679 | reverse complement strand
GGCCCGGCAGCCTCTCCGAAGGGATCCTGTCTCTGGTGCCGCATGAGGTAGCGCGCGATCTCGCCAAGTTGGCGCCGACGCATTTCGAAGCACCGACGGGCCAGCGGCATCCCATTCGTTACGACGCAAGCGAACCGACGCTTTCCATTCGCGTGCAGGAGCTTTTCGGGCTGAGAGCCCACCCGTCCATTGCGCAGGGACGCTTGCCGCTGCTGCTGGAATTGACCTCCCCGGCGCACAGGCCGATACAGACGACACGCGATCTTCCCGGCTTCTGGGCGGGATCCTGGAAGGATGTGCGGGCGGATATGCGCGGGCGTTATCCACGCCATCCATGGCCGGAAGACCCGGCATCGGCCCTGCCGACCAGCCGTGCAAAACCGCGCGGGACGTGACGATGATGAAGAGGGCAAAGGAGATGACGGTGGCTGGCCATTCTATCGAAACCACGAGGCTCGGCCGCGCCAGCCGCAGGATAAGGCTGCAGACCATTGTCTGGCTGCGCTGGCTGGCGGTTGCGGGACAGACGGCAACGATCCTGCTTGTCGCCTTCGGGCTCAATTTCCCCCTGCCGCTTCTGGCCTGCGGTCTTCTGATCGCGGCACTGGCGCTGGCCAACCTGTTTCTCACTGCCCGCTTTCCCTCCACCTATCGTCTGGAGCCCTGGGAAGCGACATTGCTGCTGGCCTTCGACCTGCTGCAATTGACGGCGCTCATTTACATCACCGGCGGACTTTCCAATCCTTTCGCGCCGCTGATCTGCGTGCAGGTCATCATCGCCTTTGCCTCCCAGCCGCTGCGGCATTCGCTCATTCTCCTCGGCTTTGCCGTCATCTGCTCAACCGCGATCGCCTTTTCGCCGTTTCCGGTTCCGTGGTATCCCGGCGAGGTTTTGCCGATCCAGCTTCTGCTGCATGTCGGCACCTGGGTTGCCATCATCGCCACAACGTCTTTTGCGGCCTTTTACGCCTATCGCGTTTCGCATGAGGCAAACCAGCTGGCGGACGCGCTGGCTGCAACCGAGCTGGTGCTGGAGCGGGAAAAACATCTCTCGCAGCTGGATGGGCTGGCGGCGGCAGCGGCGCATGAGCTTGGCACGCCGCTCGCAACAATCAGCGTCGTGGCGAAGGAGATGGAGCGGGAACTCGGAAACGACGAAAAATTTGGCGAAGATATAGCGCTGCTGCGCAGCCAGAGCGAAAGATGCCGTGACATTCTGCGCCGTCTCACCTCGCTTTCCGCCGACAATGAGGAGCACATGCGCCGCCTGCCGCTCTCCTCGCTGATCGAGGAGGTGATGGCGCCGCACCGAGAATTCGGCATCCGCCTCGAACTCGTTGAAAAGAACAATCGCGCCGACGAACCGGTCGGTATCCGCAATGCCGGCATCATCTACGGTCTTGGCAACCTCATTGAAAACGGCGTGGATTATGCACGGGAAAAGGTGACCGTGACGGTGGATTACGACCAGCAGAACGTCGCCGTCATCATTGAAGACGATGGGCCGGGTTATGCCCATGACGTGCTTGCCCGTATCGGCGAGCCCTATGTGACCGAACGTCACAACGACACACGGGCGGGTGGGCTCGGGCTCGGGCTTTTCATCGCCAAGACCCTGCTGGAGCGGTCTGGCGCCACCGTCACCTTTGAAAATCGTGGTACGAGCGGAACCGGAGCGCGGGTCACAATCGTCTGGCCTCGGGCGCTTATGGACGATAAAAGAAGCCGTTGACTTTACCATCCACGTTGAAGCGGCGATAAGAAGAAGAAAAGCAAGCCGACGAAGTTGCCGGAAGGCCGGAAACATGAAGACAGAAGACCAGAACAACTCCACCAGCACGCCAACGGACGATGTCGACCCGATCGGACCCGACAGATCGCTGCTGATCGTCGATGATGACGGCCCGTTTCTGCGCCGGCTTGCCCGGGCAATGGAAACACGTGGCTTTACCGTCGACACCGCCGAGACAGTGAGCGACGGCATTGCCCGCTCCAAGACTGCACCGCCGAAATATGCGGTTGTCGATCTGAGACTTGCGGACGGCAACGGTCTGGAAGTCATCGAGGCCATCAGGCAGAATCGGGACGATACGCAAATCGTCGTTCTGACCGGCTACGGCAATATAGCAACCGCCGTTACCGCCGTGAAACTCGGGGCGCTGGACTATCTGGCCAAACCCGCCGATGCGGACGATGTGTTCAATGCGCTGACGCAGCGCAAGGGCGAAAAGACCGAAGTTCCCGAAAACCCGATGTCGGCAGACCGGGTTCGGTGGGAGCATATTCAGCGTGTCTATGAAATGTGCGAGCGCAACGTTTCGGAAACCGCCCGCCGGCTGAACATGCACCGGCGAACGCTGCAGCGCATTCTTGCCAAACGCGCCCCCAAATAACGGAAGTCATTCTCCGAAGCTGCGCCCGGTCGTCCATTCCGCCAGCATCAGCCGGGTCGCAGCGGTTCGCGAGAAATCCAGCATCACCGACTTGCGGGTTGCGGGCGGCAATTTATGCTCCGGCGCATCGCGGAGCATATGGGCGCCATATCCATCCGACAGGATCAGCCCACATTCCTCCGGGAATATGTCGGTCGGCACTTCAGGATGGGTGGCGAAGAACAGCCGGTCGCAATGCATGCGGTATTCCGGCCATTTGCGATCGACACGGAAATCCTCAATGGAGGATTTGATCTCTATGATCCAGATTTCACCCTTGACCGACAGGCTGATGAGATCTGCCCGCCGCCCGCTTGCGAGCGGCAGTTCGGGCAGCACCGAATGGCGCATTTCGTGCAGAAGCACCTGAACGCCGCGGCGCACCAGCATCGCCTTGTCCGACTGGCGGCCGTCTATTAACGGATTATTGTTGGTAACGGAAAGAATAGTCATGGATAAAGGCTGCTGAAGCGTTTGGCCTATTGTTGCAAAAAGGCAATCAACCGGCAATTTTAAATGGCCGACCGTTTCGCGGCGGCGCAACGGCTTGCCAAGAGCGGCTGAATGGAAAATAACCGATTTATCCAATTAAGCCTACTCTTTCGCACAATTTGGCGAATTTTCCGCGAGAACGACATGCGCATCCGTACCCCATTGACCGCACTCGGTCTGACGGCAGCACTGGCTCTGGCCGGCTGCGCCGAAACTACCTCCCAATCCTCCGCTCCGACCTCCGGCAAGATCGCAGCGTCAGTACCGGTTGCTGACCCCGTTCCGGCAAAGGTCGAAACGGTCCAGATCTTCAACGATGTCTACGGTCCCGTGACCGATGCGGGCTATGCGCTGCCGGCCATTCCGATCAATCGTGTGAATGAGAAGTACCGCCGCCAGATCGTCGAATTCCAGACATCCGAACGCGCCGGCACCATCATCGTCAATACGCGCGAGCGTTACCTCTATTACATCCTGTCCGGCAACCGCGCGGTTCGTTACGGCATCGGCGTCGGCAAGGCAGGTTTCGCCTGGGCCGGTGAGGCCTATGTCGCCTGGAAGCAGGAATGGCCGATGTGGCATCCGCCGAAAGAAATGGCGGACCGTAAGCCGGAAGTCGCCAAATATGTCGAGGCCGGTATGGGCCCGGGTCTTACCAACCCGCTCGGCGCGCGCGCCATGTATCTCTTCAATGAAAAGGGACAGGACACGCTGTTCCGCATTCACGGCTCGCCCGAATGGGCCTCGATCGGCACGGCCGCCTCTTCCGGCTGCATCCGCATGATCAACCAGGATGTCATCGACCTTTACAGCCGCGTTCGTCCCGGCCGCAGCACCAAGGTCATCGTGATCCAGTAAAGATCACATACCAGACAAGAAAAAGCCGCCGTGGATTTCCCCCGGCGGCTTTTTTGTTTCTCAGGACGGCTGACGGCTTCAGGCCGCCTGCTTGGCCTTCAGTTCCAGACGGCGGCGGTGCAGAACCGGCTCGGTGTAGCCGTTCGGCTGTTCACGGCCCTTCAGCACCAGTTCGACAGCCGCCTGAAATGCGACCGATCCATCGAAATCGGATGCCATCGGCAGATAGGCCTGATCGCCGGCATTCTGCGCATCGACGACGGCGGCCATGCGTTTCATGGTCTCGACGATCTGCTCCTGCGTCACCACGCCATGGCGCAGCCAGTTCGCCATGTGCTGCGCGGAGATGCGAAGCGTGGCGCGGTCTTCCATCAGCCCGATATTGTTGATATCCGGCACCTTCGAGCAACCAACGCCCTGATCGACCCAGCGCACGACGTATCCGAGAATGCCCTGTGCGTTGTTGTCGAGTTCGCGCTGGATTTCTTCCGGCGTCCAGTTGGGGCGCGGCGCGACCGGCACCGACAGAATATCGGAAAGCTTCGCACGGCCGCGGCTTTTCAATCCTTCCTGAACGGCAGCGACATCGACCTTGTGATAATGCGTGGCATGCAGCGTCGCCGCCGTTGGCGACGGCACCCAGGCGGTGTTGGCGCCGGCCTTCGGATGCGCGATCTTCTGCTCCAGCATCGCGGCCATCAGGTCCGGCATCGCCCACATGCCCTTGCCAATCTGCGCATGGCCGGAAAGGCCGCATTCGAGGCCGACATCGACGTTCCAGTTCTCGTAAGCGGCGATCCATGCCGCCTGCTTCATGTCGCCCTTGCGGATCATCGGACCCGCTTCCATCGAAGTGTGGATTTCGTCGCCGGTACGGTCGAGGAAGCCCGTATTGATGAAGACAACGCGATCCTTCGCAGCGCGAATGCTTTCCTTGAGGTTGACCGTGGTGCGGCGCTCCTCATCCATGATGCCCATTTTCATGGTGTTCGGCGCCAAGCCGACAAGCTTTTCGACCCGGCTGAAGATTTCGTTGGCGAAGGCCACTTCCTCCGGCCCGTGCATCTTCGGCTTGACGACATACATGGAGCCGGCGCGGGAATTCTGACGCCGCCCGGACGGACCGACATCATAAAGGGCTATCAACGCCGTGACGACGGCGTCCATGATGCCTTCGGGCGCCTCACGGCCGTCCCTGTCGAGGATCGCTGGATTGGTCATCAGATGACCGACATTGCGCACCAGCATCAGGGAACGGCCGGGCAGCGTCAGCGCCGCACCATTGGGAGCCGTGTAATAGCGATCCGGGTTGAGGCTGCGGGTGAAGGTCTTGCCGCCCTTGGATACTTCTTCGGTCAGGTCGCCGCGCATCAGGCCAAGCCAGTTGCCATAAACCAGCACCTTGTCTTCAGCGTCGACGGCGGCAACCGAATCCTCGCAATCCATGATGGTCGTGAGCGCAGATTCGAGAATGACATCGGAGATTCCCGCCTTGTCGCCCTTGCCGATTTCTGTCGTGGGATCAATGACGATTTCAGTGTGCAAACCATTCTTGCCGAGCAGGATCGTTGCGGCCTTTGCCGCTTCGCCGCTGAAACCCTTGAACTGGGCTGCATCCCTGAGACCAGTCCTGGCGTCGCCGATAGCAAGCTGCAACAGGCCATCCTCGATCTTGAAACCGGTCACCTCGGACCAGCTTCCCGTCTCCAGCGGCGCGGATTCATCGAGGAAGTTTCGCGCCCAGGCAATGACCTTTTCACCGCGCTTCGGATTATACCCCCTGCCCTTCTCCGCACCGTCGGCGTCAGAAACAGCATCCGTGCCGTAAAGCGCGTCGTAAAGCGAACCCCAGCGGGCATTGGCCGCATTCAGCGCATAACGCGCATTCATGACCGGAACGACGAGCTGTGGGCCGGCGACGGCGGCGATTTCCGGGTCGACATTACTCGTTTCCACCTGGAAGCCGGGACCTTCCGGCAGCAGATAGCCGATTTCCTTCAGAAAGCCCTCATAGGCGTCAAAATCCGCCGGCGCGCCATTCTGCCGATACCAGCCATCCAGCTTTTCCTGCAGGGCGTCACGCTTTGCCAGCAATTCGCGGTTCTTCGGAGAAAGCTCGTGAACAATGGTCGAAAAACCTTCGAAGAACGCCTCGCTGTCCAGACCCGTGCCCGGCAGGACGTCGTCAGTCAAAAAGGCATAAAGCCTGTCATCGATGGAAAGACCGAATTTATTCGTGCGGCTCACATGCGCCTCCTCTATTCTGAAGGCACAGATTGGACGCGGAGACGGCCGCTCGTCAATTGCGGCGGACAGCCAAATATTATTTCCGTTTTGGAAACAATGCGGGCGATAGTCGCCTTTTTCTACAAAAGCGCCTGCAAATCCTTGATGCGGTCATTCACCAGCCAGCCGTAATAATTTTCCTCCGGCAACAGGGGCTGCTCCCCGCCTGCGGCGCGCTGGCGGTTCTTCTGGGCAAGCGCGGCGGCACGCTGCTGCGACCCGCCGACATTATAAAGCGTGGAGGTCACACCCGGATTTTTCGAAATATCCATGTCGGCAATAGATTTATAGTCGTCGATAGACTTGCGGATGGAGGCCGCCATGAAAGCGAGCGACCGGTCAGGGTCCATGATGGCGGTATAGACGGCGGTGGCGTCGTTCTCATCCAGCTTCTCATAGCCGGAAGTTCTCGACACCATGTCGGACAACATCAGCGCGGTCAGTGGATTGATCTGGCCAAGGCCGAAGGTCTGGCCGGCATAGAAAGGCTGGAAAAACACGGCGCTGAAACGGTTGTCCGGGTAGGCGACACCATCGACCGTCTTGCCGCGGAAACTGTCTTCCCAGATATCTTCCCGACAGTTCCAGACACTGTAGGAATCCCTCTTCGACTGGCATTTGGCAAATTGCGAATGCGTCAGGAACTGCGCGATGGTTTCGTCCTTGTAGCCGAAACGGAAGCTGTTCCCGGCGTAAGAAGCCGCCTTGACGTAATAGGACTGCAGCCGGTCATAGGCGTCTACATTATAGGTATGTTCGCCGACGATCGCGCCGATCATATGGATCGGATCGATGCCGTAGCGCCCGGCCGTCGACTTGATCTTGGCGATCAGAGCCCTGTCGGAGGACAAAAGGTCGATGACCTTCTGGTATTTGCGCTCGAAAGAGGTGTTGGACGCCTTTGTTCTTTTTGCGGAAGCGCCGGGAACGCCGGGCTGTTCGGCATTGCGATTGCCTGGCGGAACGACCGTCGCGGCTTCGACGTAAGAAGACGCGGTGACGGTGAACGTCAAAGCAGCGGCAAATGCCAGAAGAGTTTTGCGCACGAGCGAATGCCTTTTCTCAAGCCTGCGGCCTCCACCAGCGAAAGGTGCTGGGAAAACCGGATCATTCCACTAAAACGGTTCCAACCGGAATGCAGCCCTTCCCATAAACAAAATGCGGGCTGAATGCGAGACAAGGCGAATAAAATAAAAGAGTGCGGCAAATATGGCCGCACTCTTCTTTCTTGGATCCCTGAAATCTTCAGAGAATATAGCGGGACAAATCCGTATCGGCGGCGAGATCACCGACATGCTTGCGGACATATTCCTGATCGATCTTGACGGCGGAACCGCCGCGATCCGGCGCATTGAAGGAAATCTCGTCCAGAACACGCTCCATCACCGTCTGCAGACGGCGCGCACCGATATTCTCGACCGACGAATTGAGATGAACCGCCACATCGGCCAGGGCATCGATTGCATCATCGGTGAAATCGAGATCCAGTTCTTCCGTCGCCATCAGCGCTTTATACTGGCGGATGAGGCTTGCTTCCGTCTCCGTCAGGATGCGGCGGAAATCTTCCTTGGTCAGCGGCTTCAGCTCGACACGGATCGGCAGGCGGCCCTGAAGCTCCGGCAGAAGATCCGAAGGCTTGGCCACATGGAAGGCACCCGACGCGATGAAGAGGACGTGGTCGGTTTTCACCGGGCCATATTTCGTCGAAACCGTCGTGCCTTCGACAAGCGGCAGGAGATCGCGCTGCACGCCTTCACGTGAGACGCCGGCGCCCATGCCGCCATCGCGGGCAGCGATCTTGTCGATCTCATCGAGGAAGACGATGCCGTCATTTTCGACCGACTTCACCGCCTCGCGCTGGATCATTTCATTGTCGAGCAGCTTGTCGGACTCATCGCGGATGAGATCGGCATAGGACTTCGACACCGTCGTGCGCACTTTCTTGGTGCGTCCGCCCATGGCTTTGCCGAACATTTCCGACAGGTTGAGAACGCCGATATTGGCGCCCGGCATGCCGGGAATTTCGAAACCGGGCATGCCCGAGCCGCTATCCGCCACTTCGATATCGATTTCCTTATCGTCAAGTTCGCCGTCGCGAAGCTTCTTGCGGAAGCTTTCACGCGTGCCCGGAGACGCGGTTGCGCCAACCAGCGCATCGAGCACCCGTTCCTCAGCACTCTGATGCGCCTTGGCCTGCACTTCGGCGCGCTTCTTTTCGCGCACGAGGCCGATGCCGATCTCGACCAGATCGCGGATGATCTGTTCGACGTCGCGGCCAACATAACCGACTTCGGTGAACTTGGTCGCCTCGACCTTGATGAAGGGCGCACCGGCCAGCTTGGCGAGGCGGCGGGAAATCTCCGTCTTGCCGACACCGGTTGGCCCGATCATCAGAATGTTTTTCGGCATGACTTCGTCGCGCAGGCTCTCATCGAGCTGCTGGCGGCGCCAGCGGTTACGCAGCGCAATCGCGACAGCACGTTTGGCCTCATGCTGGCCGATGATGAAGCGGTCGAGTTCCGAGACTATTTCCCGGGGAGAAAAAGTGGTCATTCTATCCTCTCGGCTTTCCTGCTCCGGCCGGCCATTCCGGCCCGGCCCACAGGACCCTTGGGTGAGAAATGGGCTTATTCGGCGTCGAGCGTTTCGACGACGAGATTGTGGTTGGTATAAACGCAGATATCGGCGGCGATATCGAGCGACTGGCGCGCCACCTCCTCAGCCGATTTGTCCGTATCCATCATGGCGCGGGCGGCAGCAAAGGCGTAGTTGCCGCCGGAACCGATGGCGATAGTGCCGTGCTCGGGCTCCAGCACATCGCCATTGCCGGTGATGGCGAGCGTGGTCGATTTATCGGCCACCAGCATCATGGCTTCGAGATTGCGCAGATATTTATCCGTGCGCCAGTCCTTCGCAAGCTCGACGGCTGCGCGCATGAGCTGGCCCGGATATTGCTCGAGTTTCTTTTCAAGACGGTCAAGCAGCGTAAAGGCATCCGCCGTCGCACCGGCAAAACCGGCAATCACTTCGCCCTTGCCGATGCGTCGAACCTTGCGGGCATTGCCCTTCATGACCGTCTGGCCAAGGCTTACCTGACCGTCCCCAGCCATGACGACCTTGCCGCCCTTCCTGACTGTAATAATTGTTGTCATCAAACACCTGTCTGCCCTGCCGGGCCTGCGGTTAACGGGCCGGGATGCGGCCCTTCTCGGGTTCTATGTAAGTTTGCTTTTCACGATTGCAATCTTGCCGGCCACGCACCGTTTTCGGCATGTCAGGCAAGACGATGGAACAACTGGATATTTGTGTCCCGTGCTGATAAGGAACGGCAACATTTTCACGGAGCGGCCAAAATGGCAGAACGTAAAGGCGAGATTATCCGCAAGACCAACGAAACCTCGGTTTCGGTGCGCGTGGATATCGACGGCACCGGCAAGTCGACAATTTCCACCGGCGTGGGATTTTTCGACCATATGCTGGACCAGCTCAGCCGCCATTCGCTGATCGACATGGAAATCGAGGTCAAGGGCGATCTGCATATCGATGACCATCACACCGTGGAAGATACCGGCATCGCCATCGGCCAGGCGATTGCCAGGGCGCTGGGTGACCGGCGCGGCATTACCCGTTATGCCTCGCTCGATCTTGCCATGGACGAGACGATGACCAAGGCCGCCGTCGATATTTCCGGCCGGCCTTTCCTCGTGTGGAACGTCAATTTTTCCGCGCCGAAGATCGGCACCTTCGACACCGAGCTGGTGCGCGAGTTCTTTCAGGCGCTGGCGCAGAATGCTGGCATTACGCTGCATATCCTGAACCATTACGGCGCGAACAACCATCATATCGCCGAAACATGCTTCAAGGCCGTTGCCCGCGTTCTTCGCACGGCAACCGAGATCGACCCCCGGCAGGCAGGCCGCGTTCCCTCCACGAAGGGCATGCTGGCCTGACGCCAAAGCTGTCAGGAAGCCCATGACAAGCTATCTCGTTCTGGAAGCCCCCAACGGGCCGGACAGGGACCACAAGACGACCCGCTTCATCGCAGACCGTTTCGTCTGGCTGGCTCTCATTGCGCCCTGGCTATGGCTCGCGATCAACCGGCTGTGGCTGGCAACGGCTATCGTTGTCATAGCGCTTCTTCTGGCTGGGCAGGTCTCGATATTAGCCGGATTCGAACCGATCGGCATTCTCTGCGGTTTCGCCATCGGGCTCATCACGGCGCTGGAGGGACGCGATTTTCTCGTCCGGCACCTGATCCGTAAGGGTTGGACGCTGACATCCGTCGTTTCCGCCCCTGATCTTTCGAGCGCCGAAGACATATATTTCTCCGGTCTCTCCGAAAACACCGAAAGGGCGGAACAACTGTCCCAGCCGGTCTGGACCCCTTCGCCGCAAAAGAGCGGCGACAAAAACTTCGTCAATGATCCCGCCGGATCGTTTCTTTTCGACTTGAATGGAAGGCGCTGACATGCGTGTCGCGATCATCGACTACGGTTCGGGCAACCTGCGTTCGGCCACAAAAGCTTTCGAGCGTGCCGCCCGCGAAGCCGGCATCAATGCAACCATCGACCTGACCGACAAGCCGGATCACGTCGCTTCGGCGGACCGCATCGTGCTGCCGGGCGTCGGCGCTTATGCGGATTGCCGCGCCGGTCTCGACGCTGTTCCCGGCATGCATGACGCACTCATCGAAGCCGTGGAGAAAAAGGCCCATCCCTTTCTTGGTATCTGCGTCGGCATGCAGCTCATGTCCTCGCGCGGGCTGGAAAAGACCGTCAGCACCGGGCTCGGCTGGATCGAAGGCGACGTCGTGGAAATGACGCCGTCCGATCCAAGCCTGAAGATTCCGCAGATCGGCTGGAACACGCTGGAAATCCGTCATGCCCATCCGCTGTTCGACGGCATCAAGACCGGTGCTGACGGGTTGCACGCCTATTTCGTGCATTCCTATCACCTGGCCGCCAAGCATTCGACGAATGTCATCGCCACCACCAATTACGGTGGCGCGATGACGGCTTTCGTCGGCCGCGACAATATGGCGGGTGCGCAATTCCACCCGGAAAAGAGCCAGACGCTCGGCCTTGCCCTGATTTCCAATTTCCTGCGCTGGAAGCCCTGACATGATTCTTTTTCCCGCAATCGACCTTAAGGACGGCCAGTGCGTTCGCCTGAAACTCGGCGATATGGACCAGGCCACCGTTTATAACGAGGACCCCGGCGCACAGGCCAAGGCCTTCGAAGACCAAGGCTTCGAATGGCTGCATGTCGTTGATCTTAACGGCGCCTTTGCCGGCCAGACCGTGAATGGCGAGGCGGTCGACGCCATTCTGAAAGCGACGAAAAACCCGGTCCAGCTTGGCGGCGGCATCCGCACGCTCGATCATATCGACGCGTGGCTGAGCCGTGGGCTTGCGCGCGTCATTCTCGGCACTGTGGCGGTGCGCGATCCGGTTCTGGTTCTTGAAGCCTGCAAGCGTTTCCCCGGTCAGGTCGCCGTCGGCATCGATGCCAAGGGTGGCAAGGTCGCTGTTGAGGGCTGGGCGGAAGCGTCCGAACTCGGCGTCATCGAACTAGCCAAACGTTTCGAAGGTGCCGGTGTCGCGGCCATCATCTACACAGATATCGATCGCGACGGCATTCTGGCCGGCATCAACTGGGCTTCGACGCTGGAACTGGCGGATGCCGTGTCGATCCCGGTCATCGCCTCCGGCGGACTCGCCTCCATCGACGACATCAAGCGCATGTTGCAGCCGGATGCCGCAAAGCTCGAGGGTGCGATTTCCGGCCGCGCGCTTTACGACGGCCGTATCGACCCTGCTGAGGCGCTTGCCCTTATCAAGGCTGCAAAGGACGTAAACGCATGACCCTCAAAGCCCGCGTTATTCCCTGCCTCGATGTCAAAGACGGCCGTGTCGTCAAGGGTGTGAACTTCGTCGACCTGATCGATGCCGGCGATCCCGTCGAGGCGGCAAAAGCCTATGATGCGGCAGGGGCGGACGAACTCTGCTTCCTCGACATCACTGCCTCTTCGGATAATCGCGACACGATCTTCGATGTCGTCTCGCGTACCGCCGATCATTGCTTTATGCCGCTGACCGTCGGTGGCGGGGTTCGCAGCGTCGCGGATATTCGCAAGCTGCTCCTTTGCGGTGCGGACAAGGTCTCGATCAACTCCGCAGCCGTCAAGGATCCGGATTTCGTGGCGCAGGCGGCCGACAAGTTCGGCAACCAGTGCATCGTCGTTTCCATCGACGCCAAGCGGGTTTCGAAGGTCGGAGAAGAAGGCCGCTGGGAAATCTTCACCCATGGCGGACGCCAGCCGACGGGGATCGACGCTGTGGAATTCGCCATCAAGATGGTCGAACGCGGCGCCGGCGAATTGCTGGTTACCTCGATGGATCGCGACGGCACCAAAAGCGGATACGATATCGGCCTGACGCGCAGCATTGCCGATCAGGTTCGCGTGCCCGTCATCGCCTCAGGCGGCGTCGGCACGCTGGACGATCTGGTGGCGGGCGTGCGCGATGGCCACGCAACTGCGGTGCTCGCCGCCTCCATCTTCCACTTCGGCACCTATTCGATCGGGCAAGCCAAGAACTACATGGCAGAGCACGGCATCGCCATGCGTCTCGACTGATTGCAGGAACTTCCCATGAGCGCATTTTCCCTTTCCGATCTGGAACGCATCGTCGCGACACGCGCCGCTGCCTCTCCTGACGAATCCTGGACGGCCAAGCTGGTTGCTGCCGGCCAGGAGCGTGCGGCGAAAAAACTCGGCGAAGAAGCGGTCGAAGCCGTTATCGCGGCCATCGCGAAAGATCGCGACGGGCTGAAGAACGAGGCGGCCGATCTGCTCTACCATCTGCTGGTGGTGCTCAAGATCGCCGAAATTCCGATAGATGAGGTTTTTGCCGAGCTGGAGCGCCGTACGGGGCAAACCGGCCTTGCGGAAAAAGCGGCGAGGCCGACATCATGAATGTCGAGGCAGGCAGCGGGGAGAGAGGCATGCCGAGCACACTCGATCATTTCCGGCCGGATGAATATTCGCCTTACCACTTCTTCAGTTCGGAAGAATGGTCGAAGTTTCGTGCCGATACGCCACTGACGCTTTCTGCCGACGAGGTCAAGCGGCTGCGCTCGCTGGATGACCCGATCGATCTGGACGAAGTGCGGCGCATTTACCTGTCATTGTCGCGCCTCCTGTCATCGCATGTGGAGGCGTCGCAGTTGCTGTTCGAGCAGCGTAACCGCTTTCTCAACATGGCCGATGTCAACAAGACGCCCTTCGTCATCGGCATTGCCGGCTCCGTGGCGGTTGGAAAATCGACGACGGCCCGCATCCTGAAGGAGCTTCTGGCCCGCTGGCCTTCCAGCCCGAAAGTCGATCTCATCACGACAGACGGATTTCTTTATCCGAATGAGGTTCTGCGGCGGGAAAACCTGATGGAGCGCAAGGGCTTTCCCGAAAGCTACGATATCGGCGCGCTCCTGCGTTTCCTCTCAGCGATCAAGGCAGGCCAGCCGAATGTGAAGGCGCCGCGTTATTCGCACCTGACCTACGACGTTCTGCCGAACGAGTTCACTGTCATCGACCAGCCGGATATTCTCATCTTCGAAGGCATCAACGTGCTGCAATCGCGAGACCTGCCGGCGGGTGGACGGATCGTGCCGATCGTTTCCGACTTTTTCGATTTCTCGATCTATATCGATGCCGATGAGGGCCTCATTCACAACTGGTATGTGAACCGGTTCATGAATCTCAGAAAAACCGCCTTCCGCGATCCCAATTCATTCTTCAACCGTTATGCCTCGATTAGTGAGGAAGCGGCGCTGAGCATCGCCGAAGGCCTCTGGCAGAACATCAACCTGAAGAACCTGAGGCAGAACATCGTGCCGACACGCCCGCGCGCCGATCTTATCCTTCGCAAGGGCAAGAACCACCTGATCGACACGGTAGCGCTTCGCAAGCTGTGAAGATGCCGCGCGTGGCGGCATCTTCGGCGGTCAAAACCCGTTGTTACGCAAGGTCAGGAATACGCAGAACCTGGCCGGGATAAATCTTGTCGGGATGCGTCAGCATCGGCTTGTTGGCTTCGAAGATGATGTTGTTCTTCGCGCCATTGGCCTTGCCATACTGGGCTTCCGCAATCTTCCAGAGATTGTCGCCCTTCTTGACCGTGTAGAAGACGGGTTCTTTCGCGGGCGCGTCAGTCACTTTCAGCTCACCGGCTTCGACCTTGGAAATGCCGAGCGTATTGCCGACCGCGATGACCGCCTTTTCGAAAACCGACTGATCGGCCACTTCGCCCTTCAGAACGACCTTGTCGTCCACCACCTCGACCTGAACCTTGTCCGTGCCGAGATCGTGGGAAGCGAGTTCCTTCTTGACCGCTTCGACATCCGGGGCATCATCGCCGCCGATACCGAGCTTCTTTCCCGCTTCCTTGATGAAATTGAACAGACCCATAGCACCCTCCTTGGTTGTAGGGAGGCTTACCAGACGATATTTGAAGCTCTATGACAAGGGCGAAACATTCGCCGCCTCACCGTCGCTTATTCGCCCGAGGGCTTGCCGCGCATTTTCTTGATATCGGAGCGACCGGACTTCGCCTTGAGGCGGCGCTCGACGGAGCCCTTGGTGGGCTTGGTGGCCTTGCGCACCGGCGGCGGCGGGGCGGCAGCTTCGAGGATCAGTTCCTTCAGCCGTTCGCGCGCGTCTTCGCGATTGCGTTCCTGGCTGCGAAACCGGCTTGCCTCGATCATCAGCACGCCGTCTTTCGAAACGCGCCTGCCACCAAGGCGCAGTGCATTGGTCTTTACCCGATCCGGAAGGGAGGGTGAACTGGCAATGTCGAAAAACAGCTGAACCGCGGTCGAGACCTTGTTGACGTTCTGGCCGCCCGGCCCGCCGGCCAGCACGAATTGCTCCGTCAGCTCCCAGCCGGCGATGGTGATACGGTTGCTGATGTAAAGCGGGTCGCTGGCCATGATCTTTCTCCGCGCCGGTGATGCCATAGATCGGCAGGAATGGAAACAGCAGGCCAAACGAAAGAACCCGGCACAAGGCCGGGTCCCCTCCTCCTCATAAATGAGGCTTTATTCATTCAGCCGCAAGCAAAAGGCCCGGTGCAGCGTCGCGAACCTTGCTGTCGACGTGGTCTTCGAACTTGGTGAAGTTGGTGACGAACATCGACACCAGCTTCTTTGCCTGCGCGTCATAGGCTGCGCCGTCGGCCCAGGTCGAACGCGGATCGAGGATTGCGCTGTCGACGCCGTCAAGCGACAGCGGCACGGCGAAACCGAAATTCGCGTCGGTGCGGAATTGTGCATTCTTCAGGTCGCCGGTCAGCGCGGCGGTCAGAAGCGCGCGGGTCGCCTTGATGGGCATGCGCTTGCCGATGCCGTAAGCGCCGCCGGTCCAGCCGGTATTGACCAGCCAGCAATCCACACCATGCTTGCCGATCAGTTCGCGCAGCAGGTTGCCGTATTCCGCCGGGTGGCGCGGCATGAAGGGTGCGCCGAAGCAGGTGGAGAAGGTGGCTTCCGGTTCGGTCACGCCCTTTTCCGTACCGGCGACCTTTGCGGTGTAACCGGAGAGGAAGTGGTACATGGCCTGTTCCGGCGTCAGCCGGGCAATCGGCGGCAGCACGCCGAAGGCATCCGCCGTCAGCATGATGATCGTCTTCGGATGGCCGGCAATGCCCGTTTCCGATGCATTCGGAATGAAGTGCAGCGGATAGGCGCTGCGGGTGTTTTCCGTCAGCGAATTGTCGTTGAAATCAGGAACGCGGTTTTCGTCCAGCACAACGTTCTCAAGAACCGTGCCGAAACGGCGGGTCGCGGCGTAGATTTCCGGCTCGGCTTCGGCCGAAAGCTTGATCGCCTTGGCATAGCAGCCGCCTTCGAAGTTGAAGATGCCGTGCTCGCCCCAGCCATGTTCGTCATCGCCGATCAGCGTGCGCGACGGATCGGCAGACAATGTAGTCTTGCCGGTGCCGGAGAGGCCGAAGAACACGGCGGAATCACCCTGCGGACCGACATTGGCGGAGCAATGCATGGGCATGACGCCCTTGGCCGGCAGCAGGTAGTTCAGCACCGTGAAGACCGACTTCTTGTTTTCGCCGGCATAGGACGTGCCGCCGATGAGGACGAGGCCGTTGGTCAGATCGCAGGCGATGACGGTTTCCGAACGCACGCCGTGACGGGCAGGATCGGCCTTGAAGCTCGGCAGGTTGATGATGGTGAGCTTCTGCTTGAAACCCGCCAGTTTTTCCCGCTTCGGACGGATCAGGAGATTGCGGATGAACAGCGAATGCCAGGCAAGTTCGGTGACGACGCGTGTCGGCAACGCATTTTCCTCATCGGCGCCGCCGATCAGATCCTGAACGTAGAGGGTCTTGCCGGCGGCATGGGCCAGCATGTCCTTGCGCAGCAGCTCGAAGTTTTCCGGCGAAAGCGGCTTGTTGTTATCCCACCAGATGGTGTTCTCGGTGGAGGCGTCGCGGACGACGAATTTGTCCTTCGGAGAACGGCCCGTGTGCTGGCCGGTGACGGCGCGCAGCGCGCCATCGATGGTCAGTTCGGCCTCGCCATTGCGGATCGCCTCTTCGTATAATTCGCTCTCGTTGAGGTTATAAAAGACGCGGGAGGCCTCGCCCAGTCCGAGTTCTGCAACTCCATTGGCAGGATTATGAACCCCAAGCTCGTTCATGACGCGTTCCTTGTTAATGACGATAAGGACGTTGAAATTTCCTCGGAAAATACGTGGCAGCTTTTGGAAACGCAAGAGCCGAACTTTAAAAAACTTAGTAATTTCAATATATTAATCGATTTAAAAGATTTTATTTCTTTTTAAATCGGTTGAAGACGCATTAAAATCCAGCTGCGGCCTTTTCGCAAAATCCGCTCCCGCCTGACCAGCGATTTCTGAGCGAGTTTTCCTTTGCCACAATTTGTTCCACCTTTATACTCAAGAGAGTGGCTCGCGGCGCACAACCTTGGCTGGGTGAATGTCGGGAGTTACGAGAAAATGACGATGGAGACCAACTACATGCAGACGATCGCGCTTGTCGACGACGACCGGAATATTCTGACTTCGGTATCGATCGCGCTCGAAGCCGAAGGCTACCGGGTCGAA
Source organism: Agrobacterium sp. LMR679 (assembly GCF_027157905.1). NCBI lineage: Bacteria > Pseudomonadati > Pseudomonadota > Alphaproteobacteria > Hyphomicrobiales > Rhizobiaceae > Agrobacterium > Agrobacterium sp. LMR679. The sequence goes on along the minus strand of NZ_JAPVOJ010000002.1, from coordinate 1,132,795 downwards.
ACGTATACGGACGGCGCTTCCGCGCTTGACGGGTTGATCGCCCGTCCGCCGCAGCTCGCCATTTTCGATATTAAGATGCCACGCATGGACGGCATGGAACTTTTGCGGCGTCTTCGCCAGAAGTCGGACCTGCCGGTCATCTTCCTCACCTCCAAGGATGAAGAGATCGATGAATTGTTCGGCCTAAAGATGGGTGCGGACGACTTCATCACGAAACCCTTCTCGCAGCGCCTTCTGGTGGAACGCGTCAAGGCCATCCTTCGCCGCGCCAGCAGCCGCGAGGCTTCGGCCGCAACCGGCAGCGTGCTGAAGCCGACCGCCGATCAGCAGGCGCGCACGCTGGAACGCGGGCAGCTCGCCATGGACCAGGAACGCCACACCTGCACCTGGAAGGGTGAGCCGGTGACGCTGACGGTCACCGAATTCCTCATCCTGCATTCGCTGGCGCAGCGGCCGGGCGTAGTGAAAAGCCGCGACGCGCTGATGGATGCCGCCTATGACGAACAGGTCTATGTGGACGACCGCACCATCGACAGCCACATTAAGCGTCTTCGCAAGAAGTTCAAACTGGTCGATGGCGACTTCGATATGATTGAAACGCTTTATGGCGTAGGATATCGCTTCCGCGAAGCGGCTTGAAGAAGCCGACTCGCGCAGAAGGGACCGCCCGATCCGGGGGTGGTGAGGACTTGAATACGTGTTGAAGAAAACGCCGGAAACCGTCTCGGACAGCGACGATGCCGAAGAACGCGGCAGCGAACGCCGCCATCGTATCCATCCGCTGACGATCATCCGGCGCATTTTCGGCAATGCGGTGTTTTCCAGCCTCACGCGCCGCATCCTTTTTTCAACGTCGCGGCGACGGTGGTTCTGGTCGGCGGCATTCTCTATCTCAACCAGTTCCGCGAAGGGCTGATCGATGCGCGCGTGGAAAGCCTGCTGACGCAGGGTGAGATCATCGCCGGTGCGGTCTCCGCCTCCGCCTCGGTCGATACCAACTCGATCACCATCAATCCGGAAAAGCTGCTCGAATTGCAGGCGGGGCAAAGCATCACCCCTGCCCCCAATGACGAGGACTTGAGTTTCCCGATCAATCCGGAGCGGGTGGCACCGGTGCTGCGGCGACTGATTTCGCCGACGCGCACACGCGCGCGGTTGTTCGATGCCGACGCCAATCTGCTGCTTGATTCCCGTCATCTTTATTCGCGCGGCCAGGTGCTGCGCTTCGATCTGCCGCCGGTGACGCCGGAGACGCAGACCTGGGGTGACTGGTTCACCAGCATGTTCAACCGCATGCTGCAGCCAAGCAGCCTGCCGCAATATAAGGAAGCGCCTGGCGGCGACGGCTCGATCTATCCCGAAGTGATGAATGCGCTGACGGGTGTGCGGGGCGCGGTGGTGCGCGTTACCGAAAAGGGCGAGCTGATCGTTTCGGTGGCAGTGCCGGTGCAACGCTTCCGGGCGGTGCTCGGCGTTCTGCTGCTCTCCACGCAGGCGGGCGATATCGACAAGATCGTGCATGCCGAGCGCCTTGCCATCATGCGTGTCTTCGGCATCGCCACGCTGGTCAATATCGTGCTGTCGCTGCTCCTGTCCTCGACCATCGCCACGCCGCTGCGGCGGCTTTCCGCTGCCGCAATTCGCGTGCGCCGCGGGGCGCGAACCCGCGAGGAAATACCGGATTTCTCGGCGCGTCAGGATGAGATCGGCAATCTTTCGATTGCGCTGCGTGAAATGACGACGGCGCTTTACGACCGCATCGACGCCATCGAAAGCTTCGCCGCCGATGTCAGCCATGAACTCAAGAACCCGCTGACCTCGCTGCGCAGCGCCGTGGAAACCCTGCCGCGCGCCAGGACCGAAGAGTCGAAACAGCGCCTGACCGAAATCATCTTCCACGATGTGCGCCGCCTCGACCGCCTGATCAGCGACATTTCGGATGCCTCGCGGCTCGATGCCGAACTGGCGCGCGCCGACGCCTCGCCGCTCGATCTCGACATGCTGATGAAGGGTCTGGTGGACATATCCCGCCAGATAAGCACCAAGAAGAAAAGCGTGACGATCGACTATGTTGTCGACCGGAAAGCGGGCGCAAAGACCTCATTCGTGGTGAATGGCCACGATCTGCGTATCGGCCAGATCGTAACCAACCTCATCGAGAATGCGCGCTCCTTCGTTGCCGAAGAAAGCGGCCGCATCACCGTTCGCCTCTCCCGTCACAAGGATCGTTGCATCGTGCAGGTGGAGGATAACGGGCCCGGCATTCAGGCCGAAGACATCGACCGGATTTTCGAGCGCTTCTACACCGACCGGCCGGCGAGCGAAGGGTTCGGACAGAATTCCGGCCTTGGCCTTTCCATCAGCCGTCAGATCGCCGAAGCCCATGGCGGCAGTCTGCGGGCGGAAAACGTGGTCGACAAATATGGCGTGATTTCCGGCGCGCGCTTCACCCTGTCGCTGCCGGCGGCCGAAACCCATGAACGCTGAACGCTTCAACCTGCACGCCACCGCCATCACCGTTCAAGACACCGGCATCCTTTTCGTCGGACCGTCGGGCAGCGGCAAAAGCGAGCTTGCCTTCAGCTTCCTGACGGAGGCGGAACGCTGCGGATTGCCGGCGGCGCTGATCGCGGACGATCAGATTTTCGTGTATCGCGATGGCGACAACATCATTGCCGAGCGGCCGGACGCAATCGCCGGCCTGCTGGAATTGCGCGGCAGCGGCATTGTTTCCGTCAAAAGCGTTGCGCGCGCTCCACTACATTTTGCCGTCACGACAGTTCTTTCAGGGACAAATCCAAGACTTCCCGAAGATGACGAGGTGTTTTCCCTGCCCTGTGGCGGGCATATCAGGCTTCTGCGCATTCCGCTTTCCAGTCTTACGCCCTATGGAAAATTTGCTGCACTTGCTCAGAATCTTTTTGAAACGAATGTGAAGTGACGATGATTCGGGCGATTTTAGGCTTGCGATTCGCATTTTCCTCATCAAGATGAAATCCCACCGATGGACAGGATTGCCGCGTTGCGATAGTCGGCAATGAGAGTGCGTGTGCAAGGGAGCATTTCATGATCGGACTAGTGCTTGTCACCCATGGCAAGCTGGCTGAGGAGTTTCGCCATGCGTTGGAGCATGTCGTCGGTCCCCAGAAATTGATCGAGACGGTCTGTATCGGTCCCGAAGACGACATGGATCAGCGCCGGCAGGATATCATCGACGCCGTTGCACGCGCCAATGACGGCAATGGCGTGATCATCCTGACGGACATGTTCGGCGGCACGCCTTCCAATCTCGCGATTTCCGTCATGAATAACGGCAATGTCGAAGTCATCGCAGGGGTCAATCTTCCCATGCTGATCAAGCTTGCCGGTGTTCGCAGCGAAGATAATATGGACAAGGCCCTTCAGGATGCATCCGATGCCGGCCGCAAATATATCAACGTCGCCAGCCGCGTTTTAAGCGGCAAGTGAGAAGTCAGCCCATGTCGCCATTCTCCCGGGAACTACCGATCATCAACAAACGCGGTCTTCACGCCCGAGCTTCTGCTAAATTCGTGCAGATGGTCGAAGGTTTTGACGCGACGATCACGGTTTCCAAGGATGGCATGACCGTTGGCGGCACCTCCATCATGGGCCTGATGATGCTGGCGGCAAGCCCCGGCTGCAGCGTTTATGTCGAGGCAAGCGGCAATCAGGCGAAAGAAGCGCTGGAAGCACTGGAGGCGCTTGTCGCCGACCGCTTCGGCGAAGAAGCCTGAGCCGGCACCATATAAAGACATAAAGACTTCTTTATATCATCATTGCCAGATCGTTCGTGGCCTGCTAAACCGCTGCTACGTTTACGAGCCGGGCCGCAAGGCGCGGCGTTTCTGATCTGGAGAACTTCATGAGCCTTGAGAAGGACTACATCGTCGCCGATATCAACCTTGCCGCATTCGGCCGCAAGGAACTGGACATCGCCGAAACCGAAATGCCGGGCCTGATGTCCTGCCGCAAGGAATTCGGCGAAAGCAAGCCGCTGAAGGGCGCACGTATCACCGGTTCGCTTCACATGACGATCCAGACCGGCGTTCTCATCGAGACGCTGAAGGAACTCGGCGCGGACATCCGCTGGGCCTCCTGCAACATCTTCTCGACGCAGGATCATGCGGCGGCCGCCATTGCTGCAGCCGGCATCCCGGTATTCGCCGTCAAGGGTGAAACCCTGACGGAATATTGGGAATACACCGACAGGATCTTCCAGTGGGCCGATGGCGGCCTCTCTAACATGATCCTCGACGATGGCGGCGACGCCACCATGTACATCCTGCTCGGCGCACGCGCCGAAGCCGGTGAGGACGTTCTTTCCAACCCCGGTTCGGAAGAAGAGGAAATTCTCTTCGCGCAGATCAACAAGCGCCTGAAGGCTTCGCCCGGCTGGTTCACCAAGCAGCGCGACGCACTGAAGGGCGTCACGGAAGAAACGACGACCGGCGTTCACCGTCTTTACGATCTCAGCAAAAAGGGCCTGCTGCCCTTCCCGGCGATCAACGTCAATGACAGCGTCACCAAGTCGAAGTTCGACAACAAATACGGCTGCAAGGAATCGCTGGTGGACGGCATTCGCCGCGCAACCGACGTGATGATGGCCGGCAAGGTTGCCGTGGTCTGCGGTTACGGCGATGTGGGCAAGGGTTCTGCCGCTTCGCTTCAGGGCGCCGGCGCCCGCGTGAAGGTCACCGAAATCGATCCGATCTGCGCGCTTCAGGCCGCCATGGACGGTTTCGAGGTTGTTCGCCTGGAAGACGTCGTCTCTTCCGCCGATATCTTCATCACCACCACCGGCAACAAGGACGTGATCCGCATCGAGCATATGCGCGAGATGAAGGACATGGCCATCGTTGGCAATATCGGCCACTTCGACAACGAGATTCAGGTCGCATCGCTGCGTAACCTGAAGTGGACGAACATCAAGCCACAGGTCGACATGATCGAGTTCCCGAAGGGCAACCGCATCATTCTTCTGTCCGAAGGCCGCCTGCTGAACCTCGGCAACGCCACCGGCCACCCGTCCTTCGTCATGTCTGCGTCTTTCACCAACCAGGTGCTTGGCCAGATTGAGCTCTTCACCAAGCAGGGCGAATACAAGAACGAAGTTTACGTGCTCCCGAAGCACCTCGACGAGAAGGTCGCGCGTCTTCACCTTGAGAAGCTCGGTGTGCGGCTAACTGAACTTTCTGATCTGCAGGCAGATTATATCGGCATCTCCAAGGAAGGCCCGTTCAAGGCGGAACACTACAGATATTAATTTCATAGTTAATATCCACTGAAATTACACAATATCTAGATGCCGCGCGCTTGACAAAGCGCGCGGCATCTTTTTTGCGCGCTCCCTTTTCGCAGATTTATGAAGGCGGTATTGTCATCAGACTTGATTCGGACACGCCAAAGGGCGGCGGGGACGAAATGGGATGTCTTGTCGAAGATGCGGCACATAGGACGGAGACAGACCGGGGATGTCGGTTCAAAATTCGGATCTGCGCAAGCAGACAGTTCAACGCGTTGAAAACACGCAAGCGGGCGTGGCATTGAGCGCGGCTCTCGCGCGTTGCCGGCAGGTCGTCAGTGCGGTTCGGACAGGCTTTGCGAGGCTTCCTGTCCTGATGTCGGGCACGGTTCTGGCCGGCTCCGCAAGCGTGGCGCTGGCCCAGGACGGGCTTGTGGCAAAGACCGGCGCGCGGTTGTTCTCATCCGGAGAAACCATCACTTATTCGCTTTTCGTCGGCATGCTTTCGGCAACGCTGTTTTCCGTCGTCTGGCTGGTGCGCCAGCGCGGTAATATCGAGGCGGAAAGCAGCGAATACAGACAGGCGCTTGCCCAGTCCCACCACAAGATCGCGAAATACGAAGCTTTGATTTCCGACAAGAGCCGCCGCATCGTCATCTGGGACGGCGCGGACAAGCGGCCCGAATTTTTGGGACAGCTACCGGCCGAGACGGGTGTGCCGCTGGCGGATCAGGATTTTCTGGCCTTTGGCCGATGGCTGAAACCGGCATCCGCAAGCCAGCTTGAAAAATCCATCGAAAAACTCCGCAGCCATGCCCAGAGTTTCGACCTGACCATCGAGACGCAGCGCGGCGAAGTCATTGAAGTTCAGGGCCGGGTTTCCGGGGGCAATGCCTTTGCGCGTTTCATAGCGCTCAACAATCTGCGCGCCGAACTCGCGGAATTGCAGGTGGAGCGCGAGCGCCTGATCGCTTCCGTCTCGACCTTTCAGGAACTTCTCGATTCCATCGAGCAGCCCGTCTGGCGGCGCAATGGCGAAGGTGACCTCATCTGGGTCAACCACGCCTATGCCCAGGCGGTGGATGCCCGTGACACCGAACAGGCCGTTCATGAAAAACGCGAACTGCTGAACACGGTCACCCGGCAGAAGATACGCGCGGCCGCGACGCCGGAATCGCCCTATCACGACCGTATTTCGACGGTGGTTTCCGGAAACCGCACCTTCTTTGACGTTGTCGACATCAAGACGGCGGGTGGGTCTGCCGGCATCGCCATCGATGCCACCGAGGCCGAGACCATCGGCGAGGAACTCAAGCGGGTTCTGAAGAGCCACGCCGAAACGCTCGATCATCTGGCAACGCCTGTCGCCATTTTCGACGGCCGGCAGCGGCTGCAATTCTACAATCAGGCTTTTGCGGCTCTCTGGGGTCTCGATCTCGTTTTCCTCGAATCCAGCCCTGACAATTCCGAGCTTCTGGACAGGCTGCGCACCACCGGCAAATTGCCGGAGCAGCTGAACTGGAAGAACTGGAAGGAGACGGCGCTTTCCGTCTATCGTTCGCTGGATACCAAGACTGATCTCTGGCACCTGCCGAACGGCCAGACCCTGCGGGTTATCGCGACTGCCCATCCGCAGGGCGGCGCGACCTGGGTTTTCGAGAACCTGACCGAGCAGGTCGATCTGCAGATGCGCTACAACACGCTTGTAAAGGTGCAGGGCGAAACCATCGACCATCTGGCCGAAGGTGTGGCCGTGTTCGGCGCCGATGGGCGCATTCGCCTGTCCAACCCGGCATTCCGGGCGCTCTGGGGCGTGACCGCGGAACAGGCCGAGACCGGCACCCATATCCGCGCCATCGAAACCGCCTGCACGCAATCCTATGACCGGCCGGACGGCTGGCGCGCCTTCAGCCAGTTCATTACCAGCTTCGACGATGAGCGGCCGTCGCGGCAGGGCACGCTGGAACTGCTTTCCGGCCTCGTGCTCGACTACGCCATCATTCCGCTGCCGGACGCACAGACCATGCTGACCTTCGTCAACATGACCGACAGCGTTCGGGCCGAACGGGCACTGAAAGAAAAGAACGACGCGCTTCTGAAGGCCGACGAGCTTAAGAACGATTTCGTGCAGCATGTTTCCTACGAGCTGCGTTCGCCGCTAACGAATATCATCGGCTTCACCGATCTCCTCAAGACACCCGGCATCGGACAATTGACGGAACGGCAGGCGGAATATCTCGATCATATTTCCACCTCGTCTTCGGTGCTCCTGACCATCGTCAACGATATTCTCGATCTCGCGACCGTCGATGCCGGCATCATGCAGCTCAATTATTCGGAAAACGATCTGAACGAATTGCTCGACGATGTTTCGGTGCAGATCGCCGACCGGCTGCAGGAGAGCGGAATTTCGCTCGAAATCGTTGCACCGGCCCATCTCGGCAGTCTGGTGGCCGATCACCAGCGGCTGAAGCAGATTCTCATCAAGCTTCTGACCAATGCGATCAATTTCGCACCCGAAGGTTCCTCCGTGCAGCTTTCCTGCCAGCGCAGCGAAGGCGACTTCGTGTTCTCGGTGGCGGATAAGGGTCCGGGCATTCCCGAGGACATGTTGAAGAGCGTGTTCGACCGCTTCTCGACGCGCGGCAATGGCGGGCGGCGAACCGGTGCGGGGCTTGGTCTTTCCATCGTCGAAAGCTTCGTCAGCCTGCATCATGGCACCGTCAGCATCGACAGCCGGCCCGGCAACGGCACCATCGTCACGTGCCGCATTCCTTCCGGCACACGGCCGCATTCCATCGCCGCAGAATGAGCGAAGACATCTTGCCGATCACCATTCCCCTTGCGGGAGAAAAAGACACCATCAGGCTAGGTGAAGACCTTGCGCTGGCTTTGAAGCCCGGCGATTGTCTGGCCCTGATCGGCGATCTTGGCGCCGGCAAATCGACGCTTGCCCGCGCCTTCATCCGGGCAATGGCGGACGAGCCGGATCTCGAAGTTCCAAGCCCCACCTTCACGATCATCCAGACCTATGCCGCCCGCATTCCAGTCGCCCATCTCGATCTCTACCGGCTTTCGGATGTTTCGGAACTGGACGAACTCGGTATCGATGAGATGCTGGAGGATGGCATCTGCCTGATCGAGTGGCCGGATATAGCCGCCGAGATTCTGCCGTCGGAGCAGACCGTAACGCTCCGGCTGACGCATTCCGGCGAAGGGCGGCTCGCCTCCATCGAGGCTCCGGCAAAGCTGAAAGCACGGCTTGAACGGGTTTTCGCCATCCGCGCATTTCTCGCAAAAAATGGCAAGGGCGATGCGGCACGGCGTTTTCTGAGCGGTGACGCCTCCACTCGCGCCTATGAGACCGTTTCCACTGGCGGCCCGAACCTTATCCTTATGGATTGGCGACGGCCCATGCGAGGAGCGATTGTCGCTGACGGGAAGACCTATGCGGAAATCGCCCATCTTGCCCAGGATGCGCGTTCCTTTGTGGCAATCGGCAATTATCTGAGAAATAGCGGCTTTTGCGCGCCGGAGATTCTGGCGGCGGATACCGATCAAGGCATTCTCCTGCTGGAAGACCTCGGGCAGGAGGGGTGCTGGCGCCTGACGGAACACCGATAGAGGACCGCTATCTGCAAAGCGTCGCCTGTCTCGCCGCCCTTCATCAGGCCCCGCGGCCCCGGCTGCTGCCAGTGGGTGACGGCAGCGCCTATGAGGTTCCCCCTTCGACCGGCAGGCGATGAAGATCGAGGTTTCGCTGCTGGCGGAGTGGTATCTGCCGCATAAACGCGGTAAATCGCTCACCGATAGCGAAAAGAGCGACTATTACGCTCTATGGGACACGCTGATCGACCAGCTCGCCGACTGCGAAACGGGGCTCGTGCTGCGCGATTTCCATTCGCCCAACCTTATATGGCAGTCGCAAAACAGCGGCATCCGGCAGGTCGGCCTGATCGATTATCAGGACGCGATGATCGGCCCGAGCGCTTACGATCTTGCCTCCATCGTGCAGGACGCCCGTGTCACCATCTCACCCGAATTGCAGGCGCGCCTGCTTTCGCACTATCTTGACAGCAGGAGAAGCGCGCCCTCTTTCGATGAGGCGTCCTTCCTCAAGGCTTTCGCCATCATGTCGGCGCAGCGCAACTGCAAGCTCGCCGGTATCTGGGTGAGGCTGTTGGAACGGGATGGAAAACCCGGTTATATGAAACATATGCCGAGGACGTTCCGCTATCTCAGTGCAGCGCTTTCGCATCCGGAACTCGCACCGCTCAAAGACTGGTGCCTGCGCATGGGCATGGAATTCGACGACTGAAAGACGGTTGACCACGATGACGATTAAAAATGCGATGGTGCTGGCCGCCGGGCTTGGCACGCGGATGCGCCCGATCACGGATACGATCCCGAAGCCGCTCGTCCAGATCGCAGGCAAGCCGATGATCGACTATGCGCTCGACGCCCTTGTCGAAGCCGGTGCGGAAACCATTGTCGTTAATGTTCATCACCACGCGGAACAGATGGTCGCCCATCTTGAGCAGCGCACCGACGCCGAAATCCTGATTTCCGACGAGCGGTCGCAACTGATGAATTCCGGCGGCGGTCTCGCCAAGGGCCTGAAGCTTCTGGAACCCGGCCCGGTCTTCGTCATGAACGCCGATCTCTTCTGGATTGGCGAGCAGCTGAATGCGGTCAGCAACCTGCGCAAGCTTGCGCAATTCTTCGACCCGACCCGAATGGACATGGCGCTGCTCTGCGTCGACATGGACCGCACCACCGGGCACAATGGCAAGCGGGATTTCAACCTCTCCGCCGATGGAAAACTGGCGCGGTATCGCGATGGCGATCCGAACCCCGTGGTTTATGCCGGAGCCATCGCCATGGATTCCCGACTGCTGGACGATGCGCCGGCGGATGCCTTCAACCTCAATATCTATTTCGACCGCGCCATTGAAAGAGACCGGCTTTTCGGGCTTTCTCTGGATGGCCACTGGATCACCGTCGGCACGCCGGATGCGATAGAAGATGCTGAAAGCATCATCCGCCAATTCAGGGAAAAACGCTCTGCATGACGCTCACCCACCACGCAAAGCGCGTTCTGACGATCGCTGCGGGAACACCGTTCCTCAAGACGCTCGCGGAAACGCTGTGCGACGGGACACTGACAGCCGGCTATAAATACGACCCAGCCGATCCGCTGTCACTTGCCAAGGTGACGATCTATGTGCCGACGCGGCGCTCCGCCCGTGTGCTGCGCTCCGAATTCGTCGATCTTCTGGGCGGCCGGTCCGCCATTCTGCCGCTGATCCGGCCGCTCGGCGAAACGGATGACGACAGCGGCTTTTTCGAGATCGAAAATCCTGAAATCATGGATCTGGCGCCGCCGATTTCTGGCACCGGCCGGCTGATCGAACTGGCGCGTCTCATTCTCGCCTGGCGCAACAGCCTGCCGGACGCCATCCGGGCAATTCACTCGGATTCGCCGCTTGTCGCCCCCGCCAGCCCCGCAGACGCCATTTGGCTGGCGCGTGCGCTTGGCGAGGTGATCGACGCCATGGATACGGAAGAAAAGGACTGGGAAGCGCTTCAGCATCTCGATACTGGCGTTCATGCGCAATGGTGGCAGCTGACGGCGGATTTCCTGCGGATCGCCAGCGTCTTCTGGCCGGCGCGGCTTGCCGAACTTAACCGTTCCTCGGCCGGCCGGCATCGCAACGCCATCCTGCGGGCGGAAGCGAACCGGCTTGCCAATTTGCCGGATACGGGACCGATCATCGTCGCCGGGTCGACGGGTTCCATTCCTGCCGCGGCCGATCTCATCGCCGCCGTTGCGGCACTGCCCCAGGGTACCGTCGTACTTCCGGGTCTAGACCTTGCCATGCCGGAGGAACAATGGGAGGCAATCGCCGAGGACCCTACCGATCCTTCGAGCCGCACCCACTCGCAATATGGGCTTTATATGCTGCTGCAGAAGCTCGGCATACTGCGCGACGACGTGGTTCAGATCGGCGCCATCGATGGCGACCTGGAAAAGCGCGCAGCCGTGTTTTCGGCCGCACTCGCGCCGGCCAAGTCCACCAGCGACTGGAATCGCTGGCGTGAGGACAGGGACCCCGGCTTTTTCGACGACGCCTTCGCGACGGCCACGCTGATAGAAGCCGCCAATGAGCGCGAGGAAGCGACGGCCATCGCGGTGGCTTTGCGGCTGGCGCTTGAAGCGCCCGGCGCTGGACGTCCGTCTCAGGCAGCGCTGATAACCCCAGACCGCGGACTGGCGCGGCGCGTGGCGACGGAACTCCAGCGCTTCGGCATCGAAGCCGACGACTCGGCCGGTACGCCGCTTTCCGCCACCCCGCAAGCCGGGCTGACGCAGCTGGCGCTGGAAGCCATTCTGAGGCCCGGCGACCCGGTGCCGATTATCTCCCTTCTGAAACATCCGCTCAGCCGTTTCGGCCTTTCCAATGAAGCTTTCGCGAAAGCCTCCAAAGCGCTGGAGCTGATCGCGCTGCGCGGCGGCCGTGTGGAGACCGAAATCGGCAATCTGGAAGCGGTTCTGGAGGCGCAGCTTCTGGCGCAGCGCGACGACCGGCACCCGCCTGCCTGGCGGCTGGCGCTGCCGGAGGCAAGCGCGGAGGCCGCGCGCGATCTGGCAAGGCGGATTGCCGTTGCGACGGAGCCGCTCGGTTCCGCCTTTGTCCGCAGAGATCGGTCCGGTCGCGCCTTCACCGATAAATTGCCATTGTCCGTTTGGGCGGAGCGGACGGGCCGCGTGATCGAAGCCATCTGCGCGGATGAAAACAGCGATCTTGCCGCGCTCTGGTCCGGTGAAGCGGGAGACAAGCTTTCCGAACTGTTCGGCGAGCTGATGGAAAGCGGTGAAATCCTCGATGCGGATGGACCGCAATGGATCGATATTTTTGCGGCCCTGGTAGCTGGCGAATCGATCAAGCCAAGATCGATGCGCCATCCGCGCATTTTCATCTTCGGCGCGCTTGAGGCGCGGCTGCAAAGCGTCGATACCGTCGTCATCGGCGGTCTCAATGAAGGACTCTGGCCGGGGCAGACGGCGAATAATCCATTCCTGTCCCGCACCATGAAGACCGCCATTGGCCTCGAACCGCCGGAACGGCGCATCGGCCAGCTGGCGCATGATTTCGAGATGGCAAATGGCACCCGGCAGATTTTTTACACCCGCGCGCTGAGGCAGGGCTCAACGCCCGCTGTCGCCTCGCGCTGGCTGCAGCGTCTTCTGGCGCTGGGCGGCGAGGATTTTGCCGATAAACTCAGGAAGCGCGGCGAGACCTATCGTCATTGGGCGGGATTGATGGATGAAAGCATCAATCAGGAAGCGGCAAAGCGCCCTGCCCCGAAACCGCCAGCCAAGTTGCAGCCGACGCGCTATTCCTTCAGCGAAGTGGGCCGCCTGCGCCGCGACCCCTATTCGATCTATGCGCGGCGCATCCTGAAGCTGGACCCGCTCGACCCCTTCAATCGCGATCCGAACGCCGCCGATCGCGGCACGCTCTATCACGCGATCATCGAGCGCTATTCCCGTGAGGGGCATATTCCCGGCACACCGGCCTCGCTTTCGGCCATGCAGCGCATTCTCGACGAATGTTTCGATGCGGAAAACCTGCCTCCCCATGTGGATGTCATCTGGCGGCCGCGTTTTGCAGCGGTGGCACGCGCCTTCATCGACTGGGAAAAAGAACGTCATCCATCCATTCGCCACAGCTTCTACGAGGCTCGCGCTGGGCAGGAAATTGCCGAAGCGGGCATAAGGCTGACGGGGATCGCCGACCGCATCGACATCAAGACAAACGGTCAGGCGGATATTATCGACTACAAGACGGGGCTTGCGCCTTCCGTCAATCAGGCGCGCGCTCTGCTCGATCCGCAGCTTGCGCTGGAGGCGGCCGCACTGATGCGCGGCGCCTTCCGCGAAGCCGGTTCGCCCACACCGGAAAACCTGATCTACGTTCGCCTGCGGCCGGGCGAGCGTTTTTTTGCCGATCAGGTCAATAACGAACATTCCAGCCGAAGCGGCAAAAGACCGCCTAAATCGGCGATTGAACTCGCGACGGAATCGATCGAACAGCTCACGAAATTCGTTCATTCCCTGCGCAATGGCGAAAACGGTTTCGCCTCCCGCCTCGTGCCGGAAGAGCAGCAATCCTATGGCGGGGAATATGATCACCTCGCCCGCGTTTCGGAATGGTCGACGGCAGAACCGGGAGATGGCGATGACGATTGATCCCTTCGACGCCGGCCCCGCCGCCGATACGCCTGAAAGCTGGATCGACTGGACCAGCGCCCGGCAGCGGCTTGCCTCCGATCCCGCCAGTTCCGCATGGGTGTCGGCCAATGCCGGCTCAGGCAAGACCCATGTTCTGACCCAGCGCGTCATCCGCCTCCTTCTGGCCGGGTGCCGACCCTCGGCCATCCTCTGCCTCACCTATACCAAGGCCGCGGCGTCGGAAATGTCGAGCCGCGTCTTCGACCGTCTGGCAGAATGGGCTACTTTGCCGGATTCCGATCTCAAGGACCGCATCGCCGCCATCGAAGGCAAGGCGCCGGATCGCATCAAGCTTGCCGAAGCGCGCAGGCTGTTTGCCAAGGCGCTGGAAACGCCGGGCGGGTTGAAAATCCAGACGATCCACGCCTTCTGCGAGGCGTTGCTGCATCAGTTCCCCCTGGAAGCCAATGTCGCCGGCCATTTCTCCGTTCTTGACGACCGCGCCGCAACCACGCTGCTCGCCGAAGCACGCCGTTCGCTTTTGACGGCGGTTTCGATGGAGCGGGACGCGGAGCTCGCGCAATCGCTCGCTTACGTGCTCGATCTGGCGGACGAAAGCGGTTTGGAATCGCTGCTTTCCGCCATCATCGCCAATCGCAGCGCCCTTCGCGCCTTTCTTCTGGACGCCAAACAGTCAGGCGGCATCGATGCGCGGTTGCGGCAGGCGATGCAGATCGCAGATGGGGAAACCGAAGAAACCGCGGCGGCAGCCTTCTGGCCTCTGCCCGGCCTTTCAGGCCTTGCGCTCGATACGTATCTCACCCTTGCCGACGAGGTGGGTGGAACACGCGTCATCGAAGTCGCTTATGCGCTCCGGGAGGCAAAACGACAGTCGGACCCCGTGCGGCGGATGGAATTCATCGAAGCGGCGTTGCTGACAGCCAAGGGCGAAAAGAAATCGGATGCCTATGTCATCAACAAGGGCATGCAGAAATCCGCCCCCGAACTTCTCGATGCGCTGACACTGGCGCGGGACCATGTCGTTTCCTGCCGCAACCGTTATCGTCTGGTGCGGATGCTGGCGGCGACAAAATGCGCCCTTGTTCTGGCCGAAAGGCTGATCGGCGATTTCGAAGACCTGAAGAAACAGCGAAGCCAGCTCGATTTCGAAGACCTGATCGAGCGCGCGGCCAACCTTCTCAACCGCGATACGGCGGGCGCCTGGGTGCACTACAAGCTGGATCAGGGCATCGACCATATTCTCGTTGACGAGGCGCAGGATACCAGCCCGGTGCAATGGTCGATCATCCAGTCGCTGGCGGCGGATTTCTTCACCGGCGAGAGCGCCCGCCTGGGGCGGCGCACGCTGTTTGCCGTGGGCGATGAAAAACAGTCGATCTATTCATTCCAGGGCGCCCGGCCGGAACGGTTTTCGCAGGAGCGCGAAGAAACCAAAAAGCGCGTCGATTCCGTCGAGCAGGCCTTTCACCGCATCCGGCTGCCGCTTTCCTTCCGGTCCACGGAGGATGTTCTGGCCGCCGTCGATCAGGTGTTTTCAGACCCGAATAACGCCAGCGGTCTCAGTGCCGATAACGAGCCGGTGGAACACCGATCCAACCGCGCCGGCCATCCCGGCACCGTGGAGGTGTGGGATATGGTGGCGCCGGAAACCGCCGAAGACGAAGAGGATTGGACAGCGCCCTTCGATGCCTTGCGTGAAAGTGCGCCGGCCACCATCGTCGCCCGCCGGATCGCCGCCCGCATCGCCGATATGATCGGAAGCGAGACCATCATCGAAAAGGGCGTTGAGCGCGCCGTGGAGCCCGGCGATATTCTGGTTCTCGTCAGAAAACGCCATGCCTTCGTCAATGCGCTGACGCGCGAGCTGAAACGACGCAAGAACATCCCCGTTGCCGGTGCCGACCGCCTTCGCCTGACCGACCACATTGCCGTGCAGGATCTTCTGGCGCTCGGACATTTCGTTGTCCTGCCCGAAGACGATCTTTCGCTCGCCGCATTGTTGAAGAGCCCGCTCTTCAACCTGACCGAAGATGACGTTTTCAACATCGCCGCCATGCGATCGGAAACGGAGAGCGTCTGGAAACGGCTGCAGATCCTTTCGCAGGAAGAGAACAGCCATCTTTCCACCGTTACCGCCAGGCTGGAAGGTTTCATCGCGCTTTCTAAGACGGCCACCGTGCATGATTTCTTTGCAGCGGTGCTGACCCTGCATGACGGGCGCAAGAAATTCCTCGGCCGGCTTGGCAACGAGGCGAGCGACGTTCTCGATGAATTCCTGTCATTCGCGCTGGACCACGAAAGAACCGGTCTGCCCGGCCTTCAGGCCTTTCTCTCCGTTCTGGAAACCGATTCACCGGAAGTGAAACGCGAGCAGGACAAGGACCGTGGCGAAGTGCGCATCATGACCGTGCACGCCTCCAAGGGCCTGGAAGCGCCGGTGGTGTTCGTCGTCGACGGCGGTTCGAAGGCCTTCAATCACAGCCATGTGCCGAAACTGCGCTTTGTTGAAGCCGGTGACGACGCTTTCCCGGTCTGGCTGCCCGGCAGCGGCTTTTCAAACCACCTCATTCGCTCGGACGAAGAACGGCTGAAGACGGCAGCCGAAGACGAATATCGACGGCTGCTTTATGTGGCGATGACGCGCGCCGCCGATCACCTCGTCGTCTGCGGTTATCGCGGTCAGAAGGAAAATCCCGAATGCTGGCATGCCATCGTCAAGGCGGCGCTTGCCAACAATGAAGACCATTGCAAGCCGCAGCTTTTCACGGCCGATGGCGAGGAATGGCAGGGGCTTGTCTGGCGTAAATCCGAGGCTCGCGTGACGTCTCTCCCGCAAAAACTGCCGGAGAAGCAGCAGGACGAAGAATATGCTCTTCCGGCCGGGCTGCTTGCTCCACTGCCTGCCCTGCCCTCCTTGCCAAGGCCGCTCAGCCCCTCCGGTGCAGGCACGATCATCGATGACGGTGCGGATGACCTTGCCGTGCGTTCGCCGCTTTTCGGCGAGAAATCCGATGTTTCTTCGCTGGCGCTACAGCGCGGCCGGCTTGTGCATCGCATGTTGCAGGCGCTGCCGGATTTAGCCGAGACGGAGCGGGAAGAGGCTGCCCGCCGCTATGCGGAGCGAGCGGCCCGTTTCTGGCCTACGGCCGAACGTGAGCATTTGATCCGGGCGGTTTTGCGGGTCATCTCCGAACCGGCGGTGCAACCGGCCTTTTCCGCCAACAGCCGCGCGGAAATCTCCATCATGGGCACGATGACGATCGGCCGGCAGCACTATGCCGTCTCCGGCCGCGTCGACCGGCTGGCGGTGGATGGTGATCGCGTTATTCTGGTCGACTACAAGACGAACCGGGTTCCGCCGCGCACGGCACGCGAGATACCTTTCTCCCACACCGCGCAGCTTGCCATCTATCGCGAAATTCTTGCACCGCTCTATCCCGGCAAGGAATTTGTCTGCGCGCTGATCTATACGGAAAATGCCGCTTTTGTGCGGGTTGACGATGATGCAATGACGCAGGCTCTTGCCGCAATAAAGACAAAGTGAGATACCGGGGCATTGAAATTCCGACGCGCCCGCATCACATCGATAGCGGAAAAGTTTAGCTGAAAGGAGAGCCAGATATGGCTACCGTAAAAGTCGATGCCGCCAACTTCCAGTCCGAAGTCCTCGAATCCGCCGAACCCGTCGTGGTGGATTTCTGGGCCGAATGGTGCGGCCCGTGCAAGATGATCGCACCGAGCCTTGAGGAAATTTCGTCCGAGCTGGCCGGTAAGGTCAAGGTCGCGAAGCTCAACATCGACGAAAACCCGGAACTGGCTGCCCAGTTCGGCGTGCGCTCCATCCCGACGCTCGCCATGTTCAAGGGCGGCGAAGTGGCCGACATCAAGGTTGGCGCTGCTCCCAAGACAGCGCTTTCCGCCTGGATTTCCGGCGCCGCGTAAGCGACACCAATGGAATGAAAAAAGCCCGGCATCGCTGCCGGGCTTTTTTATTGGGGAACCGTGCCGTTCAGGGCAAGCGCGTTGCCGGCAAGATAAAGCGAACCGCCGATCAGGATGCGCGGCGCCGGCCCTTCAGGGTCGAAGCGGCGCGACAGCTCCTCCAAGGCATGAGTCAGAGACGATGTCGGCGCTGCCACCAGACCGGCATCGAAGGCCGCATGAGCAAGCACGACGGGATCGATCGCCGCATCCGTGCCGCCAATCGGCACGGTGAAGACATATTCGGCAATATCGGCGAAGGCCTTGAAATAGCCCACCGGATCCTTGGTATTGATCATGCCTGCAATGATGAACAGCGGGCGGGGTGTTTTTTCCTCAAAGCCGGCCATGGCTTCGGCGATGACTTCGCCCGCGCCGGGGTTATGACCGCCATCGATCCAGATTTCCGAATCCTTCGGGGCCATTTCAGCGATTTTGCCGGTCAGGATGCGCTGCAGACGGCCGGGCCATTCCACAGAGGTCATGGCTTTTTCGATCATCCGTTCCGTCACCTCGAAACCGGCGGCCTTGACGGCGCGGATCGCGGCAGCGGCATTGGCAAGCTGATGGCGGCCGGGAAGACGCGGCAGCGGCGCATCGGCCAGGCCGAACTCATCCTGATAGACCATACGGCCGAATTCTTCATGGGCGGAAAAATCCTGCCCATAGACCGATACCGGGCAACCGAGCCGCTCCGCCGTGGCGACGAGCGTTTCGAGCGCCGCATCATATTCCTGATGGCCTATGACGACGGGGGAACCCTTTTTCATGATTCCCGCCTTTTCCGCCGCGATCAACTCAACGCGGTCACCGAGATAAGCCTCGTGATCGAGCGAAATCGGCATAATGATAGAGACAGCGGGGTTGTTGATCACATTGGTCGCATCGAAACGCCCACCAAGACCCACTTCGACGATAGCTGCGTCAGCCGGATGTTCCGAAAAAGAAGGAACATAACTGCAGTCAGAATCTCGAAGACGGTAATCTTTTGGCCTTCGTTGGCAACTTCAATACGGCGCAGAGCATCCGCGAAGACAGCATCATCGACAAAGCGCCCCCTCTCACCGGCCACACCGATGCGATAGCGTTCATGCCAATTGACGAGATGTGGCTTGGTATGCACGTGCACGGGAAGTCCGGCTGCTTCCAGCAAGGCCCGACAAAAGGCGCTGACCGAGCCTTTGCCGTTGGTGCCGGCGACATGGATGACGGGCGGCATTCTATTTTGAGGATTGCCGAGTTTCTCAAGGAGCCGGGAAATTCTATCGAGCGAAAGATCGAACCCCTTGGGGTGGAGCTGCATCAGCTCTTCGATGATCTTCTCGGCCTCACCGATCGCGGGCTTCGTCATGTCTTCCGTTCGCCTTTCAGGCGTTTTGCTTGCCATTTGTCCGCCGCACCAAAGATGAAATCATGCAACGTATAGCATCATCCCGAAGGCAGTTTATGCCTCCGGGCGACATATTTTTTTCCTCAGGCCGAAGCGGCCAGCGGGATGACCGCATTTGCGTTGTCAGCAGGCGCCTTGGTCATGATCTTGAGCAGATTGGCCAGCGTGTCGGGAATTTCGCGGCGGTCGATCACCATGTCCACCATGCCGTGTTCCAGCAGATATTCCGAGGTCTGGAAGCCTTCGGGAAGCTTTTCGCGAATGGTCTGCTCGATCACGCGCTTGCCTGCGAAGCAAATCTCGGCGCCCGGCTCGGCGATATGCACATCGCCCAGCATGGCGTAGGAGGCAGTGACGCCGCCGGTCGTCGGGTTCGTCAGAACCACGATATAGGGCATGCCGGCTTCTTTCAGCATGTTCACGGCAACCGTGGTGCGCGGCAGCTGCATCAGCGAAAGAATGCCTTCCTGCATACGCGCGCCGCCCGAGGCCGGGAACATCACGAGCGGGCAACGCTCGGAAATGGCACGCTCAAAGGCCTTGACGATGGCTTCGCCGGCGGCAATGCCGAGCGATCCGCCCATGAACTGGAATTCATGCACGACGGCGACGATCTTCAGGCCTTTCAGGAGGCCGACACCGGCAAGGATCGTGTCTTCCTGCTCGGTCTTCGTGCGGCTGTCGCGCAGACGGTCGGTGTATTTTTTGGAATCGCGGAACTTCAAGGGGTCCTGCGCCACCTTCGGCTGCGGCAGTGCCTCATAGACGCCGCCATCGAAAAGATCGGCAAGGCGCGCCTTGGCCGGCATCTTCATATGGTAGCCGGAAGCCGGGATGACCCACTTGTTGTCTTCCAGATCCTTGTGGAAGACCATCTCGCCCGTTTCCGGGCACTTGATCCACAGGTTCTCCGGAACCTCCGGGCGGCGGCCGAGCATGGAATTGATCCGCGGCCGAACGTAATTGGTGATCCAGTTCAACTGTCTACTCCTGACTGGGCCGCGCGCTTATTCCGCAGCGGCAAGGCGCGACGCACGCACGCCCGTTGAAAGTCCTTTTACCAGCGTCGTAACGGCCGGCACGGTATCGGCGGTCGCCTGCCCGTCCCTGGTCAGGCTACCCGCAATCTGGTTGACGATGGCCGAACCGACCACAACGCCATCCGCAACGGCACCGATCGCTTTTGCATGATCGGCCGTCTTGACGCCAAAACCGACACAGACCGGCAGTTCCGTATGCGCCTTGATACGACCGACAGCGCCCGAGATCAACGAGGGATCGGGAAGTGCTGAACCGGTGATACCGTTCATCGAGACGTAATAAACGAAACCTGAGGTATTTTTAAGGACGGCAGGCAGGCGCTTGCCATCTGTCGTTGGCGTCGCCAGACGGATGAAGTTGATGCCGCGCGCGAGTGCGGGGATGCAGAGCTCATCGTCCATTTCCGGCGGCAGATCGACAACGATCAGGCCATCGATGCCGGCCGCGATTGCGTCGTCCAGAAACTTTTCGACGCCGTAGATATAGATCGGATTGTAATAGCCCATCATCACGATCGGCGTTGCATCGTCTTGCTTGCGAAACTCGCGGGCGAGATCGAGCGTCGTCTTCAGCGTCTGGCCGCCCTTCAGCGCGCGCTGGCCGGCCAGCTGAATGGCCGGACCATCCGCCATCGGGTCGGAAAAGGGCATGCCGAGTTCGATGACGTCGGCGCCTGCTTCCGGCAGGGCCTTCATGATACCGAGCGAGGTTTCGAAATCCGGGTCGCCGCCCATGAAATAGGTAATCAGGGCCGGGCGATTTTCAGCGCGCAGATCGGCGAAGCGCTTGTCCATACGTGCAGTCATGATCTTATACATCCATTCCAAGGAACTTGCTGACGGTGTGGACATCCTTGTCGCCACGACCGGAGAGGTTCATCAGGATGATTTCATCCTTGCCCATCTTCGGTGCGCGCTTGATGACCTCGGCCAAGGCGTGGCTCGGCTCGAGAGCCGGAATGATGCCTTCAAGGCGCGTCAGCATCTGGAAGGCGTCCAGCGCCTCATGGTCCATGATCGGCACATATTCCACGCGGCCGATATCGTTCAGCCAGGAATGCTCAGGGCCGATGCCGGGATAATCGAGGCCGGCGGAGATCGAATGGCCTTCCTTGATCTGGCCGTCCTCATCCTGCAGCAGATAGGTGCGGTTGCCATGCAGCACACCTGGCGAACCGGCGGTGATGGAAGCGCAATGCTCGTCGCCCGAAAGACCCTTGCCACCGGCTTCGACACCGACGATGCGGACATTCTTGTCATCGAGGAAAGGATGGAAGATGCCGATAGCGTTCGAGCCGCCGCCCACGGCTGCCACGACCAGATCCGGCAGGCGGCCTTCCGCCTCCAGCATCTGCGCCTTGGCTTCCTCGCCGATAACGGCCTGGAAGTCGCGGACCATTTCCGGATAGGGATGCGGGCCGGCCGCGGTGCCGATCAGATAATAGGTGTCCTCGACATTGGTGACCCAGTCGCGCAGGGCCTCGTTCATGGCATCCTTCAGGGTGCCGTGGCCAGCCGTTACCGGCTTCACCTCGGCGCCCAGAAGCTTCATGCGGAACACATTCGGGGCCTGACGGGCAACATCCGTCGCGCCCATATAAACGACGCAGGGCAGGCCAAAGCGTGCAGCGACGGTAGCGGAGGCAACGCCGTGCTGGCCGGCGCCGGTTTCGGCGATGATGCGGGTCTTGCCCATGCGCTTGGCAAGCAGTATCTGGCCAAGGCAATTGTTGATCTTATGCGAGCCGGTGTGGTTCAGCTCTTCGCGCTTGAAATAGATCTTCGCGCCGCCAAGTTCCGCGGTCAGGCGTTCCGCAAAATAAAGCGGGCTCGGACGACCGGTATAGTGCGCGCCGAGATGCTTGAGTTCTGCCTGAAACGCGGGATCGGTCTTGGCCTTGTCCCATTCCGCCTGCAAATCCAGAATGAGCGGCATCAGCGTTTCGGCAACGAAGCGACCTCCGTAAATGCCGAAACGGCCGTCCTCATCGGGACCAGCGCGAAAAGAATTGGGTGTTGGCGCGTCGTTCACTTCAAGCTCCCTTTGGGCCTTTCGACCAATCATTCACCACATCGAAAAATGCGTCGATCATGGACAGATCCTTGACGCCCGGCGCGCTTTCCACACCGGACGATAAATCTAGTCCGCTTGCCCTGGTCTCCGCCAGCGCCTCGGCGACATTGTCCTTGTTCAATCCCCCGGAAAGCATGTAATCCACACTTCCGTCAAGTGATCGCAGGATGGTCCAGTCGAAGGAGACGCCGTTGCCGCCAGGAAGCTCGGAACCGGCGGGCGCCTTGGCATCCAGCAGAAAACGGTCGGCTATTCCAATATAAGGGTCGATTTTGGCAAGATCAGCGGCATCGCGAATGGAAATCGCCTTCATGACAGGCAGGCCATACAGCGCCTTGATGTTCAGCAGCCGCTCCGGGCTTTCATTGCCGTGCAGCTGCAGGATGTCCGGTTTTACGAGATCGACGATTTCATCGAGATAATCATTATCGGCATTGACGGTGACGGCAACCACCTTGGCGGCGCCTCGGGCGGCTTCCGCCAGCCTGCCGGCAATATCGGGCTCGATGTTGCGCGGGCTCTTTTCAAAGAAAATAAAACCGACATGGGACGCGCCACGCCTGACGGCGCGCTCCAGCGCTTCCGGTGTCTTCAATCCGCAAATCTTGATATCCGGTTTCATACCCGCGACCTGACATGAAATGCGACAAGAGTCGAGCCAAATCGCATCCATTTCCGATGGAATGTTTCACGTGAATCCAGATGGCGATCCGCGCCGCAGGTTTCAATCGAAATCGATGGCGTGAAGTTTGGAACCGTGGCGTTTCAGCCAGCTCTTGGCTTCTTCCGTATGCGGGCAGAGCTTTTCGCATAATGCCCAGAATTTCGGGCCGTGGTTCATTTCGCTCAGATGCGCAACCTCGTGGGCGGCGAGATAGTCGATGACCCTTTCGGGGGCCATGACGATGCGCCAGGAAAAGCTCAGATTGCCGTCATGGGAACAGGAACCCCATCGGCTGCGCGTATCCTTCATGCTGATGGAACGCACCGGCCGGCCCGGCTGCGCGCGCGTGAACGGCAACCAGTCGCTCCAGATCCGCCTTCGCTTCCTTTTTCAGAAATGTCGCTATCCGTCGTCTCAGATGTTCCGGCGCGCCGCTGACCTTCAGAACGGCCACCCCGTCGGCGTCTTTCGCGGTATGTGTAAGCCCTCGCAGGCTGCCAGTATGGTCAATACGGTGGGCTATGCCGCGAATATCGATGGTCGCACCGGGACGTAAACCGTCGTCGGGGCTGAATTTTACAAGCTTGCCTTCCAGCCAGCCCTGATGCCTCTCGAGAAAATCATCCACCTGACGGTGATGCAGGCCCATCGGGATCGTCAACTTCAGCGCCCTGCCACCCGGTTCGATGCGCAGCGTAATGCGCGTGGCGCGCGGATTCTCCCTGACCGTGATCGGCACCTGCCTGCCCGCCACGGCGACGGTGCGCTGGCTCGGTGCAACCTTCTTTGGGGCCGGCGATTTCAGGGATTTTCTGAGGAGCGAAAACATGAACCCTTCATAGCCGATTCGTCCATCGCTTGGCCATGCAAATGCGCGGCACGGCCGGCCGTCTGCCCTAAGCTGCCTGGTGTTTGCGGATGAAGTCCAGCATGCGCGGCACGATTTCCTTGCGGAAGCGCGAACCGTTGAAGACACCATAGTGACCGACATCCGGCTGCATGTAATGGGCGCGTTTGTCTTCAGGAATGTTCCGGCAGAGATCATGCGCGGCCTTTGTCTGGCCAACGCCGGAAATATCGTCGTTCTCGCCTTCCACCGTAAACAATGCGACATTGCGAATGGCCGCGGGATCGACCGCCCTGCCCCGGTGCAGCATGTTCCCTTTCGGAAGCGCATGATCAATGAAGACCGTTTCCACTGTCTGCAGATAGAACTCCGCCGTCAGATCCATGACAGCCAGATATTCATCGTAAAATTCGCGATGCTTTTCAGCGGAATCGCCGTCATTCTTGACGAGGTTGAGGTAAAAATCCTTGTGCGCCGTCATATGCTTGTCGAGGTTCATCGACATGAAGCCGGAGAGTTGCAGGAAGCCGGGATAGACATTGCGGCCAAAAGCGGGCTGCGGCCACGGCACCTGCATGACGACATTGTCGCAGAACCATTCAATGGGTTTCGCCTTGGCAAGACCGTTGACGGCAGTGGGGTTGATGCGCGTATCGATCGGACCGCCCATCAGCGTCATGGATGCCGGCGCGAATTTATCGCCATCGGCCTCCATCAGCGAAACGGCGGCCAGCACCGGTACGGACGGCTGACAGACGGCGACCACATGCGCCCCCGGCCCGATCGCGCGCAGCATCTCGATGACGTAGCTGATGTAATCATCGAGATCGAAAGTGCCCTCACTCACCGGCACCGTGCGGGCGTCGGCCCAATCGGTGATGTAAATATCCGCCGAAGGCAGCAGGGCCTCCACAGTCCCCCGCAAGAGGGTAGCGTAGTGGCCGGACATCGGCGCCACCAGCAGCACCTTCGGATCGGACTGGCTGGCTGGATCAAGTTCTTTCTTGAAATGAAGCAGATTGCAGAACGGACGTGACCAAACCGTCTCTTCGACAATATTGACGGTCTCGCCATCGACAATCGTACTGCAAAGAGCGAATTCCGGTTTTGCGTAACGGCGCGTCATGCGCTCAAAGACCTCGAAACCGGCGTCGAGGCTTCTCCCGAAAGCCGTGCTGGAAAGCGGGTTGAGCGGATTGTTGCAAGCCTGGCGCATCATGTCGGCGCCGGCGCGCAGCGGCGCCATGGCCGCATGGTTCATTTCATAGAGGTGGTAGAACACTGATGACGCCTCCCTCGCGATCACGCTCTTTTTTTCAACCATAGCAGCTTTTCGCAGGTGCACAAAATCGAAGGCGCCGGCGGTTTCCCGCCGACGCCTCACTTTCCGTTGAACGCCGTCCGGCGATCAGATGTCGGCGACGAAGGTCTGCTTCTGGGAACCGAGGCCCTCGATACCGAGTTCCACGACATCGCCAGCCTTCAGGTAACGCGGCGGCTTCAGGCCCATGCCTACACCGGGCGGGGTGCCGGTGGAGATGACATCACCGGGATGCAGCGACATGAACTGGCTGAGATAGGAGACAACGTGCGCGACGCCGTACACCATGGTCTTGCTGGAGCCGTCCTGCATGGTCTGGCCATTGACCTTCAGCCACATGCCGAGGTTCTGCGGGTCAGTGATTTCATCCTTCGTCACCAGCCAGGGGCCGATAGGGCCGAAGGTGTCGCAGGACTTGCCCTTGGTCCATTGCCCCGCACGCTCCGTCTGGAAGGCGCGTTCGGACACATCGTGCGAAACGCAATAACCGGCGACGTAGTCGAGAGCATCGGCTTCCGAGACGTATTTGGCGGTCTTGCCGATGACGACGCCGAGTTCGACTTCCCAGTCGGTCTTTTCAGAACCGCGCGGAATGGTGACGTTGTCATTCGGACCGACGATGGCCGAGGTCGCCTTCATGAAAATGACCGGTTCCGGCGGTACGGTGGCGCCCGTTTCAGCGGCGTGGTCCGAGAAATTGAGGCCGATGCAGATGAATTTTCCCGTTCCGGCAACGCAGGCGCCGATGCGCTCTTCGTTCAGCACCGGAAGTGTGCCGAGATCGATCGCGGCGATCTTCTTGAGGCTTTCGGGAGAAATAGCTTCGCCGCCAATGTCTTTGACATGGGCGGACAGATCGCGGACTTTTCCTTCCGCATCGAGGATTGCAGGTTTTTCCTGGCCGGGCTGGCCGACACGCATCAATTTCATGGAACTCTCTCCCGGTTGTCAGACAAGGTGATGCATATATGAACGATGCATTCATACTTGTCACCCCTTGACTGCGCCAAGTTTCGAAAAATACCTTTTCCTTCCCGTCAATCAAAAGGACATGGCCCGTGACGAACAGCAATTCCCGGCAATCCGAATATCCCGTCGATCCCCTCTTCCTCGACCGCTGGTCTCCGCGTGCCTTTGACGGCAGCTCCATGCCGGCCCAGCATCTGATGACCATTCTGGATGCCGCGCACTGGGCGCCTTCAGCCTCCAACTATCAGCCATGGCGGTTTGTCTATGCGCACAAGGATAGCGACGACTGGCCGCTCTTCGTGGAACTGCTGATGGAGGGAAACCAGCGCTGGGCAAAAAATGCCTCCGTGCTGCTGTTTGTCATTTCCCGCGACTACAACATCTCGCGCGACGGTGAGAAAAAACCATCCGCGACCCATTCCTTCGATGCGGGCGCTGCCTGGTTTTCGCTTGCCATGCAGGCCCACCTGCTCGGTTACCATGCCCATGGCATGGCTGGCATATTGAAGGACAAGATCGTTGAAAAACTGAACATCCCGGAAGGCTACAAGGTGGAGGCCGGGGTCGCCATCGGCACGCTGACCGACAAGTCCGTTCTCCCTGAGGATCTGGCGGAACGGGAAGTGCCGAGCAAGCGTCTGCCCCTTTCGGATGTGGCCTTCGAAGGGCGCTTCACCGGCAAGGTTGATTGATGTTCTCCGAATGACAAAAGGCCCGGCGGAAATTGACCGCCGGGCCTTTTGTTAAATTTTCGTTTCACGTGAATCGTTACGCGAAACACCCCACAGGATTAAATGTCGAGGTTGGCGACGCTCAGCGCATTTTCCTGAATGAAGTCGCGGCGCGGTTCCACTTCATCGCCCATCAGGCGGGCGAACAGGCCGTCGGCGTCCGTCGCGTCACTCACCCTTACCTGCAGAAGCGAGCGGACATTGGCGTCGAGCGTGGTTTCCCACAGCTGCTCGGCATTCATTTCGCCGAGGCCCTTATAGCGCTGCATGGAAAGACCCTTGCGGCCGGCGGCGAAAATCGCATCCAGAAGCGCGCGCGGACCGGCCAATTCCATGGTGCCATCCTTACGTTGCAGGACCGGCGGCGTGGCGTAGATATCGCGCGTGCGGGCTGCGAGCTGATCGATATGGCGGGCATCGGCCGAACCGAGCAGTCCCATATCCAGCGTCGAGACTTCCTTGACGCCGCGCACCATGCGCTCGAAGCGCAAGCCGCCATCCTGCAGCACGGTGCCGGACCAGCCACGCTCGGTTTCTTCCGCGATCATGTCGAGACGCCGAGCCACTTCGGCAACGGTTTCCTCGGCGCGGGCAGCATCGGCCGAAAGTTCGGGGTTCAGCGCGCCGGCTATTGCCGCCTGTTCCACGATCGAGCGGCTGTAACGGGAATGGAGCCCGTCGATCAGCGAGCGCATGCGCACCGCATCCAGAATGACTTCGCGAAGATCGGCGCCGATACGCACTTCGCCAGAACCGAGAGTCAGCGAAGCTTCCTCGATACCCATGGAGATCAGGTACTCTTCCAGCGCCTTTTCATCCTTGAGGTACTGCACGGATTTGCCACGCGTGACCTTATAGAGCGGCGGCTGGGCGATATAGAGATGGCCGCGCTCGATCAGTTCCGGCATCTGGCGGAAGAAGAAGGTCAACAGCAGGGTGCGGATATGGGCGCCGTCGACGTCAGCATCCGTCATGATGATGATCTTGTGGTAACGCAGCTTGTCGGCGTTGAACTCGTCCTTGCCAATGGAGGTGCCGAGCGCGGTGATCAGCGTGCCGATTTCCTGGCTGGACAACATCTTGTCGAAACGGGCGCGCTCGACGTTCAGGATCTTGCCGCGCAGCGGCAGGATCGCCTGGGTTTCGCGTGAGCGGCCCTGCTTGGCCGAACCGCCAGCGGAGTCACCCTCAACAAGGAATAGTTCGGATTTCGCCGGATCGCGCTCGGAGCAATCGGCAAGCTTGCCGGGCAGAGAGGCGATATCGAGTGCGCCCTTGCGGCGCGTCAGTTCGCGCGCCTTGCGGGCGGCTTCGCGGGCGACCGCCGCTTCCACCACCTTGCCGACGAGGATTCTTGCGTCGGAAGGATGTTCTTCCAGCCAGGTGGAGAGCGCTTCGTTGACAAGGCTTTCCACGACCGGACGTACTTCGGACGAAACGAGCTTGTCTTTCGTCTGCGAGGAAAACTTGGGGTCGGGAACCTTGACGGAGAGAATGGCCGTCAGACCTTCACGGCAGTCCTCACCCTGCAGGCTGACTTTCTCCTTTTTCAGGATGCCCGAGGTTTCGGCATAGGAGGTCACCTGACGGGTCAGCGCCGCGCGGAACCCGGCCATATGGGTGCCGCCGTCGCGCTGGGGAATATTGTTGGTAAAGCAAAGCACGTTCTCATGGTAGCTATCGTTCCACCAGAGCGCGACCTCAACCGTAATGCCGTCCTTTTCGCCCTTGATGGCGACCGGCTTGTCCACCAGCGGCTTCTTGGCACGGTCGAGATAACGAACGAAGGCTTCGAGACCGCCATCATAGAGCAGCTCTTCCTGCTTGATGTCTGAATGGCGCTTGTCGGTGAGCAGGATGCGCACGCCGGAATTCAGGAATGCAAGTTCGCGCAGGCGATGCTCCAGCGTTCCATAATCATAGTCCGTCATGGTGAAGGTCTGCGGGCTCGCCAGGAAGGTCACTTCCGTGCCCGAGCGGCCTTCATATTCGCCAATGACGGAAAGCGGCGCATCGGCGACACCATGGGTGAAGCCGATTTCGTGCAGCTTGCCGTTACGGCGGATTCTGAGCTTCAGCCAGACGGAAAGCGCATTGACCACGGAGACGCCGACGCCATGCAGGCCGCCCGACACCTTATAGGAGTTCTGGTCGAATTTGCCGCCCGCATGCAGCTGGGTCATGATGACTTCGGCGGCGGAAACGCCTTCGGAGGAGTGAATGTCGGTGGGAATGCCGCGTCCGTTATCCGTCACCGTCACCGAGCCGTCGGCATTCAGGGTCACCGTCACCAGATCGGCATGACCGGCGAGCGCCTCGTCGATGGCGTTGTCGACGACTTCATAGACCATGTGGTGCAGGCCGGAACCGTCATCGGTATCGCCGATATACATGCCGGGCCGTTTGCGCACGGCATCAAGGCCCTTGAGGACCTTGATCGAATCGGCTCCATATTCCGCGTTCGCGCCGACTTCGCTTGACGATGTTTCGGTCATAAATACTCTTTCCAAAGTTTTCTCGGGCCAGGTTTCCAGTGAGAGGGCCTGAAGCCAGCGAATCACTCAAATCCGACATGCGACTATAGAAATTCTACACCCAATCCCAAAGGCCGCATGCTTCAGGATGCTGCATAAAGCAGGGGATAGAGGGGTTTCAATCGCAAGAACGGCTTTTTTGCAGCACGGCTGACAGTTCCTCTACCACACTCGGCGGCAGCTTGCGAATATCCCGTGCCAGCCTGTTGGCGAAAGCCGTATATTGCGGCGGCAGACCGATGGTGTCGATCACCACTTTCGGGTCGGACGAACCGGCCAGAAAGAACAATTCCTCCGCCTCGTCCCAGATGATGTTGAAATATCCGGCGATGCGCTGGAGGAGATCGAAACTCGGCTTGCCGCGCTTGCCATGCTCCAGCGCCGAAAGATAGGCGGGTGACACGCCGATTGCGGCGGCCATCTGTTTCTGCGTCACGCCCTTGCGTTCACGAAGCTGCCGCACGGCCTCCGCAAAGGGCGTCATGACTTTTCACCCCGCCGACGCGCCAGCCGCACATAAAGCGCGCCGTCGCCGCCATGATTGGCGGATGCATCCTCATAGGATGAAATCAGGTGGCGATATTCCGGCTTGGAAAACCACATGGGCACCGCCCTTTTCAACGCGCCGTCGCTGCCGATGGAGCGGCCCTTACCCGTTATGACGAGCACGTGTCTCAGACCGCGTTCATGCGCGCGCAACAGAAAATCAAGCAGCACCGCATGGGCTTCGCTCTGGAACATGCCATGCAGATCGATCCGCCCTTCCAGCGGCAATCGGCCCCGGGTGAGCTTGCGTTTGACCGGTTTTTCCATCGGCTGATGAATCTTCGGCTTCTTGTCCGGAGCGGGTGGCGACGGCTCGGCCGGCTCCAAAAGCATGCGCGGAAAGGCACCTTTGCCGGTCTGCGGAACATCGGGCTCCACTGGAGATTCCTCTATGTCGTCAAACGCCAGCAGGTCTTCCAGTCTGCCGGAGATCGGCCGCGTGGTTTTTGCCACCTTTCCCCACAGAATGCGCTCTTCCTTGCCGAGCTTGCGACTGCTCTTCATCGCCGATACCTCTGCGCAGCCACCTGCGGTATCAGTATATAAAAATCGGCCTCATTGCGCACCGTACCAGCCAGCTCTCCCGCTTCGAAACCGGAGCCGGTGAAAATATCGCCACGCGCCGGGCCAACGATGGCCGAGCCGGTATCGAGCGCCAGCATCAGACGCGCAAAAGGTTTTCCGTCATCGAGATGGGTGAGCGACGGCGCATGGATGAAGAAGGGAAGCCCGAAAGTGTGGATGAGCCTGTCCACCGCAAGGGCTCGCCCCGCGACCAACGGAACCTTAGCAGCTGCAATCGGCCCCATATGCTGATCGGCGACATCCGCCTCCCGGAAAAAAATATAGGAGCGATTATGCCATAATACCGTGTCCGTCTCGTCCGGATGGTCAGCGAGCCATTTGCGGATCGTCTGCATCGACACGGTTTTCGGATCGAGTTCCCCGCGATCGAGCAGCAGACGGCCAATCGGTGAGAAAGCGTGGCCGGCCTTTGCCGCATAGGTGATGCGCTTTACCGCGCCATCGCGAAACACCAGACGCGCCGCACCCTGCACATGAACGAAAAACAGGTCGACCTTCGATCTTGCCCAGGCAATCTCAAGGCCCCTGCCCTTCAGATGCCCTTCATCAATCTCCCGGCGGTCGGGAAAATAGGAAATACCGTTTTCATCCTCCCTGCCGAAAGCATAGGACGTATCGAAACCGGCAGGCCGATTGGCATCGTCGATATCCACCAACTCCGGCGGCCGGCGGTAAATCGGATAACGCCAGATGTCGTCGGGCTCGGACGACACTTCCAGTTCGGGTTCGTAAAAGGCGGTTACGAAACCGCTTTTTCCCTGAGCCGGAGAAATCCTGAAAGGCACGCAATTGGTTTCAAAAAACCGGCGCGCCTGTTCCGGACTGCTTGTCTGGTTTTTCTCGGCGCTTTCCAGAAGCGGGACCAGTTCCGCCGCCGTGACCCCGAGCGCGCCGGTCCTGTAGGGTTTTGCATTTCGAAGATGCGACAGGATTGTCGCCATCGCCGGAAAAAGCTTGCCCGGATCGTCTTGCCGCCATCCGGGCAGGTCGCTGAAAGAAACTTCTTCGATCGAAAAGGGCGCAGTCATTGCTCGGATTCGGTAGCGATCAGCTTCCAGTTCGGATCGCGCGAGCGTATATCGCGCGAGAAGGTCCAGATGTCGTCCACCTCCGCAACCGCATCCGGATCGCCATCCACCAGCTTGCCATCCTTGTCATAGGTCGCTGAAATCAGCTGGCTGACGATCCTCAGCGTGATCTGCACTTCGGAATCACGCACACTGGCCTGCGTGATATCTGCTTTCTCGATACCCACGAAGGTGGACTTCACCACCTCGCCACGACCTTCCCTCTCGGAAATGGCCGCCTCGAAACCGTCGAAAACCTCCTTCGACAGAAGGTTCTTGAGCGTCTTGCGGTCGCCATCTGCAAAGCCCATGACAATCATTTCATAGGCCATGCGGGCACCGTTCAGAAATTCCTTCGGCCCGAAGGACGGGTCCCTGGTCATCACCTCACGCAGCGACGCATTGAGCGGCGTATCGACAGGCGCAAGCGCATCCGCCTCGGCAAAACGGTTTTCGTCGTCACCCTCGCTGCGCCTCGGCAGGGTCACGACCTTGTTATCGTCTGCAACGGGACCCTTCGCCACATCTCGCGGGCTATAGGGGTCGAATGGCGGCTTCTCATTGCCCGTGCGGCGACCGAGGACACTGCGCAGCTGAAAGAAGATCAGCACCGCTGCAACGAGAAAAAACAATGTGATAAAGTCGCTGAAGCCCATCTTTTACCAAAACCGCCATTTAAATTCGAAAACCACACCATCATATAGTCTGCATCTTATCATCATTCAAATGTGCAGATTCAATCATCGGTGTCCCGGGAACCGGCAATCTGCCAGAGATGCACACGCAAGGCTAGAAGATGCGTTTTTCCTTTCTCCCCATCGTCATCCTGATGATGCCCATCCTCGAAATTGCCGGCTTCATTATCGTCGGCAAGGCAATCGGTTTGTGGCTGACATTGGCGCTTGTCCTGTTCACCTCGTTTCTGGGGTTGCTCATCCTGCGGCTCGGCGGCATCGGCATGGTGAGAAACCTTCAGGATGCGGGGCGTACCGGTGCGCAGCCGGCGGATGAGCTGGTGAATGGCGCCATGCGCGTCGTTGCCGGGATCCTGCTTTTCATTCCCGGTTTCATTACCGACATTCTCGGCCTTCTGCTTCTGTCGCCCACCGTGCGGCGCTTTTTCTGGAAAGCCTTCGGGCCGCGTGTCGTCGTTGCTGGTTCGTTTCGGCAATCCGGCCAGCAATCCGGTCCTCAGCCCGGCGATTTTTCCGGCTTTCGGAACGATCCGGGACGTGCGGGCAATTCGAAGGTGGTGGATCTCGATGAGGAGGAGTTTCATCGCGAAGAGCCAAAGGGTTCCCCCTGGTCGCGCAAGCCGGACGATCGCGATCTGCCCAAACCCTGATCCCGGTCGGAATGGATCGCTATGACCCGATCACGAAGGGTTGTAAGCCCCCGGTCGAAATGATAGACCGCCTTCCACGAATTCACGCCGTGAGGAAATGTAATGACCGCTGAAAATGGTGCACAGGGCGCAGTAAGTCCTTCCCTCAACATTCTTGCCCAGTACATCAAGGATCTTTCCTTCGAAAATCCGGGTGCTCCTCGCTCGCTTCAGGCCCGTGACAATCCGCCGTCGATCAACATCAATGTCAACGTCAACGCAAACCCGATCTCGGGTTCGGATTTCGATGTTGTCCTGACGCTGAACGCGGAAGCCAAGGATGGCGACAAGGTGCTGTTCGCGGCCGAGCTGGTTTATGGCGGCGTCTTCCGCATCGCCGGTTTCCCGCAGGAACATATGCTGCCGGTGCTGTTCATCGAATGCCCGCGCCTGCTGTTCCCCTTCGCGCGCCAGATCATTGCGGACGTTACCCGCAATGGCGGTTTCCCGCCGCTGATGATCGATCCGATCGATTTCGCGCAGATGTTCGCCCAGCGCGTTGCCGAGGAACAGGCAAAGGCCAAGGTTCAGGCCGTACCGAACTGAGCGACACGGCTCTGCGCTGAAGAATTCAGACAAAACAAAACCCGGGTTCATGCCCGGGTTTTTCTTTGACGGCATTCACCGTTTCCGGTGCCTGGACAGGTATCAATTCTGGTAACGGTTCCAGATCGCCTTGTCGCCCATGCCGAGAACGAGTTTTCCATGGGCCGCTACCGTTTCCGCATCCAGCCTTGAGGGCAAAGCCCGTGGCCTTTGCAGCGGCTCAAGCGGAACGTCCTCCTCGATGATGATGGTTTCCTGCTTGGCGGCGGAACCGAAACCAAGCGCCGTCTGGCGCCCGCCGATCATTTCAATATAAACTTCGGCGAGCAGCTCGGAGTCGAGAAGCGCGCCGTGCTTGGTACGGTGGGAATTGTCGATGCCGTAACGCCGGCAAAGCGCGTCCAGCGAGTTCGGTCCCATCGGGTGCTTGCGACGGGCGAGCGAAAGCGTGTCCGTCACCAGATCGGCAGCGACCGGTTCAATACCGAGACGGGCGAATTCCGCGTTGATGAAGCCCATGTCGAATGTGGCGTTATGCGCCACCCAGCGCGCACCCTCGAAGAAGTCACGAATCTGGTCGACGACCTCGGCGAATTTGGGTTTATCCTTCAGAAACTCGTCGGTAATCCCGTGAACGGCAAGTGCGTCGGGGTGAACCTTGCGATCTTCCGGGCTGATGTAGAGATGCAGCGTGCGGCCGGTGGGAAAGTGATTGATCAGCTCGATGCCGCCGATTTCAATCACGCGGTCCAGCTTGGATTCCAGTCCCGTGGTTTCCGTATCGAAAATGATCTCACGCATTCGTCTCTCCGCGGCGCGACTCAGCGGCCAGTTTCTGCAGAATCTCTCTTACCTGATCCCGTGCCGCTTCGACACCATTTCCGGAATCGACGATAAAATCGGCACGGCGGCGCTTTTCGGCGTCGGGCATCTGCCGGGCGAGGATCATTTCGAATTTCTCTTCCGTCATTCCCGGCCGGGACAGAACACGCTCTCGCTGAATCTCCGGCGCGCAGCTGACGACAACGACTTTATCGACGCGGCTTTCCGCCCCGGTTTCGAACAGCAGAGGAATGTCGAGGAGGGCGAATTGCCGATCCTCTTTCCTTGCCTGCTCCAGAAAAGCCTCCTGCCTTCCGCGCACCAGTGGATGCACGATCTCTTCCAGTCTGCTAAAATTAGCCGGATTCTGCCGCAATACCTCACCGAGTTTCTGCCTGTCCACCGTGCCGGAAACGGTTGTGCCCGGAAAGGCCGCTTCGATCAGCGGAACGGCTTCCGCCCGGTAAAGCCCGTGCACCACCTCATCCGAATCGAGAACCGGAACCCCCTCCCCGGCAAACAACTTCGCCGTCGTCGTTTTTCCCATTCCAATCGAGCCGGTGAGACCGATGACGATCATCAATGTTTCTCCATGTCCTCGATGATGAGAGAACGCAGGGCCTCATCGACCTCCGGCGTTTTGCCGAACCATCGCTTGAAACCGGGTTTCGCCTGATGAAGCAGCATGCCGAGCCCATCGACGGTTGCGACGCCCTGCTCTTCCGCCATTTTCAGGATCGGGGTTTTCAACGGCACATAAACGATATCGGTTACAATGGCCTGGGCGGCCAGCGGCGAGAAATCGATATGTGGCGCTTCCGTTCCATCCATGCCGAGCGACGTCGTATTCACGAAAAGCCCGGCACCCTGCATGACCTCATGAAGTGCTGCCTGGGGATGGGCAAAAACCCGCGGCCCAAAACGGTCGGCCAGTTCGCGCGCCCGTTCGACGGTACGGTTGAGAACATGGATTTCGGCGATACCGCGATCACGCAGCGACTGAATGACCGCTCGGCTTGCGCCGCCGGCACCCAGAACCACTGCTCGCTCGGTCCTGTCCCAGCCCGGATGCCGCTCATCGAGATTGGAGACGAAACCATAACCATCCGTATTGGTGGCGTGAAGCTCGCCCTCCTCCATCCAGACAGTGTTGGCGGCGCCGAGTTCTTCCGCCAGAGCATCCGGTCTGTCTGCCAGCCGATAAGCCGCTTCCTTATGGGGAATGGTGACATTGCCGCCGACGGCCGTGCCTGGCCTACCCTGCTTCAGCGTTGCAATGAAATTCGCGAAATCGTCCGGAGAGATTTCCACGGCCTTATAGGAACCGGCAATGCCGAATTTCCTCAGCCAATAGGAATGGATAATAGGCGATCGCGAATGCTTGATCGGATAGCCGACAACGAAGGCGTTTATGGTTAATGTTTCACGTGAATCAGCCATCGATGACATCCATGTCGCGCAGTTTCGATAAAAGCGGCAGAAGCGGCAAACCGAGAATGGTGAAATAATCGCCCTCGATAGAGGTGAATAGCTGGATTCCCTCTCCTTCGAGCTGATACGCGCCGACGCTGCTCAGGGCCTTTTCTCCCACCCGTTGCAGGTGGCGGGAGACAAATTCTGCGCTCAAAGTCCGAACGGTCAGCTCGGCGCTGGAAACGATCTGCCATACCACCTCACCATGTCGGACGAGAACGGCAGCGCTGTTCAGGCGATGGACCTTGCCGGACAATGACAGCAGATGCGCTTCGGCCTCCGCCATGGTTTTCGGCTTGTGATAGACGCAGGCGCCGAGCGCCATGGTCTGGTCGCAGCCGAGAACCAGTGCTTCCGGATAAAGCGCGCCGACCGCAAGAGCCTTGGCCCTGGCGAGTTCCAGCGCAACCTCTTCCGGACTGGCGCCGTCTCGTTCCAGTTGTTCATCGAGCGCACGCTCGTCAATATCCGCCGGGATGGCCGAAAATGTCAGCCCCGCATTGCGCATTAGCATCTGGCGGGATGCGCTGGACGAGGCGAGGATCAATTCTTGTTGCATCGACTGTCTGCTCCGAATGGTGCGATTCGGATTATCGTGTCCTCGAACGAAGGGCAAGGATCGCTGCCGCCGTTTCCTCGATGGAGCGGCGTGTGACATCGATCAGCGGCCAATTGTTGCGGGCGCAGAGCGCTCGTGCATATTTCAGCTCTTCCATGATGGTGGCTCGATCCGTGTAGCGGCCACTGTCAAATCCGCCCGTCGCGCCGAGTTCCCGGTTTTCACGCACCTGCGATATCCGGTCCGATGTCGCAACCAGCCCGACGATCAGCGGCCGCGTGGCCGCATAGAGGCTGTCGGGCAAAGGCACATTGGGAACGACCGGTATATTGGCGGTCTTTATTCCCCTGTTGGCGAGATAGATGCTGGTCGGTGTTTTGGAGGTGCGGCTGATGCCGATGATGACTATATCAGCCTCGTCATAGGTCTCAGGCATTTGCCCGTCATCATGATCCATGGCGAAATTGAGCGCCTCGATCCGGGCGAAATAATCCGCATTCAATGCATGTTGCGCGCCCACCCGCCGTCTGGACGGCGCACCTAAATAGGTTTGGAAGATGCCGATGATGGGTTCAAGGACATTTACGCAGGGCACCCCGATCGCATGGCACCGCAAATCCAGAAACTCGGCCAGCTGCTGGTCGACGATCGTATAGAGAACGATGCCCGGTTCCTTGTCGATGAGATCGACGACCTGCGCGAGCTGCTTCTGGTTTCGAATCATCGGATAGACATGTTCCACCGGCATGGAGGCGTGGAACTGGGCCGAAACGGCCCGACCGGCCGACATCAGAGTCTCTCCCGTTGAGTCCGAAATCAGGTGCAGATGGAAGAAGCTTTTTTTGTTCTCCACGCTGTTTTTCTCCCGCTGTTGATAAACCGGGACAAATCTCCGAATTGTCCTGCGGGTCGAACCGCGACGTGAATAAAGTGGTGTTTTTCCACAATCCGCAAGTGGCTTCAATCGTCTCCGGCGTGCTTGTGAATTGTTGGAAGAATGGGGAGCTGTTCAAAATTTTCCCCAGATTATCCACAATCTCTCTGTTTTTCTGGTCCGTCACAAATAACTGAAATTATTTACAAAATTCCTATTTTCCGGATTATTCCAAAACAAGCGGAGCGATAACATGCGCAGTCTCGCTTGAAACCTTGCGGCTGCGGCATTTCGACTGGAACGATTTTAATCCTTGCTACCCACAGACTCTAAGAAATAGAAAATCTTTTAAATCTCTTTGATTTTATTTTTTAGAAGCTGGGTGCCATGAGCGAACGCAAGGTTATGACGGTGTTGAACGGGCAGACGGTCACACCGCCGCCCATATGGCTTATGCGACAGGCTGGGCGTTATCTTCCCGAGTACAGGGAAACGCGAAAGAGCGCCGGTAGTTTCCTCGATCTCTGTTATAATCCCGAACTGGCGACCGAGGTGACCCTTCAGCCCATTCGCCGGTTCGGGCTGGATGCCGCCATTCTCTTTTCCGATATTCTGGTGATACCCGATGCGCTTCATCGCAACGTGTCTTTCAGCGAAGGAAAAGGTCCGGCCATGGACCCGATCGATGTCAGCGGTATCGAGAAGCTGGACGCCGCAAATGTCATGACGCATCTTTCTCCTGTTTTCGAAACCGTTTCCCGTCTGCGTACCTCTTTGCCCGATGAAACGACGCTTCTCGGTTTCTGCGGCGCGCCGTGGACGGTTGCGACTTATATGATCGCCGGACACGGAACGCCGGATCAGGCCCCGGCGCGGCTGTTCGGTTATCAGGAGCCGGCCGCCATGGAAAAGCTGCTGGCTTTCCTCGCCGACGTTTCCGCCGATTACCTGGTGGCGCAGATCGATGCAGGTGCGGATGCGGTTCAAATCTTCGATTCCTGGGCCGGCGTGCTCGGTGAGAAGGAATTTGAGGATTATGCGATAAAACCCGTTGCACGCATTATCGCATCGGTGCGCGCCCGTCGGCCTTCGGCAAAAATCATCGCCTTCGCCAAGGGGGCTGGTTATCTTCTCAAGGATTATCGTCGCAAGACGGGCGCCGACGCCATTGGGCTCGACTGGTCGGTGCCGCTTAGCTTTGCAAGGGATTTGCAGAAGGAAGGGCCCGTGCAGGGCAATCTTGACCCCATGCTGATGGTGGCGGGCGGCAAGGCGCTGCAGGATGGTATAGATGCCGTGCTGCAGGCTCTTGCACAGGGTCCGCTGATCTTCAATCTCGGCCATGGCATCACCCCGCAGGCTGACCCGGAAAACGTCACCCGGCTGGTGCAGCAGGTGCGTGCCGGCGGAGCCGGGGCATGAGCGGCGAAAAACAGACCTCCGCCCGTTCCGGAAACCGGGCGGCTTTGCGCGCCGGCATCGCGCTCGGTGTCTTTGCTGCCTTCGTCGCCCTGTTATTCTATGTCGATCCGGCGGATCTCTATCTCTGGATCAAGGCGCTGCATATCATCGCCGTTATCTCCTGGATGGCGGCAATTTTTTACCTGCCGCGGCTCTTCATCTACCACACCGATGCACCCGCCGGTTCGCAGCAGTCTGAAACCTTCAAGGTGATGGAGCAGCGGCTGATCAAGGTGATCATGAACCCGGCGATGATGATATCCTGGATATTGGGACTTTATCTCGCATGGTCGGTTTATGGTTTTTCCGGCGGCTGGCTGCATGCCAAGATCGCGCTGGTGATGCTTCTGACCGCGACCCATGTTTATTTCACGCGCAGTGCAAAACGTTTCGCGCGGGATGAAAATACACGGCCTGCCCGTCACTGGCGGTTGATGAACGAGGTTCCGACGGTGCTGATGATCCTCATCGTCATACTTGTGGTTGTGAAACCCTTCGGTTAAGACCGTGCGACGATAAATTTCGCGGAATTCGTGCTTTCCTCTTGCAGCGGCCGTGTTCAATCGCTATTTTCGGGCCACTCATCTTCGTGGCATGTGAATTATTCAGTCATCTGCGGTATCTCCCACAGCATCTGATTCGCGAACACGCCCTCCCCCGACATTACATTATCAAACGGTCTTCTCTTCATGGCTGAAATGAAGCTTCAGGAACTTAAGAGCAAATCGCCTACCGACTTGCTGACTTTTGCCGAATCCCTGGAAGTTGAAAATGCGAGCACCATGCGCAAGCAGGAGCTCATGTTCGCAATCCTCAAGGTTCTCGCGAGCCAGGACATCGAAATCATCGGCGAGGGCGTCGTTGAAGTCCTGCAGGACGGTTTCGGGTTCCTGCGATCCGCAAATGCAAACTATCTGCCCGGTCCGGACGATATCTATATCTCGCCGTCGCAGATTCGCCGCTTCTCGCTGAAGACCGGCGATACCGTTGAAGGACCGATCCGCGGCCCCAAGGAAGGCGAACGTTATTTCGCGCTTCTCAAGGTCAATACGATCAATTTCGACGATCCGGAAAAGATCCGCCACAAGGTTCACTTCGACAATCTGACGCCGCTTTATCCGAATGAGCGCTTCAAGATGGAACTGGATGTTCCGACCTCGAAGGACCTGTCGTCGCGTGTGATCGATCTCGTTGCGCCGCTCGGCAAGGGTCAGCGCGGATTGATCGTGGCGCCGCCGCGTACCGGTAAGACCGTTCTGTTGCAGAACATCGCCCATTCCATCACGGCAAATCATCCGGAATGCTACCTGATCGTTCTCCTGATCGATGAACGTCCGGAAGAAGTGACCGACATGCAGCGTTCCGTGAAGGGCGAGGTTGTGTCCTCCACCTTCGACGAACCGGCCGTTCGTCACGTGCAGGTCGCCGAGATGGTCATCGAAAAGGCGAAGCGTCTGGTCGAACACGGCCGTGACGTCGTCATCCTGCTCGATTCCATCACGCGCCTCGGCCGTGCCTACAACACGGTTGTTCCCTCCTCCGGTAAGGTTCTGACGGGTGGTGTGGACGCCAACGCCCTGCAGCGTCCGAAGCGTTTCTTCGGCGCCGCTCGTAATATCGAAGAAGGCGGTTCGCTGACCATTATCGCAACCGCGCTGATCGATACCGGCAGCCGTATGGATGAAGTCATCTTCGAAGAATTCAAGGGTACCGGTAACTCGGAAATCGTGCTTGACCGCAAGGTTGCCGATAAGCGCATCTTCCCGGCACTGGATATTCTGAAATCCGGTACGCGTAAGGAAGACCTGCTGGTGCCGCGTCAGGATCTGCAGAAGATTTTCGTTCTTCGCCGTATTCTCGCGCCGATGGGTACGATGGATGCCATCGAGTTCCTCATCGACAAGCTGAAGCAGACCAAGAACAATTCCGATTTCTTCGAATCGATGAATACCTGATCCGAACTTTAGCCGGATTCATCATAAGAGCTTTAAAGCCGTATCCGTTTATTCGGATGCGGCTTGACTGTTTTAGACCGAGGTGAATGATGCCAGCTTCCGCCGATACGATCTATGCGCTTTCCAGCGGTGCGCTGCCGGCGGGTGTGGCTGTTCTCAGGATCAGTGGCTCCAAGGCTTTCCATGCCCTAGAGATGTTGACGGGCCGGGAACTTCCTTCACCACGAAAGGCTACGCTCTGCTCGATTCGGAATCGAAACGATGAGATCATCGACCAGGCGCTGGTAATCGCCTTTCCAGCTCCAAATTCTTTCACGGGTGAACATTGCGTTGAAATTCATAGCCATGGCAGTCGCGCGGTCATGGCTTCGATTTTCGCCGAACTGGAAAATCTTGACGGACTTCGGCCTGCCGATGCCGGTGAATTCTCTCGTAGAGCCTTCGAGAATGGGAAGATGGATCTCCTTGAGGTCGAAGGTCTCGCCGACCTGTTGCAGGCTGAAACGGAAATGCAGCGACGGTTGGCGGTAGAGCAGAGTACCGGTAAATTATCGGCACTCTATGACGGCTGGGCCAGCCGCCTGACGCGCGCTCGTGCTCTCATCGAAGCGGAACTGGATTTTGCCGACGAGGAGGACGTTCCAGATTCCGTGGCGGCTCAAGTTTGGGAAGCCATGGCGCTTCTCAAAAAGGAAATCCGTGATCATCTCCAGGGCGGCGAAAGCGGCGAAATCATTCGCGACGGATTCAAGGTCGCTCTCGTCGGTGAACCGAATGCAGGCAAATCCACTCTTCTGAACGCCCTTAGCGGCCGCGATGTTGCTATCGTTACCGATATTGCCGGTACCACGAGAGATGTCTTGAGCGTCGATATCAATCTGGAAGGATATCTGGTCCGGATATTCGATACGGCAGGAATACGGGAAACACAGGATGTTGTGGAGCTAGAAGGCGTGAGGCGCGCGGTTCTGACAGCGGAAACAGCAGATCTCATTCTGCTGCTGCAGGATAAGGATTCGTTTCCGAAACAATCTCTAGAATCGTTCAAGAACCAGAGCTATTTACGGGTTAGAACGAAAACAGCGCTTCATTCCCCTGTCTTGGATGATGGATTTGATTTGTCTATCTCAGCCAGGGAAGGAATAGGCTTGAACGAATTGCGTTCGATGCTGAAGCAGGAGATAGAAAAACGCGTCGGTGCCGGCCAGACTTTGGTTCCCGCGCGCGCCAGGCATAAAAAACGACTTGAAGAGACGCTGAACTATGTTAGTGATGCGCTCGATTCCGAGACCCTGGACCTTGCGATAAGGTCGGAATATTTAAGACTCGCGGCGACATCGCTCGGACGGATCACCGGCCGCGTTGATGTGGAAGATTTGCTCGGCGTGATCTTCTCGGAATTCTGCATAGGAAAATGATTCACGTGAAACATCGATGGCCGAGGCGGCGATGTCGATGCTGAGAGAACAGGGCGCAAGGATATGCACCAGTCATTCGATGTCATTGTTATTGGCGGTGGCCACGCGGGCAGCGAAGCCGCGGCCGCTGCTGCAAGGCATGGTGCAAAAACCGCCCTTGTTACCCATAAGCGAGAGACGATTGGCGTCATGTCCTGCAACCCCGCCATCGGCGGTCTGGGAAAGGGACACCTCGTTCGTGAGATCGATGCGCTGGATGGCTTGATGGGTCGGGTTGCCGATGCAGCAGGCATCCAATTCCGCATGCTCAATCGCAAAAAGGGACCGGCCGTCCGTGGTCCGCGTACTCAAGCCGACCGGAGACTCTACCGCGAAGCCATGCAGCGTGAGATCGATGCGATTGAAAACCTGACCATCATTGAAGGCGATGCTTTCGATATTGAGATGGCCAATGATCGCGTCGCCGCCGTTATCATGAAGAACGGTAGCCGGATTCCTTGTGGCGCGGTCGTGCTGACGAGTGGCACCTTCCTGCGCGGTCTCATTCATATCGGTTCCGAACAGATTCCGGCGGGACGCGTTGGAGAAATGCCATCTGTTGGCCTCTCGGACACGCTCTCGCGGCTGGGTCTCGTTATGGGGCGCCTGAAAACCGGCACCCCTGCCCGACTGGACGGACGCACGATTGACTGGAATGCGGTGGATCGGCAGGCTGCCGATGAGGATCCTGTCCCTTTTTCCTTCATGACGGATCGTATTCTCAATCCGCAAATAGAATGTGGTGTAACTCGTACCACTCCGGCTGGGCACAAGATCATTCAGGACAATATTCATCTGTCGGCGATGTATTCGGGACAGATCGAAGGGGTTGGTCCGCGTTATTGCCCGTCGATTGAGGATAAAATCACCCGTTTCGGTGAACGGGACGGTCATCAGATATTCCTCGAGCCGGAAGGTCTCGACGATCACACCATTTATCCAAACGGCATATCGACCTCCCTTCCCGCTTCCGTCCAGGAGCAATTTATCCGAACGATACCGGGCCTTGAGCAGGTGACGATCCTGCAGCCGGGTTACGCGATCGAATATGACTATGTCGATCCGCGTGAGCTGAAGCCTTCGCTGGAATGCCGCAAGATTCCGGGATTGTTTCTGGCCGGCCAGATTAATGGAACGACGGGTTATGAAGAAGCGGGTGCTCAGGGTCTCGTTGCCGGCTTGAATGCATCGCTTTATGCGGGGAGTGCCGATCCTGTTTATTTTAGCCGAACCGAGTCTTATATTGGCGTCATGATTGATGACCTGACATCGAAGGGTGTCAGCGAGCCCTACCGCATGTTTACGTCCAGAGCGGAGTATCGTCTATCCCTGCGCGTGGACAATGCTGATCTACGGCTTACACCAGTTGGCCAGATGGCTGGCATTGTCGGCCGTGTACGGCAGGAACGCTTCGCAAATTTCATTTCCGATCTGGATCGCGGTCGAGAGCTGATGAAGGCGATTTCCATCAGCCCATCCCAGGCGGCGAAGCAGGGATTGAAACTTAATCAGGACGGCCAACGCCGGTCCGTTTATGAATTGCTGGCCTATCCGAATATGACTCTCGAAGTCCTTACCGAACATTGGCCGGAATTGGGCGCACTTGACAGAAAAGTTGCCGAGGTCTTGCAGATCGAGGCGAGTTATGCGGTCTATATGCAGAGGCAGAGCGCTGATATCGTTGATATCAAACGGGACGAAGACAGAAAAATCC
This sequence comes from Agrobacterium sp. LMR679, assembly GCF_027157905.1. Taxonomy (NCBI): domain Bacteria; kingdom Pseudomonadati; phylum Pseudomonadota; class Alphaproteobacteria; order Hyphomicrobiales; family Rhizobiaceae; genus Agrobacterium; species Agrobacterium sp. LMR679. The sequence continues at coordinate 1,089,281 of NZ_JAPVOJ010000002.1, read as the reverse complement.
CTAATGACTTTGATTTTAAGAGTCTGTCCGGTCTTTCCAACGAGCTTAAACAAAAGCTGGAAAAAGCCCGTCCTGAGAATATTGCCCAGGCCGCGCGTGTTGACGGCATGACGCCGGCTGCGATATCGCTGCTGCTCGCACTTCTGCGGAAAGATTCCGCAACGCGAAGTGAAAAATTACGCATGCACCAATAGCGAGTCGGATTATGAAGATAAACGGCCAGAGTGTTTCACGTGAAACACAGGAAAGGCTCGAACATTTTGTCGAGCTTTTCAAGAAGTGGAACAGAACCACAAATCTGGTAGCGCCTTCCACTCTCGCCGAGCTTTGGAACCGGCATGTGGCCGACAGCGCGCAAATATTCCAACTCTCTCCGCAGCCAAAAAAGTGGATTGATCTCGGAAGCGGCGGCGGATTCCCCGGTGTTGTCACCGCGATTTTTCTGGCGGAGCTTGGCGAGGGTTGGGTCGATCTGGTCGAAAGCAATAATAAAAAGGCGGCATTCTTGCGAATTGCACTGAAGGAAACCGGTGCAAGAGGTGCAGTTCATCCCGTCAGGATCGAAACAGCACCGGTAATCATCAAAAATTGCGACGCTGTTTCAGCGCGCGCACTCGCCGAACTGGATCTGCTTTTCGATTATATTCATCCTTGGGCGCAGTATAATCCGAATCTCAAGGCCTATTTTAATAAAGGCCGGGATTATGATTCTGAAGTGCAGAAAGCACATGGTCGCTGGGAGTTTGATCTGGTAAAACACCAGAGTGCCATTGAGGCAGATTCTGTTGTTCTTGAAATCAGCAACCTCGCTTTGAGGCGCTGATGAGCTGGCCAGGTGCGGCATGACTTTGGAAAAAAACCGGATTATCGCAGTTGCAAACCAGAAAGGCGGCGTTGGTAAAACAACAACCGCCATCAATCTGGCTACCGCGCTGGCGGCTATTGGTGAGCGCGTACTGATCGTGGATCTGGACCCGCAGGGTAATGCGAGTACCGGACTTGGAATCGACCGCAAGGAGCGCAAGCTTTCGTCCTATGATCTTCTGGTGGGGGATCATGGAGTAGCGGAAGTTGCTGTTCCGACCGCCGTTCCCAATCTCGACATCGTGCCTTCCACGATGGATTTGCTTGGTTTCGAGATGCAGGTCGCGAATGTTTCCAACCGCGTTTTCCTGCTGCGTGCGGCAATGGAGACGCAGGAAGCCAGAGGCTATTCCTATATTCTCGTTGACTGCCCTCCTTCTTTCAATCTTTTGACGATGAATGCCATGACGGCCGCACATTCCGTGCTAGTGCCGCTGCAATGCGAGTTCTTTGCGCTGGAGGGTCTTAGCCAGTTGCTGGATACGGTCAGTCAGATTCGTGGATCGGTGAACCCGCAGCTCGATATACAGGGCATTGTCCTTACGATGTTCGATGCGCGAAATAATCTTGCACAGCAGGTTGTTTCGGATGTGCGCACGCATCTAGGCGAAAAGGTTTACCACACGCTCATTCCACGCAATGTGCGTGTTTCCGAAGCGCCGTCCTATGGTAAACCGGCAATTCTCTATGATCTGAAATGTGCCGGCAGCCAGGCCTATCTGCAACTGGCGTCCGAAGTGATTCAGAGAGAGCGTCTGCGTAAAGCCGCCTGACGTTTGCCGGAATGTATGGAGTAATATCTTATGAGTGATGATCTTTCCAAGCGTCGGCTGGGGCGCGGTCTTGCCGCATTGATCGGAGAAATGGACCAGCCTGTGCCGGTGGGTGAGCCCCAGCGCGCTGTTAACGCCGATCGTACCATTCCCATCGAATTCATCGCTCGCAGCCAGAGAAACCCGCGGCGTCATTTCGATGAGAATGAGCTGCAGGATCTTGCCGCCTCCATTCGTCAGCATGGAATTGTTCAGCCTGTGGTCGTAAGAACGGTTGGAGTCAATCGGTACGAGATTATTGCGGGTGAAAGACGCTGGCGTGCGGCACAGCTGGCGGGCTTTACCGATGTTCCCGTCATCGTTCGCGATGTGGATGACCGCACGGCGCTGGAACTGGCAATTGTCGAAAACGTACAGCGTTCCGACCTCAATCCGCTTGAAGAAGCGATGGGGTATGAGCAGCTGATCGCCGAACACGGCTATACGCAGAATGATCTCGGCGAAATCATCGGCAAAAGCCGAAGCCACGTTGCCAACAGCCTGCGGCTTTTGAAGCTTCCCGATCCGGTACGGGATATGCTGGCGGATGGTTCGCTCTCCGCGGGTCATGCCCGCGCGCTTGTTTCCACTTCCGATCCGGCGACGCTCGCGAAAACAATCGTATCCAAGGGACTTTCGGTGCGTGATGCCGAGCGCCTGGCGCAGAACGATATCAAATCGCAGGGCGATGTTGCGGAGAAGCGACCTGCGGCGGAAAAGGATTCCGATACGATCGCACTCGAACGCAGCCTGTCCGATGCTCTCGGGCTGGATGTGAAGATCAGCCACAAGGGCGGATCGGGGCAAATCCGTATCGGTTACCGCACATTGGAGCAGCTTGAAGCGGTATGCCGGCTTCTCGAGCAGAAATAAATAACTATTTGTTTTAAAATATAAAATACCCGCCTTTGGCGGGTATTTTTATGTGTGGCGCTCAAAAATCGATGGCCCGGCCTTTTATTTCGTAATCGCCGAAACGCACGGGTTCCGCGCCGCCCCGGCCGCCGGTTTCCGGCGGCAGCTGGAGATCGGCCTGTTGCCTGCGCCGTTCTTCCGCTTCTTTCAACGCTCGCTGCGCCGCCGGTGAAAGTCGCTTTACACTTTCCGCGCCACTGTCTGTGGCGTTGTCATTATCCGCATTCTGCATGAAATCCTCCCTATGACGGGATATTGAAATACGTTTTCCGCTTACCAGATTATATAATCCGAGGGGCTTTATAAACCCCGGAATATTCCCGGTGAGTGACGAGGAGAGTTTAACGGATGAACATGATGCGCACGGCAATGCTTCTGGCCTTCATGACCGCATTGTTCATGGGTGTCGGTTTTCTGATTGGCGGCAAGGGCGGCATGATGATTGCCTTGGTCATCGCGGCCGGTATGAATATTTTTTCCTACTGGAACTCTGACAAGATGGTTCTCTCCGCCTATCATGCGCGGGAGATCGACGAGGCGAATGCGCCCGAATTTTTTCACATGATCCGCGACCTGTCGCAGAATGCCGGTCTGCCGATGCCGAAGGTCTATATTTACGATAGCCCGCAACCCAATGCCTTCGCGACCGGGCGGAATCCGCAGAACGCCGCTGTTGCCGCTTCGACAGGCCTGCTGGAGCGTCTGACGCCCGAGGAAGTGGCCGGTGTCATGGCGCATGAGCTTGCGCATGTGCAGAACCGGGATACTTTGACCATGACAATCACCGCCACGCTGGCGGGCGCCATCTCGATGCTCGGCAATTTTGCCTTCTTCTTTGGCGGCAACCGGGAGAACAACAATAACCCGCTCGGCTTTATCGGCGTGCTGGTCGCGATGATCGTGGCGCCGCTGGCAGCGATGCTGGTGCAGATGGCGATCAGCCGCACGCGGGAATATTCCGCCGACCGGCGCGGCGCGGAAATATGCGGCAACCCGCTCTGGCTTGCTTCCGCCCTGCAGAAGATTTCAGGCATGGCGCAGCGCATTCACAATGACGATGCCGAGCGCAACCCGGCAACGGCGCATATGTTCATCATCAATCCGCTTTCTGGCGAGCGCATGGACAATCTCTTCTCCACGCATCCGAATACGGAAAACCGCGTGGCGGCGCTGCATGCGATGGCGCAGGAGTTTTCCCCGCGAGGATCGACGCCGCCGCCATCGGGTGATAGACCTCTGCGCAAATCAGGCTCCGTTCCCAAAACAGGCTGGGGACGAGGCAATGAAAACGAGCGCAAGGGGCCGTGGTCTTGACATCCGATATTCAGAATAAGCCGGCGCGGTCCAGAAAACCGAGACCGGCAAATGGGAGGGGCCGTGAAGACGGCCCTTCGTCGTTCCAGGACAAGCCGGGTCTCGCTGCGCGCATTGCCGCCACCCGCATTCTGGCCGCCGTTCTGGAAAAGAAGACTTCGCTGGATGGGATGCTCGACAGCGAAAACGGCAATCCCGTCTATCGAGCCCTGTCGCTTGCGGACCGGGCGCTGGTCAGAGCCATCGTCAACAGCGCGCTTCGCCACCTCCCCCGGATTGAAACGGCATTGTCGATGCTGCTTGATGGTCCGCTGCCGCAGGGCGCGCGATCGCTGCATCACGTTCTTGTCGTCGGTGCGGCGCAGATGCTTTACCTCGATGTGCCGGATCATTCCGCTGTCGATCTCGCCGTTGAGCAGGCTCACCGCGATCCGCGCAACCGGCGTTTCGTCAAGCTGGTGAACGCCGTTCTCCGACGGCTCGGTCGTGAAAAAGCGGATATCGAGAAGGCCGTCGCCAGCGTTCCCGTACTGCCGGACTGGTTCCATGCGCGGCTTGTTTCCGCTTACGGCAATGAGGTTGCGCAAAGGATTTCGGAGGCGCAGCTGACACCCTCCTCGATTGATCTGACGATCAAGGCTGATCCCACTCTCTGGGCGGAAAAACTGGGCGGTACGCTCATGCCAAATGGCAGCGTGCGTCTGGGTGAATTCGAGGGGCAGATCCCATCGCTCGAAGGCTTCGCTGAGGGTGCGTGGTGGGTGCAGGATCTCGCCGCGAGCATGCCGGTTCGGCTTATGGGCGACATCGCGGGCAAACGTGTCGCAGATCTCTGTGCTGCTCCTGGCGGTAAGACGGCCCAGCTTGCACTGGCGGGCGCCAATGTGACGGCACTGGATCAGTCCGGTAACCGTCTTCGTCGTCTCAGGGAAAATCTCGACCGACTTGGCCTCCGTGCCGAAACGGTGGAGGCCAATATGCTGAAGTACCAGCCGGAACAGCTTTTTGACGCGGTGCTCCTTGATGCCCCCTGTTCTTCCACCGGGACACTTCGCAAACATCCCGATGTCTGCTGGACCAAGGATGAGAACGACATTTCCAAACTCGCTGCCCTTCAGGGCCAGATGCTGCGGCATGCGCTGACCCTTGTTGGTCCCGGCGGTCTTGTGGTCTTCTCCAATTGCTCGCTCGATCCTTCCGAAGGAGAAGCGATGATTGCCGAGGTTCTGGCGGAAAATCCCGGCGTGGAGCGTGTCGCCGTCCGCCCCGAGGATTGGCCCGGAATGGAAGCGGCCATCAGCCCCAGTGGCGATCTTCGCACGACACCGGACATGTTCGGGGGCGTCGATGGGTTTTTTAGCAGTGTCTTGCGTAAGAAGTAGAAAAAAGCCAAGCTTTCGCGAATCATTAGATATTTATCGAAAACGTTCCGGTCGTCGCGGTTCACTGATAAAAACAAAACATGTGAAACGGGAAACACAGCTTGTTAGGGTCCTTTGCAGGCAGCATGAATGCCGCCGGTCTTCTGTCGCGGATGGCGTATCGTCATCTGTGTGTCGGCCTCACCCCTTTGCGCCTGCATGTGTCGCGATTTGCCACTCGTGCGCCAGACGGTCTGGTGGCGGCGCCGACCGATCTCAGAGCCATCGATCCTTATTTCGCCGAGGAACTGTTGCGGGGCCGCATCGCGCTGGCCGGGCGTGTCGTCGAAACCGGCGGAGCTTCGCCATTTCAGGTGGAATATCCCTCGGCGGTCTTTGAAGAACGGCTGCATGCATTCAGTTGGCTACGGCATATTCGCTCCGATAAATCGAGCGAGGCCTGCAAACGGGCGCGTCGTATCGTTGCGGAATGGATGGTGCTTCATGGCAAACGGCTCGCAGGCACTGCCTGGTCGCCGGAAATCGCCGCACAAAGGCTGATTGCCTGGCTTTCGCACTCTCCCGTGGTTTTATACGAGGCCGATGCCGGTTTTTATCGCCGGTTCCTGAAAAGCCTCGCCTTTCATGTGCGTTATCTCGAAAGAATCGTCAGACACGCGCCCGATGGCGAAGCGCGGCTGAGGATCAGGATTGCCTTGGCCATGGCTTCCATTGCCATGCCAACGCGCCTTTCGCGGATAACGCGGAATGGAATGAAGCTGGCTCAGGAAATGGAACGCCAGATTTTGCCTGATGGCGGGCATGTTTCCCGCAATCCGCGCGTCATGCTGGACCTGCTGCTCGATCTCCTGCCGCTTCGGCAAAGTTATATCAATCTCGGCCATGATCTGCCCTCCGGCCTGGTGCCGGCCATAGACCGCATGTTCCCGGCGATCCGGTTCTTCCGGCATCAGGGTGGCGATCTCGCGCTGTTCAACGGCGCCACGGCGACGCTTGCCAATGAGCTTGTTTCCGTGCTGCGCTATGATGAAACGGCAGGCCGGCCTTCCAAAGTCCTGCCGGACGTGAACTACCATCGGCTTGCGACGGACGACACGGTCATCATCGTGGATACTGGTTATCCTGGCTCGGCGGAGCTTTCACGCAATGCCCATTCGGGTTGCCTGTCTTTCGAAATGTCCTGCGGCAAGAACCGCTTTATCGTCAATTCCGGCTTTCCGCGCAATGCCGCGCCGGAATATCAGCGGGCCAGCCGGTCCACAGCGGCGCATTCCACCGTCACGCTTGCGGATACATCATCCTGCAGACTGTCGCGCTCGCGGCTGCTTGGTCCGATCATGGTATCAGGCGTCAGCCACGTCGACAGCCGGCGTGGAACGGATGCAAACGGCAATGACGTTCTCTGGGCGTCTCATGACGGTTATTTGCAGAATTTCGGCTGCTACCATGAGCGGGAAATAGAATTGAATGCGGCCGGTACCAAGATAAAGGGTCGGGATCTGCTTCGGGCCGATGCAAGTGCGGCGAAAACGCAATTGCAGTCGGTCACGGCGGTTTCACGTTTCCATATTCATCCCCACATTCAGATACACCAACGGGATGAGGAGTCGGTCTATCTGGAGGCAGCGGATGGAACCGTCTGGCTGTTTTCAGCACCCGGGCTCGAGCTTTTCGTCACCGAGGATGTCTTCATGGCCGATGCATCCGGTATGCGCCCGTCGCAGCAGATCGAGCTCCCCTTCAATCTCGCAAATACGCGGGAAATCCGCTGGCTCATCGAACGTCAGGCCTAGACAATTTCCGGCGGTGCCGGTCAAAAACCACCATAGTTTTCACCGTTCGGCATCCCCGCTGTTTATTAATCCGGTAAGCTGTGTTAACGCGGCGGCAATTGCTGGATCAATCCCATTCCAGCCTGTCCTCCCCGTTAAACGGAGTATGCCTGATGGCCGTCGTGTCCAAGAAAATCCCCGCCCCCGATAAGGTCAAAATCCGCACGGCGCTTCTTTCCGTGTCCGACAAGACTGACATTATCGAGCTGGCGACGGTTCTGTCGAAGCTTGGCGTCAAGCTTCTGTCGACCGGTGGAACGGCGAAGGCCATTGCCGAAGCAGGCCTGCCTGTGACGGATGTCTCCGACGTAACGAATTTTCCCGAGATCATGGACGGCCGCGTCAAGACGCTGCATCCGAATGTCCATGGCGGGCTTCTGGCCATCCGGGACGATGCGGAGCATGTCGAAGCGATGAAGGCGCACGGTATCGAGGCGATCGATCTTTCGGTCATCAATCTCTATCCCTTCGAGGAAGTTCGCGCCAAGGGCGGCGATTATCCGACGACGGTGGAGAACATCGATATTGGCGGCCCGGCGATGATCCGCGCCTCCGCCAAGAACCACGCCTATGTCACGGTGGTTACCGATCCGTCTGATTATCCCGATCTGGTTGAAGCCCTGCAGGCCGATGACGGTCAAACGTCCTATGCGCTGCGCCAGCGTTTTGCCGCCAAGGCCTATGCCCGCACCGCTGCCTATGATGCGGTGATTTCCAACTGGTTCGCCGAGGCGCTTGCAATCGAAACGCCGGATTACCGGGCTATCGGCGGCGCGCTGAAGGAAAAGATGCGGTATGGCGAAAACCCGCACCAGAGCGCTGGTTTTTACCTCACCGGCGAAAAGCGTCCTGGCGTTGCAACCGCGACGCTGCTTCAGGGCAAGCAGCTTTCCTATAACAACATCAATGACACCGATGCAGCTTACGAGCTCGTGGCGGAATTCCTGCCGGAAAATGCGCCGGCAGTCGCCATCATCAAACACGCCAATCCCTGCGGCGTGGCGACGGGTCCGACACTTGCCGAAGCTTACCGGCGGGCGCTGGCATGCGATTCCGTTTCCGCTTTTGGTGGCGTGATTGCCCTGAACCGCACGCTCGATGCGGAAACGGCGGAGGAAATCGTCAAGCTCTTCACCGAAGTCATCATTGCGCCTGATGTCACCGAAGAAGCCAAGTCCATCATCGCCCGCAAGCCGAACCTGCGCCTTCTGGCCGCTGGCGGCCTGCCTGATCCGCGCGCGGCCGGTATTACCGCGAAGACCGTCTCGGGCGGCCTGCTGGTGCAGAGCCGTGACAATGGCATGGTCGAGGATCTGGACCTCAAGGTCGTTACCAAGCGTGCGCCGACGTCGCAGGAACTTGAAGACATGAAGTTTGCCTTCAAGATCGCCAAGCATGTGAAGTCCAATGCCGTCATTTACGCCAAGGATGGGCAGACCGCGGGCATCGGTGCCGGCCAGATGAGCCGTGTGGATTCGGCCCGTATCGCTGCCCAGAAGGCGGAAGATGCCGCCAAGGCCCTTGGCCTTGCCGAACCGTTGACGCGCGGCTCCGCCGTCGCTTCGGAAGCATTTTATCCCTTTGCCGACGGTTTGCTCGCCGCGATTGCCGCAGGCGCCACCGCTGTCATCCAGCCGGGCGGCTCCATGCGCGATCAGGAAGTGATCGACGCCGCGAATGAGCATAATGTGGCGATGGTCTTTACCGGCATGCGCCACTTCCGCCACTAAGCGCGGAAACAACCAGGAATAACGAAGGCCCGGAAATCACTTTCCGGGCCTTTTGTTTCACGTGGGACAGTCTTGGTGCGGCAGGTTCAGGTTACGGCCCCAACCTGCCACGGTACAAATTCATTGTCGCCGTAGTCGTAGATTTCGCTGACGGTCTTGTCGCCGGAAGCCACCGCCAGAATATGCTCGAAAATTCGTTTGCCGGATTCTTCGATGGTTTCAGCACCGGTGACGATCTCACCGCAATTGATATCCATGTCTTCCTTCATGTGTTCATACATTTCGGAATTGGTGGCGATCTTGATGCAGGGTGACGGCTTGAAGCCCGAAACCGAGCCGCGGCCGGTGGTGAAACAGATGACGTTGCAGCCGCCGGCGACCTGGCCGGTGACGGCAACAGGGTCATAGCCGGGCGTATCCATGAAGACGAAACCCTGTTCCGTCACGGTTTCGGCGAACTCATAAACCGCCTTCAGCGGCATGGAGCCGCCCTTGGCGACCGCGCCCAGCGATTTTTCCAGAATGGTGGTCAGGCCGCCAAGCTTGTTGCCGTGGGAAGGGTTGTTATTGAGTTCGTCGCCATTACGGGCGGTATAATCACGCCACCAGTCGATACGCTGTAGCAGCTTCTCGGCGACGGCGGGGGTGACGGCGCGCTTCGTCAGGAGGTGTTCAGCGCCGTAAATCTCCGGCGTCTCCGAGAGGACTGTGGTGCCGCCGTTGCGCACGATGAGGTCTGAGGCATAACCCAGAGCCGGGTTGGCGGAAATGCCGGAATAACCATCCGAACCGCCGCATTCCAGCGCCACCTTCAGCTTGGAAAGCGGTTGCTCCGTGCGGCGGGCTGCATTGACCATCGGCAGCATGGCCTTGATCTCGGCAATTGCCGCATCGATCGTCCTGCGGGTGCCGCCATGCTGCTGGATCGTCATGGTGCGCAGCCGCTCACCCTCTTCCATCTTGTAATGTTCGAGAATGGGCGCGATCTGGTTGGTCTCGCAACCGAGGCCGATCAGCAGAATGCCGCCGAAATTCGGATGGCGGGCATAGCCCTGAATGGTGCGGATCAGCAGGCGGTAACCTTCCGATTTCGTATTCAGCGCACAGCCGCCGCCATGGGTCAGCGCTACGACGCCATCGACATTATCGAAACCATCAAGGCCACCCTGCTTGTTGAAATAATCCGCGATGTAACGCGAAACCGTGGCGGAACAGTTCACCGAAGCGATGACGCCGATATAGTTTCTCGTTCCGACACCACCGAGGCCGCGGTCATAACCCTTGAACGTCCGGCGTTCAGCTTCCGGCACCATGCCCTTCTCTTCGATATCGACGCTGAACTGATGCGCGTGTTCGGAAGGCACCATGGCGAGATTATGCAGGTGCACGTGCCGGCCGGGCTCGATATCCTGGGTGGCGATACCGATGACCTGTCCGTATTTCAGCACCTCGTCGCCCGATTTGATGAATTTGAGGGCCACCTTATGCCCGCGCCCGATCAGCTCGAGCGCCGCCAGATCGCCCCTGCCCGTCGCGCCGCCGGCCGGAATGGACCGACGCGCCACCGCGACATTGTCGTTGGCGTTCAGCAAAATGGTTGCCTCGGAATTCTCACTCACGGGTTTTCCTCCTCCCGGTATATTGCCTGCTATGTTTCTAGATCAGTTTTCGACCCAGCGTCTCTTCGAACCTTCCAGATGGGTATGCATGGCGGCCTGCGCCAGCAGCGGGTCTTTCAGTTCAAGCGCCGCCAGAATGGCCTCGTGTTCCTGAAGCGCATGGGTCCAGGTATCGCGGTCTTCGAATTTCACGCGAAGCTGGGCCGAAATGGGGCTGTGGCGCTCATCGAAGAGGTTGGCCACGATTCGCGCCAAAACGCTGTTACCGGATTGCTCGGCGATGGTGACGTGAAACAGTCGATCCTGATCCAGAGGCTTGCGGCCGGCCTCTATTTCCCGCTGCATGGTATTGAGTATCTGGCGGAGGGTCGCGATTGTCTCATCGGTCATCCGGCTTGCCGCCAGCACAATGGTCGCCCCCTCCAGCGCGGCGCGCGCCTGCATCAGTTCGGAGGGGCTGTCACCCAGCGATTTGGTATGGTGGGTCGTCTGCAACGCTTCCGCCGACACATAAACCCCGGAACCCATGCGAATTTCGACGGTGTTGTCGATTTCAAGCGCAATCAGCGCCTCGCGCAAGGAAGGCCTCGATACACCGAGCTTCTGTGCCAGTTCCCGCTCGGCGGGAAGCCGCGTGCCGGGCAGGAATTCACCCATATCGATGAGTTCGCGTATCTGATCCGCAATCTGCTGATAAAGCCTGCGCGGTTCCGCTATTTTGGCCTGACCACTCATGTGTTTTTTGACGAGTCCTGTCTGCAATTCATATTTGGCCTTACCGTAACGCCAAGCGTTTCAATACGCAAGGAATTACTTAAATATATGAAATTACGTATTTATTATCAGTTGTCGTTTCATGTATTGTTTCTGTTTTGGATATGGCTTCGCAAATTTTGACCTAATTGGCTTGACCATTCTGAAAAACCGGCCTAACCATTTGGCCTGTTCATGACCCCGGTGGAGCGGGGATACGGGTGGGAGGTTTCCAGATGTCGCAGGGCGCATCGACAATTCGGGGCGATTTTTCGCCTGAACAGATGGCGCATGGACAACGTGCGGTGCTCCTGCGCCTCGATAATATCAGCAAGGAATTTCCCGGCGTCAAAGCACTGTCGAACGTGCATTTCGATCTGCGCGCCGGCGAGGTGCACGCCGTCTGCGGCGAAAATGGCGCGGGAAAATCGACGCTGATGAAGATCGTCAGCGGCGTCTATCAGCCGAGCGACGGCACCATCCTTCATAAAGGCGTGAAGGTGCAATATGCATCGCCGCTGGAATCCGAAGCCGCCGGCATCGCCATCATCCATCAGGAACTGAACCTCGTTCCGCATCTTTCCGTTGCCGAAAACATCTATCTTGCGCGCGAACCGCGTCGCGGTTTCCTCGTTGACCGCAAGAAGCTGCGTCTCGATGCCAAGCGCTGTCTCGACCGGCTGGGTGTCGATATCGACCCCGACCAGATCGTCCGCGGCCTTTCGGTCGCCCAGTGTCAGATGGTGGAAATCGCCAAGGCGCTTTCTCTTGACGCTGAAGTGCTCATCATGGATGAGCCGACCTCTTCGCTGACCGAGCAGGAGACCCGGCTCCTGTTCAAGGTCATCCGCGATCTCAAGGCATCCGGTGTCGGGATCGTTTATATTTCCCACCGTCTCGATGAAATGGCCGAAATCGTCGACCGTGTGACGGTTCTGCGTGACGGACGTTATATTTCGACCGACGATTTCGCTTCGATCACCGTTGACGACATCGTCACGCGCATGGTCGGGCGTTCGCTGGAAGACAAATTCCCCGAGCGCACATCGCGTCCCACGGAAGATGTTATTTTTTCCGTCGAGGGCCTGACGCGCAGTGGCGTGTTCCATGACGTCGGTTTTTCGCTGCGACGTGGTGAAATCCTCGGTTTTGCCGGGCTGATGGGCGCCGGCCGCACCGAAGTCGCCAGGGCGATCTTCGGCGCCGATCCGCTCGATGCGGGCAAGATCGTTTTCAACGGGCGGGAGCTTTCGATCAGCTCGCCGCAGGACGCCATCGAGGAGGGCATCGCCTATCTCTCGGAAGACCGCAAAAGCGATGGCCTCGCCATCAAGATGTCGGTGGCGGCCAATACGACGCTTGCCAATCTCGGCGAGGTTTCCAACCGTTTCGGCCTGATCGATTTCAAGAAACATGACGATGTGGCAAAGCGCTACGTCGATCTCCTGAATATCCGTACTCCCTCGATCGGGCAGACGGTGCGGCTGCTCTCCGGCGGCAATCAGCAGAAAATCATCATCGGCAAATGGTTGTTCCGGCAATCTCGCGTGCTGTTCTTTGACGAGCCGACACGCGGCATCGATGTCGGCGCGAAATTCGCGATCTACAAGATCATGGACGAGCTCGCCGCGCAGGGTATCGGTGTCATTCTCATCAGCTCGGAACTGCCGGAAATTCTGGGGCTGACGGATCGTATCGCCGTTTTCCACCAGGGCCGGATTACGGGCGTACTCGAAACCGCCAAGACCAATCAGGAAGAAATCATGCGGTATGCGTCCGGTTACGGCCGGACCGCGCAGTGAGGAACGACATGGCCAATATTGCAGAAACCAAGAAGAGCTTCGCAGTCAGCGACCGCCAGAAGGACATTATCCAGAAGTTTGCCGCACTTGGCAGCCTCTTTGCGCTTGTCGCGGTCTTTTCCGCTACCAGCAGCGCCTTCTTCACCGTCAATAACGGCATGACGATTGCGTTGCAGGTCACGTCCATCGCCCTGCTCGGCATCGGGGCCACCTGTGTCATCATCACCGGCGGCATCGATCTTTCCGTCGGTTCGGTGCTTGCGCTTGCCGGCGTCGTCGCCGCCCTTGCGGTGAAGGAACTCGGCATGCCGGTGCCGGTCGGCATGTTGCTCGGCATTCTGACGGGGTCGCTCTGCGGGCTCATCAATGGTCTTCTGGTCACCCGTTTCAAGCTGCCGCCCTTCATCGCCACCCTTGGCATGATGCTGATCGCCCGCGGCGTGGCGCTGCAGATCACCGGTGCGCGCGCCGTCTCCGGCCTTGGCGAATCTTTCGGCGAACTCGGCAACGGCGCCCTCTTCCGCATCGTTAACATTGGCGATGACGGCTTTCCGAATGTGGTGTTTCCCGGCATCCCCTACCCCGTCATCCTGATGGTGGTGATTGCGCTTGCGGTTTCCTTCATGCTCAACCGCTCGATCCTCGGCCGTCACATTTACGCTGTCGGTTCCAACGCCGAAGCCGCGCGCCTTTCCGGTGTCAATGTCGCCCGCGTTACCAATTTTACCTACATCCTGTCCGGCACGCTCGCCGGGTTGACGGGCTGCGTGCTGATGTCTCGCCTCGTCACCGCCCAGCCGAACGAGGGTGTGATGTATGAGCTGGACGCCATTGCCAGCGCCGTTATCGGCGGCACATCGCTGATCGGCGGCGTGGGCACGATTTCCGGCACGGCCATTGGCGCCTTCGTCATCGGCATCCTGCGCAACGGTCTCAACATGAACGGCGTGTCCGCCTTCACGCAACAGATCATCATCGGCCTCGTCATTCTGGTCACCGTCTGGATCGACCAGTTGCGCAACCGCCGCTGATCAAGGGCCTGCGGACCCTTTCCGCAAAAAAGATCGGCAAGGGGAGGCCCGGTATGCCGACATCACGGAGGAAGAAATGAAGAAAATTGCGACTGCCCTTCTGACATCCGCAATCGCGCTGTGGAGCGTTTACACCGTGCAGGCCGGTGAAATCGCCGTCATCGTCAAGACCGTCAACTCCACCTTCTGGCAGAACGTCCAGAAGGGCGCTGATGCGGCGATGAAGAACTCTTCCGGCAATACCATGACTTTCCAGGGTCCGGCTGCCGAGTCCGCCATTGCCGACCAGGTCAACATGGTCGAAAACGCCATCAACCGTAAGGTCGCGGGCATTGTTCTGGCACCTTCCGATCCGGACGCGCTGGTGCCTGCCGTCAAGAAGGCCTGGGAAGCCCGTATTCCGGTGGTTCTGATCGACTCGCAGCTCGCAAAGGGCTCGGAGCAATATTACCAGTCGTTCCTGGCGACCGATAACAAGAAAGCCGGCGAACTGGCAGCGCAGGCGCTGATCGACAAGGTGGGCAAGGAAGGCAAGATCGCCGTCATGTCCTATGTCGCCGGTGCCGGTTCTGAAATCGGTCGTGTCGGCGGTTTCACCGACTACATCCAGATGAATTCCAACCTGAAAATCGTCGGCCCGTTCTATTCGCAGTCGCAGATGGCGACCGCGCTGAACCAGACCACCGACGTTCTGGCCGCCAATTCCGACCTCAAGGGCATTTTCGGCGCCAATGAGCCGACTGCAATCGGCGTCGGCCGTGCGCTGGCCCAGAGCGGCAAGGCCGGCAAGGTCGTCGCCATCGGCTTCGACGGCAACCAGGACCTTCAGGGCTTCGTCAAGGATGGCACACTGGCCGGTATCGTGGTTCAGGGTTCCTACCAGATGGGTGAAAAGGGCGTAGAGACCATTTCCAAGCTCATCGGCAAGGAAAAGGTCGAGAAGTTCGTCGACACCGGCGTCGTTGTT
This sequence comes from Agrobacterium sp. LMR679, assembly GCF_027157905.1. Taxonomy (NCBI): domain Bacteria; kingdom Pseudomonadati; phylum Pseudomonadota; class Alphaproteobacteria; order Hyphomicrobiales; family Rhizobiaceae; genus Agrobacterium; species Agrobacterium sp. LMR679. Next base: position 1,074,260 of record NZ_JAPVOJ010000002.1, on the reverse strand, counting down.
GTCACCAAGGACAATATCGAAAAGCCCGAAGCCAAGAACGTTCTTTATTGATTGCATGATGACGCGCCGCTTTGCGGCGGCGCGTCTTTCCAAAGACAAGCTGGAAAGTCCCTGCGATGAAAGTCTCCGATACACGTAAATTGCCGCGCCGCGCCGTCGACGTCACCGTCATGGGCCTCGGTTGCGCCCAGATGGGTAATCTCTACCGCGTCACGCCCTATGAAGAGTCCAAGGGTGCGTTCGACAAGGCATGGGAAAGTGGCATGCGTTATTTCGATACCGCGCCGTTTTACGGCTATACGCGGTCGGAGCGTCGCCTCGGCACCATGGTGACGGAGCATGACCGGAGCGAATATACGCTGAGCACCAAGGTCGGCCGCGTTATGGTGCCTGACGAGACCGTCGGTCCGGAGGAGGATGCCTATATAGCGCCCCTGCCGTTCCGCCCGGTCTATGATTATTCCTATGACGGTATCCTGCGCTCCTTCGAGGCAAGCCAGCAGCGGCTCGGCGTTCTGAAGCCGGATATTCTTTATGTGCACGATATCGGCTCCTTCACCCATGGCGAAAAGCACCAGCATTACTGGGAGCAGCTGACTACGGGCGGTGGGTTCCGGGCGCTTGGCAAACTACGCGAGGAGGGATCGACGGGGGCCGTCGGTCTTGGTGTCAATGAATGGGAAATCGTCAGCGACACGATGGATGTCTTCGATATCGACGTCGCCATGCTCGCCGGCCGTTATACGCTGCTGGAGCAGCAGAGCCTTGCTTTCATGAACCGTTGCGCTGAAAGCGGTGTCGCCATCGTTGTCGCGGGCGCGTTCAATTCCGGCATTCTGGCCGGTAACCGCAAATTCAATTATGCCGATGCGCCCGCCGATATTCTCACGCGTGTCGATGCGCTGCAGGGTGTTTGCGAGGAACTCGGCGTCTCGCTGCAGGCGGCCGCTCTGCAATTTCCGCTTGCCCATCCGGCGTCGGTCACGGTCGTTTCGGGTGCGCGCAATGCGCAGCAGCTCGCCTCCAATATCGAATGGTTCGAACAGTCGATCCCGGATGAATTCTGGTCCGAACTGCACAGGCGCGGTCTGATTGCCGAAGGTGCGCCCGTACCGGGCGGAAAGGCCTGAGGCAATGCTCATCGACGCCCACCAGCATTTCTGGCTGATGAAGGATCGCGCCGGGCAATGGCCGCCGCCGTCGCTCGCCGCCATCTACCGGGATTTTCTCCCCGCTGATCTGTCGCCTTTGCTGGCCGCTGCCGGAGTTACCGGTACCGTGCTGGTTCAGACGATGGAGACGGCGGCCGACACGGATTTCATGCTGGCGCTGGCGGAAAAGACCGATTTCATCAAGGGTGTTGTCGGCTGGGTGGATATGAAATCCGCCGATGCAGCGAGTGAAATCGCCCGTCGGGCAAAACATCCGGCGTTCAAGGGTGCCCGCCCGATGTTGCAGGGCATGGAGGATGTCGCCTGGATCGATGATCCGGCACTCGATCCCGCCGTGGCGGCGCTGGTAAAGCACGGTCTGGCGTTCGATGCGCTGGTCCTGCCGCCCAATCTGCCGCATCTCCTCGCCTTTGCCCGCCGCCATCCGCAATTGCCGATAGTCATCGACCATGGCGCGAAGCCGCTGATTGCTACCGGTCACTACAGCGACTGGCGCAAGGATATGGCCGCTCTGGCGGCTCTGCCGAACGTCCATTGCAAGCTCTCCGGTCTGCTGACAGAGCGCGGTGAGCAGCGGCCGGAAGCGGTACGACCCTATGCCGAGACGATTCTGGAACTCTTTGGCGGCAACCGCGTGATTTTTGGCAGTGACTGGCCGGTGTTGCGGCTGGCAGGCGACTATCAGGCATGGCTGGATTTCTGCCGCGATATCGTGCCGGCAAAGGACCATGCGGCAGTCTTTGGCGGTAACGCCGCTCGTTTTTATTCCCTTTCCCACAGGTGATGCATGCTGGCGATTTTCTGCGAAACCCCAGGTCAACTCGTCTCCAAGGAAATGCCAAAGCCAGCGCGTGGCGAAGGTGAAGTGCTGGTGCGTATTCGCCGCATCGGGGTTTGCGGCACGGACCTGCACATCTTCACCGGAAACCAGCCTTATCTTTCCTATCCGCGTATCATGGGCCATGAGCTTTCCGGCACGGTTGAAGAGGCGCCGCAAGGCAGCCATCTTTCCGCAGGCGATGTGGTCACCGTCATTCCCTATATCTCGTGCGGCAAATGCAGCGCCTGCCTGAAGGGCAAGAGCAATTGCTGCCGCAATATCGGTGTGCTGGGCGTTCATCGCGATGGCGGCATGGTCGAATATCTGAGCGTGCCGCAGCAATTCGTGCTGAAGGCGGAGGGGTTGAGCCTCGATCAGGCGGCGATGACCGAATTTCTGGCCATCGGTGCGCATGCGGTGCGCCGTGGCGCAGTCGAGAAGGGGCAGAAGGTTTTGATCGTCGGCGCCGGGCCGATTGGTATGGCGGTTGCGGTTTTCGCGGTTCTCGATGGTGGCGAAGTGACCATGATCGACGGACGGACCGACCGGTTGGAGTTCTGTAAGGAGCATCTCGGCGTTGCGCATACGGTGACACTCGGCGAAGGTGACAAAGATCGTCTTTCCGAAATCACCGACGGCGATTTCTTCGATGCGGTCTTCGATGCGACCGGCAATCCGAAAGCCATGGAGCGCGGCTTTTCCTTTGTCGGCCATGGCGGTTCCTATGTGCTGGTCTCCATCGTCGCTAGCGATATCAGCTTCAACGATCCGGAGTTCCACAAGCGGGAGACGACGCTGCTCGGCAGCCGCAATGCCACGCCTCAGGATTTCGAGCGCGTCCTGCAGGCGCTGCGGGAAGGCAAGATACCGGAAGCGCTGATCACCCATCGCATGACGCTTGCCGATGTGCCCTCCAGATTCGCCGGCCTGACCGATCCGAAGGCCGGAGTGATCAAAGGCATGGTGGAGGTCGCATGACGCCCGATACGCCCATCCTGCAATTCGGCACCAGCCGCTTTCTTCTGGCGCATGCGGATCTCTTTGTTTCGCAGGCGCTGGACAAGGGCGAGGCTCTCGGGCGCATCGCGATTGTCCAGACGACCGGCAATGCGGAGAGCCTGAAGCGTGTTGCGGCGCTGAACAGCGGGACACCCTACCCCGTGCGTATTCGCGGCATCCGCGATGGGCAGGAAGTGGATGAGGAAATTCAGGGCGGGGCCGTCGCGCGGGCATTGACGGCTGCGACCGACTGGGCCGAAGTGCGCCGCCTTGCCTGCGAGGTCGAGGTCATTCTGTCCAATACGGGCGATCGCGGTTATGAGCTGGATTCGGCTGATAGTGCCGAGCTTGCTGGCGATTTCACGATCGTACCGAAAAGCTTTCCGGCGAAACTCTGCATGTTGCTGCTGGAGCGTTTTCAGCGCAATCCGGAAGCGCCTGTGTCCATCTTCCCCTGCGAGCTCGTACCGCGCAATGGCGAAAAGCTGAAACAGGTCATTCGCCGGCTTGCCGATGAGTGGCAATTGCCGGCTGGTTTTGCCTTTTATCTGAATGAGAAGTGCCGTTTTGCCAATAGTCTGGTGGATCGAATCGTCTCTGAGCCTATCGACCCGGTGGGTGCGGTGGCGGAACCCTATGCGTTATGGGCTATAGAGAGGCAGGATGGGCTTGTCCTTCCCTGCACGCACCCTGCCGTGGTGCTGACGGACGATCTCGATCACTATGAAAAGCTGAAGCTTTTCCTGCTCAATCTCGGCCATTCCTATCTGGCGGAACGCTGGTTGCAGGATGCGCGTGCGAAGGACGAGACGGTGTGTCAGGCAATGGCCGACGATGCTCTCGTTGCGGATCTGGAGACGCTTTGGCGCAACGAGGTTCTGCCGGTCTTTGCTGCTGAAGGCATGGGGGATGATGCGCAGGCCTATATTGGCGTGCTGCGGGAGCGTTTGCGCAACCCCTTTCTCGCGCATCGGCTCTCGGATATCGCCGGCAACCACGATGAAAAGAAGCGCCGCCGCTTCGCCCCGATCATTGCCGCAGCGGAGCGGCTGGGATTGAGCCTGCCGCAGTCGAAGTTGCGCGCTGCGCTCGCCACCATCAAGCAATAACGGAGTTTTTCATGCAGCGCATGGGCATGGTCATAGGCGTCAAACCGGAGATGATCGCGGAATATAAAAGGCTGCATGCGACTGTGTGGCCTGAAATTCTGGCGCTTATCAGCGACTGCAATATCCGCAACTACACGATCTTCCTGCGCGAGCCGGAAAATCTGCTCTTCGGCTATTGGGAATATCACGGCAGCGATATCAGCGCCGACATGGCGAAGATGGCCGCAAACCCCAAGAACCAGGAATGGTGGTCCTTCACCATTCCCTGCCAGCAACCGCTCGAAAGCCGGAAGGAAGGCGAGTGGTGGGCGATGATGGAAGAAACCTTCCACCACGATTGAACGATTTCCTTTGACACTGACCGCGAGTGAACGGCCATGACCAAAATTACTGATCTGCGTGTTTTCGACCTGCGTTTTCCGACGTCCCAGAGCCTCGACGGTTCGGATGCGATGAACCCCGACCCGGATTATTCGGCGGCTTATGTCATTCTCGATACCGATGAGCCGGGTCTCAAAGGCCACGGGCTGACCTTCACCATCGGCCGCGGTAATGACATCTGCTGCATGGCCATCGAAGCGATGCGTCATCTGGTCGTCGGCACCGATCTTGCTACCGTCACTGATAACCCCGGCAAATATTGGCGGCATTTGACCAGCGACAGCCAGCTGCGCTGGATCGGTCCGGACAAGGGCGCGATGCATCTCGCCACCGGCGCCGTCGTCAATGCCGTGTGGGATCTGCTGGCCAAGAAGGCGGGCAAGCCGGTCTGGCAGCTCGTTGCCGATATGAGCCCGGAAGAAATCGCCGATATCGTCGACTATCGTTATCTGACCGATGTGCTGACCCGTGACGAAGCGCTTGCAATCCTCAAAAAAGCCGAAAGCGGCAAGAAGGAACGTATCGAGACGCTGAAGAACGAAGGTTATGCCTGCTATACCACGTCGGCCGGCTGGCTCGGTTATGACGACGCCAAGCTGCGCCGCCTTTGCCAGGAAGCCATCGATGCCGGATTCAATCATGTGAAGATGAAGGTCGGCCGCGATCTGGAAGACGATATTCGTCGTCTCACTATCGCCCGTGAGGTGATCGGTCCCGACCGTTACCTGATGATCGACGCCAACCAGGTATGGGAAGTGGATCAGGCAATCGACTGGGTGAAGAAGCTCGCCTTCGCCAAGCCATTCTTCATCGAGGAGCCGACCAGCCCGGACGACGTCGCCGGCCATCGCAAGATCCGCGCGGCCATCGGCCCGGTGAAGGTGGCGACCGGTGAAATGTGCCAGAACCGTATCATGTTCAAGCAGTTCATCGCCGAAGGCGCGATCGACGTGGTGCAGATCGACAGCTGCCGCATGGGCGGTCTGAACGAGGTGCTGGCGGTGCTGCTGATCGCCGCCAAATACAATCTGCCGGTTTGGCCGCATGCCGGCGGCGTCGGCCTTTGCGAATATGTGCAGCATCTGTCGATGATCGACTATCTGGTCGTCTCAGGTACGAAGGAAGGCCGCGTGATCGAATATGTCGACCACCTGCATGAGCACTTCATCGAGCCCTGCGATATCAGAAATGCCGCTTACATGCCGCCGAAACTGCCGGGCTTCTCCATCGAAATGAAGCCGGAGTCGATTGAGACCTACACCTTCGAGGAATAGTCAAAGGATGACAGCGCCTTCTTGAGGCGCTGCCACTCCGTTTCGCTACCGGGAAGGCCGAAACGCATGTCGTTCGGCCTTTCATCAAAAATGCGGACCAGAATGCCGTGCCGGCCGAGATGGCTGAACAGGTCTGCCGCGCGGGGATCCCGCACCAGAGCAAACAGTGAGGTGCCGCCGGCAATTGCCAGCCCCGCTTTCTCCAGCATGGCGTTCATGCGCCGGGCGTCTTCGGCAAGGTGCCGACGCATGGATGATTGCCATTCCCCATCCGCCAGAGCCTGTGTCGCGATATGCAGCGCCGGGCCGGAAACCGCCCAGGGTCCGAGCCTTGCCTCCAGTTCAGCAGCGATATCGGGCTGCGCAATCGCGAAACCCAGCCGAACGCCCGCCATGCCGTAAAATTTGCCGAAGGAGCGCAGGACCACCAGCGCATCCTGACCGGCGGCATCTGCGAGGCTTTCGGCACCTCCTGTCTCGATGAAGGCTTCGTCCACGACGAGCAGCCCACCCCTGCGGCGCATGGTTTCGGCCAGCGACAACAATACGGCGCGATCCGTGATGCGGCCATCGGGGTTATTGGGATTGATTACCACGGCATAGTCGTGAGCCGACATCGCGTTGATGTTTTCCACTTCAGTCACAGCCAGCCCGGCCATGCGTGCGGTCCGGGCATGTTCCGCGTAGGCGGGTGAAAGAACGGCGCCGCTCTTGGCCCCGCGCGCGATAGCGATCTGAGCCAGCAATGGCATCAGCATCTGGGTGCCGGGGGAAAGCGCCACATGCCGGGCGGAAGGCGCGTCGAAATGCGCTGCGGCCAGATGTTTCAATTCTTCGGCGGCGTCCGGTTCCGGCAGGCGCGCGAATGCGCTGGCGGGGATCGGCGAATGCGGGTAGGAGTGCGGATTGATCCCGGTCGAAAGGTCGATCCATGGTTCTGGCGCTTCAGGAAACATCAGACGCGCCCTGCCGAGATTGCCGCCGTGACGGATCGCAGCTTTCGCCTTTTCTGGTACTGTCTCGCCCATGTTCTTTGCTCTCGCTTTCCTGTCGCTCGTGATCGAACGCCTGACCGGCTATCCGGACTGGCTGTTCAAACGCATCGGCCATCCCGTCACCTGGATCGGTTCGCTTATCGCGCTGCTGGACAAAAAATGGAACCGGGAGAACGCGTCATTTTCACAGCGCAAGGGGCCAGGTGTGGCGGCGCTCGTCGTTTTCGTCGGGCTGACGCTGCTTGTTGCATGGTTAGCGCAATTCGTTCTCCTCTTCCTGCCCTTCGGCCTTTTGCTGGTTGCCGTGCTTGGCGCTTCGCTGCCGGCGCAGAAAAGTCTCGAGCAGCATGTGGAGGCTGTCGCCACTGCGCTGGAACGAGAGGGTGTGGAAGGCGGCCGCAAGGTGGTATCGATGATCGTCGGGCGCGATCCGCAAAAGCTGGACGAGGCGGCGATCTGCCGGGCGGCGATCGAAAGTCTGGCCGAGAATTTTTCCGACGGCATCGTCGCGCCTGCCTTCTGGCTCGGTCTCCTGGGCCTGCCGGGCGGTGCGGTTTACAAGGCGATCAATACGGCCGACAGCATGATCGGCCATCGCTCACCCCGCCATGAGGCCTTCGGCTGGGCCTCCGCCCGGCTGGACGATCTGGTCAATCTGCCGGCCTCACGGTTGAGCGGCGGTCTTTTCGTGGCCGCGGCGTTTTTTGTTAAGGGCGCATCACCCGGCGGAGCCATGGCCGCGATACGTCGCGATGCCCATCATCACCGTTCTCCCAATGCCGGCTGGCCGGAGGCGGCGCTGTCCGGCGCTCTCGGCTTTGCGCTCGCAGGGCCGCGCTCCTATGGCGGGCAGATGATCGAGGCGCGTTTCATGGGCGAAGGCGGGAGGGCGGCGCTGGTCGCCGGCGATATTCGCAGGGCGCTGCGGCTCACACGGGTCGCCGATCTGTTGTTGATCGGCCTGCTGGGACTTTTGGCGATCTTTATCGCGCTATAGCAAGCAGACGGTCGAGATCGAGGTGCTGTTCCATATGCGCCGCGAGGCGATCAAGAATGGCGTCCACTTGCGCATCGTAGTTCAGTTCCGTGTTCTGTCCGCCAAGCCGCTCAAGCCACGCGCCGCGTTGGCGGTCATCCGAAAACAGGCCGTGAATATAAGTGCCGAAGATGCGGCCGTCAGGCGACACGGCGCCGTCTTCATGCCCATTAATTTTCGAAAAAGGCAGGCCGTCGGTTCCGCTCGTGGTTTCACCGACATGCATTTCATAGCCGGATAAACCAATTCCGTCGAAACTCTTCCCTGTAACGGAAACCAGCCTTTTGTCGCCCGTCAGAACAGTGTCGACGTCCAGCAGACCGAGCCCGTCGACTGTTGCCGGCGGTCCTTCGATGCCTTCGGGATCGGCAACTGTTTTCCCAAGCATCTGGTATCCGCCGCAGAGGCCCAGAACATGGCCGCCGCATCTCACATGCGCCTTGATATCGATGTCGAGCCCTGTATTTTTCAGCACGGCAAGATCGGCGATGGTGGCTTTCGAGCCGCAAAGCAGCACCAGCCGGCAACCGGCGGGAATGGTTTCGCCCGGCCGCACGCGGATCAGTTCGACATCCGGTTCCATGTCCAACGGATCGAGATCATCGAAATTGGAAATATGCGGAAGGATCGGCACTGCAATGCGGATCTTCGCGCCCGGCTTTCGCTCAGCCGGGCCGGAAAGCCCGAGAGCATCTTCAGCCGGTAGCTTCGCGGCGTCGGCAAAATGTGGCAGGAGCCCGATGGAGGCCCAGCCGGTTTTTTCTGTAATTATCCGCATGCCGTCTGAAAACAGGGCCGGATCCCCGCGAAAGCGATTGACGATAAAACCTTCGATCATCGCCGCGTCTTCAGCGTCGAGCACGGCTTTGGTGCCGACGAGGCTGGCGATGACGCCGCCCCGGTCGATATCGCCGATCAGGATCACGGGCGCGTCCGCAGCTCTCGCAAAACCCATATTGGCGATATCATTGGCACGCAGGTTGATTTCAGACGCGCTACCCGCGCCTTCCACCAGCACCAGATCGGCCTGTTGTTTCAGGCGGTTGAAGCTTTCGAGCACGCGCGGCATCAGCCCGGCCTTCATGTGCTGATAATCGGCCGCTTTGGCATTGCCGGCGATCTTGCCCTGCACCACCACCTGTGCGCCGGTCTCGCTCTGCGGCTTCAGGAGCACCGGGTTCATGTGCACGGAAAGCGGCACGCCCGCCGCCCGTGCCTGCAGCGCCTGCGCGCGGCCAATCTCGCCGCCATCGGCGGTGACCGCCGCATTGTTTGACATGTTCTGCGGTTTGAACGGCATGACGGACAGGCCCCGCCTGACGAAGGCGCGGGCAAGGCCGGCCACCATCAGCGATTTGCCGACATCCGAGCCGGTTCCCTGAAACATCAGCACGCGTGCAGCCATGTCAGAATTCTATCCCCGCCTGCGCCTTCACGCCCGCCTTGAAGTGATGTTTCACGAGGGTCATTTCCGTCACCATATCGGCCGCGTCGATGAGCGGTTGCTTGGCGTTGCGGCCGGTGACGATGACATGCAGATCGGGCCTGCGGCTGGAAAGCGTCTCGACCACCTCTTCCAGCGGCAGGTAATCGTAACGGAGCGCGATGTTCAGCTCATCGAGGATCAGCAGGCCGATGGTCTCGTCCGCCATCAGGATCTTGGCTTCTTCCCAGGCCTTTGCCGCCGCTGCGACATCGCGTTTCAAATCCTGCGTGTCCCAGGTGAAGCCTTCGCCCATGGTGCGCCACACGACCCTGTCGCCGAACAAAGTCAGCGTCTGCTGTTCTCCCGTCGACCATGCGCCCTTGATGAATTGAACGACGCCGACCCGCCGCCCGGTGCCGAGCATGCGCAGGGCAAGGCCGAAAGCGGCGGTGGATTTGCCCTTACCGGGACCGGTATTGATCATCAGCAGACCTTTTTCGATGGTCTTTTCCGCAACCTCGGCGTCCTGCACCGTCTTGCGGTTGACCATTTTCTGCCGGTGGCGTTCGGCTTCGCTGTCGCTGATGTCGCGTGTCATCGCGTTTTCCTTTTCATCCAGCGGCGCGGGACCCGGTGCCCCCGCCATTCGGAGCGGCGACTATACCCAATTTGCCGCACCCGGCAATGTGCGTGCCACAGGGCCGCGGCATTGACCCTCACGCCCGTTCAGCCTAAGGGTAACGGACTGACGGTCTTTTCCCGGCAACGGGAAAAGCTAAGAGGGAACACGGTTCCAGCCCGACTACCGGGTCATTCCGTGGCTGCCCCCGCAACTGTAAGCGGTAAGCCCGCACCGTAAAGCCACTGGACACCTCAACGGGTTCGGGAAGGCGGTGTCAGGATGTAAAGCCGCGAGCCAGGAGACCTGCCGTTTCAGGAAAAACGTCTGCCGGGCGGGGTGCTCCGGTCAGTCGGTTAGATCGAACATCCGGTTTGCGCCTGCCCGCATGCCGTTTTCGACATCCGCACCCCCGAGATTTTTTGCAAGGCGCGGGAAACGATACGGTTTGGATATTTCAGCGACATCTTCATGTGCAGGCGGAAACACGCAGGACGAAACGGCGTCCGGCGTGACCGTCTTCGTTTGCAGAAGCTGTCGTGATGAAGCCGATCCCAATGCCGAACCGCGCCCCGGCTCACGCCTCGCCGATGCCGTCATGGCAAAAGCGGAGGAAACGGGTGTCACCGTTCGTTCCGTCAACTGCCTCGCCAATTGCAAGCGCGGGCTCAGCGCCGTGCTGCGCAGCGCCAATGGGTGGTCCTATGTCTTCGGCGGGCTGACGACCGGTGATGCGGAAGATTTGCTGACCGGCGCACGGCTGCTGGCGGCCGCCTCCGACGGTCTGATGCCCTGGCGCGGCCGCCCCGAACCCTTAAAGCGCGGCATGGTGGCGCGCATTCCCCCATTCGATTTTACCGAGGAGAGATCATGAGCACCCTTCTGGACCGCGTTCCCTGCACCATCGTTACCGGCTTTCTGGGGGCTGGCAAAACCACGCTGCTGCGCGGCCTTCTCGAAAAGCTGGACGGCAAGCGGCTGGCGATCATCGTCAACGAGTTCGGCGATATCGGCATCGATGGCGAGATTCTCAAAGGCTGCGGTATTGAAAGCTGCCCGGAAGAAAACATCGTCGAACTGGCCAATGGCTGCATCTGCTGCACGGTGGCGGATGATTTCCAGCCTGCCATCGAACAGATTCTGAGCCGCCAGCCGAAGGTGGAGCATATCCTCATCGAAACCTCGGGCCTCGCTCTGCCGAAGCCGCTGGTGCAGGCCTTCCAGTGGCCGGCGATCAAGAGCCGCGTGACGGTGGATGCCGTCGTTGCCGTGGTGGATGGCGCCGCCCTTGCCGAAGGGCAGGTGGCGCACGATATGGAAGCACTCGCCGCCCAACGGGCCAATGACGAGGCGCTCGATCACGATGACCCGGTTGAAGAGGTTTTCGAAGACCAGGTCGCCTGCGCCGATCTTATCGTGCTGACCAAGGCTGATCTTCTTGACGATGCCGGGTTGGAGAAGGCCAAGGCGCATGTTCTCGAGCATCTGCCGAAGGCGGCAAAGATCGTCGTGGCTTCCAACGGCGCCATCGACCCCGCCGTGCTGATCGGTCTTGGCCTTGCGGTGGAAGAGGATATCGAAAACCGCCGTACCCACCATGATGGTGAACTCGACCACGAGCATGACGATTTCGACAGCTTCGTCATCGATCTGCCGGCCGTGGCCGACCCGGAAGCGCTGGCAGCCCGTATCGCCGAGACAGCCGCTGCGGAAAATGTTCTGCGCATCAAGGGCTTCATCGAGGTTTCCGCAAAGCCGATGCGCCTGCAGGTGCAGGCTGTCGGCAGCCGCGTCAACCATTATTACGACCGACCCTGGGCCGCGGGTGAGGAACGCCGCAGCCGCCTCGTCGTCATCGGCGAAAAGGGCATCAACCGCGAAAAGATCGAACAGATGCTGGCCGCCTGACGATGCACATCCTCGCCACCACATCCTCGTCTCTGGACGACCTGATCGAGCCGGTTGATCTCAACCAGCCCCGGTCGGGTGTGGTGGTGCTGTCTTTTTCGGCAAGCGATCTGGCCGGGCTGGAACAGGCCTGGCGGCGAACAGAAGGTGCGCTCCCCTCCGTGTCAGCCGCCAATCTGTCCGAGCTTCGACATCCCATGTCGGTCGATCTCTGGATCGAAAAGACGGCGGAACACGCCAGGGTAATTCTTATCCGGATTCTCGGCGGGGCGGAACGCTGGCGTTACGGTGTCGATCAGCTTTCCGCTCTTGCGCGCAGGCGCGGCATCAAGCTTCTGCTTTTGCCGGGTGAGTGCAGCGAAAGGGACGAGAAACTCGAAGCGGCCTCGACCGTCGATCGGCGGATTTTGGCCTCGGTCCTCTCCTTCTTCCGTGAGGGCGGGCAGGAGAATATGGACCGGCTTGCTCTTGGTCTCACCGCTCTTGCAAGGGGCGAGTCATGGCCGGATATCGAAGCCGAACCGCTGCCGAAAGCCGGTTTCTACCGGCCTGGCGGGGGCGTTGTGGACAGGGCGGAAGCCTGCGCGGGTTTTCCCGACGGCGCGCCCGTTCTGCCCATTCTGTTTTACCGTTCCATGCTTCTGGCGGCAGATGCTGCACCGGTGGACGCGCTTTTCGATGCGCTCTCGCAGCGCGGTTTTGCACCCTTGCCGATTTTTGTCAGTGGTCTGAAGGATGGGGAGGCGATTCATCTCCTCGAAACGGTACTGCCCGATCAGAAGCCCGCCGCCATCATTGCCGCCACCGCCTTCGCCAGCCAGACGAATGACGACGGAACAACCCTGTTCGACCGTCTCGGCGTGCCGGTGTTTCAGGTGGTGATGGCGACGACGCGGCGGGACGGATGGGCGGAAAATGCGCGGGGTCTCAATCCCTCCGATCTTGCCATGCATGTCGTCCTGCCGGAACTGGATGGCCGGATTCTCGCCGGTGCGATTTCTTTCAAACAGGCGCGCGTGGATGGCGGCGCGAGTTTGCTCAATGTACCCGAGGCTGATCGTGTCGAGCAGGTGGCAAATCGCATCGCTGCTTTCCTGCGGCTGAGGAATGCCCTTCCACGGGATCGCCGCATTGTCATCCTGATGCCGGATTATCCCGGTGCGGCGCCCGGGCGAACCGGTTATGCCGTCGGTCTCGATGTGCCGCAAAGCGTTCTCGAAATGCTGCAGGATCTCGCCGGGGCCGGTTATACGGTCAAGGATATTCCTAAGACCGCGCGGGCGCTGCTCGACTGCGTCGAGCAACAGGAAGCGGCAATCGATCTTTCCACCTACGAGGCTTTTTTCTCCGCCCTGCCGTCGGCATCTGCCGGGTCCGTAAACGCGACATGGGGCGTGGCAACCGATGACGATGCACTCGTCAATGGTGCATTCCGGTTCCGCGCTGCCCGTTTCGGCGGAGTATTCGTGGCGCTCGCGCCGGACAGGGGTCGCAATGAGGATCGTCGGGTGGACTACCACGACCCTGCCCTGCCGCCGCGTCACGCGCTTGTTGCCTTCGGTGCATGGATGCAGCGGGTTGCGGGTGCGCATGCTATCGTGCATGTGGGCGCGCACGGCACGCTGGAATGGCTGCCGGGCAAGACGGTGGCGCTTTCCCGCAATTGTTTTCCCGAAATCGTAACCGGCTCGCTGCCTGTAGTCTATCCGTTCATCGTTTCCAATCCGGGCGAGGCGGCGGTCGCCAAGCGGCGGATCGCGGCTGTAACCATTGGCCATGTTCCGCCGGCACTCGTGAACGCCGGACTTTCGCCGGAACAGTCGGCGCTGGAGCAGCTCGTCGATGAATATGCGCAGGCGGATGGGCTGGATCGCCGCCGGCGTGACCGGCTGGCGAAACTGATCGTCGAAAAGGCGCTGGAGACCGGGCTTGCGGCGGAAGCGGGCGTGGCTGCGAAGGATGATGCCGATGCGGCCCTCTCACGCATCGACGCCTTTCTCTGCGACCTCAAGGATTTCGCCATCAAGGACGGCCAGCATGTTTTTGGCCGCAGTTCCGAGGGTGAGACCGACTTTCTGAGGCTCGAAAGCGCCAAATCGGAAAAAACCGCCCTGCTTGCCGCGCTCGATGGCCGGCATATCGTCCCCGGCCCTTCAGGCGCGCCTGCGCGCGGGCGGCTCGATGTGTTGCCCACGGGCCGCAATCTCTATGCCGCCGATCCGCGCACCATGCCGACGCCGACGGCTTTCGAGCTGGGCCGCATGGCGGGCGAAGAGGTGCTGCGCCATCATCTGCAGTCCCATGGCGACTGGCCGAAACATCTGGTTTTCGATCTGTGGGGCAGCGCCAGCCTGCGCAATGGCGGTGAGGATGTAGCGCAGGCGCTGCATCTGATGGGGGCAAGACCGATCCACGACCCCGCCACGGGCCGGGTCACCGGCATTGAGGTTCTGCCGCCGGCGAGCCTGGGGCGGCCGCGTGTCGACGTCACCTTTCGCATTTCCGGCCTGTTCCGCGACATGTTCCCGGCGCTGATCGCGCTTCTCGACGCCGCCGCCAAGGCCGTTGCGCGGCGGGAGGAAGCGCCGGGCGACAATCCGCTTGCGGAAGAGGCCGCCACGCTCGGGCATATTCCGGCGCGCATTTTCGGCTCCGCGCCCGGCACCTATGGTGCGGGCATCGAAGAAAAGCTTGCCAGCGGCAAATGGGACGAACGCGAGGAGCTGGGGCAGGCCTATCTCGATGCGGCGAGCCACGCTTTCGGCGGTGCGGACGGGCTGGAGATTTTCGAAGATACCGGTTTTGTGGAGCTGGTCAGGCGCGCCGATCTTCTGGTTCATACCGGTGACGATCCGGGCCGCGACCTTCTGGACGGTTCTTCGGATGTCGCCTTCATCGGCGGTTTTTCCGCCGCGAAAGCCGTGCTTGGCGTCGCCGCCGATATTGTTGCTCTGGACACGACAGATCCGGCGCGTCCGCGTGCAAGGTCGATGACGCAGGCGCTGACGCGGGTGGTGCGCGCGCGCGCCGTCAATCCCCGCTTCATTGCCGGCCAGATGCGGCACGGTCCGCGCGGGGCGGCGGAATTCCTCGAGACGGTGGATCGGTTGATCGGCTTTGCCGAAACCACCCATGCGGTGTCCTCCTCGTTGATCGAGGCGCTTTACGATGCCTATTTCGGCAATGAGGATGTGCGCGACTTCATCCTGCGGGAAAACCCGAAAGCTGCGCAGGTGATGGCCGAACGGTTCTTATCTGCCCGCCGTCGCGGGCTGTGGCACAGCCGCCGCAACGCGGTGGATGCGGAACTTGAAATGCTGGTCCTTCCGCGCCTCCAAAGGGTGGAGGCGTGATGATGGCCGCTGCCGATCCCGTTCAGCCATTTGGCCGCCGTGGCCTCTGCCCGGCCCTGTCCGCTCCCATGCGCACCGGGGACGGTTTTTTGTCGCGGATCGCTTTCGAGGCGGATATCGACCCGCGCGACATGGTGGTGCTTTGTCAGCTTGCCGAGCGGCATGGCAACGGATTGATCGACATTACCGCCCGCGGCGGCCTGCAATTTCGCGGCCTGACGCCGGAAAGTGGCCGCGCTCTGGAAAAAGATGTTCTGGCGCTGGATTTGCCGTTGCGTGCGGGGCTTGCGGTTGAGACGTCGCCTCTTGCCGGTCGGGATGACGCGGAAATTGCTGATGGTCGCCCTCTCGCCGAGGAGATTCGAAAAGAGGCCGACAGGCTCGTTCTCCATGAAAAGCTTGCCGCTAAAATGTCTGTCGTCATCGATGGCGGCGGGCGCCTCTCCATGGAAGATTTGCTGGCCGATATTCGCCTGAAAGCTGTGTCGTTTGATGGGCGGACCGTCTGGCGATTGCTCGTGGGTGGACCGGAAAGCAGGGCGCTGAATGCCGGCTTGGTCGAGACGGACATAGCGGCGAGTGTCGTCCTGTCGCTGCTCGTCTATCTTGCCGGCGAAGGGCCGCTTGCCCGTGGCCGCGATCTGGGCCATTCGACGATAAAAGCGATCTGCGGTGATCGCCTGCTGGATCGGGTGATTGTTGATGACGCCAGAGCGGCTTCTGCGTCTCTGGGACTGATGATGACGGGAAAGGATCGCTTCGCCATTGCTGTCGCGCCTGCTTTCGGGCAAATCCGGGCCTACGATTTGTCGCATCTCTGCGAACGGGCCGGTACCCTCGGCATCACGGCCCTGCGGCCGGCACCAAACCATAGCCTGCTATTCTTTGGATCGTCATCTGCCTGCGGCGCATTGCTTGAGATTGCAAGGGCGTCCGGTTTCGTCACGACGGCAGGTGACGCGCGCTCTTCTATTGCCGCCTGTCCCGGCGCGCCGGGCTGCGCTTCGGCTTTTCTCCCCACCCATGAATTGGCCGCCTTTGCGTCTGAGGAATGCGCCTCGTTGCTGGATGGCTCCTTCACGCTGCATATTTCCGGCTGCGGCAAAGGTTGCGCGCACCCCGCGCCGTCGCTTCTCACTTTTTCCGGCACCGCCGATGGCCTGGCCTTTTCGATTTCGGGTCGCGCCGGTGACCTGCCGGATGGCATTTTACCTTTCCAGCATCACAGGACGGCGCTTTCGCGGCTTGCCCGTCTTTACGAAAAAGAACATAAGCCCGGTGAAAACGCCGCCACCCTGTTTGCCCGGCTGGGTAAACAGACGATCGGTGCGGCGCTTCGACAGGATGACCGATGACCGACTATGACTATATTCGCGACGGCAATGCGATCTATGAGCGCTCCTTCGCCATCATTCGCGAGGAGGCGGATTTGTCCGCCTTTACCGAAGAGCAGGCGGATATCGCCATTCGCATGATCCACGCCTGCGGGCAGGTGGAGGCAGCCAGCCATTTCCGCTTTTCGCCGGATTTTGTTGCCGCTGCACGCGGTGCTCTACGAGCCGGCAAGCCTGTTCTCTGCGATGCGGAAATGGTTGCCCATGGCGTGACGCGCGCCCGCCTTCCGGCTGATAACGAGGTGGTCTGTACCCTTCGCGATCCCCGCACGCCGGAGCTGGCGAAAACGATCGGCAACACCCGCTCCGCCGCCGCGCTCGATCTTTGGGCAGAGAAGCTGGACGGCGCTCTCGTTGCCATTGGCAATGCGCCGACTGCACTGTTCTATCTGCTTGAGATGCTGGAAAAAGGCGCCGCGCGCCCGGCCGCCATCATCGGCATGCCGGTTGGCTTTGTCGGTGCGGCGGAATCGAAAGATGCGCTGGAGGCAAGTTCGCTTGGCATTCCCTATGCCATCGTCAAGGGACGCATGGGTGGTTCGGCGATGACGGCTGCCGCCATCAACGCCGTTGCGAGGGCTGGCCTGTGAGCGCGGCTCTTTTCGAACATCCGAAGGGTAGGCTCGTTGGCGTCGGCACCGGCCCCGGAGATCCCGAGCTTCTGACGCTGAAGGCTGTCCGCGCCATTGAAAACGCCGATGTGCTCGCCTTTTTCTGCAAGAAAGGCGGCACCGGCAACGGTCGCGGTATTGTCGAAGCCTTCATTCGCCCCGGCACGCTGGAAATGCCGCTGGTCTATCCGGTAACCGTCGAAAGCGACAAAAACGGCAACGATTACCGTGATGCCATCGCCGCCTTTTTCGATCAGTCTGCGAAGGACATCGCTGTGCATCTCGAAGCCGGGCGCAATGTCGCCGTGCTGTCGGAAGGCGATCCGCTGTTTTACGGTTCTTATATGCACCTTCATCTGCGGCTTGCGCCATCTTATCCGGCGGAGGTCGTTGCGGGTATCACGGCCATGTCCGGCTGCTGGTCCATGGCCGGTCTGCCGCTTGTGCAGGGCGATGATATTTTGAGCGTGCTTCCCGGTACGCTCGGCGAAGATGTTCTGACGGAACGTCTGTCCGGCACTGATGGCGCGGTGATCATGAAGGTAGGGCGCAACCTGCCGAAGATTCGCCGGGCGCTGGAAAAGGCCGGCAAGCTTGAAGACGCGCTTTATGTCGAGCGTGGCACCATGGCCAACAGCCATGCGGTGCGGCTCATCGAACGCGATGCATCGCCTGCGCCCTATTTTTCGCTGGTTCTGGTGCCGGGCTGGAAAACCAGACCCTCTTCAGGTGAAAAGTCATGACCGGCAGGCTCGTCGTTGTCGGCCTCGGCCCGGGCAGCGCGGCGCAGGCGACGCCGGAGGCGCTTGCCGCGGTCGAGACTTCTGAGGATTTCTTCGGTTATATTCCCTATCTCGACCGGCTGGCGCTTGAGCCGCACCAGCGTCGTCATGCATCCGATAATCGCGAGGAGATTTCCCGCGCCGAGCAGGCTCTGCGGCTTGCGGCTTCAGGTGGCAAGGTGTGCGTGGTGTCCGGCGGTGATCCCGGCGTTTTCGCCATGGCGGCAGCGGTCTGCGAGGCGATTGAAAGCGGCCCTGCTGAATGGCGCGATATCGATTTCTCCGTCGTGCCGGGTGTGACTGCCATGCTGGCCGTGGCCGCAAAGGCCGGCGCGCCGCTTGGCCATGATTTCTGCGCCATTTCGCTGTCGGATAATCTGAAACCCTGGGGCATCATTGAAAAACGGCTGATCGCGGCGGCGGAAGCAGGCTTTGTGATGGCGTTCTACAATCCCGTCAGCAAGGCGCGTCCGCACCAGCTCGCTACCGCTTTTGATCTGTTACGCGCGCATTTGCCCGGCTCGGTGCCGGTGATCTTCGGTCGCGCGGCAGGCCGGGCGGATGAGCGTATTCGGGTCGTGCCTCTTTCGGAAGCCTCGAGCGACATGGCGGATATGGCCACCTGTATCATCGTCGGTTCGGTTGAAACCCGTCTGATCGAGCGTTCCGGCAAAGAACCGCTGGTTTATTCGCCGCGTTTTTCGAAAAGAGAGAGCTGATGGTGGATGGCGGTGAGCGCAGCGGCAATATCCGGCACCGTCAGGTCATTCAGGGGCGTGTCGTACCGCTGTCGCGGCCGGTCGATCATGATGACCGGCAGGCCGAGCCGTCGCGCTGCTTCGATCTTGCCATAGCTCGCGCTGCCGCCGGAGTTTTTCGAGACCACCGCCTCGATGCGGTTTTCTTCCAGCATGCGGATTTCGTCGTCCAGCGCAAAGGGGCCGCGCGCGGTAATATAGCGCGCATGCGGCACTTTCAGTGGCGGCTCCACCGGGTCGACGCTGCGGATGAGATAGTTGTGCTGGGGCGCGGCTTCGAAAGGAAGAAGCTCCTGTCGGCCGAGCGCCAGAAACGCGCGCCTGCCTTCGCTGCCGAGCGCGGTGACAGCCTGTTCGACGCTGTCCACCTCATGCCACCTGTCACCAGGCTGGCGCTGCCAGGCAGGACGCGAAAGGACGACCAGCGGAACTTTGGCAAGCCCTGCCGCCTCAATGGCATTGGCCGAAATCTTCGCCGCATAGGGATGGGTGGCGTCCACCAGAATATCGAAATTCTCTGCGCGAATGAAATCCGCCAACCCGCCCGCGCCGCCAAAACCGCCGCTGCGCATCGGCACCGGCTGTTCGACCGGCGAGAGCGTGCGACCGGCCATGGAGAGCAGAATTCGGTAGCCGGATTCTTCGGCCAGCCTGCCGGCCAGAATGCGGGCATCCGCCGTGCCGCCAAGGATGAGTATGGAGCGTGTCATGACGTCTGAATATTCTGGAACGGGCGATGCTTCCACAGAAAAGAAAGAGAAGCCCTGGCTTTCCATCGTCGGCATTGGCGAGGATGGGCTTAAGGGGCTGGGCCGGAATGCGATTGAGGCGATTGAGGCGGCCGAGGTGGTTTTCGGCGGCAAACGCCATCTGGAACTGGCGGCTGCGGCCATTCGTGGTGAAGCACGGCGCTGGCCGGTGCCGTTCGACACGGATATGAGCGATGTCGTGGTGTTGCGTGGCAAAAGGGTTTGTGTGCTGGCTTCCGGCGATCCGTTCTTTTATGGCGTCGGTATTACGCTTCTGCGGCGTATCGATGCGGGTGAGACGGTTTCTTATCCCTCGTCCTCCGCTTTCTCGCTGGCCGCCGCGCGGCTCGGCTGGGCGCTGCAATCGGTCGACTGCGTTTCGCTACATGGGCGCTCCATCGATCTCCTGCGGCCGTATCTTCATGCCGGCGCACGCATCATCGCGCTCACCTCGGATGCCCACGCCCCGGCCTTGATCGCGGAATTGTTGTCCGATTTGGGTTTCGGCCAGTCGGAATTCGTCTTGCTTGAAGCCCTGGGTGGAGAGCGGGAGAGGCGGCGGCAGGTCAGGGCCGCTGATTTCGCATTTGCTGATATTGATCCGCTGAACGTGGTAGCGATTGACGTCGTGGCGGATGAAGGTGCGCGCGTTCTGCCTCTCACATGTGGGCTTGATGATAGCCTGTTCGAACATGACGGGCAGATCACCAAGCGTGAAATCCGCGCCGTGACACTTTCTTCTCTTGCCCCACGGCGGGGCGAATTGCTGTGGGATATCGGTGCCGGTTCGGGTTCGATCGGCATAGAATGGATGCTGTCCCATCCCTCGCTCCGTGCAATCGCTATAGAGCAAAACCCGGAAAGGGCCGAGCGTATCGCCCGCAATGCCGAAGTTTTCGGTGTGCCGGCGCTTGAGGTCATGATCGGCGCGGCCCCTGCGGCTTTTGAAGGCCTGCCTCAGCCGGATGCTATTTTCATCGGTGGCGGCGGCAGTGAAGCGGGTGTGCTCGAGGGTGCAATGGAGGCCCTGAAGCCCGGCGGGCGGCTGGTCGCCAATGCGGTGACGCTGGAAATGGAGGCGGCGCTGCTTGCTGCCCATGCGCGGCACGGCGGATCGATGATCCGTCTGGATGTGTCGCGGGTGACGGCTGTCGGTTCCATGTCGGGTTGGCGTCCGGCAATGCCGGTGACGCAATGGAGCTGGACCAAGCCATGGTGACAGTGGCTGGCATAGGCTGCCGCAGAGGTGCGGGTTCGGATGCTGTCATCGCCGGATTGCGCGCTGCGGAGCATGCTTTTGGCATGACGGTGGAATGCCTGGCGACTGCGCCGCTCAAAGCCGATGAAGCCGGTCTTGTGGAGGCGGCGAAAAGCCTGTCGCTGTCGCTGGAAATCGTCTCGCAGGAGCGGCTTGAGGCGGTTGCTTCGAAAACGATGACATTTTCACAGGCAAGCCTTGATCATGCCGGCTCGCCAAGTGTGAGCGAAGCGGCGGCGCTTGCCGCCGCCGGAGAGAATGCAAGGCTGGTCGCGCCGCGTCTTGTGGTTGGCGATGTGACGGTGGCCATCGCAACGACTGACGATGCCCCGCAAGATAGCGGCTGCGCCATAGAACATGGAGAACAACAATGACGGTTCATTTCATCGGCGCCGGTCCGGGTGCTGCCGATCTCATTACGGTGCGCGGGCGCGATCTTATCGCCGCCTGCCCGGTGTGCCTTTATGCCGGCTCGCTGGTTCCGAAGGCGCTTATCGATTATTGCCCTCCGGGTGCACGCATCGTCGATACGGCAGCACTTTCGCTTGACGAGATCGAGGCGGAATTCGTGGCTGCAGCAAAGGCCGGCAAGGATGTGGCGCGGCTGCATTCCGGCGACCTTTCCGTCTGGAGCGCCATGGGTGAACAGATCCGCCGTCTGGAGCGGCTGGGTCTCGATTATACCGTCACGCCCGGCGTACCCTCCTTTGCCGCCGCCGCCGCCACTTTGCAGCGGGAACTGACAGTGCCGGAAGTGGCGCAGAGCCTTGTGCTGACCCGCATGTCCGGGCGCGCATCGAAGATGCCTGACGGTGAGACGCTGAAGGCTTTCGGTGCGACGGGTACGACGCTTGCCATCCATCTCGCCATTCATGCCATCGGCAGGGTGGTGGAAGAGCTGACGCCGCTTTACGGTTCGGATTGCCCGGTCGCCATCGTTGTTCGCGCCTCCTGGCCGGATGAGCGGGTCATTCGCGGCACGCTGTTCGACATTGAGGACAAGCTCGCCGCCGAACCGGTGGAGCGGACGGCCCTGATCTTCGTCGGGCGTGGACTTGCCTCGACGGATTTTCGCGAAAGCGCGCTTTATAGCACCGATTATGTCCGGCGGTTCCGGTCTCCGAAGGAAGATGCGAAGGGCTGATGCGACGGCGTGGAGGCGGTGCGCCCCTTGAGCGCGCTTTGACGATCGAAAACCAGAATATCGAGCGCAATGGCGGGCGTCTTCAGCGCCGCCGCTGCGGTTACCCAGGCTTTTTCAGCAACGACCGCACCGAGGTCTATTCCCGCACGTTCGGCCAACTCAAAGGCGTGCGCGACCATGTTGGCCTGACGGATGGTAACGGCGAGATTTTCATCTCCTCCAGCTTCCGTCGCCAATGCCGCCAGCGCATCGAGATCGGCGAGACCCTTCTTGGAGTGCACATCGAGCATGCCCTGGGCGAGCTTGGTCATCTTGGCGACGCCGCCGGCAATCGTAACGCGCTCGATGGGGTGGCTGCGCAGATATTTCAGCATGCCGCCGATGAAATCGCCCATATCGATCAGCGCGGTTTCAGGCAGATCGTAAAGCGCCTGACCGGCTTTTTCGGAGGTGTTGCCGGTGGCGCCCAGCACATGGGTGCAGCCGGTCGCACGCGCCACATCGATGCCGCGCCAGATGGAGTGAATCCACGCCGAGCAGGAAAAGGGAATGACGATGCCGGTGGTGCCGAGGATGGAAATGCCGCCGACGATGCCGAGCCTGCCGTTCAGGGTTTTCTCCGCCAGCTTCTCGCCATCGCGGACGGAAATCTCTACCTCGAAATCGGCACTTTCTCCGGCCACCTCGCGAATGGCGGTTTCGATCATCTTGCGCGGTACGGGGTTGATGGCGGGTTCTCCCGGTGGCAGGGGCAGGCCCGGCCGGGTGATGGTCCCGACGCCTTTTCCGGCCTTGAAGATTATGCCGCATCCCGGGTGACCTCGTCTGACCGTGCTTTCGATCAGCGCACCGTGGGTAACGTCCGGATCGTCTCCGGCGTCTTTGATGACGCCGGCGCGCGCGAAGTTTTCGCCCTTTTCCTCGGTGGCGAGGGAAAATGCCGGCCTCGCGCCGCTTGGAAGTTCGACCTCGACAGGGTAAGGAAATTCGCCGGTCAGAAGGGCGGCGCAGGCCGCCTTCGTGGCGGCTGCCGCGCAGGTGCCCGTGGTCCAGCCGCGGCGAAGGGTCTTTCCATCCGTATCCATATGAATTTCTATAGCCGGGACGGCTTTTTCCGTCATCGTTAAAAAGCAGCCAAGAAGAATGTCGATAGCGCAGATTTTGAACAGCATTGCCGCAAAAGGTCCGGTCTTCGAGGCCGGTCACGTCTGGCTCGCGGGCGCAGGGCCGGGCGATGTGCGTTATCTGACGCTGGAAGTGGCGCTCGCGCTGTCTCAGGCAGATATTATCGTGCGCGATGCGCTGGTGAGTGACGAAGTCATAGCGCTTGGTCCGCAGGCGCAGATTGTTTTTGCGGGCAAAAGGGGTGGCAAGCCCTCCGCGACACAGGATGATATTACCGCTTCGCTGATCGATTTCGCCAGCCAGGGCAAAAAGGTGCTGCGGCTGAAGGGCGGCGATCCCTTTATTTTCGGGCGTGGCGGCGAAGAGGCGGAGGCGCTTGTCCATGCCGGCATTCCGTTTCGCATATTGCCGGGCATGACCTCGTCGTTCACCGCGCTTGCTTCCGCCCGCATCCCCGCCACCATGCGCGGCATCAGCCGCGCCGTAACTCTTGCAACGGGCCACGCGGCGGGCACCGAGGAAGATCTGGACTGGCTGGCGCTGGCGAAAACACGGGAACCCATCGTCGTTTATATGGGGCTGAAGAATATCGGCACGATTGCCAGCCTCTTGATGCAGGGTGGGCGTTCCGGCGAAACGCCGGTCGCCGTCATCATGTCGGCAACGACGGCGCAGGAGCGGATTTTCATCGGCTCGCTGGAAAGCATAGCTGACGATGCAATCAGGCAAAATTTCGAAGCGCCGGCTTTGATCGTTATCGGCGAGATTGTTTCGATGCGGGCGCGTCTTGGAGTTTCCGGTTCATGACGGCGCGGGCGATCATCATTGGCGCGCCACGTTCGGGTTCCGGCAAGACCAGCGTGACCATCGGCCTGCTCCGGGCCTTTGCCCGGCGTGGTATCAAGGTGCGCGGCATCAAGACTGGGCCGGATTATATCGATCCCGGTTTCCACGCCTTCGCCACCGGCACATCGGGTCTTAATCTGGATAGCTGGGCCATGCGGCCGGAATTGTTGCGGCATCTGTTTTCGCAGCAGACCGAGGATGCGGAACTTGTTCTGATCGAAAGCGCCATGGGCCTGTTCGACGGTATTCCGGTTGCGGAAAATCGCACGGGTTCGGCGGCGGATCTGGCGCGGCTGTTCGGCATTCCCGTGCTGCTGGTGCTGGATGTGTCCGGCCAGTCGCAGACGGCTGCCGCCATCGCCCATGGTTTTGCCCACTACGATCCGGCCGTTACCATGGCGGCCGTTGTGTTGAACCGGGCGGGCAGCGAAAGACACCGGACGCTGTGCACGGAAGCCATCGAAAAAATCGGCCTTCCCGTTGCCGGCTGCGTGCTGCGTGATCCTTCGCTCATCTTGCCCGAACGGCATCTGGGGCTGGTGCAGGCCAGCGAACATCCGGAAATCGATGCGCATATCGAACGGCTGGCGGATGCGATGGAAAAATCCATCGATCTCGATGCCCTGCTTTCACTCGCCGCGCCGGTGAATGTGCCTTCCGGCTCGGTG
This sequence comes from Agrobacterium sp. LMR679, assembly GCF_027157905.1. Taxonomy (NCBI): domain Bacteria; kingdom Pseudomonadati; phylum Pseudomonadota; class Alphaproteobacteria; order Hyphomicrobiales; family Rhizobiaceae; genus Agrobacterium; species Agrobacterium sp. LMR679. The sequence continues at coordinate 1,049,833 of NZ_JAPVOJ010000002.1, read as the reverse complement.
AATGCGGCGATTGCACCGCCCGGCCAGCGCATCGCGCTGGCGGAGGATGCGGCGTTCACTTTCCTTTATCCGCATCTCAGGAGGCATTGGCAGGCGGCCGGAGCCGAGATCGTGCCGTTCTCGCCGCTCGCGGATGAGGCGCCGGACGGGAGCTGCGATATCTGTTGGCTGCCGGGAGGGTACCCCGAGCTTTTTGCCGGAAAGCTTGCGGATGCGGCTGGTTTCAAGGCGGGTATTGCCCGCTTTGCTGCGACAAAGCCTGTTCATGGCGAGTGCGGCGGTTACATGGTGCTCGGCGAGGCGCTGGAAGATGCGGATGGCGTGACCCATGCCATGACCGGGCTTCTGTCGCATGCCACCAGCTTTGCGACCCGCAAGATGAATCTCGGCTATCGGCAGGCAACAATCGCGGCAAGCGGACCGCTCGGCGCGGCGGGTGATGTTCTGCGCGGTCATGAATTCCATTATGCGCGGGTTACCGATCCCGGCCGCGATGAGCCCTTCGCCCAGATTGCTGACGGACAGGGTCGTCCGCTCGGGCCATCGGGCGGCAGGAGAGGATTTGTCTCGGGCACCTTTTTCCATGCCATCGCCAGAGGCGATTGATCTTTATAGCTTTGGTCCGTGAGACCTGCGGCAAAGTGGATCAAGCTGTGAAAGTTTGTAGGCCCTGATCACGGGAAAGTGCTATAGATCTTTTTATAGGGCATGGAATAGCGGAGATATCTGCCGTGATCCATGTTCGGTGAAGCGCAGCCGGACCGAAAGCCGCTTCATATGTCCCGGTCCGAACCTGCTCTCGCGCATTTATATCGAGCGTGCCTACCGATGATGAAACCCGGATTTTTTGTCTCTGCTGCTCTTGCCGCATCCATCCTGCTGGCCCCCTTGGGCACCGGTGTCGATGGCATGGCTGCCCACGGCGGTGAAGACTATGCGACGCTGGAAAAGCTCGGTGCGGCGCTGTTCGACGATCCCGGTCTCTCGATGAACCGCACCATGGCCTGTTCCACTTGCCATATGCAGGCCGCCGGTTTTTCCGATGCGCGGGAGAGCGACAAGGTGGGGCGGGACGTATCGCTTGGCGATGACGGCATTTCACTGGGCGACCGCAACGCGCCGACTGCAGCTTATGCCCGCTTCACGCCACCTTTCGGCAGGAATGCGGCGGGAGAGTATATCGGCGGGCAGTTCTGGGATGGCCGCGCCTCCCTGCTTGAAGATCAGGCGGGCGGTCCGCCGCTCAATCCCCTTGAAATGGGCATGCCGGACAAGGCCTCGGTCGTCGAACGGCTCAGGGAAAACCCGGATTATGTCGCGGCTTTCGGCACGCAGTTCGGCAAGGATGTTTTTGAAAGCGACGACACCGCCTATGCCGCGATGACGAAGGCGCTGGCGAGCTTTGAGCGCTCGGATGAGTTCTCCACCTTCGATTCCAAATATGACCGCTTCCTGCGCGGCGAGGAGAAGCTGACGGATCAGGAAGAGCTGGGTCGGGTTCTGATCTCCTCGACGCAATTCACCAATTGCAATACCTGCCATGAAATCCGTGGCGCCAAGGGCCTGGAAGACGGCCTCTTCACCAACCACAAATATTTCAACATCGGCGTTCCCGCCAATACATCGGTTCGGGCCGTGAACGGCTCCAAACCGGGTGCGATCGATCTGGGGCTCGCGCAAAATCCGGAAGTTGCCGGCGATGTCGCCCAGCGTGGCAAGTTCAAGGTGCCGACGCTGCGCAATGTCGCGGTCACCGGTCCTTACATGCACAATGGCGTGTTCAAGGATTTGCGCACAGTGGTGCTGTTTTACGTGAAATACAAAAGCAAGAAGCCGAGCCGCCAGATCAATCCGGAAACGGGCAAGACGTGGGATGCGCCGGAAGTGCCTGAAAATATCGCCATGGCGGAACTGACATCCGCGCCGGCGCTGGACGACAAGCGTGTGGACGCCATCGTCGCCTTTCTGAAGACGCTGACTGACAAAAGATATGAGCATCTTCTGCCGAAGGAAGATGGGCAGGCGAAGGTGCCGCCTGCCCAGCCGGTTTCGTCCAGCGTTACGCCGAAAGCGCCTTGAATTCGGCGAGAACCGCGTCACCCATTTCAGAGGTTCCGACCTGACGGCTGCCCTCGGCCATGATGTCGGCGGTGCGGATGCCCTTGTCCAGCACGTTGGCGATTGCCGCTTCGAGCTTGGTCGCTTCGTCAACCATGTTGAACGAGTAACGCAGGCACATGGCGAAGGAGGCGATCATGGCGATGGGGTTGGCGATACCCTTGCCGGCAATATCCGGGGCCGAACCGTGGACCGGCTCATACATGGCCTTGCGCTTGCCGGTCTTGGCGTCAGGCGCGCCAAGCGAAGCGGAGGGCAGCATGCCGAGCGAGCCGGTGAGCATGGCGGCGACGTCGGAGAGCATGTCGCCGAAGAGATTGTCGGTGACGATCACGTCGAACTGCTTGGGCTTGCGCACCAGTTGCATGCCGCCGGCATCGGCCAGCATATGTTCCAGCTGAACGTCCTTGAATTTGGCGGCGTGGGTTTCGGTGACCACCTGGTTCCACAGAACGCCGGATTTCATCACGTTGCGCTTTTCCATCGAGCAGACGCGGTTGTCGCGGGTGCGGGCCAGTTCGAAAGCGACGCTGGCGATGCGCTCGATTTCGAAAGTGTCGTAGATCTGCGTGTCGATGCCGCGCTTCTGGCCGTTGCCGAGATCGATGATCTGCTTCGGCTCACCGAAATAAACGCCGCCCGTCAGCTCGCGGACGATGAGGATATCGAGGCCTTCGACCAGTTCCGGCTTCAGCGAGGAAGCGGCGGCAAGTGCGGGGTAGCAGATGGCCGGGCGCAGATTGGCGAAAAGTTCGAGATCCTTGCGCAGGCGCAGCAGACCGGCTTCCGGGCGGTGCTCGTAGGGCACGCCATCCCATTTCGGGCCGCCGACGGCGCCGAACAGGATCGCATCGGCGGCAAGCGCCTTTTCCATATCCGCATCGGAAATCGCCACGCCATGGGCGTCATAGGCAGAGCCGCCGACCAGACCCTCCGAGACGGTGAAGCCGGCATTTTGCGCGCTGTTCATGTAATCGATCAGCTTGCGGACCTCAGTCATGGCCTCCGGGCCGATACCGTCACCGGGCAGAAGGAAAAGCGAACGAACTGTCATGAGAACCCTCCTTGGGCGGCGTGCCGGAAAACATCCTGAAGGGTTTTCGATTGCGGCGAACGCGGCGTCAAACTCGTTTCCGTCCTGCACATGAGAAGTCGTATCGCGGCCGGACGGGATCGGAGGCTTCTTATCTCCGCCTCAAGGGCTTTTCAAGCAAAGCAAAAGCCGATCCGGTACGGTTTGGTACGGGATCGGCTTTTTTGAAGAGCAGAAATGCGGTCAGGCCCAGGGGCGGACCGAGGCGTTTGCCTTTTCGAACGTATCGATAGCGCCGGAATGTTCGAGCGTCAGGCCGATATCGTCCAGACCGTTCAGCATGCAGTGACGCTTGAATTCATCGATCTCGAAGGTAATCGTGCCGCCATCGGGGCCGCTGATTTCCTGACTTTCCAGATCGACGGAGAGGACGGCATTCGATCCGCGGGACGCATCGTCCAGCAGCTTTTCGAGGTTCTCGGGGCTGACGACGATCGGCAAAATGCCGTTCTTGAAACAGTTATTGTAGAAGATGTCGGCGAAGCTGGTGGAGATCACGCAGCGGATGCCGAAATCGAGAAGCGCCCATGGCGCATGTTCGCGCGAGGAACCGCAACCGAAATTGTCACCCGCGACGAGAATCTGGGCGTTCTGGTAGGCGGGCTTGTTCAGTACGAAATCCGGATTGGGCGAGCCATCCTCGAGATAACGCGACTCGGCGAAGAGGCCCTTGCCGAGGCCGGTGCGCTTGATGGTCTTCAGATAGTCTTTCGGAATGATCATATCGGTGTCGATATTGACCACCGGCATGGGCGCGGCAACGCCCGTCAGCTTGGTGAATTTTTCCATCTGTCGCTTCCCGTGTTTCCCTTCGACAAAATCCGGGGCTGGTTAAAGCTCACCGAACGTGTTCTGCCGGGAAATACTGCAAAACTGATCACTTTAGAAGCGCAAACCCGCGTTCTTCGGTACGCCGCGCGCGGCGCTCTGGCATTTTTGCCGATTAGAGACGATCTCAGAGATCGATAATCGTGCCTTTGCCGTCGTTCCAGACGCGCATATCGCGCTGGTTACGGGGCTTGACCGGAATGGGGGCCGGCTTCAGACGCGCGGAAAGCAGGCGGGCAGCGCTGAGAACCGCGAGCACGCCGATGAAAGCGACCGTGAGCGACGCGGTGAACAGGGCGACTATCGCCAGAATTGCAATGCCGGATGCGGCGATGAAAAACGAACGTATGCCTTGCATGATCCAAACCTTTCTATCCAGACGAATGTGGGCCTTCTTCTTCCGGGTTGCAAGAGGATTCAGTGGATTGTCAGCTTGCAGATGTCACAAAAGCTTGACACAAGTGCGGCATGGTCAACTTTTCCGAAAATATTCTTGTGAGACCACGTCGTTCGTTGCTCTCCGTGCCGGCCATCAATGTCCGGGCACTGGAAAAAATCCGCGATCTCGATTGTGATGGGGTGATCCTCGATCTGGAGGATTCGGTCGCACCCGGGATGAAGGGCGCGGCGCGGGACAATCTGCAAAAGCTGTTTTCGGAAGGGCCTCTTGCAGCGGGCGAGACCATTATCCGCATCAACCCGCTTTCCACGCCCGACGGGAAGGCGGATTTGGAGCTTGTGCTTTCCTGCCGGCCTGATGCAATTCTTTTGCCGAAGGTGGAGCAGCCGGCCGATATTCACGATGTGGCCGATCTTCTGGCCGAGGCGGATGTGCCGGACCACCTGAAAATCTGGGCGATGATCGAAACGCCGCTTGGTGTCCTGAATGCCGCCTCGATTGCTGACGCTGCCCACACGCCGGATGCGCGGCTTTCGGCTTTTGTCATCGGGCTCAACGATCTGCGCAAGGAAACGCGGGTGCCGGCCCTTCCCGGACGCACTTATCTCGTACCCTGGATGATGCAGGTGGTGCTTGCCGCCCGTGCCTATGGTCTGGATGTCATCGACAGCGTCTCGAACGATTTCCGCGATATCGCCGCTTTCGAAGCCGAATGTGAGCAGGGTCGCGCCATGGGGTTCGATGGCAAGATGCTGATCCATCCGGCCCAGATCGAGCCGGCCAATTGCCATTTTGGCCCGGATGAGGCGGCGGTCGCGGAAGCCCGCGAGATCATTGCCGCTTTCGCAAAACCGGAATCTGTGGAATTGAACGTCATCAACATGAACGGTCGGATGATCGAACGGCTGCATGTGGGCCAGGCCGAAAGGCTGGTCGCCATGGCCGATATCATCGCACAAGGAAAGGCAAAAAAGACGTGAAGGTCTATCGTTTCATAACCGGTCCCGACGACGCGAAATTCTGTCACCGGGTCACCGAGACGCTGAACAAGGGATGGGAACTCGCGGGTTCGCCAAGCTACGCCTTCAACGCCGCAAGCGGCGTCATGCATTGCGGCCAGGCCGTGACCAAGGTGGTCGAGGGCAAGGAATACCATCCGGACATGAAACTCGGCGAGCAATGAGCGGCGCCAGCCGCCCCGATCAGCGATCGGCGGCGGCTTCGTCGGCGCTTTCCTCTATCCGCTCCATGTCGTCGTCCGACAGGCCGAAGTGGTGGCCGATTTCGTGGATGAGGACATGGGTGATGATATCGCCCAGCGTTTCCTCGTTCTCGGCCCAGTAGTCGAGAATGGGACGGCGATAAAGCGTGATGCGGTTCACCATCTCGCCCGTTTCCATGGTGAAACGTTCGGAGATGCCGCGCCCTTCGAACAGTCCGAGAAGATCGAAGGGTGTTTCGAGCGCCATGTCTTCGAACACGTCATCGGTCGGAAAATCGGCGATCTCGATGATGAGATCTTTTGTCAGTGCGCGAAATTCTTCCGGCAGGTGGCCATATGCCTCGATCGCAAGCGACTCGAAGGCGGAAAGTGTCGGCGCATGGCGGTCCCGCCAATCGTCGGTCTGGTCTATGCGGGCCATTTCTGCTCCTTGTTGGAAGGCCCATATAAACACTTGCTGGACAAATTTCGAGACCCGACTGCTTCACCCGCCGAAAAAGCATGAAATTCTTGGCGTTACAGTTACTTTTCAAGCCGTCGTCATCTTGACATAAACGGGCGTCTCGCGTAATCGGCACCCAAATTGATGGCGTAGTGCGCCTTCTGTTTATTCCGCCCCTCAAAAGGCGGCTTCACCGGCAGACATTCAAAGGGGCATTCAGTCCTGACGGATTTCCGCTACTTCGACTGATAAAAAGACGGCCAGCTTGCATTTGCGGGCAGAGCCGGAACGAACATGAAAGGATAAAAAATGTTCGCAGTCATCAAGACCGGCGGTAAGCAGTACCGCGTAGCGGCCGACGCCGTGCTGACCATCGAAAAGCTGGAAGCAGAGGCGGGCGCAACTGTAGAATTCACCGAAGTTCTCGTTGTTGGCGAAGGCGCCGACGCCAAGTTCGGTGCACCCTTCGTCAAGGGCGCCATCGTCAAGGCTGAAGTTGTCGAGCACAATCGCGGCAAGAAGGTCATCGCCTTCAAGAAGCGTCGTCGTCAGAACTCCAAGCGTTCGCGCGGCCATCGTCAGCATCACACTGTCGTCCGCATCACGGACATCGTTGCTGCCTGATCGGCGCGACACGGGAAACAAGGTTTAAAGGAGAACTCCAATGGCACACAAAAAAGCTGGCGGTTCCTCGCGTAACGGTCGCGATTCCGAATCCAAGCGCCTTGGCGTAAAGAAGTTCGGCGGCGAAGCTGTCATTCCAGGCAACATTATTCTGCGTCAGCGCGGCACGCAGTGGCATCCGGGCGCCAATGTTGGCATCGGCAAGGACCACACGATTTTCGCACTGACCGCAGGTAACGTGAACTTCCGTACGAAGGCCAACGGCCGCGTATTCGTATCCGTGGCCCCGAAAGCGGAAGCCGCAGAATAAGCCGGTAAGCGTCATATGCAGCCGGTGTCCCATCGACCCGGCTGAGACGTATCAGGTTCAGTCAAGAAAACAGGGGAGATGGGGCACCACCCAACTCCCCTTTTTCTTTAACCCCAAGGAGGGACTGAACCATGCAAGCTGAATTGTTGAGGGTCGACCAATCACGGTCACCCGAAGAGCGGCCGAGGCCCGATCGGTCGAGGAGCGATTGCCCCGTTTTACTGTCGCAGAGGCTGGTTTTACGTAAGCCTCACGAAGAAGACATCGACGCCCTTGCCCATCTTGCCAACAATGCCAATATCGCGACCATGGTGTCGCGTATGCCGCACCCTTACACGGCCAAAGACGCCGCGGATTTTGTGCGACGCTCCAAAGCTGGCGAGATTGGCAAGTGCGTCTATGCGATTACCCGCATGGACAATGGCGAGTTTCTGGGCTGCTGCGCGCTCGAACCCCAGGAAGACGAAAAGACGCTGGAGATCGGTTACTGGCTGGGGGAACCCTACTGGAACCGCGGCTATATGACGGAAGCGGCGCATGCGCTGATCGACATGGCCTTCCGCACGCGTGAAATCGATCAGATCGATGCTCGTTGCCGGGTCACCAACATCGCGTCGCGCCGCGTCATCCAGAAGTGCGGTTTCCAGTTCCAGGGCTCCGGCATGGTCGGGTCTCTGGCGCTTGGCGGCATGGTGCCGGTCGAATGGTACAGGCTCGACCGCAAGACCTGGGTTTCGCTGAAGAGCTGGGGGGACATGGGATGAGTGCGCTCGAACTGACCCGACGGCGGACTGCCCCCACCGTGGCGCCGCCCGGCCCCTGCCCCGTCATCGAGACATCGCGTCTGGTGCTGCGGCCGCAGCGGCTTTCCGACGCCGGCAGCATTGCGGAATCGCTTGGCGATTTCGCCGTGACCAGAATGCTGGCCCGCGTTCCCGCGCCCTACCACAAGCAGGATGCGCTGGAATGGCTGGTCTTGCGCACCTCCGGTACCCTGCCCGACTGGGATTTCGCCATTACCAGCGGCGACGATACCCTGATCGGTGTCGTCTCGGTGGAATTGCGGCACGGCGAGTGGCATCTCGGCTATTGGCTGAACCGCTTCTACTGGGGCAAGGGTTACATGACCGAGGCGGTGGCCGCCGTGGTCGAGCGGTTCTTCCGCCGTATGCCCGGAGTGACCCTTCACTCCGGCGTATTTGCGGATAATCCCGCCTCGCTGCGAGTGCAGGAAAAACTCGGCTTCCGGGTGACCGGTTGCCACCAGGTCTACGCCACGGCGCGCGCCGCCATGGTGGCGCATATCGGTACGATGATTACGGCTGAGGATTTCATTCAGCCGCATCGCACTTGAGGAGCATTGCAAGGCCGGTTTGGATCAAACCGGCCTTGTCTCGCGCATGAGCTTCCCGCACGATAGTCTTTGACCTTGCGGAGAAGCGCTTGTATTCGAAACGACGATATTTTTGTTCGACGCAATGGCAAGATTGTTGCGTCCGCAAACCGACAGAACGGCAGTCCGATGAAATTTCTCGATGAAGCAAAAGTCTATATCAAGTCCGGCGATGGCGGCGCGGGCGCCGTTTCCTTCCGGCGCGAAAAATTCATCGAATTCGGCGGTCCTGACGGTGGCGATGGCGGGCGCGGCGGCGATGTCTGGGTTGAGGTGGTCAACGGCCTCAACACGCTGATCGACTTCCGTTTCCAGCAGCATTTCAAGGCCTCCATCGGACAGCACGGCATGGGCAAGACCCGCACCGGCGCCAAGGGTTCGGATGTGGTGCTGAAGGTGCCCGTCGGTACGCAGATCTTCGAGGAAGACAATGAGACGCTGATCGTCGATCTGACGAAAGAAGGCCAGCGGTTTCGTCTTGCCGCCGGCGGTAATGGCGGTTTCGGCAATGCCTATTTCAAGTCGTCCACCAATCAGGCGCCCACCCATGCCAATCCCGGCCTCGCAGGCGAGGAAAAAACAGTCTGGCTTCGCCTCAAACTGATCGCCGATGCCGGTCTCGTCGGTTTGCCCAATGCGGGTAAATCCACGTTCCTTGCGACGGTCACCCGTGCGCGGCCGAAGATCGCCAATTATCCCTTCACCACCCTTCATCCGAACCTGGGCGTCGCTACCATCGATGGCCGTGAATTCGTGCTGGCCGATATTCCCGGCCTTATCGAAGGCGCGCATGAGGGTGTTGGCATCGGTGACCGCTTCCTCGGCCATGTGGAGCGTACCCGCGTGCTTCTGCATCTCGTTTCCGCGCAGGAGGAGAAAGTCGGCAAGGCCTATAAGACTGTTAAGGCCGAGCTGGACGCCTATGGCGGCGGGCTGACCGACAAGCCGGAAATCGTGGCGCTGTCGCAGATCGACGTGCTGGATGAAAAAGAGCTGAAAAAGAAGGCCAAGGAACTGGAGAAGGCCTGCGGCCGTCCCCCGCTACTTCTTTCCGCTGCCGCCCATATCGGCATGACGGAAGCGCTGCGCGCCCTTCGCGATATCATTGTCTCGGCGAGCAATGGCGGCGAAACCGCCCTTCCCGATCGTTCGATGCCTTCCGAGAGCGAGGTTGAGGAAGAGGACGACCGTCTATGAGCCTGATGCGCAAGCCGCTGGCGAGCCATCACCGGATCGTCATCAAGATCGGGTCGGCGCTTCTGGTGGACCGGAAGACCGGTCTCAAGAAAGACTGGCTCGACGCCATCTGCGAGGATATCGCCGCGCTGAAGAAAAATGGCGCGGATGTGCAGGTTGTGTCTTCGGGCGCCATCGCGCTTGGCCGCACCGTGCTTGGCCTGCCCTCCGGTGCATTGAAGCTGGAAGAAAGCCAGGCGGCGGCGGCTGTTGGCCAGATCGCGCTGGCGCGCGCATGGTCGGAAAGCCTGTCGCGGCATGAGATCGTCGCCGGCCAGATTCTTCTGACGCTCTCCGATACCGAAGAGCGTCGCCGTTATCTCAATGCGCGCGCCACCATCAACCAGTTGCTGAAGATCGGCGCCATCCCGATCATCAATGAAAACGATACCGTGGCGACCACCGAGATCCGTTATGGCGACAATGACCGTCTGGCGGCGCGTGTGGCGACCATGACGGGCGCCGATCTTCTGGTGCTGCTTTCGGATATTGACGGGCTTTACACGGCTCCGCCGCATCTCGACCCCGACGCGAAATTCCTTGAGACGATTGCCGATATTACGCCCGAAATCGAGGCCATGGCAGGCGGTGCGGCATCCGAGCTTTCACGCGGCGGCATGCGCACCAAGATCGACGCGGGCAAGATCGCGACCGCTGCCGGCTGCGGCATGATCATCGCCTCCGGCAAGACGCTCAATCCCTTGAAGGCTATTGAAAACGGCGCGCGCTCCTCATGGTTCGCGCCTTCGGGCACGCCGGTGACGGCGCGCAAGACCTGGATTGCCGGGCAATTGCAGCCGGCCGGCGAAATCCATGTGGATGCCGGCGCGGAAAAGGCTCTCTATGCCGGAAAAAGCCTGCTTCCGGCGGGTGTGCGACTGGTGAAGGGCAATTTCGGCCGTGGTGACGCAATCGCCATTATCGGTGCGGAAGGCCGTGAAGTCGCTCGCGGTCTTGCGGGTTACGATGCTGAAGAGGCGCGTCTTATCATCGGTCACAAGTCCAACGAGATCGAGGCGATCCTCGGTTATGTCGGGCGGGCGGCCATGATTCATCGTGACGATCTGGTAATGACGGGCGCTGCCGTCAAAGTTAAAAATGCAAAGAAGGATGAGGTCCATGCCTGAACAGGCCGTGAAGCAGAGCCATGATATTGACGCGCTGATGATCACCATCGGCGCTCAGGCGAAAGCTGCTTCGCGACCGTTGTCCATCGCCGGCACAGACCAGAAGAACCGGGCGCTGCTTGCCATGGCCTCCGCCATCGAGGCATCCAGGGATGCGATCCTTGCCGCCAACAGGAAAGATTTGGCCGCGGCGGAAAGCGCAGGCCTTGCCGCTTCCTTCGTGGACAGGTTGACTCTCAACGATGCAAGGATCGCCGGTATTGCCGAAGGCATCCGTTCGGTTGCGGCGCTGCCAGATCCGGTTGGCGAAGTCATCGCCGCCTGGGATCGTCCGAATGGGCTGAAGATCGAGCGCGTGCGCACGCCGCTCGGCGTCATCGGCGTGATCTACGAAAGCCGACCGAATGTGACGGCGGATGCCGGCGCTTTGTGCCTCAAGGCGGGCAATGCCGTCATCCTGCGCGGCGGCTCGGATTCACAACATTCATCGCGTGCTATCCATGCCTGCCTCGTGGAAGGCCTGAAGATTGCCGGCCTTCCCGAGCATGCCATTCAGCTGGTGCCAGTGACCGACCGCGCCGCCGTCGGTGCGCTACTCGGCGGCCTGAACGGTACGGTTGACGTCATCGTGCCGCGCGGCGGCAAAAGCCTCGTGGCGCGGGTGCAGTCGGAAGCCCGTGTGCCGGTTTTCGCGCATCTGGAAGGCATTTGTCATGTCTATATCGACAAGTCGGCCGATCTCGACATGGCGAAACGTATCGTCGTTAATGCCAAGATGCGCCGCACCGGTATTTGTGGGGCGGCTGAGACGCTGCTGGTGGATGCCGCTGCCGTTTCCACGCATCTTACGCCGCTCGTCAAAGCCTTGATCGAAGCCGGCTGCGAAGTGCGCGGTTCGCAGGCCGTTCGCGACTTGGTGGCGGGTCTCACGCCGGCAACGGAAGAGGATTGGCGTACCGAATATCTCGATGCGATCATTTCGGTCGCCGTGGTGGAGGGTATTTCCGGCGCGATCGAGCATATCGGTACCTATTCGTCCAACCACACCGAGGCGGTGATCGCCGAGGATCCCGATGTGGTCGCGCGTTTCTTCAACGAACTCGATTCGGCTATTCTGTTGCACAATGCCTCGACGCAGTTCGCGGACGGCGGCGAATTCGGCATGGGTGCTGAAATCGGCATTGCCACGGGCAAGATGCATGCGCGGGGCCCGGTCGGAGTCGAGCAGCTCACCTCGTTCAAATACCGGGTGCATGGCACCGGCCAGACACGGACCTGATATTTGCCGGCTGACAAGCGCCTCGACAGACGTTATCTCACCATGCCGCATGTGGAGCGCGGCATGGTCGTTGGCCTGTTCGGCGGTTCTTTCAATCCGCCGCATGCGGGTCACGCGCTTGTGGCCGAGATTGCGTTGCGCAGGCTCGGTCTCGACCAGCTCTGGTGGATCGTCACACCGGGCAACCCGCTGAAAAGCCGCTCAGAACTGGCGTCTCTGGAAGATCGCATCGCCGCCTGCGAAAAGCTGGTCCACGATCCGCGCATCAAGGTGACGGCCTTCGAAAAATCACTGGGGATGAGCTATACGGCCAATACGCTCGCCAAGGTGAAGGCGAAAAATCCGCATGTCCGTTTCATCTGGATCATGGGAGCGGACAATCTGAAAGGCTTCCATCGCTGGCAGAAATGGCGGCGGATCGCCGAGACATTCCCGATTGCCGTGATCGATCGGCCAGGCTCCACGCTTTCTTATCTCTCCTCCACCATGGCGCAGGCCTTCAACCATGCACGGGTGGATGAGGACGATGCCGGCGTTTTGTGGAAAAAAGCGGCCCCTGCCTGGGTTTTCATTCACGGCCCGCGCTCCACGCTCAGCTCCACGGCGCTGCGCAACGGTCGTAAATGACGCCTTCGATCACAAATGATGTATGTGCCGGGTGTCGAAGGGTCCATATCTTGAAAAGTTAATGCTTTGATGCCACCTTCATTGTGTGACGCAGAGAATCGCGTCGCCAGTGCCTGTTTTGTCATTCTTGGAAAGGAAAACCTCTGACAACAGTACACGCCAAGGGAAGAGCATTTGTTGCTATCCCGAAGGGCCAGGACAGTGGCGCCGATGCCGCCGGCCATGCCCTCGAAACCGTCCTCGCGAGCCTCGAGGACTCCAAGGCTGAAGATATCGTCTCTCTCAACATTGCCGGAAAATCGGCGCTTGCGGACTACATGGTCGTGGTCTCCGGGCGGTCGAACAGGCATGTCTCGGCGATTTGCGAGCATCTTCTCAAGGATATGAAGGATGAAGGGTTCGGAAACGCCCGCGTTGAAGGTCTCGAGACCGGAGACTGGGTGCTGATCGATACCGGCGACATCATCGTTCATGTGTTCCGCCCGGAAATCCGCGCCTTCTACAACATTGAAAAAATGTGGGCGACGCCGGACATGCCGGAAGAGACGCTGCATTGATGCGGTAAGCCTTTGAGCGAGTGCATCGCTTTTGCCGAAGATCATATCTGACTTCGGAAACGGTGCCTCTGGCCGGAAATCAGACCGGCCGCATAGGAATCCGCAGGCTATGCTGTTAAGAGCGTGACCCTGTTGGGTCACGACGAATGCAGGTTTGCGATGCGGATTTCAATTTTTGCGGTGGGACGGCTGAAATCCGGCCCCGAAAAGGATCTTGCGGCCCGTTATATCGAGCGTCTGGCAAAGACCGGCCCGGCGATCGGGCTGGAGTTTTCGCGGGTGATCGAGGTTGCCGAAAGCCGCGCTTCCAATGCGGAGACCCGCAAGCGCGAAGAAGCCGCGATGCTGGAAAAACATTTGGCCGATGGTGCTGCCCTCGTGCTGCTGGACGAGCGCGGAAAGGCGCTGGACAGTCCTGCCTTCGCTTCATTTTTTGGCGATTTGCGCGATAGCGGCAAGCGAGACCTCGTGATCGCCATAGGCGGAGCCGATGGGCTCGATCCCGCGCTTTACGACAAGGCGACGGCCGTTCTCAATCTCGGCAAGCTGACATGGCCGCATCAGATCGTTCGTATCCTGATCGCCGAGCAGCTTTACCGCGCCGTCACGATCCTTTCCGGTCATCCCTATCATCGCGTTTGATCGGGTTTCGATTCGCAGAATTGTCTCAATTTCAACATGAAGCTCCGCGACACCGCTGATAGCGCACGGCTTTGGCGGCGGCCTTTCCAGAGCCTCTTGGAAGATCGCGGCAAAATCCCTAATATCGGCGCTTCTGCTTCGGCATCAAAGAAAGTTCACATGGACACCAGGCCTCAACGAAAACGGCACGCTGCCCTTGCGGGCGCGGTTATTGCTGCTTTCGTCATGGGCATCGGTCCGACCTATTCGCGGGACGATGCAGGCGCCGTTCCTGCCGCTGGCGATGATTCGTCGCCGGATGCGCTGAAGACGCTGGAGAAGCGCCGCGACCAGAACCGGCAGGATCTGGAGGAGCTGGTCGACAGCATTGGTCTTTCGGAAGACAAGACAAGGAAGCTTGAGGAAAGCATCGCCTCCCTCAATCAGGACAGCGCCCGCATCCGGGAAGAGCTGATCGCATCGGCTGCCCGGCGCAAGGCGCTGGAAACCAAGATCAGCGATGGTGAGGATCGGCTGGCCAAGCTTTCCGTGCGCGAGGATGGCGTCAAGGCGTCGCTGCGTGAGAGGCGCGGCGTGCTGGCGGAGGTTCTGGCGGCGCTGCAGCGCATGGGCCGAAACCCGCCCCCCGCCCTTCTCGTCTCGCCGGAGGATGCGCTGGCGTCCGTGCGAAGCGCCATTCTTCTCGGCGCCGTCGTGCCCGGCATTCGCGGTGAAACCGACAAGCTGGTCGCCGCTCTCAAAGAATTGACTGATCTGAGGCAGGCAATCGCTCGCGAAAAGGACGATCTTACGGGTATGATGACGGCAAGTCTGGAAGAGGAAAAACGCCTTGACCTGCTGATTGCCGAAAACGATCGCAAGAATACCCAGACGGCGGCGGAGCTGGAGGCGGAACGCAAGCGATCCGAAGAGCTTGCGAGCAAGGCGACGAGCCTCGAGGGGCTGGTCAGTTCGCTTGAAGGCGAGATTACCTCGGTGCGGGAGGCGATGGAAAAGGCGCGGGCGGAAGAGCAGCGCCTGGCCCGTCTTTCGGAGGCGGAACGCGAAAAGGAGCGGGCTGCGGCCGAGGCTGGAATGCCCGATAAAAACCGTATTGCGCCCGCATATCCCTTCGCGAGTTTGAAGGGAAAGCTGGAGCTGCCGGTTACCGGCGAGGTGCTGCGGCGCTTCGGCGATGCGGATGGAACGGGCCACTTTTCCAAGGGAATTGTCGTCGCGAGCGGACCGGAAGCCATCGTGACGGCGCCTGCAGACGGCTTCGTGGTGTTTGCCGGAGATTTTCGCAGTTATGGCCGGATGATCATCCTCAATACGGGCGATGGATATCATGTGGTGATGACGGGCATGGACAATGTGAGGACGCGGCAGGGAATGTTCGTGTTCTCCGGAGAGCCCATCGCATCCATGGGTGCAAAAAGAGTAGCGAGTGCAGCAGCATTGGCGCTGGAAACCGACAGGCCAACGCTCTACATTGAGTTCAGGAAAGATGGTGTACCGGTTGATTCCCAACCATGGTGGACCGCAAAAAATACCGGAAGGGCGCACAATGATTCGTAAGGTTTCGCTTCTCCTTATCGGTGGGCTTATGGGCGCCACGGCGATGAGCGTGATTTATTCGGCGAGCATGCCGGCACAGGCGGCCGGGCCTTCGACCTATAAGGAACTGTCGATCTTTGGCGACGTGTTCGAGCGCGTGCGCGCACAATATGTGACGCCGCCGGATGACGAGAAGCTGGTGGAAAACGCCATCAACGGCATGCTGAGCTCGCTCGATCCGCATTCGAGCTTCATGAATGCCAAGGATGCCAACGACATGCGCACCCAGACCAAGGGTGAATTCGGCGGTCTCGGCATCGAAGTGACCATGGAGAACGAGCTCGTCAAGGTCATTACGCCGATCGACGATACACCGGCTTCCCGCGCAGGCATTCTCGCCGGCGACTTCATTTCGGAAATCGACGGTACGCCGGTTCGTGGCCTGAAGCTGGAACAGGCGGTCGAAAAGATGCGCGGCGCAGTCAAGACGCCGATCAAGCTGACGATCATCCGTCAGGGCGCCGACAAGCCGCTTGAATTCACCGTCATGCGCGATGTCATTGCCGTGCGGGCCGTCAAGTCCCGTGTCGAAGGTGACAATGTCGGTTATCTGCGCGTCATCTCCTTTACCGAGAAGACCTATGACGATCTCGAAAAGGCGATCAAGAAGATCAAGGCGGATGTGCCAGCCGACAAGCTGAAGGGTTATGTGCTTGACCTGCGCCTCAACCCGGGCGGTCTGCTCGATCAGGCGATCAATGTCTCCGACGCCTTCCTCGAGCGCGGTGAGGTCGTTTCGACCCGTGGCCGTAACCCGGACGAGACCCGCCGCTTCAACGCGACGGCAGGCGATCTGACCGATGGCAAGCCGGTAATCGTGCTCGTCAACGGCGGTTCGGCTTCGGCTTCGGAAATCGTTGCCGGCGCCCTGCAGGACCTGCGTCGTGCGACCGTGGTCGGCACGCGCTCCTTCGGCAAGGGTTCGGTCCAGACGATCATCCCGCTCGGCGAGGCGGGCGCGCTGCGCCTGACCACGGCGCTCTATTACACCCCGTCGGGTAAA
This sequence comes from Agrobacterium sp. LMR679, assembly GCF_027157905.1. NCBI lineage: Bacteria > Pseudomonadati > Pseudomonadota > Alphaproteobacteria > Hyphomicrobiales > Rhizobiaceae > Agrobacterium > Agrobacterium sp. LMR679. The sequence continues at coordinate 1,033,336 of NZ_JAPVOJ010000002.1, read as the reverse complement.
TCGATCCAGGGCACGGGCATTGAGCCTGACATCAAGGTGGAGCAGCCATTGCCGGCCGAGCTGCAGGGCAAGGTGACCACCGAAGGTGAATCCGGCCTTTCCGGCCACATCAAGGGCCAGAGCGAAACCGACGAAGGTTCGGGTTCCTCCGCTTATGTTCCGCCGGAAGCCAAGGACGACATCCAGCTCAACTATGCTCTGGACCTGCTGCGCGGCAGCAAGACGGATCCGTCTTTCCCGCCGAACCCGGAAAAGGCTGTGGTCAACAAGCAGTAAGATAGTGCGCCGGTCAGCCGGCGCATTCCATCTATTGCCCAACCGTTTGGACGGATCGTTCATTGCCTTCGGACCTGCGAAAACCGCTTCTGGGTCGTCAGAAAAAAAGCGCCGGTATCAACCGGCGCTTTTCCGTCATTATGGCTCTGTCGGTGCTTGCGGTTTTCTCAATCGGCGGCCTGTCCGTCTATACGGCGCTTTCGCCCGGCAATTTGCAGAAAACGGCGAGCGGGCCGGATGCACAGCCTCAGCTTGCCGAAAAAGCACCTGAAATCGCACCGGCCGATGGAACGGCTCCCGGCGATGCCGCCGGTCTCCAGCCGCAAAGCGGTCGCTCCGGCGCCAATATCAATCGCGAGACGATGCCCGACGGCAATGTTGTATCGGTTTACTCTCCCCGCCCGCGTGACGGTGATGGGCCGGTGCTGGTGAGCGGCCAGACCTATGGTCAGGATCCGCGCATGGCGACGCGACCCAATGAGGAATTGCTGGAAGAAACCGCATTCGGCAGATTGCCGATCGTCGGTGCGGACGGTTTGCGGCCGATGGAGCAATATGCGCGGCCCTGGTCCGGTGCACGCGGCACGCGGGTGGCGATCGTGGTTGGCGGGCTGGGTCTCAGCCAGACCGGGTCGCAAAAAGCGATCCGGGAGCTGCCGCCGGAGGTGACGCTGGGTTTTGCCGCCAGCGGCAACAGCCTGCAGCGCTGGATGCAGGAAGCGCGCCGACAGGGACATGAAATCCTTCTGCAGATACCGCTTGAGCCTTTCGGTTACCCCGGCACCAATCCGGGCCCGGACACCCTGCTGGCGGGTGATCCCGCCAAGGTCAATATCGACCGGTTGCATCGTTCCATGGCGAAGATCACCAATTACACCGGCATTATGAATTATCTCGGCGGGCGTTTCCTTGCCGAGCAGGCGGCGCTGGAGCCGGTCATGCGGGATATCGGCAAGCGTGGCCTGCTGTTTCTGGACGATGGTTCTTCGGCGCAGTCGCTGAGCGGCGGTATTGCCAAGGCGATTTCCGCCCCACAAGGTTTTGCCGATATTCTGCTCGACGGCGAAGTCACCGAAGCTGCCATTCTGCGCAAGCTGGACGAACTGGAGCGAATTGCACGGCGTAACGGCCAGGCGATCGGCGTTGCTTCGGCTTTCGATGAAAGCGTTGCCGCGATCTCCAGGTGGTCGCGCGAGGCAGGCGGGCGTGGCATCGAGATTGTCGGTGTTTCTGCGCTTGTTTCCGGGCAGGCAGGGCAGTAAACCTTGCGTGCGGCCATTTCTGGCGCTCAGACAGTGCGGGTTTCCCATGACAATCAAAGCAGAAGATTTGCCTTACCGTCCCTGTGCGGGAATTATGGTGCTGAACGCCGAGGGCCTTGTCTGGGTCGGCCGGCGTATCAAGGAAGGTAATCCCGAATATGATGGCTCACCGCATTTGTGGCAGATGCCGCAGGGCGGCATCGATGACGGCGAACGGCCTTTGACGGCTGCCATTCGCGAACTCTACGAAGAAACAGGCATGAAAACGGTCAGCCTGCTTGCGGAGGCGAGCGACTGGATTCACTATGACCTGCCGCCTGAACTGATCGGCATCGGCCTCAGGGGCAAATATCGCGGGCAGGCGCAGCGCTGGTTTGCGTTCCGCTTCGAAGGCGACGAAAGCGAAATCCAGATCGATCCGCCGCCGACCGGGCACACGGCCGAATTCGATGCGTGGGACTGGAAGTCGATGGAAAGCCTGCCGGAACTCATCGTGCCGTTCAAGCGCGCGGTATACGAACAGGTCGTAGCGGAGTTCCAGCACCTTTCCGGCAAATAAAAAAGGCGGCCAAGGCCGCCTTTTCTGTCGTATCGCCAGTGCTTATTCCGCTTCGTTGGCGGAATCGGCGTTGAGCTGGCCGTATTTTTCCTCGCCGATCTTGCCGAGCAGTTCGAGCTGGGTTTCGAGAAAGTCGATATGGCCTTCCTCGTCGATCAGCAGTTCTTCGAAAAGCTTCATGGAGACGTAGTCTCCGGCCTCATAACAGATATCACGCGATTTCTTGTAGGAGGTGCGGGCGTCATATTCGCCGGCAAGGTCGGATTCCAGAACTTCCTTGACGTTCTGGCCGATGCGCAGGGGCGCGACGGTCTGAAGGTTGGGATGGCCTTCAAGGAAGATGATGCGTGCGACCAGCTTGTCGGCGTGCTGCATTTCCTCGATGGATTCAGCGCGTTCCTTTTTGGCGAGCTTCGTGTAGCCCCAGTCTTCCAGCAAACGATAGTGAAGCCAGTACTGGTTTACCGCACCGAGTTCGAGAAAAAGGGCCTCGTTAAGCCGCTCGATGACTTTTTTGTCGCCTTTCAATGTCCGCTCTCCTGTTCTCTTCATGGAATTGCTTCAGGCGGGACATAAAATCAAAAACATCGGCCTCAGTCGAGTGGCGACGGGCATGATATTCTTCAGTGGTTTTGATGATCAGGTCGACAACGGTGGGGAAACAGCCGCAGCAGCGACCACGTTTTTCCATGGCGTGATACACTTTTGCAGGAACGATGAGCTGCCAACAGTCCTCGTCGAGGAGCTCGTTGATGACGTCCCGGATATCGTGATCGGTGATGTAATTGCAGCTGCAAACCAGCATGATGGACTGCCTGTATGACGCAACACGTTGTTTTCGTTCTTAAACCAAAACAGGACAGCAACTGTCAAGAAAAACCTCTTAATGAGTCGCCAAGGATTTTCTAGACTCATTCTAAACTATACAAAAACTATCGTATTTTCATTAGTTTAGGCAGCGCGTCATTCCAGTGTTTCATCTTCAAGTTTTTGTGCGCAGCAAAATTATCGAAGCTGCGATCACGGAAAGTTTACTGGGTTCAGGCGGCCGGGAAGGCGGGATCGACGGCCCTCAGGCGAAATATTGTCCGCCATTGGCCGTCATGGTCGAACCGGTGATGAAGCCGGCCTCGTCGGAAACCAGAAACAGAACGCAGCGTGCGATTTCTTCCGGTTCACCCAGCCGTCCAACGGGAATCTGCGGCACGATCCGTTCCGCCAGAACCTTCTCCGGTATCGCTCTTACCATCTCCGTGCCGATATAGCCGGGGCAGATGGCGTTGACGGTGATATTGCGGCTGGCGCCTTCCTGGGCGAGCGCCTTGGTAAAGCCGATGTCGCCCGCTTTCGAGGCGGAATAATTGGCCTGTCCCGCCTGTCCCTTCTGGCCATTGATGGAGGAGATGTTGACGATGCGGCCGAAGCCGCGGTCGCGCATGCCCGGCCATACGGGATGGGTCATGTTGAAGACGCCGGTGAGGTTGGTATCGATAACCTCGCGCCATTGCTGCGGCGACATTTTATGGAACATCGCATCGCGGGTGATGCCGGCATTGTTGACGAGCACCTCGACGGGACCGAAGGTCTCTTCCACCTGGGCTATGCCATTGACGCAGGCGTCATAGTCGCGCACGTCCCACTGAAAAGCGGGGATGCCGGTTTCTTTCTGGAATGTTTCCGCCCTGTCCGTCGTGAAGGCGTAATTGACGGCCACCCGGTAACCGGCCGCCTGCAGGGCGCGGGCGATTGCGGCGCCTATGCCGCTCGTCCCGCCGGAAATCAAAGCAACCCGGCTCATATCGGCCTCCATGACCTGTCATTGAAGCGCCTGCATATGCAAGGATGCTTCCATATCTTGCAGAACTTGTTCGTCGTGCTCACCGGCCACAGAAATGCGGCCAATGGGAGGCCGCTTCTACCCTATTGCGCGCTGAACCGGAATTGCTTTTTGGCGAGTCGTGCGGCGGTTTCAGAGTGCTTCGATGCACATGGCGACACCCATGCCGCCGCCGATGCAGAGCGTTGCGAGACCCTTCGACACGTTACGGCGGCGCATTTCGAAAATCAGGGTGTTGAGGACGCGCGCGCCGGATGCGCCGATCGGATGGCCGATGGCAATCGCCCCGCCATTGACGTTGACGATAGCAGGATCAAGACCAAGTTCGCGCACCACGGCGCAGGACTGGGCCGCAAAGGCTTCGTTGGCTTCCACAAGGCCAATATCGCTGATCGACCAGCCGGCTTTGGCCAGCGCCTTGCGGGAGGCGGGAATGGGGCCGGTGCCCATGATCTGCGGATCGACACCTGCCGTCGCCCAGGAGGCGATACGGGCGAGCGGCCTGATGCCGCGCTTTCCTGCTTCCTGTTCCGACATCAAAAGCGTGGCGGCGGCGCCATCGTTCAGACCGGAGGCGTTGCCGGCCGTGACCGTCCCTTCCTTGTCGAAGGCGGGGCGCAGCTTGGCCATGGTTTCCAGCGAAGCCCCAGCGCGGATATGCTCATCTGTATCAATGACGATATCGGCTTTACGGCCCTTCACCGTGAAAGCCACGATCTCATCTGCAAAACGGCCGGCGCTTTGCGCGGCTTCGGCCTTGTTTTGCGATGCGACGGCGAATTGGTCCTGCTCGTCGCGGGAAAGCTGCCATTGGCGGGCGATGTTTTCAGCGGTGATGCCCATATGATAGCCGTAAAAGGCGTCGATAAGGCCATCTTTCAGCATGGTATCGATCATCTTGAAATCGCCCATCTTCACGCCGCCGCGCAAATGGGCGCAGTGAGGCGCCATGGACATGGATTCCTGGCCGCCGGCAATGACGATGTTCGCGTCGCCGGTCGCGATCTGTTGCATGCCGAGGGCCACGGCGCGCAGGCCGGAGCCGCAGAGCTGATTGAGGCCGAAGGCGGTCGCTTCCTGTGGAATGCCGGCCTTCATGGCAGCCTGCCGCGCCGGGTTCTGCCCCTCGCCCGCCGTCAGGACCTGACCGAGAATGACCTCATCGATTTCCTTCGCCGCGACACCGGCGCGCTCCAGCACGGCGCTGATGACGGTCGCCCCGAGTTCGTGGGCTGGCGTATTGGCGAAGTGGCCATTGAAAGAGCCGACGGCTGTGCGCGCGGCGCTGGCAATCACGATTGAAGGCAGGGTCATCAGTTTTCTCCTCACTTGCGGGCGGAGACTGGCAAAGCTTTCAATACAAGTCAAATGGCGAAAGTTGCTTTAAAAGATGTTGCTAAATCACGCCGAAATCTTGCGGAAAATTGCTGCGCAAAAAACAAACTGTTGCGATGCACAAAACATTTGTCAGAGGGCTCGTTTTGCGCATACACTTTGCGCCGGGAAGAGCAAGAAGACCAAAAAACAAGAAAATACCATCATCGCGAGGAGGCGGGCATGGCGAAACACGACGGCGAAACAATCATTAAAAAATACGCCAACCGGCGGCTCTACAATACCGGCACCAGCACCTATGTGACGCTCGATGATCTGGCGCAGATGGTCAAGCGCGGTGAGGACTTCAAGGTTCAGGATGCCAAGTCCTCCGAAGACATCACGCATGCGGTGCTGACGCAGATCATCGTCGAACAGGAGGCCAAAACCGGCAATACGTTGCTGCCGACGGCGTTTCTGCGACAATTGATCTCCTATTACGGCGACCAGATGCAGATGGTCGTGCCGACATTTCTCGAACATTCGATGAAGACCTTTTCCGACCAGCAGAGCCAGATGCAGGAGCATATGGCCAAGGCTTTCGGCGATGGTTCGCTTGCCCGCAATTTTCAGGCGCCGCTGCAAATGATGGAAGAGCAGATCCGCCGCAATACCGAACTGTTCCGGCAGGCGATGCAGGGTTTCACGCCTTTCGCAATGCCGCAAGCACCCAAGGAAACCCGCAAGCCGAATGCATCCGAAATCGATGAGCTGAAGGCGCAGTTGCGCGCATTGCAGCAAAAGCTCGATCAGCTCTGATTCTGCGTCATTCTGGCCGATGCTGGATTTGACCGCCGCATCGGCTGCTGCTTCTGGCTTTCAGCCTGCCGTTCTTTCCGGCACGCGCAACAGGAGCAGGAAACCTGCCCCCAGAAATACGATGAGCGTGGCCATGCCGATATGGGCGGAGCCGCTTATATAGGTTGCTATGGAAAATGACAGCGTCGCCATGAAACTCGTGGCGCGTCCGGAAAGCGCGTAGATGCCGAAGTAACGGCCCGCTTCTGCAACAGTGATATTGCGGGCGAGATAAGAGCGGGACGATGCCTGGACGGGTCCGAAGGCGAGGCCGATCAAAACGCCATAGAGCAGATAGGCTTTTTCCGCGCCTGTCGCGAAGATGCCGCCATTGTCCGCCGTCGACAATTGTACCCAGCCAAACAGCGTCGAGCCTTTTTCCGTGGAGACGATGCCGAGCGTAGCGAGCAGCAAAAGCACCAGACTGATAAGGATGGTGATGCGCGAGCCGAGTTTCTGATCAACCCGCCCGGCGGCAAAACAGCCCGCGATGGCGACGACGTTGAGCAGGATGCCGAAGAGGCCGATTTCCATCGTCGCCCAGCCGAACATACCGGCGGCAAATGCTCCGCCCAGTATGAGAACGCCATTGACGCCATCCTGATAGAGCATGCGCGCGATCAGGAACCGCAAAAGCATGGGGCGGTAGCGCAGCTCGCGAAGCGTGATCTTCAGCTCCCCCAGTCCCGAGCGGATCGCGGCTGCGAAGGGCAAGCCCTTTTCAGCGTCGGGAGTGAGAAGAAACATCGGCAGAATGAAGATGAGATACCAGAGCGCGGCGAGCGGGCCGGTTATTCTGGCATCCTCGCCGGTTGCCGGGTCGAGACCGAAAAGCGGCTTGATGCCGGCGATGGTCAGCCCGGTCTGTGGATTGGCGGCCAGAAGCGTCACCACGGCAATCAGCACCACCATCCCGCCGAGATAACCAAGCCCCCAGGCGAGATTGGAAATGCGCCCGACATTTTGCGGGTTGGTCAGGCGCGGCATCATGGAATCGTTGAAGACGATAGAAAATTCCGCCGCGATGGAAGCGAGGATAATACAGATAATCGGCAGGATGAGCGGCGATCCCGGTGTTGCGAACCACAGGAAGAAAAGACTGACAATCTTGATGACGGCAAAGAAGGCGATCCACGGCTTGCGCGCGCCGGACTGGTCGGCGATGGAGCCGAGAATGGGGGAGAAGAGGGCGATGATGATCGACGACACCGTCGCCATGTTGCTCCATGTCGCCTGCGCCGAAATCGGATCGTCGGTGAGCCGGGCGACGAAATAAGGCCCGAAAACGAAGGTCGTGACGACCGTGAAAAACGGCTGCGCCGCCCAGTCGAACATCACCCAGCCCCAGATGCCGCGTTTGGCAACCGCTGTTTCCGCATTTGGGGAAGGGACAGTCATTCATCGTCCTATCGGAAAATCGGGAAATAAAATGCGCGATGCGGGCGCATCCGTCTTGTCTGACGCCATCCGGGGGACCCGGATGGCGTTTTTAAGGCTGCCGATCAGCGTGCCTGAACGATATCGCCCAGCAGCCCGGCCGCGACCGTCAGACGGGCAAGGTTGGTATCGCCGCTGTCGCTGAGCGCGCCGAGTTCGGAGACGATGCGGTTGACCCGCACGCGGTCCGCCGCATACCAGGCCTGAACCGGGTCCTTCTCCTTCGCATGCTCGGTAAGCGCTGAGATGACGATCCGGCGTCTCGACGAGGAGATCTGGTCCTGGCTGCGCAGGAGAGCCAGGCTCTCGTAATGATCCGCCGGGGTGATGCGCTGGCTTGCATCCAGCAGACGCGCGACGCGGAAGGTCGACGAGACGGCGGCATAGCTTTCGGCGGCGCGGGCAAGCGTGGTGCCCGCGCTTTCGGCGATGCGCATGATCTCCGGCACATAGACGAGCAGGGAAAGCGTATCGAGTTCCTCCAGAAGACCGGAAGGAACGCCGTCGATTTCCGTGACGCCGAGTTCGCGGCGATACTTCGCCGCTGCCGGTGACAGCGTCTTGATCGCGGTTTTCAGGCGCTCGATTTCGGTCGCCATGTCACCTGCGGCCGCACCCGCGCTCCCGGTTTGCAGGTAAAGCCTGCTCGCATCCGAGAAGATACGCGTGATCGTGGCATAAAGCCCGTTCTGGACTTCACCGCCGACCTTGCCGTCAAGCGCGTCGACTTCGCTCCACAGGCGTTTGAGACCGAAACCATCCTCGACGATCACGGCAGCCTTGACGACATCGGCCGCCAGAAGGCCGCTCGCATCGGCAAGTTTTTGCACGAATCCCGGGCCGCCGCGATTGACGACGGCATTGGCGAGTGCGGTCGCGACGATTTCGCGATGCAGACGATGCGACTTGATATCGTCCGCATAGTTCTTCTGCATCTTGGCCGGGAAATAATCGACCAGAAGATGCTGGAGATAGGGCTCGTCGGGAAGCGTGCTTGCTACCAGTGCATCGAACAAGGTGAGCTTGGCATAGGAGAGGAGCACGCCGATTTCCGGCCGGGTCAGCGGTTTGCCGGTGGCGTATCTTTCGCTGAATTCGGCATTGTTCGGCAGGGTCTCGACCTTGCGGTTCAGTTGTCCGGCCGCCTCCAGCGCGCCCATCAGGCGGCCGAGTTCTTCGCGGTTCGAAAGGCCCAGCCGCTCCGTCAGCGAGATCGCCAGCGATTGCAGGTAGTTGTTGCGCAATACCAGCTGCGCCACTTCCGGCGTCATGGAAGCGAGAAGCTGGTTGCGTTTCGGCATCGTCAGGCGGCCGCTGTTAACGGCGGAGGCAAGCGCGATCTTGATGTTGACCTCCACGTCCGAGGAGTTCACTCCGGCCGAGTTGTCGATGGCGTCGGAATTGCATCGCCCGCCTGAAAGCGCATAGGCGATGCGCCCCTTCTGGGTGATGCCGAGATTGGCGCCTTCGCCGATGACCTTGGCGCGCAGTTCGGTTGCGTTGACGCGGATGGGGTCGTTCGCCCTGTCACCCACCTCGGCATTGGTTTCCACCGCCGCCTTGATGTAGGTGCCGATGCCGCCGAACCACAGAAGATCGGTTGGCGCCTTCAGGATGGCCGTCATGATCTCGAAGGGTGTGGCGACGGATTTGTCGATGCCGATGGCGGCCACGGCTTCCGGTGTCAGCGTCACCGATTTTTCGGAGCGCGAGATGATCATCGCGCCGGCGGAGAGGGCCGAACGATCGTAATCCTGCCAGCTGGAACGCGGCAGTTCGAAAAGGCGCTTGCGTTCGGCAAAGGACCTGTCGGTATCGGGATCCGGATCGATGAAGATGTCGCGGTGATCGAAGGCGGCGATCAGCCTGATCTTTTCCGACAGCAGCATGCCGTTGCCGAAAACGTCGCCGGACATATCGCCCACGCCCGCCACCGTGAAGGGGGTGGTCTGGATGTCGGTGTCCATTTCACGGAAATGGCGCTTCACCGTTTCCCAGGCGCCGCGGGCGGTAATGCCCATCTTCTTGTGGTCGTAACCGGCCGAACCGCCCGATGCGAAGGCGTCGTCCAGCCAGAAACCGGCCTCATGGGCAAGACCGTTCGCCGTATCGGAGAAGGTTGCCGTTCCCTTGTCGGCGGCGACGACGAAATAGGGGTCGTCACCGTCGAGCCGCAGCGTATCGGCTGGCGGCACGATGGCATCGTCGACGATATTGTCGGTGATGGACAGCAGGGTGCGGATATAGGTCTTGTAGGCCTCGCGGCCGGCATTAAAGACCTCATCGCGGGAGCCGCCGGCGGGCAGGTTCTTCGGGAAGAAACCGCCCTTGGCGCCAACCGGCACGATCACCGCATTCTTGACCTGCTGCGCCTTCACGAGGCCGAGCACTTCGGTGCGGTAATCCTGGCCGCGATCCGACCAGCGCAGACCGCCGCGTGCCACCTTGCCGAAGCGCAGATGCACGCCTTCGACTTCTGTTCCGTAGACGAAGATTTCACGGAAAGGCCGTGGGTCGGGCAGGCCGTCCAGATGCTTGGGATCGAACTTGAAGGCCAACAGGTCACGCGGCGTACCATCGGCATTTTTCTGGAAGTAGTTGGTGCGAAGCGTCGCGTCGATGGCGTTGACGTAACGCCTGAGCGTGCGGTCCTCGTCGAGATTGGGAACGCCGCTCAATGCCGCTTCGATCGCCTTGTGTATTTCGGCGAGCTTCTTCAGCCGCTTCTTTTCATCGACGGACGGATCGAAGCCGGCCTTGAACAGCGCGAAAATATTGCGGGAAATCGCCGGATACTTATAGAGCGTTTCGGAAATATGCTCCTGCGAATAGACGATGCCGGTCTGGCGGAGATAACGCGCATAGGCGCGCAGCACGGAGACTTCGCGCACGGTGAGGCCGCAGGCGAGGATCAGGCGGTTGAAATTGTCATTGTCCACCTTGCCGGAGAAGGCGGCAAGGAAGGCCTCTTCGAGCTTCTGCCCGTAATGCGGCAGATCGAGTGTCGTACCCTTGGCGACGGACAGTTCCATGTCGTGCAGGACGATGTCGCGCTTTTCGCCGTCCGAAACGACACCGATATCGAAAGTGCGTTCGCTGATGACGTCGAAGCCGAGATTTTCGAGCAATGGCACGCGGCGTGAAAGCGGCAGATGGCCGTCGCGGTGGAAAATCTTCAGCGACAGCGTCTCGGCCGACTGGCCTTCCTGCTGGTAAAATTCGATGCGGACAGGCTCACCCTTTGCGGCGCCCAGAATATCCGGCATGTCGCCGATCGCCTCTTCCGGCGTGAAGGCTTCCTGATAGGCCTGATCGACTTCCAGCACCGGTGCACCCGGCTCGGAAAGGGCGACGAAATGGTCTATCCAGCGCGCAGCAATGTCGCTGACGGCGTCTTCGAGCCTGTCCTGGGCGATGCGCGGCGTCTTGCCTTCCGTGCGGCCGACAATGAAGTGGACTCGGGCGACGGCGCCTTCGGGGAAGGCGGGGTAATAGGCGGAAATATGCCCGTCATAGACCCTGCTCAGATAGTCGCCGATCTTCTCGCGCACATAGGAATTATACTCCTCGCGCGGAACGAAGATGATGGCCGAAACGAAACGGTCGAAACGGTCGATACGTGCAAGCACACGCACACGCGGCCGGTCGCTCAGTTCCATGATCTGCTCGACGAAGCGGATCAGAAGGTCCGTCTCGATCTGGAAGAGATCGTCGCGCGGATAGGCTTCCAGCGTGTTCTGCAGGATGCGGCCGGAGTGGCTGTTCGGATCGAAGCCGAAATGCCGCTCGACTTCCGCGACCTTCGCGCGCAGCAACGGTATCTGCTTGACCGAGCGCGTATAGGCGGTGGCGGTGAAGAGGCCGACGATGCGCAGTTCGCCGATGACATTGCCGTCCTCGTCGAAGCGCTTGATGCCGATGTAATCCATATAGGCGCGGCGGTGCACGATGGATTTCACATTGGCCTTGGTGACGATGAGGAAATCCGGGCCGTCGAGGAAGGCAAGGATTTCGGGCGTCGTCGTCACGGCGTTCTTGCCGAGACGCAGCACGCGCACATCCGGATCGCTGAGGCTGCCGAGACCGACGCCATCACCGCGCTCGATCTTCGCGTTCTTTCCCTTACCGGAATAGGTGTAGTCGCGCATGCCGAGGAAGGTGAAATTGTCGTTGCGAAGCCAGTTGAGGAATTCGACGGCTTCCGCACGCTCGGTCTTGCGCCGTGACGAACCGCGTTTGGACAATTCATCCAGCGCCTCGTCGAGTTTCGCCAGCATGGGCCGCCAGTCGCGATAGGCGAACTGGACCTGCGTCAGCACGAAGCGCAGTCTTTCTTCCAGCGCTGCGGCGGCTTGCGGCGTGAGCGGCGCGATATGCAGCTGGATGAGGCTGATATTTTCAGCGGGATCATCCTCGGGTTCCGCAAGACGGTAGCCCGCCTGCGCGCTTTCGTCGCGCACCAGGATCGGGTGCACCGCGAGGTAAAGACCGCGATAGCTGCTGGTGACCTCGCCCATGACGGAATCGTAAAGGAAGGGCATATTGCGGCCGATAATGGTCAGCACCGTTACCGGAATATCCCGCGGCGAAACGCCTTCCACCTGGGAGATGCCGATGTACGGAGCGTCTCCGGTCCAGTGCGAAAGCGCCTCGAAACTGTGAGCGGCGCTCGCAGCCAGCATCTCTGCGGAATAATATTCTATATCGTCGGCACTTGCCCTTCCATAAAGAATACCCGGATCAAGAAATTGGACATTTTCGGCAATTGCCTGCTGGCGCGCTTTTTCGATCTGTTTTTCGCGTTTTGGATTATTTCTGTAGCCCATTTGACGTGGATTCCTCCAAAAATCACACTTTAATATAAAAAAGCATCGCCAATTTGCGGATTTTGCCTTTTCAGTCGAATCGGATATTGGCGTGGAATTACGAAGAGTTTAAGAGGCTTTTGTGTTTCTTCAGTCGGTAAGTGAAATTTTTTTGCTCCTTTTGCCATGAGGCCTGTCACGAAGCATTTTGACAGTATTTCTGCGGCTAATTTTTAGGCGGTTCTTTGGCTGCCATGTGATGTTGCGGCCACGGTCGAAGCAAATTATTGATTTGCGCCTATTTTTGTGGTACACCAACGACACTGATCCACAGCGTGGCATTTGTGTGCCCAAAAACACCACGAAAGCAACACCTCTTTTGCACGCGGTTTCCGTGACATATCGAGCGTTTACGTTATCGAACCCCGCAAGACGGGAAGGTGTGTTTTTGCGTGCACGGCTGGACCAGTGCGGAGTCACCTGACGGTTCCCCCGTCTCATCAGGGCCTGACCGACCCAACCCCGGCATCCCCGGGTATGTAACAGGGAGTTTTTAGAACGAATGACGACCCAGCAGAAGAAATCTCCAGCACATCACGGTTTCAAGACCGGTGAAGCGATTGTGTATCCCGCTCATGGTGTCGGTACCATTTCTGCAATCGAGGAACAAGAAGTCGCCGGCATGAAGCTTGAGCTTTTTGTCATTGATTTCGAAAAAGACAAGATGCGTCTTAAAGTTCCCGTCGCAAAAGCTGTCAGCATCGGCATGCGCAAGCTTTCCGAAGGCGATTTTGTCGAGCGGGCGCTGAAAGTGGTGCAGGGCAAGGCGCGTGTGAAGCGTACCATGTGGTCGCGCCGCGCGCAGGAATATGATGCGAAGATCAATTCCGGCGATCTCATCGCGATTGCGGAAGTCGTGCGCGATCTCTACCGTGCGGAAAATCAGCCGGAGCAGTCCTATTCCGAGCGTCAGCTTTATGAAGCTGCTCTCGACCGCATGGCGCGCGAAATCGCCGCTGTCAACAAGATGTCTGAAACCGAGGCTGTTCGCCTGGTGGAAGTGAACCTTGCCAAGGGCCCCAAGCGCGGCAAGACCGTCGAAGAGGACGATTCTCAGGACGAAGCCGCTTAATAACCGGCTTTTTCCTTCTAAAAAAACCCGCCTTGATGGCGGGTTTTTTGTTGCCCGATTGCAGGCTGAAATTCACCCAGGATGCGGATTTTCGTGCCCTTGCGCAGATGCGGCAGGATGCGCCGCATGTCACGGGGATGGAGCGCGACGCAGCCCGCGGTCGGCTCATATCCCGGTCTGATCAGATGCATGAAGATTGCCGAGCCGCGGTTGCGGCTTCTCGAGGTGATATTCCAGTCGAGCACCAGGCAGACGTCATAGAGGCTGTCTTTCCGCATCATTTCTTCATGGCTCGGGGCGAAGGGCGCCTTGACCAGCCTGTTGTAATTGGGACTACGGGGCTCGTCGCACCACAGCATGGACTTCCGTGTTCGCTGCATCGGCAGTGCCGTGGCGATGCCGGGAAGGCGGTCGCCGCGATAAAACCCGTGCAGCAGGCCGATGGTGGAGATGGGAGATTTTCCGTCTCCTTCACGTTTCAATGCAGTGCGGCCATTGCGTCCGATCGCGGCTGGAAAGGTGAGATGCCCGAGCTGGACGATGGCGCGGCTGATTTTCGAGGGGGCCGGCCGAACCATGAGCGTCGATGCGCGTTTACGTTGTCTTACGGGCTGGGTGCTCATGTTTTTCACGAGATTTTGCTTTGCAGGTTATTTAACGTGAAGTCATAGCACTTCGTTATATCATGGCAATGGGTTGACCTTTCATCGGCAAACCGCTGAATTGGCTGATAATTAGAGCGCCGGGCGTCTTTTGGGATGCATAAGGGACGCTCTAACTCTTTTAAACTACGCGTCGTGTCTCTCGAAAATCGAGCCTGATTTTTGGGCCGATGCGCTAAAGTAAGAAAGGCTGAGAATCCGAATGACGGCTCGCACTATCCTTCTGGTGGACGATGACGACGATCTTCGGGAGACGCTGACCGAGCAATTGTCTCCCTATGAGGAATTCTCGCTGCTCAGCGGCGCCAATGCCGCGCAGGCGATGCAGACCGCCAAGACCGCGCAGGTCGATCTTCTGATCATGGATGTCGGCCTTCCGGACATGGACGGCCGTGAGGCGGTAAAGCTGTTGCGCAAGGGCGGCTTCAAGGCGCCGATCATCATGCTGACCGGGCATGATACCGATTCCGACACTATTCTTGGGTTGGAAGCCGGGGCGAACGACTATGTGACGAAACCCTTCCGTTTCGCCGTGCTTCTGGCGCGTATCCGGGCGCAGCTGCGTCAATACGAGCAGAGCGAGGATGCGGTTTTCACCGTCGGTCCCTATCAGTTCAAGCCCAGCCAGAAGCTGTTGACGACGGAGGACGGCAAGAAAATCCGGCTGACGGAAAAGGAAGCGGCGATCATCCGTTATCTCTACCGCGCCGGCAGCACCGTCGTTACCCGCGACGTCCTGCTGGAGGAGGTCTGGGGTTACAATTCCGGCGTGACAACGCACACGCTGGAAACGCATGTCTATCGTCTGCGCCAGAAGATCGAACGCGATCCGTCCAACGCTGAAATTCTGGTGACCGAGAACGGCGGATACAAGATCGTTCCCTGAGCAGGGGTCTCTTTGCACCTGTCATGTGTCCAAAGCTCACGCTGCGCGTCCGAAAAGGCGCGCGGCGTTCTAACAGCTTGTATTTTGAGGGCCGATATTGGAAAACCGCTATAGTGATGCAGGCGTTTTTCCGGAGTAACGATCGACATGGCCTTGACGGACGATATCATGCTGCTGGGGCAAGTGCCGTTATTTGCGGGGTTCAGCGATGACCAGCTGCGGCTTATCGCCTTCGGTGCGGAGCGCCGCCGTGTATCGGCCGGGCAAACATTGTTCCGGGAACACTCACCGGCCGAATGCGCTTTTGCGGTGACGGCTGGCCATTTCGAGCTTTTCACGGCAGGGCGGGATGGCAAGCCCGTGCTGCAGGCGACGCCGGGCAAGGGGGCGCTGCTTTCGGAGCTTGCGCTTTTCACGCTCTGCGAACGGAAGTTTACTGCCGTGGCAGCGGAGGATTCCGAAGTCATACGCATAACGCGCATCCTCTTCCACCGGCTGGTGGAGGAGTTTCCGGAGGTTGCCGATATCGTATCGGCGCGTATTCGCGACAATATCGCGTCGCTGGCGGCGGGTGCGGCCCGTTTGCAGAACCGCTTCGTCTGACGCCAGACAATTCCGCCTGTTCAGAACCGGAAATGGGCGGTGACGGGAACATGGTCTGATGGCCGGTTCCAGCCGCGGGCCTCGCGCAATATGTCGATTTTTTCGAGCGAGGAACCGAGATCCTGCGAAGACCAGATGTGGTCGAGGCGGCGGCCGCGATCAGCCGCTTCCCAGTCCTTGGCGCGGTAGCTCCACCAGGTATAGATCTTTTCGGTCTCCGGCACGTTCAGGCGCATCAGATCGAGCCAGTTGCCCTTCTTCATGATGTCTAGCATGCCTTCGGTTTCGACAGGCGTATGGCTGACGATCTTCAGAAGCTGCTTGTGCGACCAGACGTCATTTTCGAGCGGTGCGATGTTGAGATCGCCGACGAGAATGGACGAGGTGCCAGGTACACCGTCGGCGCGCAGCGCCTTCATTTCCTCGATGAAATCCAGCTTGTGGCCGAATTTCGGATTGATCGAGCGATCCGGCTCGTCACCGCCTGCCGGCACATAAAAATTATGCAGTCGCACGCGGCGCGATCCGACCTGAAAAATCGCGGAAATGTGGCGTGCGTCGCCGATACCGCAATAGTCCTGTCGATGATCTTCGGTCAGCGGAATCTTCGAGGCGATGGCGACGCCGTGATAGCCCTTCTGGCCATGGATGATGACGTGCTCATAACCGAGCGCCTTCAGCGGCTTCATCGGAAACTCGCCATTCGGGCATTTCGTTTCCTGCAGGCAAAGAATGTCGGGTTTGTAACGTACCAGAAACTGCTCAACAATCGGCATTCTGAGCCTGACCGAGTTGATGTTCCAGGTGGTTATCGAAAACGACATGCATGTGCTCCGCTTTTACTGCCGCGAACCACTTGGCTCGTGACATGTTTCCGGGGCGCAGGCTTATAACATCGCGACGAAAACGGGAATGTATTTTAGCGGCAAAATGAAAAAGGCGACCGCAGGGTCGCCTTTCGAAGACCTTTCCTTGGGGCTCGAAGCCTCAGCCGCCTTTGCGAACTTCCTCGTAATTGATGTTGAAGACGCGTTCATCGAGGTTCACGCCGGTCTGGACGTTGAAGATCATGACGGTCGTGTCCTTGTTCTGGGCGTCGGTCGTGGTCCACTGCCGCAGATCGAAGGTCTTCGGATCGAACATCAGGGTAATGGTGGAATCGCCGAAGACGCTCTTGTCGCCTAGCACGATGGTGGTCAGGTCCGATTCTTCCTTGACGTTGCGAACCTTCTGGTTGCCGAGATCGATCTTGTCGGACAGAAGCAGGCTGAGTGGCGTCTTGGAGAGCGGATAAAGATCCCAGGTCTTGAGCTTCATATTGCCGATGACGACGTTCTTGCCGTCGGCGATGACCCGCATGGGCGAGGGGTCTTCGTAGTTGAAGCGGAGTTTGCCGGGGCGTTCGATGTAGAATTTGCCGCCGGTCTGTTCACCGCGCGGGCCGAACTGGACGAATTCCCCCATCATGGTTTTGACCGACGAGAAGTGATTGGCGATTTTCTGCGCTGTCGCCGTATTGCCGGCCGCCTGGGCAAAGGCGTCAAGCGGCGACAGGCCGGCCATGATTGCGGCCATGGAAAATGCCGTCAGCACGCCACGACGCGTCACGCCGTTTTGCGGTGTGTTTGCGTTGGCCGTTTCGCCGGTGGTGAGGTCGTTCATTCTATTCTCCTTCATCGCAGCGATTGTCCGCATAAAAGGCGGCGGCTTCATGACGTTGAAAGCGTGTAATAACGCTTCTTCGCCCCGCTTGGTTGCGGACGTTACCGCTCGATGATGTCTGCTTCCGTCGGTACGAGTATTTCACGTTTTCCGGCGTGGTTGGCGGGGCCGATAATACCCTCCTGCTCCATGCGCTCGATCAGCGAGGCGGCGCGGTTATAGCCGATGCCGAGACGCCGCTGCACATAGGATGTGGAGGCTTTGCCATCGCGAAGCACGACGGCCACGGCCTGATCGTAAGGGTCCTCGGAATCGGAGAAACTGCCGGCGCCGGCCGGGCCGCCGCCATTGCCTTCCTCGTCGTCTTCCTCGGTAATCGCTTCCAGATATTCCGGTGCGCCCTGTGTCTTCAGATAGGCGACGATCTCTTCCACCTCGTTGTCGGAGACGAAAGGACCGTGCACGCGCTGGATGCGCCCGCCGCCTGCCATATAGAGCATGTCGCCCATCCCGAGCAACTGCTCTGCGCCCTGCTCTCCAAGGATGGTGCGGCTGTCGATCTTCGACGTCACCTGGAAGGAGATGCGGGTCGGGAAGTTTGCCTTGATCGTGCCGGTGATGACGTCGACGGAGGGGCGCTGGGTGGCCATGATGACATGGATGCCGGCGGCGCGCGCCATCTGCGCCAGGCGCTGCACCGCGCCTTCGATGTCCTTGCCGGCCACCATCATCAGGTCGGCCATTTCGTCGATGATGACGACGATATAGGGCAGGGGCTTCAGATCGAATTCTTCCGTCTCGTAGATCGCCTCGCCGGTCTGGCGGTCGAAGCCGGTCTGTACCGTGCGGGTGAGGATTTCGCCCTTGTCGAGCGCCTGCTGCACGCGGCTGTTGAAGCCGTCGATATTGCGCACGCCGATCTTCGACATCTTCTTGTAGCGCTCTTCCATCTCGCGCACCGTCCATTTCAGCGCGACGACGGCCTTTTTCGGATCGGTAACAACGGGAGAGAGCAGATGCGGAATGCCGTCATAGATCGACAGTTCGAGCATTTTCGGGTCGATCATGATCAGGCGGCACTGTTCCGGCGACATGCGGTAAAGCATCGACAGGATCATGGTGTTGATGGCGACCGACTTGCCCGAGCCGGTGGTGCCGGCAACGAGAAGATGCGGCATCTTGGCGAGATCTGCGATGACGGGTTCGCCGCCGATGGTCTTGCCGAGCGCCATGGCGAGTTTGGCCTTGCTGTTTTCGAAATCGCGGCTGCCGATCAGTTCCCGCAGGAACACGGTTTCGCGCGTCTGGTTCGGCAGTTCGATGCCGATGGCATTGCGGCCGGGAACGACGGCGACACGGGCAGCGATCGCGCTCATGGAGCGGGCGATGTCATCGGCAAGGCCGATGACTCGCGAGGATTTGATGCCGGGTGCCGGTTCCAGTTCGTAGAGCGTGACGACCGGGCCGGGGCGGACATGAATGATTTCGCCCTTGACGCCGAAATCCTCGAGAACGCCTTCCAGAAGGCGGGCGTTCTGTTCCAGCACTTCCTCGCTCAGCATATTGTCGCGAACGACATTCTTCGGCTCCGCCAGAAGATGGACTGTAGGCAGCTGGAAACCGTCTGCGGCGATGAAAGAGGCCTGCGCCTCCCTTGCCACGCGCTCGCTGGGCTTCGGGCGCGCGGAAGGGGCGGTTATTCGGGGCTGCCCGCGTCCCGGCGCCTGTCGGGCCGTGAATTTCTGGTCGGACTCGTCGTCGGAGAGAATGCCGTTCGGCAGCCGGCGTCCATCCGCATCGAAGGGTTGTTCGTCATCCATGTCCTCGTCATGATCTAGCGCGATGGAGGGTGGTGACATCTGGCGACGCGATGCGGCGCGTTCTTCGAAAGACGGCTCTGCGCGCTGGTCAAGGCGGTTGATCGCGGTCTTGAGGCGCGAGGGTTCGTTCAGCGTGCCGAATTCATATTCGTTGAAGTCGTAAGGATGCTCGAATTCGTCGTGCAGGGATTTCGACTTCAGGCCGAACAGGCGGCGCAGGCGCGCCTGGGTGATGTACCAGTAATGCGCCAGTGCGCCGAAGGCGAGCATATTGGCGAAGAAACCCTCGCCGTCGTCTTCGTCATCCTCTTCCGCCTCACGGGCGGCGCGGGCCTTGCTGGTGGTGACGGGAGCGGCTTCTTCGCGTTCCAGCTCGTCATCCAGACCGCCAACGATACCGGCGGCAAACAGCATCAGCCATGCGGCAGGCGCGGCAAATATGACACCGAGCACCGTGGCAATCGTGCCGGTGGGGTAAGCGCCGATGAAAAGGGCGGGAAAACGCAGGATCATGTCACCGATGACGCCGCCGATGCCGTTCGGCAGCGGCCATGTCACGGGGGCAGGAAAACAGCCGAGCGAGGCGGCGCAGACGATGGCGCCTGCGACCCAGGCCACGAGGCGAACGGGTATGCGGTGGAATTTGCGGCCGGCGATCAGCGCGATCGCCCAGGCGATGACGGGCAGGAGCGAGATGATTGCGGAAAGCCCGAGGAACTGCATCACGATATCGGCGAAAATCGCACCGCCGTAGCCCAGAAGATTGGTGGGCTGGTTTCCTGTCGCGTAGGAGAGGCTCGGATCCGCGACATTCCATGTCGCGAGCGCGGCGATGCCCAGTGCAATCGTAGCCAGCAGAGCGAAACCGGCGAGAGCCATGATCTGACGCACGAAAAACGCCGTCAACACGAAGCGTGTGTGACGACCATCGAATGTCGGAGAATGCATTCTGCCCATGTCCCTGAACCCGTCGTTTTATGGTTTCGGCAAGATCCGGCAGGAGACCTGATCCCGGATTGACAGGGAAAACTAACCGCTTGCTGGTTAATGTCGTGTTAACCATGCGGTTTTTTGAGGCGCTTCGGCTTTATGGCAAAGAAAAAGGCCCGCCGGAGCGGGCCTTCTTTTGGGAGAGGAGATGGAGAACTCCTTTTCCCGGATATCAGGAGTGGTAGGCGGCTTCGCCGTGGGTTGCGAGGTCGAGACCTTCGCGTTCGGCTTCGACCGGAACACGCAGACCAACGATCACGTCAACGATCTTGTAGAGGATCGCGGAGACGATGGCGCACCAGACGATGGTGATGGCGACGGCGACGAACTGCGTCCAGACCTGCGAGGCGATGGAGAAGTCTTCCTTGCCCGTGCCGCCAAGCAGCGGCGAGGTGAAGATGCCGGTGCCGAGAGCGCCGATGATGCCGCCAATGCCGTGGACGCCGAAGACGTCGGCAGTGTCGTCATAGCCGAACTTGTTCTTCACCACGGAGACGAAGAAGTAGCAGATTGGCGAGACGATGAGGCCGAGAACGATGGCGCCCATCGGGCCGACGGAGCCGGCGGCGGGCGTGACGGCGACGAGACCGGCGATCATGCCCGAAGCGGCGCCCAGCATGGAGGCCTTGCCGCGGGTGAAGCTTTCAACCAGCGACCAGGAAACGATGGCGGCTGCGGTTGCGAGGAAGGTGTTCATGGTTGCGAGAACCGCACCGCCCGATGCTTCGAGGTTGGAACCGGCGTTGAAGCCGAACCAGCCAAACCACAGCATGGCTGCACCGACCAGCGTCAGCGTCATCGAGTGGGGGGCCATCATGTCCTTGCCGAAGCCGGTACGCTTGCCGACCATGATCGCACCGATCAGGCCTGCGATACCGGCATTGATGTGAACCACGGTGCCGCCGGCGAAGTCGAGAGCGCCCATGCCGAAGATCAGGCCGTTTGCATCCCAGACCATGTGAGCGATCGGGAAATAAACGAAGGTGGCCCACAGGATGGTGAAGAGGATGACGGCGGAGAATTTGACGCGTTCTGCGAATGCGCCGATGATCAGCGCCGGTGTGATGGCCGCGAAGGTCATCTGGAAGGCGATGAAGGTATATTCGTAGATCACGACGCCCTCAGAGAAGGTTGCCGAGGTGCTGTCAAGCGAAACGCCCGACAGGAACAGCTTGCCGAAACCGCCGAAATAAGGGCCGGTGCCGCCGCCAAAGGCGAAGGAGTAACCGTAGATGACCCAGACGAGCATCATGACTGCGCCGATGACCGTGCACTGCATGAGAACGGAGAGCATGTTCTTGGTGCGGACGAGACCGCCGTAAAACAGGGCCAGGCCCGGAATGATCATGAAAAGTACGAGGATCGTCGCGACATACATGAATGCGGTGTCGGCTTTTTCAGGAACGGGCGCTGCGGCTGCTGCCGGCGCGGCGTCCTGGGCAAAGGCGATGGCCGGAGCCATCAGGGCCGCCGCTGCGGCGCCCAGCTTGCCGAGCGTTGAAAACTTGTTGAGTTGCATAGCTAGAAAACTCCCCTGTCAGCCGTGCTTCAAAGCGCTTCTGTGTTGGTTTCGCCGGTACGGATGCGCACGGCCTGTTCGATAGAGTAGACGAAGATCTTGCCGTCACCGATCTGCCCGGTCTTTGCCGCAGACGCGATCGCTTCGACAGCCTTGTCGACGACGTCGGATGGAACTGCGATCTCGATCTTCAGCTTGGGAAGGAAGCTCACCGCATATTCCGTGCCGCGATAAATCTCGGTATGCCCCTTCTGGCGTCCGTAACCCTTTACCTCGGTCACGGTCAGGCCCTGGATGCCGACGCCGGTGAGCGCTTCGCGCACTTCATCCAGCTTGAACGGCTTGATAATGGCCATCACAATTTTCATCTGGTTTCCCATCCTTTGTTTTGTCCTCGGCACGGAGCCGACTCTCCTGCCGCTGGCAGATCAGTAACAGCGACTGCGGACATACATTCAAAGGGCGTGCCAGTTTTGAGTGTGTATCTAACGTATTGAAATATAAAACTTATATGAAGGGCGTCTGAAAAAGGGGCATTTGTCGCCAAAATTTGCGTCTATTAAATGTGCGATTTTTGGAAAAAGCACATTATTTAATCATTTGCCCTTTTGCGGATCAAACCCTCCTGCGCCACGGAGGCGACCAGTTCACCCTGTCTGGTGAAAATATTGCCACGGGTCAAACCGCGTGCGCCGGAAGCGCTGGGGCTGTCCTGTGTGTAGAGCAGCCAGTCGTCCAGCCGGCAGGGGCGGTGGAACCACATGGCGTGGTCGAGGCTCGCCACCTGAATGGAGGGATCGAAGATGGTCGTGCCATGGGCGTAGAGCGAGGTGTCGAGCAGGGTCATATCCGACAGATAGGCGAGAATGGCCGATTGCAGGCGCGGATCATCGGGCACATCGCCGACGGCGCGGACCCAGATATCCTGCTGCGGTTCGAGTTTTTCCTTGGAGATATAGTGGGTCAGTGATACCGGCCGTATCTCTATCGGCCGCTTGTTGCTCCAGTATTTGCGGATAGAAGCGGGCGCCTTGGCAAGAAAGGCCGCCTGCATCTGCTCCTCGCTCATCAGTTTTTCAGGCGGCGTCACCTCAGGCATTTTAATCTGATGGTCGAAACCGTCCTCGAAAATCTGAAACGAGGCCGACATGGAAAAAATGGCCTTGCCATGCTGGATGGCGACCACACGGCGTGTGCAGAAGCTCGCGCCGTCGCGGATGCGTTCCACCTGGTAAACGATAGGCACCAGCGGATCGCCGGGGCGCATGAAATAGGCATGCAGCGAATGCACGAAACGGTCTTCATCCACGGTCCTCTGCGCGGCGATCAGGGCCTGCGCGATGACCTGGCCTCCGAAAACCCGCTGCCAGCCGATCTGTGGGCTTTCGCCCCGGAACAGGTTCTCTTCCAGCTTCTCAAGATCGAGCGTGGCGATGAGATTGGTCATCGGGTCTGACGTTTGCGAGGGATGCGACATTTTTTCGGCCTGCTCCGGCTGTAGGAAGACGTCACATGGTCTATAGTGCGCCGATGATGCGTGCACAAGATTTGAGGAGAAGCGCGATGCTGGACATAGTGGTGGCAGGCGGCGGATATGTCGGTCTTTCCGTTGCTGTCGCAATCAAGCAGGCGGCCCGGCATCTTGATGTGCAGGTGGTAGAGGCCTCTCCCGAGGATGTCTGGGCGAAGGACGTTCGCGCTTCCGCCATCATCGCGGCAGCCACCCGGATGCTCGATGTTTTCGGCATATGGAACGAGATCGAGCCGGAAGCCCAGCCGATACACAAGATGATCGTCACCGATTCGAAGACCGCCGATCCGGTGCGTCCCGTGTTCCTGACTTTCGACGGCGCCGTGGAAGAAGGCAGGCCGTTTGCCCATATGGTTCCGAACGTCGCTCTGGTGGGCGCGTTGCGAGGCCTGTGCGAGCGCCTTGGCATAAAAATCCGTCACGGTCTCAGTGTTTCCGATTTTACCGCGGGTCCACAGTCGACGGCCATTCGCCTTTCCGACGGGTCGACGCTTGAAGCGCGACTGCTGATTGCCTGTGACGGCGTTCGCTCCGCGCTCAGGGACATGGCTGGCATCAAGACCGTGCACTGGGCTTACGATCAGTCCGGTATCGTGACGACCGTTGAGCATGAGCGGCCGCATGAGGGCTGCGCCGAGGAGCATTTCCTGCCATCGGGCCCCTTCGCCATCCTGCCGCTGAAGGGAAATCGCTCTTCGCTCGTCTGGACCGAACGCACGGCCGATGCCGACAGGCTGGTAGCCTCCGACGATCTGGTGTTCGAGGAAGAACTGGAGCGCCGGTTCGGTCACAAGCTCGGTCCTCTTCGTCCGGTCGGCTCCCGCCGCGCCTTCCCATTGGGTCTGACGCTGGCACGCTCTTTCGTCGCGCCGCGTTTCGCGCTTGCGGGTGATGCGGCGCACGGCATTCACCCGATTTCCGGGCAGGGCCTCAATCTTGGCTTCAAGGACGTGGCGGCTCTCGCCGAAACCGTGGTCGAGGCCGACCGCCTCGGCCTCGATATCGGCTCGCTCAACGTTCTGGAGCGTTATCAGTCCTGGCGGCGTTTCGACACGTTGCGGATGGGCGTGACGACGGATGTGCTGAACCGGCTTTTCTCCAACGATATTGGCCCCATCCGTATCATGCGTGATTTCGGTCTCGGCGTCGTGGATCGTTTGCCGGGTCTCAAATCCTATTTCATCGGTCAGGCCGCCGGCACGACGGATGCGAATGCGCCGCGTCTGCTTGCCGGCGAGGCGCTCTGATCCGACCCTCCGTGCATGTTTCGGATCGGGTTTTCCGGGATTGCCGCTTGACAGCCGATTCCGGGATTTCCTGCCCGGAGGCTTTGCCGTAAAGCCGAATCCGGCCAAGGACTTATCCGGATTCATAATCTGGTATGGTCTGCGCCCCGGCCAACCAGATATTGCGGAGAACAAAAGCTGAATCCCGTCGAGTCAGCGATTCGTATTCGATTCGTTCGCAGACTGTTCCGCAGCCGAATCGATTTCATTTTCGCCGGATTCTTTTTGTTTGTTCAACTGACTGAATCTGAACGGAAAATTCTGTCGACTGGTCGCCCTGCGCCACTTTGCGGGTGAGGCCTATTGCCTTTGTCTTCGGGCGTTGCCATGTGTGGTGCGTGCGGCCCCATCAGCAATGGCGGTGCACGGCAAGCAGATGAAGTCGATTCGCGGATAGTACGTTGAATTTTCGCCCCATGATCCTGAGCGGCCGCGGTGTCACGGCCGTTCTCGGCCCCACCAATACCGGCAAGACCCATTACGCGATCGAGCGGATGGTCGCGCATGGCAGCGGTGTCATTGGCCTTCCATTGCGTCTTCTGGCGCGGGAGGTCTATACCCGTCTCGTTGAAAAGGTGGGTGCGCCGAATGTGGCGCTGATTACCGGCGAAGAAAAAATCGCACCGCCCAAAGCCAAATATTCCGTCTGCACGGTGGAAGCCATGCCGCGCGAAACAACGGCCGCCTTCGTCGCGATTGATGAGGTGCAGCTGGCGGGCGATCTCGAACGCGGGCACATCTTCACTGACCGGGTGCTGCATCTGCGCGGGCGGGAGGAAACGCTGTTGCTTGGCGCCGGCACGATGCGCCCGATCCTCGAAAAGCTGCTGCCGGGAATTACCGTTGTGGAACGCCCGCGTCTGTCGCAGCTTTTTTATGCGGGACAGAAGAAGATCACCCGGCTGCCGCAACGCACGGCGATCGTCGCCTTTTCCGCCGATGAGGTCTATGCCATCGCAGAGCTGGTGCGCCGCCAGCGCGGTGGCGCTGCCGTGGTGCTGGGCGCGCTTTCGCCGCGCACGCGCAATGCGCAGGTGGGGCTCTACCAATCCGGCGACGTCGAATATCTGGTGGCGACGGACGCCATCGGCATGGGTCTCAACCTCGATGTCGACCATGTCGCCTTCGCGCAGGACCGCAAATTCGACGGCTATCAGTTCCGCAATCTCAATCCCGGCGAGATCGGCCAGATCGCCGGCCGCGCCGGCCGCCATCTTCGCGATGGCACATTCGGCGTGACGGGGCGTGTCGATCCGTTCGATGACGAGCTGGTGGAGCGGATCGAAACCCATCAGTTCGATGCGGTGAAGGTTCTGCAGTGGCGGACGAAAAATTTCGATTTTTCCTCCATCGCCAATCTGCGTCTGAGCCTCGATGCCGCGCCGGCGATCCAGGGACTTTCGCGCGCCCTGCCGGCCATCGACCAGCAGGCGCTGGAATATCTGTCGCGTTATCCCGAGATCATCGATGTGACGACGACCGATTCGCGGGTGGAAAAACTCTGGGAGGCGTGCGCGCTTCCCGACTATCGCCGCATTGCCCCTGCCCAGCACGCGGACCTGATCTCCACGCTCTATTTCGACCTCGTGAAACGCGGGGCGGTGAACGAGGATTTCATGGCCGAGCAGGTGCGCCGCGCCGACCGGACGGATGGAGAGATCGATACCTTGTCTGCGAGGATTGCGCAGATCAGAACATGGACTTATGTATCGAACCGCCCAGGATGGCTTGCCGATCCGACACACTGGCAAGAAAAGACTCGGGAAATCGAGGATCGATTGTCCGATGCGCTACATGAAAGGTTGACGAAACGCTTTGTTGATCGCAGGACATCTGTGCTCATGAGGCGCCTGAGAGAGAATGCGATGCTTGAAGCTGAAATCAGTGTAAATGGTGATGTCTTCGTAGAAGGCCATCACGTCGGCCAGTTGGCCGGGTTCCGGTTCACGCCGGTGCCGGGAATGGAAGGGCCGGATCAGAAGGCCGTGCAGGCTGCGGCGCAGAAGGCGCTCGCGCTCGAATTCGAGGCGCGTGCCGCGCGTCTGCATGCCAGTGGAAATGGCGATCTCGCTTTGAGCTCCGATGGTCTGGTTCGCTGGTTGGGCGAACCGGTTGCCCGCCTTTCGGCCGGCGACAACATCATGAAGCCACGGGTGATCCTGCTTGCCGACGAGCAGCTGAACGGCAATGCCCGTGATCACGCGCTGGCGCGCGTCGAGCGTTTCGTCAATCATCAGATTGCGACAGTGCTGAAGCCGCTGGACGATATTTCCCGCGCCGAGGACCTTCAGGGTCTGGCGAAGGGTCTGGCGTTCCAGCTCGTGGAAAATCTTGGCGTGCTGTTCCGCCGCGACGTTGCCGAAGACGTGAAGTCTCTCGATCAGGACGCGCGCGCTTCGATGCGCCGTTACGGCGTGCGTTTCGGCGCCTATCACGTTTTCCTGCCTGCGCTTCTCAAGCCCGCCCCGGCGGAGCTTGTGACGCTGCTCTGGGCTTTGAAGAATGACGGTCTCGGCAAGCCGGGTTACGGCGATCTCATTCCGGTGCTGGCCGCAGGTCGTACATCGGTCGTCACCGATGCCAGCTTCGAGCGCATGTTCTACAAGCTCGCCGGTTTCCGTTTCCTCGGGAAGCGCGCCGTGCGTATCGACATTCTCGAGCGTCTGGCCGATCTCATCCGCCCGCTGCTGCAGTGGAAACCCGGTCAGCAGCCGCGCCCGGAAGGCGCCTATGACGGTCGCCGTTTCACGACCACGACCGCCATGCTTTCCATTCTCGGCGCGACGCTTGACGACATGGAAGAAATTCTGAAGGGCCTCGGTTACCGCGCCGATCAGGTGACGGCGGAAGAGGCGCAGGCCTTCCTCGCCAGCCACGCCGGTGCCTCTGCTCCGGCTGCCGCAGAAGCGGCGACGGCTGAAGAGGAGAGCGTCGAGACCGAGGAACACGAGCCGGCTTCCGAAGAACAGGTGTCCGAGACGGCTGCTGCTGTCGAAGGCGAAGCTGTCGAGGCGCCGGTTGCGGAGGCTGCAGGCGAAGAGGCTGTCGCAGCCGAGGCTGCGCCGGAAAGCGCTGAGGCCGCCGAGCCCAAGCCCGTTCTTCTGTGGCGTCCGGGTGGTCGCAACGAAAATCAGCGTGGCGAAAACCGTCGTCCCGGCAATCGCGGTCAGGGCCGTGGTGAAGGAGCGCGCGAACAGGGCGAGCGCCGTGGTGAAGGTCGTCGCGACAATCGTGACGGTGCAAACCGCGAAGCTGCCAATCGCGGTGGCGACGGTGAGCGCAAGCGCGATGGCGGCCGTCCGGACCGTGGCAACAACCGCAACAATGATCGTCATGATCGCGGGGAGCGCAAGGACCGGCCGGAACGCAATGACCGTGGCGGAAAGCCGCAGGGTCAGCAGCGCTTCGAAGCCAAGCCGCCGCGCAAGGAAAAGCCGCTCGATCCGGATTCGCCTTTCGCAAAGCTGGCTGCTCTCAAGGAGCAGCTGAAGAAGTAAGCCCATGGGAAGCAACGAACAGCCACTGGAAAGCACGCGTCAGCGTCTGGACAAGTGGCTGTTCTTTGCCCGCATGGCCAAATCCCGTTCGCTTGCCCAGAGCTACATTCAGTCGGGCCACGTCAAGGTTAACGGTATTGCCATTCGCCAGTCCAGCCATGTGGTGAAGGCGGGCGACAGGCTGGAGATCGGCTTCGAGCGGATGGACAAGGTGCTCGTCGTCAAGTCCGGCGGAACACGGCGTGGACCCTATGAGGAAGCCCGACTTCTCTATGATGACGAGACGCCGCCACGGGAACCTTCCGACAGGCTGACACCTCTCGAGCAGGCATTGCGTCAGCCGGGCAGCGGGCGTCCCACTAAAAAAGAGCGCAGGGCGCTCGACAGGTTTCTGTCTGACAGCGACGGAAGCAGAGATTAGAATAAACCTCTAGGTCGCCCCCGTTTTTCAGAATTGTTTATCCTTGCTATCTGTAAGCAAAGGCATTACGTCACTTGCGAAATTGCCCTGTCTGAATTCCGGGCGACGGCTTGTGTTCCGAAGCCCACAGACCCGGCCTGCATATTCTGGAGTTCATCATGACATATGTCGTGACCGACAATTGCATCCGCTGCAAATATACCGATTGCGTTGAGGTCTGCCCCGTCGACTGCTTTTACGAGGGCGAAAATTTCCTCGCGATCAATCCCGATGAATGCATCGATTGCGGTGTCTGCGAACCGGAATGTCCCGCCGAAGCCATCAAGCCCGATACGGAGCCGGGTCTCGACAAATGGCTGAAGCTCAATGCCGAATACGCGGCAATCTGGCCTAATATCACGATCAAGCGCGACCCGATGCCGGAAGCCAAGGAAATGGACGGTGTCGAAGGCAAGCTCGAGCTTTATTTCTCCGCCGAGCCCGGACAGGGCGACTGAGTTTTTACGGCCTGACGGCGAAACCATGATTTAAAAAGCCCTCGCAGCAGCAGCGCGAGGGCTTTTTGCTGGGCCTTATCCGCCGCGGCCGGATTGCAGCGTGGTCGACAGCAATGTCAGAAGGGCCACGCTTTCCTCCAGGCTTTGCCGCTGACGGCTTTGCAGGATGGCGGCCTGCAGACGGTTCATCTCGCGGGCTATCGCCGCTGGCTGCCAGGTTCGCAGCGCTCTTTCGATGATGGGTTTTCTGCGGAAATGGATGTGGCGTCCAAGTGTCTGCATGACCTGACCGGCCTGCAGTTTTTTCTCATCCATTTCGGCCCGCATCTGGTCGAGCAACTGGAATTGCTTGAGGCACCCCTGGAGCACAAGAAAGATCGGGGTCTTCGAAGAGACGATCTTCTGCGTCGCGTGAAAAAAGGCGTTTCTGTCGCCTTTCAGAATGGCATCTACGGCATCGTCTGCGGAAACCGTGCTGGCGTCTCCGATGATCGCCAGCACATCGTCTTCCTCGACCACGTCGGCTCCACGGCAATAGAGCGCCAGCTTGCGGATTTCGTTGCGCGAGGCGATGCGGTCACCACCCAGGGATTCGATTAGCCTCTGTCTTGCGGCTGGCGCAATGCGCAGATTATCGGCGGAGAGTTCCTGATCGATCAATGCGTTCAATGAGCGCGCATCGTCGGCATAACAGGGAATCGCGGCGATGGAGCGCGCCGGTTCTGCGATCTTGCGCAGCCCCGTACCCTTCTTGATGTCGCCTGCTTCGATGATGAGGAAGCTCGCTTCCGGCGGTGTCTCGGCAAGAATCTGGAGCGCATCCACCAGCGCCTTTTCGGCCGAAGCACCTTTGACCCAGACGAGTTTTTCACCGCCGAAAAGGCCGATGGCATTCACCTCGTCGAGCAGACGGCCCGGGTCGCCCTGCAGATCGGACGCGGTCAGTTTCAGCGATGCGAAAGCGTCATCGGGATCGATACCGGTCTTTTTGGCGATGACGCCTGCGCGTTCCGACACGAGACCGCGATCCGGGCCGTAAAGGACGAAAACGCGAAAGCGCTCCGCCGGATTTTCGGCGAAGCGCTCAAATTCATGGGACTTTATCTCCGTCACGGCCGCCGCTCTCAGCGGCCGAGCGTGGCGGCGATATCGGTGCGGATGATTTCAGCCAGTTCCCGGGCCGCACGGTTCTCGGCGTCGCGGGTTGCCCGGATCTTGGCGAATTCCTGCTGCGGCAGGTCCACCTGCGCCGTCACACTACGCCGTGCAGAGCGCAGGATTTGACCGTCGGAAACGCGTGTCAGCACATATTGACCGCTCATCACGACACGACCGGGGTAAGGGCCATCGTAATTGTTGTTCGCGCGGGTCGTCAGGTCGTAATTCTGCACTTCCGTTGACGTGGCGCTCGAGCTTACGGAAATCTTGACGTTATATTGCGCCGTGGCGGGTTCGCCAGCGCCGCCGGACATCAGAAAGATCAACTGGTTGCGGACTTCCTGCCCAACTCTGCCGCCGGTCTCGGAGACGCTGACGGCCGCCAGTCTTTCCTTGGTTCCGGAAGCTTCCCCATAAAGCGGGCGCACCTGGCAGCCTGCCAGAAGACCGGCCATCGTCACGACGGAAATCGCTGCCGCGACGCGGCCCCATCTTGAAAAAACGTCAGACAACAATGTTCACAATCCTCTGCGGAACCACGATGACTTTCTTGGGCTCGCCACCGGCAAGAATGGATTTGACGGCATCCAGCGCAAGGGCGGCCGTGCGGACCGCATCTTGATCCGCATCGCGCGCAATTGTCAATTCGCCACGCTTCTTGCCGTTGACCTGCACGGGCATGACCACATCGTTTTCCTCGACCAGCGAAGCGACGAAGGCCGGCCATGGCGTCTGGGCCACGAGGCTCGTATTACCCAGTGCGGACCAGCATTCTTCCGCCAGATGCGGCGTCATGGGGGCAATGATGCGGATGAGGATTTCGACGGCGTCGCGCGCGGCCGCCTTGACGTCATCAGGCTTGCCGCCAGAAGCAACATCGGCGAGCGGGCCGGCCAGCGCATTGACCAGTTCGTAGATGCGGGCGATGGCCTTGTTGAAGGCGAGCTTGTCCAGATCTTCCTGAACGGCCTTCAGCGTCTTGTGCGCCGCCTTGGAGGCCGCCAGCCCTTCGCCTTCGGTCGCAGGCTTCGGCTGGACGGTTCTCAGTTCTTCCGCCGCTTCGCCGATGATGCGCCAGACACGCTGGACGAATCGGTTTGCGCCTTCCACCCCGGCTTCGGACCAGATGACGTCACGATCGGGCGGAGAGTCCGACAGCACGAAGAAGCGTGCGGTATCGGCGCCGTATGATGCGATGATATCGTCGGGGTCGACCACGTTCTTCTTCGACTTCGACATCTTTTCGATGGAGCCGATCTTCACCTCTTCGCCGGAAGAGAGCAGGAAGGCGCGGCGCGTGCCGTCGTTTTCCTCGATCCTCAGTTCGGCCGGCGGCACCCATTCGCGTGCGGTGCCTTCGCCGCGGCTATAGGTCTCGTGCACCACCATGCCCTGCGTGAATAGGCCCTTGAAGGGTTCCTTGACGCCGACATGGCCGGTTTCGCGCATGGCGCGGGTGAAGAAGCGCGAAT
This sequence comes from Agrobacterium sp. LMR679, assembly GCF_027157905.1. NCBI lineage: Bacteria > Pseudomonadati > Pseudomonadota > Alphaproteobacteria > Hyphomicrobiales > Rhizobiaceae > Agrobacterium > Agrobacterium sp. LMR679. Next base: position 1,001,852 of record NZ_JAPVOJ010000002.1, on the reverse strand, counting down.
AGAGCAGATGCAGGATCGCGTGCTCGATGCCGCCGATATACTGGTCAACCGGCAGCCAGTGATTGGCGACCTTCGGATCGGTGGGTGCGTCTTCCCACGGCGCGGTGAAGCGGGTGTAATACCAGCTGGAATCGACGAAAGTATCCATCGTGTCGGTTTCGCGGCGCGCGTCATGGCCGCATTGCGGGCAGGAGACATGACGCCAGGTGGGGTGCCGGTCCAGCGGGTTGCCGGGCACATCGAAAGTCACGTCGTCGGGCAGCTTGACCGGCAGGTCCTTTTTCGGAACCGGAACGACGCCGCAGACTTCGCAATGGATGACCGGGATCGGGCAGCCCCAATAACGCTGGCGGGAAATGCCCCAGTCGCGCAGGCGGAAATTGACCTTGCGCTCGGCCTGCGGCGTGTTGCCCAGCGTCTGCGCAGAAAGCTTCTGCGCCATCGCCTCAAAGGCGTCAGCCGTCTTCATGCCGTTCAGGAAGCCGGAATTGATCATCACGCCGTCATCGGTGAAGGCGGTATCATCGATGGTGAAGTTTGCAGCATCGGGGCCTTCAGGGGCGACGACGGCCACGACCGGCAGGCCGTATTTGCGGGCGAAATCCAGATCGCGCTGGTCACCCGACGGGCAGCCGAAGATCGCGCCGGTGCCATAGTCCATCAGCACGAAGTTGGCGACATAGACCGGCAGTTCCCAGCTGGGATCCAGCGGGTGCACGACCTTGACGCCGGTATCGATGCCCTTCTTTTCAGCCGTTTCGAGCGCTGCGAGCGAGGTGCCATGGCGGCGGCATTCGTCGCAGAACTCGGCAATCACCGGATTGTTCGCGGACAGTTCTCTCGCCAGCGGATGGTCGGCGGCAATCGCCAGGAAGGATGCGCCGAACAGGGTGTCCGGTCGCGTCGTATAGACGGTGATGTCGGAGAAACCTTCCGGCACTGTCCCGGCAACCGTCTGCCATCGCAGCGACAGGCCTTCGGAGCGGCCGATCCAGTTCTTCTGCATCAGGCGCACTTTTTCCGGCCATTGGTCGAGCGTATCCAGCTCGTCCAGCAGGTCCTGGCTGAAATCGGTGATGCGGAAGAACCATTGCGTCAACTCGCGCTGCTCGACCAGCGCGCCGGAGCGCCAGCCGCGACCGTCGATCACCTGCTCATTGGCGAGAACCGTATGGTCGACCGGGTCCCAGTTGACCTTGGACTGCTTGCGATAAACCAGGCCCTTTTCCATGAAATCGACGAACAGCGCCTGCTGGCGGTGGTAATATTCCACGTCGCAGGTGGCGAATTCGCGGGTCCAGTCCAGCGACAGGCCCATGGATTTCAGCTGACCGCGCATGGTGGCGATGTTCTGGTAGGTCCAGTCCTTCGGGTGAACCTTGTTCTGCATGGCGGCGTTTTCGGCAGGCATGCCGAAGGCGTCCCAGCCCATCGGGTGCAGGACGTTGAAGCCGCGCGCGCGCTTGTAGCGGGCGACCACGTCGCCCATGGCATAGTTGCGGACATGGCCCATGTGGATGCGTCCCGACGGATAGGGAAACATCTCCAGAACGTAATATTTCTCGCGCGGATCGCTGTTGTCGGTGACGAAAACCTTGTCTTCGTTCCATTTCTGCTGCCAGCGCGGCTCGGCGTCGCGAGGATTGTAACGTTCGATGGCCATTGTTTAGAATTCCGGGTATCGAGGGGAAAAATTTGCGCTGACCTTCACCATGAAACGACCGGGGCGTCAAGTTTGGCGGGGCATTCGGGCGTTCAATCTTGGCCAGCGTGCCTCAAATGGTGCTAAACCCGCTTGGCATCAAGGCAATCGGCGTCTAGTTAGCGTTGCGAATGGTTCAAATGAAGGTCTTGTGATGGAAATCGAAGCACGTCTCGAGGATGTCAGGCAGCGCATTGCCGATGTTGCGGAAAAATCCGGACGCAAGGCGACGGATGTTGCCCTCGTCGCGGTCTCGAAGACCTTCGAGGCGGAGGCGATTCAGCCGGTCATAGATGCCGGCCAGCGCGTGTTCGGCGAGAACCGCGTGCAGGAAGCGCAGGGCAAGTGGCCAGCGCTGAAAGAGAAGACGCCTGATATCGAGTTGCATCTGATTGGCCCGCTACAGTCCAACAAGGCGGCGGATGCCGTGGCGCTGTTTGATGTGGTGCAGAGCGTCGACCGGGAGAAGATCGCCCGCGCGCTTGCCGAGGAATGCGGCAAACAGGGTCGCAGCCTTCGTTTTTATGTGCAGGTCAATACCGGGCTTGAGCCGCAAAAGGCGGGCATCGATCCGCGTGAGACAGTTGCATTCGTCGCCTTTTGTCGGGATGAGCTGAAATTGCAGGTCGAAGGACTGATGTGCATTCCGCCGGCGGATGAAAATCCGGGTCCGCATTTTGCGCTTCTGGCGAAGCTTGCCAAACAATGTGGGCTTGAGAAGCTTTCCATGGGCATGTCGGGCGATTTCGAAACTGCCGTGGAATTCGGCGCAACGAGTGTCCGTGTAGGCTCGGCGATCTTCGGTACGCGATAAGGCTGCAAATAAAAAACCCGGCGCTGAGGCCGGGTTTTCAAACTCTAAAAGACGTTCGATCAGTAGTGATCGTCCTCGTCTTCGTCCTTCTGCGTAGACTTCAGCGAGCTGAGCTTCTTGAAGACCGCATCGGCGTCGATCTGCTCGTCTTCCTCGCGCTGGAAGCTGTAGTCCAGGCCTTCCGTCGCCGTTGCCGGCTGCAGCGTATTGTCGAGTTCTTCCGCGGTCGGAAGCGGACGGCCGCGCGATGCGCGTTCGACCTCGAGGTCGAGATCGATCTGGCTGCAGAGGCCGAGCGTCACCGGGTCCATCGGCGTCAGGTTGGCCGAGTTCCAGTGGGTACGGTCGCGAATCTGCTCGATGGTGGATTTCGTGGTGCCGACGAGACGCGAAATCTGCGCATCCTTCAGTTCCGGGTGGTTGCGAACGAGCCAGAGAATGGCGTTCGGACGGTCCTGACGCTTGGAAACCGGGGTGTAGCGCGGGCCGCGGCGCTTGGATTCCGGTACGCGAACCTTCGGCTCGGAAAGCTTGAGCTTGTGGTTGGGATTGGCTTCGGCGCGGGCGATCTCGTCGCGGGAGAGCTGTCCGGTTGCAATCGGATCGAGACCCTTGATGCCCTGTGCGGCTTCACCGTCGGCAATCGCCTTGACTTCAAGCGGATGCAGTTTGCAGAACGTGGCGATCTGATCGAACGACAGCGCGGTGTTGTCAACCAGCCATACAGCCGTAGCCTTTGGCATGAGCAATTGTTGAGCCATAGATACAGTCCTTCTGTCCGTCCGCGCCGGTGTCGCGGGCCGTGGGTATCAACCACTAATTTCCGGGATATGGGGGCTCTATAGCCGCATTGCATCAGAATTGCAATTCTTTGCGAAACAAATGACCTTTGTCTAATTGCCGTGCGGATTTGAACTGCTATGAATTCAACACATGCCTGAGGTGGGAGTCTCGGGCCACGTCATAAGCCATATCGGTTCCAGGAGGAGTTCATGTCTGCCAAAATCTACCCGGTTCTCAAATCGGCGAAGGCCCGCACGCTCATCGACAATGAGCGTTACCAGAAATGGTATCAGGAGAGCGTCGAGGATCCGGAAAAGTTCTGGGACAAGCACGGCCGGCGGATCGACTGGTTCAAGCCCTATACCAAGGTCAAGAACACGTCTTTCAAGGGCAGGGTGCCGATCAAGTGGTTCGAGGACGGCCTGACGAACGTTTCCTATAACTGTATCGACCGGCATCTGAAGACGCATGGCGAGCGCACGGCGATCATCTGGGAAGGCGACAACCCCTATATCGACAAGAAGATCACCTATAACCAGCTCTATGACTATGTCTGCCGTCTGGCGAATGTGCTGAAGAAGCACGGTGTCAAGAAGGGCGACCGCGTCACCATCTATATGCCGATGATACCCGAAGCGGCTTACGCGATGCTCGCCTGCGCTCGCATCGGCGCCATCCATTCCGTCGTGTTCGGCGGGTTCTCGCCGGAAGCGCTGGCGGGCCGCATCGTCGATTGCCAGTCCACCTTCGTCATCACCTGCGATGAGGGCGTGCGCGGCGGCAAGCCGATCCCGCTCAAGGAAAATACCGACAAGGCGATCGATATCGCCGCCAAACAATATGTCATCGTCAACAAGGTTCTGGTGGTGCGCCGCACCGGCGGCAAGACCGGCTGGGCGCCCGGCCGCGATATCTGGTACCATCAGGAAATCGCTACCGTGAAGCCGGATTGCCCGCCGGTGAAGATGCGGGCGGAAGACCCGCTATTCATCCTCTATACGTCCGGCTCCACCGGCAAGCCGAAAGGCGTGTTGCACACAACGGGCGGCTACCTCGTCTATACGTCGATGACGCATGAATATGTCTTCGACTACAAGGATGGTGAGGTTTTCTGGTGTACGGCCGATGTCGGCTGGGTCACCGGCCATTCCTATATCGTCTACGGGCCGCTTGCGAACTGCGCGACGACGCTGATGTTCGAAGGCGTTCCCAATTTCCCGGATCAGGGCCGCTTCTGGGAAGTCATCGACAAGCACAAGGTCAATATCTTCTACACCGCGCCGACGGCGCTCAGATCGCTGATGGGGGCGGGCGACCAGTTCGTCCAGCGCTCCTCGCGCGAGAGCCTGCGGCTTCTCGGCACGGTCGGCGAGCCGATCAATCCGGAAGCATGGGAGTGGTATTACCATGTGGTCGGTGAGGACAAGAGCCCGATCGTCGACACCTGGTGGCAGACGGAAACCGGCGGCATTCTCATTTCGCCGCTGCCGGGCGCGACCGACCTGAAACCGGGTTCGGCCACAAGGCCGTTCTTCGGCGTGCAGCCGCAGCTCGTCGATGCCGAGGGCAATGTGCTGGAAGGACCCGCCGACGGCAATCTCTGCATCATCGATAGCTGGCCGGGCCAGTCACGCTCCGTCTATGGCGATCATCAGCGCTTTGTCGATACGTATTTCTCGACCTACAAGGGCAAGTACTTCACCGGCGACGGTTGCCGGCGTGACGAGGACGGCTATTACTGGATCACCGGCCGCGTCGATGACGTGCTGAACGTTTCCGGTCACCGCCTTGGCACCGCCGAGGTGGAATCGGCGCTGGTGTCGCACCACCTCGTTTCGGAGGCGGCCGTGGTGGGCTACCCGCATGCCATCAAGGGCCAGGGCATTTATTGTTATGTCACGCTGATGGCGGGCCAGAATGGCGACTATGCGCTGCGCGAGGAGCTGGTGAAGCACGTGCGCAACGAGATCGGACCGGTTGCGACACCCGACAAGATCCAGTTCGCGCCGGGCCTGCCCAAGACCCGCTCCGGCAAGATCATGCGGCGCATCCTGCGCAAGATCGCCGAGGACGATTTTGGTGCGCTGGGGGATACGTCGACGCTCGCCGATCCGGCAGTGGTCGAAGACCTTATCGCCAACCGGCAGAACCGCACTGCGTCCTGATCTTCTGGAAAGGCTGCTTCGGCAGCCTTTTTCCACCTGTGATTTTCACAAACAAAAACACCCGGAGGCGGAACCTCCGGGTGTTTTCAATTGTATCCGGCAAGGATTACTGGCCGCGGATCTTCTTCAGGTCCGCCAGAACGGCGTCGACGACGTCTGCACCGATCTCAGCCTTGTGCTTTTCGTAGACGACCATCGACTTTTCGCGGATACGGGTCTGTTCTTCTGTAGACAGCGTGTTCACTTCGAGGCCGGCAGCCTTGATCTTCTCCAGCGACTTCTGGTTCAGTTCGCGGATGACCTTGCGCTCTTCGTCGCGGCCGACGACTGCGCATTCACGCAGGGCGGCCTGTTCTTCGGGCGTGTAGCTGTCGAAGATCGGCTTGGAGAAGAGGAAGAGGAACGGCGTATAGGCGTGGTTCGTCTCGGTGATGTACTTCTGCACTTCGTAGAACTTGGAGGTGTCGATCGTCACATAGGGGTTTTCCTGCGCGTCGATCGCGTTGGTTTCCAGCGCCGAGAAGACTTCGCCGAAGGCCATCGGCGTTGCATTGGCGCCGAGGTTCTGGAAGGTGTCGAGGAAGATGTTGTTCTGCATCACGCGAACCTTGAGGCCTGAGAAGTCTTCCCACTTGTTCACGGCATGCTTGGAGTTCGACAGGTTGCGGAAGCCGTTTTCCCAGTAGGCCAGGTTTACGAGGCCCTGTTCTTCCAGCTTCTTGTTCATCATGTCGCCGAAGGCGCCGTCCATGACGGCATCGGCTTCCTTGGCGTTGGCGAAGAGGAACGGCAGGTCGAAGACGCCGAGCGACGGGATGAGACCGACGAGGGGCGAGGACGACGTCACGACGGCTTCCTGAACGCCGGAGCGCAGGGCCTGGGTTGCCTGAAGGTCGCCGCCGAGAGCGCCGCCCCAGAATGCCGTCAGCTTCAGCTTGCCGCCGGACTTGTCGTCGAGGCAGGCCTGCATGGCCTTGATGCCGTTGCCGACCGGATGATCCTGGTTGATACCGTTCGAAACGCGGATATTGCGGCTGTTGAATTCGGCCATTGCCGGAGCTGCGGCGCCAACGGCGAATGCGATTGCCGTGGTGGTCAGAAGAAGCTTTCTCATAATATCCTCCCTTGGATTGTGTTCGAGAAGCAGGTTGCATTAACGAAGATACTGCAGCGGTACGAGGACGATGTCCGGGAAAATCACCAGCAGCGCCAGGACGATGGTTTCGGCAACGAGGAACGGCCAGACGCCGATCGTGACCTTGCCGAGCGGGATGCGGCCGACGCCGCTGACGACGTTGAGAACCACGCCGACCGGAGGGGTAATCAGGCCGATGGCGTTGTTGATGATGAAGAGAACGCCGAAATAGACCGGGTCGATGCCCGCCTGCTTGATGATGGGCATCAGAACAGGCGTGAGGATCAGGATGGTCGGCGTCAGGTCGAGCGCGGTGCCGACGATGAAGACCAGCACCATGATGACGACCATCAGCAGCATGGGACGATCGATCAGCGGCTCGATATAGCTTGCGACTTCGTTCGGAATGTTCGCTGCCGTGATGAGCCATGCGGAGACGAGCGCTGCGCAGACGAGGAACATGATGATCGAGGTGCTCTTGGCGGCGCGCAGAAGCACGTGGAAGAGATCCGCCGGCTTCAGTTCGCGGTAGATCACCATGCCGACGAAAAGCGCGTAGGCGGCCGCCACGACGGCGGCTTCCGTCGGCGTCATGATGCCGGCCTTGATGCCGCCCAGAATGATGACGGGCATGCCGAGCGCCCAGCCGGCACGCGCGGTGGCGACGAGACGTTCCTTGGCGGTGGTTTTCGGCAGCGGCTTGATGTTGTCCTTGCGCACCACGATCAGCCAGGCGACGATCAGCGAAATGCCCATCAGAATGCCGGGAACGATACCTGCCAGGAACAGCTGGGTGATCGAGACGTTGGCGGCGACACCGAAAACGATGAAGGCCATGGACGGCGGAATGACCGGGGCGATGATGCCGCCTGCGGCGATGAGGCCGCCCGAGCGCGGAATATTGTAACCGGCCTTGGCCATCATCGGGATGAGGATTGCGGCAAGAGCTGCGGTATCGGCTGCCGCCGAACCGGAGATGCTGGCCATGATGATGGCTGCGACGATGGCAACGATGCCGAGGCCGCCCCTGATATGGCCGACGCAGGCAATGGCGAAATCAATGATGCGGCGCGACAGGCCGCCGGAATTCATCAGTTCGCCAGCCAGAATGAAAAAGGGAATGGCGAGCAGCGTGAAGGTGTCTGCGCCCGAAATCATGTTCTGGGCGATGATCGCGGTGTTGAACATGCCCATGTACCACATGAGCACGACGCCGCAGAACATCAGCGAGAAAGCGACGGGAACGCCAATCGCCATGGCTCCCAGCAGAGAGCCGATAAAAACGAGAAGTGTCATGGTATCAGCGCTCCGAAAGCTGTTCGATCGTCAGGTTCTCGCCCGCGAACTGGGCGATTTCGTCTTCCGTGACGCGACCCGTCAAAAGACGGTACAGGCGCTCCAGCGCGATGATGAACATCAGTCCGCCGGTGAACATGCCGACGCCATAGACCCAGATCATCGAAAGCTTGGTGACCGGTGCATGCATGCTGGCATTGATGCCGGACTGCTTCCAGGTGCCCCAGAAGAAGATGGCGGAACAGGCCAGAATGATGATGTTCGACGCGATCATGCAGACGATGCGGGCGCGACGGGAGAGAAACATCACGAGCGTTTCGATGCCCATGTGGCTGTTCTCACGGAAGGTCAGCACGGCGCCGATGAAGGTCAGCCAGACGAAGAAATAACGCGACAGTTCTTCCGAGACGTTGATGCCGGAATTCATCGTATAACGCATGACGACGTTGACGAAGACCATGATCGACATGCCGGCGAGCAGCAGGACGAGAATGATTTCGAGAATCCGGTAAAAGAGATTGATGGTCTTTTGCATTTTCCCCTCCCGAAGAAATATCTAGAGCAGTCCTCGTTTCGCCAGGTTGTGCATCAGGGCCGCGGTGCCGAATGTCCATTCCGGGCATTCGTCGGTCGTGGTGACCCAGTTGATCAGCTTACCGAGCTTGGGCGTGGAGATTTCGACACGGTCACCCTTTGAGTGGGTGAAACCGAGGCCTGGGCCATGGCGATCCTTCACCGGCGCGAACATCGTGCCAAGGAAAAAGACGGCGCCGTCAGGATATTGATGGTTACGGTTCAAGAGCTGCGAAGCGAGGTTTTCCGGCGTGCGGCTGATCGCCTCCATGGGGCTGACGCCCGTCATGGTGAAACCGTCTTCGCCCTCGACCAGAAGCGATATCTGCGACTTCTTCACATCTTCAATGGTGAAGTTGCCGTCGAACAGGCGGATAAAGGGACCGATTGCGCAGGATGCGTTATTGTCCTTCGCCTTGCTGAGCAGCAGGGCGGAGCGGCCTTCAAAGTCGCGCAGGTTGACGTCGTTGCCAAGCGTCGCGCCGACGATGCGGCCATCGGAGGTGATGGCCAGCACCACTTCCGGCTCCGGGTTGTTCCACTGCGATTTCGGATGAACGCCGATCAGCGCGCCGCAGCCGACGGAAGCCATGGCTTGCGCTTTGGAGAATATCTCCGCATCCGGCCCGATACCCACTTCCAGATATTGCGACCAGAGGCCCATTTCCTGGAGCAGTTTCTTCACTTCGGCAGCTTTTTCGGAACCGGCCTCAAGTCCCTTGAGATTGTCACCGAGAACCGGCGCCAGCCTTCCGCGAATTTCCTGCGCACGCAGCGGATCGCCCTTGGCCTGTTCCTCGATCACGCGTTCCAGCATGCTGTCGGCGAAGGTGACGCCGGCGGCCTTCACGGCCTGAATGTCGTTGGGAGCAAGGAGTTCGCCGGCGGAACCGTCCAGAAAAGCTTCCAGTGCGCCGAGTGCGACGAAAGTGCCGGTGTCGGCGAGCTGCTCAACCAGATCCGTCTTTTCCAGAAGTTCGGACATGGTTGGGGAAATCGAAGTGAGGTCATAAAGCACGCCGCCCTTCAGCAGGACGGGGCAGGGGCCGCCTTCGCTCTTCGACCAGACGCGGCCGACGAGCAGCGCGTTTTCGAAATCTTCAGGCAAAATTGCGGTAGCGTCGATGGACCTTGTACCGGTCATATAGTCCTCCCCTTCAGCATCCGACAGGCCGCCTCCTGCGGTCTTATTGTCTGGATGTCTGACAACCTAATCCCATTCTTCTTAGTATGACTTTTGCTACGAGTCTAGCGGCCTCGCCGACAAAATTATCGTGTTTCGCGTCTCAATTCCCGGAAAGTCGTAAACCTGTCGTATAGCTTAGCCGGCGTGTTCATTTCTGCTCAGAAGATATCCAGTTCGAGATTGACCCGGCTGGCTGCGCCGATCAGGTGCTTGCGCATGGCGTTCTTGGCGGCAGTGGCATCGGCCTTCTCGACGGCTTCGTAGATTGCCACATGTTCGGCGATCGTCACTTCGAGAATTTCACCAAAAACCGCACGAGAAAAAGCAATGTTTATGGCGGAGCTGATGCGTTCCGCGATGAAGCCGAGGAACATCAGGAAATATTCGTTCTCAGTCGCTTCCGCCAGAATGCGATGGAAGTCGAGATCGGCGGCAACGCCTTCCGTCGACCAGTCATCGGCGGTTTTCATCTTTTTCAAGGCTGCCGCCAGCCGCGTCAGCTGCTGCGGGCTGCGGTGCAGTGCGGCCAGCCCCGCCGCCTCTATTTCCAGCGGCATGCGAAGCTGGAAAAGATCGCGAAAATTTTCCGGATCGTTCAGCCGCGACCGTTCGATGCGGATGGACAGTCTTTGCCGGGGATCTGTGACGAATGCGCCCACGCCCTGCCGGGTTTCGACAAAGCCCTCGTTGCGCAATTGCGCGATCGCTTCGCGGATGACCGAACGGCTGACGCCGAAGGTTTTCGCCAGAACATGTTCGGTCGGCAGCCTGTCACCCGGTCCGAGCTTCGAATCATTGATTTCGCGCGCAATCTCCGCGGCGATCCGGCCGGGCAGATGGTCGTTGCGATGTATCTGATTGAACTCCAGCGTCATGGTTGCTCCCGTTCCACAGAAACGATTGGTTCGTTTTCCCGCGGCAGGCGACTTCCTCCTTCGCCGTCAGCGGGGTTTTCAAAGGCGGCGTTTTCGGCCGCCTTTGCCGTTCCTCGATTAGCTATCCGGTTGCAGGGTTATCTGGCAACCGGGATTCATCCGCAAATCAGGGTCGAAGGTGTTTTTCAGGCCGGTGATCATCCGGCGCTGGACGTCGGATAGCCGGCTTTCGAAATCGGAGCGTTTCAGGCGGCCGATGCCGTGCTCGGCGCTGATGCTGCCGACGTAACGGTCGAGGACCTCGTTAACGAGTGTCTTGGACTTGTAAATGAAGGCGTCGCGCTCTTCCGGTGTCGAACCGTTCGGCGGCAGCACGTTGAGGTGGACGTTGCCGTCTCCGACATGGCCATAGGAAACCGCCAGGCACTCCGGCAATTTTTCCGCCAGTTCCGCCTCGGCTTCGGCCACGAAAGCCGCGAGTTTCGACAAAGGTACGGAAATGTCGGTACGCATATGCGCGCCGCGCAGCGCCTGGCCCTCGTTCATGCCTTCGCGGAACAGCCAGAGCGATTGGGCCTGTGCCCGTGAAGAAGCGATCACGCCGTCCAGCACCAGCCCGTCTTCCATCACGCCCTCTAGGAAGCGTCCCATCAGGTCGGCCGTGTCCACCAGACCGGAGCCTGAAATTTCCATCAGCACATAAGCGGGGTAATCGCCGGCAATCGGCATTTTCAGGTCGGGGATCGCTTCGATCGCCAGCGTGAAAGCGACAGGCGGCATGAATTCGAAGGCGGACATCAGGTCGCAGCATTCGCGGCGTGCGCGTCGGTAGAGCTTGATGGCATCGTCAAGCGAATTGAGGCCGAGCAGTGCCGTTTCGACATGTTCGGGATTGGGGTAAAGCTTGACAGCAACGGCGGTAATGATGCCGAGCGTTCCTTCCGCGCCGATGAAGAGCTGCTTCAGATCGATTCCGCGATTGTCCTTGCGCAGCGTCGACAGCCCGTTCCAGATGGTGCCATCGGGCAGGACCACTTCCAGACCCAGCACCAGTTCGCGCGTCATGCCGTAGCGCAGGACATTGATGCCGCCGGCATTGGTGGAGACGTTGCCGCCGATGCGGCAGCTGCCCTGTGCGCCGAGCGACAGAGGGAAGAACATGCCCTTGTCCTCAACCGCATCCTTGAACTCCGAGAGAATGCAGCCGGCCTCCACGACGGCGGAAAAATCGTCGCTATCTATTGTGCGGATGGCGTTCATGCGCTCGAGGCTCAATACGACCTGATGCTTGGGGGCATCGGGAATGCCGCCGAGCACCAGTCCGGTGTTGCCGCCCTGGGGGATGATGGCAAGGCCGAGTTCCGCGCAGGCGCGAACGGTGTCGGAGACTTCCTTGGTCGAGCGGGGGCGGATGACGGCCACGGCCGAGCTGGTGACATCGCCGTGCCAGTCGCGGCAATAGCGCAGCATGTCTTCCTGCGATGTCAGCAGCAAAGCCTCGCCGAGCCTGTTCTTCAACGAGAACCGCAATTCCTCGATATCGGTTTCGCTCACGATTGTCATTCCACCCTCTCCGTCCAATCCGCCCTAAATTTCCGGACAGGGCTGTTTCGCCCTTGCTTTTGCCGGTTTGTGAAAAAATACTATTTTCAATCCGATCATATAAGGTTATCAGACAACCTTACAAGCTAATTTATCGGTCGACTGGCCGATGGTGTTTTTTCGGTCTCGGGAGAATGGCCGGGACAAAGAGGAGGAAGACATGCATATCGCAATCATCGGCGCCGCAGGCATGGTTGGCCGCAAGCTGACGCAGCGTCTCGTCAAGGATGGATCGCTCGGCGGCAAGCCAATCGACAAATTCACGCTCATCGACGTGTTCCAGCCCGAAGCGCCCGCCGGTTTTTCCGGTAAGGTCGATGCGCGTGCCGCCGATCTCTCCGCGCCGGGTGAGGCCGAAAAGCTGATTGAAGCCCGCCCCGATGCCATTTTTCACCTCGCCGCCATCGTCTCCGGCGAAGCCGAGCTCGATTTCGACAAGGGCTACCGCATCAACCTCGACGGCACGCGCTATCTCTTCGACGCCATCCGTATTGCCAATGGCAAGGACGGCTACAAGCCACGCGTGGTCTTCACCTCGTCTATCGCCGTCTTCGGTGCGCCGCTCCCCTATCCGATCCCGGATGAATTCCACACCACGCCTTTGACCAGCTATGGCACGCAGAAGGCGATCTGCGAATTGCTGCTGTCCGATTACAGCCGTCGCGGTTTCTTTGACGGCATCGGCATTCGCCTGCCGACCATCTGCATCCGTCCCGGCAAGCCGAATGCGGCTGCCTCCGGCTTCTTCTCCAATATCCTGCGCGAGCCGCTGGTCGGGCAGGAAGCGGTTCTGCCGGTGCCGGAAAGCATTCGTCACTGGCATGCCTCGCCGCGTTCCGCCGTCGGTTTCCTTATCCATGGCGCAACGATCGACGTCGAAAAGGTCGGCCCGCGCCGCAACCTGTCGATGCCCGGCCTCAGCGCCACCGTCGGCGAACAGATCGAAGCGCTGCGCAAGGTCGCGGGCGAAAAGGCCGTTGCCCTCATTCGCCGCGAGCCGAACGAGATGATCATGCGCATGTGTGAAGGCTGGGCCCCCGGTTTCGAGGCCAAGCGCGCCCGCGAACTGGGCTTTACGGCTGAAAGCTCGTTCGAAGAGATCATTCAGGTTCATATCGAGGACGAGCTGGGAGGTTCGCTGAAATGAGTGTCGACCGGGAGGAGAAGAAGCGGTCTGTCGCCTTTATCGGCACTGGCCTGATGGGCGGGCCGATGGCCCGGCGTCTGCTGGGCGCCGGCTTTTCGGTCACGGTCTGGAACCGCAGCGTCGATAAGGCCGAGGCGCTGGTTGCCGATGGCGCGGTTGTCGCGGCATCGCCGGCGGAGGCCGCCAGCGGCGCCGATATCGTCATCACCATGCTGAGCGACGGCAAGGCGGTAGGCGAGGTGCTGTTTGCGGCAGGCGTGGCCGAAGCGCTGAAAAAGGGTGCGGTCGTCATCGACAGCAGCTCGATTGCGCCGCCGATTGCGCGGGAACATTCCTCCCGGCTTGAGGCGCTCGGCATTCATCATGTCGACGCGCCGGTTTCCGGCGGCGTGCCGGGCGCGACTGCCGGTACGCTTGCGATCATGGCGGGTGGCGATGAGGCGCTGATCGCGGGTCTTGCGGATGTTTTCGCACCGATGGGCCGCCTCACCTACGTCGGTCCCTCGGGGGCCGGCCAGCTCTGCAAGCTTGCCAATCAGCAGATCGTCGCCATCACCATCGGCGCGGTTGCCGAGGCGATGATGCTGGTGGAAGCGGGTGGCGCATCCCGCGAAGGGTTCCGCAACGCCATTCGCGGCGGTTTTGCCGAAAGCCGAATCCTGGAACTGCATGGCGAGCGCATGGTGAAGCGCAATTTCGTGCCGGGCGGTCCCTCCAAGTTCCAGCTCAAGGATCTGAATGGCGTGCTGGCGACGGCAAAGGATCTGTCTCTCAACCTGCCGCTTACCCAGCAGGTGACGCGGGAATTCGACGACTTCGTTGGTGACGGTGGTGCCGATATCGACCATAGCGGCATCCTGCTCTACCTCGAAAAACTCAATAACCGGGAACAGGGCTAAGGCAGGCTTATGAGCGACGAGAAGACACCGATGCGCCGCCTGCGGTCGCAGGACTGGTTCGACAATCCTGACCATCTCGACATGACGGCGCTCTATCTCGAGCGCTTCATGAATTACGGTGTGACGCCGGAAGAGCTTCGTTCCGGCAAGCCGGTCATCGGCATCGCACAGAGCGGCAGCGACCTGACGCCCTGCAACCGCGTCCATGTGGAACTGGTCAAGCGGGTGCGGGACGGCATCCGCGATGCGGGCGGCATTCCCATCGAGTTTCCGACCCATCCGATGTTCGAAAACTGCAAGCGCCCGACGGCGGCGCTCGACCGTAATCTTGCCTATCTCAGCCTCGTGGAAGTGCTTTACGGTTATCCGCTCGACGGCGTCGTTCTGACCACGGGTTGCGACAAGACCACGCCTTCGGCACTGATGGCGGCAAGCACGGTCGATATTCCGGCCATCGTGCTTTCCGGCGGGCCGATGCTCGACGGTTATCATGACGGCGATCTGGTCGGTTCGGGCACCGTCATCTGGCGCATGCGCCGTAAATACGGTGCTGGCGAAATCACCCGCGAGGAATTCTTGCAGGCGGCGCTCGAATCCGCTCCTTCCGTCGGCCATTGCAATACCATGGGCACCGCTTCCACGATGAATGCCATGGCGGAGGCGCTCGGCATGTCGCTCACCGGCTGCGGTGCGATCCCGGCCGCTTACCGTGAGCGCGGCCAGATGGCCTATCGCACCGGCCGCCGCGCCGTCGAACTGGTTGTCGAGAACATCAAGCCTTCCGACATCATGACACGCGAGGCATTTTTGAACGCGATCCGCGTCAATTCGGCAATCGGCGGTTCCACCAATGCCCAGCCGCATCTCGCAGCGATGGCGAAACATGCGGGCGTTGAGCTTCGCGAGGAGGACTGGCAGGTCCACGGTTACGACATTCCGCTCATCGCCAATGTCCAGCCGGCCGGCAAATGGCTGGGTGAGAAATATCACCGCGCCGGCGGCACGCCCGCCATCATGTGGGAGCTTCTCAAGGCGGGTAAGCTCGACGGAAACTGTCCGACTGTAACCGGCAAGACCATGGCGGAAAACCTGGAAGGCCGGGAATCCACCGACCGTGACGTGATCCTGCCTTATGACAAGCCGCTGAAGGAACGCGCCGGTTTCCTCGTCCTCAAGGGCAACCTGTTCGATTTCGCCATCATGAAGACGAGCGTGATTTCGGCGGAATTCCGCCAGCGTTATCTGAGCGAGCCGGGCCGCGAGGGCATTTTCGAAGGCAAATGCGTGGTGTTCGATGGTTCGGAAGACTATCACGCCCGTATCAACGACCCTTCCCTCGATATCGATGAACGCACCATTCTTGTCATTCGCGGTGCGGGGCCGCTCGGCTGGCCAGGTTCGGCTGAGGTCGTCAACATGCAGCCGCCGGATGCGCTGTTGAAAAAGGGCATCACCAGCCTGCCGACGATTGGTGACGGCCGGCAGTCGGGAACGGCGGACAGCCCGTCCATCCTCAACGCCTCGCCGGAAAGTGCCGCAGGCGGTGGGCTGGCATGGCTCCGCACGGGCGATGTCATCCGCATCGATTTCAATGAGGGCGAGTGCAATGCGCTGGTGCCGGATGACGAGCTTGCCGCCCGCAAGGCTGACGGCATTCCCGCTGTTCCCGCGGATGCGACGCCATGGCAGCGCATCTACCGCCAGTCGGTGACCCAGCTTTCCGATGGCGCGGTTCTGGAAGGGGCCGCGGATTTCCGCCGGATCGCCGAGAAGATGCCCCGGCACAATCATTGATCACATAGGACAAAAATCCCCGGCCACGTCCGGGGATTTTTCTTTTCCGGGCGGTTTCGCAATTGATTGCGACCTCTTAATGTACCCGCAAATCCGCATCACAGGGGCAGGACATGACAGATATTTCGATGATAGAGGCCGCGCGTGGGCGCATCGGCAACCATGCGGTTCGCACACCGCTTCTCTCATCGCCGTTTCTGGACGAAATTGCCGGGCGGAAGCTGTTCGTGAAGGCTGAATGCCTGCAAAGAACGGGTTCCTTCAAGTTTCGCGGCGGCTGGTCGGCGGTCTCCGGCCTGCCGGCGGAGGTGCGCGCCAAGGGCGTGATCGCCTTTTCCTCCGGCAACCATGCGCAGGGCGTGGCGCTTGCCGCCCGGCTGCACAATGTCCCTGCCGTCATCATCATGCCGTCGGATGCGCCGAAGATCAAAATCGACAATACCCGGGCCTTTGGCGCGGAGGTGGTGCTTTATGACCGTGCTAACGAAGATCGCGATGCGATCGGAGATCGCATTTCGCGCGAGCGTGGGCTGACGTTGATCAGGCCGTATGACGAACCGCTGGTCATTGCCGGGCAGGGAACGGTGGGGCTGGAGATTGCCGAACAGGGTGCGGAGCTGGGCATCGGCGCGGCCGAGGTTCTGGTGCCCTGCGGTGGTGGCGGCCTCACCTCCGGCATCTCCCTGGCACTCGCAGCAAAAGCGCCGAACTACAAGGTCAGGACGTCGGAACCGGAGCGCTTCGACGATGTGGCGCGCTCCCTTGCTGCGGGTAAGATTGAGCGTAACGCCACGACCTCGGGCTCGATCTGCGACGCGATCGTCACGCCGCAGCCCGGCAACATTACTTTCCCCATCATGGCCGGGCTCTGCGGAAAAGGCATTGCCGTGACCGAGGAGGAAGCGCTGCGGGCTATGGTTCTCGCCTTCAACCGGCTGAAGATCGTTGTCGAACCCGGTGGTGCGGTGGCGCTGGCGGCGGCCCTCTTCCACGGCGATGAACTGGAAAGCGAAACGGTGATCGCAGTCGCTTCCGGCGGCAATGTCGATCCGGATATCATGGCCGCCGCGCTGTCCCGTTTCGGCTGAGGTCAGGCCTCGAGCCGTGCCGCGACCTCATCGGCAATCGCCAGCGAGGCGGTGAGGCCGGGGCTTTCTATGCCGAAAAGATTGACGAGGCCGGCAACGCCGTGTGTTTCCGGCCCATCGATGCGGAAGTCCATGGCCGGTTCGTCCGGGCCGGAAATCTTCGGCCGGATACCGGAATAAGCCGGGATCAGCGCGTTATCGGGAAGGCCCGGCCAATAGCGCCGTATCGCATCGCCAAAACCCGCCATGCGTCGGGGATCGACCGCGTAGTCTATGGTGTCCACCCACTCCACATCCGGCCCGAAACGGGCCTGGCCGGCGAGATCGAGGGTGAGATGCACCCCGAGGCCATGGGTGTGCGGCGCGGGGTAGATCAGCCGTGAAAAGGGCGACTTGCCGGCCAGCGAAAAATAACTGCCCTTGGCGAAACGCGCCTGCGGGATCCCATCCTCCGGCAATCCTTCGATCTTTCTCGCCACCATGGGTGCTACAAGCCCGGCGGAATTGACGAGCAGCCGGCATGTCAGGCTGATGGGCTCCGCTCCGCCGACATGAACGCGGAAACCATTGCCCATCGCCTCCGCCTTTTCGAAGGGTGCGTTCAGGGCAAGGGCCGCGCCATGATCCTGCGCGTCTCCAAGCAGCGCCAGCATATAGCCGTGGCTGTCGATGATACCGGTCGAGGGCGATATCAGGGCTGCGACGCAGGCGAGCGCGGGTTCGAGCAGGAGCGCCTGTCGCGCATCGATCAGCTCAAGGTCGTTGCAACCGTTAGCTTTGCCTTTTTCGCGCAGGGTGGCGAGCATGGCCACCTCTTCATCGCTCGTGGCGACGATGAGCTTGCCGCAGCGGCGATGTGAAACGCCGTGGCTTTGGCAGAAGGCATAGAGCCGCTCCTTGCCCTCCACGCAAAGTCGGGCCTTGAGGCTTCCGGCCGGATAATAGAGCCCTGCGTGGATGACTTCGCTGTTGCGGGAGGAGGTGGCAGAGCCGAATTCCCTCCCGCTTTCGAGGATGATGACAGAGAGGCCGCGCATCGCCCATTCACGCGCTGTCGCGAGCCCTATCACCCCGGCTCCGATGATGATGGCGTCGATATCCGTCATGGTCTTTTCCGTGCCCGCCACCGGTTTTGAACGGAAATGCCCTCCACCGCGTTGATCCTGCGCAATGGGTAGATTGATGCTTGCGGGTGGGCAAGTCGCAATCGGTATTTTTCCCGATGCGCCAATCTTATGGAATTTTATCTCTACTGAAACAGTGGGGAATAAAGCTATTCTATAAGTGAAATAAGCAATGCCCGCTTTGAAGGGCCGAGCAGGAAGGGAGTGTACAATGTCTTATTCCAAGGCAGGAAAAGTAAAAGACTTTGTCTCGCAGCCCCAGTCGCCGCGCAACTGGAAAGATTCGGTTCATGCGGCTCTTGTCGGCGTCTGCGTGGCTTTTGTCGCCGCGGTCATCTTCGGTCTCGTTCCCTGATCCTCCCGATTTTCTCATCAGGTAATTTGAGAACAAAAGGCCGGTCGCTCCTCCGACCGGCCTTTTTCATGGTCACTTATGCCTTCAGGTAATCTTCGGCCAGATCGACCCAGAATGCGGTTCCGATCGGCAGGATATCGTCGTTGAAATCGAATTTCGGATGGTGCAGCGGCGGGTCGTTATCCGTGCGCGCGGTGCCGAGGAAGAAATAACAGCCGGGCCGTTTCTCTAGCATATAGGCGAAGTCTTCCGCACCCATCGATGGGCGCTGCATCTCGGCTACCTTTTCAGGTCCGGCAAAACGCCGGGCGAGACTGGCGACATAGTCCGTTTCCGCCTTGTGGTTGACGGTTGCATTATAACCGCGCTCGTAATCGATGGTGACGCTCATGCCGTAGCTGGCGGCCTGGCCTTCGGCTATCGCCCGGATGCGCTTTTCCAGCTCGTCGCGCACGCCCGGATCGAAGGAGCGGATGGTCAGCAGCATTTCCGCCGTTTCGGGAATGACGTTGCTGGCAGCACCGGCATGGAACGCGCCAACCGTGACGACCGCCGACAATTGCGGATGGATGTTGCGTGACACCACCGTTTGCAGCGCCATGATGATGCTTGCGCCGGCAACGATGGGGTCGGCCGCATCCTGCGGTTCGGCGCCGTGGCCGCCATATCCGTTGACCCTGATCTTGCACTCGTCGACGGCGGCAAGGATCGGCCCGTCGCGCAGCACGAATTGCCCGAAGGGCACGCCCGGATCGTTATGCAGGGCAAAAACCGCATCGCAGGGAAAACGTTCGAACAGCCCGTCCTCGATCATGATGCGGGCGCCGCCGAAATTCTCTTCCGCCGGCTGGAAGATCAGATGCAGGGTTCCGTCGAAATTTTTGCGCTCCGCAATGATCTTTGCCGCGCCGAGCAGCATGGCGGTGTGGCCGTCATGGCCGCAGGCATGCATCACGCCCTGATTGGCACTCGCATAGTCCGCCCCCGTCTCTTCGTGGATCGGCAGGGCGTCGATATCGGCGCGGATGCCGAGTCTGCGGGTGCTGTCGCCATTGCGAAGTGTGGCGACGACCCCGGTTCCGGCCAGTCCCCGCGTAACCTCATAGCCCATTGCCGCCAACTGTTCGGCGATAAAATCCGACGTCTTGAACTCCGAAAGGCCGATTTCGGGATTGCGGTGCAGGTGGCGGCGAATGGCCACCACATCCGGCATATGGTTGGCAAAGGATGCGAGATTTGCGGTCTGTCTGGTCATTTTTAAAGTCCCGGGTTCGGCCGTTTTTTCCGGCGCCTTTTGCAAATGACATAGCAGCATATGCAGCCATGCGTAAGGGGCGTAGCCCGCCCGGAAATGCCCCGAAATTCAGCGCTTGCATCGTGCCGCGACAGGTGGCATGGAACTATTGACGTCCTGAGGCATTAGCTTCTTTCGGATGTAGCGCGGGCTTCTCGGTTCGTGTTGCCCTTCAGGTTGTCAACGGGGGATTATCGGACGTTGCGCGAACAATTTTCGCCATCGGGGAGGGTGCGAAATCCGGTCGGAACGGCATTGCCGGGCCGAACGACGCCATTTTCTTCCCCTCATCGAAAACGCCCTGTCCGCGCCGATCTCCAGCTTTGCAGATATTGCGGAATAATGACGCTGCAGCATGACGCGCCTGCGGATATTCTGCACTTGACGATCCGTTCCGCACAGCGTCCGGTCCGGTTCACCGAAGGTTCAGGATAAGTCATAAATATAGCGTGGCCCGATTTTCGTGCGTGTTCCCGCCACGGACGAAATGCCGGTCAAGTCGAACAAGTTTCCATAAAGTTCAGAATACGAGCCCGATGTCATTTCATATTACCCCGACCGCCGCCGCCCGTGATTCCGAGACGAAGCAGATCGATCACAACGATTCGATCCGCGCGTCCTATATGACGGTGGAGGAACTGCATGATGCGGGCGCCGCGCTTTCGCGCGATGGCGCCGACAGTCTTCCCGGCTTCATGGAATTCGATTTCTTCGAGCGTCATCGTGAGAACGAGAAGGAAATCCTCAGGGTCTACCGCACGACGGCTGTCGATGCGGAAAATGGCGCGACGATCACGCCAGCGGCGGAATGGCTGCTCGACAACCACTACGTCATCGAAGAGGCGATCCAGGAAGTCCGCCGCGATTTTCCGCGCAAGTTCTATCGCCAGCTGCCGACGATGACGGTGGGTGGGGTGACGATCCCGCGGGTCATGGCGCTCGGCTGGCTTTATGTCGCCCATACCCACAGCACGGTTTCGCGCGAAAACATGACGGCGCTGGTGGATGGCTACCAGACGTCGAAGACGCTGCAGATCGGCGAATTGTGGGCTTTGCCGTCGATCATCCGTTTTGTCCTCATCGAAAATCTCCGCCGTATCTCCATCCGTGTGGAGCGTTCGCGCCGCATGCGACAGAAGGCAAATGAGGTCGTCGATGAAATCATCCGTCTGAACGATGCGGAAGCCTCGGCAGCGCTTCTCAAGCAGGTCGATTCGCTGGTCGACGACCCGACTTTCGCGACGCAGTTCCTTTATCGTCTGAGGAACGGTTCGCAGACCTCCGGTTTTGCCGTTGCCTGGCTCGAAGAGCGTCTTCACGCTGCCGGCACCGATGCTGAAAACGTCATGATGTCGGAGCATAACCGCCTGGCATCCGGCAATGTGACGATGGGCAACATCGTCAAGAGCCTGCGCGAGATCGACGATACTGAATGGTCGGTGTGGTTCGAAGAAGTCAGCCATATCGACAAGGTTCTGCGCGAAGAGACCGACTACGAGGTTCTCGATTTCGGTTCGCGCAACACCTACCGCAACACGATCGAACTTCTGGCGCGCCGTTCTCCCAAGACCGAAGTCGAGGTTGCGCGCGCCGCTGTCGAAATGGCGCGTTCGGAGACGCCGGCCGGTGCGGATGAAACCCATCGCGTCAATGTCGGCTCCGTGCTTGTCGGCCAGCGCCGCTTCGAGCTTGAAAAGGCTTTGGGTTACCGGCCGCTGGTGTCGCAGCGCATCGTGCGCTCGATGCGCAAGTTCAACTGGCTGGCAATCGCCGCGCCGGTGCTGCTGATCACTGCGCTCGCCATGCTCGCTGTCGGCTGGTTCCTGGCGCAGGCCGGCATGCCCTGGTATGTCGTGACCGCCTTCCTGCTGATGTTCGCATTGCCGGCCTCCGAAGGCGCGACCGGCCTCTTCAACACGCTCGTCACCTTCTTCGTGAAGCCGTTCCGGCTGGTCGGATACGAGTTCAAGAACGGCATTCCACAGGATGCCCGCACGCTGGTCGCCGTGCCCTGCATGCTGACCAGCCGCGACAGCGTTGACGAAATGATGCGCAATATCGAGGTGCATTATCTCGCCAATCCGCATGGCGAGATTTATTTCTCGCTCGTCAGCGACTGGCGCGATGCGCAATATGAGCAATCCGATGAGGATCTTGAGATCCTCGATTATGCCAAGCGCGAGCTTGCGGCGCTGAACAGCCGTTATGCCTTTGACGGCAAGACACGTTTTTACCTGCTGCATCGCCGCCGTATCTACAATCCTGCCGAAGGCTGCTGGATGGGCTGGGAGCGCAAGCGCGGCAAGCTGCACGAGCTGAACATGCTGCTGCGCGGCGACAAGGATACGACATTCCTCGGCGGCGCAAACATCGTGCCGGCCGATGTCAAATACGTCATGACGCTGGATGCCGATACGCGCCTGATGCGCGATGCGGTGACCAAGCTCGTTGGCAAGATGCATCACCCGATCAACCGTCCGGTGATCGATCCTGTGTCCGGCCGTGTTGTCGAAGGTTACGGGCTGCTGCAGCCGCGCGTTACGCCCTCGCTGACGACAGGCAAGGACGCTTCCGTCTTCCAGCGCGTCTTTTCGATCAATCGCGGTATCGATCCTTACGTCTTCACCGTTTCCGACGTCTATCAGGACCTGACCTCGGAAGGCACCTTCACCGGCAAGGGCCTCTACGACGTGGATGCCTTCGAGGCGGCGCTGAAGGGCCGTATCGAAGAGAACTCCATCCTCAGCCACGATTTGCTCGAGGGCTCCTTTGCGCGCTGCGCGCTGGTGACCGATGTGGAACTGGTCGAGGATTTCCCGACCCGATACGAGGTGGAAGTGTCGCGCCAGCATCGCTGGGCGCGTGGTGACTGGCAGCTGCTTCCCTTCATCCTTGACCGTGCCCGTGGCGTTACCGCCATCGGCCGCTGGAAGATGGTCGACAATCTGCGCCGCTCGCTCACACCGATCGCGTGGTTCTTCGCCTCGATTCTCGGCTGGTATTTCATGGATCCGCTCGGCGCGCTGATCTGGCAGATCCTGCTGATCTTCTCGCTCTTCGTCGCGCCCACGCTTTCGCTGCTCTCCGGCCTCGTGCCGCGTTCCACCGATATCGTGCCGCAGGCGCATTTCCACACCATCTGGTCGGAAATCCGCGCCACCAATGCACAGGTTGCGCTGCGTATCGTCTTCATCGCCGATGCCGCCTGCATGATGACGGATGCGATTGCCCGTTCGCTCTACCGCCTGCTCGTCAGCCACAAGCTGATGCTGGAATGGCGTACCGCCGCCAGCATGCAATCGAGCGCGCAGGGCAGCATCGTCGATTATTACCGCCAGATGTGGCATGCGCCCGTGGTGGCGATGCTCGGCCTGCTGTTTGCGGCGCTGCCGGGCGATAACGCCTTCCTGATCGGCATTCCCTTCACGCTGCTCTGGGTTCTGTCGCCTGCCGTTGCCTGGTATGTCAGCCAGTCGGCTGAAACCGAAGACCGGCTGTTCGTTTCGGAACACGTTTCCTTCGAGCTTCGCAAGATCGCGCGCCGCACCTGGCGTTATTACGAGGCCTTTGTGACGCCGCAGGAAAACCACCTGCCGCCGGACAATTTCCAGGAAACGCCGGAGCCGATCGTCGCCTCGCGTACTTCGCCCACCAATATCGGTGTCTATCTGCTGTCCATCATTTCGGCACGCCAGTTCGGCTGGATCAGCTTTGCCGATACGCTGGAGCGGATCGAGAATACGATCCAGACCGTCGAGAAGATGGAGAAACATCGCGGCCATCTCTACAACTGGTATCACACTGACACCTTGCAGACGCTTGGTCCGCGCTATGTTTCGGCCGTGGACAGCGGCAATCTCGCCGGTCACCTGATCGCGGTTTCGTCCGCCTGCCGCGATTGGGCGGAAGCCCCTTCCGCCCATCTTCAGGGCAATCTCGACGGTATCGGCGACGTCGCCGGTATCCTGCGCGAAACGCTGAAGGCGCTGCCCGACAACCGCAAGAACCTGCGCCCGCTGCATCGCCGTCTTGAAGAGCGTATCATCGGCTTCTCGAACGCGCTTGCCTCCGTCAAGCGCGAGCATGAATTTGCGTCGATCCGTGTCATCAATCTGGCGGTGCTCGCACGCGACATCCAGAAACTTGCTACCAATGTCGATCATGAGGTGAAGTCGGCGCAGAGCGCGGAAGTGACGCGCTGGGCGCAATTGCTGGTGGAATGCTGCGAGTCGCATATTTCCGACAGCGCCATCGATCTCACCAATATGGAGCCGCTGCGCCAGCGCCTTGCCTCGCTGCGCGACCGTAGCCGCAACCTTGCCTTCTCGATGGACTTCACGTTCCTCTACCGCAAGGATCGCCGTCTTCTGTCGATTGGCTATCGTGTCGAAAGCAAGGAGCTGGATGAGGCCTGCTACGACCTTCTGGCTTCCGAATGCCGTCTGACCAGCCTGTTTGCCATCGCCAAGGGCGATCTGCCGACCGAGCACTGGTATCGTCTCGGCCGTCAGGTCGTGCCGATCGGTGCGCAGGGCGCGCTGGTGTCGTGGTCGGGTTCGATGTTCGAATATCTGATGCCGCCGCTCGTCATGCAGGAGCGTCAGGGTGGCATTCTCAACCAGACCAACAATCTGATCGTCAAGGAACAGATGAACCATGGCCGTCGTCTCGGCACGCCATGGGGCATTTCCGAAGCGGCGTTCAACGCCCGCGATCACAACATGAATTACCAGTACACCAACTTCGGTGTGCCGACCCTTGGCCTCAAGCGCGGCCTTGGCCAGAATGCGGTGATCGCGCCCTACGCGTCGATCCTCGCCAGCCAGTATGATCCTGATGGCGCGCTCGAGAACCTCGACAAGCTGCGCAAGCTTGGGGCGCTTGGCCAATATGGTTTCCATGACGCGGTGGATTTCACGCCGACACGTGTGCCTGACGGCAAGGTCTGCGCGGTGGTCTATAACTATTATGCCCACCACCATGGCATGTCGATTGCGGCTGTCGCCAACGTCGCCTTTGATGGCGTGCTGCGCGAACTGTTCCACTCCGATCCGGTGATCGAGGCGGCTGAGCTGCTGCTGCAGGAAAAGGCGCCGCGCGAAGTTCCGGTCATGAGCGCCAAATACGAGCCGGAAACGCCTGGCAAGGAACAGGCAGACCTGTTGCGTGCGGAAGTGCGCTCCATCGCCGATCCGGCGGTGCGCGACCGCGAAGTGGTGTTCCTCTCGAACGGCCATTATTCGACGATGCTCACCTCCACGGGTGCAGGCTATTCGAAGTGGAACGGCCAGGCGATTTCCCGCTGGAAAGCCGACCCGACCGAAGATCGCTGGGGCACCTTCATCTTCCTGCGCGACACCACCAATGGACAATGGTGGAGTGCGACGGCCGAGCCGCGCGTCATTGAAGGCGAAAAGACCAAAACGATCTTCACCGACGACAAGGCCGAGTTCCACAAGACAACAGGCGATCTGCAGAGCGTCGTTGAATGCATCGTCGCCACCGAGCATGATGCCGAAGGCCGCCGTATCACGCTGCTGAACGTCGGTTCCGAGGATCGCTATATTGAAGTGACCTCCTATATGGAGCCTGTCATCGCGTCTGAAGATGACGATAACGCCCATCCGCTGTTCTCGCGCATGTTCGTGCAGACGGAAATCGGCCGGCGCGGCGATGTCATCCGCGCATGGCGCAACCGTCGCAGCCCGAATGAGCCGGGTACCGTCATTGCGCATCTGGCGGCCGACAATGCCGGCCCGTCGCGCCCGACGGAATTCGAGACGGATCGCGCCAAGTTCATCGGTCGCGGTCGGTCGCTGCGCGAAGCCGCTGCCTTTGATATGGGTGCGACGCTTTCCAGCACGGATGGTTTCACACTCGATCCTATCCTGTCGCTGCGACGCACGGTGCGCGTGCCGGCGGGCAAGAAGGTGAGCGTGATCTTCTGGACGATTGCCGCGCCGAGCCGCGAGGAAGTCGATAAGGCAATCGACCGTTATCGTCATCCGGACGCCTTCGCGCATGAACTGGTGCATGCCTGGACGCGCACGCAGGTGCAGATGCGCCATGTGGGCGTCACCTCGCAGCAGGCGGCCGCCTTCCAGCATCTCGGCCGTTATCTGACCTATCCGGACATGCATCTGCGTGCGGATTCTGAAACGCTGAAAACGGGCCTTGCCTCGCAGCGCGCCTTGTGGCCGCTTGCGATTTCGGGTGATTTCCCGATCTTCAGCCTGCGCATCAACGACGATATGGACATGGATATCGCCCGTGAGGCGCTGAGCGCCCATGAATATCTGCGTTCACGCGGTGTGATCTTCGATCTCGTCATCGTCAACGAACGGGCCGCGTCCTATGCGCAGGACATGCAGCATGCGCTCGATCATATTTCCGAGGCGCAGCGCCGCATCAATCCTGCCGATGGCGGTCGTCCGCACGTCTTCTCGGTGCGCCGCGACCTGATGGATGAAGAGACCTGGAGCGCGCTTCTGGCCGCCTCCCGCGTTGTCCTCCATGTGCGTAACGGCAAGATCGTCGATCAGATCAACCGCGCGGTATCGCTGTTTGCGGCCCATCGCGGCCCCGACGGCACGAGCGACGCTGCACAGGCCCGTCTGCCTGTTCTGGTCTTCCCTGTTGCGGAGCCGGTGGAGGATGCAGGCGATCTCGATTTCTGGAACGGTTTCGGCGGTTTTGCCAGAAGCGGTCAGGAGTATGTCGTGCGCCTCAATGGCGGGCAGTCCACGCCGCATCCATGGATCAACGTCATCTCGAACGAGAATTTCGGCTTCCATATTTCGGCCGAAGGCGCCGGTTTCAGCTGGAGCCGCAATTCGCGCGACTATCAGCTGACGCCGTGGAGCAACGATCCGGTCATCAACCGGCCGGGTGAGGCTTTCTATGTCGCCGATGTGGAGACAGGAAAGCTCTATACGCCGTGTGCCGCGCTGTCGCGTGATCCCGAAGCCATGTTTGAAACCCGTCATGGCCTCGGATATTCCGTGCTGACCGGTGTAGCGGATACGCTCGAAGTCGAGCTGACGCAGACCGTTGATCGCGAAAAACCGGTCAAGTTCTCGCAGGTCATCGTTCGCAACAAGGGTTCGAAAAGCCGCCGCCTGAAGGTCTATGCCTATGTGGAATGGGTGCTCGGCAATAACGGCCAGAAATCCGCGCCGTTCATTCTGAGCAGGCACGATGCCGGTAACAATGCGATCTTCGCGTCGAACCCCTATAGCATCGACTATAGCGCCCGCACCGCTTTCCTGACGCTCGACAGCGAGGCGAGCGGGTTTACCACCAGCCGCCGGGAATTCATCGGCCGCTTCGGTTCGGCACAGGCGCCGCAGGGCATCGTGTCCGGCGCTGCACTCAGCGGCAGCACGGAGGTCGACGGCGATCCCTGTGCTGCGCTGATGCAGGAAATCCACCTGAAGCCCGGCGAAGAACGGCACATGACCTTCATTCTCGGCGATGCCGACAATGCGGAAGAGGCCGAAGCGCTGGTAAAGGACGTTCGCAAGGCGGACTTCCAGACGGTGCTGGATGAGAGCAAGGCGTTCTGGACGGGCTTTACCGGCCAGTTGCAGGTTTCCACGCCCGATTCCGGCTTCAACCACATGGTCAACAACTGGCTGCCCTATCAGGCGCTGGCGTGCCGCATTCTGGCGCGTACCGCCTTTTACCAGTCGAGCGGCGCCTTCGGTTTCCGCGACCAGCTTCAGGATACGCTGGCCTTCCTGCTCTATCAGCCGGATCTCGCCCGCAAGCAGATTCTGCGCGCGGCCGGTCGCCAGTTCCCGGAAGGCGATGTGCAGCACTGGTGGCTGCCGCTGACGGGCGCCGGTGTTCGCACCACCATTTCGGACGATGTGGTCTGGCTCGCTTATGCGATCAACCAATATGTATCGGCCACGGGTGATGCCGCCATACTCGATGAAAGCATCCCCTTCCTGAAGGGCGCGGCATTGATGCCCGGCCAGCATGACGCCTTCTTCCAGCCGGAAACCAGCGACAGATCCGCCACGCTTTATGAGCATGCGGCGCTGGCGCTCGATCTTGCCATTCATCGCACTGGCGAAAATGGTCTGCCGCTGATCCTCGGCGGCGACTGGAACGACGGCATGAACCGTGTCGGCGTGGGCGGCAAGGGCACCAGCGTCTGGCTCGGCTGGTTCCTGTCCGGAGCGTTGCGCGATTTCATCGAGATTGCGGAAAAGCGTGGCGATACCGAGCGCGTCGGCAAATGGGCGGCGCACCGGGAAAGGCTGCGCAATGCGCTGGAAACAGCGGGTTGGGATGGCAGCTATTACCGGCGTGGTTATTTCGATGACGGCACGCCGCTCGGTTCCGCCGAAAGCGAGGAGTGCCGGATCGATTCGCTCGGCCAGAGCTGGAGCGTTCTCTCCGGCGAAGGCGAAGAGGCTCGGTCGCGGCAGGCAATGGATGCCGTCATGGAGCATCTGGTCGATGAAAAGACCGGTATCATCCGGCTGTTCACGCCGCCCTTCTCGCGTGCGCCGCATGATCCGGGTTACATCAAGGGATATCCGCCGGGTGTGCGCGAAAACGGCGGACAATATACCCATGCTGCAACCTGGGTGGTTCTTGCTTTTGCGAAGCAGGGTAGGGCACAGGAGGCATGGAACTGCTTCAAGCTGCTCAACCCCGTCAATCATGCGCTCGATGCGGCAGCATCGGAAACCTATCGGGTCGAACCCTATGTGGTGACTGCGGATGTCTACGGTGAAGGCGCTTATGCGGGCCGTGGCGGCTGGAGCTGGTACACGGGTTCCGCCGGCTGGCTCTACCGCGCCGCCGTCGAGGGTATTCTCGGCATCACCCGCACCGACGGCAAGCTGCATATTTCGCCGTCGCTGCCGGAGGACTGGAGCGGCTTCTCGGTGAAGATCACGCTCGACGGCAAGGCCAGGGATATCGTCGTAAGCCGCAAGGCCGATACGGCGGAAGTCTCCGTTTCCGTCGATGGCAAGGCCCTGTCGGCAGATGACTGGGTGATCCCCTTCGACTGAGACGATCAGGTCTCCGTTCGCCTTTAAAATCAGGCTCCCGTGGTAACGCGGGGGCCTGAATCTTTATTGGACTACCCTGGCCTCCGCTCAGTCTATGGGTCGGATCATCTACGGAGCCCGGGCCTTCTTCGCAACATCGGCTGGAAGGTCCTGCAGCACCGAGATAGGATCATATTGGCGAAGGCTTTGATGGCGCGGTGCCGGATCGTCGGTGCGGACTGTCTCGTCAATCTCTTTTCGAGAAAAGCAGCAGTCGCGAATAGTCGGTCGATCGGAGGGGAGTTATCTTGCAATTCAGCGCATCTTTCACAGAGCTTGCACTGTTGGCGTTGCTCGCCATTCTTTCCCTGGCGTTGTCCTGCTGGTTGGCGCGCTACCCCCGGAAAACGAGTGTCGGAATAATGCTTGGCGTATTGCTTGGAGTTTTCCTGACCAATCTCGCAGCAGGTATTGTCGCCTTTCTGGGAAATCTCCTCCCCTTCGGGCAGATCGATTTCTGGCTGGCGAGTTCCTTGACCGGAATTCTCCGATAGGCGACCTGTGATCTGGCGGGCCGTCGGGAAGCGCACAAAGAAAAAGGGCGGACAACATGCTGTCCGCCCTGTCTTCATTCCGTTAGCCAAGCCCTCAGGAGGCAATGGCCTTTGGCCGGGGCTGCTGGTTTTCGTCTTCCGTCAGCAGGCCGCTGGTGCGCAGCAGCGAGGTAAAGCGTCCGCCGCGCTGGCTCAGCTCATCGAAAGTACCCTTTTCGATGATCCGGCCCTGATCAAGGAAGAGGACAAGATCGGCATCGCGGACCGTGGAAAGGCGGTGAGCGATGATGAAGGTCGTACGGTTCTTTCTCAGTGCGTCGACAGCGGCCTTCACCCGGGCTTCCGTTTCCACGTCCAGCGCACTGGTCGCTTCGTCCAGAACCAGAATGGGAGCGTTCTTCAGGATGGCGCGTGCAATGGCGATGCGCTGGCGCTCGCCGCCGGACAGGCGGTTGCCGCGTTCACCCACCTGGGTCAGGTAGCCGTTGATGCGACTATCGATGAAATCCGTCGCCGCTGCGGCTGACGCTGCTTCCACTACTTCCGCATCGGTGGCCGATTCACGGCCGAGACGGATGTTTTCGCGAATGGAGCGGTTCAGCAGGCCGGCATCCTGAAACACCGTGGCGATGGAGTTGCGGAGCGAATTTTTCGTCACCGTCGAAATATCGGTCCCATCGATCAGGATCTGGCCGGAATCGGGATCGTAGACCCGCTGCAAAAGGTTGATGAGCGTGGTCTTGCCAGCCCCTGTCGGTCCGACGACCGCGACTGTCTCGCCGGCCCTGGCCGTGAACGAAACGTCGTGAACGCCCTGCTTGGTGTTGGCGAAACCGAAATTGATGTTGCGGAACTCCACCGTGCCGGAGACATTCGACAATTCGCGCGCATCGCCCGGTTCTTCCCGTTCCTTGACGGAATCTTCCAGTACGAAGAAGTCCTCGAGCTTGGCGCGGGCTTCGAAAATCTGCGTCACGAATTGGCGCATCTGGTCCAGACGGCCGATCAGGAGATTGGCGAAACCGATGAAGGCGATGACATCGCCAACGCGCAACTCGCCGTTTTTCACCAGCACGGTGCCGATGACGAGGATGATCATCATCGAAACGGTGGAGGCCGTGCGGTTCAGAGCACTGGCGAAGGCCCACCAGTCGAGCACCGGATATTGCGCGCTCAGCAGTTTTTCGGTGAAAGATTTCAGCGCTTTCGTTTCGGCCTCGATGCGGTTGTAGCTGTGCAGCACCGACACGTTGCTGATGGAATCGCTGACATGGGCAAAAACGCTGTGATAGTGTTCTTCAACCGAAGCCTGGCCGTCCTTGGTGCGGCCCATCACCCACTTGCCGATGAACCAGTAGACGATACCGAGGCCGATCAGCACGAAGCTGAGGCGCAGGTCCATGGACATGGCGGTCGGCACAAGCAGCACCAGTGCGACGAAGGTGGCCAGATGCGTGCGCATGAATTCGAGCCACAGGCCGAACAGCGTTTCGCTGGCGCGCAGCAGCGTGTGCAGGGCATTGGATGTGCCGCGCTGATGGTGCCAGGAAAGCGGCATCGAGATGATGCGCCCGAAGGCTTCCGTCAGCAGCGACGCGCGCCGGCCATGGGCCAGCCGGTCGGCCTCGCGGGCGACGGCCACATAAGCGACGGTGTTGAAGACACCGAAACCCGCCCAAAGAATGAGAATGGGCGTGACGTTGGTGCCGGAAGAGATGGCGTCGATGATCCGGCCGAACAGCACCGGTTCGGCGATGGTGATCGCTGCAAGAATGACGTTGGCGATGACGACCACCGTCACCCGCCATTTATGTACGGTCAGATAGCGCAGAGCGCGTGTGTAAACCTGAAACAAGGTCAAATTTTCAATCCAGTCCGAGCGTCTTTTTCGAGCGGTTGTTTGTTCGGCCTCAAGGCAAGTTATTTTAGCAAGGTTGCATGAGACGGCGAAATTTGTGTAATTATCGCTCTTTCTGTCTGAATGGCGGCTTAACAGATTGACCGCGCGTGCGAACCGAAAAAAACCGAACCCGATGTTTCCCGGGGCCTGCCGTCACAAGATTTCGCATCTTCGTTTCAGGGATTGCTAACGACGATATGTTCAATCTCAACCGACCGGCGCCCGAGTAACATGACGTCATCGCGGGACCACGTCCTTCGTGTCATTCCCTTCAAGCCAAGCTCCGGACCACGTGTCTTTATGCATGATATTCTTCACTTCATCTCTGCGTGTTACCAGGCGGGAAGCGCCGACCGTGTTCGTTCCGAATTTGCAACGCTCGTTCGCGAATACGGTTTCGAATATTTTCTCGTCAGCAGGCGGATGACCGGGGAGCTCGCCTCCACCGGACACATTCTTGCGCAACATCTGCCCGAAGGCTGGCTGGAGGTCTACAGGGCCAAGAAATACAATCTCGTCGATCCCGTCCGCAAGGTGATCGGCATGGTGCACAAGCCGTTTCAGTGGAAGGAAGCGCTGGAGGGCCTGCCGCGTGCGATGCATCGCAAAAGGGCGAGCGTCTTTTTCCACGATGCCGGCCGGTACGGTCTGCAGGGCGGTTATGCCTTTCCCGTTCACGGCCGTGCGGGCTTCATCGGTGCGGTCTTCATTGGCGGTCAGGATCGGCAATTGCCCTCTTTGCAGGTGGAACTGCTCGATGCGGCCACGCGTGCCGTGTTCTGGCGCCTGCTCGATCTTTCCGGGCAGGCCCACGGCTTCAGCAATGCCCCTGACGTTTCCGCTCTCGAACTTACGAGGCGCGAAATGGAGGTGCTGACGCTGATGGCGGACGGTATGACTTCCACCGAAATTGGACGCCAACTATCGATCTCCAACCACACGGTCGACTGGTATATCAACGGAATTCAGCGCCGTTTCAGCGCCAAGAACCGACAGCATACCGTAGCGCTTGCTTTTCGTCATGGTTTGCTGAGCTAGCGCAAACAGGACAGTTCTCGCCGGAATTGCCCTTTCCAAGACCGGGTTTTGCTGCTTAATTCCGCAGTGCAGCAGAAATTTTGTTTTGGCGTGTGGGGAGACCGTCTTGAAAATATCGAAAATACTTGTTGCCAACCGATCCGAAATTGCGATCCGCGTTTTCCGGGCAGCGAACGAGCTTGGGATTAAAACCGTTGCGATTTGGGCGGAAGAGGACAAGCTGTCTTTGCACCGCTTCAAGGCGGACGAATCCTATCAGGTCGGCAGGGGGCCGCATCTCGCCAAGGATATGGGGCCGATCGAGAGCTATCTTTCGATCGAGGAGGTCATTCGCGTAGCCAAGCTCTCCGGAGCGGACGCGATCCATCCCGGTTACGGTCTTCTGTCTGAAAGCCCCGAATTCGTGGAGGCGTGCAACAAGGCCGGCATCACCTTCATCGGGCCGACGGCGGATACGATGCGCCAGCTCGGCAACAAGGTGGCTGCGCGCAATCTGGCGATCTCGGTCAACGTCCCCGTTGTTCCCGCTACCGATCCGCTGCCGGACGATATCGCCGAGGTGGAGCGCATGGCCGAGGAAATCGGCTATCCCGTCATGCTGAAAGCCTCCTGGGGCGGCGGCGGACGCGGCATGCGCGCCATCCGCAGACGAGAAGATCTCGCCCGCGAGGTGACGGAAGCCAAGCGCGAGGCGAAGGCCGCCTTCGGCAAGGATGAGGTCTATCTCGAAAAGCTGGTCGAGCGTGCGCGTCACGTCGAAAGCCAGATTCTCGGCGACACACACGGCAATGTCGTGCATCTGTTCGAGCGTGATTGTTCGATCCAGCGTCGCAATCAAAAGGTGGTCGAGCGTGCGCCCGCGCCCTATCTCACCGAAGCGCAGCGCCAGGAACTGGCTGCCTACTCCCTGAAGATCGCTGCCGCGACCAATTATATCGGCGCCGGCACGGTCGAATATCTGATGGATGCCGATACCGGCAAATTCTACTTCATCGAGGTCAATCCGCGCATCCAGGTGGAGCATACCGTCACCGAAGTCGTGACTGGTATCGATATCGTCAAGGCGCAGATCCATATTCTCGAAGGGGCTGCGATCGGCACCGCGGAATCCGGCGTGCCGCGCCAGGAGGATATCCGTCTCAACGGCCACGCGCTGCAGTGCCGTATCACGACGGAAGACCCGGAACATAATTTCATTCCGGATTACGGTCGTATCACCGCCTATCGTTCCGCCTCTGGCTTCGGAATCCGTCTGGATGGCGGCACCTCCTATACCGGCGCCGTCATCACCCGCTATTACGATCCGCTGCTCGTCAAGGTAACGGCCTGGGCGCCGCAACCGGATGAGGCGATCAACCGCATGGACCGCGCGCTGCGCGAATTCCGTATCCGCGGCGTGGCAACGAACCTCACCTTCCTCGAAGCCATCATCGGTCACGACAGTTTCCGCAACAATACCTATACGACCCGCTTCATCGATTCGACGCCGGAACTGTTTGCGCAGGTCAAGCGTCAGGACCGCGCCACCAAGCTCCTGACCTATCTTGCCGACGTGACCGTCAACGGCCACCCTGAAACCAAGGGTCGCGCCAGGCCGTCCGAAAAGGCGGCAAAGCCCGTCGTGCCTTATATCGATGCGCCGACGCCCGATGGCACCAAGCAGTTGCTGGACAAGCTTGGCCCAAAGGGCTTTGCGGACTGGATGCGCAATGAAAAACGCGTTCTGGTTACCGACACGACCATGCGCGACGGGCACCAGTCGCTGCTCGCCACCCGCGTTCGCACCCATGATATTGCCCGCGTCGCCAACGTTTACGCCAAGGCGCTGCCGCAGCTTCTCTCGCTGGAATGCTGGGGCGGGGCGACCTTCGACGTTTCCATGCGCTTCCTGACGGAAGACCCATGGGAGCGTCTTGCGCTGATCCGCGAAGGCGCGCCGAACCTGCTGCTGCAGATGCTTCTGCGCGGCGCGAACGGCGTGGGATACAAGAATTATCCGGACAATGTCGTCAAATATTTCGTCCGCCAGGCCGCAAGGGGCGGGGTCGATCTTTTCCGCGTCTTCGACTGCCTGAACTGGGTGGAGAATATGCGTGTTTCGATGGATGCGATTGCCGAGGAGAACAAGCTCTGCGAGGCGACCATCTGCTATACCGGCGATCTGTTGAATTCGGCGCGTCCGAAATACGATCTCAAATATTATACCAACCTTGCTGCCGAGCTTGAAAAGGCCGGCGCTCATATCATCGCCGTCAAGGACATGGCGGGCCTGTTGAAACCGGCCGCCGCCAGGGTTCTGTTCAAGGCGTTGCGTGAGGCGACCGGTCTGCCGATCCACTTCCACACCCACGATACCTCGGGCATTTCCGCCGCGACCGTTCTTGCGGCCGTGGATGCCGGTGTCGACGCCGTCGATGCCGCAATGGATGCCTTCTCCGGCAATACGTCGCAACCATGCCTTGGCTCGATCGTGGAGGCGTTGGCGGGGTCGGAACGCGATACGGGTCTCGATACCGAGTGGATCCGCCGCATTTCCTTCTACTGGGAGGCTGTGCGCAACCAGTATGCCGCCTTCGAGAGCGATCTCAAGGGACCGGCCTCGGAAGTCTACCTGCACGAAATGCCGGGCGGCCAGTTCACCAACCTCAAGGAACAGGCGCGTTCGCTGGGTCTCGAAAGCCGCTGGCACGAGGTGGCGCAGGCCTATGCCGACGCCAACCGGATGTTCGGCGATATCGTCAAGGTGACACCGTCCTCCAAGGTCGTCGGCGACATGGCGCTGATGATGGTCAGCCAGGATCTGACGGTGGCCGACGTTGAAAACCCCGATCGTGAAGTGTCTTTCCCGGAATCGGTGGTGTCGATGCTGAAGGGCGATCTTGGACAGTCGCCCGGCGGCTGGCCGGCAGCCCTGCAGAAAAAGGCGCTGAAGGGCGAAGCGCCCTATACGGTTCGTCCGGGTTCGCTGCTGGAAGATGCCGATCTCGATGCCGAACGGAAGGTGATCGAGACCAAGCTGGAGCGCAAGGTCGACGATTTCGAGTTCGCGTCCTATCTGATGTATCCGAAGGTGTTCACGGATTTCGCGCTGACAGCCGAGACCTATGGCCCGGTTTCGGTGCTGCCCACCCATGCCTATTTCTACGGCATGGAGGATGGCGAGGAACTGTTTGCCGATATCGAACGCGGCAAAACGCTTGTCATCGTCAATCAAGCCTCGTCCGGCACGGATGACAAGGGCATGGTGACGGTGTTCTTCGAGATCAACGGCCAGCCGCGCCGCATCAAGGTGCCGGATCGTGCCCATGGCGCTTCCGGCTCCGCCGTGCGCCGCAAGGCCGAACCCGGCAATGCCGTCCATATCGGCGCGCCGATGCCGGGCGTGATCAGCCGCGTCTTCGTCAACCAGGGCCAGGAGGTCAAGGCCGGCGACGTGCTGCTTTCCATCGAGGCGATGAAGATGGAAACCGCGCTTCACGCCGAACGCGACGGCAAGATCGTCGAAGTTCTGGTACGCCCGGGCGATCAGATCGATGCGAAGGATCTGTTGATCGCTTACGGGGAATAAAGCCGTATCCGATCATCAATGCAGTGTCAGACGCCCG
Organism: Agrobacterium sp. LMR679; assembly: GCF_027157905.1. Lineage (NCBI taxonomy): Bacteria > Pseudomonadati > Pseudomonadota > Alphaproteobacteria > Hyphomicrobiales > Rhizobiaceae > Agrobacterium > Agrobacterium sp. LMR679. The sequence continues at coordinate 965,912 of NZ_JAPVOJ010000002.1, read as the reverse complement.
CCTCTCCGGCGGGCGTTTTTTGTTGCGTAGCCGTGAAAACTCGAATATGCATGTTCGTGCACGTTTATTCCGGTTTATGCATGAGTTCCGATGAGCGATCATTTTGTCAGCGAGCGGCAGGCGCTCATCCTTGCGCAGTTGCGGCAAAGCGGCCGGGTCCTGGCGCAGGATCTCGCGCAGAATTTTGGCGTTTCCGAAGACACCGTGCGCCGCGACCTGCGTGAGATGGCAGCCCGGGGAGAATGCCTGCGGGTTTATGGCGGGGCGTTGCTTTCCGACAGCAAAACGGTGCCGCTGAAGACGCGCATTGCCGAGGATGCTGACCGCAAGGCACTGCTGGCGCGCGCCGTTGTCCCGCTTCTCGCGCCGGGCATGGTCGTCTTCATCGACGCCGGCTCCACCAATCTCGCCATTGCAAGGGCGCTTCCCGCCGGGCTCAACCTGACGGTGGTGACGAATACGCCCGCCATTGCCGCTGAACTGACGGGGCGGGCCGATATCGATCTGGTGCTGATCGGCGGCAAGGTCGATCCGGCCGTAGGTGCTGCGATTGACGCCATGGCGCTTCGGCAGCTCGAACTGATGCGGCCCGATCTCTGCATTCTCGGTGTCTGCGGCGTTGCGGCCGAGACGGGTCTGTCGGCGGATGTTTTCGAGGATGCGGTGTTCAAGCGGCTCGCCTGCAGCGCCAGCCAGCGGATTGTCGCCGCCATCACCACGGAAAAGCTCGGCCACAGGGCAGCTTTCCATGTGCATGATTTTTCTCCGCCTCTTTCCCTCGTGCTGGAGCAGGATGCCGACCGCGCATTCGTCGCGGCGCTGTCGGCAAAGGGCGTACAGGTTTATTGCGGCGATGATGACGTCGCTCAGTTTTCTCATGGTCAAGTCTGAAGGATATTGCCGATGAATGGCCCCACGACATTTTCGCGGACAGGCATACGCTCGTCCTATCTGACTCGGCACAGGCTGGGCGTTTCCCTGCTGTTTTTGATGAACGGTTTCATGATGGGATCATGGGCGCCCAAGATTCCGGAATTTGCGGCGCGCCTGTCCCTCAGTGAGAGCGCGCTCGGCCTGATCATTCTGGTCTTCGGCATCGGCTCGCTGGTTTTCATGCCGATTGCCGGTTCGCAGATCGCCCGTTTCGGCTCGCGTACGGTGAGCCTCGTCACTGCGGCGATCTTTTTGCCGACTCTGCTTTTCATTTCCTGGGCAGGCACGGTGTGGGCCGGGGTGATTGCGGTGTTCTTGTTCGGCGGGCTGACGGGGGCCATGGATGTCGCCATGAACGCCAATGCGGTAGCGGTGGAGCGGGATATGCGCCGCGCCATCATGTCGTCGTGCCACGCCTTCTGGAGCCTAGGCGGCCTGATTGGCGCCGGTCTTGGCGGTTATCTCATCACGGCCATCGGCGTGCAGGGACATGCCATTGCGCTAACCGTCATCGCACTCGTGCTGCTGGTCATCGCGTGGCCGCGCGTCCTTGCGGATCGTCCGCATCCGGAGGAGGAACGCCCGAAAGGCGGCCTGCCGCTGACGCCGCTGCCATGGATTATCGGCCTGATGGCGTTGTTCTCGATGATTCCGGAAGGCGCTATCCTCGACTGGGGCGCTCTTTATCTGCGCAATGAACTCGGCGCTTCGGTATCGCAGTCCGGTTTCGCCTTCGCGGCCTTCTCCATGACCATGGCGGCCATGCGTTTTGCCGGTGATCTGGTACGTGACCGCTTCGGCGCCGTGACGACCCTGCGCTTCTGTTCGGCCATGTCGATTATCGGTCTCCTGATTGCCGGTCTTGCGGGAAATTCCACTATTGCGATCATCGGCTTCGCGATTGCCGGCATCGGCATTTCCAACATGGTGCCGATTGCCTTTTCCGCCGCCGGCAACATGCCGGGACTGGCGCCCGGCATTGGTCTCTCGGTGGTCACCACCATGGGCTATTCCGGTATTCTGGTGGCGCCATCGGCCATCGGCTTTATTGCCGAGCATACCGGTCTTGCCAGCGTCTTCATCGCCCTGCCGCTCTTGCATGTGGTGGTTCTGTTACTGTCGCGGCTCGCCCGCCATGCGGATGGCGCGGGCAAGGAATAGGCGTCTCGAATTTTGCCATGATTGCGGTAAAGTAGAAGCTCTCATGCGTTGGGTGTTGACAAGCAGGCTTGCCTGTTTCACCTCAATTGCCAGACCTTGCCGCAAGCTCCAGAGACCGCCATGACGTCACATGCCGATTACGATCCCAAGCCCCGCCGCGCATCCGTCGCCGTAGACGTGGGCGGTGTCATCGTCGGTGGCGGCGCGCCCGTCGTCGTGCAGTCGATGACCAACACCGATACGGCGGATATCGACGCCACCGTGCAACAGGTGGCGGCGTTGTTCCGGGCCGGTTCGGAAATCGTGCGCATCACCGTCGACCGCGACGAGAGTGCGGCCGCCGTGCCGAAAATCCGCGAGCGGTTGCTGCGGCTTGGGCTTGATGTGCCGCTTGTCGGCGATTTCCATTATATCGGCCACAAGCTTCTGGCCGATCATCAGGCCTGCGCCGAAGCGCTGGCGAAATACCGCATCAATCCGGGCAATGTCGGCTTCAAGGACAAGAAGGACAAGCAGTTCGGCGAGATCGTCGAAATGGCGATCCGCTACGACAAGCCGGTGCGAATCGGGGTCAACTGGGGGTCGCTCGATCAGGAGCTTCTGACGACGCTGATGGACAAGAACAAGGAGCAGGGCTTCCCTCTCTCCGCCCGTCAGGTCACGCGTGAGGCCATTGTTCAGTCGGCGCTGATTTCCGCCGAGCTTGCCGAAGAGATCGGCCTGCCGCGCAACCGCATCATCCTGTCGGCCAAGGTCAGCCAGGTGCAGGACCTGATCGCCGTTTATTCCATGCTGTCGGAACGCTCCGACCACGCCCTGCATCTCGGTCTCACCGAAGCGGGCATGGGCTCCAAGGGCATCGTCGCCTCATCCGCCGCCATGGGTTATGTGCTGCAGCACGGCATCGGCGATACGATCCGCGTCTCGCTGACGCCTGAGCCGAATGGCGACCGCACCCGCGAAGTGCAGGTGGCGCAGGAACTGCTGCAGGTCATGGGTTTCCGTCAGTTCATTCCGGTCGTTGCGGCATGTCCCGGCTGCGGGCGCACCACGTCCACCGTCTTTCAGGAACTTGCCCAGAACATCCAGAACGATATTCGCAAGAACATGCCGATCTGGCGTGAAAAATATCCGGGTGTCGAGGCGCTCAACGTTGCCGTCATGGGCTGTATCGTCAACGGCCCCGGTGAAAGCAAACATGCCGATATCGGCATTTCCCTGCCCGGAACCGGCGAAAGCCCGGCAGCGCCCGTCTTTATCGACGGTGAAAAGGCGCTGACCCTGCGTGGTCCCAATATCGCCGCCGATTTTGAAGCGCTTGTGATCGATTACATCGAAAAGCGTTTTGGCCGGAAAGATGCGGCGGAGTAAAGAGTACCGTGAAAAGGCCGGAATTCCACTGTCATACCTCCTGAACCTCTCGGAGCATCAAAACACATGATCAAAAAAATCGCGATCGTCGCCCTTTGCGGGACCTATCTTTCCGCCTGCACCACCACCGATCCCTATACGGGTGAGCAGAAGATGTCGAACACGGCGGGCGGCGCCGGCATCGGCGCCGTGGTCGGTGCTCTGGGCGGTCTGGCTGTCGGCGGTTCGCCGACCGGTCGCCGTAATGCCGCGCTTATCGGTGCGGGCATCGGCGCGCTCGCCGGCGGCGCCATCGGTAATTACATGGATGGCCAGGAAGCCGAGCTTCGCGCCCAGCTTCAGGGAACCGGCGTTTCGGTTACCCGCCGTGGCGACAGCATCGTTCTCAACATGCCGTCGAACATCACCTTTGCGACGGACCAGGATCAGGTCATCCCGCCATTCTATCAGACGCTCGATTCCGTCGCCATCGTGCTGAACAAGTTCAACCGCACGCTCATCGACATCAACGGCCATACCGATTCGACCGGCAGTGCCGGTTACAATCAGGGTCTTTCGGAGCGTCGTGCCGCATCGGTCGCCAATTATCTCGGCGCGCGCGGCGTCGATCAGCGCCGTATTTCGACGCTCGGCTTCGGCCCGTCGCAGCCGATCGCTTCGAATGCAACGCCGGATGGCCGCGCTCAGAACCGTCGCGTCGAAGTGCTGATTTCGCCGCTCAAGGGCTGATTGGGTGATGAAAAGCTGAGTGGAAGCCGCTCAGCTCTTTCGTTCAGCGATGAATCTGGCGGCCGCGATGAGAATCGCGGCCTTTTCGCCATAAGGGGCCAGCAGTTCGCTGGCTTCCGCCACTTGCTCCCGCAGCTGGCTGCGCGCCCAGTCCTCGCCGCGCAGCGCCACAAGCGTTCCCTTGCCGCGCGCGGCGTCCTTGCCGGTTGCCTTGCCCATGGTGGCGGCATCGGCCGTCAAATCCAGAAGGTCGTCGGCAAGCTGGAAGGCGAGGCCGATCTTTTCGCCGAAGAGACGCAGCCTTTGCCTTTCGGAAACATCGCTGCCAGCGATGATTGCGCCTGCTTCGCAGGCAAAACGCAGCAGCGCACCGGTTTTCATAGCCTGCAATGTAATGACGCCGGCTTCATCTGGTGCTTTTTTCTCCGCAGCGAGATCGAGGGCCTGGCCGCCGGCCATGCCGCCGATGCCTGCCGCGCGGGCAAGCGAGAGTACGAGCGCGGCCTTGCGCTCGGCCGCGAGCGGATTTTCGTCCGATGCGATGATATCGAAGGCCAGTGTCAGCAGGCTGTCGCCGGCGAGAATAGCGGTTGCCTCATCGAATTTGCGGTGCACCGTCGGCTGGCCGCGGCGCAGGTCGTCATCGTCCATGGCCGGCAGATCGTCATGAACGAGCGAATAACAATGGAGGCATTCCAGTGCCGCACCGACATAAAGGGCGGCTTCGGTATTCCCGCCCGCGAGGGCGGCACTTTCGATGACGAGAAAGGGTCGCAGGCGTTTGCCGCCGTTCAACACGCCATGGCGCATGGCGTCGAGCAGGTTTTGCGGGCGCGTGATCTCATCCGCGCGGGCTTCGCCGGAAAGCAGGCGGCCAAGCAGGGCTTCGGTTTTAGCCGCGTTTTCGCGCAGCTTCGTTTCGAAATTTGTCATCGCAGCGTCCATGCCGCGCTCTTTGGCATGCCGCGCGAATGCAGGCAAACCTTTTCGTGATTCCATTGGTGCAACTATTTGAGCGGACTCGCCTTGAAGGCGGCAATGGACTATGAAAGGCTTCAATTGGTGCGGGGCTTTGACGAATATTGAGCAGTACGCCTGAAAGCGACGCAGATTACGCCGTGCTGGCGGAAGACCGGAGCAGTCCGAAGGTGGATTTTCGCACGTTGGCAAAGCGTATCGTCATGACCTTGCTGGCTTTGCTGATCCTGCCCTATCTGCTGATTCCGGTTTATGCGTTGCCGTTTATCCGGCCAGTCTCGACGCTGATGCTCGCCGATCTGGTGACCCTGCAGGGATATGACCGGCGCTGGGTGCCGCTTGAGGATATTTCGCCGCGCCTCGTGCAATCCGTGATGATGTCCGAGGACGGGCAATTCTGTTTCCATGGCGGCGTGGACTGGAACCAGATGCAGTCCGTGGTCAGTAATGCGCTCGACGGGGCTGCGACGCGTGGGGCCAGCACCATCCCAATGCAGACGGCCAAGAACCTGTTTTTATGGAACGGCCGCTCGTTTTTGCGCAAAGGGCTGGAACTGCCGCTGGCGATTGCCGCCGATTTCGTCTGGTCAAAAAACGGATGATGGAGATTTATCTCAACGTTGCCGAATGGGGACCGGGCATTTATGGAATCGAGGCTGCCGCCCAGCACCATTTCAAGGTGCCGGCTGCAAAACTCAGCTCCCGTCAGGCGGCGCTGCTGGCGGTTTCGCTACCTAACCCCATAGACCGCGTCGCCAGCAAGCCAGGACGCGGGCTGCAACGGCTTGCCGGCCTTATCGAACGGCGCGCCCGCGCTTCCGGCGGCTATGTTGGCTGCGTGCTGGATTGACACCGGCTCGCCGCTTCAGCCCTTCTTGAAAATATAGTCGGTTTCCTGACGCAGGGTTTCACCCGGCCGCAGGATGGCGTGCGGGAAATCTGCGTGGTTGACGGCGTCCGGCCAAATCTGCGTTTCCAGGCAGAAACCGGCAAAGGGGCCATAGTGACGGCCATCAAGGCCGGGAACCGGGACATCCAGTTTGAAGGCCGAATAAAACTGCACACCGGGTTCGGTGGTGTGAACCTCAAGGGCGATATCGGAGGCCGGCGAATAGGCGCGGGCGACCTTGCGTTTTGCGCGGCGCTCGGGCGACAGGCAGAAATTATGGTCGTAGAGAACCTGCTCGCCATTCTCCTTGCGCCGCATCGGTGTCGGGTGGCGCAGGTCGAAGACGGTACCTTCGACGGAGCGGATTTCGCCCGTCGGTATCTGCTTGTCATTGGTGGGCAGGTAAAAATCAGCCGCGATGTTGATCTCATGCCCAAGCGCGGTGTCTGCGCCATCGAGATTGAAATAGGAATGCTGGCAGACATTGGCGATGGTCGGCTTGTCGGTTACCGTTTCATAGACCACCGAAAGCACGCCGCCGTCGAGGATCGTATAAGTGGCCGTGACCGTGCAATTGCCGGGATAACCGGCGCGGCCGTCGGGGTCGATGATCTGCAGAACCGCATGGCTTTCGCCATGTTCCATCAGCATCCAGTTGCGCTTGCCCATGCCGTCGCTACCGCCATGCAGATGGGTTACGCCTTTTTCGTTCAGCTCCAGCTGGTAGTCATGCCCGTCGATGGAGAATTTGCCGTCACCGATGCGGTTGGCGTTGCGGCCGGGGGTGGCGCCGAAATAGGAGGAATATTTATAGTCCTCGAATTTATCGAAGCCGAGAACGAGCGGCGGCTGGTGGCCTTCAAGGCGCAGATCCTGAATGACTGCGCCCCAGGTGATGACCTTGGCTGTCAGCCCGCCTTTCGAGATGGTGACGCGTTCGACTTTTTCGCCGGTCGCCGTGAAACCGAAATTCTCCCGAGCCGCCGCGTCGCTCATCCGTCATTCTCCCTGATGTTGCGAATTGCCGGGCGGACGTTGCGTCATTTCCCGGCAATTCGCAATCCCGCAATTTACGCGGCGAGTTTGCCAATGGATTCGAGATCATAAGGTGTCGTCTGGTATATCTCGTTGATCCAGTTGCCGAAAAACAGATGAGCATGGCTGCGCCAGCGGTTCAGCGGGGCAAGTTCCGGGTCGTTGTGCGGAAAATAATCATGCGGCAGCTTGATGGGCACGCCGGCATTCGCGTCACGGAAATACTCGTCCGAAAGCGAGGTCGAATCATATTCGACATGGTTGAACATATAGAGCCTGTTGCCCTCTTTCTCATGCACCAGACAAACGCCCATTTCCTCGGATTCCATCAGGATTTCGAGTTTCGGATGTTTTTCGATATCGGCGCGGCGTACTTCCGTCCAGCGCGAGACGGGAACCTGGAAATCATCCGAAAAGCCGTTCAGATAGATCGATGAGGGGCAGAGATTGCGGTGACGATAGACCCCGAAAGCCTTTTCCTTCAACTCGTGCTTCGGCACGCCATGGAAATGATAGATGGCGGCCATCGCGCCCCAGCAGACATTCAGCGTCGAATGGACGTTGGTCTGCGTCCATTCGAAAATCTTCTGCATTTCGTTCCAGTAGGTCACGTCTTCATAGGCCAGGGTCTCCACGGGCGCGCCGGTAATGATGAAACCGTCAAACTTGCGGTGGCGCACTTCTTCCCACGTCTCGTAGAAGGACAGAAGATGTTCTTCCGGCGTGTTCTTGGCGCGATGGCCGCCGATCCGCACCAGCGACAGCTCTACCTGCAGCGGCGAGGCGCCGACAAGGCGCGCCATCTGGATTTCCGTCTTGATCTTGTTCGGCATGAGGTTGAGAAGCCCGATCTGGAGCGGGCGGATGTCCTGCCGGATGGCCGCCGTTTCGGTCATGACCCGCACGCCCTCATGAACGAGGGTCTCAAAAGCGGGAAGCGTATCGGGAATCTTGATCGGCATGTCGAACTCTCTTTTCCGGATCACGTAAAGAACGTTGCGAAAACAAAAAAACCGGCAGCGAAATCGCGACCGGTCCCAGGAAATTGCCTTTTTCCTCGACCCTTTAGCGACTTCTTTAAAGTGGCTGCAAGCCGGTCGGCAAATCACCACTGAGGCGTTTCATAATCCCGAAGCCGGCGAAAATCAATATAGGCCGATTTCATCGGGTTTCCGCTTTCCATTTTTGGCCGAGGTGCGATAAGGCAGGGCATGGATAAAGAGCGCTTCACCATTCTGCTTGGCGGCGATGTTACGGTGACCGATCGTCTGAAAGAGGCGGTCGCGGATAGCCGTGTGATTGCGGCCGACGGCGGCATGCGCCATGCCGGGCCGCTTGGCCTTGCGCCGGAGTTGTGGGTCGGGGATTTCGATTCCGCCAGCAAAGACTTGCTGGAGGCCTGGCCCGATGTGGCGCGGCAGCCATACCCGGCCGCAAAGGCGGTGACGGATGGCGAGATCGCGGTATCGGAAGCTCTCTCCCGTGGCGCGCATTCGCTGGTGCTTGTCGGTGCGCTTGGAGGCGCGAGAAGCGACCATGCGCTTCAGCATCTCCTTTACGCGGTGGCGCTCGCCGAACATGGTATCGACGTCACGCTGACCTCCGGTGAAGAAGAGGCGCGGCCGCTGCTTGCCGGTTCGCTGGATATCGATTTGCCGCCTGCTTCGCTGTTTTCGGTTGCCGGATTTACCGCCCTTGAGGGGCTCGATATCGGCAATGTGCGTTATCCGCTGAAGGATTTCGCGCTTGCTTTCGGTTCGTCCCGCACTATTTCCAATGTCGCGAATGGCGGCCCCGTGCATTTCTCGCTGAAAAGCGGAAAAGCCATCGTGCTCGCCCGCCCTTATGATCTGACCGGAGCCTGACGCCTTGGCACCCCCAATTTTGAAACTCGATGACATCAAGCTGACCTTCGGCGTGACCCCGCTGCTCGACGGCGCCAATCTCCAGGTGGAACCGGGCGACCGCATCTGCCTTGTCGGGCGCAACGGTTCCGGCAAGTCCACCCTGATGAAGATCGCCGCGGGTTTGGTCGAGGCGCAGTCGGGCGAGGTTTTCCGGCATCCGGCCGCCACCATCCGTTATCTGGAGCAGGCTCCGGATTTTGCCGGTTACGACACGGTTCAGGCCTATGCCGAAGCGGGGCTCGGACCTGGTGACGATCCCTATCGCGTCACCTATCTTCTTGAGCATCTTGGCCTCACCGGGCAGGAACATCCGGCGAGCCTCTCCGGCGGTGAAGCGCGACGTGCGGCTCTTGCCCGCGTCATGGCGCCTGAGCCCGATATCCTGATGCTGGACGAACCGACCAACCATCTCGATCTGCCCACCATCGAATGGCTTGAAAGCGAGCTGCAGCAGACGCGCAGCGCGCTGGTGCTGATTTCGCATGACCGGCGTTTTCTCGAAAAGGTCTCGACCTCGACCGTCTGGCTGGATCGTGGCCAGTCGCGCCGTCTCAATCGCGGTTTTGCCCATTTCGAGGAATGGCGCGACAAGGTGCTGGAAGAAGAAGAGCTGGAGCAGCACAAGCTCGGCAAGGCCATCGAGCGCGAAGAACACTGGATGCGTTATGGCGTGACCGCAAGGCGCAAGCGCAACATGCGCCGCGTCGGCGAGCTTCAGGCCATGCGCGCGGAATATCGCGGCCACAAGGGACCTCAGGGCACGGTGCAGGCGACCGTTACCGAAGGGCGTGAATCCGGCAAGCTGGTCATCGAGGCCGAGGCCATCACCAAGGCTTACGGCGAGCGCGTGATCGTCGCGCCGTTTTCGCTGCGCGTCCATCGTGGTGATTGCATCGGTTTCGTCGGCCCGAATGGCGCCGGTAAAACCACGCTTCTGAAGATGCTCACCGGCCAGCTGGAGCCCGATAGCGGCACGGTGAAGCTCGGCACCAATCTGGAGATCGCGACGCTCGACCAGAAACGTGAGGATCTCAATCCCAACGATACGCTCGCGCATTATCTGACCGATGGCCGCGGTGAAAATCTGCTGGTCAACGGCGAATTGAAGCATGTGACGGGTTATATGAAGGATTTCCTGTTCCAGCCGGAACAGGCCCGCACGCCGATCCGCAACCTTTCCGGCGGCGAGCGCGCGCGCCTTATTCTGGCGCGCATTCTGGCGCGGCCGACCAATCTTCTGATCCTCGACGAGCCGACCAACGATCTGGATATCGAAACGCTCGATCTGCTGCAGGAAATCGTTGCGGGCTTTTCCGGCACCGTTATCCTCGTGAGCCACGATCGCGATTTCCTCGACCGCACCGTCACCTCCACCATCGCGCCCGTCAATCCGGATGAACCGGACGGACGATGGATCGAATATGCCGGTGGCTATTCGGACATGATGGCGCAGCGCAAGGGTGCGGCGGAAGAAAAACGCAAGGCTGAGAAACAGGAAAAGGCGAAGGCCGCGCCTGCGGCCTCTGCATCGCAGGATCCTTCAAAGGCCAAGGGCAAGCTTTCCTTCAAGCAGAAATTCGCGCTCGAAAATCTCCCGAAGGAGATGGAAAAGGCGCAAGGCGAAATCGCAAAACGCGAGCAGCGCATGGCCAATCCGGAACTTTTCACAAAGGACCCGGCGGCCTTCAACACGCTAGCGCAGGAAATGTCGAAGCTGCGCGACAAGCTGGAGGCCATGGAAGAAGAATGGCTGGAACTGGAGATGCTGCGCGAGGAACTGGAGGGCTGAAGGCAACCAGTTCCCCGCTTGACCGGTCCTCCTTCAGCCTTTGACAGAAAAGCAGAATTGCCGTTCTATGCCGGCGTTCGTTTGGAGGAGTTGTGAAAATGCGCATGATTTTCGTCAATCTGCCGGTCAAGAATATCGAGACATCAAGAAACTTCTTCACCGCTCTCGGTTTCAGTTTCAACCCGGAATATTCGGATGACCGCACGCTCTGCATGATCGTGGAAGAGAATATCTTTGTGATGCTTCTCCAGGAGGGACGTTTCCGCGATTTCATCAACGGCGACATTGCCGATGCGACGCGAACCACCGAGGTTCTGACCTGTCTTTCCGCCGGAAGCAGGGAGGAAATCGACCGGATGATCGCCACGGCGCTTGCCTCCGGCGGCAGCGGCTGGAAACCTGTTCAGGACCATGGCTTCATGTATGCTGGCAGCTTTCAGGATCCCGACGGGCACGTCTGGGAACTGGTGCATATGACGGAGCAGGGCTGACCTCGGCCATCTTGCCAATCAGGGACGGCGGGACTACACCATCATCTTGATCTAACGGGGTGTCTTTTGCGCTTTAGTGCAAAAGGCTGAGAGGCTTGCCAACCCGAAGAACCTGATCCGGTTCATACCGGCGGAGGGATTAGACGGCTTTAACGCAGGCGGCTATTTCCCTATCGTTTTTTTGAGGAGATACCCGTGCGCCGTCGTCTTTTCCTGAATTCCCTCATTGCCGCCTCGCTGTTTCTGCCCGGTCTTGCCGTCGCACAGGATAAACAGGAACTGACCGTCTACACCTATGAGAGCTTCGTTTCCGAATGGGGTCCCGGTCCCAAGGTGAAGGAGGCCTTCGAGAAGGTTTGTAATTGCACGGTCAATTTCGTCGGCGTGGCCGATGGTGTGGCGCTGCTCAATCGTCTGAAGCTTGAAGGGGCGGGGTCCAAGGCGGATGTCGTGCTTGGCCTCGACACCAATCTTGTCGCGGAAGCAAAACAGACCGGTCTGTTCGATGTCAGCGGCATCGATGCATCGGCGGCGAAGGTGCCGGGCGGCTACACGGACGATGTTTTCATTCCGTATGATTACGGTCATTTCGCTGTCATCTATGATACGCAGACGGTGAAAAACCCGCCCACGAGCCTGAAAGACCTCGTGGAAGGCGACCCCTCGCAGAAAATCGTCATTCAGGATCCGCGCACCTCCACGCCGGGGCTTGGCCTGCTGCTATGGGTGAAATCGGTTTACGGCGATAAGGCCCCGGAGGCCTGGGAAAAGCTCAGGAAGCGCATTCTCACCGTTACGCCGGGCTGGTCGGAATCCTATGGCCTCTTCACCAAGGGTGAGGTGCCGATGGTGCTCTCCTACACCACCTCGCCCGCCTATCACATGGTCGCTGAAAAAACGGATCGCTATCAGGCCGCCGCCTTTTCCGAAGGGCATTACGTCCAGATCGAGGTTTCCGGTCTCCTCAAAAATGCACCGCATAAGGAGCTGGCAAAGCAATTCCTCGCTTTCACGCTGACATCCGGTTTTCAGGATGCCATTCCGGAAAACAACTGGATGATGCCGGTTGCGGCGACCTCGAAGCCCTTGCCGGAGGCGTTTTCAAAACTCGTCGTGCCGCAGAAGACTTTCCTGATGAATCCGGAAGAGGTGGCGAAAAACCGCAAGGCATGGATCGATGAATGGCTTGCCGCCATGAGCATGAATTGAGGAAGAGGCACACCCGCGCATGATGCTGCGTCGCGATTACCGGCGGTCGATCATTTTCGGAACGGCGGCTTTTGCCGCCGTTTTCCTGTTCATGGCGCTCGCGGTTGCGGCTCTCCTGTCTTTTGATGCCGGTGCGTCCGCTGCCGGCATCATGGATGCCTATACGCTGCGCATCCTGCGTTTCACGCTTTATCAGGCAACGCTTTCCACCCTTCTTTCCATTGTTCTCGGCCTGCCGGTGGCGCTGGCGCTTTGTCGTCGGCGCGAGTTTCCGGGAAGGATCTGGATCGTCAGGCTGATGGCGGTGCCGATGGGTCTGCCGGTGATCGTCGGCGCCTTCGGTATCATCACCATCTGGGGCAGGCAGGGCGTTTTGAATTCGGCCCTCGTTTTTGCCGGGGCGAATGAGCCTTTCAGCATTTACGGCCTGTCCGGTATCCTCATTGCCCATGTGTTTTTCAATCTTCCGCTTTCGGTGCGGCTGATGCTGGCCGGGCTGGAGCGCATTCCGGGCGAATATTGGCGCATGGCGGCGAGCCTCGGCATGGGGCCGGTTTCGATTTTCCGTTTTATCGAATGGCCGGCGGTCGCTCGTCTCGTCCCCGGCATTGCCGGGCTTGTATTCATGCTGTGCGCCACCAGCTTCACGCTCGTTCTTCTGTTGGGCGGCGGGCCGGCGGCAACGACGCTGGAGGTGGCGATTTATCAGGCGTTACGGTTCGATTTCGATCCGCAGCGGGCGATTGCGCTTTCGGTTTTGCAGATTGGCCTCACCGCAATCCTACTCGGCCTTCTTGCCTTTTTGCCGTCGCCCGAAGCGGAAATTCCCTCGCTTGGCCGTTCCCTTCGCCGTTTCGACGGAAAGGGCATCGGTGCCCGTCTCTGGGATGGCGCGACAATCGTGTTCGCTGTTCTGCTGATCGGCCTGCCGCTTGTCGCCATCGCTGTCTCGGGTTTGAGGGCCGATCTGCCGCGTCTTCTGTCCGCGCCTATTTTCCTGCGTGCGGCGGCGACCAGTCTTGCAATCGCCGCACTGTCCGCAGCCCTTGTCGTGCTTTGCTGCATGGCGATCATCGGCGCACGCCAGGCGATAGGCTCCAGACGGCAGGCGGGGCAACCCCTGCGTTTCCTCTCCGCCATGCTGGGGGCAGGGTCTTCGCTGGTGCTTTTGGTGCCGCCTGTCGTATTGGGAAGCGGGTGGTTCCTGTTATTGCGGGTTTTCGGCGATGTCAGCTTCTATGCGCCGGTCCTCGTGGCGCTCATCAATATGCTGATGGCTTTGCCGCTTGCCATGCGCGTGCTGGAGCCGGCTTGCACCAGTCATTTTTTGCGCACCGGCCGGCTTTCCGCCAGTCTCGGACTTCAGGGCCTGACGCGGCTGCGGTTCGCCGATCTTCCGGTTCTGTGGCGGCCGCTGGCCATGGCGTTTTCCTTCGCCATGGCGCTGTCTCTCGGCGATTTAGGCGCGGTTGCCCTGTTCGGATCGGAAAGTTTCGTCACCCTGCCATGGCTGGTTTACAGCAATATGGGCAGCTATCGTACCGATGACGCCGCCGGTTATGCCTTCCTTCTCGGTGTCGTCTGCCTGCTGCTTGCCGCAGGCGGTGTTGCACGGCAATCCCAATCAGCAAGGGCGAGCATATGACAGGCGATGATTTTGCCGTTGCACTGGACAAGGTCAGGCTGCGGCTTGGAACACAGGATTTCGACCTCGATTGCACATTCCCAAAGAGCCGGATAATCGCCGTCGTCGGCGCGTCCGGTTCGGGCAAGTCGACGCTTCTCAACCTCGTCGCCGGTTTCGAGGCGCCGGATTCCGGCCGCGTGATGATCGGCGGGCAGGACATGACGGCGCTCGATCCTTCGGAACGACCGGTCTCATCGATCTTTCAGGATAATAATCTGTTTGCGCATCTCGATATCTTCACCAATGTCGCTCTCGGTGTCAGCCCCGGGCTGAAATTGCGGCTGGAAGACCGGGAACGGATTGAGATGGCGCTTGCACGTGTCGGTCTGGCGGGTTTCGACAAACGTTTACCGGGCACGCTTTCCGGCGGAGAAAGGCAGAGGGCGGGGCTAGCGCGGGCGCTGGTCAGGAAAAAACCGGTCATGCTGCTCGACGAGCCCTTTGCCGCACTCGATCCGGGACTGCGGGCGGGCATGACCTCCCTGCTTCTCGACTTGCATGAGGAAACAAAAAACACGGTGATTATTGTCACCCACCATCCCGAAGACATAAAGAAGCTGGCGCAGCAGGTGGTTTTTCTTGATCGCGGCCGGGTTGTCTATACCGGCCCGACCGCAGATTTCTTCGCCACACAAAATGTGAAGGCGGTGGACAGTTTTCTGAACGGGTGATCGCCTTATTTTCGACGTGTGCCGCTGGCAATCGCTTTAGATGACTTCAATGGCGCTAATTTGCACTTGTCAGTTTCAAGTTGTTGCCCGAGAAAAGATGGGAATTATTGCGTTCTTCAGGAATAATCCGGACTTGATGGATCGTTTTTACCGTTTCGGCATTCATCGCCCGTTGGGGCGAATCTGTTATTCTGGTCTGCAATTAACGGATGATCAGGAACGTTAGGGGCAGGCATAGAGAATGAGAAATAGCATGACTGCACAGTGGAGGCTCTTCTCCCGTTCAGGCCTTCGCCGTTCGGGCAGGATGGCTGCAGCCTGTTGTGTGCTGACCGCGTCTGCGGTGTTCCTGTCGTCGTGCCAGTCTCTCTTCAGCCCGGCCTACCAGTCCACCCTGCGCCCGTCGGATAATCCGCAGACCGTGGAAGAGGTGCAGAAGAATGATCCCCGCGCCCAGATGGGCGCGCGCGAGCATCCGCGCATCGTGGCGAGTTATGGCGGTGAATATCGCGACGCCAAGACGGAGCGGCTTGTTGCGCGCATTGCCGGTGCGCTGACGGCCGTTTCAGAAAACCCGCAACAGTCTTACCGCATCACCATCCTCAACTCGCCGGCCATCAACGCCTTTGCGCTGCCGGGCGGATATCTTTACGTGACGCGCGGGCTTCTGGCGCTTGCCAACGACGCTTCGGAAGTGGCCGCCGTGCTTTCGCATGAGATGGGCCACGTCACCGCCAATCACGGCATCGAACGCCAGCGCCGCGAAGAGGCGGAGGTGATTGCCAGCCGCGTGGTTGCCGAAGTGCTGTCGAGCGATCTTGCCGGCAAGCAGGCGCTTGCGCGCGGCAAGCTGCGGCTCGCGGCCTTTTCGCGCCAGCAGGAATTGCAGGCGGATGTGATCGGCGTGCGGATGCTGGGTGAGGCCGGTTACGACCCCTTTGCCTCGCCGCGTTTTCTGGATTCCATGGCGGCCTATGCGCGGTTCTCTTCGGCTGACCCCGAAAACGACCAGAGCCTCGACTTCCTTTCCAGCCACCCCAACACGCCGCAGCGCATCGAGCTTGCGCGCCGTCATGCCCGCGCCTTCGGCCAGGACGGCCAGGTCGGTGATCGTGGTCGCGACTGGTTTCTGGATGGCATAGACGGTCTGCTTTATGGCGACAGCCCGCAGGAAGGTTATGTCCGCGGCCAGACATTCCTGCACGGAACGCTCGGCATTCGTTTCGATGTGCCGGAAGGTTTCGTCATCGACAACAAGGTCGAGGCCGTTCTGGCGACGGGACCGGGCGATATGGCCATCCGTTTCGACGGCGTCGCCGATCCGAAACAGACGAGCCTTGCCAATTACCTGACCAGCGGCTGGGTTGCCGGCCTGTTGCCGGAAACCGTCAAGGAAACCCAGATCAATGGTCTGGAGGCTGCGACGGCCCGGGCAAGTGCGGATAAATGGGACTTCGACGTTACCGTCATTCGTGTCGGCCAGCAGATATTCCGTTTCCTGACCGCCGTGCCGAAGGGCAATACGCAGCTCGATTCCATCGCCAATACATTGCGCACCAGCTTCCGCAAGATGACGCCGCAGGAAATCGCCTCGCTGAAGCCGCTCAGGGTGCGGGTGGTGACGGTGAAGCCCGGTGAAACCGTCGCGACGATGGCGGCGCGGATGATGGGAACCGACCGGAAGCTCGACATGTTCCGCATGATCAACGCCATGAGCGCCACGGCCACCATTCAGCCAGGCCAGCGGGTGAAGATCATTTCTGAATGAGCTGACGGCCTCTCATTCACCGGTTGCCTGAGACAGGTAGGCATGAACGAGTGCAATCATTTCCCGTCTGACTTTGGATGACTGCAATTCTCCGCGGCGGGCGGCATTGTGAATGATGCCGTCAATGGCATCGGATACGATCAGCGCCGCGGTTCTGCTTTCGCCCTTTGTGCCGGCTGTCATATGTGCCGCGATCGCTGCAGCATAGAGGCCGAGATATTCCTGTTCGAAAACGCTGTTGGGATCGTTCGTCCCTTCGTGGCTGGGCGCATCGTCCAGAAGGACCTTGTGAAGACCGGGATGGATGCTGTGGACCCCGATCATGCCGGTTACGAGTTCTTCCACGAATGTCGCAAGCGATTGCCGCTTTTGCGAGACGCTCTTCATGACAGAGAGACAGTCTTCGAGGTGACGATGGCGCACCGCTTCCACGATTGAAATCTTGTCCGGGAAATATTGATAGAGCGAGCCGATGCTGACGCCGGCCGTTTCGGCGACCCTGTTCGTGGTAAAACCCGCCCAGCCATGATCGCTCAAAATGCGAGCCGCCGCGTGAATGACGGCATCGACCGTGGCGCGGGAACGCTCCTGACGAGGCTCCTTGCGCATCTCGGTCTTCCGCTTTGCAATGCGAGTAGACAAGATACCCTCCATGGCGAAAATATAAACATAGTGCTCACATTTTTCAGATGTAAAGGATATTGTGATGAGGGATCTGCTCAGGAGCCTGCTCGGCTATCACCAATGGGCGAACAGGGACTTGTTCGAGAAGCTGAAACACCTCGATCCCGTCCAAAATGCATCCGAACGGCACACGGCAATCCGGCTGATCAATCACTATTACGTCGTCGCGAGGATTTTTTCGGGTCACCTCACCGGAACGGCACATGGCTTTCTCTCGGATAATACCGAGGCAGCGCCGCAGCTGGATGATCTTGCGAAGGATGTCACCGCTCTCGATGGCTGGTATCTCGATTATCTCGAGAAAACATCGCCGGCATCGCTTGGCGAATTTGTCGCCTTCACCTTCACGGATGGGGACAAGGGTTACATGTCCCGCGCTGAGATGATCTCACATATGGTCCTGCATGCGGGCATTCACAGAGGCGAGGCCGCGCGTATTTTGAGCCAGCTCTCCATCACGCCGCCCTGGGATACTTTTGCCGTGTTTCTGCACGGCACGCAGCCGCAGCGGCGTTTGCAGGGGCTCTAATAAAAACCACCCGCCCCCGGCGGGGGACGGGTGGCTTTCCTGAAACGATGGCCTCAGGAACTTATTGCCACTCACGTACGTCGACGAAATGACCGGCAATCGCCGCCGCCGCCGCCATGGCGGGGGAGACGAGGTGGGTGCGGCTCTTATAGCCTTGGCGGCCCTCGAAATTGCGGTTCGAGGTGGAAGCGCAGCGTTCGCCGGGTTTCAGGCGGTCGTCATTCATGGCAAGGCACATGGAGCAGCCTGGCTCGCGCCATTCGAAACCGGCTTCGAGGAAAATCTTGTCCAGACCTTCCTTTTCCGCCTGTTCCTTCACGAGACCGGAGCCGGGCACGATCATGGCCGAAACGGTCGGAGCCACCTTGCGGCCGTCAACGATTTTCGCCGCCGCGCGCAAATCCTCGATGCGGCCATTGGTGCAGGAGCCGATGAAGACACGGTCGATGGCGATATCGGTGATGCGCGTGCCGGGCTTCAGACCCATATAATCAAGCGCACGCCACTTGGAGGCGCGCTTGTTTTCTTCCTCGATATCATCGGGATTGGGAACAATGCCTTCAACGGAGGTCACGTCTTCCGGAGACGAACCCCAGGAGACGATGGGCGGCAGGTTGGCCGCATCCAGCACCACGACCTTGTCATAATGGGCGCCTTCGTCGGATTTCAGCGTTTTCCAATAGGCGATGGCCTGTTCCAGCGTTTCGCCCTTCGGCGAGCGCGGCTTGTCCTTGATGTAATCGAAGGTGGTTTCGTCAGGTGCGATAAGACCGGCACGGGCGCCGCCCTCAATGGTCATGTTGCAGACCGTCATGCGGCCTTCCATGGAGAGCGAACGGATCGCCTCGCCGGCAAATTCGATGACGTGGCCGGTGCCGCCAGCCGTGCCGATCTCGCCGATAATGGCGAGGATGATGTCCTTGGCGGTAACGCCATCGGGAATTTTGCCGTCGACACGCACCAGCATATTCTTGGCTTTCTTCTGGATCAGCGTCTGGGTCGCCAGAACGTGCTCCACTTCCGAGGTACCGATGCCATGCGCCAGTGCGCCAAACGCGCCGTGGGTCGAGGTGTGGCTGTCACCGCACACGATCGTCATGCCCGGCAGGGTGAAACCCTGTTCAGGGCCGACGATATGAACGATGCCCTGGCGCTTGTCGCGCTCGGAATAATACTCGACGCCGAAATCCTTGGCGTTCTGCGCGAGCGCTTCCACCTGGATGCGGCTTTCCTCGTTCTTGATGCCTTCCAGCCGGTCGGCCGTGGTCGGAACGTTATGGTCGACGACGGCCAGCGTGCGGGCAGGCGAATGCACTGGCCGGCCGGCCATGCGCAGGCCTTCGAAGGCCTGCGGGCTCGTCACCTCATGGACGAGGTGACGGTCGATGTAGAGAAGACAGGTTCCATCCGGGTCACGATTGACGACGTGGTCGTCCCAGATCTTGTCATATAAGGTGCGGGGTGCGCTCATGGCTCTATGCCTTGTCATGGAAAAGGGTAATCAGGGTTCAGAAAGGCGTGGACAGCGGTGCTGTCAGGCGAGCCTAAGTCGGCTGGTGAGCGCCCCGGAAACGCGCGCAAAGAACCGTGCCGGCAGACGCTTGTGGTCCTGCAGCACATAAACATTCTGCGCGAGACATCCGAATTTAGATCCCATGGCAGCCTCCATAGCAGATCGCCGGTTTTACGGCAATATGAATGCGTACAGCACGGAATGCGGCGGCTCGGCATTTCTATATGCACTGCATCACGACTGAAGGCCCGCAACGGGCCTGTCCCACTGGAGTTCTCCAATGGCCATGATGCAATGCAACTTGCGTATTTTGCGATGCACATATAGATGGGTTCCCTTATCATTTGCGTTTCGACGAGAAATCGAAGGGAGGGAAAAGCATATGGTATCGGAAAAAGCCCTTATCTCGAAGATCACCTGGCGGCTGATGCCGTTTCTTGGCCTTCTCTATCTCATCGCCTATATCGACCGCCAGAATGTCAGCTATGCCAAGCTGCAGATGGTCGATGCGCTGAGCCTCAGCGAATATGCCTATGGTCTTGGCGCTTCGCTGTTCTTCATTGGTTACTTCATCTTCGAAGTGCCGAGCAACCTGTTCCTCAACCGTTTCGGCGCCAGCAAATGGTTTGCCCGCATTCTGGTTTCCTGGGGCGCCGTCACCATCGCGCTTGCCTACACGCAGAACGCCACGATGTTTTACATCCTGCGCTTCCTGCTCGGGCTTTGCGAAGCGGGTTTCTTCCCCGGTGTATTGTTCCTGATGACGCTCTGGTTCCCGCGCGATTATCGCGGCCGCATGATCGGCCTGTTCATGATTTTCAGCGCGCTTGCCAATGCCATCGGCGCGCCGCTCGGCGGCATGCTGCTCGATCTGGATGGTTTCCTCGGTTATGCGGGATGGGAGTGGGTATTCCTCGCCACGGGTATCCCGGCCGTCATCGCCGGCATCGTCACCTTCTTTTATCTCGACGACACCCCGGAAAAGGCGAAGTTTCTGACGCAGGATGAGAAAAACTGGCTGAAGAACCGGCTGGCCGAAGAAAACAAGGGCATGGAAGAGCATGCGGAGGACGGCTTCAAGGCGCTGGTCAATCCGCGCGTGCTGTTCATGGCGCTCTGCTATGTCGGCTTTCCGCTGGCGGCCTATGGTCTCAGCTACTGGCTTCCGACCATCGTGAAGAGCTTCGGCGTTTCCAACACCGCCAATGGCTTCATTAACATCATCCCCTGGGTGATCGTGGCCATCGCCCTGTTCATTGTGCCCCTGGCCGCCGACAAGGCAAAGAACAAGACGCCCTATATCGTCGGTCCTGCCTTCATCGGCGCCTTTTGCCTGTTGATGTCGGCATTGCTGAGCGATCCGGTCTTGCAGTTCGCCTTCCTCTGCATCGCCGCCGCAGGCATCTTTGCCGGCCAGCCGGTGTTCTGGAGCCTGCCCGGCCGCTTCCTCAAGGGAGCAGGTGCGGCCGCCGGCATCGCCGCGATCAATTCCGTCGGCAATCTGGGTGGCTTCGTGGCGCAGAATGTGGTGCCCTGGATCAAGGATCAGACCGGCAGCACCATCGCGCCGATGTTCTTCCTTGCTTTCTGCCTGGCGCTTGCTGGCGTGCTGGTCATCATCGCAACCCGCAGAATGGGCAATCAGGTCAAGGCTGCCTGATTTTGGAAAATAGCGACGGCTGCCATAAGCGCCGGCGGTCGCATATGTAAAAATCGTGGCCCGGATGTTTCCGGGCCACGATCATTTTAAGCGGCAAATAATGAAATTCTCTTCGAGAGAATTACGCGGTGAACCAGTCGCTACCGGTCAGGTGAACACCGGCGACAACGATCTTTTCGCCCTTGTGCTCGCCAGTGACGTTGTAGGTGAGGACGGTGTCGCTATCGATCGTCGAAACCGCCCAGTTATCGATTACCGTGCCGACCAGCTTGAGCTTGTCCACGGCGGCGTTGAAGCCTTCAATGCTGTCGGTGGCGATGCTCTTGGCCATGTCGCCGAGATTGAAGACAAAGGTATCGGCGCCACCACTTGCCTTTATGTGGTCGATGCCCTTGCCGCCGGTGACGAGCGATGAAGCGAGGTTCACACCGCTCAGGTCGATAGAGTCGTTACCCGCGCCGGCGTCGATCTTGACGGAGGTGAAGCTGCCGTCGGTGACGCCAGCGCCACCGTTCACGACGTTGGTACCGGCAGCAACGCCGCCGTCGAACGCCGTGCCCGCCTTGACCACGATGGTGTCGTTGCCGGCGCCAGTGTCGATGTTGAAGGCGTTTACCCAAGCCTTGTCGTTCGATACGACCGAGACCGAGACCGTGTCGTTGCCCGCGCCGGTCGAGATGTTGCCACGCTTGGCATTGAGAACTTCCACGGTGGACGAACCGGTGCCGCCGAGATGAACATCGACCTGAACGAAATCCTTGAAGATAAGGTTTTCAGAAGTGTCGGACTGGGCGAGAGCGTTCTTTACCGAATTCCATGCCGACGATACGTCAAATTTGAAGCCGTTCGAGCTGGGGTCATAGCCAACATCGACCGTGCCGCCCGCGCCGGTGCCGGGAACCGATACCGCGCCGACATTGACCACGCCGGAGTCGAGCGAAGAACCGTTTTTGACCTGTGCTGTGGATTCGGTGAGGAGCTTATAAGCTTCCTGATCGACCAGATTGGTGAGCGAAGAGACCGAAGCAGCGCCACCATTACCAAAAGTTACTTTCAACGCCATTTTACACTCCCATAAATTTTTGAGAAATCGATGAATTGAAATTAAATTTATAATAAATATTGCGGGTGATATTTAATACGTAAAAAATGATAATACAATATAAGAAATTGTTTTTTTGAATAAAGTGCGTCTTTAACGTGTTGTGAAAATTCCTTTCGAAAAATCATGCAATGGAAACTGTTTATTCCTGTACGAAGGTCTTTTTGAGCCTGTCCTGGAACGGCTTCACAAAATAAGAAAGAACACTCCTTTCGCTGGTTTGTATGAATACTTCGGCCGGCATGCCGGGATATAATTTCCCGCCGGGCAGATGACCCATTCCGGCCTTGTCGGGTTTGATACGCAGCGCGTAATAAGATGTGCCAGTTCGGGAATCTGTCTGCAGATCGGGGGCGACGACAGCAACTTGCGCGCTCAAATCCGGCGTCGTGCTTTGATTGAATGCCGTGAAACGAATGGTAACCGGCTGTCCGACGTAAATCTGGTCGATGTCTCGCGGGGTTATATTGGCCTCGATGGCAAGCTCATCCTGCTCCGGCACCACCAGCATCAGCACTTCACCCGGTTGAATGACGCCGTTTATATTGTGCACCGAGAGCTGGTAGATGCGACCGGCAATCGGCGAGCGGATGTCGAGGCGATCCAGCTGGTCGCGCGTTGCCGCCAGCCGCTCTTCATATTCCGCGACGGTTGCTTCGATCGATGTCAGATCTTTCGTGACTTCCGATTTGCGGTCTTCATCGAGCTGGAGCAATTGCAGGTCCAATTCGCTGAGCTTGCCCACCGTCTGTGCCCGGGCGGCAATATATTGACCCTGCTGACCTTCGAGATTGGAAAGCTGGCGCTTGAGGAGATTGAGGCGCTGAAGCGTGACAAGCCCTTTTTTGAAGAGCTCGTCCGTCTTGGAAACATCTTCCTTTACAATCGCAAGCTCATTGTCCGTTGCCTCCACCTGCACCTCGAGGCCGCGTGCCTCGTCGGCGAGCTGATCCTTGCGTGTTCCCAGCTGCTTTTTCATGCCGATCAAGGCGTTGCGACGGCTGTTGAAAAGGTTCTGTTCGCTGTCGATAAAGGTCTTGGCCGCTTTCGAACTTGTCAGTGCCGCCAGATCTTCCTCCACGGTGAAATACGGCGCCTCAGCAATTTCCGCACGCAGACGAGCCCGACGCGAATAAAGCTGCGCAAGCGTATTTTCGACGATGGAGAGGTTCGCCTGCACGACAGTGGCGCTTAGCCGCAACAGGACCTGACCGGCCTCGACCCTGTCGCCTTCGGCAACATTGATCTCGCTGACGATGCCGCCGGAAAGGTGCTGGATTTTCTTGGAGTTGCCTTCAACGACAACCCGGCCCGTGGCCACCACCGCGCCGGCAAGTTTTGCAAAAGCCGCCCAACCGCCCAATCCGACCAGAAGGCCAAGGGCGAGAACGACCACTGCGGTCGAGTGTCTGAGAATGGAGGCATTCGTCATACCGGGTTTTTCCGCCTCAACCATTTTCGCTCACCCGGTTTTCAATCTTGCGCGTTTCTTCCTCCTCAGGCACCTGGCGGATATTCTGCCGCAGGATTTGCGCGAGCACCTCCTCCTTGGTGCCAAAGCGCAGCATCCGGCCGTTGCTCATCACCATCACCAGATTGACGCTTTCGATGGCGCTGGGGCGATGGGCAATGACGACGACAATGCCGCCGCGCGCCCTGATATCGCCAATGGCATTGCGCAGGGCCGCTTCGCCTTCGCTGTCCAGATTGGAGTTCGGCTCATCGAGAAGGACGAAGAAGGGTTCACCAAACAATGCACGGGCAAGGCCGATGCGCTGTTTCTGCCCGCCCGATAAAGCCTCGCCCCGATCGCCAATATAGGTATCGTAACCGTTGGGCAGGTTGAGGATCAGCTCATGCACCTGCGCGGCCTTGGCTGCGGCGACAACCGCTTCCGCTGTCGCATCGCGGTCGAAGCGTGCGATATTCTGCGCCACGGTCCCCGGCATCAGCTCCACCTGCTGGGGCATGTAGCCGATGGATTTGCCGAGAAACTCGAAATCCCACTGGTTGAGCGCGGCCCCGTCGAAACGGACGGAACCGCGTTCATAAGGCCAGATGCCGGTCATCAAGCGTGCCAGCGTGGATTTGCCCGAGGCGCTTGGGCCGATGATGCCGAGACCGTCGCCTGCGTTCAGCGTGAAGGAAATATCGGCGACCGTATCGCGTGCGCCGTTTGGTGGCCCACCGGTTACCCGGTCAACCGCGACGGTAAATTGCGGGCGGGGCAGGGAGAGCGGCGGCGAGGGTTCGGGCACCAGTTCCAGAAACTCGTTGACGCGTTTCCAGCCCTGCCTTGCGGTCATGAAGCTGCGCCAGTTTGCAATCGCATGTTCGACAGGGCCGAGCGCCTTTGCCGAGAGGATCGAGCCTGCGATGATGCTGCCCGCCGATGCATTGCCGTCGATGACAAGCACGGCGCCGATGGCCATGACGCCGGATTGCAGCAACAGGCGGAAGGTTCGCGACATGGCGCCGAGCATGCCGGCCGTATCGGATGTCGACAGGGTGACGGTGCGGTATCTGGAATGTAGCTCGTCCCACATGGACGTCACCGCCCCCATCATGCCCATGGTCTTGATGGATTCGATGTTGCGCTGGCTGCTGCCGACGAGGACGTTTCTTTGGCCTCGCGCGGTATAAGCCTGCTTTGTCGCCCGTTCTGTCAGCCAGTTCGTGAGGAGCGTCAGCACGATGAGAACTATAGCTCCGCCGAGCACAGCGAACCCGATCCACGGATGCAGGGCAAAACAGATCAGCAGATAGATGGGCAGCCAGGGAATGTCGAAAAAGGCCGCCGGGCCCGGTCCTGAGAGGAACTGACGGATCTGATCGAGATCGCCGACGATCTGCAGACCATCGGTCTTTCCCGAGGCAAGGAGCGGGGCGCTGATCGACGCCCTGAAAAGCTTCTGATTGAGCGCGTCGTCCATATTGTCCGAAATGCGCGCCAATATGCGGCCTCGCAGCGCGTCGAACCCCATAAGGAACGCGTAGAGAACGATCAGGAGAACGACCAGTGCCACAAGGGATGGAATGCTCTTGCTTGGCAAAATGCGGTCGTAAACTTCCAGCATGAAAAGCGAGCCGGAAAGATTAAGAATGTTCATCAACGCGCTGGCGAGACCAACGGCGAAAAAAGCGGACTTATTTTTTGTTAAAAAAGAATTAAATAAAAACATAATAACACCTGAAACGGCAAGAAAATCGCACAATAAATGCAATTAGGCAATGCTGTTCGAGGATGGGCTAAAACATTCGAGCTAGAAATCAGCCAGGCATTTGTTGCCGCTCGAAATCTGCCGCATCTTTCCGCAAAGGAAATGACTGAGAGAGCTTGGGTATTTTCTGGCCCGCCAATGCTCGTCAATCGCGGCTTTCAAGCCGCATGCGTGCCTTGCTACGTGATGTCGACGCAACAAAAAGGCGGCCCGAAGACCGCCTTTTGATCAATCCATCGAAATGGAAATCTTATTCCGCTGCGGTTTCAGCAGCCTTTGCTGCTTCTTCCGCTGCCTTGGCTTCTGCGGCTTCGGCTGCTGCCTTCTCGGCGGCGAGAGCCTGTGCTGCTGCTACCTTTTCGGCTTCCAGACGTGCCTTTTCGTCGGCAAGCGCCTGACGCTCGGACTCGTTCAGCTTGCGGGCGCGCGTACCGGTGTTCTCAACGATACGGGCAGCCTTGCCGCGACGGTCGCGCAGGTAGTAGAGCTTTGCGCGGCGAACCTTACCGCGGCGAACGACTTCAACGCCTTCGACCAGCGGGGAGTAGATCGGGAATACGCGCTCGACGCCTTCGCCGTAGGAAATCTTGCGAACGGTGAAGCTTTCGGAAAGACCGCCGCCGGAACGGGCGATGCAAACGCCTTCGTAAGCCTGAACGCGGGTACGGTTACCTTCGGTAACGCGCACGTTGACGCGCAGGGTGTCGCCCGGAGAAAACTCGGGCAGGGTGCGCTTTGCTTCGATCTTGGCGGCCTGTTCGGCTTCCAGCTGCTGAATGATGTTGGTCATGTTAACCTCTGATTTCTTCTGAAACAGCCAGAGCGCTCAACGTTTCGTCTGTCGGTCAATGCCTCCAGACCATGCCTTTCGGCAGGAGCGGGTTCGCCATTCTTTGCTTTCGGTTGGGATCTTTCCCATTTCCACGCGGGCACATACACGAGGATGCGCCGTTTGTCATCCCTTTCATGACAATATTTTATCAATTACGCGCCGCGTTCCGGCAGTTGCGAAGCGGCGCGCTGGCGGATATGGCATGGGAACCTTGGGAGGGGCCATGTCCATATTCATTATTCTCATGCTGTTCGCCACCGGCTTTCTGTCGGGTGTCGTCAATGCGATTGCCGGTGGCGGCACCTTCCTGACCTTCGGGGCGATGACGCTGGCCGGCCTGCCACCCATCGTCGCCAACGCCACGTCAGCCATCGTGCAGTTTCCGGGCTACATCACCTCCGTGATCGCCTATGGGCCGGAAATCCGCGCCCATTGGCGCGAGGCGATCCTTCTGTCGGGCGTTTCAGTCGTCGGCGGGCTGGCCGGATCGCTGCTGCTTTTGTCGCTCGACAATCCTTCCTTCCGCCAGCTCGTGCCATGGCTGCTTCTTGCTGCCACCGCCGTTTTCGCTGCCGGCCCGTGGCTGCGGCCGAAGGCGAGCTCCGAACGTTCGCCCGGAAATCTGCCGAGCCTCGTCTTTCAGGGTCTCGCTTCCGTCTATGGCGGGTTTTTCGGTGCCGGCATGGGCATCATGATGCTGGCCATCCTCGGAATAACCTCGGGCGGCAGCTATCATCATCTGAACGCGCTGAAGAACCTCTTGTCAGTCGTGATCGCCGTCATCGCAATCACGATCTTCGTCAGCGGTGGCGTCGTTTCCTGGTGGGCGGCGCTCATCATGTTCCCCGCGGCCGCACTTGGCGGCTATGTGGGCGTGCACACGGCACGGCGGGTGCCGCAGTGGATCATCCGCTGGCTGGTGATTGCGGTCGGGTTGGTGCTGACCGCCTATTACTTCGTCTCGGCCTGAGCCTTTACCAGAAGGTCCGGACGTCTTTCCTGCGTCAGCTTCAGCGCCTGTTCATGACGCCACCTGTCGATGACAGCGTGGTTGCCGGAGGTGAGAACGGCTGGGATGTCACGGCCTTCCCAGACCTGCGGGCGGGTATAATGCGGATGCTCCAACAGTCCGCCTTCGAAGCTCTCATGCACACCGGACATGTCATTGCCCATGACGCCCGGCAGGATGCGGACGACGGCATCAAGAAGCGTCAGCGCCGCTGGCTCACCGCCGGAGAGGATGTAATCGCCGATCGACACTTCCTCCAGCCCGCGTGCTTCTATCACCCGCTGGTCGACGCCTTCGAAACGGCCGCAGACGATAATCGCGCCTTCTCCGGCCGCCAGTTCACGCACACGGTTTTGCGACAGCGGTTTGCCACGCGGGCTCATCAGGAGCCGCGGCCGTGTATCGCCATCCGAAACATGGTCGATGGCCGCCGCCAGAACGTCGGGCTTTAGCACCATGCCGGCGCCGCCGCCTGCCGGTGTGTCATCGACGCTTCTGTGTCTGTCAGTAGCAAATTCGCGGATCTGTACGGCGTCCAGCGACCATTGCCCCCGCTCCAGCGCCTTGCCCGCCAGCGAATATCCGAGATGCCCCGGAAACATTTCCGGGTAGAGCGTCAGAACGGTAGCCTTGAAGGTCATTGTTTATTTCTTGCCGAAAGGCGATACGCCGGTTTCGTCCTTGTCGTCGGGATTGTCGATCAGTCCGGCGGCCATCGGATCGATGAGAATACGACCGGCTTCGAGGTCGATTTCCAGCACGGCCGCTTCCGAAAAGGGAATGAGGGCAGGGCGACGGCCCGCGCCCTTCAGCTCCAGAAGATCACCCGCGCCGAAATCATAGACGGCGCTGACGGCGCCATAACTTTTGCCTTCCGCATCGACGGCTTCCAGCCCTTCTAGATCGGCATAATAAAACTCGTCATGGTCAAGCTCGTCGTCGGGCAGATTGTCGCGGTCGATGAACAGTTCCAGCCCATTCAGGCTTTCCGCCGCATTTCGGTCGTTGATGCCCCTGAAACGAACGACGACGACGTTCTTGCCCTCGCGCACTTCCAGAATTTCGAAAACGCGGCCATCGGCAGTGACGAGATTGCCATAGTCGCCAAGCGCCATCGGATCGGCCGTATAGGTGCTGACACGGACTTCGCCGCGCAGGCCCTGCGCGCCGCCGATCTTTGCCATGAGTACCGGGTTTTCCAGCTTTGCCATCGGGCCGTCCGTCTTCTGGTGTTGGTTGCGTCAGCTTTAAGGTTTGTTGACGCCAAAATAAACAAAAAACGGGCGGCATGGAAAACCACACCGCCCGTTCTTCAAAAGTTTCCGAGCAGATTATTCTGCAGCAGAGGCTTCCGCAGCAGCAGCGGCTGCATCTTCAGCCTTCTGCTTCTTTTCAGCAACGCGCTCCAGGGCGCGCTTGCCCGGCTTTGCCTTTTCCGGGTTGCTGCGAGCGGCGCGCTCGGCAAGGCCGGCTTCTGCGAGGAAGCGCAGAACGCGGTCGGTCGGCTGTGCGCCCTTGGCGATCCATTCCTTGATGAGGTCAGCCTTCAGCTCAACGCGCTGCGGGTTGTCCTTGCCGAGCATCGGGTTCCAGGAACCGACCTTCTCGAGGAAACGGCCGTCGCGGGGCGAACGGGCGTCAGCAACGACGATCTGGTAGTACGGGCGCTTCTTGGAACCACCGCGTGCGAGACGAATTTTAAGTGCCATGTGATATACTCCTTAAGATGGCTTGTCCGCCGTTCAGGCGGTCTTTTCGTTACCGCCATGTTCGGCGGCGATTGCTTCATGATGCCGGATGACTTCCTTGATGATGAAGTTCAGGAACTTCTCGGCGAAATCCGGGTCCAGATTGGCATCCTTCGCCAGACGGCGAAGGCGTTCGATCTGGTATTCCTCGCGCGCCGGGTCGGCCGGCGGCAAATTGTACTTTGCCTTCAGCACGCCCACCGCCTTGGTACAGCGGAAACGTTCGGCAAGAATGTGAACCAGTGCGGCATCGATATTGTCGATAGACTGGCGGTATTCGGAAAGCTGGGCTTTCACCTCTGCATTGTTCACTGGTGTCCCCCTCACTTCTTTTTCGGAAAGCCGGGCAGACCCGGCATGCCGCCAAGACCGGGCAGCTTGGCGCCACCCAGACCCGGCAATCCGCCCGGCAGACCGCCAAGACCGGGCATTGCGCCCGGCTTGCCGAGACCGGCGGCTTCCGCCTGCTTCTGGAGCGCCTCGAGCTGCTTCGGATCGATGTTCGACAGGTCCGGCATACCGCCGCCAAGGGCACCGAGGCCCATCTTGCCGGCAAGGCCGCCCATCATCTGCTTCATGATGCCGCCTTTGCCCTTGCCGCCCATGGCCTTCATCATGTCGGCCATGCCGCGATGCATTTTCAGAAGCTTGTTGATTTCAGCAGCATCCGTGCCGGAACCGGCGGCGATGCGCTTCTTGCGGCTATGCTTCAGAATATCGGGATTGGCGCGTTCGGCCTTGGTCATCGAAGAGATGATGGCGATCTGGCGGTCGAACATCTTGTCGTTCAGACCGGCCGAAGCCATCTTGTCCTTCATGCCGGCCATGCCGGGCATCAGCCCCATGATGCCGCCCATGCCGCCCATCTTCTTCATCTGGGCAAGCTGGTCGGAGAGATCGTTAAGGTCGAACTTGCCCTTGGCCATCTTCTCGGCCATGGCGCGGGCTTTTTCCGCATCGATGTTTTCGGCGGCCTTTTCGACCAGCGAGACAATGTCGCCCATGCCGAGAATACGGTCGGCAATACGGCGCGGATGAAACTCGTCGAGTTCGTTCATCCGCTCGCCGATACCGATCAGCTTGATCGGCTTGCCGGTGACAGCACGCATGGAGAGAGCTGCACCGCCGCGTCCATCGCCATCCATACGGGTCAGCACGAGGCCGGTGATGCCGACGCGCTCATCGAAATTGCGCGCCAGATTGACGGCGTCCTGACCGGTCAGCGAATCTGCGACCAGCAGGATTTCGTGCGGGTTGGACTTCTTCTTGATGTCGGCCATTTCCAGCATCAAGGGTTCGTCGATATGGGTACGGCCGGCGGTATCGAGAATGACGACGTCATGGCCGCCAAGCTTTGCCGCCTGCACCGCGCGTGCGGCGATATCGGTTGGCGATTGGCCGGCGATGATCGGCAGCGTGTCGATGCTTGTCTGGACACCGAGCTGGCGAAGCTGTTCCTGCGCGGCGGGACGACGCGTGTCGAGAGATGCCATCAGCACCTTCTTCTTCTCGCGGTCCGTTAGGCGCTTGGCGATCTTGCCGGTGGTGGTGGTCTTGCCAGAGCCCTGCAGACCCACCATCATGATGACGACGGGGGCGGGGGCGTTGAGATCGATGGAGACGCCTTCGGTGCCGAGCATCTCGACAAGCTCGTCATGCACGATCTTGACGACCATCTGGCCGGGCTTGATCGACTTCAGGACGGCGGCACCGACAGCCTTTTCACGCACCCTGTCGGTGAAGGAGCGCACGACTTCCAGCGCCACGTCCGCTTCCAGGAGCGCGCGGCGAACCTCGCGCAGGGCGGCGGCAACATCGGCTTCCGTCAGCGCGCCACGGCCGGTCAGTCCATTCAGAATGGAACCAAGGCGGTCCTGGAGGTTTTCAAACATCGTTTCTTCCTTCTTCGTTCCGGGGTCTCCGAAACGTCGGTGCTTTCGCTGGCAAAAACAAGACGCAAAGCCAAAAAGCACCCGAGGGCGCATCGCGCTGTCGGGTGTTGACCTCCGGGATCTCTTTATACCTTTGCGGGTCCCGGTCGGCGGCTTGGAGTCGTGAAACTGCCAGCTGATGGGCGGGATAAACAGGAAAGTGCGGGAAAAGTCAAGGCGGCGCGGGTTTATAGCCGAAAAGGCCCGCATTTCATCTTTGCGTGATTGGCCGCAGGCGGCCATTGGCGGCGCTTGAACAGGCTCCTTTCGCTCCCTATACCTTCGTCATGAAACGTCGAAACTTCTTTCGTTTTTCCGCTCTTGGCCTGCTCGCTCTGGCGGGTGGGGGTCTTTATGCCCGTCGTTCGAACGCGAGCGCCTATTATAGCGGCCCGATCTCCGATCATTTCGACGGGGTGCGCTTCTTCAATCCCGGCGGTTCGCCGCCCGGCAATTTCATGGGCCTTATGAAATGGCGCTTCAATGGCGAGCGCGCCACATGGCCGGAAAGCTATCCGAGCCCCTTTCCCTTCGCAAAACCGGAAGCCCGGATCGAAGGCAGGGACATGCGCGTCACCTTCGTCGGCCATGCCTCCTTCCTTATCCAGACGGCGGGGCTGAATATTCTCATCGATCCGGTGTGGTCGCAGCGCACCAGCCCGTTCAGCTTCGCCGGTCCCAAGCGGGTCAATGCGCCCGGCATCCGTTTCGAGGACCTGCCGCCCATCGACCTGGTGCTGGTGACGCACAATCATTACGATCATCTGGATATGGAGACACTGAAGCGCCTGCATGTGGCGCACAAGCCGCTTTTCATCACACCGCTCGGCAATGACGCCATCATCCGCACCGGGGTAGAGGCGGCGCGTATCAGGGTGGGCGACTGGGGCGATGTGATGGAGACGGGTTCGGTGAAGATTCATTTCGAACCGTGCCATCATTGGTCGGCCCGTGGTCTTAACGACCGGCGCATGGCGCTGTGGGCTGCCTTCGTCATCGAAACGCCGGGCGGTAAAATCTACCATATCGGCGATACCGGTTTCCACGAGGGTCTCAATTATCACGCCGCGCGCAAGAAGCACGGCGATTTCCGCCTCGCCAACCTGCCCTTCGGCGCTTACGAGCCGCGCTGGTTCATGAAAGGCCAGCACCAGAACCCGGCGGAAGCCGTGGAGGGCATGAAGCTTTGCGGTGCGGCGCATGTTTGCGGGCACCATTGGGGTACGGTACAGTTGACGGATGAGGCCGTGGATGCGCCGCTTGCGGCCCTGAAAGTCGCATTGACAGAGCAGGGGGTGGATGAGAGCCGTTTTCGGCCGATGCGCCCCGGTGAGGTTTTCGACGTACCTTCCGCCTGATCACTGCCGCGTTTGCGCCGCAACAGTCTGGTAATTTGCCGTCCTTTCCGCCATATAGGGCGAAAGTGCGGGGAAATTCCCTACGCAATCCGATTTTCAGACAGTTTTCAGGTTCAGGGCGATGGCGGATACGGTCGAATTTGCGAAGATGAACGGGCTTGGCAACAAGATCCTCGTTATCGACATGCGCGGCCGTGGGGATATGGTCACGCCGCAAGCGGCGATTGTGCTGAACGCCGATGCTGCCACACAGTTCGACCAGATCATGGCCATCCACGATCCGCGTGTCGGTGGCACGGATGCCTTTATCGATATCCTCAATTGCGATGGCACGAAGGCGCAGGCCTGCGGCAATGGCACACGCTGCGTGGTACAGGCGCTGTCTTCCGAAACCGGCAAGACCAGTTTCACCTTCCAGACGGTGGCGGGCATTCTGAATGCCGTCGAACATGAAGACGGCATGATTTCCGTCGATATGGGCCTGCCGCGTTTCCGCTGGAGCGATATTCCGCTTTCGGAAGAATTCCATGATACCAGCCGCATCGAATTGCAGATCGGGCCGATCGATGCGCCGATCCTGCATTCGCCGGCCGTGATGTCCATGGGCAATCCGCATGCGGTTTTCTGGGTGGATCGAGATCCGATGGAGTTCGATCTCGAACGTTTCGGACCTCTGCTCGAAAATCACCCGATGTTTCCGGAAAAGGCCAATATCACGCTGGCGCAGGTGATTTCCGACAGCGCGCTGCGCACCCGCACATGGGAGCGTGGGGCCGGCCTGACACTCGCCTGCGGTTCCGCCGCCTGCGCCTCGGCCGTTTCCGCTGCCCGCACCGGCCGCACCGGCAGGACAGTCACCATCGATGTCGCCTCCAGCCCCATTCGCGTGCCGCTGACCATCGACTGGCGCGAGGACAATCATGTCATCATGACCGGCCCGGCCGAATGGGAATGGTCGGGTTCCGTCGATCCCGTCACCGGCGCCTGGGCGCGCGATGCGGTCGAGCGGGGGGCTGTATGAGCGGCGTCGAGGTCATAACCTTCGGCTGTCGTCTCAACACCTATGAATCGGAAGTGATGCGGGCGGAGGCCGAAAAGGCCGGGCTCAACAATGCCGTGCTGGTCAATACCTGCGCCGTGACGGGCGAGGCCGTGCGTCAGGCGCGCCAGGCCATCCGTCGGGCAAGGCGCGACAATCCGCATGCCCGCATCATCGTTACCGGCTGCGCCGCGCAGACGGAAAAACAGACCTTTGCCGAGATGCCCGAGGTGGATGCGGTGCTGGGCAATGAGGAGAAGCTGAAAAGCGCCTCCTATCGCGCGCTGCCGGATTTCGGCGTCTCGGCGGAAGAAAAGCTGCGCGTCAACGATATCATGAGCATCAAGGCGACCGCGCCGCAGATGGTGAAGCACATAGACGGGCATGTGCGCGCCTTCATTCAGGTGCAGAACGGCTGCGATCATCGCTGCACCTTCTGCATCATTCCTTATGGGCGCGGCAATTCCCGCTCCGTGCCGATGGGTGCCGTGGTGGATCAGGCACGCAGGCTGACGGAAAGTGGCTATTGCGAGATCGTGCTGACCGGGGTGGACGCCACGAGCTATGGCGCGGACTTGCCCGGCGAACCTTCCCTCGGTTACCTCGCCAAGACATTGCTGAAACAGGTGCCGGACATCTTGCGGCTGCGGCTTTCCTCCATCGACAGTATCGAGGCTGACCGCCATCTTATGGATCTGATTGCCGATGAGCCGCGTTTCATGCCGCATCTGCACCTGTCCCTCCAGCATGGCGACGACATGATCCTGAAACGCATGAAACGCCGCCATTCCCGCGCCGACGCCATTCGTTTCTGTCACGAGGTGCGGTCGCTTCGGCCGGATATCGCCTTCGGGGCGGATATGATCGCCGGTTTTCCGACCGAGACGGAAGAGATGTTCGAAAATGCCGCGACGCTTGCGGAAGAATGCGGCATTTCCAGCCTGCATGTCTTTCCCTACAGCCCGCGTGCGGGCACGCCGGCGGCACGCATGCCGCAGCTCGACCGGGCCTTGGTGAAGGAGCGGGCGGCGAGGCTTCGGGAGCGCGGCGAGGTGCTGAAGCTGGCGCATCTGCAAAATATGGTCGGCTCGGTACAGACGATCCTCGTTGAAAACAACGGTTTCGCCCATACCGACAATTTCACGCTGGTGGAGGCACCGCATCTTGCCCCGCGCACTCTTGCGCAGGTTGCGATTACCGGCCACAACGGCAAACATCTGAACATGAAGCTTCTGGCGGCGGACGCGGCCTGAGGCGGCACAAGAGAAAAGACACGGGAACGACCATGGCCCTCGGCTTCATCAAAAAAGTCTTTTCGTTCGGCAAGGACAAGGCCGAAACGGATGACCAGCCGCAAGAGGACGCCGCGCCTGAGCGCGGCAATGAAAACGCTTCCTTCGAAGCGGCGCTGAGCGACGCTGAAGCGCAGGGCCCTGTCGACAAGGACCCGGTTTCCGAACTGGAGATGGAGACGGCCGGCGGGCCGGCCCCGGACGAGTCGACAGAAGCGTTCCTTTCCGCCGATGACGAGGAAGAGGACGCACCGCTTCTTCCCGGTGCCGAGCTTTCCGGCGATATGGGCGTGGTGCCGCTGTCGTTGCTACAGGCGGAAGCAGCCGCCGAAGAGCAGGCCGAATCTGCCCCAGAAGCAGCGGATGTCGTGCTGGATGCGGATGCGATGGATGCGCTGCTTGACGAGGCCGAAGCCGCGACTGCCGCCGAGCCCTCCGCTACACCGCCAGCTCTACCAAAGGGTTTTTCGTCCGCCAGCGAGCGGCAGGAGCCTGCCCCTGTCGCACCGCAGGTAAAACTGACATGGTTTCAGCGCCTGCGGGCAGGACTTGCCCGCACGTCGTCGCAGCTGACCACACAGATTTCGGCGCTTTTCACCAAGCGCAAGCTGGATGAGGATACGCTCGACGAGCTGGAGGATCTTCTTATCCAATCGGATCTCGGCGTCGAGACCGCCATGCGCATCACCGGCGCCCTGTCTTCCGAGCGTTACGGCAAGGATGTGAGCGGCGAGGATGTGGCGCGCATCATGGCGGGCGAGATCACCAAGGTCCTGAAGCCTGTGGCCAAGCCGCTGGAGCTCGATCTTTCGCACAAGCCGCATGTCATTCTCGTTGTCGGTGTGAACGGTACGGGCAAGACGACGACCATCGGCAAGCTTGCCGCCAAGCTTTCCGGCTCGGGCCTCAAGGTCATGCTGGCGGCGGGCGATACGTTCCGCGCGGCGGCCATCGAGCAGCTCAAGATATGGGCGGATCGTACCGGTTCGCAATTCATCGGCACCAAGCTTGGCGCGGATGCGGCCGGGCTTGCCTATGACGCCTATGAGCAGGCGCGGGCGCAGAAAAGCGATGTGCTCATCATCGATACGGCCGGCCGGCTGCAAAACAAGACGGAGCTGATGGCAGAGCTGGAAAAGATCGTGCGCGTGCTTGGCAAGCTCGATCCGGATGCGCCGCACACCGTGCTGCAGACGCTGGATGCGACGACCGGCCAGAACGCCATGAACCAGGTGGAAATATTCCGCAATGTCGCGGGCGTTTCGGGCCTGATTATGACAAAATTGGATGGCACGGCGCGGGGCGGTATCCTCGTCGCCATCGCTGCCAAACACAAGCTGCCGGTTTATTTCATCGGTGTGGGTGAAGGTGTGGACGATCTGGAGCCCTTCGAGGCGGAAGATTTCGCCAAGGCCATTGCGGGAGTTTGAGTATGGATATTGAAAGCAATTCCAAGGAAAGCGAAAAGATGGTGGCGGAAATCAGCCCGCTCCTGAAATTCGTGCTCGAGCTTGGCCCGCTCATGGTGTTCTTCTTCGCCAATTCCCGCGGCGAATGGCTGGCCTCCACTTTCCCTGTTCTGACGGAGTTCGGCGGGCCGATCTTCATCGCCACCGGTCTGTTCATGATCGCAACGGCTCTGGCGCTTTCGGTTTCATGGGTGCTGACGCGCAAATTGCCGATCATGCCGCTGATATCGGGCATCGTGGTGTTCGTGTTCGGTGCGCTGACGCTTTGGCTGCAGAACGACACCTTCATCAAGATGAAGCCTACCATCGTCAACACGCTGTTCGGTGTCATTCTGCTCGGCGGCCTGTTCTTCGGGCAATCGCTGCTCGGTTATGTCTTTAATTCCGCCTTCAGGCTGACGGATGAGGGCTGGCGCAAGCTGACGCTGCGCTGGGGCGTATTCTTCCTGTTTCTTGCGGTGCTGAACGAGGTGGTGTGGCGCATGTTCACCACCGACACCTGGGTTGCCTTCAAGGTGTGGGGCACGATGCCGATCACCATCATCTTCACCATGGCGCAGATGCCGCTCGTCATGCGCCATTCGCTGGAACCGCTCAACAAGGACGAAAAATGACAGTTGCAGAGATGTCGGCTTCCCGTTCGCGCTCGCTCAAATGGTTCGGCGTGGCCGCCGGGCTGCTTCTCCTGCAGATCGTCATCCTTTATGCCATGGGCCGCATTCCAATCTGCGAATGCGGTTACGTGAAGCTGTTCGAGCCGGGCGTGAACACGCCGGGCAATTCCCAGCATCTGGCAGACTGGTATACCCCCTCGCATATCATTCACGGCTTCCTGTTCTACTGGTTCGCCTGGCTACTCTTCCGCAACAGGCCGCTTTCCATGCGGCTTTCGCTCGCGGTTCTGGTGGAAGCCGCATGGGAAATTCTTGAGAACTCGCCTATTATCATTGATCGTTACCGTACGGCGACCATGGCGCTGGGTTACACTGGCGACAGCATACTGAACTCAGCGATGGATACCGTCTTCATGGTGCTGGGTTTCCTGTTCGCCGCCCGTGTGCCGGTGTGGCTAACGGTGGTGATCGCCATCTTCTTCGAAATCTTCACCGGCTGGCTGATCCGTGACAACCTGACGCTGAACGTGGTGATGCTGCTCTGGCCCGTGGACGCGATCAAGGAATGGCAGAACGCGCTCCCGCAAATGTGAACGGGTTTTCCGGTGCCGCCCGCCGAAAGGCACGGAAGCCGCGCAATATATGCAGGTTTTCTTAATGGCATTGCGGTAGTGTCAGGCAAAGGCTCGTCTCTCCCTCCGGCAGAACCCATTGCAAGACAACTTCGCCTATCTTCTCCCCTTCATCATGCTGACATTCGGCGTGGTGTTCCTGTTCCTGCAAAGGATCGGCCACGCTTCCGCCCGCTATTGGGGTATAGGATATCTTTCGGCGGCCTTCGGTTTTGCGACACCTTTGGTGCTTGGCGGCCTGCCCTTCGAAATACAGGCGATTGTTTCGAACCTGTTGTTCTTCTCCGCCTTCTTCCTCTATGGCCACGCTCTGCTCGTCCATTTCGGGCGGCCGCTTTATATCACGGCCAGGCTGTCGATCGTGGTTGCCGCGGTTTTGCTGGTCTCTTTCCATGTCTTCGTCACACCGGATCTGAAACGCGAACTCGTCATCGGCGATCTCGTCTGCGCCCTTTTGCTCGCGATCCCGGTCTGGCTCGTGCGAAAGCGACCCGTCGCGCTTGCCGACCGGCTGATGGTGGGAATTGCCTGTCTTGTGGTGCTGGAGACGCTGGTACGCATCGGCATGCTGCTCGTGATGACGCCGAGCGGCTCGATGATCGAACTCAGCGAATTCTTCGAATCCGACTATGCTTTCTACATGCAGCTTGCGGCGAGCATCTTCGGCTTCCTGCTGGCGCTCTCCGTGCTCGCGAGCCAGATTTCCGTCACCGTCGACCGGCATCTTCATGCGGCAGAGCATGATCCGCTGACGGACGTGCTGAACCGGCGCGGCTTCGACCGCCGAGTTCCCGATTTTCGCAACGATACGCCTGAGGGTGCGGTCATTGCCTGCGACATAGATCACTTCAAGCGTATCAACGATGTTTACGGTCATGCGGCCGGAGATATTGTTCTCATCGGCCTTTCCGATCTGCTCAGGCGAAATGCGCCCGAGGATGCGCTGGTGGCCCGTTTCGGCGGCGAGGAATTCGTGGTTTTCCTGCCCGGCCAGACAGCCCCCGCA
This sequence comes from Agrobacterium sp. LMR679, assembly GCF_027157905.1. NCBI lineage: Bacteria > Pseudomonadati > Pseudomonadota > Alphaproteobacteria > Hyphomicrobiales > Rhizobiaceae > Agrobacterium > Agrobacterium sp. LMR679. The sequence goes on along the minus strand of NZ_JAPVOJ010000002.1, from coordinate 927,655 downwards.
GCCGGCCAGCTGGCCAATGGCATGCGGACAGGTCTTTCGTCGCTCGATTGGCGCAACCGGGGTGTAACCAGCCAGATCACCGCGAGCTTCGGTGTTTCGGCCGTCGCGAGGGGAGATCATTCCATTCATGACGCCATCAAGCGGGCCGATGACAGTCTCTATGCCGCAAAACGCGGCGGTCGGGATCAGGTGGTGCTGGAAGGCATACGTCTGCCGGCTGAAGGCCCTTCGCTGCGGGTCGTTACCAAGGGGTGACGCCTTGCGGAGCGGGTTATTTACCGGCTGCGGCCGCGATGGCTGGCAGCAGGTCGCGCTCGACGCTGCGGGCATCGAAGGGGCCGACCTTTTTATAAAGGATCGTGCCATCCGCGCCGACCAGATAACTTTCGGGAATGCCGTAGACGCCCCAGTCTATCGCGGCCTTGCCGTTCGGATCGACCCCTATCGCAGCAAAGGGATTGCCGAGCTCGCCGAGGAAGCGCAGCGCATTGTCCTGCTTGTCCTTGTAGTTGATGCCGACGACGGTGATGCGGCTGTCTTTTGCCAGTTCCTGAAGCAGCGGATGCTCCTGCCGGCAGGGAATGCACCAGGAGGCGAAGACGTTCACCAGCGTCAGCTTGCCCTTGATGGCGGCATCGGTCAGAGCCGGCAGGTTGGAGCCTTCCAGCGGCGGTAGCGACAGGATGGGCGCCCTGGTGCCGATCAGCGCCGAGGGAATGGCGCTGATATCCAGCCCGTTCACATCCTGATCGTAAAGCATCTTGCCGGCGACGAGGGCGAAACCGCCGAACAGCAGCAACGGCAGAAGCGCAAGCGCATAGCGTGCACGGCCTGTCGTTTTGGCCTTGGTATCCCGGTCAGCCTGCGTCATTGCGCGTCACCTGCGGAACCGGCTCTCGCCCTGCGGCGTACGCCGGATGCTTCGAGTTCCTTCAATTCCCGTTTGCGTGCCTGACCGTCCACGACGACCCAGGCGATGAGACAGAGAACGACAAGGCCGGTCGCCGCATAGGACATGCCGATATAAAAGGCGTGCGTCATCACTTCAGCCCTCCCGGTTCGCCATGCGCGCCGCGAGACGCCGCTGCGCGGCCACGCGCCGACGCCAGATTTCGTTACGCATCGCGGCGATGTGCAGGGTGAAGAACAGCAGCGTGAAACCCACGGCCATGATCAGCAGCGGCCAGAGGAATTCCGCATCGATGGCGGAGCCGCCCATGCGGATGACGCTTGCCGGCTGGTGCAGCGTGTTCCACCACTCGACCGAAAATTTTATGATGGGAATATTCACGAAACCGACGAGGATCAGCACGGCGCTGACGCGGGCGGCTCTGGATGGGTCGTCCATGGCGCGGTTGAGCGCGATCAGCCCCAGATACATCAGGAAAAGCACGAAGACGGAGGTCAGCCGTGCATCCCACACCCACCAGGTTCCCCACATGGGTTTACCCCAGAGCGAGCCGGTGACGAGCGCAATCAGCGTGAAGGCCGCGCCGATGGGGGCGGCGGCTTTATGGCTGACATCCGCCAGCGGATGACGCCAGACGAGGGTGCCGATTGCGGAGACCGCCATGACCGAATAACACATCATGGCGAGCCAGGCTGAAGGCACATGCACATACATGATGCGCACCGTGTAACCCTGCTGGTAATCGCCTTCGGTGGTGAAGGACAGATAAAGACCGGCGGCCAGCACCAGCGCCGTCAAGGCAGCGAGCCAGGGCAGAATGCGTGCCGCCAGCGCCAGAAACCGGGTGGGATTGGCGAGATCACTGAATTTGGTGATGGTGAAGGTCTGCTCGTTCATGCCGTTTGTGTAACCCGAGAATGGCCGCCCCGCAATTGATCCCTGTCAATCGGGGATCGTCTGGCTTGGTTTCATCAATCCATAACATTGCGCAGCGCCAAAGCGGCGAAGAAAGGTCCGGTCGCGGCTGAAAATAACGTGATCGCACACAGAATGAGAAATGGCGGGATGAAGGGCGCCGGATCCTGTACCGCCGCATAGGATGCGCTGACGCCGAAGATCAGCACGGGAATGGCGAGCGGCAGGACGAGGATGGAAACCAGAAGCCCTCCGCGCGGCAAAGCAACGGCAACCGCCGCCCCCACTGCGCCGATGAAGGTGATGGCGGGCGAGCCGACGAGAAGGGTAAGCATCACGGCGCCGATAGCCACTTCGTCCATGTTCATGAAGAGGCCAAGCAGAGGGGAGGCAAGCACCAGCGGTAGACCGGTCGTGACCCAGTGTGCCAGGCATTTCACGAATACGGTCAGGACCAGCGGGGTTTCCTGCATCAGGATCAGATCAAGGGAGCCGTCATCCCGCTCGGCCTGAAACAGCCGGTCGAGGCCGAGAAGGGCGGAGAGCAGCGCGCCGATCCAGACGATGGCCGGGCCGATGCGGGCGAGCAGGTTGAGATCGGGGCCGACGCCGAAGGGAATGACCGCAACCACTGTCATGAAGAACAGTACGCCGATCAGCGCGCCGCCGCCGGCGCGGATGGAGAGTTTGATGTCACGGAGGAAGAGGGCGGTCATTGGGGTTGCTCCGCGTCTGGGGCGTTACCCCCCTCTGCCCTGCCGGGCATCTCCCCCTCAAGGGGGAGATCGACCCGCGGCAAGGTCTCGCCCATCTCAATGCTGGAGAAAGAAACGGTGGGAGTGCGCCTTGCCTATCTCCCTCCTTGAGGGGGAGATGCCCGGCAGGGCAGAGGGGGTAAGCCCCGCGTGCAAACCGTTCATGCCCAAGCCTCCACACCCGCAAACCCGGTCATCCGCAATTCCCGCGCGCTCTCCAGCCCCAAAGGCTGATGGGTCGCGGCCAGAACGATGCCGCCTTTCCCGAGGTGGTTTTTCACGAGATCGGTAAACATCCCGTCCGCAGCCTTGTCGAGCGCCGCCGTCGGCTCATCGAGAATCCATACCGGTCGCCATGCAATCAAAAGTTTCGCCATGGCAAAGCGCCGCTGCTGGCCGGCGGAGAGATAACCGAAGGGCAGGTGGGTAATGCCGGCGAGGCCGACGATTTCCGCAGCCTCATCGATCGCCACGCCCGCACCGCCGGAAAAATCGCCGAGGAAGTCTTTCCAGAACCGAAGATTCTCCGAAACGGTCAGTTCCGTTTTCATCGCGTTGCGATGGCCGAGATAGTGGCAGGCCTCCGAAGGGCGCATGTCGGCTTCGATTTCTTTGCCGGCTATCTTTACTCGGCCCTGTTCCGGGCGCAGCAGGCCGGCCACCGTGCGCAGCAGGGTGGATTTTCCTGAACCGTTGCGGCCGGTCAGCACAAGAGCCTCACCGTCGCTTAACTTGAAGGAAATATTCATGAATATGAAATCTTCGCCGCGCCGCACGCCAAGATTTTCCGTCGTGAGATTCATGCTGCGGTTCCGGTTCACTTTCTCGCCTCGACTATAAAAAAATCGATTAGCTTGGTTGAATGGTCTGGTACGTTTCTCCGAAATTATCTATATGGGTGTCAACACGCCAGCGGCCGGCGTGAACATCATCTTGCGCCGGACTTGACGATTGCGAGGAGCAATTTTCACGTGCGGACAGCGGAAATGGTCGTACCCGCATCCTGATGTGCATGAGTGCATAGGTGTCCGCACGCACGTGTTGGCTATCAGAGTAAGCGGGGTTTTTATCCATGCCCAAATCACTCGACAGTTTCCAATGTCGTTCCGTCCTTACCGTTGACGGTAAGGAATACATCTATTTCAGCCTTCCCAAGGCTGAAGCCAATGGCCTGAAGGGCGTTTCCAAGCTGCCCTATTCCATGAAGGTTCTCTTAGAAAACCTGCTGCGTTTCGAGGACGGCCAGTCTGTCACCAAGGAACACATTCTGGCGGTTTCCGAATGGCTGAACAACAAGGGCCTGACCGAAACCGAAATCGCCTACCGCCCCGCCCGCGTTCTGATGCAGGACTTTACCGGCGTTCCCGCCGTTGTCGACCTTGCCGCCATGCGTGACGGTATCAAGGCACTTGGCGGCGATCCGGAAAAGATCAACCCGCTGGTTCCCGTCGATCTCGTCATCGACCACTCGGTCATCGTCGACGAATTCGGCACGCCGAGCGCCTTTGCCCGCAACGTCGAGCTGGAATATGAGCGCAACGGCGAACGTTACCGCTTCCTGAAGTGGGGCCAGCAGGCGTTCGAGAATTTCCGTGTGGTTCCGCCCGGCACCGGCATCTGTCACCAGGTCAACCTCGAATATCTCGGCCAGACCGTCTGGACGAAGGAAGAGGATGGCGAGACGATTGCTTATCCGGATACCTGCGTCGGCACCGATTCGCACACGACCATGATCAATGGTCTCGGCGTTCTGGGCTGGGGCGTTGGCGGTATCGAGGCTGAAGCGGCCATGCTCGGCCAGCCGGTCTCCATGCTTCTGCCCGAGGTTATCGGCTTCAAGCTGACCGGCAAGGTGAAGGAAGGCGTGACCGCGACCGACCTCGTGCTGACCGTGGTTCAGATGCTGCGCAAGAAGGGCGTGGTTTCAAAGTTCGTCGAATTCTTCGGCCCCGGCCTCGATTCGATGTCTCTGGCCGACCGCGCCACCATCGGCAATATGGGTCCGGAATATGGCGCGACCTGCGGCTTCTTCCCGGTCGATAGCGAGACCATCAATTACCTGACCATGTCCGGCCGTGCGAAGGATCGCATCGCGCTCGTCGAAGCCTATTCGAAGGCGCAGGACATGTGGCGCACTGGCGATGGTTCCGATCTCGTCTTCACCGATACGCTGGAACTCGACCTCGGCGACGTCGTGCCGTCGATGGCGGGCCCGAAGCGTCCGGAAGGCCGCCTGCCGCTCGAAACCATCGCGCCGAATTTCGCGACGGCTCTTGAAAACGACTATAAGAAGCCCGGCCAGCTTTCGAGCCGTTATGCGGTCGAAGGTGAGGCTTTCGATCTCGGTCATGGCGATGTGGCGATTGCTGCCATCACCTCCTGCACCAATACTTCCAACCCCTCGGTTCTCATCGCTGCCGGCCTTCTCGCCCGTAACGCCGTCGCCAGGGGTTTGAAGTCCAAGCCGTGGGTCAAGACGTCGCTCGCGCCCGGATCGCAGGTCGTTGCCGAATATCTCGACAAGTCCGGTCTGCAGAAGGATCTCGACGCGATCGGCTTCAACCTCGTCGGCTTCGGCTGCACGACCTGCATCGGTAATTCCGGTCCGCTGCCGCCGGCGATCTCCAAGACGATCAACGACAAGGGCCTGATCACCGCCGGTGTTCTCTCGGGCAACCGCAACTTCGAAGGCCGTATCTCGCCGGATGTTCAGGCGAACTATCTGGCCTCGCCGCCGCTTGTCGTGGCCTATGCCCTTGCCGGCACGGTCCAGAAGGATCTGACCAAGGAGCCGATCGGCGACGACCAGAACGGCAATCCGGTCTACCTCAAGGATATCTGGCCGACCTCCAAGGAAATCCAGGAATTCATCCTGAAATACGTCACCCGCGAGCTTTATGAAACGAAGTATGCCGACGTGTTCAAGGGCGATGCGAACTGGCAGGCGGTTCAGGTTCCTCCGGGCCAGACCTATGCCTGGGACGACCAGTCGACCTATGTTCAGAACCCGCCCTATTTCGTCGGCATGGGCAAAAGGGCTCGGGCCTCAAGAACATCAAGGGCGCGCGCGTCCTCGGTCTCTTCGGCGACAAGATCACCACCGACCATATTTCTCCGGCCGGTTCGATCAAGGCTGCTTCGCCTGCCGGCGCCTATCTGACGGAACATGGCGTCGCCGTGGCCGACTTCAACCAGTACGGCACGCGTCGCGGCAACCATGAAGTGATGATGCGCGGCACCTTCGCCAATATCCGCATCCGCAACCACATGCTTGGCCCGAACGGCAAGGAAGGTGGCTACACCATCCACTATCCGTCCAAGGAAGAGATGTCGATCTATGACGCGGCCATGAAATACAAGGCGGAAGGCGTCCCGCTCGTCATCTTCGCCGGTGTCGAATATGGTAACGGCTCGTCCCGCGACTGGGCGGCGAAGGGCACCAACCTGCTCGGCGTCAAGGCTGTCATCGCGCAGTCTTTCGAACGTATCCACCGTTCGAACCTCGTCGGCATGGGAGTCGTTCCCTTCGTCTTCGAGGAAGGCACGACTTGGGCGAGCCTCGACCTCAAGGGTGATGAAATCGTCGAGATCGATGGGCTCGAAGGTGAAATCAGGCCGCGTGAAAAGAAGATCGCCAAGATCACCTATAGCGACGGCTCGGTGAAGGAAGTTCCGCTTCTTTGCCGCATCGATACGCTGGATGAAGTGATCTACATGAACAACGGCGGCATTTTGCAGACCGTTCTTCGCGATCTAGCCGCATAAAGCTTCAACAATCAAAGACGCCGGGAGAAATCCCGGCGTCTTTGCGTTTCATCGTCTCTTTTTTTGTGATTGTCGCTCACCCCTTCGTGACTTTCTATTGAAGGGCAATAGACGTTATTTTCCGGTTTGCATCCCGGCAGGATTGATTGCATCAATTCGTCTGGATCTCTTCCGGACAAAGGTTTTTGTAATGCCGCTGAAATTTCCCCTGTCGATATGTCTTCTCGGCACGTTCCTCGTCACCTCCGCGCAGGCGCAGGAGGCCGTGAAGGGCGTCGTCGAATTGTTCACGTCGCAGGGATGCTCATCCTGCCCGCCGGCCGATGAAGCCCTGCGCAAGATGATCCAGAAGGGCGATGTCGTCGGTCTTTCCTACCATGTCGATTACTGGAACTATCTCGGCTGGACGGATTCGCTCGCCTCGAAGGAAAATACCGACCGGCAATATGGTTATATGCGCGCGCTCGGCCGCAACGGGGTCTATACGCCGCAGGCCATTCTGAACGGCCGCGACCACGTCAAGGGTGGCGATGTCCGTGGCATCTATGACAGGCTGGATGCGTTCAAGCGCGAGGGCAAGGGGCTGAATGTGCCGGTCTCGTCGAAATTTGCCGGTGACGAGGTGGAGATCGATATTGGCGCCGGCAGCGGCAAGGCCGATGTCGTCGTCGCTTATTTCACGCGCGAACAGACCGTGGATGTGCAGAAGGGCGAAAACCAGGGGAAAAAAATGTCCTACTGGCACAGCGTCTATGATGTGCAGACAGTCGGCATGTGGGACGGTTCGCCGATGACGGTGAAGCTTCCGGCGAGCGTGGTGGCCAAGGTGAAAAAGGGCGGCTGCGCCGTGCTGTTGCAGACGGCCAATGCCGGCGGCGATCCCGCGGCAATCGTCGGCGCAAGTATTCTGCTTGGAAATGAAAACCCCTGACCGCCTGTCGGGCGATGGAAGATCCGGTCCGGGCATTGGGGGCTGGGGGTAAAGGGTCAATGCACCGGACCGGGTCATCTTGGTGCCTAGGCATCAATTGACAATAGGACTATTCCACCCAATTCGGGCCATGGTTTGACCGAAATACGGCAGCCCATGTGAAAATGGCTGCCTAAATGGTTACCATTTTTAACTCCTGCTTTTGCCGCTGGCAGCGCTCGTCACAGAATCGGCGGGTGCAATTCTGTGCTGCCGTCCTCCGGTTCCGCTGCGCATCGAAGGCTTGTCGGACCTTTCCCGGAATTCCCTGTCCTGTGCGTCATACCGGTGCAAAGACTTGCAATTTCGCCCTCTCAGGCTCACACTGCGTGGATGATTTGGGTGGAATCGGAGGTATTGGATGACCGATCAACCGGATGTGCAGCAGGTGCAGACCGCTTCACGTGACAATTCCACCGTTATCGATCTCCGCGAATATAAAAAGAACAAGGACCCTTTGCCGGTCACCTTTCACCGCCGCGAGCTGGATGCGATCCTGCGCATCTATGGCCGCATGGTGGGAGAGGGTGAATGGCGTGACTACGCCATCGATCACCTGAAGGAAAAGGCGGTGTTTTCCGTCTTCAAGCGTTCAGGTGAAATGCCGCTTTTCAGGATCGAGAAAAACCCCAAGCTGGCGGCCAAACAGGGGGCCTATTGCGTGGTGAATACGGATGGCCGCATTCTGAAACGTGGGCATGAGTTGCCGCAGGTTCTGAAGGTCTTCGACAAGGTTTTGAAGCTCATCGAGTGAACGCCAGCGGGAGTGCGCCACCGCCCTGGATGGGGCAGTTCGGCCGCCACGAATGAAAAACATCTGTAAATAAAAAGGCGGCCGAAGGGCCGCCTTTCGCATGTCTGTCAGTAGAACTCTTAACCTTAGTCGTCGCGGTTTCCGAGGAACTGCAGGAGGAAGGTGAAGAGGTTGATGAAGTCGAGATAGAGCGTCAGCGCGCCCATGATGGCCTTGCGGCCAGCCACGGCAACATCGTCGCCGTCAAAGTACATTTCCTTGATCTTCTGGGTGTCGTAGGCGGTCAGGCCTGCGAAGATCAGCACGCCGATCGCGGAAATCGCAAACTGCAGTGCGGAAGATGCAAGGAAGATATTGACGATGGAAGCGATGATCAGGCCGAACAGACCCATGATCAGGAACGAACCGAGACCGGAAAGGTTCTTCTTCGTCGTATAACCGTAAAGCGAGAGTGCGCCGAACGAAGCGGCGGTCACGAAGAACGTCTGCACGATGCTCTGGCCGGTGAAGACCAGGAAGATCGCCGACAGCGAGACGCCCATCAGCGCTGCATAGACCCAGAAGGTTGTCTGGGCGGCGGAAACGCTCATGTTCTGGATACGGAAGCTAAGGAAGAAAACCAGTGCGAGCGGAGCCAGCATGACGACCCAGCGCAGCGGCGACGCATAGAGCAGCTGGGCGAAAGCCGGGTTGGAAGCGGCAAGCGTATAGGTGCCGAACGCTGCAACGCCGGTGATGACCAGAGCCAGCGCCATCAGGTTATAAACCTTGAGCATATAGGCGCGAAGACCTTCATCGATCATCGCACCAGTCTGAGCACGGGTCTGCGCCATGCGGTTCTGGTAGTTATTGAAGTCAGCCATTGTTTCCTCTTTTGAGCTCCGTGATTGCTACGGTGTCGGGATACCTCCCGGGCGCCGCTGCGGAGCTTCAGCAAGCCTGATCAAGAATATGATGGCAGAACGTGTTCTATACAAGGCCTTTTCCCTGCGAAAAGACACCATATGCGCGAAAAGCGCTCACGTTTTGGCGATCATTACAAAGAATTAATCGTTAAAGTTAAGCGGCGCACAACCGACGATCATTCACCTGCCTGCCGGAGAACCGGAGCCGCTTTCTGCCCGAGAATCCGCCATGTGCCCATGAGGCCGATGCCCACCGTCATGACGAGCGCGACGACGAGCGTTCCGATGGCCACATCCGGCAGGAAGCTGGAGGGCAGCTTCATGATGCGGGCGATCACGAACCATGCGGAGACGCCGCCGGCGAAAAGTGCGAAGACGGCGGTGGCGAGGCCGAGCATCATATATTCGTAGGAGAAGGCGCGTATGAGCAGATTTCGCGTGCCGCCCAGCGTTTTAAGGATAACCGCGTCATGGGTACGGGCGCGGTTTCCGGCGGCAAGAGCGCCGGCGAGGACCAGGACGGAGGCGATGAGGGCGACGGCTGCGGCGGCGCGAATGGCGGTGGCAAGCTGGCCGACAAGCCGGTTGACGACGTCGAGCGCATCCTTCACGCGCACGCTGGTGATCGTCGGATAGGCGTTGGTGACGGCGCGCAGGATACGGCCTTCATCGGCGGCGGAAGCGGAAGGGTCGGCGAGTGTCGCCAGCCATGCGTGCGGCGCGCCGCGAAAGGTGTTTGGCGAAAACACCATGACGAAATTGATCGACAGGGATTCCCATTCGACATTGCGCAGATTGGCGATCCTTGCCGTTATGCTACGGCCGAGCACGTTCACGGTCACCGTGTCGCCAATCTTGAGACCCAGTTCCCCTGCTTCCTCGGCCGCGAAGGAGACCAGCGGCTCGCCGCTATAGTCCGGTCCCCACCAGCTTCCTTCTGTGAGAGTCGCGTTTTCGGGGATATCCTGCGAATAGGTGATGCCCCGGTCGCCACGCAGAACCCAGCGTCCAGCCGGAGGTACCTCCATCTTCGTGACATCCTCGCCGTTGAGCGCCAGAATGCGGCCGCGCAGCATCGGCACTTCGGTCAGCGCGCCTTCCGGTGCTTCCCGCTTCAGAAGATCGCGGAAGCCCTGAACTTCGCTGCCCTGAATATCCACGAAGAAGAAATTCGGTGCCTTTTCCGGCAGGCTGTCCGTCAGTTCGCGACGCAGATTGCCGTCAATCAGGGTGAGCGTTACGAGGAGGGTCAGCCCGAGGCCAAGCGAAAGAACGACCGAGGGGGTGAGTGCGCCCGGCCAGTGAATATTGCCGATCGCCAGCCTGAGCGCAGCCGAATGAACGCGCGGGCTGCGCTTGGCGATGGCCTTTACGCCCGCAGCCACCAGTCGCAGCACCACGAAGGCAAAAGCGATGGCCGCAAGGAAGATCGAGGCGATGAAGCGGTCTTCCGCCGAAAAAATGGCGAGGGCGGCAAGCGCCGCCAGCAGCAGGCCGGTTGCGGCCAGATAGGGCCAGGAGGGCCAGCTTCCTTCTTCGAAACCCTGCTCGCGGAAAAGCGCGGTTGCCGGAACCTCACGCGCCTGGCCAAGGGGAACGATGGCGAAGGCGAACGTTGTCAGGAGGCCGAACAGGGCGGCAAGGCCGAGAGCGCCGGGATAGAATGCAAGCTCCTCCGGCACGGGCAGCACGCCCTCCAGAAACCGCATGGCGATGAGGGGCGCGACGGCGCCGACGACAAGGCCGATGACGATGCCGACGGCGGCAATGAATGCGATCTGGAAAAGATAGGTCATGGTGACCACCGAGGCCGGTGCCCCCAGGCATTTCAGCGAGGCGATGGTGGTGCGCTTGGAATCCAGAAACGCGCGAACGGCATTGGCAACGCCGACACCGCCGACGATGAGGGCGGTGAGGCCCACCAGCGTCAGGAATTGCGAGAAGCGATTGACGTTTTCGGTGAGCGATGGGGCCGCCCGGTCACTGGTGCGGATGGACCAGCCGGCATCGGGAAAGGCCTTGTTGGCCGCATCGGTCATCGTTGACCGTGCCGAAGGATCGTTCAGCCTGATCTTGTAGGCATGCTCGACCAGACTGCCGTTCTGAACGAGACCCGAGGCGAAAAGGGCGTCGCGGCTGAGCATAAGCCTTGGCGCGAAACCGAAACCGTCGGAGAGAGCATCCGGCTCGTCGACCACGGTGCCGGTCAGTTTCAGCTTCACATTGCCGAGCAGGATTTCATCGCCGACCTTGATTCCGAGCCGCTCAAGCAGAAGCGGCGCGGCGATGGCGCCATAGGTGTCGCCGTTCCCGGCCAGAAGCTCGCTCGGCGGTCGGTTCGGCTCGGCAACGAAGGTGCCATAGAGCGGGTAAGCGCCGTCGATGGCCTTCACTTCCGTCAGGGTCTGTTCGGACCCGTCGCCAAGGCGCGCCATGGAGCGCAGACCGGTGGAAACCGCGACGGTGCCGAGGCTGTCGAGATAGGCCCGCTCTTCCTGCGTCGCTTCCCTGTTACGCAGTTCGAAACGCACATTGCCCGCCAATATGGACTGACCTTCAGTGGCGATGGCGCTGGTGACCGCGCGCGAGACGGAATTGACGGCGGCGATGGCGCCGGTTCCAAGCGCGATGCAGGCGAGGAAAATGTAAAAGCCGCGTAACCCGCCGCGAATTTCGCGCCGCGCGATCCTTGCGGCGTTTCTGATATTGGCAAGAGACGGGATAATGGATCCGGTCATGCCGACACCGCCCGCGCCATATGGGAGGTGGCGCTGTCGCCCTCAATCTCGCCGGAGCGCACCTTGATCTGGCGTGAGCACCGAGCGGCAAGCGACGGATCGTGGGTGACAAGGATCATCGTCATGCCGCGTTCGGCCTGTTTGGCAAAGAGAAGATCGGCGATCTGCCTGCCGGTATCGGTATCGAGATTGCCGGTCGGTTCGTCAGCAATCAGCACGGCCGGCGAGGGGGCAAGCGCGCGGGCGATGGCGACACGCTGCTGTTCGCCGCCGGAAAGCTGGCCGGGATAGTGGTTGAGGCGTTCGCCGAGACCGACGGCGACGAGCTCACGTCTGGCGATTTCGAAGGGGTTCGGGGTGTTTGCCAGTTCGAGCGGAACCGCAACGTTTTCCAGCGCCGTCATGTTGGCGATCAGATGGAAGGACTGGAAAACAATGCCGATGTTGCGGCCGCGGAAATCCGCCAGCGCGTCCTCGCCGAGCTTGTGCAGTTCCGTATCCGCGATGATGATTTCACCGCTATCGAGCCTCTCGAGACCGGCAAGCACCATCAGAAGCGTCGATTTTCCCGATCCGGAGGGGCCGACGATACCAACTGCCTCGCTCTCTCCGATTGAAAGATCGATGTTCTTGAGAACGTGAACGGAGGCGGCGGCATTGCCGAGCGTGAGGTCGGCTTTCTTCAGCTCTATGATGCTTTTCGTCACAATTCTCGTTCCTATATAGGGTGATGAAAACGGTCTGGCGGTCGATGCGGTCGGTATTTCAGACAATGGGAACCAAGTTAGGAAAGCCGTGATGAGATTTAAAGCTGCCCTGTTTCACTTCATCGTCATTTTTGCCGCCGCCATTTCCGCAACTGTTGTCATGGCTCAGGAGCGGACATTGCAGCTGGTCGGACTCGGCGACAGCCTCATGGCCGGCTATCAGCTTCCCCCAACCGACAGCTACACCGCACAGCTTGAGGCTGCATTAAAGGGCAAGGGCGTCAATGTCGCCATCGCCAATGCCGGTGTGTCCGGCGATACCTCTTCCGGTGGTCTGGCGCGGGCGGAATGGTCGGTTCCCGATGGCACGGATGGGGTCATCCTGGAACTCGGCGCCAATGACGCTCTGCGCGGAATTCCCCCGAACAGACCGAAAAGAACCTCGACACCATCATTTCCGGTTTTCAGAAGCGCAACATAGCCGTGTTGCTGGTCGGCATTATGGCGCCGCCGAATATGGGCGATGATTATGCCAGACGCTTCAATCCGATCTTTCCAAAGCTCGCCGGAAAATACAACCTGTCGCTTTATCCCTTCTTTCTGGATGGCGTGGTGACGGACGATACGCTGAAGCTGGATGACAAGATGCACCCCAATACGAAAGGTGTGGCAATGATGGTGGAGAAATCTTTGCCGGCTGTTGAAAGCTTCATCAAGACAATCGGTGCGCAAAAAAAATAAGCACTTGCGCCCGTCTGCATTGCGTGATTCGCTATGCTTGTTCTGCCAAGAGATTCGGGGAGCTCGCCATGCCGAGACTGTTTACCGCCCTCGAAATTCCGCGCAATGCGGCTATGAGCCTCTCATTGTTGCGCGGTGGTCTGCCGGGAGCCCGGTGGATCGATGTGGAGAATTATCACATAACCCTGCGTTTTATCGGTGACATCGACGGGCGAACCGCCGATGAGGTTGTCGACAGGCTGGATCGGATCGAAAGACCGGAATTCCAGCTCAGTCTCACCGGTATGGGGTCCTTCGGTTCCAAGAAGCCGCATTCCATCTGGGCCGGGGTTTCTCCCTTGCCGGAAATGCATGCGCTTCAGGCGGAAATCGAGCGGATCTGCCAGAGGATCGGTCTCCCACCCGATCCGCGCAAGTTCATGCCGCATGTCACGCTGGCGCGGTTGCGCTCCTCCCGCGTGGACGATGTGGTGCAGTATCTTTCCGGACGCGGCAACTTCCGCACCTCGCCCTTCACGGTCGGCCGCTTCGTGCTGATGTCGTCGAAGGAATCGGTGGGCGGCGGACCCTATATCGTTGAAGAGGCGTTTCCGCTTCACGAGGCGCGGTCCAGCTCCATCTTTTCGAGCAACGATCTACATCCTGCCAAGAGCATGTTGTAGACCTTGAGGAACCCGTCCTCGGCCCCGTAATAGGGATCGGGGACGTTCTCGCGACGGCCAGTGGCATAATCCATGAAGAGATGGATCTTGTGTCGCTGCCTTTCCGGGCTCGATTGCAGCAGATTCGCCAGATTGTTTTCGTCCATGGCGAATATCAGGTCGAAGGTCTCGAAATCCGCAGGGGTGACCTGTCTCGCCCGCTGCCGGGAAATTTCGACGCCGTGCCGTCGCGCCATGGCGATGGATCGCGGATCGGGTGCGTCACCCGCATGCCAGCCGCCGGTGCCGGCGGAATCGATGGTAAGCCGATCAGACATGGTCGCGCCGTCGGCAAGGTGTCGCAAAACCCCTTCGGCCAGCGGTGAACGGCAGATATTGCCCATGCAGACAAAAAGAATAGCTGTATGTTTCATGGAATATGCGTCGATCCGGTCGTTGAAGCGTTAATGGGTCTCAAGCGGAGGCAAGTTCATGAAATATCCCAGACTCGAGCCGGACGCCATCCGGCAGGCCCTGTCGAAACTAGAGGGCTGGTCCCTGCGCGAGGACGGAGCGGCGATCGTCCGTTCCTTCAAGTTTTCAAGTTTTGCGGAAGCCTTCGGTTTCATGGCCGAATCCGCACTTGTCGCGGAAAGGCTCAATCACCATCCCGAATGGTCCAATGTCTATTCGCGGGTCAAGGTCTGCCTTACCACCCATGATTCGCAGGGTGTGACGGAGCGGGATTTTCTTCTGGCCGAGGCCATGCAGAAGGCGGCTGCGGGCCGAAGCAATTGAACGGCGGACCTTAAATCCCATATAATAGCCGTGACCGGAGGACCGTCGATCATGGATGATGTGAAAATCGGTGAAATTCTTCTGCCGGGTGAAACCGACAGGCAGCAGGAGCGTGAGACTGTGGTGCGGGCGAAATTCTGGCCCAAGCTGAAGCGCGTGATGTCGAAGGTGCCTTTCGCACGCGATGCGGCGGCTGCCTATTATTGCGCGATCGACCGCGATACGCCGCTGCGCGCCAAGGGTATCATTCTGGCGGCGCTCGCCTATTTCATCATGCCTATGGATGCCGTGCCGGATGTGCTGGCCGTTATCGGATTCACCGATGATATTGCCGTCATCACGGCGGCGCTCGCCATGATCCGCGCCCATATCAAGATGGAGCATTACGAGGCGGCTGACGCCATGCTGAAACGGCAGCAGGAAGCCGGGTAACGCCTCTGTGATCTGCCTCTTCGGGTGAGCCCGACGGGCGACAAATTCTTGCCTGAGTTTATGTGTCATACACACGGAGGAAGGGTGTTTCGCGCCCTTCTCCTCAGGGCGTCGGGAGTCGCCAATCTGTAACACCGCAAGACGTTTCCGGCATTTTATGCGTGTTGTTGACGGTTTGGTAACCGCTTCCCGACCACAATGAGAAAAGACGATCCGCACCTGAACGTGGCCGATCCAGAAACTGGGCTCGCCGATGCTTCGGGCCAATGGAAGACAATAACCCGGCAGGAAATTCTATGTTTGTAAGAAGTGTAGCAACCGCAGCGGCCATTTTGCTGACCAGCGTCGGCGTAGCATCTGCACAGTCGCCCACGCGCATCCAGCAGTTCAATGCTTGGGGTGCCTATTCGTACAAATCGGGCAACAGCACCGTCTGCTACGTTCTTTCCATTCCGACCGCCAAGGAACCGGCAAGCGTCGATCACGGCGATATCTTCTTCATCGTCTCGCAGCGTCCCGGCCAGAACATTTCCTATGAGCCGCAGGCCATGGTGGGTTATCCGCTCAAGCAGGGCTCCAAGGTCAATGTGACGATCGACAACAAGAACTTCGTCATGTTCACCAAGGACAAGGCCGCCTGGGTTGAAAACGCTGCCGAAGAACCGGCACTCGTTGCCGCCATGAAGGGCGGCAAGTCGATGACCGTCAAGGCGGTTTCCGGCCGTGGCACCGCGACATCCTATTCCTATTCGCTCTCGGGTATTTCGGCTGCTCTCAAGCAGATCGAGAGCTGCAAGTAATCCTGACGCTTTACCGCGTTCGATAATGGCCGGTCATCGACCGGCCATTTGCGTTTTTGCTTGTTTGGTGCTAAAGGCGCGGCAACATTGACAGGCGGATGCGCGAAAAGTGCTCCGCCTTTGATTTTCTCGACATGCAGACGATTTTCCGCCTATCCGAAAGGCTGGTCGTGCGATGCATGGAATGGTGGGATAGCGTAATGTCCGTAATGCAAGCCCCTGCCGGCCTGGCAGTCAAAACCCCGTTGATCGCCAATAGCGATCTCATGTCCGGCAAGCCGTCGCTGATCGGCCTGACCCGTGAGGAAATGGGCGAGGCGCTGGCCGAAATCGGCGTGCCGCAGAAGCAGGTGAAGATGCGCGTCAGCCAGTTGTGGAACTGGCTTTATGTGCGCGGCGTCTCCGATTTCGACAATATGACCAATGTCGCCAAGGAGCTTCGCGAGAAGCTGAAGGTGGCCTTCACCATCGCCCGTCCGGAAATCGTCGAGGAGCAGATCTCCAATGACGGCACCCGCAAATGGCTGATGCGGTTTCCGCCGCGCGGTGCTGGCCGTCCCGTCGAGATCGAAACGGTCTATATTCCGGAAGAAGGGCGCGGCACGCTGTGCATCTCGAGCCAGGTCGGCTGTTCGCTCACCTGCTCCTTCTGTCACACCGGCACCCAGCGCCTGGTGCGCAACCTGACGGCTGAGGAAATTCTCGCGCAGCTTTTGCTGGCCCGTGATCGGCTCGGTGATTTTCCCGATGGTTCGACGCCGGTTGGCGCTTATGTGCCAAGCGAGGGCCGCAAGGTTTCCAACATCGTGATGATGGGCATGGGCGAGCCGCTCTATAATTTCGAGCATGTGAAGACCGCGCTTCTGATTGCCACCGATGGCGATGGCCTGTCGCTCTCCAAGCGTCGCGTCACGCTCTCAACCTCGGGCGTTGTGCCGGAAATCTTCCGCACCGGCGATGAGATCGGCGTGATGCTGGCGATTTCGCTGCATGCGGTGCGCGATGAGCTGCGCGACATGCTGGTGCCGATCAACAAGAAATATCCGCTGAAGGAGCTGATCGAAGCCTGCCGCAAATATCCGGGCCTTTCCAATGCCCGCCGCATCACCTTCGAATATGTGATGCTGAAGGATGTCAATGACAGTCTGGAAGACGCCAAGATGCTGGTGCAGCTTCTGAAGGGCGTTCCGGCCAAGATTAACCTCATTCCGTTCAACCCATGGCCGGGTACGAACTATCAGTGCTCGGACTGGGCGCAGATCGAGAAGTTCGCCGATTTCATCAATCAGGCCGGTTATGCCTCGCCGATCCGCACGCCGCGCGGCCGCGATATTCTCGCCGCCTGCGGCCAGCTGAAGTCGGAATCGGAGCGCATGCGCAAGACCGAAAGGCTGGCTTTCGAGGCGATGATGATCGCCAACCACGGCGCGGATGACTGAATAAGCCGCAATTGCCGCCTGAAAGCTTGTTTTGCAGCGGTTCTCCGATTGATTTCGGGCTGTCTTGTTCCTAAGAAGACGAAAACAGGGAACCAACAGGAGGATATCCATGCGCGCATTCATTCTGGCTCTCGCTGCCGCGAGCGCCCTCGTTCTGCCGGCCAAGGCTGAAAACGTCACCGTCGCCGTCACCGCCATCGTCGAACATCCGGCACTTGACGCTGCTCGTGATGGCGTCAAGGCGGCTCTTGCCGAAGCCGGTTACAAGGAAGGCGAGAACCTCAAGTTCCTGTACGAGTCCGCGCAGGGCAATCCCGGCACCGCGGCGCAGATCGCGCGCCAGTTCGTGGGCGATGCGCCGAACGTCATCGTGCCGATCTCCACGCCGTCCGCACAGGCCGTCGTTGCCGCCACGCGCGACATTCCGGTCGTCTTCACGGCGGTTTCCGATCCGGTCGGCGCACAGCTCGTCAAGGACATGCAAAAGCCCGGCCGCAACGTGACCGGCCTTTCCGACATGCTGCCGGTTGGCGAACACCTGGCGCTCATCAAGGAAATCTCGCCGAACGCCAAGTCCATCGGCTTCATCTACAACTCGGCCGAGGCCAATTCCGTTTCGACGCTGGCCCTCTTGAAGGCCGAAGCCGAGAAGGCGGGTCTCAAGGTTGTTGAATCCGTCGCCACCAAGTCCGCAGAAGTGCAGGGTGCAACCCGCGCGCTGGTCGGCAAGGCCGATGTGATCTACGTTCCGACCGACAACACCATCGTTTCCGCTTTCGAAGCGGCTGCCGGTGTTGCATCCGAAGCGAAAATCCCGCTTTACGCCGCCGATACGGATTCCGTCGCCCGCGGTGCGGTTGCTGCCCTCGGCTTCAACTATTTCGACGTGGGCAAGCAGACCGGCGCCGTCGTCGTCCGTATTCTCAAGGGTGAAAAGCCGGGCGATATTCCGGCAACCGTTGCTGTCGGCACTGATCTGGTGATCAACAAGAAGGCCGCCGAAAAAGCTGGCGTCACCTTCCCGGAAAGCATCACCAAGCGCGCCACCAAGGTCATCGACTGAACCGAAACCAGACTGAATAACGGGCGGCGGCAAATTCGCCGCCCGTTTTACGTGGCACGAGACGGTGCCCGTCTCCGCCTGATGGCGGCAATAACAAGGACATTACCGTGAGCCAAATCGCCTTCTGGGGTGCCGTGGAGCTGGGATTGGTCTTCGCTTTCGTGGCGATCGGCGTTTATCTCGCTTTCCGGGTGCTTGATTTTCCTGACCTGACCGTGGACGGATCGTTTCCGCTCGGCGCCGCCGTGGCTGCCGTGCTGATCATCGCCGGTCTGAATGCCTGGGTTGCGACGGCGATTGCGATGGTGGCCGGTGCCGCCGCCGGCATCGTGACCGCGACGCTCAACGTTCGTTTCAAGATCCTCAACCTGCTTGCCTCGATCCTGACGATGATCGCGCTGTTTTCCGTCAATCTTCGCGTGATGGGAAAGCCGAATGTCGCGCTGCTCAATCAGGACACGATGATATCGCCGTTTTACGGCCTCGGCCTGTCGGAATATCTGGTGCGGCCGCTGTTCGTCGGCGCGCTGGTGCTGGTCGCGGTCATCCTCGTCTGGCGTTTCCTTGAAAGCGATGCGGGCCTTGCCATGCGCGCGACGGGCGCCAATGCCCGGATGGCGCGGGCGCAGGGTGTGAAGACCGGCAACCAGATTTACCTCGGCATGGCGCTTTCGAATGCGCTGGTCGCTCTCGGCGGCGCGCTGTTTGCGCAAACCAACGGCTTTGCGGATGTGACCTCCGGTGTCGGCACCATCGTCGTCGGCCTTGCCGCCGTCATCATCGGCGAAACACTTTTCGGTGCGCGCGGCATTCTGATCGCGCTGATCGGTTGCGTCTTCGGCTCCATCGCCTATCGTCTCGCCATCCAGCTCGCTTTGTCGAGCGATGTACTGGGTCTCAAGGCATCCGATCTCAATTTCGTAACGGCGGTATTGGTGGCAATCGCATTGATCCTGCCCCGACTGCGCCGCGGGGGAGCAACATCGTGATTTCCCTTTCCGACATCCAGGTCGTCTTCGGACGCGGCACGCCGCTGCAGAAGCAGGCGCTCTCCAAGATCGATCTTACCATCGACGATGGCTCCTTCGTCACCGTCATCGGCTCCAATGGCGCCGGTAAATCGACGCTGCTCGGCGTATTGGCGGGCGATGTCCTGCCGACGGCGGGCAGGGTGATGATCGGCGGCGCCGATGTTACCCGCAAGCCGACCGCCAGCCGGGCGGGGCGAGTAGCGCGCGTGTTTCAGGACCCGCTGGCGGGCAGCTGCGGCGCGCTCACCATCGAGGAAAATCTGGCGCTGGCGGCATCGCGCGGCGAGCGTCGCGGCCTTCTGCCGGCGCTTGGACGCGGCCGTCGGGATTTCTTCAAGGAACGCATCGCTTCGCTCAATCTCGGGCTGGAAAATCGTCTGAAGGACCGCATGGACCTTCTGTCCGGCGGTCAGAGGCAGGCGGTCTCGCTCGTCATGGCGACGCTGTCCGGCTCGGATGTGCTGCTGCTCGATGAACATACTGCTGCTCTCGATCCCGGCATGGCCGAATTTGTGATGGAGCTGACCCGTAAGGTGGTGTCGGAGCGCAAGCTGACGACGCTGATGGTCACCCATTCCATGCGTCAGGCGCTGGATTATGGCACCCGCACGATCATGCTGCATGCCGGTGAGATCGTGCTCGACGTCTCCGGCGATAGCCGCAAGGATCTCGAGGTCGAGGACCTGATCGATATGTTCCGCAAGATACGCGGCCAGAAGCTCGATGACGATGAGTTGCTGATCGGTTGATTGTAAAAAGGCGCCGCAAGGCGCCTTTTTGTTTGCCGTCAGCGCGCCTGCGTGAAGAAAATCTTGACGGCGAAAAGCGAAAAGACGCCGGCGATCGTATAATCCAGTCCGCGCAGAATTTTCCGGTTGCGTTGCAGCCAGGCTGAAAGAACATCTGCGGCGATCACGATGCCGATGCCGATCGGCAGCGCGACGATGATCGACCAGATGCCGAGGAAGATCAGCTTGCCGGTCACGTGCGGGTCGGATGCGCTGACGAATTGCGGCAGGAAGGTCATGAAAAAGATGATGATCTTCGGGTTCAGCAGGTTGACCCATATGCCGTTCAACAGTGCCGATTTGAGGGAGGACTGCGCTTTTTCGCCGGTGCTCTTCACCATCACGAAATCCGAGCCCTTGCGGATCGCCTGAATGGCGAGCCAGACCAGATAGGCAGCCCCGCCGGTCTTCAGGATCATGAAAGCCGTCGGTGAAGCGACGATGAGGGCGGCGACGCCAAAGGCGACCAGCATCGTGTGCACGGTGATGCCGATATTGGTTCCCACAAGCGTCATGAAACCCGCTGCCCGGCCCTCGCGCAGAGAGCGGCTGATCCACAGCGTCATGTCAGGCCCCGGCGTCACCGCCAGAAGCAGAATGGCGATGGTGAAGGCTATCAATGTTGGCAGGCCTGGAACGAAATCCATCGCGGCACCCGTAAAATCTGGAGATTGCCGTGCTTAACGCGATTTCGCGCTTCTGCCAATGTTTTTGAGCGTCAATGCATCGACGCGAAAAGCCGCCGCAACGGTTACATCGCGGCGGCCCGGAACATTCAGTTTTTCAGGAAGCTGGTGAAGGCGGCGGAATATTCCGTGTGCCAGCGCGACAGCGGCGGGCGGTTCTGGACGATGTCATAGGCCGCCCAGAGAATGCGCTTTTCGTCCGTCGGGCGGTCCACCTCGCCATCCGGGCAGAGAATGTAGAAATCACCCCGGCCGATGCTTTCGACCATGAAGTCGACGGTCTGCTCGCCGGTCCATGCGCCTTCCGGCTTTTCCGTCCTGCCATGGGCGGTGAGGCCGGTGAAAACGTAACCGGGGATCAAAAGATGGGCGGAAACCGAGCCGTTCGGAATATTGCGCAATTCGTGCTGAAGCGCTTCCGTGAAGGTTTTGACGCCGGACTTCGAGACGTTATAGGCGGGATCGCCGGGAGGCGTGGTGATGCCCTGTTTCGAGCCGGTATTGATAATGAGCGCCGGCTCGCCATGGGCGATCATGCCCTGGCCGAAAACGCGGCTGCCGTTCACGACGCCCATCAGATTGACGTTGATGATTTTTTCCCAATTGGCCTGCGGGCCGAAAATGGCGCTGCCGGGCTGGATGCCGGCATTGTTCATCAGAACGTGAACGCGTCCGAAACGCTGGATCACGGCGCGCTCCAGCGCCTCCAGCTCATCGAGTTTGGATATGTCGGTCGGGATGGCGACGATCTGCGCTTCGCCGTCCTTGGCGACGGCCAGAATATCCGCATGGGCTGCGGCAAGCCTGTCGCCGTCGAGATCGACGAGCACGACACTCATGCCGAAACCGGCGAATTTGCGGGCGGCGGCAAGTCCGATGCCGGATGCCGCACCGGTGATGACAGCGACATTATCTTCCTTGAATGCGGGGTGGATGGTCGTCATAGGTTTCTCCTTCGCGTCGTTTCGGCTGTTTCCAGCGGTTTGCAACGTTGCCTGAACCTGAGTGGCTTCATTCACGGTCTTCAAGTCGATCGCGCCGCTTATGATAAAGCGCGAATTTTCATAATGCATGTGACAATTGCTTCGTTCCCATCGATGCACCCGGTCATCGCCCGCTGTCGTAACCGCCCATCAATTGTTTTGTCGCTTATCTCACGGAAAAGCGCTTCACACATTTCGGGTTGCACTGTAAAAGTGCCGAAATCCCAAGGAAATGGCGGTGTCCCAATGCCGTCATCATGCAGATGGACATCACTATGGCACTTCCGAAAGACGTTAAGAAAGTCGTTCTCGCCTATTCCGGCGGTCTCGACACCTCGATCATCCTGAAATGGCTTCAGACGGAACTCGGCGCGGAGGTCGTGACCTTCACCGCCGATCTCGGCCAGGGCGAAGAACTTGAGCCCGCGCGCAAGAAGGCCGAGATGCTGGGCATCAAGGAAATCTTCATCGAGGACGTCCGCGAAGAGTTCGTGCGTGATTTCGTGTTCCCGATGTTCCGCGCCAACGCCGTTTATGAAGGCGTCTATCTGCTCGGCACCTCCATTGCCCGTCCGCTGATTTCCAAGCACCTGATCGAAATCGCCAAGAAGACCGGCGCCGACGCCATCGCCCATGGCGCCACCGGCAAGGGCAACGACCAGGTCCGTTTCGAGCTTTCGGCCTATGCGCTGAACCCGGATATCAAGATTATCGCTCCCTGGCGCGACTGGACGTTCAAGAGCCGTACCGACCTCTTGAACTTCGCCGAACAGCACCAGATTCCGGTTGCCAAGGACAAGAAGGGCGAGGCGCCTTTCTCGGTCGACGCCAACCTGCTGCACTCCTCTTCCGAGGGCAAGGTTCTGGAAGATCCGGCGCAGGAAGCACCGGAATATGTGCATATGCGCACCATTTCCCCGGAAGCCGCGCCCGACAAGGCAACCGTCATCAAGATCGGTTTCCGCAAGGGTGATGCCTGCTCCATCAACGGCGTCGAAATGTCGCCGGCGACGCTTCTTGCGACGCTGAACAACTATGGCCGCGAAAACGGCATTGGCCGTCTCGATCTGGTTGAGAACCGCTTCGTCGGCATGAAGTCGCGCGGCGTTTACGAGACGCCCGGCGGCACCATCCTGCTCGCCGCACATCGCGCCATCGAATCCATCACGCTTGACCGGGGTGCAGCCCACCTCAAGGACGAGCTGATGCCGCGTTACGCCGAGCTCATCTATTACGGCTTCTGGTTCTCGCCAGAGCGCGAAATGCTGCAGGCGCTGATCGACAAGAGCCAGGAACATGTGGAAGGCGAAGTGACGCTGAAGCTCTACAAGGGCAATGTCATGGTAACCGGCCGCGAGAGCGCCAAGTCGCTCTATTCCGACGCGCTGGTGACCTTCGAGGACGACCACGGCGCTTATGACCAGAAGGATGCGGCAGGCTTCATCAAGCTCAACGCGCTGCGTCTTCGCACGCTCGCAAAGCGCAATATCAGCAAGTAATTCTGCTGGAATGGAAATAATGAAACCCGCTGGCGGCGACGCCGGCGGGTTTTTTCATGTCTCTCGTCTGGAGATGATGCGGAAGCCGATGTAGCTGGCGATCGCGGTGAATTCCATCACGGGGATGATGATGCCGAAGCCGGTCAAAGGCGAACCGATAAGCGAGGCTGCGGCACCGCCTGCAAACCCCGATCCCATCTGAATGAAGCCCATCATCGCCGATGCCGAGCCGGCAATATGTGGGAATGGGGCGAGGGCCGCCGTCACCATGGATGGCGTCAATAAGGCGATGCCGACTGTTGCGACCGCCACGGGTCCCATGATCGAAAGAAAGGATGGCGGTATCAGGAACACCGACAGCAGGATAAGGAGACCGCCTGTTCCCGAAAAACAGAGGCCGAGGACGACCGAACGGCGGTCACCCAGCTGCGGTGCGATATAACGCAGGGCGATGGAGCCGAAGAAATAAGCGCCGGTCTGCATCAGCATGCCGATACCGAAGGCGGTGGGCGTCATGCCGACCTTGTTGATGAGGATGAAGGTCAGCATGGTCGCCTGCGCATAAAGCGCGCCGATGGAACCTCCGAGCACCAGTGCAGCGAGAAGAAAACGCGGCTCGGTGAGCAATGTCCCATAGGCCGACAGGAGGCGACGCGGGCCGATCAGGTTTTTGTCCGGGATCGTCGTCTCGCGCAGGAAGACCACGACGGAGAAGATGGCGATGGCCCCGAGGCCGGCCATGAGGAAAAATACCGATTGCCACCCGAAAGCCGCAAGCGAAAGCCCGCCGATGGTCGGGCCCATGGCGGGGCCAACGGCCAGCATGATGCCAATGAGGTTCATGATGCTGGAGGCTTCTGCGCCCGTGAATTGATCGCGCACGATGGCGCGCGCCACCGTCATGCCGACGGAGGCGCCAATGCCCTGAACAAGCCGGGCGAAGAGCAGCACTTCAATCGTTGGGGCGAAGATCGCCAGCAGTCCACCGCCCAGAAAGATGGAGAGGAAAACGAGGCTCGCCTTTCGCCGACCGAAGGCATCGGATGCCGGGCCGGCGAGCAGCTGGGCGATGGCGAAACCGGCGAAATAAAGCGAGAGGCTGAGTTTGACGGCGGATTCCGTGGTGGAGAAAACCCGCGTCAGTTCCGGCATGGCCGGTGTGTAGATCGCCATGGAAATCGGCGCCAGCGCCGTCAACAACGCACCGAGTATGGCCGTGCGCTTTCTGGACATGATCGTTTCTGGCGACATTGCGATCAGCAGCTCTGGCCCGGCTGTTCCGGCTGGAGATTGTTGCGAAGGGTCTGCAGGAAGCTGCGGAAAAGCGCGACTTCTTCTTCGTTCAGGCCCTGCGTGGCGTGACGGACGAGTTCATCGATTTCCTGGCGCACGGCTTCCAGCATGTCGGTGGAGTTTTTTGTCAGCACGATGCGCTTGGAGCGCCTGTCCTGCGGGTCCTGCTGGCGTTCGATGAGATCGAGAGATTGCAGCTTGTCGAGATAGGCGCAGATCGTCATCGGCTCGATGCCGAGCCGGGCGGCGATATCCGACTGTTTGCTGCCATCAACGACGGCAACCGTCAGCAATGCGCGCGCTTCGCCGGGCGTCAGGCCCAGTCCGGCTTCAGAAATTCGGCGCTCAAACGCACTGTTCAGCAGGCGTGCGCCGCTGTTCAGTAAAAATGCCAATGAGTCTTTTTCGCGTTTAGTGCCCATGCTTCGCCTTTTCGTAAGTCAGCCTTACTAAAATCCCGGCGATAATCAATGGCGCATAAATCATATTGTTGAAAATCGAGTAAAGTATGTGTCAGTTCGATTGCGTTACGGTCGCCAACATAATCGACGATTGTTATGCCAAAGCAAAGAAGATCGGACATCCCGCATTTTATTTCATCTGCCATGCCGGTCCATATTGTCGGTCAAGTCCCTTACACAGGTCACCTGCCATCGGTATCCGGCGTCTGTGCCGGCAGTTGAGGCAAAAGCAAAAATCAGGTCGCAGCCAATCTTCCTTACACCAAAGTCCGGCATTGAATTGCCGGTGGAGGCGTGCCCATATGGGCTTAAACCGGAATCGTTCAAGGAAGATGAAATGCCATCCAAGACCGCGCTTTATCCCGCACTCGTTGACTGGAACGGCCACAATGGTCTGCCGAAATTCGATGCGGTCAGGGATGAGGATTTCGCTCCGGCCTTCGATGCCGCCCTTCTGTCCCACGAACAGGAAATCGATGCGATTGCCGGCAATGCTGAGGCCCCGAGCTTCGAAAACACCGTGACCGCGCTCGAAATCGCCGGAGACGATCTTTCGCGCATTTCGGCGCTGTTCTGGAACAGGGCAGGCGCCAATACCAATGGTGTGATCCAGGCGCTGGAGCGCGATATCGCACCGAAACTGTCGCGGCACTATTCGAAGATCGGCATGAACGAAGCGTTGTTCAAGCGCATCGATACATTGTGGGAAAAGCGCGGAACGCTTGGGCTGGCGGGTGAGGAGAGCCGCGTTCTTGAGCGGCACTGGAAGGGTTTCGTGCGCTCCGGCGCCAAGCTGCCGAAGGACCGGCAGGAACGCTTGGCGGCGATCAATGAGGAGCTTGCCGGTCTCGGTGCGAAATTCGGGCAGAATGTGCTGGCGGATGAAAAGAACTGGAAGCTTCTGCTTTCCACGGAAGAGGAACTTGCCGGTATTCCCGGTTTCCTGCGCGACGCGATGGCGGGTGCGGCCCGTGAGCATGGCGAGGACGGCAAATTTGCCGTCACCCTTTCCCGTTCCATCATCGAGCCTTTCCTGACCTTTTCCGAACGCCGCGATCTGCGCGAGCAGGCCTTCAGGGCCTGGGTGGCGCGCGGCGAGAATGGCGGCGAGACCGACAATCGCGAGATCGTCCACCGCACGCTCGAACTGCGCGAGGAAAAGTCAAACCTTCTCGGTTACGCGAATTTCGCCGCCTACAAGCTTGATGACACGATGGCGAAGACGCCGGATGCCGTGAACGGCCTTTTAGGGCAGGTCTGGGAAAAGGCCGTGCGCCGTGCGGGCGAGGAAGAGGCCGAACTGGCCGCAATCATCGCCGAGGAGGGCAGGAATCACGAAGTGCTGCCCTGGGACTGGCGGCATTATGCCGAAAAGCTGCGGGCACGGAAATTCAGCTTCTCCGAGGCGGAGTTGAAGCCTTATCTCCAGCTCGAAAAGATCATCGAGGCCTGCTTCGATGTGGCCGGGCGGCTGTTCGGGATTCGGGCGGTCGAAGTCAAAGGCGTCGCCGCCTATCACCCGGATGTGCGGGTTTTCGAAATCCGCGATGAAAAGGGCGATCTGAAAGCCATGTTCCTCGGCGATTATTTCGCCCGCCCCTCCAAGCGCTCCGGCGCGTGGATGAGCTCCTTCCAGTCGCAGCACAAGCTGCCCTTGAAGAACGGCACGGTCGGAGAAATTCCGATCATCTACAATGTCTGCAATTTCGCCAAACCGGCCGAAGGCAAACCGGCGCTGCTTTCGCTCGACGATGCCCGCACGCTTTTTCACGAATTCGGCCACGCGCTGCATGGCATGTTGTCAAATGTCACTTACCCCTCCGTTTCCGGAACGGGCGTCTCGCGCGATTTCGTCGAATTGCCGTCGCAGCTTTACGAACATTGGCTGACGGTGCCGGAAATTCTGGAAAAATACGCCCTGCATTATGACACAGGCGCGCCGATGCCGAAGGCGCTGCTGGATAAGGTTCTGGCCGCGCAGACCTTCAATGCCGGTTTCAGCACGGTGGAATTCACCTCGTCGGCGATTGTCGACATGGCGTTCCACACGCGGGAAAACGTGAGCGATCCGATGGTTGTGCAGGGTGAGGTGCTCTCCACCCTGAACATGCCGAAGTCTATCGTCATGCGGCATGCGACCCCGCATTTCCAGCACGTTTTCTCCGGCGACGGATATTCGGCCGGCTATTATTCCTACATGTGGTCCGAAGTGCTGGACGCCGATGCCTTTTCGGCCTTCGAGGAAACGGGCAACCCCTTCGATGGCGAGATGGCGCGCAGGTTGAAAGACAATATCTATTCCGTCGGCGGTTCCATCGATCCGGAAGAGGCCTATCTTGCTTTTCGCGGCAAGATGCCAAGCCCGGACGCCATGCTTTTGAAGCGTGGTCTGACATAAGGGTCCGGTATAAAAGACTGTCATATTTCTGAGCTAGAACCTGAGTGCAGGGGGCTTATGACAAGGCCCCCCCTTTCGCATTTGCAAAAAAAAGGTTATGAGCGCGCCAAACTAAATTGGCGTTTCTCATTAATATAGCGCCCAACCTCAGAGATTTTGAACAATGGCACTTCGCAACATCGCGATCATCGCGCACGTTGACCATGGAAAAACGACGCTCGTGGACGAGCTCCTGAAGCAGTCCGGCTCGTTCCGCGACAACCAGCGTGTCGCCGAGCGCGTGATGGATAGCAACGATCTCGAAAAGGAACGCGGCATCACCATTCTCGCCAAGGCGACCTCGGTGGAGTGGAAAGGTGTCCGCATCAACATCGTCGACACCCCCGGCCACGCCGACTTCGGCGGTGAAGTCGAGCGTATCCTGTCGATGGTGGACGGTGCTATCGTTCTGGTCGATAGCTCGGAAGGCCCGATGCCGCAGACCAAGTTCGTGGTCAGCAAGGCGCTGAAGGTCGGTCTTCGCCCGATCGTCGCGATCAACAAGATCGACCGTCCGGATGGCCGCCACGAAGAAGTCATCAACGAAGTCTTCGACCTCTTCGCCAACCTCGACGCCACCGACGAGCAGCTCGACTTCCCGATCCTCTATGGTTCTGGCCGCGATGGCTGGATGAACGTCAACCCGGAAGGTCCGAAGGATCAGGGTCTTGCACCGCTGCTCGATCTGGTTCTTGAGCACGTTCCGGAGCCCAAGGTTGAAGAGGGCCCGTTCCGCATGATCGGCACGATCCTTGAAGCCAACAACTTCCTCGGCCGCATCATCACCGGCCGCATCGCGTCCGGTTCGATCAAGCCGAACCAGGCTGTGAAGGTGCTTGGCCAGGACGGCAAGACAATTGAAACAGGCCGCATTTCCAAGATCCTCGCCTTCCGCGGTATCGAGCGCACGGCAATTGAGGAGGCCCATGCGGGTGACATCGTCGCCATCGCCGGTCTTTCCAAAGGCACCGTCGCCGACACCTTCTGTGATCCGTCGGTTACCGAGGCGATGCAGGCACAGCCGATTGACCCGCCGACCGTTACCATGTCGTTCATCGTCAACGACAGCCCGCTGGCTGGCACCGAAGGCGACAAGGTCACGAGCCGCGTTATCCGTGACCGCCTGTTCAAGGAAGCAGAAGGTAACGTTGCGCTGAAGATCGAAGAAGCCGAAGGCAAGGATTCGTTCTTCGTTTCCGGTCGTGGCGAATTGCAGCTGGCGGTTCTGATCGAAACCATGCGTCGCGAAGGCTTCGAGCTTGCCGTTTCGCGTCCGCGCGTCGTGATGCACAAGGATGAGAACGGCACCCTCTTGGAGCCGATCGAAGAAGTCGTGATCGACGTTGATGAAGAACATTCCGGCGTCGTCGTCCAGAAGATGTCCGAGCGCAAGGCTGAAATGGCCGAGCTTCGTCCTTCCGGCGGCAATCGCGTTCGTCTGAAGTTCTATGCGCCGACCCGTGGCCTGATCGGCTACCAGTCGGAGCTTTTGACCGACACGCGCGGTACGGCGATCATGAACCGTCTGTTCCACGACTATCAGCCCTTCAAGGGCCAGATTGCCGGTCGCGTGAACGGCGTTCTCTTGTCGAACGGTTCGGGTGAAGCTGTTGCTTACGCCATGTTCAACCTGGAAGATCGCGGCCCGATGATCATCGAGCCGGGTGAGAAGGTCTATGCCGGTATGATTATCGGTATTCACTCTCGCGATAACGATCTCGAAGTGAACGTGCTGAAGGGCAAGCAGCTGACCAACATCCGCGCTGCCGGCAAGGATGAAGCCGTGAAGCTGACGCCGCCGATCCGCATGACACTTGATCGCGCGCTTTCCTGGATTCAGGACGATGAGCTGATGGAAGTGACGCCGAAGTCCATCCGTTTGCGCAAGATGTTCCTGGACGCCAACGATCGCAAGCGTTTTGAAAAGGCCAAGCTCGCTATCTGATTGCGGCTTGTCGTTATGAATTTGAAAAAACCCGGCCTTGAGCCGGGTTTTTTTATGCGTTCGTTTTTATGTGTGCATGAGTCGAAAGGTGCTTGTGCCAAAGGTTAAGGATGCGTTAATTTTTATCGGTCGTCCACATGAATAGGCTGTGGGTAAGCTTGCCGGCGTTAACCTTTATGACTGGTAAGTTTCCGTGGCCGGGGCCAGAATCGCGTTATGAAAACGTTATCCATCGATGTTCGCCGTGCTGAACCGCATGATGCGCGCGCCATTTCCGAGGCGCACCGTCTGTCGTGGCAACAGGCCTATGCCGGCCTTATCCCGCATCGGCCGTTGACGCAGATGCTCGAGCGTCGTGGAGAAGTCTGGTGGAAAAAGGCAACCAAAGGCTCCGCAACCATGCTGGTGGTAGAGGTGGCCGGTGTGGTCGCCGGATATGCGACACTGGGCCTCAGCCGGGCACGCGGGCTGCCGCAGGACGGAGAGATTTACGAACTTTATCTCCGGCCGGAATATCAGGGCATCGGGCTTGGCTCGCTGCTGTTTACGGAAGCGCGCAGACTGCTGACCTCGCTTGGCTGCAACGGCATCGTTGTCTGGTGCCTTGAAGACAGCGATGTGGCCAACCGCTTTTTCCGCTCGCACGGTGGCCGCGATATTGCCGAAGGCATGGAAGATTTCGACGGCAAGTCGCTTCGTAAGGTCGGTTTCGTCTGGAACTGACAAACAATGCCGGGTGATTTGGCCTTGGGTTCATTCTCGCGGCCGGCCATGCGCAAATGCGATAGCCTCAAATCCCGCATTCTGCCTTATCCGCCCAAAGCCATGTTGCAATGCGGCGACTTTCCCAGTATCGAAAACCAAATCCAACCCGTCGAATGAGGGAAGCGAATGCGTATCGATGCAATTTCCGTAGGCAAGAATCCGCCGGATGACGTGAATGTCATCGTTGAAGTGCCGGTCGGTGGACACCCGATCAAGTACGAGATGGACAAGGATGCCGGTGCGCTGATCGTCGATCGCTTCCTCTACACGCCGATGACCTATCCGGGTAACTATGGTTTCGTACCGCACACCCTGTCCGACGATGGCGACCCGATCGACGTTCTCATCTGCAACACCCGTCCGCTGGTTCCGGGCTGCGTCATCAATGTCCGCCCCATTGGCGTAATGATCATGGAAGATGACGGCGGCAAGGACGAGAAGATCCTCGCCGTGCCGGTTCCGAAGCTGACGCGCCGTTACGACAAGGTCCACAACTACACCGACCTGCCGGAAATCACACTGAAGCAGATCGAGCACTTCTTCGAGCACTACAAGGACCTGGAGCCCGGCAAGTGGGTGAAGATGGGCGGCTGGCAGGATGTCGACGTCGCCAAGAAGCTGATCGTCGAAGCCATCGAGCGCTACAAGGCGCAGGGCTGATCTAAAGCATGTCTCCCAAAAGCGTGCAGCGGTTTTGGGACAAAGACATGCTTAAAAACAAGGATCTAAAGCGCGTCGCATGAATCAGATTAAACGCGATGCGCTTTAGTTTTCGAGCTTTTTGAATAGCTCTTCGAAATCCTCCGGGTCGGTGTCGATCCGGAGGATTTTTTTACGCGCCGTTTCACCTGAAACGAAGCTGATGGAGGATTTCGGCAGGCCGAGTTTTTTCGCCAGCAAAACAATCAGGGCCTTGTTGGCCTTGCCGCCTTCCGGCACGGCGCTGACGCGGGCCTTCAGATGCGCGTTTCCCTCCGCATCCTTTTCCACGCCGTCGATGGCGTCCCGCCCGCCATTGGGTGTGAGGCGGACGGTCAGGCGGACATGGTCACTGTGCTTCTGCCAGCAGCCGCTCAAGCGACCATCGGGTAAAGCGTGTTCCACATGAAGGAGCGGATGAAGAAGATGATCAAGAGCACGATGATCGGCGAAATGTCGATGCCGCCGAGATTGGGCAGAATGCGGCGAATGGGGCGCAGAACCGGTTCCGTGACATTGAACAGAAAGCTGCCGATGGCGTTCACGAACTGGTTGCGGGAATTGATGACGTTGAAGGCGTAAAGCCAGGAAAAAATAGCGCTGGCGATCAGCACCCACGTATAGAGGTTCAAGGCCAGATCGATGGTCTGAAACAGGGCAAGCATCAATATCTCCGTATCTTGGTTGCAAGACATTTAGACATTGAACCGTGAACCGGCAAGTGTCGCGCCGGATCGTAATGATCTTTGGTCTGATCGACCGACGGTCATCACAATCTGGTTCATGGCTTTGCAGCGGGATTTTAGACGAAAACCGCTTACACTTTTCGTCATCCCGCTGGTGAGGGCTGGCGATTCCTGTGATATCGCTCTATTGCAAAGCTCTCATATTGTCTCGCGAGCACCCAGCCGATGTCCCTCCCTTCCGCCGAAAACCGTTTCGGTGCATTCCGGCATAGTTCCTATCGCCGCTTTTTCAGCGCCCGGTTTTTTTCCGCCTTCGCCATCCAGATCGTCAGCGTCTCGGTCGGCTGGCAGATGTATGAGGTGACCGGCAACGCCTTTTATCTCGGTCTGATCGGTCTTTTCCAGTTTCTGCCGTCGCTGCTTCTGATCCTCGTCACCGGAACGGTCGCCGACCGGCACAATCGTCGGCGCATCATGGCCATATGCCTGCTGATTGCCGCGCTGTGCGCTGTCGCTCTTCTGGGTCTTACGCTGACGCACAGCTTTTCCCCCTGGCCGGTCTTCGCCATTCTTGTCGTCTTCGGCATAGAGCGCGCCTTCATGGGACCGGCGGTCCAGTCGCTGGCGCCCAATCTCGTGCCGGTGGAGGATTTGCCCAACGCCATCGCCTGGAATTCCTCTTCCTGGCAGATGGCGTCCATTCTCGGTCCCGTCGCCGGCGGCCTGCTTTATGGCCTCGGTGCTTCGGTCGCCTATAGTGTGGCATTCGTGCTCTTCATTGTATCGGCCACGCTTGCGGTGACGATCCGCAAGCCGGAACAACGCGGCCCGGCAAAAGCCATCAGCCTTGAAACCATGCTTGCCGGGTTCAAATTCATCGCGCAGGAAAAAATCGTTCTCGGTGCGATCTCGCTCGATCTTTTCGCGGTGCTGCTGGGCGGCGCGGTTGCGCTGATGCCTATTTTTGCCAAGGAAGTACTGACGCTCGGGCCATGGGGTCTCGGGCTTCTGCGGGCAGCGCCCGGCATTGGGGCCATCACCGTTGCGGTCATTTTGGCCTTCAGGCCCATTCGTCACCACGCCGGCCTGCTGATGTTTACCGGCGTCGGCCTCTTCGGCATCTCCACCGTGGTTTTCGGGCTTTCGCAAACCGCGTGGCTGTCCATCGCTGCGCTGGTGGTCATGGGCGCATCGGACATGGTGTCGGTTTATGTGCGCGAGACCCTGATCGCGCTGTGGACGCCGGATGAGGTGCGCGGGCGTGTGAATGCCGTGAACATGGTGTTCGTCGGCGCATCGAACGAGCTGGGTGAGTTCCGCGCCGGCACCATGGCGCATGTCGTCGGGGCCGTACCGGCCGTTGTCATTGGCGGGGCGGGCACGCTTGCTGTGGCGGTCATCTGGGCGCTCGGTTTCTCCAAGCTGCGCAGGATCGATAATCTGGACGCGCCGCACTGATGGCGATGGGTCTTAGATCGTTTTGGCTTTTCTTCGAATCGCAAAAACGATCTAACTTTTGTTTTTACGCATTTTCCGGACGTAAAACCGCTGCGCACTTTTACTGGAAATGCTCTAGCGCTGCGCCTTGCCCTCAAAAAACCAGATCGAGGAAATTGCCGAGCCATGCCCTGAGCGGCGTGTCGAACAGCATGCGGCCTTCCAGATGCTGGCTGCCCACCTGCGCATTGGGCATGCCGAAGCGCTGCGCGCCGCGCACCACCCAGCTATGCATCATGGCGCGGGTCAGTTCGGCGTGAAACTGCAGGCCCCAGGCGTTTTTTCCATAGCGGTAGGCCTGATTGGGATAGGTTTCGCCCGAGGCCAGAAGTTCGGCTCCGCGCGGTAGCTCGAACCCTTCTTTGTGGAAATGATAGACCATCTTCGGCCAATGCGGCATCAGAAGCCGCCCATGTTCGGTGGCATGAAGCGGATACCAGCCGATCTCCACCTTGCCCTCCCTGTCGGCCTCCACCTTGCCGCCGAGATGTTTGGACAGCATCTGCGCACCGAGACAGATGCCGAGAAAGGGTTTGTTTTCCTTCAACGGCACCTTCAGCCAGTCGATTTCGGCTTTGACGTAGTCATGAGAATCGTTGGCGCTCATCGGGCCACCGAAGATGATGGCGCCTGCGTGTTTCTCCAGCGTTTGCGGCAGGTCATCGCCGAGCGCAGGGCGCCTTATATCCAGACGATACCCTTTTTCCACCAGCATCTGGCCGACGCGGCCGGGCGTGGAACGTTCCTGATGCAGGACGATGAGCAGCGATGGTTGTTTTCTCTGTTGCCTGGAAGGGTCAAACAGCATCGTCTTCGTTTTCGCTTTCTTCAGCGGGCCCGGACCTCGTGGCGGCCTGCTGACGTTGCAGAACCCTGTCGCGCACGGATACACCAAGCAGGTCGGCGACTCGCCAGATCACATGGTCTTCCATTTCGCTTCGTTCGCCGTCAGCGTAAACAATATCCCATAATATGCCAATAAGCTCCACGCGCTGATCTTCATCGAGATGGCGGCGTATATCGGTGGTGAAGCGGTAATAATCGACGGCTTCCTTGCCGGCCTCTTGGCCGGCGGTAAGAAGCGCGTCCAGCTTTCCGGCATCGAGATGGTAATAGTCCTGCAGTATTTCGCGCAGGCGGTCGCGCTCGCTTTTCGAGACGGTGCCATCCGCTTCCATAACCTGGAAACAGAGGGCGGCCACCGCCACCCTCAGATAGTCCGGACTGAAATCATCCCCATGCGGGCCGACGAGGTTCTGAATAAACGACTGTATTTGCTGGAACATCGATATCCTGTTCGTCAGAAGAGTTTGAGCCGGGTCTTGGGTTCGGCTTCCGCACCGGGCTTCTTGACGCCCGGATCATCCGGCGCGCCGCCGAAAAACGGCACGGCTTCCGCTTTTTCATCCGTGGCATCGGTTTCCACTGGCGCTTCGATTGTGACCGGCTTTTTCTCCTGCGGGACCGATACGGCCGGCTTGACCTCGATCGGTGCGGCGGGGGCGGGTTTCGGTTCGGCGCGCGTCTCCGGCGCGGCTTCGACAATGATCGTTTTCGCGGCCGGTTCAGCCCTTGCGGGCGCTGCGGCAATCGCGTTTTCGATTGTCAGGTCTTCGACGGGCGCTTCGAGCTGGCCGAAAGGCGCTTTCCATTCGAAAGCATCGAGACGGCCGGTGACCGGCGAGACCGGCAGCCATTTTTCCGAAACGACGCCGTCTGCCACCCAGGCGGGGTCGCGCGGCGCGCGCAGCGCCTGCGCCATCCAGTAGCGCACACGGCCCTGATCGCCGGTTTCGGCCTCCTCGATATCGGCCATCAGCAAGAAGATGCTCTCGCGCGGTTCGATCCGGGCGGCGGCCTCGGCCTTGGCCCGCGCCTTGGCGAATTCCTTGGCATCGAGCGCTGCCTGCGCCACCGCGAACAGGGATTCGATGTTGTTGGGCTTCAGGCTTTCCAGCCGCTCGGCCCGTTTCAGCCGGTCGATGGCGGTATCGCCACTGCGTGCGCGGACATAAAGTTCGGCGATCTGCGGGTGCGGATCGTTCTTCCAGACGGGTTCCAGAACCGTGGCTGCCTTGCGCAGATTGTCTTCCCGGAGATAGGATTTCGCCGCGATCAGCGCTGCCGGAACCAGGCTCCTGGCAAGCTTGAGAGCGTGCTTGGCATCCTCGCGTGCGCCGACCGGATCGCTTTCCAGCTTTTCGCCGGCCTTGGCGGTAAGAAGCACGGCTTTCAGACGTTCCGCCTCACCGCGTTCGATGACGCCGGCTGCCTTCTGCTGGTCGAGCAGGCGGATGGCATCGTCCCACTGTCCGTTGCGGCAGCGGTTTTCCAGCGTCGCCTGCGCGGCCCAGGGCAGATAGGGAGCCTTTTCCGCTGCATCCTCGGCATATTGCTGGGCTGCTTCATAGGCGCCCTGACGGCGGGCCTCGATATAAAGGCCGCGAAGGCCAAGTTCGCGAGTCTCGGGATCGCGGGCCATGGCTTCGAATTTGCGCCGCGCCTCGTCATATTTGCCTTCGATGAGATCGGCCTGCGCATCGAGCAGATGGATCAGCGGCTCCTGATCGGCGCTGAGCAACCCTTGAGTACGGGCCGTCATCTTGCGGGCGAGGATGGCATTGCCGGCCCCGGCAGCGATGAGCCCTGTGGAGAGCGCCTGATAACCCCGGTCGCGCTTGCGGGCGCGGAAATAACGACGGGCGGCATTGGGTGAGGTCCAGATGGCGTTGACGATCCACCAGACCAGCATGACGGCAGCGACCAGCGCCGCGATGATGGAGGCAGCGACCATCAGGCTCATTTCGATCAGCTGGCCCTGCCAGACGATGGAGAGCACACCCGGCCTGTCGGCCAGCCAGGAGAAACCGAAGCCGAGAGCCAGAACGATAACGGCGAAAGTCAGAATTCTGGTCATGCCCTTACCCCTGCCTGCCGGTGCTGGTGATGGCGCGGTTCAACGTGCCGCCGACCAGATTCTCGACCTCGATGCGTGCATCCAGCGATTTCTTGTAATCGGCGGATGCCGTCTTGGCGGCATCGGGAAGCCCGTTCCATTCAAGTGCTGCGCCCTGCAGATCGCCGTTGCGCAGCTTGTTTTCCATGCGCGCGATCTGGGCTTCTGGGGTCTCGCCCTCGATATTTCCGACCGGGCGCACCTTCACCAGCGAAAAGGCGCTTTCGGTCAGGCGTTCCATAATGCCCTGATTGGGGTCTGGCTGGTTGATCGCGGAAAGCATCGCATTGGCGACGTCAGGGAATTTCTGCATCAGTTCCGAACGTGACGGCACCCCGGTTGCGGCGAAGGATTGCAGCGATGCGATGGCCGGATCGTCGGGCGTTACCTTGGACAGCGTGTCGAGTTCCGTCAGGAACGGCCCACCGCGATCGATCGCGGCCTTCAGCGCCGCGGAAGCGATGGCGCGGGCGACTTCGATATCGTCGCGCGGCTCGTTGATCTTGGCTTCCGCATCCGCAAGGCGGCGTGTCAGTTCCGCCGTCGCCGATGCCTGCGCGGATCGCTCCGACTGGAGGGCGGATTCCAGCGCGGCGATTTTTTCCGACAGCCCATCCACCTGCGGTGCCTCGCCCTTTGCGCCTTCGAGGGTTGCGATGCGCTGTTCCAGCGCGGAGGTGTCGCCGACCGGCGCATTGGCAAGCTGCTGCCGCAAGCTGCCGAGATCGGTTTTCAGTGCGGCGATTTCTTCGCTTCCCGCCCTGCCTGCATTGAAGGAGGGCAGGATGCCGGCATATTGCATGCTGCCGGCGGCGGCGAGCGCGACAAGGCCGCCGACGATACCTGCCGCGATCAGGCCGGAGGTCGCGGCCTGTTTGCGCTCCTCCTGCTGCGGTGTGGAGGGCTTTGCCGGCCCCGAGGAGGAGGTCGCCGTCGTTGGTTTTGCAGCGGTGGCGCTGCTGGATGCTGTGGAGCCGAAGGCCGGCTTCGCAGCAGCTGCTGCGGCCGCAGCCGCGCTCGTGTCGTTGGTGCCCGTCGACGGTTTTGTATCGGCTTTAGGCGAAACGGGGGCCGGCGAGACGGGGTCTTTCTGCCTGTCTGCGGGCTGCTTGTCTGCGGCGCTCTCAGCCTTCGGTGCCGTGGCTACGGATTCCGCTTTGCCGACATTGGGTTCGGGCTCGATAGGGGTTTTCTTGGGCTGGTCCCAGATGGGGGCGGGGTTTCCCGTTGCGGCTGCTTCGGGCTTTGTCTCTGAAACACCCGGCTCTGCGGTGGCCTCAGGTGTTTTGTCACCGGGCTTTTCGTCCGTCTTGGCAGCGTCCACGTCGGCGGAAATTGCTTTCACGTCTTTGGCGTCCAGGTCGATGGTGACCGGTTCGGCTTTGGACTTGGAGTGGCGTGGCGGCTTTCCCGATACCATGACAACCTCATTTCTGCCTGCAGTAATCTAAACCTAGTCAGTGACGGCGGCAAAGGAAAGAGGCGAGCTCGAATTAGGTTCCAGAGTTGTGGCGTAGAAGTTCGAACATCGCGGCCTCGCTCGGTTCTTCGGCGGCCTTGGCGTTTGCGCGGAAGATTTCCGGAACGAGAGAAAACACGTTGCGGCTGATGCAGATGAATTGTGTCGTTGCCAGCGCCGCCACGTATTTTTCCGTCGATACATGATGAAAAAACGCCCGCGCCGCTTCCGATGAATAGAGCAGGACCACATCGGCAGCGCTTTCGACAAGCGCCGTCTCAAGCATCGTCTCCGAAATGTCAGAGGGCAGCATCTCGTAACAATCGACCGTTCTGAAGGGAATGCCGGCGGCGGCAAGGCCTTCCTCGAAGACGGCGCCACGGGGCCTGCCGGCGAGATA
This sequence comes from Agrobacterium sp. LMR679, assembly GCF_027157905.1. Classification (NCBI taxonomy): domain Bacteria; kingdom Pseudomonadati; phylum Pseudomonadota; class Alphaproteobacteria; order Hyphomicrobiales; family Rhizobiaceae; genus Agrobacterium; species Agrobacterium sp. LMR679. The sequence continues at coordinate 889,737 of NZ_JAPVOJ010000002.1, read as the reverse complement.
GAGCAGGGGTTCTTCTTCGGAAAATAGATTCTGGTGCTCAGTCACCAGCGCGGTCAGGCTCATGGCGTCGCCGGAGGCGGTGAAAATCTGTTCGAAGCCGGTTTTTCCCGCCGCTTCCGCCGTTGCTCCGCCGACGGCAAAAAGCGGTTTTGACAGATTGGGCGCCAGCCCGTCCCGTGATGTTTCCAGCACCCGCAGCGCTTCGGCGCTGGTCACCGCGATGGCCGCCAGCGGGGCGGCTAGCGCGGAGACGGCGCGTTCCCCATGATGGGCGGGGTAAAACAGCGGAATAAGGATCGGTTCGTGGCCAAGCGCTTCAAGCTTTGCGGCCGTCCTTTGGCCCGAACGCTGCGGCCGGGTGACGACGATCCGCATCGTCTCAGCTCCAGCCTTCGAAGAAATTGCTGCCCGCCTTGGCGCGCACGTCTTCGCCGGCCTGCCGGCCGAGCTTTTCCGCATCGCGGCGGTTGCCGGAGATTTCGATGCCGTGGCTCGTCTGGCCATCGGGAGTGAGGATCAGTCCGGAAAAATGCAATTCCTCACTATGGCAGGTGGCGTAGCCGGCAATCGGCGTGCGACAGGAACCGTCAAGCGCGGCCAGAAAGGCGCGCTCGCAGGTCACGGCATCATGAGTGGGCCTGTCGTTTATGGGAGCGAGCAGTTCGTCCATGCGTGTATCGCCGATGCGGCTTTCCACGCCGATTGCCCCCTGGGCCGGAGCAGGAGGAAATTCCTCCGGGTCGAGAATTTCCGTCGGCACATTGTCCTTACCAAGTCTCTTCAGGCCGGCAAAGGCGAGAAGCGTCGCATCCGCCTGGCCTTCCTCCAGCTTGCGCAGGCGGGTATCGACCTGACCGCGAAAAATGATGACGCTCAGATCCGGCCGCAGGCGGCGGATCAGCGCCTGGCGGCGCAGGGATGCGGAACCGACCACGGCGCCCTGCGGCAGCTCCAGCAGCTTCGGTGCGGTGCGGCCGATGAAGGCGTCGCGTATGTCTTCGCGCGGCAGGAAAGCGGACAGATAGAGGCCTTCGGGCAGAACGGTCGGCATATCCTTGGAGGAATGCACGGCCATATCGAGTTCGCCGGACAGAAGCTGGCTTTCCAGCTCCTCGGTAAACAGGCCCTTGCCGCCGATTTCCGACAGAGCGCGGTCGGTTATCCGGTCGCCCTTGGTGGACAGCACGACGATTTCGAACATTTCTTCCGGCAGGCCATGCGCCGCCATCAGCCGGTTGCGCGTCTCGTAAGCCTGCGCGAGCGCCAGCGGGCTGCCGCGCGTGCCGATTCGGAAAGGTTTTGTTTGCATCCGCGTCTATCCATTGTTACCGGAGTTGTCTTAGACCAACTCAGCGCATGATCGCAATGAACGAACAGATTTGATGACCCCCTTTCTTCGTATTCTCGGCATAGAGACAAGCTGTGACGAAACCGCCGCATCCATTGTGGTTCGGCATGCGGACGGCCATGGCGAGATTGTCTCCGACGTCGTTTTGTCGCAGCTTGAGGAACACAGCGCCTATGGCGGCGTAGTGCCGGAAATTGCCGCGCGCGCCCATGTCGAGGCGCTGGATACGCTGGTGGAAGAAGCGCTGGAGCAGGCGGGTGTGACCCTTGCCGATGTCGACGCCATCGCCGCCACCTCCGGCCCCGGCCTCATCGGCGGCCTGCTGGTGGGTTTGATGACGGGCAAGGCCATCGCCAAGGCGGCCGGCAAGCCGCTTTACGCCATCAACCATCTGGAAGGCCACGCGCTGACGGCGCGCCTCACCGATGGCCTGTCTTTTCCCTATCTGATGCTGCTCGTCTCCGGCGGCCATACCCAGCTGGTGCTGGTGCGTGGCGTGGGCGATTATGAGCGTTGGGGCACCACCATCGATGACGCGCTGGGGGAGGCCTTCGACAAGACCGCGAAACTTCTGGGCCTGCCCTATCCCGGCGGGCCGGCGGTCGAGAAGGCGGCGGCGAAGGGTGATCCGAACCGCTTTCCGCTGCCGCGTCCCATGGTTGGCGAAGCACGGCTCGATTTTTCCTTTTCCGGACTGAAGACGGCGGTGCGGCAGGCGGCGACTGCCATCGCGCCGCTTTCCGAGCAGGACATCGCCGATATCTGCGCCTCGTTCCAGAAGGCGGTGTCGCGCACGCTCAAGGATCGGATCGGCCGTGGCCTTGCCCGTTTCAGGCAGGAATTTCCGCACACAGAAACCGAGCCTGCTCTGGTCGTCGCCGGCGGCGTCGCCGCCAATCAGGAAATCCGCCAGACGCTGCAGTCGCTTTGCGATACCCATGGCTTCCGCTTCGTCGCGCCGCCGCACCGGCTCTGCACGGATAATGCCGCGATGATCGCCTGGGCTGGGCTGGAGCGCATGGCGGACGGCCGGGACCCCGATCCACTCGAAATCCCGCCGCGCTCGCGATGGCCGCTGGATGGCAGTGCGGAGACATTGATCGGTTTCGGTAAAAGGGGAGCCAAGGCCTGATGCAGCGGGAGAAAATCGTCGTCATCGGCGCCGGCGCCTTCGGAACAGCGCTTGCTGTGGTCATCGCGCTGGAAAACCGGCATGACGTGACCGTGCTCGGCCGCGATCCATCGCTGATGGCCGACCTCAGGAGCGACCGCGTGCACGAGGCGGCCCTGCCGGGCGTCGATCTGCCGGATGCTCTTGAATTTTCCGCCGAGCCCGATGTGCTGGCCGGCGCCGGCATCGTCCTCTTCGCCATGCCCTCGCAGGCTCATGCCGATGCGGCCCGTCACTACGGCCCTTATCTGGCTAATGACTCAATCATTGTTACCTGCGCCAAGGGTATCGACCGCAGCTCCGGCCGGCTGCTGACGGAACTTCTGGAAGCGGAACTGCCGCATCATCCGATTGCGGTTCTGTCCGGTCCGGGCTTTGCGGCCGACATAGCGCGGGGCCTGCCGACGGCCATGGCGATTGCGGCGGAAGATGCGGTGATAGCCGAGCGGCTTGCGACCACGATTTCCGGCAAGACCTTCCGGCTTTATGCCTCGACCGACCGCATCGGCGTGCAGCTTGGCGGGGCGCTGAAGAATGTTCTTGCCATTGCCGCCGGCATCGTCGAAGGCGCGGGTCTTGGCGATTCCGCCCGGGCGGCTTTGATTTCGCGCGGGCTTGCCGAAATGTCGCGTCTCATCGTTGGGATGGGTGGAAAGGCGGACACGGTGCGCGGCCTCTCGGGCCTTGGCGATCTGGTGCTAACCGCCACCAGCCACCAGTCGCGAAACCTGCGTTTTGGTATCGCGCTTGGCCGGGGTGAGGGCAAGGATATGTCCGGCGGGCTGGTGGAGGGCGCTTTCGCGGCAGCCGTCGCCGCCCGGCTCGGGGAAAGTCACGCTGTCGACATGCCGGTTACCGAAGCGGTGGCCGCTATCATTGACGGCAATCTGGATGTGGCGAGCGCCATGCAACAATTGATGACACGGCCCATCACCACCGAATGAGGGCGGGTCTTCGCTCCAAACCGCTGACGCGTTTGGAAGACATGTTTTAACGAGGAGACGAAAATGCTGTTTGCCTTTATCTGCAAGGACAAGCCCGGCCATCTGAATGTGCGCATGGAAACGCGCCCGGCGCATCTGGAGCACCTGAACAAGCTAAACGCCGAGGGCACGCTGAAGATCGCCGGCCCGTTTCTGGATGCCGAAGGCAAGCCGAATGGCAGCCTCGTGATCGTTGACGCCGCCGATATCGATGCCGCGAAGGCTCTAGCCGATGCCGATCCCTACGCCAAGGCCAGCCTGTTCGAAAGCGTTGACGTGAAGCCCTACAATTGGGTCTTCAACAATCCGGGAGCATGACCGGACATGGCGAATTACTGGCTTTACAAGTCCGAGCCGTTCAAATGGTCCTGGGAAATGCAGAAGGCCAAGGGCGAGGCGGGCGAAGAATGGACCGGCGTGCGGAATTATCAGGCGCGCAACAACATGCGCGCCATGAAGATCGGCGACAAGGGTTTCTTCTACCATTCCAATGAGGGGCTGGATGTCGTCGGCATCGTCGAAGTCTGCGCGTTGTCGCATCCGGACTCGACCGCCGAAGGCGATCTGAAATGGGATTGCGTGGATATCCGCGTTGTGTGCGACATGCCGCAGCCCGTTTCGCTGAAGGATGTGAAAGCCAATCCGAAGCTGGCGAAGATGTCGCTTGTTACTTCCATGCGGCTTTCCGTGCAGCCGGTGACGGAAGAGGAATATCTTGAGGTCTGCCGCATGGGCGGTCTCGCCAATCCACCGAAGTCACCGGACTGATGCTTCGGTGAGGACCGATCCCGAACGCTTCATTCTCGACAATACCGCCATCATGCATCCGCCGCATGTGCCGGAGTTGCGTCTTCATCTCGCCACTGAAGCCCATGAGCTGTGGCTGAAGACGGAGGAGGAGCTGGAAGCAATCGGCCTTCCGCCGCCCTTCTGGGCCTTCGCCTGGGCCGGCGGGCAGGGGCTTGCCCGCTACGTTCTCGATCATCCCGACAGCGTTTCCGGCAGGCGCGTGCTGGATTTCGCCAGCGGCTCCGGTCTGGTCGCCATCGCTGCGGCAAAGGCGGGCGCGGATACTGTTCTGGCGGCCGATATCGATCCGTGGACAGAGACGGCCATTCGGCTGAACGCGGCTCTCAATAACGTGGACATTGCTTTCACCGGGCTTGATCTGGTTGGAAAACCGGTTGAGGCGGATGTTCTGCTGGCCGGCGACGTGTTTTACGACCGCGCCTTTGCCGATCTTCTCGTACCGTGGTTTCTGGAACTGACGGAAAAAGGCGTGAGCGTTCTCGTCGGCGATCCCGGACGCGCTTATTTGCCCAAAGAGCGGCTCCGCGCGGAGGCGACCTATCAGGTGCCTGTGACGCGGGCCGTGGAGGACAGCGAAGTGAAGAAGACCACGGTGTGGCGTTTCATCTGATCAGCGCATCGCGCATTTGCAGTAAAACCGCTCCATGCTTTTGCCGAAAATGCTTCAGGGCCGGATAATGCAGACGCCATGCTCGTAGGCGCAGGCGTCGCCAGCGGTTTCAGCACGGACATCGATGATTTTCGCTTTTGGCGCAAGTTGTGCGCCCGTCGCAACCGTTGCGCTTTTCCGTGAAAGCCGGCCGCCAATTGCGAAATAATTACCGTTGCCGCGAACGCGCAGCGCCGATATCGCACCGACGTAAGTGCCGCCGGGGAGGGTGGATGGCAGCCCGTCCGTGGAGAAGCTTACCTGCGATTGATGGTGTTGATATTTGTGCTGATAATCACGGCGGCCATAAGAATTCTCTGCCGCCGCTGGAGGCACCACGGTGAAAATGACGCCTGCGACCATCATGGTCAAAGCGGCGATTCGGCGCTGTAACATGAGCCTCATTCTCCGGATTTTCTTGGTTAACCAAAGGTAAATTACACGATTCATGAATTACGTAAAGGTAAATATTTTAGGGGCGTAAATCTTGGAAACGCTCGATTTTTTATTTTGACGCAAAAAAATTCCAAAAAAAATTCGTGAACCAATCGATTAAATTGGAATCGGCCATGAAATGTGCTTGTGGTGATGCTCCCATGTGATTAAACGTCGCGGTTGGTGCAATGCACATTCTTTCGTCATGTGCTGTTGCTTGGGGGCGTCCTGTCTGATGGGCGCACGGGAAAACGCCGCGAGGTTCTGATGGCGAATGCGACTAATAACCGGCCTCTGTCGCCGCATCTTCAAATTTACAAGCCGATTCCGACGATGGTTGCTTCCATCGTGCACCGCATCACAGGCGGCGCGCTTTATTTCGGAACGCTTCTGGTTGCCTGGTGGCTGATCGCTATCGCCTCGGGTCCGGCCTATTACGACTGGGTCAACTGGGCGATGGGTACGATCGTCGGCAGGCTCATCCTGATCGGATATACCTGGGCTCTGGTTCATCACATGCTTGGCGGCCTTCGCCATTTCATGTGGGATCTGGGCTATGGTTTCGAGAAGCACTTTACCACCAAGCTGGCAAAGGCCTCGTGGGTGGTGTCGATCTGTCTGACCGCGCTGATCTGGGTCGTTGCCCTGATCGTGCGCTGAGGAGATTTTTCATGGATATGCGTACACCTCTCGGAAAGGTTCGCGGCCTCGGCTCCGCCAAGGAAGGCACCGACCATTTCTGGCGTCAGCGCGTGACTGCGGTCGCCAACGTTCCGCTGCTCCTCTTCTTCGTGGTCTTTCTGATCAAATATGCCGGCGCGCCCTATCCGGAAGTCGTTGCCGCGCTGTCTAACCCGCTCGTTGCGGTCATCATGGCTCTGGTGCTGGTTTCCGGCCTCATTCACATGAAGCTCGGCATGCAGGTCATCATCGAAGACTACGTTCACGCCGAGGTTTCGAAGCTCGTTCTTCTGATGCTCAATATGTTTTTCGCGATTTTGATTGGCGGCCTTTCCATCTTCGCCATTCTGAAAATCGCATTCGCAGGATAAGTCCGCCATGGCATCGATCAGTTCACCTTCCCAGAATGGCAAGGCCTACACCTATGTCGATCACTCCTATGACGTGATCGTGGTGGGCGCCGGCGGCGCGGGTCTGCGCGCAACGCTCGGCATGGCGGAACAGGGCTTCCGCACGGCCTGCATCACCAAGGTTTTCCCGACGCGCTCCCACACGGTTGCGGCGCAGGGCGGCATCGCCGCATCGCTCACCAACATGACGCCCGACTGTTGGCAGTGGCACCTTTACGACACCGTGAAGGGCTCCGACTGGCTCGGCGACGTCGATGCGATGCAATATCTCGCCATGGAAGCGCCAAAAGCGGTCTATGAGCTGGAGCATTACGGCGTGCCTTTCTCGCGCAACGAAGAAGGCAAGATCTACCAGCGCCCGTTCGGCGGTCACATGCAGAATTACGGCGAAGGCCCGCCGGTGCAGCGCACCTGCGCCGCCGCCGACCGTACCGGCCACGCCATTCTGCACACGCTTTATGGCCAGTCGCTGCGCAACAATGCGGAATTCTTCATCGAATATTTCGCGCTCGACCTCATCATGTCTCCGGATGGCCGCTGCACTGGCGTCGTCGCCTGGAACCTCGATGACGGCACGATCCATCGCTTTGCCGCCAAGATGGTGGTTCTGGCGACCGGCGGTTACGGCCGCGCCTATTTCTCCGCAACCTCGGCCCATACCTGCACCGGCGACGGCGGCGGCATGATCGCCCGCGCTGGCCTGCCGCTCCAGGACATGGAATTCGTGCAATTCCACCCGACCGGTATTTATGGCGCAGGCTGCCTCATCACCGAGGGTGCACGCGGCGAAGGCGGTTATCTCGTCAACTCCGAAGGCGAACGCTTCATGGAGCGTTATGCGCCTTCCGCGAAGGACCTTGCCTCGCGTGACGTCGTGTCGCGCTGCATGACGATGGAAATCCGTGAAGGCCGCGGCGTCGGCAAAAACAAGGACCACATCTTCCTGCATCTCGATCACCTCGATCCGGCGATCCTGCATGAGCGTCTTCCGGGCATTTCCGAAAGCGCGAAGATTTTCGCCGGTGTCGATGTGACCCGCGAGCCGATCCCGGTCCTGCCGACGGTTCACTACAATATGGGCGGTATTCCGACCAACTATTGGGGTGAAGTGCTGAATGCCGATGCCAACAACCCGGAGCGCATCGCGCCCGGCCTGATGGCTGTTGGCGAAGCCGGCTGCGCCTCGGTTCACGGTGCCAACCGCCTCGGTTCCAACTCGCTGATCGACCTCGTGGTCTTCGGCCGTGCAGCCGCGATCCGCGCCGCTCAGGTCATCAATCGTGACGAGGCTGTTCCCGCTCTCGATACGGCTGCCTGCGACAAGATCATGGAGCGCTTCAACGGCCTGCGTTACGCCAACGGCTCGACGCCGACGGCGGTGCTGCGCGACAAGATGCAGCGCGCCATGCAGGACGACGCGGCCGTGTTCCGCACGCAGGAATCGCTGGAAAGCGGTTGCCAGCGTCTTTCCGCCATCTGGAAGGAACTGCCTGACGTCAAGGTCACCGACCGTTCGATGGTCTGGAACTCCGATCTGGTCGAGACGCTCGAGCTGCACAACCTCATGGCCAATGCGATCACCACGGTCTATGGCGCGGAAGCGCGCAAGGAAAGCCGCGGTTCGCACGCCCGCGAGGATTTCGTCGACGGTCCGTTCGCCGGTCGCGACGACGTGAACTGGCGCAAGCACACGCTTGCCTGGGTCAGCCCGGAAGGCGACGTCAAGCTCGACTACCGCCCGGTCCACACCGACCTCATCGCCGACGGCATCGATCCGAAAAAGATCGAGCCGAAGGCGCGCGTCTACTGATTTGAGGAACTGGATATGGTTGAACTCGCTCTCCCCAAGAATTCCCAGATCAGCGAAGGCAAGGTCTGGCCGAAGCCGGACGGCGCCAAGAATGTGCGCGAATACCGCATCTATCGCTGGAACCCGGATGACGGCCAGAACCCGCGCATCGACACTTTCTATATCGACGTCGATGATTGCGGACCGATGGTTCTGGATGCGCTTCTCTACATCAAGAACAATATCGACCCGACGCTGACGCTGCGCCGCTCCTGCCGCGAAGGCATTTGCGGTTCCTGCGCCATGAACATCGATGGCACCAACACGCTCGCCTGCACCAAGGGCATGGAAGAGATCAACGGCACGGTGAAGGTTTATCCGCTGCCGCACATGCCTGTCGTGAAGGACCTCGTTCCCGATCTGTCGAATTTCTACGCCCAGCATCGCTCCATCGAGCCCTGGCTGAAGACGGTTTCGCCGACGCCCGCCAAGGAATGGAAGCAGAGCCATGAGGACCGCCTGAAGCTCGACGGTCTTTATGAGTGCATTCTCTGCGCCTGCTGCTCCACCTCCTGTCCCAGCTACTGGTGGAATGGCGACCGTTACCTCGGTCCGGCCGTTCTGCTGCAGGCCTATCGCTGGCTGATCGACAGCCGCGATGAGGCAACCGGCGAGCGTCTCGACAATCTCGAGGACCCGTTCCGTCTCTATCGCTGCCACACCATCATGAACTGCGCGCAGGCCTGCCCGAAGGGCTTGAACCCGGCCAAGGCGATCGCGGAAATCAAGAAGATGATGGTCGAGCGCCGCGTTTAAAGGCGATTCGCTGACGACAGAAAATCTAGCGGGCCGCGGTCTCGACCGCGGCCCTTTTTACAACCCGGCGTGGGAAAATTCGGTAAAAATCGACCGAAATGGTAATTATCCCGGCCATCGCTTGCGCAAGATAAGGCTTTGGTAATAATTCAGCCTTCTTGTTTGATCATGATCTTTCCGGAAGCGAGAGAATCGGGAGCTTGATATGCAATTCAGATATGTGGTGACGGGCCTTGCGGTTGTGATGACTCTCGCCGGTTGCCAACGTACCTCCTACGATTACAACAACAACGGCAGCAACAATCCCGGTTATACGCCGCCTTTGCAGGCGCAGCCGGTGCCCTCCGTCCAGTCAGGCGCCCTGCCGCCGCCCGGTGGCGCCACGGGCGGCCAGTTCCCGTCGGCACCTGCCTCGGCGGCCCCCGGTGGAACCAATGTCGCTTCTGCCGCTCCGCCGGCAGCCGCACTTGACGTTACCAAGGAATCCATGGTCGGCAATTGGCGCGTTTCCAATGGCGGCGCCAATTGCGACATGTTCCTGACGCTCACCAATCTCGGCAGCGGCTCGCGTGGCGGCACGCGCGGTTGCGCGGGCGAGCTGACGGCGATGGGGTCCTGGGAAGTGTCCGGCAAGATGGTTCTCTTCAAGAACCGTTCGGGTGACACGATTGGCCGCGTCTACAAGAGCGCCGATGCGCGCTTCGATGGCACCACCAATAGCGGCCAGCCGCTCAGCCTCAGCCGATGAGTCTATCCGGTGCAGCCGGAACGCTCTTTTCGCTCTAAGCCTGTCCATTCGTCGCGGGTGCTTTTGTGCGCCCGCGCCCGAGGCGTTTTTTCATGAAGCCATTGCCCGATTACAATCATAGTGTCGTTGAACAGCTCAACGCATTGACGGCAGCTGGCACCTTGCAGGCCGATGCCGCCCAGCTTGGCGTGGCGGCGCATCTGGACCGTATCCTTGCCGATCTGAAGGCACGCAAGCCCGCCAAGAAGAAGAGCGCGCTTGGTTGGATGTTTGCGCGCAAGTCCGGACCTGCCGCCACCGTCAGGGGGCTATATGTCTATGGTAGCGTCGGCCGCGGCAAGACGATGCTGATGGACATGTTCTATGAGATGGCGCCGGTTTCCTCCAAACGGCGCTGCCATTTTCACGAATTCATGGCGGATGTGCATAATCGCGTGCATGCGCATCGGCAGAAGCTGAAGAATGGCGAAACCAAACAGGCCGATCCGATTCCGCCCGTTGCGGCCCAGCTCCTGGCGGAGGCTGAGCTTTTATGCTTCGACGAATTTACGGTCACGGATATTGCCGATGCGATGATTCTTGCGCGGCTGTTCAGCGAGCTGTTCGCCAATGGCTGCACATTGGTGACGACCTCCAACGTCGTGCCGGACAATCTCTACAAGGATGGTCTCAATCGCGGCCTGTTTCTGCCCTTCGTCGATCTCTTGAAAAAGCATGTGGAGGTGGTGACGCTGGACAGCCCCACCGACTACCGGATGGAGAAGCTGGAAAGCCTGCCCGTCTATGTCACGCCGCTCGACGGTTCGGCGGATCAGGCGATGGATATGGCCTGGCGGCACATGATTGCCGGTCACCTCGTTGCACCGACCGAGATACCGATGAAGGGCCGTTCCATTCTGGTGCCGCGCGCCAGCGGTCGGGTCGCTCGCTTTTCCTTTTCCGATCTTTGCGAAAAGCCGCTTGGGGCTTCCGACTTCCTTGCCATCGCCAATCGTTTCGACACGGTCTTCATCGATCATATCCCGTTCTTGAACGCGGACAAGCGCAACGAGACCAAGCGTTTCATCATCCTCATCGATGCGCTTTACGACCACAGCGTCCGGCTTTTTGCCTCCGCTGCCGCCATGCCGGAAGACCTGCTCGGCAAGCGCAAGGGGACCGAAGGTTTCGAGTTCGATCGCACCGCCTCGCGCCTGTTTGAAATGCGCAGCGCGGATTATCTGGCGCTGCACCACGAAAAACGCCAGAAAGTTTGACACTTTCGTGACGTATTTTCTTACGTTTACGTAAGAAAATAATGATCTAAACGATTGAAAATATTCACCAGAAAAGAATCTGTTGCCAATTTTAGCCAATGGGGCTAATCGGAGTGCGACAATTTGGCTGCCGGTTTGGCGCGGTGAAATTGAATTGAAGCTCAAGAGGAAGCATTCGATGGCTCGCAAAAAAATTGCACTTATTGGTTCTGGCATGATCGGCGGCACGCTGGCGCATCTCGCCAGCCTGAAGGAACTGGGCGATATCGTCCTCTTCGATATTGCCGACGGCATCCCGCAGGGCAAGGGTCTGGATATTGCCCAGTCCGGCCCGGTTGAAGGCTTCAATGCAAAGCTCACCGGCGCTTCCGATTACGCCGCCATCGAAGGCGCTGACGTCTGCATCGTCACCGCTGGCGTTGCCCGCAAGCCGGGCATGAGCCGCGACGATCTTCTCGGCATCAACCTCAAGGTCATGGAACAGGTCGGCGCCGGCATCAAGAAATATGCCCCGAATGCTTTCGTCATCTGCATCACCAACCCGCTCGACGCCATGGTCTGGGCGCTGCAGAAGTTCTCCGGCCTGCCGAAGAACAAGGTCGTCGGCATGGCCGGCGTTCTCGACAGCGCCCGTTTCCGCCTGTTCCTCGCCGAAGAATTCAACGTTTCGGTTGAAGACGTCACCGCCTTCGTTCTAGGCGGCCACGGCGACACCATGGTGCCGCTCGCACGTTACTCCACCGTTGCCGGCGTTCCGCTGACCGATCTCGTCAAGATGGGCTGGCTGACCGCCGAGCGCCTCGAGCAGATCATCCAGCGCACCCGTGACGGCGGTGCGGAAATCGTCGGCCTGCTGAAGACCGGTTCGGCCTATTATGCGCCGGCCGCTTCGGCAATCGAAATGGCTGAATCCTACCTCAAGGACAAGAAGCGCGTTCTGCCCGCCGCTGCCCACCTCTCGGGCCAGTATGGCGTCGACGACATGTATGTCGGCGTGCCCACCATCATCGGTGCCGGCGGTATCGAGCGCATCATCGAGATCGAACTGAACAAGGAAGAAGAAGCCGCCTTCCAGAAGTCCGTCGGCGCTGTCGCTGGTCTTTGCGAAGCCTGCGTCAACATCGCTCCGTCGCTGAAGTAATAGCCTAGCGGCTCCAAACAGGGATTATTCCATGAATATTCACGAATATCAGGCCAAGGCTCTTCTGAAGGGCTACGGCGCGCCGGTTGCTGAAGGCGTCGCCATTCTCAAGGTCGAAGAAGCTGAAGCTGCCGCCAAGCAGCTTCCCGGCCCGCTTTACGTCGTCAAGAGCCAGATCCACGCTGGCGGCCGCGGCAAGGGCAAGTTCAAGGAACTCGGCCCGGACGCCAAGGGCGGCGTTCGTCTGGCGAAGTCCATCGACGAAGTCGTTTCCCACGCCAAGGACATGCTCGGCAACACGCTGGTAACGGCGCAGACCGGTGAAGCCGGCAAGCAGGTCAACCGTCTCTACATCGAAGACGGTGCCGACATTGCCCGCGAACTTTACTGCTCGCTGCTGGTTGATCGTTCAGTCGGTCAGGTTGCTTTCGTGGTTTCCACGGAAGGCGGCATGGACATCGAAGCTGTCGCCCACGACACGCCCGAGAAAATCCACACCATTGCCATCAACCCGGAAAAGGGTGTGAGCGAGGCTGACGTTGCCGCAATCTCCAAGGCTCTCGAGCTTGAGGGTGCTGCAGCCGAAGACGCAAAGTCGCTCTTCCCGATCCTCTACAAGGCCTTCAACGAGAAGGACATGGCTCTCCTCGAGGTTAACCCGCTGATCGTCATGGAAAATGGCCATCTGCGCGTTCTCGACGCCAAGATGTCCTTCGACGGCAACGCGCTGTTCCGCCATGACGATGTCAAGGCGCTGCGCGACGAGACCGAAGAAGACGCCAAGGAAATCGAAGCATCCAAGTGGGACCTCGCTTACGTGGCGCTCGACGGCAACATCGGCTGCATGGTCAATGGTGCAGGTCTTGCCATGGCGACGATGGACATCATCAAGCTTTACGGCAAAGAGCCGGCTAACTTCTGCGACGTCGGCGGCGGCGCCGGCAAGGAGAAGGTTGCGGCAGCCTTCAAGATCATCACGGCCGACCCGAAGGTCGAGGGTATCCTCGTCAACATCTTCGGCGGCATCATGAAGTGCGACGTCATCGCCGAAGGCGTGATTGCCGCGGTGAAGGAAGTCGGTTTGCAGGTTCCGCTCGTTGTTCGCCTCGAAGGCACCAACGTCGAACTTGGCAAGAAGCTTCTCAACGAATCTGGCCTTGCGATTACGGCTGCTGACGATCTGGACGACGCAGCCAAGAAGATCGTCGCGGCGATCAACGGCTAATTGAGGGACCGGAAATAATGTCTATTCTTGTTAATAAAGACACGAAGATCCTTGTTCAGGGTCTGACCGGCAAGACCGGCACCTTCCACACCGAACAGGCGCTTGCCTATTACGGCACGCAGATGGTCGGCGGTATTCACCCGAAGAAGGGCGGCGAAACCTGGACCGGCTCCAAGGGTGAAAGCCTGCCGATCTTCGCAACGGTTGCCGAAGCCAAGGAAAAGACCGGTGCAGACGCATCCGTGATCTACGTTCCGCCGGCAGGTGCAGCAGACGCCATCATCGAAGCCATCGACGCGGAAATTCCGTTCATCACCTGCATCACCGAAGGTATCCCGGTCATGGACATGGTTCGCGTCAAGGCTCGCCTCGACCGCTCCAAGTCGCGCCTGCTCGGCCCGAACTGCCCGGGTATCCTGACGCCGGAAGAATGCAAGATCGGCATCATGCCGGGCTCCATCTTCCGCAAGGGTTCGGTCGGTATCGTTTCGCGTTCGGGCACGCTCACCTATGAAGCCGTGTTCCAGACATCCAACGAAGGCCTCGGCCAGACGACGGCTGTCGGCATCGGCGGCGACCCGGTCAAGGGCACCGAGTTCATCGACGTGCTGGAAATGTTCCTCGCTGACGAAGCCACGCAGTCGATCATCATGATCGGCGAAATCGGCGGCTCGGCTGAAGAAGATGCGGCGCAGTTCCTGATCGACGAAGCCAAGAAGGGCCGCAAGAAGCCGATGGCCGGCTTCATCGCGGGCCGTACGGCTCCGAAGGGCCGCACCATGGGCCACGCCGGCGCTGTCGTTTCCGGCGGCAAGGGTGACGCAGAGTCCAAGATCGCAGCCATGGAAGCGGCCGGCATCAAGGTGTCGCCTTCCCCGGCGCGCCTCGGCAAGACGCTGGTTGAAGTCCTCAAGGGCTGAGACCACATGACATCGGTAACGGGCGGCGTGGCTTCAATGCCACGCTGCCCGATGCCGCAAGGAACGACAGACAGAACGGCATACCGCCCCGGCGGCAGACAGCAATAATCAAAGCGGCAGGCCGGCGAACGGCCCTAACGGCATCGAGGAGGCGGACGGACAAGTCCGCAAGAACACAATGGCAAGGCAAGAAGCGAACGAGCAGTTTCAGATCACGTCGTTTCTGGACGGCGCGAATGCAGCCTATATCGAGCAGCTCTATGCCCGGTACGAAGAGGACCCCTCTTCCGTGTCGCCGGAGTGGCAGAGCTTCTTCAAGGCACTGTCCGATAACCCGGAAGATGTGAAGAAGGCGGCCAAGGGCGCCTCCTGGAAGCGCGCCAACTGGCCGATCCCGGCGAATGGCGAACTGGTTTCCGCACTCGATGGCAACTGGGCCACGGTCGAAAAGGCCATCGAGAAAAAGGTTCAGGCGAAGGCTGAGGCCAAGAGCGCCGATACCGGCAAGCCGGTCAGCGAAGCCGAAGTGCTGCAGGCGACCCGTGACAGCGTTCGCGCCATCATGATGATCCGCGCCTACCGCATGCGCGGCCACCTGCATGCCAAGCTCGACCCGCTCGGCATTGCCGTTGCCGTTGAGGACTATAACGAGCTTTCGCCGAAGTCCTACGGCTTCGAGGAAAGCGATTACGACCGCAAGATTTTCATCGATAACGTGCTCGGCCTCGAATATGCGACCGTGCGTGAAATGATCGATATTCTGGAGCGCACCTACTGCTCCACCATCGGTGTTGAATTCATGCACATGTCCAGCCCGGAAGAAAAAGGCTGGATTCAGGAGCGCATCGAAGGTCCGGATAAGGGCGTCGCCTTCACGGCGGAAGGCAAGAAGGCCATTCTGTCCAAGCTGGTCGAAGCCGAAGGCTACGAGCAGTTCCTCGACGTGCGTTTCAAGGGCACCAAGCGTTTCGGCCTCGATGGCGGTGAATCGCTGATCCCGGCGCTCGAGCAGATCATCAAGCGCGGCGGGCAGGAAGGCCTGGAAGAAGTCGTTCTCGGCATGGCCCACCGTGGCCGCCTGAACGTTCTGACCAACGTCATGGGCAAGCCGCACCGCGCCGTGTTCCACGAGTTCAAGGGCGGTTCGTTCAAGCCTGACGATGTCGAAGGTTCGGGCGACGTGAAGTACCACCTCGGTGCGTCCTCCGACCGCGAATTCGACGGCAACAAGGTTCACCTGTCGCTGACGGCGAACCCGTCGCACCTTGAAATCGTCAATCCCGTTGTCATGGGCAAGGCCCGCGCCAAGCAGGACCAGCTGGCCAAGGTGTGGGACGGCGACATCATTCCGCTGTCCGAGCGCGCCAAGGTGCTGCCGCTCCTGCTGCACGGCGATGCCGCTTTTGCGGGTCAGGGCGTTGTTGCGGAAATTCTCGGCCTTTCCGGTCTGCGCGGCCACCGCGTTGCCGGTACCATGCACTTCATCATCAACAACCAGATCGGCTTCACGACGAACCCGGCCTTCTCGCGTTCGTCGCCCTATCCGTCCGACGTCGCCAAGATGATCGAAGCGCCGATCTTCCACGTCAACGGCGACGATCCGGAAGCGGTCACCTATGCGGCCAAGGTTGCGACCGAATACCGCATGAAGTTCCACAAGCCTGTCGTCATCGACATGTTCTGCTACCGCCGCTTCGGCCATAACGAAGGCGACGAGCCGGCGTTCACGCAGCCGAAAATGTACAAGGTTATCCGTGGCCACAAGACAGTCGCGCGCATCTATGCCGACCGCCTGATCGCGGAAGGCCTGATGAACGAAGGCGAATTCGAGAAGATGAAGGCCGACTGGCGCGCCCATCTCGAGCAGGAATTCGAGGCAGGCCAGTCCTACAAGCCGAACAAGGCCGACTGGCTGGACGGCCAGTGGTCGGGTCTGCGCGCCGCCGACAATGCCGATGAGCAGCGTCGCGGCAAGACCGGCGTGCCGATGAAGCAGCTCAAGGAAATCGGCAAGAAGCTGTCGACCATTCCGGAAGGTTTCAGCGCCCACCGCACGATCCAGCGCTTCATGGAAAACCGCTCGCAGATGGTCGAGACGGGCGAAGGCATCGACTGGGCAATGGCGGAAGCGCTTGCGTTCGGTTCGCTCGTTGCTGACGGCCACAAGATTCGTCTTTCCGGTCAGGATTGCGAACGCGGCACCTTCTCGCAGCGTCACTCGGTCCTCTACGATCAGGAGACCGAAGAGCGTTATATTCCGCTCGCCAACCTTTCGCCGACGCAGGCCCGTTACGAAGTCATCAACTCGATGCTTTCGGAAGAAGCCGTTCTCGGTTTCGAATATGGCTACTCGCTGGCCCGTCCGAATGCGCTGACCCTTTGGGAAGCCCAGTTCGGCGACTTCGCCAACGGCGCGCAGGTGGTGTTCGATCAGTTCATCTCTTCGGGTGAACGCAAGTGGCTGCGCATGTCCGGTCTCGTCTGCCTTCTGCCGCATGGTTACGAAGGTCAGGGCCCGGAACATTCGTCCGCCCGTCTGGAGCGCTGGCTGCAGATGTGCGCCGAAGACAACATGCAGGTTGCCAACTGCACGACGCCGGCCAACTACTTCCACATCCTGCGCCGCCAGGTGAAGCGCGACTTCCGCAAGCCGCTGATCCTGATGACGCCGAAGTCGCTGCTGCGTCACAAGCGCGCCACCTCTTCGCTGGCCGAGCTTGCAGGCGAGTCTTCCTTCCACCGTCTCCTGTGGGACGATGCTGAAGTCATCAAGGACGGCCCGATCAAGCTGCAGAAGGATTCGAAGATCCGCCGCGTCGTCATGTGCACGGGCAAGGTCTATTACGATCTGCTCGAGGAACGCGAAAAGCGCGGTATCGACGATATCTACCTGCTGCGTATCGAACAGCTTTACCCGTTCCCGGCCAAGGCGCTCATCAACGAGCTGTCGCGCTTCCGCAATGCGGAAATGGTCTGGTGCCAGGAAGAGCCGAAGAACATGGGTGCGTGGTCGTTCATCGATCCTTACCTGGAATGGGTTCTGGCGCATATCGACGCCAAGTACCAGAAGGTCCGTTACACGGGCCGTCCGGCTGCCGCCTCTCCGGCGACCGGCCTGATGTCCAAGCACCTGGCGCAGCTTGCTGCGTTCCTGGAAGACGCGCTGGGAGAGTGAGAACTCTCCCGCATCGCCCCGCAAAAAAGACACCTGAATAACGGAACTAGATCATGGCCACTGAAATCCGCGTACCAACCCTCGGCGAATCCGTCAGCGAAGCGACCGTCGGCACCTGGTTCAAGAAGGTCGGCGATACCGTCAAGGCCGACGAACCTCTCGTTGAACTGGAAACCGACAAGGTTACCGTCGAAGTCCCGGCGCCTGCATCCGGCGTTCTCACCGAAATCGTTGCGCAGAACGGCGAAACTGTCGGTCTCGACGCGCTTCTCGGCCAGATCGCCGAAGGTGCTGCCGGCGCTGCAACCTCCGCACCGGCTGCCGAACCGGCAAAGCCTGCTGCAGCTGCCGCACCGGCGCCTGCCGCCGTTGCCGCACCGGCAACCGGCTCCATGCCGCCCGCACCTGCCGCCGGCAAGCTGCTTGCTGAAAACAACCTGTCCGCCGATCAGGTCGACGGTTCGGGCAAGCGCGGTCAGGTTCTGAAGGGTGACGTTCTCGCCGCTGTCGCCAAGGGCGTTTCGGCACCGGCCGCCGCTCCGGCTCCGGCTGCTGCCCCCCGCCCGGTTTCCGCGGAGCAGGATGCTGTTCGCGAAGAGCGCGTCAAGATGACCCGCCTGCGCCAGACGATCGCCCGTCGCCTGAAGGACGCACAGAACACCGCCGCCATGCTCACCACCTATAACGAGGTGGACATGAGCGCGGTCATGGACCTGCGCAACCGTTACAAGGACGTGTTCGAGAAGAAGCACGGCGTCAAGCTCGGCTTCATGGGCTTCTTCACCAAGGCCGTGACCCACGCGCTGAAGGAACTGCCCGCCGTCAACGCTGAAATCGACGGCACGGACATCATCTACAAGAACTATTGTCATGTCGGCATGGCTGTCGGCACCGACAAGGGTCTCGTCGTTCCGGTCATCCGCGATGCCGACCAGCTCTCCATCGCCGGTGTCGAAAAGGAACTCGGCCGTCTTGCCAAGGCAGCGCGTGACGGTTCGCTCGGCATGGCCGACATGCAGGGTGGCACCTTCACCATCACCAATGGCGGTGTCTACGGTTCGCTGATGTCTTCGCCGATCCTCAACGCGCCGCAGTCGGGCATTCTCGGCATGCACAAGATCCAGGAGCGTCCGGTCGCCATCGGCGGTCAGGTCGTCATCCGTCCGATGATGTATCTTGCGCTCTCCTACGATCACCGTATCGTTGACGGCAAGGAAGCAGTGACCTTCCTCGTTCGCGTTAAGGAAAGCCTGGAAGATCCGGAACGTCTGGTTCTCGATCTCTAAGACTGAAACAGGGGAGAAGAGGGATGGAAAACCTGGCCGGCGGGAATGGACCTTTCGTGTTCCTGCTGGCGCTCAGCGTCATTCTTCTTCTCCTGCATATCTGCCTTCAGGCCATGTCCGCCACGCGGGAACTCGGCCTTGCCTGGAATGCGGGCGCGCGCGATACGCGGCAGGACCTCAAAGGGGTGTTTGCTGGACGTGCGCAGCGCGCCTCGGATAATTTTCGCGAGACCTATCCGGCTTTCGTCGGTCTCACTCTCGCTCTTGCGATCGCCGGTGACGCTTCCGGCTGGGGGCTGACGGGCGGCTGGATATGGACCATGGCGCGCATCGTCTACATCCCGCTTTATCTGGCAGGCGTGCCCTATGTGCGGTCGATCGCGTGGGTCGTGTCCCTTGGCGGTCTGGTCCTCATGCTTGTCGCGCTGATCTGAGGTCGAGCCTATGCATCAATATCTCATCGAACTTGCATCCCTGATGGCGATCTTCTCCTTTGCGATCGTCTCGCCCGGCGCGGATCTCGCGATGGTCATGCGCCAGGCCATGGTGCATGGTCGCAAACAGGCCATCATCACCAGCTTCGGGGTGGGGACGTCGCTGATGTTCCACGTCACCTATACGATCCTTGGACTTGGCCTCATCATCTCCCAGTCGATCTATCTCTTCAACATCGTCAAATGGCTGGGCGTCGCCTATCTGATCTATATCGGCATCAAGGCGCTGCGCGCCGGCAAGACCGAATTGCCCGCCGCTGAAGGTGAAGGCGTTCAGGCGAAAAGCCGCCAGACGGCGCTTAAGGCTTTCACGCTCGGTTTTGCCGCCAATGCACTCAACCCCAAGCCGGTGTTTTTCTTCCTGTCGATCTTTTCGACGGTGGTTCATGCTCACACGCCGGTCGCCATCAAGTTCGGATACGGCTTCGTCATGGCGAGCTGCCTTATCCTGTGGTTCGTCGGCGTCAGCCTGTTCATGACGACGCCGCGCATGCGGGCCGCGTTTCAGCGCGCCAGCCAATGGATCGACCGCACCAGCGGCGTGGTCTTCATTGCACTCGGTATAAAACTCGCAACGGAAAAAGCGGCCTGAATTTCAGGTCAAACGCAAGCAGGGCAATGATCCGGTATCTTGCCCGACATCAATCAGGAAAACGAACATGGCATATGATGTAGTTGTAATCGGCACGGGCCCCGGCGGTTATGTTTGCGCGGTCAAGGCGGCACAGCTGGGCCTCAAGGTCGCTGTCATCGAAAAGCGCGCGACCTATGGCGGCACCTGCCTCAATGTCGGCTGCATCCCGTCCAAGGCGCTGCTGCACGCGTCCGAAACCTTTGCCCATGTTGCCCATGGTGTCGATACGCTTGGCATCGAAGTCGCCGCGCCGAAGCTGAACCTTGAAAAGATGATGGGTCACAAGGACGGCGTGGTGAAGGCCAATGTTGACGGCGTGTCCTTCCTGTTCAAGAAGAACAAGATCGATGCCTTCCAGGGCACCGGCAAGGTGGTTTCCGCCGGCAAGGTTTCCGTCACCAACGACAAGGGGGAGACGCAGGAGATCGAAGCGAAGAACATCGTCATCGCCACGGGTTCTGATGTTGCCGGCATTCCGGGCGTTCAGGTCGATATCGATGAAAGCGTCATCGTCTCCTCCACCGGTGCGATCGCTCTTTCCAAGGTTCCGGAAAAGCTGATCGTCGTCGGCGGCGGCGTCATCGGCCTCGAGCTCGGTTCGGTCTGGTCGCGTCTCGGCGCCAAGGTTACCGTCGTTGAATATCTCGACAATATTCTCGGCGGCATGGATGGCGAAGTTTCCAAGCAGGCCCAGCGCCTGCTCGCCAAGCAGGGTCTCGATTTCAAGCTCGGCGCGAAGGTGACGGCCGTTGAAAAGACCGCTGCCGGTGCAAAGGTGGTGTTCGAGCCGGTCAAGGGCGGCGCTGCCGAGACGCTGGAAGCAAACGTCGTGCTGATCTCCACCGGCCGCAAGCCCTACACCGAAGGTCTCGGCCTTGCGGAAGCCGGTGTCGTGCTGGACAGCCGCGGCCGCGTCGAAATCGACGGTCACTACAAGACCAATGTCGACGGCATCTATGCGATCGGCGACGTGGTGAAGGGCCCGATGCTGGCGCACAAGGCGGAAGACGAGGGCGTCGCTCTCGCGGAAATCCTCGCCGGCCAGCGCGGCCATGTAAATTACGACGTCATTCCGGCCGTGGTCTATACGCAGCCTGAAATCGCTTCCGTCGGCAAGACCGAGGAAGAGCTGAAGGCCGCTGGCGTCGCCTACAAGGTCGGCAAGTTCCCCTTCACCGCCAATGGCCGCGCCCGCGCCATGCAGGTGACGGATGGTTTCGTGAAGATCCTTGCCGACAAGGAAACCGACCGGGTTCTCGGCGGCCACATCGTCGGCTTCGGCGCTGGCGAAATGATCCACGAAATCACCGTGCTGATGGAATTCGGCGGCTCTTCGGAAGATCTCGGCCGTACGTGCCATGCGCATCCCACCATGTCGGAAGCCGTGAAGGAAGCGGCGCTCGCGACCTTCTTCAAGCCGATCCACATGTAATCGGTGTTGGAGCCCGCTGCTCCAATATTAAATTTCAGTCATCTGCCAAACCCCGGCTTGCCATGCAGGCCGGGGTTTTCCATACTCGCGCCACAGCCTGTCTAACCTTTTGATAAAAGGCAATAAAATGGCGTTTCCAAGTCAAGTTTCCTTCACTGTTCCGCAGCGCATCATTCATTGGGCGATGGCGCTTCTGATCTTCTTCAACCTGTTGTTTCCCGATGGGATGGAACATGCCTACCGACTGATGCGGCGGGGCGAAACACTGACGCCGGAACAGGTATCTTCGGCCAATATTCACGCCTATGTCGGCTTCACCATTCTGTTGCTCGCGGTGCTGCGCCTCTGTCTACGCTTCTTCCAGGGCGTGCCGCCGCATCCCGCCGAAGAACCGAGGCCGTTTCAGATTGCGGCGAAGGTGGCGCATTTCACCTTTTATGCCCTGTTCCTCGTCCTGCCCCTGTCCGGTATTGCCGCTTATTACTTCGGCGCTCAGCCGGCCGGGCAGCTGCATTCCGGTCCCTTCAAGGCGCTGATGTGGGTGTTGATCGCCGGCCACGTCGTCGCTGTTCTGGTTCACCAGTTCTACTGGCGCACCAATGTCCTGAAGCGCATGACGCACGGCTAAGCGGCGGTTTGTCGCGTTTCCGGTTCCTCGGAAAAAGAGGAAGGTTACCCTTGCCGCATGGTGCGGCCGGGGTTCGGGAATGCAGGATATCGAAGACATATTGCCGGGCGCCGACTGGCGGGATCGCTATCAGGGAGAGATGGTGACGCCGGAGCCGTCCTCACTCGATGTCAGCAGGCTCCTTCTCGATCATCCTCCGGCATGGATCCGCAGCCTCATGGCGCTTCGAAACCGCGTGGTGGCGCTTTTCGGTTTAAGAACGGTCGAAATGGTAGCTGGGACGTCGGCGGGCGGTTTTCCAGTCCTGTCCTCCACGCCCCAGCGGACTGTGCTGGGTTTCGATGACCGCCATCTCGATTTCCGGATCGTCGTCGATCTCGAAGAGAAGGGGAGCCGCCAGATGGTGAGTATCACCACCATCGTCAGGCGCAAGAACCTGTTTGGGCGGCTCTATCTTTTTGTCGTCGGACCGTTTCACCGTCGGATCGTGCCGGCGACGATGCGGCCGTTCTGCGCCAATGTCCGTCCAGTCAGCATCGGGAGTGAGCGGGTCAATCGACCCGCGTGAGGGTAAAGCCTTCCGCGCGCAGCAGTTCGACAAGGCCTTCCTCGCCCGGCAGATGCAGTGCGCCGACGGCCATGAAAACATTGCCCCTGGCAAGCTCGGGGGCCGCCCGTTCCGCCATGACATGGTTGCGGTCGGTGATGATGCGCTGCTCGAAGGCGGCATAGCCCTGTTCGTTTTCAGCCGCCGCCTTCTTGGTGTCCAGGCTTTTCAGCATGGGCATGGTCATGCCAATATCGCCGGCGACATAGAGATCGGTCATGGTTGTCATGATGTCATCCATGCGGTCGCCCAGTTCGAGCGTTTCGATCAGCGCCTGAAGATGAAATTCCATCGGCAGCTCGGACATGGCCGTCAGCTGCTCCACCATGGTCTCCAGCCCGACAAGGTGTTTTCCGTCCGCGATGGCATCTTCGGCCAGCTTCTTGTCGAGAAAGGAGAGGCCGGTGGCCTTGCGGGCGAATTCACAGGCGGGAAGGGCGACGAAGCTCGAAAGCATCCACGGCTTCATGCGCGAAACGGCGTTCAGCGGAATGCCGCGTTCCTTGAGACCCTTTTCCAGACGCGCGACATTTTCCGGCGACAGGACGTCGGTGATCGATTTGCCATCCAGAAACATGGTGAGTTCGGGCTTGCTCAGCAGCGAGGCCGCGACCTTCTTGTCGTCGACGATTTCGTCCGATTCCACGATTACCGTCGCGGCTTTTTCAAAGGCGGGGCTGGCGGCGGCAGGCATTTCCAGAACACGCGGATCGGTGACATGCATGGTGCCGAGAAGATAGGATGTGGGCGTTCCGGCCTTTTCGATGCGCCAGAAATTGCCCTTGCCGTTCGGGATCGCCGCCGCTTCCTGCTCGATCTTTGCGAAGGTCTGCGGATCGGTCTTGCGCATTTCCACGAGAATGTCGCTGCCGGTGCAGGTGATCTGCTGCTGCGCGGCTTCCGCTTGCCCCAGCGAAAGCAAGGTCATGAGCAGGATTGCGACGGCGGTAACATGCAGGGCGGCAAGCAGCCACAGCAGGGCGTCGCCGGTCTTGCCCATCAGGGTGGCGGTGAGGTTTTGCGGTTTTATCAGGCTGTGCATCGGTCCAATCCGGTTGTCGTTCGCTTATAGAACGGCGGCTTGGATGTCTGGTTAATGATTATGGTTAACCATTTCCTGCTTCATGCGCGCGGATGGGCGTTGTCGTAGATTTCCAGCAGTCTCGCGGTGTCGACCCCGGTATAGACCTGTGTGGTGGAGAGGCTGGCATGGCCAAGCAGTTCCTGAATGGTGCGCAGGTCGCCGCCGCCGGCGAGAAGGTGCGTGGCGAAGGAGTGGCGCAGCGCATGCGGCGTAGCGTTTTCCGGCAGGCCGAAAGCGCCGCGCAGTTTCTGCATTTCCCTCTGGATGATGGCGGGCTGCAGCTTGCCGCCGCGAGCGCCGAGGAACATTGGCTCATCCGCCGAGAGGGCATAGGGGCAAAGCTTCCTGTAGGTATCGACGGCTTCCGTCACCACCGCCAGCAGGGGCACAATCCGCGTCTTGTTGCCTTTGCCGGTAATGCGCAGGCTGCGGGCGCCGGGTGGAAAATCGGCGGGGGTAAGACCGAGCGCCTCGGAAATGCGAAGGCCGCAGCCATAAAGCAGCGAAAGGACTGCGGCATTGCGCGCGGCGATCCATGGTTCGTCGTTCAGTTGCGCTTCGCTCGTGGTAATTTTCAGCGCCTGCCGGTCGGTCAGCGGTTTCGGTAGCGATTTCGGCTGTTTGGGCGCGCGCATGGCGGTGGCGCCGGCTGCGTTAACGAGACCCTTTTTCTGCAGGTGGTGCAGCAGGGAGCGCAGGCCGGCCAGATGTCGCCCGAGCGACCGCGGGCCGGCACCTTCCTTGCGCCGATTGGCCAGAAAGGCGCGAAGATCGACCGGACGCAGATCGGCAATATCGGTGATGGAGGCCGGTTTGCCGATGTAACCGGTCAGGAATGTCAGAAACTGCCGGGTATCGCGCTCATAAGCCTCGACAGTATTGTCCGAAAGCCGGCGTTCGCCGGCGAGGGCGGCGAGCCAGGATTGGCGCTCGTCAAGAAGATCGGCTTGGGCGAATGTCAGGATTTCGGTCACGGGGCGCTCCATTCCATGCTTCGAAACTATGCGCTTATGGTCAGCATTTGGTTAAGAGGTGGACTTTGCAAGGCGCGCCCACTACATCCGGGCGGTTTCCTTTTTCCTGTCGTCGAGGCATGGTCGCCACATCATGGCAAAAGATTCGTCCGATCTGTTTGGGGCTCTTTTCGACCCGCCGTCGCCCACGCGCACGGTGCCCGTTCTCGTGCCCATGCCGGCGCCCGGGCCCTACAGCTATTCGGTGCCCGAGGATATGGTGGTGGAGACCGGCTCCGTCGTGCAGGTGCCGCTTGGCCCCCGGCAGGTCTTTGGCGTGGTGTGGGACGATGCCGGAGAAAAGAGCGTCGATCCGAAGAAGCTGCGGCCTATCACCAAAAGTTTCGAGTGCCCGCCGCTGAAGGCGGAAATGCGCCGCTTCATTGACTGGGTCGCCGCCTATACGCTGTCTCCGCCCGGCCTCGTGGCCCGCATGGCGCTCAGAGCACCTGCCGCCTTCGATCCCGAGCCGATGATCGAGGGGCTGCGGCTGACCGAAGGCCGGCCGGAGCGCCTTACCCCCGCCCGCGAGCGGGTGATGGAACTGGCGGCAGAGGGGCATGGCTGGACAAAGAGCGGGCTTGCCCATGCCGCCGGCGTTTCAACCAGCGTGATCGATGGGCTTGTCAAGCAGGGCGTGTTCGAGACGGTGTTTCTGCCGGCGCCGCCTGTCGTGGCCGAACCCGATCCTGACTATGTCGAGCCGCGTCTGGAAGGCCCGCAGAAACAGGCCGCTTCGGAGATACTCGAGGATGTGCGCAAGGGTGGCTTTCATGTTTCGCTGATCGACGGCGTCACAGGTTCTGGCAAAACCGAGGTCTATTTCGAGGCGGTGGCGGAGACGCTCCGTCAGGGCAGGCAGGTTCTCATCCTGCTGCCAGAAATTGCACTGACCGCGGCCTTCCTTGAACGTTTTCAGGATCGTTTCGGTGCGAAACCGGCGGAATGGCATTCGGACCTGTCACCGCGCATGCGGGAAAAGGTCTGGCGGCAGGCGGTGACGGGTGAGGTGAAGGTGGTGGCCGGCGCGCGTTCGGCACTTTTCCTGCCCTTCGACAATCTCGGTCTTATCATCGTCGATGAGGAGCACGACCCCGCCTACAAGCAGGAAGACCGCGTCTTTTATAATGCCCGCGACATGGCGGTCGTGAGAGCGCGGATAGCAGAATTTCCTGTCGTGCTGGTGTCTGCCACACCCTCCGTGGAAAGTCAGGTCAACGGCAGTTCGGGGCGTTACAACACCATTCATCTGCACACGCGTTTCGGCGATGCGGCTATGCCGGATCTGCATCTTGTCGATATGCGCCGCCATCCGCCGGAACGGGGAGGGTTTCTTTCGCCCGTCCTGCTGCGCGGCATCGGCAAGACCATCGAGAAGGGCGAGCAGGCGCTTCTTTTCCTCAATCGCCGCGGTTATGCGCCGCTCACCCTCTGCCGGGTCTGCGGCCACCGTTTCCAGTGCCCGCAATGTTCCAGCTGGCTGGTGGAGCACCGGTTCCGCAATCAATTGCAGTGCCACCAGTGCGGCCACAACGAGCCGACGCCTGACCATTGCCCGGAATGCGGCACCTTCGATCATCTGGTGGCCTGCGGGCCGGGTGTGGAGCGCATCGCCGAAGAGGTGGAGAAACATTTCCCGGAAGCCCGCACCATCGTCCTCTCCTCCGATCTCATGGGCGTCAAGCGCCTGCGGCTGGAGCTGGAGGCGATCGTCAAGGGTGAGGCGGATATCGTCATCGGCACGCAGCTCGTCGCCAAGGGACATAATTTTCCGCTGATGACGCTGGTGGGCATCGTCGATGCCGATCTCGGCCTTGCCAATGGCGATCCGCGTGCGGCGGAGCGAACGTTTCAGCTGCTCTCGCAGGTGACGGGGCGCGCCGGGCGCACGGGGTTGAAGAGTCATGGCCTGTTGCAGACCTATCAGCCGCAGCACCCCGTCATGCAGGCCATCGTTTCGGGCGATGCATCGGCCTTCTACGAAAGGGAAATCGTGGAGCGGGAAAAAGCCGTTCTGCCGCCCTTCGGACGGCTTGCCTCGATCATCGTTTCCGCCGATACGCGCGGGGAAGCGGAAACCCATGCCCGGGGCTTGAGGGCCGCAGCCCCACAGATTACCGGCATCATGCTGCTCGGGCCGGCGGAAGCCCCGCTCGCGCTCATCCGCGGCCGCCACCGTTTCCGCCTCCTCGTACACGGGCGGCGCAATTCCGACATGCAGTCTTTTCTCCGCACGCTTCTGGCCAATGGCCCGAAAGAGCGCGGCAGCGTGCATGTGCAGCTCGATATCGACCCGCAAAGTTTCCTTTGAACTTTGCCGCCGGGGCGTTTTCCCGCTGTCATGACCGTGTCATAACGCAGCAGGCAGTCAAAATGATTTGGGGAACGAGATGGAGTTTTATTTTCCCGCCGAGTTCGGCGAGCAGCTGGCCTTCGGAGCGGCGGTGGTTTCGGCGGTGATGGGCCTTTTTTTCATGTTTGCGCCGGGTATTACGCTGCGTGCCTTCGGTCTGCAGCCGGCAGGTGAGCGCAGGGATGGTTATGCGCTTGTGCGTTCGTCGCTTGCCGGGTTCTATCTCGGCCTCGGCGCCGCCGCCCTGCTTCTCGCGCAGCCCATGGTCTATCTCGCCTTCGGTGCGGCTTTCGGCCTCAGCGTGTTCGGCGGTATTCTCTCCATACTCTCGGATGGAGGCGCAACCATGCGGAATTTCTTACTTCTGGTTGTACACTTCCTGCTCGCTGCACTGTCGTTGAGCTACGTGTTCGGGCTGGTCTGAGGCGGGCTTTTTGCCTTTTGTGACGCACAGATGCCGCATCCTGGGCGAAATCGGAAAATTTAAACGCATTCCCCCTTGCCCAAACGGCGCTTTCCGCTATTACGCGTGTTGCGAGTCCCGGCGTCCTATGCTAGACGGACCGCGAAATTGGGAAAAGGCAGGGGGGAATTCCGGTCTTTTTCGGGGAAATTGAAACGATTTCAAGAATTTGATGCGGTGGAGCCCCATCGCTGATGGTCTTGGACGATTAGCAGGGAAAAAGTGCCCGTGGCAGACACCTCCCATGGAACATCCGGTGTAGCGGAAAGGTATGCGTCGTCGCTTTTCGAGCTTGCTTTGGAAGCGGGTGCGGTCGAAGCGGTTCAGGCCGATCTGGATAAGTTCGGCGCACTTCTCGACGAAAGCGACGATTTGAAGCGTCTGGTTGCGAGCCCGGTGTTTTCCGCCGAGGATCAGTTCAAGGCAATCACCGCGATCTGCGAAAAGGCCGCCATCGGCGGTCTCGCACTCAATTTCCTCAAGGTCGTTGCGAATAACCGCCGTCTCTTTGCCGTTCCCGGCATGATCCGCGCCTACCGCACCATCGCCGCCGCCCACCGCGGCGAAATCACCGCCGAGGTCACCTCGGCACATGCGCTCGACGAGGCGCAGGAAACTGAACTGAAGGCGGCGCTGAAGAGCGTTACCGGCAAGGATGTGGCGGTTTCCGTTACCGTCGATCCGTCGATCCTCGGAGGCCTGATCGTCAAGGTCGGCTCTCGCCAGATCGATACGTCTCTTCGCACCAAACTTTCCACCCTTAAGCTTGCACTGAAAGAGGTTGGCTGATGGATATCCGCGCCGCGGAAATTTCCGCAATTCTGAAAGATCAAATCAAAAATTTCGGCAACGAGGCGGAAGTCTCGGAAGTCGGTCAGGTGCTTTCCGTCGGTGACGGTATCGCCCGCGTCTATGGCCTCGACAATGTTCAGGCCGGCGAAATGGTCGAGTTTCCGGGCGGCATCCGCGGCATGGCGCTCAACCTCGAAGCCGACAACGTCGGTGTGGTTATCTTCGGTTCGGACCGTGACATCAAGGAAGGCGACACCGTAAAGCGGACTGGCGCTATCGTTGAC
Source organism: Agrobacterium sp. LMR679 (assembly GCF_027157905.1). NCBI lineage: Bacteria > Pseudomonadati > Pseudomonadota > Alphaproteobacteria > Hyphomicrobiales > Rhizobiaceae > Agrobacterium > Agrobacterium sp. LMR679. Next base: position 861,110 of record NZ_JAPVOJ010000002.1, on the reverse strand, counting down.
GTTCCGGTCGGTCCGGAACTGCTTGGCCGCGTCGTTGACGCGCTCGGCAACCCGATCGACGGCAAGGGCCCTATCAATGCCGCCAAGCGTTCGCGCGTTGACGTCAAGGCTCCCGGCATCATTCCGCGCAAGTCGGTTCATGAGCCGATGTCGACCGGCCTCAAGGCTATCGACGCTCTCATCCCGGTTGGCCGTGGCCAGCGCGAGCTCGTCATCGGCGACCGTCAGACCGGCAAGACCGCGATCATTCTCGACACGATCCTGAACCAGAAGGCCATTCACGACAATGGTCCCGACGGCGACAAGCTTTATTGCGTCTACGTCGCTATCGGTCAGAAGCGTTCGACCGTTGCCCAGTTCGTGAAAGTTCTGGAAGAGCGCGGCGCGCTGCAGTACTCGATCATCGTTGCTGCGACCGCTTCCGATCCGGCTCCGATGCAGTACCTTGCTCCGTTTGCCGGTTGCGCCATGGGCGAATACTTCCGTGACAACGGCAAGCACGCTCTCATCGGCTACGACGACCTTTCCAAGCAGGCCGTTGCCTATCGTCAGATGTCGCTTCTGCTGCGTCGTCCTCCGGGCCGCGAAGCTTATCCGGGCGACGTTTTCTACCTTCACTCCCGTCTTCTCGAGCGTGCTGCAAAGCTCTCCGACGAAATGGGCGCCGGTTCGCTGACGGCTCTGCCGGTCATCGAAACCCAGGGTAACGACGTTTCGGCCTTCATTCCGACCAACGTGATCTCGATCACCGACGGCCAGATCTTCCTTGAAACCGACCTGTTCTACCAGGGCATCCGTCCGGCCGTTAACGTCGGTCTGTCGGTTTCGCGCGTTGGTTCCGCCGCTCAGATCAAGGCGATGAAGCAGGTTGCCGGTTCGATCAAGGGTGAACTCGCCCAGTATCGCGAAATGGCCGCTTTTGCCCAGTTCGGCTCGGACCTTGATGCTTCCACGCAGCGCCTGCTTAACCGCGGTGCCCGCCTGACCGAGCTTCTGAAGCAGCCGCAGTTCTCTCCGCTCAAGACGGAAGAGCAGGTCGCGGTAATCTTCGCTGGTGTCAACGGCTACCTCGACAAGGTTCCGGTCGCGCAGGTCGGCAAGTTCGAGCAGGGTTTCCTCTCCTACCTCCGCTCGGAAGGCAAGGCGATCCTCGACACCATCCGCACGGAAAAGGCTATCAGCGACGATACCAAGGGCAAGCTCAAGGGCGCTCTTGATAGCTTCGCCAAGTCTTTCTCGTAATCAGGGCTCTTTTACTCGGACGGATAACGGATGCCTTCACTAAAGGATCTGAAAAACCGCATTGCCTCCGTAAAGGCGACGCAGAAGATTACCAAGGCGATGAAAATGGTCGCCGCGGCGAAGCTTCGGCGCGCCCAGGAAGCTGCGGAGGCCGCCCGGCCTTATTCTCAGCGTATGAGCGCCGTTCTCGCCAACATCGCCAAGGCGGTCGAGGCGGACGTTGCTCCGGCGCTGATGACCGGCACCGGCAAGGACGACGTGCATCTGCTCGTCGTCTGCACGGCTGAACGTGGTCTTTGCGGCGGTTTCAACTCGCAGATTTCCCGTTTTGCCCGCGATCATGCCCGCAAGCTGATTTCGGAAGGCAAGACGGTCAAGATCATCACGGTTGGCAAGAAGGGTTACGACAGCCTTCGCCGCGAATTTGCAGCCAACATCATCGAGCGCGTCGAACTGCGCGAAGTGAAGAAGGTCGGTTTTGAAAATGCCGACCAGATCGCCAAGAAGGTGATCTCGCTCTTCAACGCGGGTGAATTTGACGTCTGCACGCTGATCTATTCGGAATTCAAGTCCGTCATCAGCCAGATCCCGACCGGCCTGCAGCTCATTCCGGCCGCTACGCCTGTTGTGGAAGCGGATGAGACGACGCAGAACGCCGTCTACGAATACGAGCCGGATGCGGCTTCTATTCTGGAAGACCTTATTCCGCGCAACATTTCGGTTCAGGTTTTCCGGGCTCTGCTCGAAAACGTTGCCGGTGAAATGGGCGCCAAGATGAGCGCGATGGACAATGCAACGCGCAATGCCGGTGAGATGATCAACAAGCTGACGCTTTCCTACAACCGTCAGCGTCAGGCTCAGATCACCAAGGAACTCATTGAAATCATTTCGGGCGCGGAAGCGCTCTGAGGTAAGGAAAGAGGGTAAGGATAATGGCTAAGGCAGCTACCCCCAAGAAAACCGCAGCGGTGAACGGCGCGGGCAAGGTTACCCAGGTTATCGGCGCTGTTGTCGACGTGGCGTTCGAAGGCGAACTGCCTCCGATCCTGAACGCGCTCGAAACCGAGAACAACGGCAACCGCCTCGTTCTGGAGGTCGCGCAGCATCTCGGCGAAAACGTCGTCCGCACGATCGCCATGGACTCGACCGAAGGTCTGGTTCGCGGTCAGGCCGTCGTCAACACGGGTGCGCCGATCGAAGTTCCGGTCGGTCCGGAAACGCTCGGCCGTATCATGAACGTCATCGGTGAGCCGGTTGACGAAGCCGGTCCGATCACCACGGCCAAGAAGCGCGCCATCCACCAGGACGCGCCGTCTTACGTCGAGCAGTCGACGGAAGCACAGATCCTCGTCACCGGCATCAAGGTCGTTGACCTTCTGGCTCCTTACGCCAAGGGTGGTAAGATCGGCCTGTTCGGCGGCGCCGGCGTTGGCAAGACGGTTCTCATTATGGAACTGATCAACAACGTCGCCAAGGCGCATGGTGGTTATTCGGTATTCGCCGGTGTTGGTGAGCGTACCCGTGAAGGTAACGACCTCTATCACGAAATGATCGAGTCGAACGTCAACAAGCTCGGCGGCGGCGAAGGCTCCAAGGCAGCACTCGTTTACGGCCAGATGAACGAACCGCCGGGCGCCCGCGCCCGCGTTGCTCTGACCGGTCTGACGATCGCTGAAAACTTCCGTGACGAAGGCCAGGACGTTCTGTTCTTCGTGGACAACATCTTCCGCTTCACGCAGGCTGGTTCGGAAGTGTCGGCTCTGCTCGGCCGTATTCCTTCGGCCGTGGGCTACCAGCCGACGCTCGCAACCGACATGGGCCAGATGCAGGAACGCATCACCACCACGACCAAGGGTTCGATCACCTCGGTTCAGGCCATTTACGTTCCCGCCGACGACTTGACCGACCCGGCTCCCGCAACTTCGTTCGCGCATCTTGACGCAACGACGGTTCTGTCGCGTTCGATCGCTGAAAAGGGTATCTACCCGGCTGTTGACCCGCTCGACTCCACCTCGCGTATGCTTGACCCGATGATCGTCGGCGAAGAGCACTATGAAGTTGCCCGTAAGGTTCAGTCGACCCTGCAGCGCTACAAGGCTCTCCAGGACATCATCGCCATCCTCGGCATGGACGAACTGTCGGAAGAAGACAAGCTGACGGTTGCCCGCGCCCGTAAGATCGAGCGCTTCCTGTCGCAGCCGTTCTTCGTTGCTGAAGTCTTCACCGGTTCGCCGGGCAAGCTCGTCGCTCTCGAAGACACGATCAAGGGCTTCAAGGGTCTGGTCAACGGCGAATACGACAATCTGCCGGAAGCTGCTTTCTACATGGTCGGTTCGATGGAAGAAGCCATCGAAAAGGCAAAGAAGCTGGCTGGCGAAGCCGCCTGATAATGAATTGGCGGGCGCGTGGTTCAACTGCGCGCCTCGCCGGCAACGGTGGCGAAACCGGAATGGTGATGCCGGCGTTGTAGAAATGAAGTCCGTGACGCCCGCGTAATTGAAAAGAAGTGAATAGCCATGGCTGACAGTTTCAAATTCGATCTCGTTTCCCCGGAGCGTCTGCTCGTTTCCGAAACGGTTACGGAAGTCGTCATCCCGGCAACGCTGGGTGAAATGACCGTTCTGGCCAATCACGCTCCGACGATGACGACGATCAAGCCGGGTCTGGTGACTGTGAAGTTCGCCTCCGGTGAGACGCATAAATACGTCGTCTTCGGTGGTTTTGCCGATATTCTGCCGACCGGCTGCACGCTTCTCGCCGAATCCGCCGTTTCGGCCGATGACATGTCCCCAGACACGCTGCAGAAGCGTATCGATGCGGCCAAGGCCGAAATCGAAGAGGGCAATCATCACCACGAACATCTGACCAAGCTTGAAAAGCATCTTTACGAACTGACGAACCTGCATGAGGTTCTTGTCGCTGCTTGAAAGCACCGGGCGGGTTCGAAAGAATGACTGCCCACAAAAAACCTAAAGCAGAAAGCGGCCGTTTCGGTCGCTTTTTTGTTTTGGGTTGTTGCCTTACCATATCAGACGAAGCATGGCTGCTTTCGCATGGAAACCCGTCACCTGGCCTGATCTGAGCTTCCGAATGGCGTTGGCGGGATTACATCAATGATGGACGTGCGGAAAATGGGTAAGGCAGGGAGCGCCTTCAACGGGTGCACCCGGGAAACCGATTCCGATTTTCAAGGCTTTCGGTTAGATGTGATACCGGGAAGAAATGCTGCTTTGGGGTCATGAGCGAGACGAAGCAGATTTTTGTCGTGGAGGAGTGATCGGCGTGTCGGCAAAGGCAAGTTACCGAAGGGTCGCAAGAACCGCTTTGCGCGAAGGGGCCATAGTGGAGGGCGAGAGGGCGGTGCCGGAGGAGGTGCCTGTTGCCTTTTCCTATGGCGGCAGCACCCATGCCGTGATGATGGCGAGCCCAGCTGATCTTGTCGATTTCGCAGTCGGTTTCAGTCTTACGGAAGGCATCATATCCACAAGGGCGGAAATCCATTCCATAGAGGTAATCGAGGCCGGGCAGGGCTTCGATGTTCAGGTGGATTTGCAGGATGCCAATGCGGATGCGCTGCGGGCAAGACGGCGGCATATGGCAGGCCCCGTCGGCTGCGGTCTTTGTGGAATCGAGTCCATAGAACAGGCGGTCCGCGTGGTACCGGAGTTGAGCGATGTGGAAGTCTCCGTTGACGGAGATGACATCGTTGCTGCGGTCAAAGCGCTGAATGAAGCGCAAAGCCTCAATCGCGAAACGCGGGCAGTTCACGGCGCGGGTTTCTACAATCCTCAAAAAGGGCTGCTTGCTGTCCGCGAAGATGTCGGCCGGCACAATGCGCTCGACAAGCTCGCAGGTGCGGTCGTCAATGCAGACCTATCGCCCGGTACGGGCATTGTGGTTGTCACCAGCCGACTGTCGGTGGAAATGGTCCAGAAGACGGCCATCCTTGGCAGCCCCATTCTGGCGGCAATTTCAGCACCCACTGCGCTTGCCATCGAAACGGCCGAGAGTTCGGGTGTCACGCTTGTGGCGCTGGTGCGGGGTGAAGATTTTGAAATCTTCACCCGGGCGGATCGTATCATTCTATAACATTAAGGCCGCCGTTTCCCGGCGGCCCTTGGCTTCAGAGCGGGCCTAGAACTCCGCCCATTCGGCTGCTGCGTTTCCGCGAGATCTTGGCGCGGCGGCATATCGCGGTTGCGGAGTCGGGAGCCGGGTGACAACGGCCGGCTTTTTGTCGGCCGGGCGGGCGGGCGATGCCCCTCGTGGGATATTCTGAACTGCCGCAGCAATTCGTGCAGATTTTCCGCCTCCGTGGCGAGGCCGTGGCTGGCGGCGGTGGTTTCCTCCACCATGGCGGCGTTTTTCTGGGTGGCCTGATCCATGACGTTGACGGCCTGATTGATTTCGCTGAGACCATTCGCCTGCTCGCGCGAGGCTTCAACGATCGCCGAGACATTGCTGTCGATCTCACTCATCTGCGACTGGATATCCCGGAGCGCGCCGCCGGTTCTGCCCACCAGATCCACACCGTTGGCGACCTGCTCGCGGGAGGTGTTGATGAGGGATTTGATTTCCTTGGCCGCAACGGCGGACCGTTGTGCGAGTTCGCGGACCTCCTGCGCCACAACGGCGAAACCCTTGCCCGCTTCGCCGGCCCGGGCGGCTTCGACACCCGCATTCAGGGCCAGAAGATTGGTCTGGAAGGCGATGTCGTCAATGACGCCGATGATGTTGGTAATTTCACCCGAGGAACGCGAAATCGCATCCATGGCGGAAATTGCCTGCTGGACGATATCGCCGGAATGTTCGGCATGTTCTCTCGTTCGCAACACCAGCTTTCCGGCCTCGCCGGCGCGCCGGCTGGCATCGGCAACGGTGGTGGTGATTTCCTCCAGCGCGGCTGCGGTCTCTTCCAGTGAGGCGGCCTGCTGTTCGGTGCGCTGCGAAAGCTGATCGGCGGCGATGCGGATTTCGCCGGAGCCCGAGGCGATTGTCGAGGCATTGTGGGCGATGGTCTGCATGGTGGCCTGCAGCCTGGCGACGACTTCGTTGAAGTCCGCGCGCAGCTTTTCCATGCTGGGCACGAAGCTGTTGTCGAGGCGCTGCACAAGATCACCTTCGGCCAGCGCCCGCAGGGCATCGGCAAGCACACTGATGGCGCTCATGCGCGGCGTGACATCGGTGGCGAATTTCACCACTTTGACCACCTTGCCTGCTTCGTCCAGCACCGGATTATAGGCAGCCTGGATCCATATTTCCTTGCCGTTCTTTCCATAGCGGACAAATTCATCCGAGATGAATTCCCCTGCCGCCAGTCGCGGCCAGAAATTATCGTAAGCAGGCGAGGCGGCATAGGACGGATCGCAGAACATGCGGTGATGCCTGCCCTCGATTTCCTTGAGGTCGTAATTCACCGTGGCGCAGAAATTCGGATTGGCGGTGATGATGGTGCCATCCGGAAAAAACTCGATGGTGGCCTGCGAACGGGAGAGCGCCTCCAGCTTGCCCGCATCGTCCACGGCCCTGATTTTCTTGGCGGTGATGTCGGTGGCGATCTTCACGACCTTATAGGGTTTGCCGGAACGGAAGACCGGGTTGTAAGAGGCCTCGATCCAGATAACCGAGCCGTCCTTGCGGATACGGCGATATTCCTTGGCCTGGAACTCGCCGCGCGCGAGCACTCCCAGAATTCCTGATAGGCCCGCGACCCGGCAAGCTCGCTATCGCAGAAGATGCGATGGTGCTTGCCGACGATCTCGGTGAGATCATAACCCAGCGCCGTGCAGAAATTTTTATTCGCGGTGAGGATATTACCCTTGAGATCGAATTCTATGACCGCCTGCGATCTCGATATCGCATCGAGCATATTTCTGTTATCTGCGCTTTTCCCTAACCCCAGCATTATACGTCCCCAAAAAACGGCCCACGGCGCGGCGAGCCGCACAGGATGTGCGGTCCGCGTCGTATCATGTTGAACAACGAACAGGTTTGCCGCCGAAGGCAGCAATGCAGGCACTTCCGTCTCTCCGCCTCGGTCAGGTATCGGGCCAGCCTGATATTCGTGCCGGCGCGATACTGTTCCACGGCCTTTAATATTAGATATCTATAATATTAAAATGTTCTTATTTAAGAAGGCGAGGTAAAGAGGAAAAACAAGACCGCCGGGCAAGGTGCACCGGCGGTCTGGGTTGATCGATAGTCTTTGTTTGGCGTGGCCAGACAAAAAGGCCTGCTTAGGCCGCGAGATCTTCGGCTTCGGTTCCCTTGAACATTTTCGCAAGGTTCAGGAAGCAGATCATGCCATGTTCGTTGGCGATGATGCCTTCCGAATAGGACTTGTCGAAGGAGGCCGAGATTTCAGGAACCGGCTGAACCTGGTTTGCCGGGATTGTCAGAATGTCGGAAACGCGGTCGACGAGCATGCCGATGACCATGTTGTGCACTTCCGCCACCACGATGGCGCTTCTCTCATTGGCGACGGTGCTCTTCATGCCGAGCTTGTGAGCCAGATCGATGATCGGAATGACGGAGCCGCGCAGGTTCATGACGCCGATGACGTCTTTCGGCGCGTGGGGAATGGGCGTCGAAGGCGCCCAGCCGCGAATTTCGCGGATGGTCGTCGTCTTCACGCAGAATTCCTGATCATGCAGGCGGAACGCGATGATTTCGAGCGTCTCACCGCCAAAATTGGTAGAGTTAATCATTGCCATCAGAATTCTTCCCAATGCTCGCTGTGGAGGCCGGCGCAAGTGCACCGACACTTGCATATGCGGATTTGGCGTTCTGCCTGGTGCCTGAACAGCCGGAAACAATATTTCCGTCTTCAATGGATGATTTGTATCATCAGATGGTTTCGCAAACCTAAATGCGAAGCGGCGCTGAAGTGTTTTCGCTTTTCTTCGAAACGCGAAAATACTCTCTTCGATTTTACACATTGCCCGGACGAAAAAACCGCCACGCACCTTTATTGGAAATTCTAATATTCTTTCTCGTAAAATATGCCAGCTGCGCCTTCGCCATCGCCGCCCGCTTCCCCGCGTAGCTTCACACCCCGTCCGACATCGAGGTTGATGATGGCTTTTGCACCGGATTCGCCGCTTTGCTGCAGCTCGAGATAGGTTCTTTCGTTCAGATATTTACCGGCGGAAACGCGGGCCTGCCCTTCGGAATCGGTCGAAATATCGAGATCGTCGACGCCGAGATTGCTTCTGAGCTTGTCGAACAGCGAGGTGGAACGCCCGCCGGCCAACTGGGCGGCGGCATCGGCGAGCCTCGCGATTTGCAGAGCCGAGAGTTTCGACATGGACTGGCCGAAGATCAGCTGCGCCATCACCTCATCCTGCGGCAGGGCGGGTGCCGAGGAGAAAGCAAAGGTCGGATCGTTGGCGTTGCCGGAAACGGCCACGGTGATAGTCGTCGAACCGACTGTCGAGTCCGCCTTCATATCGAGGACCGGAACGAGGCCGCCGCCGAAACTGATATTGCCGGTGGTGAAATCGAGGCGGCGAGTGAGGATTTCGAGCCGGCCACGGCGCATTTCGAAGCCGCCGGAAATGACCGGAACAGCTGCCGTGCCACGGATCGTCAGATTGCCTGTGAGTTCCGCATCGATGCCGCGCCCGCGCACGAAGATGCCGCTCGGTGCGTTCACCTGCAGATCGAGATTGATGGTGGACGAGCTGCCGCTGCCGCCCTGATCAGCCCCGAGCGCCTTGGCCTGCGCGCGCACCTTCGGCGGGGCGTTCTTGTGCTTGACATCGATTTCCGTCAGCGAGGCCGGAAGCTTTTCCGGAATGGTGATGGCGCTTCTGTCCAGCGTCAGGTTGCCGCCCAGCACAGGGGAATTCAACAGCGGGCCTTTCAGCGTCAGCGTGCCGCTTACCACCGTCGTCACCAGCGTGCCGTCATTATAACCGGCGCGATTGAGGGTGATCGATATATCGGCGGGGAAACCCGAACCACCGGCTATGCCGACGTTGCCGGTTCCCGAGATCGTTCCGCCGCCGGCCAGCTTGCCCGTCAGTCGCGAGATGACGGCACGGTCGCGGTCGAAGGTGATGGTGGCGCCCAGATCGTTGATGGTCAGGTTCCTGCGCACATCGGTCAGACGCGTACCATCGGTGGTGATGCTGCCGGTGACGACTGGTGCGGAAGCGCTGCCGGAAATCTTCACGTCGATGGCGGCGGTACCGTCCACATCGAGGCCCTGCGCTGCGGTTTGCGCCGCGACGGCGGAGAAGGGCAGCCTGCCGGAAAACGCCATGGAAAGCGGACGATTGCCGGCGATGCCCAGCGAGCCGCCGCCGGAAAGCGACATGCCGCCCTGGCCGGATACATTGGTGTCGATCTGCAAGGTGCCGCCGGCAAAACGGCCATTCGCCTTGATGCCGAGCGCGGCAAGGCCTGCCGCACGTGTCTGCGCGACCTCGGCATTGGTCCAGTTCAGATTGTAATCGACCGCAGGGTTCGATGCCGCACCCTTGGCGCTCACCGTGCCGGAGATGCTGCCTGCCGCATCCAGTCCGGTGGCGAAGGCATTTGCGAGACTGGCGGGCAGAGAACGAATATCGGCATTGATATCGAGCGTCGACCCGGCGCTGCCGTTGACCTCGACCCGTCCTTCACCCGTGATAATGGTCAGATCGGAGATGCGGGCCGTGCCGTTCTGGATGGCGATGGTGCTCGGTTTTTCAAGGCGAACCGCAATGCCCTTGGGGGCGGCGGAAAAAGCGTCAACCCGCACCGTCATCGGCGATCCGCCGGTCTCAGCGCTGCCCTTTACCACCAGAGGCGCATTGTCGTAACGGCCATTGACGTCGAACTGCGTCGTCGTGCCGGAATGGCCGATGGTGGCATTCAGGCCCGATATCGCGGCGGCGCCGGCATTGACGCTATCGGCGCTGACCTTGCCATTGATGGCGAGAGCCTGAAGGTCGTCGATGGAAATATCGGCGGCGAGTTTGGAGATCGTTGTCGTGCCCTGGCGGATGCTGCCGCCATTGGCCTTGATCGTCGCGGCAATCCGGCCATTGGCGTTGCTCAGGGCGATATCGCCGGCAATATCGCCATCCGCCTGCTGCGCGGCGAGGGCGGCGAGCAGGGCAAGGTCGGGGAAATTGAAGGAGAGATTGCCCGATGGCAGGAATTGCTGCGAGAATTGCAGCTGTCCGTTCAAGATATTCCGGCCTACGGCCACATGCAGCTCGGGGATGGCCGTGCCGTTTTCGGTCTGCACCACATCGGCATTGGCGTCGATCTTCTGTCGGTCGAGACTGCCGCTGGCGGTGAGCTTTGCCTGGGGCGCGGCGGGATCGGCCTTGCCCGTTGCATTGACCTTCAGCGATTCGAGTGTTCGTCCGGCAAGGATCGCGCTTTCGGAACTCAGGGTGATGTTGAAATCCGGTGCTGTTAGCGCGCCGCTGGCCTCGATTGCAAAATCGGCGACGCCCTTCGCCTGTGGCGTCAGTTTTTCAAGAGCGGGAAATTTACCCGTCAGGCTGGCGCTCAATGCATCGTTTTCGAGGCCGACATTGCCGGTTGCTTCGATCGTTCCCGACTTGATGACGAGGTTTTCAACGCTGGTGCGTCCGCCGATGGTCACGTCGATATCGCCCTGGAGGGCAATGGTGGTGTCGAACTTTTCCGCGAGGGCCGGTGGAAGGGTGGCGGGCAGCGCGAAGAGCTGCACGCTGGAGGTCAGGCGATTGTCGGCGAGATTGAAACTGCCGTTCAAAGTTCCGCCGACACTGGCGCTTTCCAGCGTCGCGCCGTCGAAGCCGATGGCGGACGAAGTGAGGCTGAGGGGCGCCTTGATGGTGAGGGGCGCCCGCACCAGCCGGTCGATATCGGCACTGACGAAGGAGGATTGCGCCACGGACAGGACTGTCGCGATCGTGCCGCTGCGATTGGCGATGTTGAGATCGGCGCTCTCGGCTGTCAGCTTGACGTCATCGAGCCTGCCTTGCGGCAGGGAAAGGCTGCGCAACGATACCGTCGTGTTGAGATGCGCAGCGTCTGCGCCACCCTTGAGGGAAAGATCGAGGCCGTTGATGAGGGCCTGAACCTCGCCATTCTCCAGCGGCCAGCGAAAATCCACAGGGCCGGCGGTGCCGATGAGATTGGCGGCGAGATCGTTCTGACCGTTCGGATCGACCGTGCCTGACGCCGTCAACAGCAGGGTGCCGGTCTCCAGCGTGCTGCTGCCGATTTCGATACGGCCCTGCGGCGAAAGCGTGGCGTTTGCGTCGAGCTTTGTCTCGCCAGCAAAAAGCTGGCGGAAGGCCGGGGGCAGAAGCAGATCGGGCTGACCGCCGCCTGCAATTTCGATACGGCGGGTGCCATCATCTGCAAGAAGGTGGCGGCCGGTGACGTTGACGACAGGATTGCCGGCGACATTGCCGCGCAGCGTGCCCGTCCAGTTGGAAAGCGGGCCTTCGCCGTTGAGGTCTATCGCCACCGCAGGTGTTCCTGGAAGCGAAAGCAGCGTGGCGAGAAGACCGCCTTCGGGCTCCTTCATCTCCGCTTTCAGCTTCAGGACATTCTCATTCGGAAGGAAGGCGATGTCGGCATTAACCTCCGCATCCGGCGCATTGAGCCGATGGGCGGTGAGCGATAGCCGCATATCGTCCTGGGCAGCCGTCAGGTTGCCTTCCGCGTTCAGGTCGAAGGGACGGCCGAGAAGCGATTGGCCAAGGCTGATATCGGGAAAGCTGAACTTGTCGACGGCGATTTCGATCGGCAGCGAGGAATTGCCGGAGCTCTTGGTCGATGTCTGCTCCGGGGCAAGCGGTTTGCGCTCGACATCGATAGATCCGGCCGAGACCCGGTCGGCATGGAAGGTGCCGGCAAGCAGCGAGAGCGGCGACCAGTCGACGGCGATCTGGTTCACGCGGGCATAGGGTCCCTGCCGGTCTGAAAGCGTGACATTGTCGAGCCGCAGGCGGCCGGTCAAAAGGCCGCTCGGGGGCGAAATCTCGATTACCTGATCGGGCGTGGAAACGAGCGATGAAATCTGCTTTGCGGCAATTCTTGCGCCCATCGGGGTAAAACCGACGAACAGAACCGCAAGCAACACCAGCACCACGCCGCACAAAGCAGCGTAGCCCAGCCATTTCAGCAATCGAATCAACGTTTTCATAAAGGGTAATCTACACTCTGTTGCAAGGGTGTTCGACTGCGGCGTTTAAAAAGACTGACCGATGCCAGCATAAATGCCGAAACTGTTGCCGCCATCGTATTTGTCGAGCGGCATGGCGACATCGAGACGCAGAGGCCCGAAGGGCGTCGCGTAACGCAGGCCGATACCGGCGCCAGCCCGGATATCGGAAAAATCGGGTGCCACGTCTTCCGAAACCACACCCGCATCGATGAAGGGGACGATGCCGATCGTATCGGTGACCTTGATGCGGGCCTCAACGGAGCCGACGACATAGGAGCGGCCGCCCGTCGCGTCGCCGGCGGCATTATAGGGCGATATTTCCTGGTAGCTGTAGCCGCGTACCGATCCGCCGCCGCCGGCATAAAAGCGCCTGGTGGTGGGTATGTCCTGCAGATCGCTGCCGCCGACCAGCACGCCGCCGGAAAGCTTTCCGGCCATGATCAGCCGGTCCTCGGCGCCAAGCCCCTTGTAACCCGAAATGGAGCCTTCGAAAGAGGAAAAGAAGGTGCCGTTCAGCGCTTCATAGCTGGGCTTGGCGGCCAGCGATGCGCGAAAGCCTTCGGTCGGGTTGAGCTTGTCGTCGCGTGTATCACGAACGAATTCCAGCGGGATGGAGGTGGTGAGATATTCGTTCTTGCCGAATGCGTCTTCCGTATCGGCCCATTGCACCTCGAGGCCGGCTGCGGCTGTATCGGTATCGTTGAGCTCGTAGGCGAAACCGGCTGTGCCCGTCACTGTCTTGGCGTCATATGTATCGGGGTGTTCGGTCTTGGCAATCAGGCTGGTCTTGAAGGTGGTGCGCGGATTGAACATGCCGGGCTTGGTGAAAGTGATGCCCGCCGAATAATCCATGCCTTCGACGCTCGATGCCTCTGCGATGCGCGAAACCGAACCTTCGATCCGCAGCGATTCCGCCTGTCCGAACAGGTTGCGGTGGCCCCAATAACCCTGCAGGCCGATGCCTTCCGTGGTGGAATATTGCGCGCCGACGCCGAAATAGCGGTGCTTGCCTTCCGAGACCTCGATGGTAAGCGGAATGGTGCCGTCGCGCGCCAGCGTTCCCGCTTCCTTGATGGTCAGGCTGGAAAAGACGCCGAGCTGCCGCAGCCGGTCGGCGGCCTTGCGCAGTTTTTCCGGCGAATAGGGCTCGCCGCCATTGAGGCGCGAATAACGGCGGATAAAATCGCCATCGACGGTTTTTTCACCCGTGACGGTGACCGTGCCGAGGGGCGCCACGGGACCGCCTTCGGCCGCCATGGTAATGTCCACCGTATTCGTCGCGTGGTTGGCGACGGCCTCGCGTTTTGTCAGCTTCGCAAGCGGACGGCCTTCGGCCTTCAGATCATCGATCAGCTTGTTGCCGGCGCGGATGATGGCGAGAGAACCGGCGTCGCCGCCGGTCGTCAGGCCATATTCCTCAAGGTTGCGGCCGGTCACATCGCCTTCAAGCCTGACATTGCCGAGTTTGAAGACCGGGCCGGGCTTAACCGTGATGACCACGGGCACCGGAGCGGAATGATCGAACACCGGATTGGGCGGCAGGCTATCCACATCCTTGCCGGCGACGGTGACCTTGACGATGCCGCCATAACGGGCGTTTTCATAAAGCGCCGCGATCAGCCTGTCCCGGTCGTCTCTCGCCTTTATCAGAAGGCCAAGATCGCCGGAGGCCGGCTTGTCCTTGTCGGCAAGAAGCAGCGAGCTGTTTTCCAGGCTGTCTTTCAGGGACTTATCGGCGTCCGTGGCATCGAGCGTGACGGCGTATTTGACGGGGTTGATAACCTCTACCTCCGGTTCTTCCGAACCCCAGAGGCGCATGCCGAACAGTTTGAAGGCAAAGGCGTCACGGGTAAACGCCGGATACAGGGCGAACGTCACAGCAAACGCAAGTGCGGTGCCAGCTTTCCGATACGCAATACCTGTCTTCGGGTTAGTTCGTGTTCTTCGCATAAGCTGCTTTATGGTTGAGCCTTTATTGTCGCCCTAACCCGTTTCCTGTCCGTTAACATTGCAATTTAATCATAAATAAACGGCTTTGAGGACCCTTGCGCTTGTGTTTTGCCGCCCAAAACGCAAAAAGCCCCGGTTGACCGGGGCTTCTGTGCAACGGTATTTCGCGAAGCGATTAGCGGCAACGCGCCGTGTAACGCTGACCGTACTGGTCGCGATAATAGCAATAGCCCGGTTCGGAAGCATTGCCGATGAGGGCACCGCCCACACCGCCGATTGCCGCACCCACTGCCGCGCCACGAACGTTGCCCGTGATAGCGCCGCCAAGGACAGCACCGGAAACGGCGCCGATCGAAGCTCCCTTTTCGGTCTGCGTGCAGCTTGCGAGCGACAGGCCGACCAGCGCAAATATGATTGCCTTTTTCATGAAACTCTCTCCAACGTTACAATGAGCTCTTGTGGCTCGGTAGGCGTCCCATATTTATCTGCGGCGACTGCTACCTCCGACCGCCACAGATAACTAACAATTCGATGTCGTTTAGGGAAGCCTCCTCTTTCGGCATTCCTCCGAGCGTAATCGATTGCGTCCCAAACAACGGCGCGGCGCAAAAAAGGTTCCAAAAATCCGGGTTTTTTGATGTGAATCAATTTTGTACTTTTCATCGGGTTCTATAAACGGTTTATTGGAATGGTTCAAAACAACGGCGAATTGACGCAGACGCGGTTAATGTGGCCCGCAAGGGTTGACGGTCCCGGTGTCGAGGCAGAAAACGATCTGGTCAATTCTGGAGCATGGCATGGACTTCGAGGCATTTTTCACGACGGAACTGCAAAGCCTGCATTCTGAGGGACGCTATCGCGTTTTTGCGGATATCGAGCGCCAGCAGGGCAATTTCCCCCGTGCGACACGGTATAACGCCAATGGCGAGCGCAAGGATGTAACCGTCTGGTGCTCCAACGACTATCTCGGCATGGGCCAGAACCCGAAAGTCATCGAAGCCATGAAGGCCGCCATCGATCACTGTGGCGCGGGTGCGGGAGGCACCCGGAATATTTCTGGCACCAACCACTATCACGTCCTTCTCGAGCGCGAACTTGCTGACCTCCACGGCAAGGAATCGGCGCTGATTTTCACCTCGGGTTATGTCTCCAACTGGGCCACCCTCGGCACGCTCGGTCAGAAAATTCCGGGGCTCATCATTTTCTCGGATGCGCTCAACCATGCATCGATGATCGAAGGCATCCGTTACGGCCGCTGCGAGCGGGTGATCTGGAAGCACAACGATCTCGAAGACCTAGAAGCCAAATTGAAGGCGGCGGATCCGAATGCGCCGAAGCTGATTGCCTTCGAATCCGTCTATTCGATGGATGGCGATATCGCTCCGATCAAGGAAATCTGCGATCTGGCCGACCGTTATGGCGCCATGACCTATCTCGATGAAGTTCATGCCGTCGGCATGTACGGACCGCGCGGTGGCGGCATTGCCGAGCGCGAAGGCCTGATGGATCGCCTGACGATCATTGAGGGAACGCTCGGCAAGGCCTTCGGCGTCATGGGCGGCTATATTACCGGTTCCACGGCGGTCTGCGACTTCATCCGCTCCTTCGCTTCCGGCTTCATCTTCACGACGGCCCTGCCGCCGTCGCTCGCCGCCGGTGCGATTGCATCGATCCAGCATCTGAAGGCAAGCCCCTTCGAGCGCGCCCGCCATCAGGACCGGGTGCGCAGGCTTCGCGGCCTTCTCGATGCGCGCGGTATTCCGCACATGGACAACCCAAGCCACATTGTGCCGGTCATGGTGGGCGATGCCGCCAAGTGCAAATGGATTTCGGATATCCTGCTCGACAATCACGGTGTCTATGTGCAGCCGATCAACTATCCGACCGTGCCGCGCAAGACCGAGCGCCTGCGCATTACGCCGACACCGTTGCACAGCGATGCCGATATCGAGCATCTGGTCGGCGCGCTGCACCAGCTCTGGTCGCATTGTGCGCTGGCGCGTGCGGTGGCGTGAGGTTCGATTGAATTCGAGGGCGAAGAGAAGGGAGCGCGGAGAGTGAGATGCAGAGGTCAATCCAGTATCCCGAACCGGAGGACTTCATCACCGCAATCGCCAAGCCGTTCGACAGCGAAGCCGTCACGAAGGTCGTAGCGCCTTTTGGTCTGACCTGGTCAAAAGCCGTCAAACTCGACAGGAATCTGGCGATATTCGATCTCAGCGCGCCAGCATTCGGCGTGGACTTCCATTTCAAAGACCAGGCTCTCGTGGACGAAAACGACGGCCATTCCGTTGGGGAAGGCCCCAACCTGCTGACCAGTTGCGCTTGCTGGGGTTACGAGGACAGTATCGAAACCTATGGCGGGCCTTTGTGGAAAGGCCTTCGTTTCTCGGACACCAAGGCCGATGCAATTGCCAAACTGGGCGAGCCGGACCGGGTCGGACGATATGATATTCACCGCTGGATCTTTGCGGATTTCGAACTGTCGATCCACTGGAACAATCCAGACAAAATCCGCGTCATATCCTATTGGATGAAATCGGCATAGGCCGCCGGCAGGTTGGCGTATCCGGGTGATGGCCAACCCTTCGAGGCTGCGCCTCCACGGCGTACCGGTTAAGCCGCTTTGCCTATGTCAGAGACTATTTTCATTGCATGATCTCGGGCTTCCCTGTCCGCCGCGAAGACATCTTCAATCGTGGCGGCGGAGCGACCGTCATGCATGCGGTCCATGACCGTTTCGACGATCTCGGCCATATCGAGAAAACCGATATTGCCCGCAACGAAAGCGTGAAAGGCGGTCTCTTCGGCGGCATTCAGGGCAGCGCCCTGCAAACCGCCGCGCTCCAGCGCTGTGCGGGCCAGCCGGATAGCCGGGAAACGGGCTTCATCCGGCGCTTCGAAATCGAGCCGAGCCAGTTTTGCGAAATCCAGCCGCTCGACACTCAGATTGCCGCGTTGCGGATAGGTGAGGGCATAAGAAATAGCGGTGCGCATGTCGGGAGAGCCGAGCTGGGCGATATAGGAGCCGTCGGTGTAACCCACCATCGAATGGATGATCGACTGCGGGTGGACGATCACCTCCACCTGATCGGGCCTCAGATCGAAGAGATATTTCGCCTCGATCATTTCCAGCCCCTTGTTGAACATGGAGGCGCTGCCGATGGAGACCTTCAGTCCCATCGACCAGTTGGGATGGGCGCGGGCGATATCCGCCGTGACATTGGCCATCTCCTCGCGCGACCAGGTGCGGAACGGACCGCCGGATGCGGTCAGCACGATGCGTTCCACGGCCTGCTTGTGTTCGCCCGTCAGGCATTGGAAGATTGCGCTGTGCTCGCTGTCGACCGGGATCAGCCTGCCGCCGCCCTGCTTGACCGTACGCAGAAAAACATCGCCAGCCGAAACCAGGCATTCCTTGTTGGCGAGCGCTATGTCTGCGCCACGCCGTGCGGCTGTAAGAGTAGGCGCAAGGCCGGGGGTTCCGGCAATCGCCGCCATCACCCAGCCGGCATCCGTCGAAGCGGCCTCTTCGAGGCCGGATTTGCCCGCCGCAACCGCGATACCGGCGCCGGCAAGGGCCGATTTCAGCGCTTCGTATTTGTCGTCCTCGGCGGTAACGGCCAGACGCGCGCCGAATTCCCGTGCCTGTTCCGCCAGAAGAGCGATGTTGCCCGCGCCGGTCAAAGCCGTGATCTCGAACGCGTCGCGGCCACCCAGCTGACGGACGACATCCAGCGTATTGGTGCCGATCGAACCGGTCGAACCCAATATTGTCAGCTTGCGTGGCATTTCACTGGCATTCGTCATTTTCAGTCCGTCGGTCGTTTCCGGTTCGCACCCCTTGGTGCACGTGGTTTTCCCGAAACCGCTAAGCACTTTCGGGCAACATTCCTTAGCCTCTACCCGCGAAAATCAGCCATAACAAGGACAAAGCCGGGGCTATTGTTTTTGCGGAAGGTAAAGCCATATGCAAGAAAAACAATGAGAGGATATCGATGCGACGTTTTCTGGTTTCCAGCGGGTGGATTTTTGCGGCAAGCCTTGTGCTGGTCCTTGTCTTCATTCCTTTTGATCCGCGTCTTTCCGAAAGCGCGCAGGCGTTGCCAGGGGGCGTGGTCTCCTTCAATCGTGCCATTACCGATTTCGGAACCTTCCGCTGGATGCTCTATTCTACCGGCCTTCTGGCGATATTGGCCTATGTCGCCGCACGGGTTTTAAAGGCGCAGACCTATAATGGACGGCTGAGGACGGCATGGCGGCTTCTTACCTATTTCTTCCTGACGATCGGAACGGCGAGCATTCTCGTCCATACGCTGAAATTCCTGATAGGACGGGCACGGCCGGAGCTTCTGCTGGAAATGGGCGCCTATAGCCTCACCCCATTTACCGGCGACAATCTCTATGAAAGTTTCCCCTCAGGCCATTCGACCGCCGCCGGGGCATTTTTCGGCGCTTTCGCCATGTTGATGCCGCGCTTCCGCTGGGCGTTTCTCCTGCTTGCCCTTGTCATCGGTGTTTCGCGTGTCATCGTCGGCGCACATTATCCAAGCGATGTCGCCGCCGGGCTGTTGCTCGGCATGTGGACGGCCATGGCCTTCGCCTTTATCTTTGCCCGGTCCGAAATGCTGTTCCGGTTCGATGCGCAGGGCTGGCCGCAGCCGAAGAATGCAAACCTCCCGGCGGCGGATACACGATAGAGACTTTCAGCGGGATATTGGGGGAAGGTGATGGAAGAAGCGACAAACGCTCCGGAAAATGACGGCAAGTCCGTTCAGCATATCCGTACATCCGTCGCCGTGGCCGGTGGCGGGCCGGCAGGCATGATGCTTGGCCTGTTGCTCGCGCGCAGCGGTATCGATGTCGTCGTCGTCGAGAAACACGGGGATTTTCTCCGGGATTTTCGCGGCGACACCATCCACCCTTCGACGCTTGAATTGATGGAGCAACTCGGTTTTGTCGATGAGTTTCTGAGCCTGCCGCATACGCGCGCGCCAAGGCTGAATGCGGTCATCGGCGGCGAGCGCGTCACGATAGCGGATTTTTCCCGCCTGCCGGTCCGCCACCGCTTCATCGCCTTTATGCCGCAATGGGATTTTCTCAATTTCATCGTCGGCAAGGCGGGGCAATACGAAAATTTCCGATTACTGATGAATGCGCCGGTGACCGGCCTGATCGAGCGCGGCGGGCATGTCGGCGGTCTCACGGTCAGCACACCGGAAGGCGTCATCGAGATCGAGGCCGATCTTGTGGTGGGGGCGGACGGGCGCAACTCCACCGTCCGCGAGGCGGCGGGGTTGGAAGTGCAGCGCTTCGGCATTCCGACCGAGGTGCTGTGGATGCGTCTTTCGAAACAGCCCGACGATCCGACGGAAACCATGGGGCATGCCGGCTCGCGGCAGGGTTTCGTCATGATCAACCGGGGCGATTACTGGCAATGCGGTTATGTGGTGCGAAAGGGATTTTTCGCCGACATAAAGCTGCAGGGAATTGAAGCTTTCAGGGACAGGGTTGCGGAAATCTGCCCTTTCCCACGCGAAAGGCTCGATGAGCTCAAGAGTTGGGAAGACGTGCATCTCCTCACCGTCCGTATCGACCGGCTGAAGCGCTGGTGGAAACCCGGCCTGATCTGCATCGGTGATGCGGCCCATGCCATGTCTCCCGTCGGCGGTGTCGGCATTAATCTGGCCATTCAGGATGCGGTTGCTGCGGCCAATATATTGGTGCCGGTGCTCGTGTCCGGCCGGGCCATTGCCGATGGCGATCTCGCCGCAATTGAAAAGCGGCGATCCTTCCCGACCAAGGCCACGCAATTTTTGCAGCGGATGATGCGTATCGGCGGCAAGAAGGGCCGGGCCGATGCGGAAAAACCGAAAGGACCGCCAGCCTTTGTGCTGGCCATCATCCGGTTTCCGCTTCTTTCCCATTTGACCGGCCGGCTGGTGGGGCTGGGTTTCCGCCGGGAAAAGATAGAGACGGTGTGACGCCGCTCAGGCAGTGCCGGCGGCTTCTTTCTCATATTTCAGCCCGATAACGGCGGATCCGATCAACCCCGGCTCGATGCGGCAGATGGCGGGCACGACGAGGGGGCGGTCGAAGCGCCTCAGAATGCGGCTCCTTACCACCTCGTCCAGAGCGGCGAGAAGCGCCTTCGAATTCGAAAGTCCGCCGCCGACCGGCACGATGGTTGTGCCGGTAACGTTGATCACCATTGCCAGAGGCGAGGCGAGAATATCGATAAGGACATCGATGGTTCTTGCGGCCTTCGCATCGCCCGCCTGCCAGGCTGCAATAATATCCTCGCTGGTCATCGCCTGCTGGTGAAGATGCGAATGTAGTTTTTCCATGCCACGGGCGCTGCCGATTGCGTCGACGCAGCCGGTAAGCCCGCAACCGCATTCGAAACGCGGCAGCGAAACCGGCGGATTTCCGGCCAATGTCGCGGCCACCGGCCCATGTCCCCATTCGCCGGCGAAACCGCCGTCGCTGTTGATGAGCTTGCCGTCGATCACCAGCCCGCCGCCGACACCCGTTCCGAGGATGACGCCGAAGACCACGCGATGACCCCGTCCGGAACCGATTTCCGATTCGGCGATCACGAAGCAATCCGCATCGTTCGATACGATGACGGGAAGGTTCAGCGCCTTTTCCAGCTCGTCCTTCAAGACCCTGCCATGGATGCTCTGAATATTGGCGACAGTGGCTTTGCCGGTGTCGGGATCGATGACGCCGGCAATCGACAGCGACACGCAGGCGGGTGTGCCGCCGCTATTGTCGATGACGGATTTCAGGCCGGCGGCGAAGTCTTCGAAACTGGTCTTGGGCGTCGGGATACGCGGCACGGGCCGAATATCGTCGGGAGCGTAGGCAATAGCGCCCTTGATGGTCGTTCCGCCTATATCGAAACAAACGATCATGATTCAGGCTCCGGAACGGGTGGCATCGTGGATTTTTTCTGCACCGATCCATGTCGAATGCATCTGAAGGTCGGGCGTCAGCATGACGAAATCCGCATCGAAGCCGGGCAGGAGCTTACCCTTGCCGGAAGCGCCGATTGCCTCGGCGGGATAAGCAGACGCCATTCTCAAGGCTTCTTCCAGCGGTGTGTCCAGCTTTTCATGCATGAAGCGTATGCAGGAGAGCATATCGATATCCGCCCCCGCCAGCGTGCCGTCGGCCAGCGTCAGCCTGCCGCCGTTGCGATAGACGCGCCTGCCGTTCAGTTCGAAACCGTCATCATCCGTGCCGATGGTGGACATGGCGTCGGTGACGAGGAAAATGCGCCCGGGATTATTCTTGGCGCGAAGCGCAATGCCGATCGCTGCAGGATCGACATGGAAGCCGTCAGCGATCAGTCCGCAATCCAGCTTGCCGTTCGAAAGTGCCGCACCCACCAGTCCCGGCTCGCGATGGCCGAGCGGGCTCATGGCGTTGAAGAGATGTGTCACCATGGATGCGCCTGCCTCGGCATAGGCCGTCGCCACGCCAAGGCCCACATCGGTATGGCCGAGGCTGACGACGATGCCGGCTTTGTGCAGCGCTGTGACCTGCGCTTCGGTTACGTTTTCCGGGGCGATGGTTGTCAGCACGAAAGGAAGCTTCGCCTTGCAGTCCGTCAGAACCGCAAGATCGGCCGTTTCCATCTTTCGGATCAGCGCCGGATCATGGGTGCCCTTGCGTGCAACGGAAAGATGCGGCCCTTCGAAGTGCAGGCCGAGAAAGCCCGGCACCCCTGCCTTGTGGGCGGCGATGCCGGCTTCGGCGGCTTTGGTTGTGATATCCGGCCGGTCGGTGATGAGCGTGACCATCAGCGCCGTAGTACCGAATTGCGCATGGGCCGAGCAGATGCGGGCGATGCCTTCCACATCCGGCTCGTTATTGAACATCACGCCGCCGCCGCCATTGACCTGAAGGTCGATGAAGCCTGGCGCAATGAGCAGTCCTTCCGCATCGATGATTTCGGCGTCTGCGGGCACGGACATGCGGTCGATGATGTCGGCAATGTGGCCATCGCCGGTCACGAGCGCTTTGCCATCGTGCCACGCGGCGCCATCGAAAATGCGGACGCCGACAAATGCCTTGCTGCTGCTCATTGGGTTTCCGTCACCTTCTTCAATGCCACGGGCGCATCCGGGTTGAAGCCGCGGGCGCGCGACAATTGCTCGATGAAGCCGTAAAACGGCGCGATCAGCAACAGGGCGTCGGTCAGCGGGTGATTGGTTTCCACAAACGGCAGGGGCTTGGCCGGGCTGCCTTTTGCGGAGGTGACGAAAACACTTGCGCCCTTACCGGCGAGACCGGCCGCGATATCCGTCACGGAGGTTTCGGCGCGGTCACGCGCGGCAAAAGCGATGACGGGAAATTTCGGTGCGACCAGCGAAACGGGGCCGTGCATCACTTCCGCCGATGAATAGGCTTCCGCATGGAGTTCGCAGGTTTCCTTGCATTTCAGCGCGGCTTCCGCGGCAATGGCCAGCGCCGGACCGCGGCCCAGCATATAGAGCGATTCCTCGCCCTTGACCGCTTCGCCGATCTGGCTCCAGTCGAGTGCGATGGCCTTGGCGAAATTCTGCGGCAAGACGCTGACGGCTTTGGCGAGCAGGCTGTCTTCCGTCCATTCGGCAAGGATTGCGAGGCCGGCGACGATGGAGTTGACGAAAGATTTGGTTGCGGCCACCGCCTTTTCAGGGCCCGCCTGGATATTGATGGCGTGATTGGCCGCCTCACCGAGCGGCGAGGGCAGGGTGTTGACCAGCGAGAAGGTCAGCGCGCCGCCCTTGCGGGCGCTTTCCGCCAGAGCGACGATGTCAGGGCTTTTGCCAGATTGCGAGACGGCGAAGGCGGCCGCCCGGTCCAGCCGCAGTTTCGTCTGGTAGATCGAGGCGAGCGAGGGGCCGAGCGAAGCGACCGGAAGCCCGGTCTGCAGTTCGATCGCATATTTCAGGAAATGCGCGGCGTGGTCGGAGGAGCCGCGTGCAATGGTGACGATAACGGCCGGGTCACGGGCCTTCAGGTGAGCGCCGGCTTCGTGGAAGTCGGCATTGGCATTGTCCAGCAGGCGGGCGACTGCATCGGGAATCTCATCGATTTCCTGGCGCATCAGGGTTGTCATCGTTTCATGTCCTTGATCAAGAGATTTGTCACTCGGGCCCCATCGTCAGTTCGGCGACGAGGTCATAGGCGTCGCTGCGGTACAGCGCGCGGGATATTTCCATGAGGCGCCCGCTTTCCAGATAGGCCATTCGCTGAACGGAAAGCGCTGCCGAGCCCGGCGGAACCCCGAGCAGCAATGTTTCCTCATCGGTGAGGTTACGGGCGGAGATGCGCTGAATGGCGCGCACCGGGCGAATGCCGTTTTTCTCAAGCTCCAGATAAAGCGAGTTTTCCACCAGTTGCGGGTCAGGCAGGATATCGCCCGGCAGGCTGGTGACTTCGAGTGCGATTGGCTGGTCATTGGCAAGACGCAGACGCGTGAGCCGCGCCACCATGGCGGATTGGGAAAGGCCGAGCGCCATCATCTCGTCGCCGGTCGGGTGGAACAGGCCTCTGTCCAGCCAGCGGGTGCTCGCCGTCATTCCACGCCGGCGCATGTCCTCGGTAAACGAGGTGAGTTTGGTCAGGGGCTGCTGCATGCGGGTGATGGGCTTGACGACGAAAGTACCCGAACCGTGCCGACGAACGAGAAGACCGTCGCGGACGAGATCGTCCACCGCCTTGCGCACCGTGACGCGGCTGACGCAGGCGCTTTCGGCGATATCCCGCTCCGGCGGCAAGGCGTCGCCGTGCTTCAGGCGGCCGCCATTGATGGCGTCTTCAATCGTCTGGCGCAGTTTCAGGTAAAGCGGGCCGCCGCCTGATTGCAGGTCGTCCAGATTAAGCGCTGCCCCGTTCATCCATAACCTCTGTCACGATCCATGTGGTCGGCGATATGGCCGGCTCTGGCTATATCATATGCCACGCAATCGGCAATACCAAAATAGAACCATTGCTAGATTTGTACGATTAATCGGTGGTTTTTTCGATATTTTGCCGAATAATAAGGCTACATGCTTGATATTTTCGCATTAACCAAAAAATTTTTCTCGATAACGGAATTGCTCTGGACGATTGGCATTTTTTTGGTATTGTTTTTTGCGTCGGTGGTCGGCGGCGATCCGTTTCGCATCCGTCGCGCCGGAAAAATCGGTTTCCGACTCGCGGCAGCGTTTGCGAAATCGAATTTAGCTTGACCGTTGTGAAAATTAATTTCATCGTGGCAGGAAATTATCGCAGATAACTGGATGGCCAGCACAGAAATGGTCGCTTCTGCGAAAATGAATTACGAATGAACAGGGAACAAAGTTCATGAAGGTGGGAATTATCGGACTCGGATTCCGTCTCGGTTATCTGGGCTACGTTTTTCATGAGATCGACAAGGATTTCGAGATCGTCGGTTACGTCGATCCCGCGCCGGCGGGCCTGCCGGGCCTGCAGGAAAAGGGCATTTCGGCCGGCAAGGCTTACGATAGTCCCGAGGCGCTGATCGCAAACGAAAAATTCGATCTCTTGATGATCGGCTCACCGAACCACATGCATCTGGAACATATCCGTATCGGGCTTGAGGCCGGCTGCACCATCTTCTCGGAAAAACCCATCGTCGTCAGCATCGAGGAAAGCCTTGAGCTCGCCCGGCTGCTCAACAAGCACGGTCACGAGCGGCTGCTCGTCGGTCTGGTTTTGCGTTATTCCCCGCTTTACCGCGATCTGCGCGCCGCGCAGGCGGAAGGCAAGCTGGGCGATGTCGTTTCCATCGAGGCCTCGGAGCATATCCCGCCCTATCACGGCGCATTCTTCATGCGCGACTGGCGGCGTTACGAGAATTATTCCGGCTCCTTCATGCTGGAAAAATGCTGCCACGACCTCGATCTCTATAATGGCGTGGTCGGTACGCGGCCGCGTTTCGTCTCGAGCTTCGGCGGGCGCAAGAGCTTCACGCCGGCAAACGCGCCGCAGCATGACGGCATCAACGACATGGAGGTGTACCATCGCAAGCCGAGCGGCTGGATGGGTTCCGACAAGGTCTTCGACAGCGACGGCGACATCATCGATTACCAGACGGCAATCGTCGAATATGAGAACGGCGCATCGCTCGCCTTCCATACCAATCTCAACGTTCCCGACGATTTCCGCCGTTTCTGCGTCATCGGCGCCAAGGGCATGGCCGAGGGCGATTTCGTGCGCGGCTTCCTGAACGTGCACAATGCCCGGACAAATGAAAAGACCGTGGCCAAGACCTATTCGGCGGCGACCACGCTCTCGCAGCATTACGGTGCAGACGAGCAGATGGCCGAGGACGTCATCGCCCATATCGTCAAGGGTGCGGTCCTGCCGGTTTCCGCGCTCGATGCGATCGAGGCCGGTATTCTGGCGCTTGCCATGGACGAAGCGCGCCATGGCCGTAAAGTGATCGATCTCAAGCCGGTGTGGGAGGAATACGATCTGGCGCTGCACGGGCAGCCGAAATCCCCCGCTGTGAAATCGGCTTGAGGGGGCGGCGCGATGGATGCGAAACGCAGCGCGGTCGTCTTTGCCTGGCTTCTTCTTCTGCCGGCGCTTTTATACATCACGGTTATCGTTGCTTATCCGCTCGTCGATACCTTCATCCTGTCCTTTACCGATGCGTCGCTTAGAAAAACGACGAATTGGGTCGGCTTCATCAACTACGAGAAGATTTTCAACGCGACTTTTGCCGATGTCATCACGCGGACCTTTATCTGGACGTTCTTTTCCGTCTCGATAAAGATGATCATCGGCACATTCGGTGCGGTCTTGCTGAATTCGGCCGTGCCCGGCCGGGCGCTGTTCCGTATCCTGACCATGCCGCCATGGATCGTGCCGATGGCTATCGGCATCTTCATGTGGGGCTGGATGTATAACGGCCAGTTCGGCATGATTTCCGGGGTGCTCCAGAACCTCGGCCTGGTGGATGGTCCGGTCGCGTTCCTCGCCTATGGCAGAACGGCCTTCTGGGCAACGATCGTCACCGACGTCTGGATCGGCGTGCCGATGGTGACGCTCTATCTGCTGGCGGCCATCCAGGCCATTCCGCAGGATCTCTACGAGGCCGCGTGGACAGACGGGGCAAGCCGCTTCTACCGCTTCCGCCGTATCACGCTGCCGCTGATGCTGCCGGCCATGATTACCATGTCGATGATCTCGCTGATTTCGACCTTCAATTCCTTCGATATCATCTGGATCCTGACGCAGGGCGGTCCGACCGGCCAGACCACGACCATGATTATCGACACGTACAAGACGGCGATCGGCTCCTACAAATACGGTGAAGGTGCGGCCCGCGCCGTGCTGATCTGCATCTTCCTGTCGATCTTCACTTACTTCTACTTCCGCATCACCAGCCGCATCTCGCAGGAGGCCAGCCGATGAGCGACAAGAATGCGATGATTAACCGCTACAGGTGGTATGAAATCGTCGGGATTTATTGCGGTATCGCCGTATTCCTGACCTTCGTGCTGGCGCCCTTCGTGGAAGGATTTCTGGTTTCGCTGAAGCCGCTCAGCCTGCTTTTCTCCTCGCCCTACAAGTTCTGGCCGGAAAACGGTTCCTTCGAGGCCTACCGGACCATGTGGGTCAGCGTTCCGGGCTTTGCCCGCTACGTTTTCAACTCCTTCTTCATCTCGACCATTTCGACCATCATCGTTCTCATCCTGGTGGTGCCGGCCTCCTATGCTTTCGCCCGTTTCGAGTTTCGCGGACGTGGGCAGTTGCTCGGCGCATTTCTGGCGATCAACATGTTTTCGGGCGCGGTGCTTTTGATCCCGCTTTACCGGCTGATGCGCAACATGGGTGTGCTGAACACCTATCTGGCGATGATTATTCCCGGCGCGGCCTTCCTGATCCCCACCGCCATCTGGCTGTTGCGCACCTATATGCTGCGTATTCCGCGGGAACTGGAAGAGGCGGCCTATGTGGACGGTGCGAGCTATTTCTATACCTTCCGCCGGGTGATCCTGCCGCTGGCGATGCCGGGCATCGCTGTCGTCTCCATCACCACCTTCATCGGCGCTTATGCCCAGCAGTTCATCTTCGCGCTCACCTTCAATTCCAAGACCGAATATATGCCGCTGCCCATCGGCCTATTCGCCTATTTCGGTCGCCAGGAAGTCATCTGGAATGAGTTGATGGCGGCCAGCTTCGTCGGCATTGCGCCGGCCATGGTCGTGATCTTCTTCATGCAACGATATCTCGTCAGCGGCCTTACCGCCGGCGCGGTGAAATAATCAACAACCGGAACGACCACCAAACGGGAGACTACCTATGGCACTGAAACATTACGGATTGGCGCTTTGCGCTTTCGCATTTGCCGGTTCCACTGCCCTTACGACGGTGACGGCGCACGCTGCCGACAAGGAGATCAGCTGGATCTATTGCGGCGACAAGATGGACCCCATCCATGAGAAATACATCAAGGAATGGGAAGGCAAGAACGAGGGCTGGAAGGTCGTGCCTGAGGTCGTCGGCTGGGCGCAGTGCCAGGACAAGGCGACCACGCTCGCCGCTGCCGGTACCCCGGTCGCCATGGCCTATGTCGGTTCGCGCACGCTGAAGCAGTTCGCGCAGAACGATCTCATCGTTCCGGTGCCGATGACCGAAGACGAAAAGAAGAGCTATTACCCCAACATCGTCGACACCGTGACCTTCGAGGACACGCAGTGGGGCGTGCCGGTCGCATTCTCGACCAAGGCGCTTTACTGGAACAAGGACCTGTTCAAGCAGGCCGGTCTCGATCCGGAAACGCCGCCGAAGACCTGGGCCGAAGAGATCGCTTTCGCCAAGCAGATCAAGGAAAAGACCGGCATCGCCGGCTACGGCCTGCCCGCCAAGACCTTCGACAACACCATGCACCAGTTCATGCACTGGGTTTACACCAACAACGGCAAGGTGATCGACGGCGACAAGATTACCGTCGACAGCCCGCAGGTTGTTGCAGCGCTGAAGGCCTATAAGGACATCACGCCCTATTCCGTCGAAGGCCCGACGGCTTATGAGCAGAACGAAATCCGCGCCATCTTCCTCGATGGCAAGGTCGGCATGATCCAGGCCGGTTCGGGCGCCGCCACGCGCCTGCAGGAAACCAAGATCAACTGGGGCATCGCCACGCTGCCGCTCGGCCCGGAAGCAAAGGGTCCCGGCACGCTGCTCATCACCGACAGCCTGGCGATCTTCAAGGGAACCGGCGTGGAAGAAAAGGCGACCGAGTTCGCCAAATTCATCACCTCTCCCGGCCCGCAGGGTGAATACGAACTGCAGGGCGGCGCGGGCCTCACCCCGCTGCGTCCGTCGCCGAAGGTCGATGAATTCATCGCCAAGGATCCCTTCTGGAAGCCGCTGATCGACGGTATCGCCTATGGCGGTCCCGAGCCGCTCTTCACGGACTACAAGGGTTTCCAGGACACGATGATCGAGATGGTGCAGTCTGTCGTTACCGGCAAGGCAACCCCGGAAGATGCCGCGAAGAAAGCGGCTTCGGCTCTCGAGCAGTATAAATAATCTATCATGAGCACGGATGCGGGCGCTGGCCGTCCGCATCCGGCAAGTTTCGCCGTGGGAATGCCTTGCGTCTTCCGGGATGCTCTTTCCCCCTGTTTTCAACGGTTCCGATCCGGTGTGGCTTTGCCCCTGTTTCGGAACATCTCTGAACGTGGCCAGATGTCGGCCGCTGACGGGAGAGGCAAGTCTTGGGTCAGCTTTATCTCAACAACGTCCGCAAGAACTATGGACATTTCGAAGTCATCAAGGGCGTTCAGCTCGACATCAGGGATGGCGAGTTCGTCGTTTTTGTCGGCCCCTCGGGATGCGGCAAATCCACATTGCTGCGCATGATCGCCGGTCTTGAGGATATTTCCGCCGGTGACGTCGTCATCAATGGCGTGAAGGTCAACGACTTGCCGCCGGTCAAACGCGGCATCGCCATGGTGTTCCAGTCCTATGCGCTCTACCCGCACATGACGGTTTTTGAAAACATCGCTTTTCCGCTGCGCGTCGAGAAGATGGAGGAGGACAAGATCAAGCAGAAGGTCGAGGGTGTCGCCAAGATTCTCCAGCTCGATCAGCGTCTGCAGCAGCGCCCCGGCATGTTGTCCGGCGGTCAGCGCCAGCGCGTGGCGATCGGCCGCGCCATCGTTCGCGAGCCGAAGATATTCCTGTTCGACGAGCCGCTTTCCAACCTCGATGCAGCACTTCGCGCCGATATGCGCATCGAGCTTACCAATCTTCACCGGACGCTGAAGGCGACGATGATCTATGTCACCCACGATCAGGTGGAAGCCATGACCATGGCCGACCGCATCGTGGTGCTGAATGCCGGCGAAATCGCCCAGGTCGGCGCGCCGCTCGAGCTTTATCATAAGCCGGCGAACCTCTTCGTAGCAGGATTCATCGGCAACCCGAAAATGAATTTCCTGAAGGTCACCTGCAAATCCGTCAGCGCCGAGGGTGTGACGGTGGAGTATGAGGGACAGACGATCACCGTGCCGGTGGAGCCCCGCGCCGGTCTTGAAGGCACGCAGCTGACGCTCGGCATCCGCCCGGAACATACCGGTCTTGAAACGGCCGACCTCAATGTCACGGTCGCGCCCAGCGTGATCGAGCGGCTCGGGGTCAATACCATTGCCTATGGCGTCGCGCCGACAGGTGAGAATTATTGCGCGCTGCTTTCCGGCTCCGCACCTGTGGTCGTGGATGAGCCCATCGTCACCGGTATCAAGGCGTCGGATTGCCATTTGTTTGACGAAAGCGGCATCGCGCTGGAGCGGCATGTCGATCTTTCAGTCCTCAAGCTGATCCAATAAGGCGCAGGAGCCGGGCCATGTTATCTGTTTTTCCATGCCCGGCTGTTCCTGACGCGATCCGTCTCCGGCATTTTTCCGCCCCTTCCAGAC
Source organism: Agrobacterium sp. LMR679 (assembly GCF_027157905.1). NCBI lineage: Bacteria > Pseudomonadati > Pseudomonadota > Alphaproteobacteria > Hyphomicrobiales > Rhizobiaceae > Agrobacterium > Agrobacterium sp. LMR679. The sequence goes on along the minus strand of NZ_JAPVOJ010000002.1, from coordinate 830,819 downwards.
GAAAAAACAACGCCGGGCTTTCGGCCCGGCGTGCAAAGCTTTTCCAGATGTCCGCCGGATCACGGCATGGGGTTGGGCATATAGCCGGTGAAACCGCTGATCTTCCAGCGTCCCTGATGCAGCCGGCAATAATAGAGCGTCTGCCATTTCATGACGTCGAAGCTGCCATCGGCCTTGCGAAGCCCGCCGTCGAACTTCTTGCGCACCAGCGCGGTCTCACCTTCCACTTCGATTTCTTCCAGCGTGGTGGTCGCAAAGATCGCATCGCGCGGGTTCTCTGCGAATTGCTGGGTTTGAAAATCCTGCGCCTGCCGCAGCCACTCGTCGCGATAGGCGGTAAGCGAAGGGAAGGACAGGCGCCAATTGTCCGGGTTCGCATCCCGGTTGGCGTTGATGCCGAGAAAGCCGTCCTCGACGAAATCATCCGCGACCCTCGACCAGTCGGCGGCCAGAAAAGCATCGATGTCCCGCGTTACCAGCATCTCCCAGATGGAATGGCGGGCGATGTCTGTTTCGGGAAAGGGGTTTTTGAAGGGATCACGCATGGTTTGGGTCCATTATTGAAATTATTTTCAAGATTTGGAGATTTCTCTGGTGTTGATTGTTGGCATATGCTCATCTCTCAATCAACAGAGAAAATAATTTTCAAATCAAAGGTGCGCGCGGTGTCGTCAGCAAGACGAAACATCCTCGATTCATGGATCTATGCGGTTGACGGGCGCGCTTTCTTAGGGTGCATCGGAAACGGGGCCAAGCCTTAAGTTTTGGCGGAACGGAGACCCGGTGAACATGGATATTTTCGCAAGAATACAGGAAGACAGGGGACAATTCTCGCAGTCGGAGCGGCGGATTGCCGATATTCTGGTTTCGGACTTCGAATTCGCCGTCAATGCCTCGATCATCGAGCTTGCGGCCCGCGCCGAAGTGTCTCCGCCGACCGTGACGCGGTTCTGCCGCAGGCTGGGGTGCCAGAGCTTTTCGGATTTCAAGGTCAGCCTCGCCAAGACCGCCTATGTGGGTATTCGATACCTCACCTCCGAACCCTCCAGCACCGGTCCCTCGGATGTCGCGGAAGAGGTGCTCGCCAAGGCGCAGGAAGCGCTTTTCCTGCTGCACAGGACGCTCGATCCCGCCCTTGCCGATGAAGCGGCGATCAGGATCGCCAGTAGCGGCATGATCTATGCCTTCGGCGCAGGCGGCAATTCCTCGATGATCGCTTCGGAAATTCAGAACCGGCTGTTCCGCCTGGGTTTGCGCGTTTCGACCAGCGCCGATCACAGCATGCAGCTGATGATGACGGCTGCGGCGCGCAAGGAAGACGTCATCATCGGTTCGTCCTTTTCCGGCCGCAACATGGAACTGGTGAAGTGTTTCAGGTTGGCGCGGGAAATGGGGGTCACCACCATTGCGCTCACCCAAAGCGACACGCCAGTCGCTGCGGCTGCCGACATGGTGGTGGCTGTCAATGTGCCCGAGGGAAACAATATCTTCCGCCCCACCTCATCGCGCTACGCCTATCTGGCCGCCGTCGATGTTCTGGCGACGCTTGCTGCCTATCACCAACGGCAACGGTCGATGGTGACGTTGCGTCATATCAAGCAGCAGCTCGTGGAACATCGTGACCCGGATGACAAGCAATTGCTCGGTGACTGAGGCGGGCTGACGAAAAATACAGGCTGGTTTGCCTGAGACCCGCTTTGTGGCGGGTCGGAAAGCTTCAAGGGAGTTGCAGGAGATGAAGGACAGGAAAGACCAGCTCGCCGTCGTTACCGGCGCGGCAGGTGATATTGGCCGGGCAATTGCCACGGCGCTCGCTGAAAACCATGCAAAGGTCGTGTTGGTCGATATCGACCCCGGCGCCCTTTCGAGCGCGCTATCCCTGCTTTCCAGTCCCCGCTTCGTTGCGAAAACCTGCGATGTCACGGATCCGCAGGACCTTGCGAGGCTGGCCGCCGAGGTCGCGGAGCTGGGCGATGTTGTAACCCTCGTCAACAATGCGGGCGCGGCAAGAGCGGTCAGCCTGCACGACACGACCGCCGATATATGGCGCAAAGACAATGCCCTCAATCTGGAAGCGCCGTTTCTCTGCTTCAGGGCTTTCGAAGAGGCGCTGAAGCGGACCCAGGGGTCGGTGGTCAATATCACGTCCGTCAACGGCATGGCGGTCTTCGGTCATCCGGCCTATAGCGCCGCAAAGGCCGGCTTGATCCATCTGACCAAGCTGATCGCCGTGGAATATGGCAAATTCGGCATCCGTTCCAATGCCGTTGCGCCGGGCACCGTGCGCACCCAGGCATGGGAGGCGCGGGCCGCCGCCAATCCTCAGGTCTTCGAAGAGGCGAAGCACTGGTATCCGCTGCAACGCATCGTGAGGCCCGAAGATGTGGCCAACGCCGTCGCCTTTCTGGCCGGCCCACAGGCGGAGGCGATCAGCGGCGTGTGCCTGCCGGTCGATTGCGGACTGACGGCGGGGCAGGCGCCGCTGGCCCGGACCTTCTCGCAATCCGAACATTACTGACCGAAGCCCTCCTGAGGGCTCAATGCGCAATAAAGGGGAGCATCATGGCGCTCGCACATTATCGTCTCGAAAATTCCTGGCATCCGCTCAAAGATTCCGCCTCGGGCGGTTTTACCTTTACTCTGGTCAATCTTTCGCGCGAGCCGCTGAAGGATTTTCGCATCGTCTACACGTCGTTGACGCGGACGGTAGACAAGCCCATTTGCGACAATGCTATTTATCTGCGCCGCAACGCCAATTTCCATGAGTTTGCACCGCCGGCGGGCTTCGTGCTCGAGCCGGGGAAATCCTGGCGCTTCACCGTCGATGGCCTGCTGCGGCCGGCCCGGCATCGCACGGATGGCGCAAAATCCGCCTATGTCAGCCTTGCCGATGGAACGCATCGCGCCGTCGATGTCGGTGACCTGATGCTGGATGGGCGTCACAGCGAGCCGGCACCGGTGCTGCTTCCCGAAGGCAAGCTCGATCTGCCCTTTTCCATTCAGCCCTGGCCCGCTGAAATCGACGCCGAACCGGGCGAGGGTTTTCCCGTCGCGCTCTTCCCGGCGCAAGATGCGGGTGCAGAAGAAGTGCTTGCGGTGGAAACCGTGCTTTCGCTGTTCCGCCGGCTCTTTGCCGTCGGACACGTGCCTTTCAGCCTTGCGCCGGTTCATGAGGGAAAACCGCTTCGTTTCAAGCGGCATAGCGGGCTGGAAGCGGAAGGTTATCGCCTCACTTTTTCAAAAGAAGCGGTGGTCGTGGAATATTCGGCCGCTGCCGGTCTGCAATATGGCCTGACGGTTCTGGCGCAGCTGCTGCATGGCGCGCGCATCGATCCCCAATTCCGCTTCCCGGCCTCCGGCGCCATCAGCGATGCGCCCCGTTACAGCTGGCGCGGCTGCCATCTCGATGTCTCGCGGCAATTCTATCCCACAGGCGATGTCCTGCGGCTTATCGATATTCTCGCATGGCTGCGCATGAACCGCTTCCATTGGCACCTGACGGATGACGAGGCATGGCGGCTCGAAATCAAGGCCTATCCGCTGCTGACCACCGTTGGTGCCACGCGCGGCCCGGATGCGCCGCTTCTGCCGCAGCTCGGTAACGGGGCTGAGCCGGTGTCGGGCTATTACACGCAGGATGAGGTGCGCATGGTCGTTGCGCATGCGGCGGCATTGAACGTCGAAATCGTGCCGGAAGTCGATATTCCCGGCCACAGCACGGCGGCTCTCGTGGCCTATCCGGAGCTGACGGACGGGCAGGAAGCGCCGGACAGCTACCGCTCTGTGCAGGGATATCCGAACAATGCGCTCAACCCGGCCATCGAGCTGACCTATGAATTTCTCGGCAGGATATTCGACGAGATGGTCGAGCTTTTCCCGTCGCGGCTGATCCATATCGGCGGCGATGAGGTTGCGGATGGGTCGTGGCTGGCCTCGCCGCTTGCCAAGGCGCTGATGGAAAAGGAAGGGCTCGACGGCACCTTCGGCATCCAGTCCTATTTCATGAAGCGCATTCAGGGGATGCTGCATGAGCGCGGCCGCCAGCTTGCCGGCTGGGACGAGGTTTCCCATGGCGGCGGCGTCGATCCGGCCGGAACATTGCTGATGGCGTGGCAGAAGCCGGAAGTCGGGCTTGAGCTTGCACGCCAAGGCTATGACGTGGTGATGACACCGGGCCAGGCCTATTATCTCGACATGGTGCAGGATGAAGCATGGCAGGAGCCGGGCGCAAGCTGGGCCGGCACCGTTCCGCCTTCGCATACCTATGCCTATGAGGCTGTCGGCGAATTTCCCGAGGAGTTGAAGGAGCGGATGAAGGGCGTTCAGGCCTGCATCTGGTCCGAACATTTCCTCAATCGTGCCTATTTCAACCATCTGGTTTTCCCCCGTCTGCCGGCGATTGCCGAGGCGGCGTGGACGCCAAAGGCGCAAAAGGACTGGCTGCGTTTTGCGGCCATCGTCCCCTTGAACCCGGTTTATTGAGGGGGAAACCGACATGCGTATTGCCGTGGGTGGAATTCATACCGAATGCAGCACCTATTCGCCGGTGCTGATGGGCGAGCAGGATTTTCGCGTCTTTCGCGGCGCGGAACTGCTGGAGGCCGAGTATTTCAATTTCCTCGGTGAAGGCGGGGCGGAGGTGTTGCCGCTTCTGCATGCGCGGGCGGTGCCGGGCGGACCGGTTTCGCGCGTGGCCTATGAGGCGTTCAAGGCGGAGTTTCTCGAACGCCTTAAGGCCTGCCTGCCGCTGGACGGGCTTTATCTCGCCATGCACGGCGCGATGAATGTCGAAGGCATGGACGATGCGGAAGGTGACTGGATTTCAAGTGCCCGCGCCGTCGTCGGGCCGGATGTCGTGGTCTCTGCGAGCTATGATCTGCATGGCAATGTCAGCCAGACGATCATCGATCAGCTCGACATATTTGCCGGGTACCGAACTGCACCGCATATCGATGTGCGCGAGACGATGGTGCGGGCGTGGACGATGCTGCTGAAGGCCCTGAAGACGGGCGAAAAGCCCGGCGTGGCCTGGGCGAAAATTCCGGTTCTGCTGCCGGGGGAGAAGACATCCACGGAAGACGAACCTGCCAAAAGCCTTTACGCCGTTCTGCCGGATCACGATGCGCGGCCCGGCATTTGGGATGCGAATTTCATGATCGGCTACGTCTGGGCGGACGAACCCCGGGCGACGGCCTGCGCCGTCGTGACGGGAATGGACAAAGCAGCCGCACAGGCGGTCGCGACCGAGATCGCGCAATCCTACTGGAATGCCCGGCAGGATTTTCGTTTCGGCCCCGTGACCGAGCCGCTCGCGGCCATTCTGGATGTCGCCGAAAACACGGCAACGCGGCCGATCATCTTGGCCGACTCCGGCGATAACCCAACCGGCGGCGGGGTTGGCGATCGCGCCGATGTTCTGGCTGCACTGATTGCGCGCAACTGGCAGGGTGCGCTGCTGGGCGGCATCACCGACAGGCCGGCGGTCGAAGCCTGCTTTGCGGCCGGCGAAGGTGCTGCGCTTTCCCTGAAGATCGGCGGCAGTCTCGATCCACAGAGCCCGTCCGTGACCGTCGACGCCCGCGTTGTGAAGCTGGACGATCCAGGTGCTGCGGATCAGCGGCAGGCTGTGGTCGCCATCGGCGGTATCACGGTCATTCTGGCCGCGCGGCGCAGGCCCTATCACATGATTTCCGATTTCACCCGTCTCGGCTTTAATCCAAAGGAGGTGCGGCTACTGGTCGTCAAGTCCGGTTATCTTTCACCGGAGCTTGCGCCTATCGCCAACCCCAACCTCATGGCGCTGACGGAAGGGGTCATCAATCAGGATATCGAAAACCTTCCCAATCGCCGCCGGGACGGCGATTTTTACCCATGGAAGCCGCATTTCGATTATACCCCTCAACCCATCCTTTCGGCCCGCTGGCGATGACAGCGGTTCGGTAGCTTTTACCCAGCGATCCGGCGGTGCCGGATCATCTCAGGCGAATATCCATGCCGTCGGCTCTTTCCATCGTCATCAACAATCCGTCGATCCGTATCGGGGCGCTCGCCATTCTGTTCTTCGGCTTTTCGAATGCGGCGACCGCCCCCTATCAGGCGGTCATCGGCATTCGCGAAATCGGGCTGAGCAACAGCGTCTATTCGCTTCTGATGCTGTTTGCCGCCGTCATCAATGTCAGCGCCAGCGTGTTGATGGGCATTGTCGCAGACAGGCTGGGTGAATATCGCAAGCCAATGCTCTATATCGCGCTCTTCGGCGTCAGCGGTTATCTGCTGGTCTATCTGGCCGGCAACGCCACCGCCTTCGTGGCCGCGAAGCTGGTGCTTCTGCCGATTTTCGGAGCGATGAATTCGTTGATCTTCGCCCATGTGCGCGCCGATGCGCGCAACCTTTCGACGGGTGAGATGATCGCGGTGAATTCGATCATGCGGGCAACCATCTCGCTTTCCTGGGTGCTGGTGCCGGGCATTGTCGGTGTTTTTCTGGTGAATTCCGACAATATGCTGATGGCATTCCTGTTTTCGGGCATCTGCGCGCTTGTCTGCTTTCTGCTTGTCGCCTTCTGCCTGCCGCGGGCCGCCACGCCGGCTTCGGCAAATACCGAAGCGCGGTTCGGCCTGCGCGCCTCGCTTGCGGAAATCGGATCGCGGCGGGTGCTGCTCCGGATCATCGCCATCGCGCTCATCTGCTCGATGCTGCATCTCAACGATTCCGTGCGCTCGCTCATCATAACCGGACAGGCCAAGGGCACGGTGGCGGATATCGGTATTGTTGCGGGTATCGTCGCTGCGCTGGAAATCGTCTTCATTCTCCTGTGGGGCTGGATCGAGAAAAAGGTTCCGCAGACGCTGACACTTGCGGCGGGAGCGGGGCTTTACGCCATCTATCTTATTCTGCAGGGGCTCGCTTCAGCGCCGTGGCATATCTACGCCCAAACGGTCATCAGTGCGCTGGGCGCCGCCGCGATCATCAGCATTCCAATTACCTATCTGCAGGAACTGATCGCGGACCGGCCGGGACTCGGAAGCTCGCTGATTGCGGTCAATATCTTCCTCGGCGCTGGTCTGGGTGCGTTGATTTTTGCCGTTGGAACCCTGGTCTCCAGCTATTCGGGAACCTCCATATTGGGGGCGATCGTGGGGCTCGGCGGCGTTTATATGCTTTACGCGCTTGATGGAAAGGGCCGCCGCAGGTAACGGCCACTCAAATGAAAGAGGTTACGATGATTCTCGAAATTTGCGTGGACGATGTCGCCGGTCTGGAAGCGGCGGTCAGCGGCGGGGCCGATCGGATCGAGCTGTGCGCGGCGCTTTCGGGCGGCGGTGTGACGCCATCGGCGGGTTTCATGCAGCGCGCGGCGTCCTGTGGGTTGCCGGTGAGCGTCATGATCAGGCCGCGCGCCGGTGATTTCGTCTTCACGCGCGACGAAGCGGATGTGATGAAACGCGATATCGACGCGGCGCGTGCCGCCGGCCTTTCCGGCGTGGTGCTCGGCGCATCGCGTGGTGATGGTTCGCTCGATATCTGCTTGCTTGAAGAACTGCGCAGTCACGCCGACGGGCTGGATGTGACGCTGCATCGCGCTTTCGATGTCGTGCCTGACATGGAAGAGGCGCTGGAAGCCGCCATCGCGTTGGGGTTTCCAAGAATTCTCACTTCCGGCGGCGCGCGTTCGGCGCTTGAGGGGATTGAGGCCCTGGCACACCTGTCCGAGATGGCCGCAGGCCGGATCGTCATCATGCCCGGTGCCGGCGTGCGTCCGCAGAGCGTTCAGACATTGCTGGATCGCTTTCCGATCTCGGAAATCCACGCATCCTGTTCCGCCGTTCCATCCTTTGATCCGGACAGCAGGGTGGCGAAGCTCGGTTTCACCGGCGCAGGGCGCAAGGTTACCGATGAGGCGGCGGTTCGCGAGTTGAAGACGATCCTCAGCGCTCATCATAAAGGCGGCGCAACGCTCTAGCGGTTCCGGCTGCGCCATCGAGATCGAGCGTGATCGTGCCGGGAGCCGGCAGGGACAATGCCGTCTTGATGGCATCGGCCATCGCTTGCGCCGAAATATCCTTCTCCTCCAGCACATGCGCCAGCCCCAACCGCGCCAGCCGTTCGGCGCGGGCGCTCTGTTCGGTTTCGCCCCCGGCTGCGAAGGGGATCAGAAGCGAGCGGCATTTTGCCTGAAGAATATCGCAGACGGTGTTGTAACCTGCCTGTGAAATCGAAAGCCGTGCGCCGGCGAGCAAACTTGCGAAATCCTTGCGGAAACGGAAGACGGACACATTGCCCGCCGCCCGCGCCGATATCGCATCGAAATCCGCCTGCGGCATGTTTGGACCGGTCACGAGGCACCAGCTCTTGATGCCATCCAGCAGGGGGGCAGCCTCGAGAGCAGCCCGTATGAGTGCGGCCCCAACGGCGCCGCCGCCTGCGGAAACCACGATATCGAATTTCTCCGCCGGTTCCGGCGGCGGAAGGGGGCGACGAGGCCGGTATAGATGATGCGCTGGCTGATTTCGCCTGCGAGGGGAAACGTGTCTTCCAGCCGGGCGAAATCCGGATCGCCATGGACGAGCACCGCATCGAAATGTTTCTTCACCAGCGACACGGTCTCTTCGTCCCGGCCCGGTTTGGTCTTTTCCTGCAAGATGTCGCGCAGCGAAGCCATGACGAGCGGGCGCGGTTCGCTGTCTTCTATCTCATCGAGAAGCGGTAACAATTCGAAACGCACCTGCCTGCGACCGAACGGGAAGGCCTCGATGATAACGATATCGGGTTTGGCGCCGTGATAGGCCCCGATCAGCATGTCGGTTCTCAGCCTCTTGAAGTCGTCGTCCACCGGTTTGCCAAAACTGTCGACCAGGCCGGCAAAACTGCCGTCGCTGACGGCGATGGGCGGCAATTCGACATGGCGGATGCCCTCGCCCGGAAAGCCCGGAACCGGGGTGCCGCCCGTAACCAGCACGACATCGAAACCGTTCGCCTGAAGGGCGTTGGCAATGCGGCTGGCGCGGGCGATATGGCCGATGCCGAGAAGGTGCTGGACGTAGAAGAAGACGCAGGGGCGTTTTTCCGTATCGGTCATGGCGTTTTTTCCCACTCGGTCTCGAACAGGGCCTTCAGCTCGACAATGCTGGTGCGATGGTCAAAGGCGGTGCGCACACGGTTTTCGGCGGCACTGCCAAGACGTTGGCGCAATTGCGGATCGGTGATGGCCGTGCGCAGGGCCTCTGCGAAGGCTGTCGGATTTTCCGGTTCCGTCAGCAAGCCGTTTTCACCGCTGACGAAGAACTCCGGAATGCCGGAAATATTGGTGGAGATGCAGGTTAGCGCCTGGCTCGCGGCCTCGACCAGCACATTTGGCAGGCCGTCGCGGTCGCCATCGCTGGTGATGCGGCAGGCAAGGGCGAAGAGGTCCGCTTCCCGGTAGTTCTCCAGCACCTGCTTCTGGTCCATGGCCCCGGTCCAGACGATCCTGTCGGCGACGCCGAGTTCGTCTGCAAGTTTCTTCAGGGAGGCCAGTTCATCGCCGCCGCCGATATGGGTGAAGCGCCAATGGATATCCTGCGGCAGCGAGGCGAGGGCGCGCAGGAGAATATCGATGCCCTTTTTCTTGACCGCCCGGCCGACGCTCAAAATCCTGACCGGATCATCGGCATCTGAACCGTCTCTCGCCGGTCGTGGCGTGTCGAAATGCGGGAAACGGGTGAGGTCGAGGCCGTGATAGCTCAGATGCACATTCTGCCTTGACCCGGAAAGGGTCTGCAGATGCCGAAAGCCGCCGGCTGTGCAGGTCACCGCCCAGCGGGCGCTTTGCAGCTTGGCGGCAAGGTCGCGGTCGCTGGAGGTCCAGATGTCCTTGGCGTGGGCTGAAATCGTCCAGGGCGTGCCGGTGATGAGGTGGGTATAGGCGGCGACGGAGGCGGGCGTGTGGATGAAATGGACATGCAGCCATTCGGCATCCGCCGGCCATTCATGCGCGAGCACCGCAGCTTGCCCGAAACGGCGGAAGCGATTGCGGCTGAGATCATGCGGCAGGTCGTTGAAAAAGTGGCGAAGTGCCCTGGTGAAACCGGGCTTTTTGCGGCAGGCCCATAGGGCTTTCAGAACCCGCAACGGCTCCTCGTGCAGATATTCCGGCAGGTAGGTGACGGGCGCGCGGATTTCATCGTGAACGGGATGGCGTTTTTTATCCGTCGGCCGGCGCATGGACATGAGTTCGAGTTTCAGTCCGGCTTTCTCCAGCCCCAGAAGTTCCTGGGCGATGAAAGTCTCCGACAGGCGCGGATATCCCTTGAGGAGCACCACGATTTTTTTGTATCGGTCACGTTGCGCGTGTCTCTTTTGAAGCGGTGTTTGTCGGGGAACCGGTCACGCGGTCAGCGTGATCGGCGCCTTGTCGCCCTCGGGCGGCAGCCATTCGGCTATCCGGCGCGATATGTTTTCCAGACCGTCCAGCTTCAACCCGCGCGCATTGACGGAAGGCGGCGCGCGGTTCGGCAGCGCTTTCAAAGCTGCCGCCATTTTTGCCGGGTTTTCGGCATCTTCCGGCAGAAGCATATCGAAAAGACCAAGCTCCGAGGCGCGGCTGGCGCGGATAAGCTGCTCTTCGCGCGGCACCGTGCGCGGCACGACGAGGGCGGGTTTGTCGAAAGACAATATCTCGCAGACGGTGTTGTATCCGCCCATGGAGACGACGGCCTGCGCGCCGGCGACGAGATCTTCCATGCGGTTGTCGAATTCGATGATTTCGATATGCGGAATATCGGCAACGCTGCTCATGAAACGCTGGCGTTGATCCGCCGGCATATAGGGGCCGAGCACCACCAGCGCCTTGTGCGTCAGTTCGCTGTCATGGCGATAGGCGTTGATGACGTCGTCGATCAATTCGCTGCCATCGCCGCCGCCGCCGGTGGTGACGAGAAGGTAATCGCCTTCCGGCCGATGCGATACGGTCTCGGCCTGCGTCCTGGATCTTTGCAGGAAACCGACGAAATCCATCTTGTCGCGAACGGTGTGCGGAACGTCGAGCCCCGTCAGCGGATCGTGGAAATCGGGTGGGCCATAAATCCAGACGTGGTCATAGAACTGGCCGATCTTGGTCATGACATTGTTGCGCTTCCATTCCGCTTCGAGCAGCTGCGGCGCATCCATGACGTCGCGCAGGCCGATGACGAGCTTGGTGCCCTGTCCCTTGAGATAGGCGAGCGTTTCTTCCACCTCGCCGCGCAGGCCCATGGGCTCCTTGTCGACGATGAAGATATCCGGCTGGAAGCTTTCGGCGGTGTGGTAGATGATGGAGCGGCGCATCTTCAGCGTTTCCTGAAGATCGATATGTCTGTCCATGGACGTATATTCGCCGTTGCGCAGCTTGATGACGCTTGGGATTTTCACGAAATCGACGCGCGCGCGGTAATCGAAAGCGCCGGCAATCGTCGCGCCTGAAATGATGAGGACGTTGAGGCCGCGATAATCCTCCACCAGAGCATGCGCGATGGTGCGACACCGCCGCAGATGCCCGAGCCCGAAGGAATCGTGGCTGTACATGAGGATACGCGCGTCGTTCAAACGGGAGGTCATGGGCCACACCTCTTTTTGCCTTTCACAAAAAAGGCGATGGCGGAAGGGCAGTTTATCAAAGGGTGTTCCATTTTATCTGAAGGGATCCGCAGCATCACGTAGTCCGTCACCGAAGAAATTAAAGGCCAAAATGACGAGAACGACCGGGATCGTCGGGATGAGAAGCCATGGATATAGCGCAATGACGCTGACGCTGCGCGCCTCCGTGAGCAGAATTCCCCAACTTGTGATCGGTGGCCTGAGACCGAGGCCGAGGAAGCTCAGTGCGGTTTCGCCGAGAATCATGCCCGGTATCGTCAGGGTGGCCGATGCGATCAAGTGCGACATGAAGCCGGGAATAAGGTGCCTGCCGATGATGCGCGGCGTGCCGGCACCCATTAATTGTGCAGACAAAACATAGTCTTCTTCGCGAAGCGCCAGAAGTTTCGAGCGCACGGCGCGCGCAAGGCCCGTCCAGTCCAGCATGCCGAGAATGATGGTGATGCCAAGATAGACGAGGATGGGGCTCCAGGTCACCGGCATGATCGCCGCAAGCGCCAGCCAGAGCGGAATGCTCGGGATGGATTGCAGGACCTCGATGATGCGCTGGACAATCAGATCGAATGTGCCGCCGCGATAACCCGCCAGACCGCCGATCACAATGCCGAGAACGAAGCTCATGGCGACGCCGAGAAGGCCGATGGTCAGCGAAATGCGCGCGCCATATATTATGCGGGATAGCACGTCACGACCGAGGCGATCCGTGCCAAGCAGGAACAATTCACCGCCCTCCGCCGGGCAGACGAGATGGGTTCTGCCCTCGAACATGCCCCAGAAGCGATAGGTGTCGCCCTTGCAGAAGAAACGCAGCGGCTGGATATCCGTCGGCACATCCCGGTAGACTCGTCTCAGATTGTCCATGTCGAGCGTCATTTCCCGGCCATAAACGAAGGGTCCGACAAATTTTCCATCATTGAACAGGTGAATGGCCTGCGGCGGGGCGTAGATATGCTCGATATTGCGGGTGTGGAGATTATAGGGTGCGAGGAATTCGCAGATCAGGATCGAAAGATAAAGCACCACCAGAAAGGCGCCGGACCACACCGCGATCTTGTGCTGACGGAACTGCCACCACATGAGGCGCAGCTGCGAGGCCTTGCTGAAGGCCGCCATTCCGGATGTGTTGGGTTCGATCAGCGACGGGTCGAAGGGCGCGGTCGAGACGTAATGGGGCAGCGCTTCGCCGGGTTTCGGAATGGATGAAGTCATTTGACGTTACCACCTCCGAAGCGGATTCGCGGGTCGAGTATGGCAAGGGCGATATCCGACACCAGAACGCCGATCACCGTCAGGAATGCGAGGAACATCAGGAACGAGCCGGCCAGATACATGTCCTGGCTCTGCAACGCCCTGATGAGCATGGGACCGGTGGTTTCGAGCGACAGCACGACGGCGGTGATTTCCGCGCCGGAGATGATCGCGGGCAGGATCGAGCCGATATCCGATATGAAGAAATTCAGCGCCATGCGCAGCGGATATTTGGTGAGCACCTTGAAGGGATGCAGCCCCTTGGCGCGGGCGGTGACCACATATTGTTTCTGCAATTCATCGAGCAGGTTGGCGCGCAGGCGGCGGATCATACCGGCGGTGCCCGCCGTTCCGATGATGAGGACAGGGATCCAGATATGTTCGAGGATCGACTTGAACTTCGCCCAGCTCATCGCCTGGTTCAGATATTCCCGATCCATCAGATGGCCGATGGAAATGCCGAACCAGATGTTGGCGAAATACATCAGGATCAGCGCCAGCATGAAGTTGGGAATGGCGATGCCGAGCAGGCCGAGGAAGGTGAGCCCGTAATCGCCCCAGCTGTATTTATGCGTGGCGGAGTAGATGCCGATCGGAAAGGCGAGCAGCCATGTGACGATGATGGTGACGAAGGAGACCAGAACCGTCAGCCACAGGCGGTCTCCCACCACATCGCTGACCGGCAGCTGATATTCGAAGGAATAACCGAAATCGCCGACCAGCATGCCGGTCGCCCAGCGGAAATAACGGATCGGTGCCGGCTGGTCGAAACCGTAGCGGACACGCAGCTCCTCGATTTCGGCAAGGTTTGCCGTCTCGCCCATGGCGCGCAGCTCGGCGACATAACTTTCGAAATAATCGCCCGGCGGCAGCTCGATGATGGTGAAGACCAGCATCGAGATCAGGATCAGCGTCGGGATCATGACGAGGATGCGCTTTAAAATATACCGCAGCATATCAGGCGTCTCCGTCATACCAGAAGCTATCCGGCATATAGACGCCGAGATAGGATGTGGGCTCGTAACCGAAAAGCGCCTTGTCCGGCACGTTTCGCATGCGTTTGACATGAACGACGGGTTGCAGCGCGCCGTTGACGATGCCGATGGAAAACACCTGCTGCGTATAAATACCCAGCATTTCCAGCCAGATGGCTTCGCGCTCCTGTTCGGTGACGCTTCTGCGCCATTTTTTCAGGAGATCGAGCAGATGCGCCGCCTCTGGCAGATCGGGCTCCTTGCCCTCGCGGCCGCCGGAAAGATAATGCACGCCCCAGACCGGCCATTGCAGCTGGTCATCGCCGGTGGGCGCGAGGCCGGAAGGCAGCATGTCCGGCGTCGGCACACCGTTGTCCATGCCCATCCATACCGACATCAGCACCTCGCCGCCCATGGCGCGCTTGCGGAAGACATCGCGCTGGGTGGGACGGACGGAAACGGCAATGCCGATATGTCGCCAGTGATCCGTCACCAGTTCCATCACGTCGGTTTCGAGCGTGCTTTCGCCAGTCGTTTCGACGATGATATAGGCCGGGCGGCCATCCGGCAGGAGCCGAAGGCCGGCATTGTCGCGCTTGTCGAGACCGGCTTCGTCAAGCAGCCTGTTGGCCGCCGCCCGGTCGAAAGCGCTCCAGGCGTCCGCAAATTCCTGCCGGTAAAGCGGGCTTTCCGGCAGAACGGTATCGGCGCTTTCCTTTGCCAGCCCGTAAAAGCAGACCATGTTGATTTCGTGCCGGTTTATCGCGAGCGACAGCGCCCGGCGCACGCGCACATCCTGAAAAGTGCTGCGCCAGATCGGGTCGGCACAATTGAGGTTGGGCAGCAGCGCGATGCGCGAACCCTGAGAGCGCTTGTAGAGGTTCACCTTCAGGGGAAAGCGCTTTTCGGCATCCTTCAGAAAGGTGTAATCGGCGAAATCGAGGCCGAAATATTGCAGATCGCTATCGCCGGACGCCGTCTTGGCCGAGATGATATCGGACGAAGTGACGTTGAGCAGGAAACGATCGAGATAGGGCAGTTGCAGGCCGTTTTCGTCGACCCGGTGATAATAGGGGTTACGCTCGAAGACGAATTGTTCGGCCGGCGGCGCGGTGGTGTTGCGCCAGGCATCCAGCGTCGGCAGATCGGGATTTTCTGGCCGAACCTGCCGCGACATCTTGATATGCAGCCCGCTCCAGTCATCCGTCTTGTTTTTCTTGATCAGCTTGGCGAGCTTTTCCGCAGTCTGATATTTGACGTGGAACTGTTTCATGTAGGCGGCGGGCAGGAACAGCCGGGCCGGTGAGGCCGCTGCGAGCTTCGCCAGAAAATCCGGGTTCGGACCGTCCCAGGTGTAGCGCACGGTCAGCCGGTCGATGACTTCGATAAGCGGCGGCTTGCTGTTGACCAGAAGTTCGATCGGCGGGCCGCCCTTGTGAATTTCCCTGTTGAGGGCGACGTCCTCCCAGAAATAGCGGAAATCCTCAGAGGTGAAGTCGCTGCCGTCGGACCATTTGTGGCCTTCGCGCAGCTTGAAAGTGAAGATGCGTTCTTCCTGAACGTCGTAGCTTTCAAGAATATCCGGATGAAGCTCGAATTTCTCGTCATAACCGACAAGGCGGGCATAGCTGCTGATCGGCATCAGGCGAATGTCTCGTTGGCCGCCAATGAGCATACGCACCGTGCCGCCATGTTTTCCCGGCTCGCGGCCAAGTGCTTTCATGTCGATGACGCGCGGGTTTTTCGGCAGGCGTTCGGCCACGTCGGGTAATTCGCCCTTTTCCCGTTTTTCCTTGAAATAGGAGGGGTCGGTATAGGCGGCCCGCGCATAGGCCGGCAGGAAGACGGAGGCCAGGAGGGCAAGGGTGGTGCGACGCGTGATCAAGGGCGAAGCTCCCGGATATCGGCATTGCCGTTTGCAAGCACGAAATGGCCTTCGCCGAGATCGGCGGAGATCATGTCGCCATCACCCTCGTCGCGGAACTGTTTGCCCCAGTCGAATTTGCCCGTCGCGCTGATCTTGCCGATGGTGCGGAAATCGAGCGGGCGGTCGAGATCGGGGAAAGGCACGGCCGCCAGCAGGGATTTCGTATAGGGATGGACCGGAGAGCGCATCAGGATTTCGCGCGGCGCCAGCTCCACGATGCGGCCTTCGCACATCACGGCCACGCGGTCGGCCATATAGTCCACCACCGCCAGATTATGCGAAATGAAGAGATAGGTCAGCCCGAGATCCTGCTGCAAATCCTTCAGCAGATTGAGGATTTGCGCCTGCACGGAGACATCGAGCGCGGAAACGGGTTCGTCGCAGATGAGAAGTTCGGGACCGAGCGCCAATGCCCTGGCGATGCCGATACGCTGTCTTTGGCCACCCGAGAAACTGTGCGGGTAACGGTTGAGCGCGCTTTCCCCGAGACCGATGGCCCTGACGAGATTGCGTACTTTCTCCGCGCGGTATTTCGCATCGCCCCGTCCGTGGATTTCCAGCGGCTCGCTCAGGATATTGCCCACGGTCATGCGTGGAGACAGCGACGATATCGGGTCCTGGAAGACCATCTGTATCTTCGACCGCAGCTCTTTCAGGTCTCCGTCCCTGGCATTGAGGACATCGATGTCTCCCTCAGGCCGGTGAAAGGTTACCGAGCCTTCATCAGGGCGAACGGCGCGCATGAGGATTTTGCTGACGGTGGTTTTGCCGCTGCCGCTTTCGCCTACCAGCCCAAGGCATTCTCCGCGACGAATTTCAAAACTGACGCTGTTGACCGCCTTGGTGGCGTTGGCGTCGCCTTTGCGGAACCAGCTGGACTTCCGGGTCGTGAACGTCTTGCTGATATTGTCCACGGTCAGAAGCGGGCCGGGGGTCTTGTTCACTGTGGCGTTTTTTTTGCCGACGAGGCTTTCGTGGTCAATGTTGATTTCGCGAAGCGCCTTCAGCCTTTCGCCGGGCTTCATGTCGAAATGCGGCACGGCGGCCATCAGGCCCTTGAGATAGGGGTGGCTCGGCGACTTGAAAATGTCGTCGACCGTGCCGGCCTCCATGATCTCGCCCTGATAGATCACTGCGACCTCGTCGGCGATATTGGCCACCACGCCGAGATCGTGGGTGATGAGCAGCATGCTCATGTTCAGACGGCTCTGGAGGTCGCGCAGTAGCTTGAGGATTTGCGCCTGTATGGTCACATCCAGCGCGGTCGTCGGTTCGTCGGCGATCAGAAGTGCGGGACGACAGATCAGCGCCATGGCGATCATCGCGCGCTGGCGCATGCCGCCCGACAGCTCGAAGGGATACATGTTCACGACCTTCTTGGGTTTGGAAAACCCCACAAGGTCGAGCGTTTCATGCATTTTTTCCGCACGTTCGGCCGGTGACAGGATGCTGTGAATCCTGAGCGCCTCGTCGATCTGGTTGCCGATGGTGTGCAGCGGCGAGAAAGACGTCATCGGCTCCTGAAAGATCAGGCCGATGCGATTTCCGCGTATCGAGCGGATTTCCCGGCCGTCCTTCGGCAATTGCAGCAGATCGATGGGGCCGGCTGCAGCATTTTCCGGATCGGTGAACAGTACACGGCCATTCACGCGCGCCGTTTTGGGATGGATGCCCATGATGGTCTGGCCGATGACGGATTTTCCGGAGCCGGACTCGCCGACAAGAGCAGTGACTTTTCCCGGAAGAATACGAAGGCTCGCGCCCCTGACGGCATCGATGGTGCCGCCCATGAGAGAAAACGAGACCCGCAGATTTTCAATACGGAGCAAATCTGCGCCTGCGCTCATGCCAAAGGGTTCCTTGCCGTCTCTTTATCGTTGCCTTGTGACAATTTGCTCAGGAGGGCTTAAATCCACGTTATCGCAGGGTTTGTTGTCTGTCTATGCCTCTGAAACATCGAATTGTTTAGCGAATTCAAAGCCGGCTTCCGAAACACGACGGCTTGCCTGACGGCTTTTGTTTGGCGATATGTTAACGAGCGTTTCTGGATGAGGATCCATGTCCGACAAGAAATATTATGATGCCCAGCTGGATAAGGCCCGGCAGTTGCAAAATGGCGGCCAGTATGCGGAAGCCAATGCGCTTCTGTTATCGCTGGTTGCAGCAAAGGACGGCCACCTGATGGGTGAAAAAACGGTGCTCGGCCTGCCGCGCCGGCTGCATGCCGCACGGCTGCGCCTCGCCAAGGCCGAGGGCGATATGGTCGCCAAGATCGGTTATCAATATACGCTTGTTCCACCCCCGCAGGTGCTGGAGAAATATGCGCGGTTTTCCACGGAAGAACGTCGCACGATCAGCCTCAAAAGCCGTGAGGATGTGCCAAGGCTCATCCACCAGATATGGATCGGGGGAAAAGCACCGCCGGTCTCGGTTAAGGCATGGGCCGCCCACGCCTCGAACCATGGTTACGACTATCGGCTCTGGCGGGAGGCCGATCTTGAGCGGGAAGGCGTGTTTTCGAATGGCGTCTTCAAAACAATGCTGGACAAGGGCGATTATCCGGGCGCAGTGGATGTGGCCCGTTATATCCTGCTGGAGCGGTTTGGCGGCATCTATCTCGATTGCGACTGGTATCCGGCGCGGGACGATGTGAGTTTCGATACATTCCTGCCTCTGGCGGGGCTGACGGTGTTTGACGAAAAAACGCCGCGGGACACGGGGCAGGGCAGCATGCTGCTTGCCAATTCCTTCATCGCCGCGCCTGCCGGACATCCCGTTTTCAGCAGGATGCTGAATGCCTTTCCCGGGATCATCGAAGACATGCCGCGCGCACCCGCCTGGTGGTCGACCGGCCCCTTGATCTTCACCATCATCGCCCGGGCGGGGAGCATCAGCCTCGCGCCGGCGGGGTTCGTTGCCGCGTCCCTTCCCGACCGCGCCCCTCTTGAGACGGTGGAAGCGGTCAGGCGGAAACTTTCCACTGAGGCGAGCGGGTTGCTGATCGCCTGGAAATCATGGTGAGATGTCGTGGACAAGGTCTTTCGAAGAACGCCAGCGGGCGGCGGGATGATCGGCCGTCACCTCGAAAAGCCGTCTCAGAAAGCGCCAGACATTGTCGTCATGGACGAGATGGTGGGTGAGGATGCCGGTGGTGGTGCCGTTTTCGGCGGCACTCAATATGCGGGCGGCGGTCTCCGCGAAGAGCACGTCGTCGTTGCGGCCACCGCGGCTGCCGTGCCAGTCGATCACATCGACATGGGTGTTCAGGCAGGGCGGCAGGGTGCTTTTCTCCGGGCCGAAAACGGATAGGGCACGATATCCGAGGCCCGCCAGTGCCTTCACGATACCGGCATCTATGCGGTTCCACGGCGGCACGAGCATCGGCACCAGACGCCCGCCATGCAGGTCGTGGAGTTTATCCAGTCCGGATTGCAATTCATCGAGAACGACAGCCGGATCGCGATGCGATCCGAGTTCCTGCTTCTTTTCCTTCTCGCCGGCATAATTCGTATGGGACCAGCCATGCACGGCGACCTGGGCAATGTCCGACACATCCAGATAGCGTGCGAGCCTATCGTTTGTCATCTCGGGGATGACCGCGAGCGTGACCGGAGCGGAAAAGCCGCCGCAAAGATCGAGCAACGTGTCGAGCGCGGGCGTCGGCTCCACCGCATCGTCGTCCCGGAGCCAGAGGTCGGCGGATATGCCGCGCCGCCCGCATTCGTCCAGTGCCGCAACGAGTTTTTCCAGACTCATGATCTTCGCGCCTTTGCTTGCAGCAGGATATGGTTCAGTTCTTTTGCGGCATTTTCCAGAGACCGTTCATTCCTCACGAATTGCCGGGCCGCCCGTGCCAGTTCTTCGCGCTGTCTGTCGTCGCCGAGCAGGGTTTTGATCGCGTCGGCATAGGCGGCTCTATCATTTTCTGGTGTCAGTAATCCTGTGGCGCCGGATTTTACCACCTCGGGGACGCCAGCCACTTCTTCGGCCACAACGGGCAGGCCGGCAGCCTGCGCTTCGAGATAGGCAAGCCCATAGGCCTCGCCATGGCCCGGCCAGACATAGAGAGAGGCTTTTGAAAGGAGCATTGCGATCTCGGCCGCAGTTTTTTCCCCGTGCCAGATGAGGCGGTGGTTGGGAAACGCGCCGAACATGGCCTGTACGGCCGGGCGTTCCGGTCCGTCGCCGACGATATCCAGCGCCCAGTCGAGATCCTGCGGCAACAGGGCGAGCGCTTCGGAAAGGGCGCGGTAGCTGTCGAGCTTGTCACCTGCCCGCATCATGGCGACGGTGATGAGCCTTGCAGGTGTCGGCTGGGGCGTGTTTTTGAGAAAGGCCCCGGCATCGATGAAGGGCGGCAGCATGGCCCAGCGAAGGGTGGGTGAGGCCCGCACAAGCCCTTCACGATCCCGCGCGGTGAAGCAGATATTGGTGGCGGCGGCGTTCAATGCGGCCAGCAACCCATCCTGAACCGCCTGCCAGCCCATCCCATTTCGCTTCGGCGAATAGGACGCTTCAGCGCTGACATAGGGGATGTCGAAACGTTTGCTCAGTTCCGGTCCGAGCAAGTCCGGCGCCTTGTAATAGGGGTGGTAACAAAACCAGAGATCCGGCACGCCATCCCGTCGCCAGCGCCGTGTGACGATCTCGATTTCGCGCTCGGCCTCATCGGCGAGCAAGGCCCTTGCCGGGTCATCCGGCTGTTTCAGGAAACTGCGCAGTTCCGAAGCGACGGAAACATCGTGACCGCCCATCGTCATCGCTTTCATCAACAGGCGGGCCATCAGCCGGTCGCCGGAGGGAACGGGATGGTTAGGAGATTTGAGCGGCGCATAAAAGGCGATCTTCATGGCGATGGTTGTGCGTTGCCGGTGGCTTGGGCGTCAACCGGAATTTGAAAGGGCCGAGCCTTGACAGGTCCGTCATTCTTGCCCAACTGAAAGGCATCTTTTGCACATGCGCGGAGCGTGACACGCTTTGACTTCTCCAGACATTTCCCGGAACCTGCTTTCCAGCATTGAAAACAAAAGCGCCAAAGCGGGGGTGATCGGCCTCGGCTATGTCGGTCTGCCGCTTGCCATGACGATCGCCAGGGGCGGTTTCAAGGTTGTCGGTTTCGATATCGATCCCGGTAAAATTACCGCGATCGAGGCCGGGCGCAGCTACATCGAGGCCGTTTCGGACGAGGTGCTGGCAAGTGTGCGGCAGGATGAGGGCTTTGTCGCCACCTCGGATTTCTCCAGGCTGGCCGAATGCGATGTCATTGCCATCTGCGTGCCCACACCCCTTACGAAATATCGCGAGCCGGACCTTTCTTATGTCGAAAAGACCTGCCGCGATATTGCCGCCCATCTGCGCAAGGGACAGCTCGTGGTTCTGGAATCGACCACCTATCCCGGCACGACGGACGGTGTGGTGAAGACCATTCTGGAAAGCACGGGGCTCGTCTCCGGCGTCGATTTCTTCATCGGCTTTTCACCCGAACGGGAAGATCCCGGCAATCGCGATTTCGAGACCTCGACCATTCCCAAGGTTGTCGCCGGCGATGGCGAAGCGGCCGGAAAGCTGATGGCGGCATTTTACGGTTCGGTGGTCAAAAAGATCGTTCCCGTCTCGACAAACGCCACGGCCGAGGCGGTGAAAATCACCGAAAACGTCTTCCGCGCCGTCAATATCGCGCTCGTCAACGAACTCAAGGTCGTCTACGAGGCGATGGGTATCGACATCTGGGAAGTGATCGATGCGGCGAAGACCAAGCCGTTCGGTTTCATGCCGTTTTATCCCGGCCCGGGCCTTGGCGGCCATTGTATACCGATCGACCCTTTCTACCTCACCTGGAAATCACGCGAATATGAACTGCCGACGCGGTTCATCGAACTGGCCGGCGAGATCAATACCGGTATGCCGCGTCACGTCATCGGGCGGGTCGCAGAGGCGCTCGATATTCATTCCGGCAAAGCGCTCAGCCGCTCGAAGGTGCTGGTCGTCGGCCTCGCCTATAAAAAGAATGTGCCGGATATTCGCGAAAGTCCCTCTCTGAAGCTCATCGAGCTTATTCAGGAGCGTGGTGGCGAAGCGGCCTATTTCGATCCCCACGTGGCCGAAATCCCGAAAACCCGGGAATATAGCCACCTGATGGGCATGAAATCCGTGCCGTGGGACAGGCAGGCGATCGGAGCCTTCGACGCCGTTCTCGTTGCGACCGATCATGACAATGTCGATTATGCCGCTCTAAGCGAATGGGCGCCGCTTATCATCGATACGCGCAATGTTTTCGCGCGTCGGGATATAGCCGCAAAACACATCATCAAGGCCTGATAACATGAGCAGACTCGATAGTTTCATTCGCCGGCTGACCGCGCAGCGGGATATCCTCAACCATGTTGCAGCCGATCTCGATCTGCCGGCTGAAGGCGCGCTTATGGAAATCGGCCTTGGCAACGGGCGCACGTTCAATCACCTGCGGGAGCTGTTCCCCAACCGTCGCATCATCGCTTTCGACAGGGCCATGGGTGCGCATGCCTCCTCCGTTCCGGCGCAGGAGGATCTGGTGATCGGTGAGATATCGCAAACCGCTCCGGCTTTCGTCGGTGCGGAAGCAGCGTTCGTGCATGCCGATATCGGTACGGGCTATCCTGAAAAGGATGCGGTCACCCTTACTTGGTTGCCTGATCTTGCGGCGGGCATGCTGGCGAAAGGCGGTCTCGCGGTCAGCGGCCTGCCTCTGGATCATCCCATGCTGAAGCCGCTGCCGGTGCCGGCAAGCGTGCCGACGGACCGTTATTTTCTCTATCGCAAGATTTGAGATTGGACGCCCCGACAGGTGTGTCGGGGCTATCTCATAAATAGCGCTCGCTCTCTTCTTTCGAGAGCAGGAAGACCTTCATTTGCGAGTTGCGGCCGCGAATGGCGATTTCTTCGCTTCTGAGATCGGCAATCTCCTGTCCCGCCTGAATGATGGCCGGTTCGGAAACAACGATGGCTGCGCCGAATTCCTTGGCCTTGGATTCGAGCCTGCTTGCCACGTTGACGGTATCGCCGATGGCCGTCAGGGTTTTGGCCGCGCCATATCCCATGACGCCGACGATGCTCGGACCGGAATGAATGCCGACGACGACTTCCAGGCGGACGGCGAATTGTTTCTCCAGCCCCTCGTTCAGGATTGCGATATCCCGCAATATGGTCGCGGCCGCCTTCATGGCGTTGCGGCAGGCATGCTCCGCGTCCTCGCCAAGTCCGAAAAGCGCCATGGCGCCATCGCCGATGAATTTGTCGAGATGGCCTCCCGCCTGCTCGACGGCCTGGCCGACGATGGTGAAATAGCGGTTCAGAAGGAAGACGACATCATAGGGCAGCTTCGCTTCGGAAAGCGTGGTGAAGTTGCGCAGATCGCAAAAGAGAATGGCGATTTCTTCTTCCCGGCCGGGGCGGGCCGGTTGTGCATCGGCCGGCAGGTCGCTCTGCTGGGGCGGCGAAACGAGAAGGGCGATATCAATATCGCTGGTGGGGCGTAGCTGGCAGCCGAGCCGGACATCCGAATCGGCATGGATTCGCCTCAATGTGGTTTGCTCGATGTCTCCCGGTGGCGGTAGCGGGCCTTTGCTGTTCAGAACCTTGACCCGACAGGTTGAGCAGCGCCCCTTGCCGCCGCAGACGGAGTAATGCGGAATTCCTGCAAGGCGGCTCGCTTCCAGAATGCTGAGCCCGGCTGGCACATGTGCCTGCGCGCCATGTTCATAGCGGATTTCGATCGCCGTCAATCGTTGTCGAAAGCTGCGTACGCCACGCATGGCGAAAACCAGCATTACCGCGCCGACGAACAACGTCTCTGCTGTGCCGGTGATGAAACGGATCTGTGTTTCCATTTCCCGCTGCAGAGGCAGCTCGTCCTTTTGGATAGTATTGTCGGAAAGTCCGGGCGGAAGCGCATATTTTTCATCGATTTCCGCCAGCCAGCGGCCGGCATCGCTGAAGCCCAGCAGCGCCAGCAGCGGCAGCATCACGGCCACCGTCATGAACAACCCGGCTATCCGCGGATACCAGTCCCGGTAACGCAGCCAGAAATAGAGGCCAATGCATCCGTGGACCCAGATCACGATCAAGGCGAGGCTTTGCCAGGCGCCCTGTATCGGGTTGTTGATCCACAGCCTGCGGATGACGGAATAATAGCCGACATCAATGCCATAAAGCATGTGCGACACGCGGATATTGACGGCGTGGCCGACGATCAGGAACGGGATCGACAGGCCGAAGATGACCTGAAGCGCTTCGCGGAGCGGCATGCGCAGCGTTCTGCGCAGATAAAGCGAGCGCAGAACAAGGCAGACATGCACCAGAACCGAACCGTAAAAAAGCAGGCTGCTGGCGGGATTGAGCCAGATCAGGCTGAACCATTTTCGTGCCCGTTCGGCGGTATCGATGGAGATGAGTGCGAGGGAGTGATTGAAAAGATGGGAAAATACGAAAGCAAATATGATGAGGCCGGATAAAATCCGGGCGCGTCTCAAATTGGTCTCCGAAAAGAAACGGATCATGCAAATCCCATCATGTGGTCATTCAGCGCAGAATCATCATGTAGTATGTGGTGGCACTCTTATTGCAGGCTGTCTCGTGGCAATATCGTGGAGCAATGGATCGGAAACGGTCAATTCTGCGTGTTCGAACACCCGTATGGCAAGGGATGTCGAAATCAGGGTTTCAAAAAAGCGGTCGGACAGGTCGACCTCGCTGGAGCCAGATTGCGTCAGAGTTCGATGATCTGGCCGTCCATGGCCGCGAAGGCCCCACTGAACTGGGCTTTCGCCTGTTTTTCGATATTGTCCAGTTCTTCGTCGCTGCGGCTTGGGGCGTGGTGGATGAAGCCGACATTTTTTGCGCCGGCGCGTTTGGCAAGGCGGATCGCCTGTTGCCAGGATGAATGGCCATAGCCGCGATAAAGGCTCATTTCCTCATCGGTGAACATGGCGTCATAAAGGAAAAGGTCGACGTCCCTGATCAGGTCGAGCACGGTTTCGTCGATGCTGCCCGGCTCATGTTCGGTATCGGTGATGATGGCGAGGGACTTTCCTTCCCAGTCCAGCCGATATCCGATGGCGTTGCCGGGATGGTTGAGCATTCCGGTTCTGATCGAAAGGCCGGGATGCACATCGAGAACATCTCCGGGCATGAAGTCCCGCGTGTCGATTTTTGCGCAGCAGATTTCCAGCGGCACAGGGAACCAGGGCGGGCTCATGAAGTCTTTGAGCATTTCCCGGGTGGTCATGGTACCGGCGAGGTGACCCGACCAGATCGCCACATCGTTGGAGCTGTTATAAAAGGGCTTGAAATAGGGGAAGCCGACGATGTGGTCGTAATGACAATGCGAGAAGAACAGGTTGACGTCGGTAATGCCTTCCGCCCGCAGGGCAAGGCCAGCGGGATGCAAGCCCGAACCCGCATCGAACAAAAGAACGTGATCGCCGCATCTCACCTCGATGCAGATGGTATTTCCGCCGTATTTTCGGAAGTTTTCACCTGAAACAGGAAGCGTTCCCCGCGCACCCCAGATCTTTACCCGAAAATTTCTATTACTTTCCCGACTTGCTGTGTCGGAATCGAACGCCATGACACACCCCAATAACAACGGAATCTTGCACGCTTTCCTCCCATGAAGCCCGTTGTCTCTATAGATTCTTATATCCGCTCGTTTCTGGCGGACGCCTTTACCCCTTATTCAGTCAGCATTTCATTTATATTGCAATAGTACGACATTTATTTTTCCAATATCGCCATTCACGGTAGCAAGGAATTGTCGTTTATGTCCGGGCGCCCGCCCGCGCTTTGCTCAGTTCCGCCGTCGTCTGGGTAAGGCGTTCGGCCAGAACGCGCATGACCTTGATGGTGATGTCGGGGAAATCGGACATGAGCTTGAAGAACTGTTCCTTGCCGATGCGCAGGGCTTCCACATTGGTGGAGGCGCGAACGGTCGCGGTTCTGACGCTATCGCAGAGGATTGCGATTTCGCCGACAATGGCGTTGCCGGTCATTTCGGCCACTTTCAGCGTGCCCGAAGGGGAATCGACCAGAACATCGACTTTTCCGGTCAAGACGACATAGGCCGCATCGCCGACATCTCCCTGATGAAACAGCACGTCGCCAGCATGATAGGACACCCGGTCGGATGCGAATGCCAGTAGTTTGAGCTTTGACGGTTCCATTTCCGAAAAAAACGGCACCCTTTTCAGCATCTGAATTTCGTCTTTAAACAGCATTGACTTACCCTGTTCTTGTTCCACCTCGGTCACCTTCTTGGATTTATGTTGCGACCATGTCCTTGAATGTACCGTTTTCCTCGGCGAGAGTCTCGTAACTTCCGTCGGCGGTGATCAGGCCCTGATGAACAACGATCACCCGCTCGAACATGCGGGAGAGCGTCGCATTCGACAGAACCCATATGATCGACGGGTTATTGTTGTTCTGTTTCAGGAGTGTGATGACCCGCTCGACAATTTCCTCCTGCTGTCGGGGATCGAGGCCGGGAAGAGGGCGGTTGAAGACGTAATAATCGGATTTGCGGATCAGCGCCCGCGCGAGATTGAGCTTCTGGCGCTGGAGCGGGCCAAGCCGCTTGCCGCCGGCGCCGAGGTTGAAGTCCAGGCCCACGGCCAGCACGCGTTCATAGACACCCTGCTTGCGCATGACATCGGCGACGATGCGGGTGATGCGCCGCGAGGCGTCGGTGTAGCGATGGCTGACCTTGCCGAACAGGATATTGTCCAGCAGGCTGGTGGCGCTCATATATTTGGTCGGATCGTAGATTTCGATCACGTTTTTCAGGCTGTCGGGCAGGTTCTCATGGAACATGTGCCGGACTTCGACGATCCGGTTCATGATCTCCGGCGACAGCAGGCCGAAACGCTGGCGAGGCTCGATGTAGAAGAAGCTGAGCCGCAGCATTGCGCGCTTTTCGCTTTCATTGGCCTCGTCGAAACTCCGGCTCTGAAGGCGTTGCAGCATTTGCTGATAGACCGGAATGTCATCGGGCGTCATGAAGGTGAGCTGCTGGAAGAAGGGGTGGTCTCCCGGCAGGTCGGCGAAGATTTCCACGATGTTTTCGGCAATCGTGTAACCCATCTCGAACAGGGTTTTCACGAGGCCGGTTTCGCGCATCAGCGAACGGAAATAGTCGCTTTCGATGACGGTTCGGATCGTCTGGGAAGAATCGCGCATGGTGCCGAACAGCAGGTTTTCGCCCACCGTCGCCTCGCTGTTATAGCTCTCCAGTTCAAAGGGCGCGATGAGACCGCTCAGATTTTCCTTTTCGAGCTCCGCACGCAGCACATGCCGCAGTTCCACGATGCGGGCGGCAAGATGCAGGTCGGTCAAAGGGTCGATCGACGAACGCAGCGCAAACTCCAGAATATCCTGCGACAGTTCCACGCTGTCGAGGACGGCCAGAATGGCTTGGATGAGATTTTCCGGCCTGCCGTCGCCAGCCGGGCTCGAAGCGTAATCGATCCATTCGCTATTGATATCGATCAGCGGATTGCCCGCCATCTTGGCTTCGCGGATTTCCCACTTGCGATGTTCCAGCGCCGCCCCCTCATAGTCCCTGTCCGCAAGCGGGGCGTGTTTGAGGCCGTAAAGCAGATTGTCCTTCAGGCTGGCGTGGAAGAAATAACTGTCCGAGGACACATAGGAAATGCGCCGTCCCGTCATCGATTCCGGCAATTCCAATATGTCGACGTCGTTGATGCTGATCTTGCCAGAGGTCGGCCAGAGCGTGCGGCCGATCGCATCCGCCAGCGCCTCGGCGCCCGAGCCGCCGACGATGGCGATCACCTCGCCCGGATCGACCTTCAGCGACGCCTGTTCCAGAAGCCGGCTGCCGCTATCGTCCTCCAGCGTCAGATTGGCGACAACGATCGGGGCGCTGATCGCCGCGACTGCGCCGGGAGACAGTTTCTGCACCTTCTCATCGATCATGTTCGGCGCATCGAACTGCTCGAAGACCTGCTCATATTTCACCTGCACGTCCTGACGCGCCTGATCCCAGTCGATCAGTTCCTTCAGCGGTCCGGGCAGTTCCTTATAGGCATTGATGACGGCGACCAGCTGCCCGACATCGAGGCTGCCCTTCAGCGTGAGATAACCGCCGAGCGCATAAAAGAAGAAGGGAGTGAGCTGTGCGAGGAAGTTATTGATGAATTTGACCAGAAACTTCCACTGGTAGAGATCGTAGCGGATCTTGAAGATGTCGCCGAGCCGGTGCGAGGCATCCGCGCGCTCGTAATTGGACGTGTCATAGGCATGGATGGTGCCGATACCGTCAACCATTTCGCCGATGCGTCCGGCAAGCTGGCGGGCGCTCAGCTGCCGCTGGCGGCCAAGCTCGATGAGGCGGCGGCGCATTTTGGGAATGATGCCCACCTGAATGGCGGCCATGAAAGCCGCGATCAGGCCGAGCCAGAAATTCTGCACGAGAATGAAGAACAGCGCGGAGAGTGCCTGGCCGCCGAGAAGGGCCGGCTGCACGAAGGCGTCGCCGGTAAAGCCGCCGAGCGGCTCCACCTCGTCCTTCACCATGCTGGAGATTTCCGCACCTTTGACCCGCTTGAAATGGGAGGGTGGGAACCGCAGAATCTTGTCGATGAGCTCGAAACGGATGCGCCGCAGAAGCCGCTCGCCAAGGCGGCCCTTGTAGGTATTGATGTAATATTTGAAGAGCCCGTTGATGATGACAAGCGCAAGGAACGTCAGGCTGAGCGCCATCAGCATCGACATGCGGTTGAGCTCGAGCCCGGGAAATAACGTCACGGTGCCCCAATAGGGAATATCGACCGTGAGATGCATGAAAAGCTGCGTCGCATTCGCCCCTTCGAAACCATCCCCCTGAATTGGGCCGTTGACGATCTGCTTGGGCAGATCGAAGGCGAGGAAATAGGGGATCATCGACAGGGCCACGATCAGCAGAATGAAAAGCTGCTGCCGCCTCGTGTGCGACCAGATATAACGCGTAAGGCTTTGTTCCATATAAAACTTCTATGAACTGCCGGGCGTGGCCCGGCGTGTTGGTTTGCGCGGTGTCTAGACGATCCGGTGGCCGGGTGGCGCAACCTCCTCCTGCAAATAGGTATGGGACTCGCTATTTATCAGTATATTCAAGCGGTTTCGAGCAAAATAGCGGCCCCGCCGGGACTTCTCCGTCACCCCGGCGTTTGTTTTTGCAACGTGCGGGCGGCAATGGATATAAATGCGACTATATTTTTAGACTTCTCTAATGTTGTTGTTTTTATTGTAGATCAGGCGGTAAGACGCTTCGATACAATGATCCCGTAATGGTTGAGCCAGACACTGGCGCAATGATGGCAAGGTCGATGGCGATAGATATTTCAGAGCGTACAGGCAGCGATCCGTCTCTTGATGCATTGTCGCTTTCCGGCATTGCCTCGAATGGGGCGGTTGCGCATCCGGTCTCTTTTGATGGGCTAACCGGGATTTTCCATCCGGCGCGCAAGGACGTCAGACAGCGCCATGCCGTTCTTTTCGTCAGCCCATGGGGCATGGAGGAGCTGTGCAGCCGCAAGTTTCAACGGGTACTGGCCGAGCGGCTGGCCGCTTGCGGTGTCGCCAGCCTGCGCTTCGACTATCTGGGCGCGGGTGACGCCTTCAACCCTGATGATGCGGGCCGTGCAGCGGACTGGATTTCCGACGCGCGCGCAGCGCTCAACTGTCTGAAGCGTCTTTCCGGCTGCGCCGAGGTGGTCGTTGTCGCTCAGGGCCTCGGCTGCCTGATTGCTGCACAGGCGTTTGCCGATGAGGCCGAAGTGGGTTCCATGGCGCTTCTGGCGCCTGTCGTTTCCGGCCGCGCCTATCTGCGTGAGTTGGCGATGTGGTCCTCCATGATCGACGATGGCCTCGGTCTTCGGCCCCCGCAACGGATGGCGGAGGCAGGATCGATTGCCGGCATGGCCATGCCTGCCGGTGTTGCGGATGCGATCAGGAAGGCCAATCTTTCAAATCTGACCGCTGCTCCGGCGCGCACCATTCTGGCGCTCTCCCGGCCGGGCCGCGTAACCGATGCCGATTTCGCCAGGCATCTCGTTGCGATCGGCGGTGCGGTGGAGGAGGCGGAGTTTTCCGGTTACGACGATCTCGTCTCCAGCCCTACGCTCTCGAAAATATCCGACGGTGTGGTCAACCGGCTGGTCGACTGGGTGCTCTCCCAGACCCATGCCGAGGGTGCGGTGCCCCCCAGGAGGATTTCACAGTCAATGCCCCGCAGCGTGGACGCGGTTTTGTCGAGCAGCCGGTGCAATTTGGAGACGGCGGACGGCTTTTTGGTATTTTTTGCGGGCCGGATGATCGGGAGGCGGTTTCTTCGGTTCTTCTGCTTGGCGCCGCCTATGACCGGCATGCGGGCTGGGGCAGGCTTTCCGTACAGATGGCCCGTACATTGGCGCGCGAGGGGGTGGCATCGCTTCGCTTCGACGCGGCCAATATTGCCGACAGCCCTCCGGTCAAAAACGTGCCCGAGCAGGTTCTTTACGATGCCGCGCAGAATGACGACGTGGCTGCCGCGCTCGATTTTCTCGGCAAGCGTGGCAAGGGGCCTTTCATTGCGGCGGGCCGGTGCAGCGGCGCTTATCTCGCCTTCAACGGCGCAATCGCCGATGAGCGGATCGGCGCCGTGGTCGCGGTCAATCCGGTCGTCTTCCATTGGCGCAAAGGCCGCTCGGTGGATGAGGCCCTGCATAAACGCCCGCGTTCCTTCGGCGAATACAGCCAGCGCTTCCGACAGGGCGCGACATTCAAGCGTCTCATCAGCGGCGATGTCGATGTGGCAAGTGCGGGGCTGAACATCGTCAAGGCGACGATCAAGAGGCTTTCGACAAAAACGGCGAGGCTGTTCCGCAGGGGCAGCGAGGAAGGGCGTGCCGTCTATGGTGCGTTCGACAAATTGAAAGCGAATGATACCGCCGTTCATCTGCTCTACAGCGACAACGACGATGGTCTGGAACATTTCCAATATTACTTCGACGCCAATGGCAAAGGACTGGCCGCCTATAAGAACGTGTCGCTGACCATTATTCCCGATGCCGATCACAATCTTTCAACGCCGGAAGCCAGACAAATCTATATCGACGCGGTGAAGCGGCTGGCTCTCGAGCATTTGCAGTAAAAATGCCTGGCCGTCATACCCTAGAAGGAAAATCGCCGGCTGGAACCCAGTGACACGACCTCTCCGGAAGGAGGAGCTTCCGTCGTCGGGGTCTCCGGCAGGAGGCTGATTTTTCTGGTTTCGCCGGGGCCGAGATGGAACCAGTTTTCCGAGGCGCAATAACCCTGCACCTCGACATGGACGGACTGCGCCAGCCGGTCCGTGCCGATTTCAAGAGACCAGTTGCCGCTCGTTTCACTGATCGTGGCCTGAAGGTTCGCGGCGTGCAGCGCCTTTTTACGGCCGAGAGGGAAATGGAATGCGTCGGCGATGACGTGTCCTGTCGCAACGTCGCGAAGCCGGGCGACCGTTACATCATGGGACGGAGGGCCGAAACGATAGGCATAGGTCGTATCGAAAAAGGCGCCGAACAAATCTGTTGCGGCAATGATCTGGCTCTGTCGGGGTGAAAGCGTGAGCGGTCGTTTGGCGTGGACGACGGGTTGCACACCTTCGCGCAGGCAGGTCAGTTCCAGCATGGCTTCGAGGCCGCCGCCGGTCTCGTTGACGAGATGGATATCCAGCCCGTTCGTGCCCTCATCGGAAAAAGTAACCTGAATGGGGCGGAACGCCCTTTTCAGGGCATGCCAGACGGATTTGGGCCGGCCAGTGGCATCGATGATACCCCAGCCGGCGCCGGGAACGAGATCCTGCAGGGTCCAGACCAGAGCGCCCTGACAGGAGGAACCGCTGCGCCGCCATTCGGCGAAAGTCGCCTCCATGACCTCGGCCGTGGCGGCCCGGGACATGTCGAGATAAAGGCCGCCGTCTTCGCGACGCAGAACATCCGGTTCGACGTCGTAGAGCAGCTTCAGATAATGGTCGCGAACATCCTCGAAGTCCCAGGATGCCCCGCGATCCCGCGGTGCGCGTGCCTTCCATCGCGGATCGTGCACGGCCACGCCGGGTAGATATCTGTCCAGCGTTTCCTGTTCGGGAATATTGGCGAAGGCGAGGCACTCGGCGGCGAAGCGCAGATCGGCGCGGCGCGCATCTTCCAGCGGGCGGCAATAGGCGCCCACGCCGTAATAATGGCCGACCCCGACGTTGGGAAAGAAGGGCAATGCACCGCCGGAGGGGGAATTGGCGACATAGGCTGTGTCCGGGCGTTTCTCTGCAAGGAGTTCCGGCAGAACCTCCTCGGTGAGCGTTCCCTTCCATATCTGTTCCGGCAGACCGAGCATCGCGCCCTGCTGGTACATTTCACTGCCGCCGCAGAAGACGGTGAGCGATGGAGAAAGCGCGGTGGCTTCGAGGAACTGCGAAATTTCCGTGACGATATGCTGGCGCAGGCTCTCGTCCTTTGCCGGGTAATCGAAATTGGCGAGCATGGCGTCCTGCCAGACCATGATGCCGAGTTCGTCGCAAAGTGCGAAAAATTCCGGAGTCTCATAAGCCATGGTGCCGCCGATGCGGATCATGTTCATGCCGGCTTCCGCGGCTTTTCTAAGCCATGGCTCGTAGTCCGCCCCTGTTCCCGGCAGGCGCACAATATCGGCCGTCGTCCAGACCGCACCGCGGCAGAAGACCGGCTGGCCATTCACCTTGAGGCCGAAACCATTACCGTCTTCGCCATGATCGATCTCGACCCGCCGGAAGCCGGTACGCCCGAGCCTATGTTGTTCGCCGTCCAGTTCCAAAAGCGTGTCGTGCAGCGCAGGCCTGCCATGGGTGTGCGGCCACCATGGTTCGACTTCGGGTATGTGGAGTTTGCCGGAAAACTTGCCGTTCTCATCCCTGGAAAGATCGGCGCTATAACCCGCGCAGCCAAGCCGTGCCGATTTTATGGGCCGGTTGGTTTCCAGCGCGATGGCGACCGTTCCCGTTCCTGCCTCGTCCAGCGAAGATCGGAGCGTGCAGAGCACTCCGTCGTGCCTTATCAGGCTGATGGGGCGCCATGGGCCGGCGGCGTGGATTTCCGGGCACCATCCGGGCATGTAACCGAGTGCAGTGGTGCGGATCAGCCGCAACCCCTGCGTATTCATCATCTGCGGCCGCCAGCGGGCGCGGGGACCGGTTTTTTCAAGCCTCGGCGCAAGCGCCCGGAAGCAGATGCAAAGCTCGTCCGCGCCCGTGAGTTCAACAGGCACTTCCAGCCTTTCGAACATGCTTTGGCTTGCGGCGATCAGCTCTCCGTTGAAAAAGATTTCGGCAATGGTGGAGAGACCGTCGAAGCGCAGGGTGGCGCGTTCGCGCGTATCGGAAATCATCGTCAGCCGATACCAGGCATCCCTGTCATTGAGAGGCGCCGGGGCAAGGCGGTCGAATTTTCCAGCCGCTTCCAGAGCCTGCGCCACGGTGCCGGGAACGGAGACGTGAAGGCTTTCGAGCGATGCGGGAATATCGGACGGCGTCTCACAGGCATCGGCAGGCGTCAGCGTCAGCGTCCAGCCTTCGCTCAGCAATTCCTCGCTTTCGCCGGGAAGATAAGTCCTCACGCGGCCTCGCTGGCATCAGTGAGTTTAGTCGAAAGCGCTTCCATCATGCCATCCCACGCATCCGCTGCTGGATCGAGCACGGTGGCCAGTGCATCAAATTTGCGGCGGGTGACGGCGCGGGCGAGCTGGAACTGCACGGTCTTGGCAACCTCGGAAATCTTGAGCGCGTGGTCTCTTGCTTCAGAAAAACCGTCCGCGTCCAGCCATTCGAAGTGGCTTGCCGCCAGTTCGAAATTGGCGCCGAGCTGGCGCAGCGTGTTGAAGGCATATTTGTGGAAAAAACCGAAGGGTCGGTCGGCGACCTTTTCCACCTGCGCCGGAAAAACGCCGGCAAAAGCGCGGACCGGGTTGGCGGAGGGCCGTCTGGAAAAATGAAATTTCAGGAGCCGTTCGGCCGTCTTGCGAATATGTGCGGGCGAGGGGTTGCTGTTCGCGAATTTCGCAAATTCGGTATAGGGCAGGAAAGGCGGGTCGGTCTCGGCCAGATGATGCTGGAACAGACCGTCGAAGTCCTCGCCGGACAGATGGAAGAAGCCGGCATTGTGGAAATAGTCGAGTTCGCGCTTCGCGAGATCAAGCCGGTTGATGGCGATGGTGGTCTTGCCGTGTTCCTTCCGGTAGCCCACCCCATGGGTATCCGGCATATAGAAGCTGTCCATCTCGATCAGGCAGATGCGGCCGCGTGCGAGCTGCGCCTCGATGTGGTTTTCCACGCTGTCGAAGATCGCAAGTTCGGTGGCGCGAACGCCATAAAGCGCCTCGAGGTCCTCCAGCGGCACCTTGAAGAAGGTGAACTGGTCGCCTTCGAAATCCTGCGTGAGCGTGAAACCGAACATGGCTTCCGGCGGCAGACCTTTCGAGGCCAGCACCTCGATCCACAAATCGATGTAGCAATTGGTTTCCGGCCACATTCTCTCGGAGGAATGGAGCGGATGCTGCACATAGTTCTTGGGATCGAGACCGGGAAAAATCTGCCGCATGAATGATCAGCCCCAGAGCGTTTCCACGACCTTCGCAGGCCATTTCTTCACGTCGAGACCGTGATGTGCAAACAGCGCCAGCGCGATGCGCTCAAGGCCGAAACCGACGCAGGCGGTATGTGCGACATCGCCATTGTCGAGGTTGAGGCCCCATTTCTGGCCGAAGGCATCCTGATGATAATTGAAGCTCATGCAGGCCGTCGGGCTGGTTGTGGATGTGACCGGGATCAAGAGTTCGAATTTCAGGTTCTGGTCGCGCTGGTTGTTGGCCAGCATCTTGCCGGCGCGGCCGAAGAAGGGATCGTTGGCCACATCGATGGTGACGTCGAGCCCGACCGCTTTCATCATCTCCACGCCGCGATCCATCCAGGTCTGGCGGAATTCGGTGACGTCGGACTCGGTGCCCATGCAAACATATTCGCGCATGCGGAAAAGCTGCTGGCGGGCCGGGTCCTTGGAAGGTTCATGACGGAAACAGTAGGACTGGATGTCATAGAGACCGCCGCCGGCAGGTAACGCGCCGCGCTTGGCAATCGTCGGATAAAGCGGGTAGCAGGCCGCCGGCGTCAGGACGATGTCTGTCGCTTTCTGGTCCTTGGTCCAGTCGCCGCCCTCATCCATGGTTTTCAGCAGGCTGACATGGTCGAGCTCACAGCCGCAGAAGGAATGGACCGTGCCGGCGAGCTGCGGGAAGCTCTTCATATAACCGCTCTTTTCGAAATAGGCGCGGTTGATGCCGGGCGGAAAGCGGATCGCTTCGGCGCCGTCAGCGCCGCCCGTGCGGTCGATCAGCCGCTCGAATGCGGCAATGACATCCTCGAACTGGCCGCTGCGTCCATAAAGACCGTCTACACCGGTTTCAATCAGCAGGCCTTCTTCGAACAGTCGATCGAGAAACGATGTTTGCATGTCCATGGTCTTATCCCAAGAGGCTGGTGTCCTGCTTGTGAACCAGCAGGAGATTGGCGGAATTGCCGAGAATGCGATCGTTGGAAATCATCAGGCGGGCGGAATGCGCGTCACGCAGATGCCGGCCGAGGCTGTAGGGCGTGCCGTTCTTGTAACCCATGATGCCGCAGACCAGCATGGCATGGTCGATGATCTCGAGAATGGTTTCCGAAGAGCAGATTTTCACATTGTTCATGGCGACGGCAAAGGCCATGGACATCAGTTTTTCGGGGTCGCTCTTGGTGTCCTCGTAAGCCTTGATGCCGGCGATGATGTTGGATTTCACGACCTGCAGCTTGGTAGAAACCTCGGCAAGGCGGATCGCGCCGGGAGGAGCGGTGCCGGGCGATTTGCGCGCCGCGGCTCTGACGAAAGACTGGGCGCGCAGCACGGCATCCGAGGCGATGCCGTACCAGACGGCGCTCCACAGGAGATGCGAGCTTGCAAGCATGGATTGTGCGGCGATTTCCGCAAAAGGTTTCGGGAATATCTGCGCCGCCGGCGCTTCGCCACGAAACAGGAAGCCGTCCGAACAGGTGCCGCGCATGCCGAGCGTATCCCACACATGGGTCTTTTCGAGCGTGTACTGGTTTTTCAGAAAGACCGTCATCACCTGATCGGCGGGCGCGGCATCCTTGTGGGCGCGCGAGGTGATGAGGATCGCATCGGCATTGCTGCCATAGGAAATGACGGTGGCGTCCTTTTCCAGCCGGCAGAAATCGCCTTCGACTTCGATTGCACAGATGGAGTTGCGCAGATTGCCGCCAATGCCGCCTTCGGTGGTGGCGGAGCCGAGCAGAAGCTGTTCGCCGGCGATGCGGCTCATGAAGCCGGCATGCCATGCGCTCGTCTCGCCGTGTTCCACCAGGCTGGATGCCTTGATATGGTGCATGGCGAAAATCATCGCGGTTGCCGAACAGGCCTGGCCGAGCCGGGCGCAGATATCGGCGATTTCCTGTAAGGAAGCGCTTTCGCCGCCCAGCGAAGAGGGGACCTGGATGCCGAGCAGGCGTTCCTGTCGCAAGGCGTCGACGGCTTCCTGTGGGAAGCGGCCGGTGACATCCACATCATCCGCGTGTTTGGCGGCAATTGCCGCGACGCGGCCCGCGCGCGCGGACAGCGTTTCATCCTGCGGCGCTACGGTGACGTTCATCAGGCTGCCTCTTTACCATCCAGAATGAGCTTAACGGTGTCTTCAATGGCCCTGATGCTCGCAAAGGACTTGCGGTTCAGCAGATTGTCGGGGAATTCGATATCGAATGCTTCTTCGATGCCGAGCATCAATTGCACGGATGCAAAGGAAGAAAGGCCTGCCGCATAAAGATCGGCTTCATCTGCAATCGTATCGACTGGGGTTGGAAGCTGGCCGAATTTGGCCAGTATTTCACGAATAGTCGCGTTCATTCCGACGTATCTCCCATGAATTTCACATCAGGATGGTTTGTGCTTATCGTTACGTTGCAAACGATAATATTCGCCTAAACCGTTAGGTTAATTACAACTAACGGCAGCATGCGCCATTCCCGCACCTTTGCCAAGCATCGATCGTCGGCCTTGACAAATGCCGGTCGGTGTTTTTTGCTGTGGCCATTCACCAGGGGTGTCCCGTCAAGGGGCTGAGATTCTGCTTTCATGCGCAGTGACCCGTTGAACCTGATCCAGTTCATACTGGCGTAGGGACGGTGCAAAGACCGAAGGTCGGGCGGGCGCATGACGTCGCGTTTCGGCAATTCGGTATTTTCCATCATTCCGGCTCGAACTGGGTCTCCACTGTCAAACTTTGGAGCCTCAAGATGAATATCGCTGCCAAGAATATCCCGCTTGTCGTCACCACCGGGCCGCATGCCGCCTCTACCAAAATCCACAAAGCCGGCATTTTACATCCCCATATCCGCGTGCCGATGCGCGAGATCGCCGTTCATCCGACGGCGGGTGAACCGCCGGTGACGGTTTACGATTCCTCCGGTCCCTACACCGATCCTTCGCATCCCGTTCTGATTGAAAAGGGCCTGCCGCGTCCGCGTCATGACTGGATCGTGGCCCGCGGCGACGTCGAGGCCTATGACGGCCGACACGTCAAGCCGGAGGATAACGGCTTTGCCACCGGGGAACGCCTGACGCCAGAATTTTCGGTGCGCCACCAGCCGCTCAGAGCCACGGCCGGTAAAGCCGTGACCCAGCTTGCCTATGCGCGGGCAGGTATCATCACGCCGGAAATGGAATTCATCGCCATCCGTGAAAATCTCGGGCGCGAGGCGACCAGGGAAAAGCTGGCGCGTGACGGCGAAAGTTTCGGTGCGCATATCCCCGACTACGTCACGGCGGAATTCGTGCGTCAGGAAGTGGCGGCCGGCCGTGCCATCATTCCCGCCAATATCAATCATTCGGAACTCGAGCCGATGATCATCGGCCGCAATTTTCTCGTCAAGATCAATGCCAATATCGGCAATTCCGCCGT
The DNA here is from genome assembly GCF_027157905.1 of Agrobacterium sp. LMR679. Classification (NCBI taxonomy): domain Bacteria; kingdom Pseudomonadati; phylum Pseudomonadota; class Alphaproteobacteria; order Hyphomicrobiales; family Rhizobiaceae; genus Agrobacterium; species Agrobacterium sp. LMR679. The sequence continues at coordinate 793,033 of NZ_JAPVOJ010000002.1, read as the reverse complement.
CACCTCCTCCATGGCGGAGGAGGTGGAAAAGATGGTCTGGGCGATCCGCTGGGGTGCGGATACCGTCATGGACCTGTCTACCGGTCGCAACATCCACAATATCCGCGAATGGATCATCCGCAATTCGCCGGTGCCGATCGGCACGGTGCCGCTTTATCAGGCGCTTGAGAAGGTCAACGGCATTGCCGAAGACCTCAACTGGGAAGTGTTCCGCGATACGCTGATCGAACAGGCGGAGCAGGGTGTGGATTATTTCACCATCCATGCCGGCGTGCGGCTGCATTACATCCCGCTCACCGTCAACCGCGTCACCGGCATCGTCTCGCGCGGCGGCTCGATCATGGCCAAGTGGTGTCTGCATCACCACAAGGAAAGCTTCCTCTATGAGCATTTCGACGAGATTTGCGACATCTGCCGCGCTTACGACGTCTCCTTCTCGCTGGGCGATGGCTTGCGTCCCGGCTCGATTGCCGACGCCAATGACGCCGCACAATTCGCGGAGCTGGAGACGCTCGGTGAGTTGACGCAGATCGCCTGGGCGAAGGACTGCCAGGTGATGATCGAAGGCCCCGGCCATGTGCCGATGCACAAGATCAAGGAAAACATGGACAAGCAGTTGAAGACCTGCGGTGAGGCGCCCTTCTATACGCTCGGGCCGCTCACCACCGATATTGCGCCGGGTTACGACCACATCACCTCCGGTATCGGTGCGGCGATGATCGGCTGGTTCGGCACCGCGATGCTCTGCTACGTCACGCCGAAGGAACATCTCGGCCTGCCGGACCGCAACGACGTGAAGGTCGGCGTCATCACCTACAAGATCGCTGCCCACGCTGCCGATCTTGCCAAGAGCCATCCGGCGGCACAGGTGCGGGACGATGCGCTGTCGCGCGCGCGGTTCGAGTTCCGCTGGGAGGATCAGTTCAACCTGTCGCTGGACCCGGATACGGCGCGCTCCTTCCATGACGAGACCTTGCCGAAGGAAGCGCACAAGGTCGCGCATTTCTGCTCCATGTGCGGGCCGAAATTCTGCTCGATGCGAATTTCCCATGATATCCGCGCCGAGGCGCAGAAGGAGGGGCTGGAGGCCATGGCCGCACGCTTCAAGGAAGGCGGTGAGCTTTACATGCCGCTCGCGACCACTGCGGATGCCGAATAGCATGCGCGTTCTGGTCAAGGGAACGGGGGTCGCTGGTTTGACGGCGGCCTTCGAACTGGCGCGGACCGGCGTTACCGTTGAGGTTTGCGAGCGCAGTGCCGAACCTTCTCGCGGCGCATCCTGGTATGCGGGTGGCATGCTGGCGCCCTGGTGCGAGCGTGAAAGCGCTGAAGAGCCGGTTGTGACGCTTGGTCGGGCGGCGCTCGACTGGTGGGATGAAGCGACACCCGGCCTTGTCGTCCGTAACGGCACGCTGGTTGTCGCGCCAGCACGCGATAAGGCGGAGCTTTCGCGTTTCGCATCGCGGACCGCTGGCTATCGTTGGGTGGATGAGGGCGAAATCGCCGCGCTGGAGCCAGATCTTGCCGGGCGGTTCCGATCCGGGCTTTACTTTCCGGGCGAGGGGCATCTCGATCCGCGTCTTGCACTGAAATCACTGCATGAGCGGCTTTGCACCATGGGGGTGCAGTTCCATATGGGTATCCCGTTGGATGAAGAGCTGTTCGACCGCGTGGTGGATTGTACTGGTTCTGCGGCAATCGGCGGGATTTCCGATCTTCGCGGTGTGCGGGGAGAGATGCTCTATCTCGCCACGCGGGAGGTTTCCCTGTCTCGCCCCGTCCGGCTGTTGCATCCGCGTATTCCGCTTTACATCGTGCCGCGCGAGCCCGGCCGTTTCATGGTGGGCGCGACGATGATCGAGACGGAAGATGCGGGCGCCATTTCCGCCCGCTCGATGATGGAGTTCCTGAATGCCGCCTATGCCGTGCATCCGGCTTTCGCGGAAGCGGAAATCATCGAGACAGGCACCGGCGTGCGCCCCGCCTATCCCGACAATCTGCCGAAGGTCACGCAGGATGGCCGGACAATTTTCATCAACGGCGCGTACCGGCACGGCTTTCTGCTGTCGCCGGCGATGGCGCGGCAGGCGGCTGAAATCGTCTGCCAAACTCTCTCTCAAAAGGAACGGGATCATGAAATTTCTGGTGAATGGCGACGAGCTTGATCTCGTCGCCGAGACGCTGGCCGGCCTGCTCGCCAGCCTCGAATACGAGGGTGAGTGGCTGGCAACGGCGGTGAATGGCGATCTGGTGCATTCGGAAGAGCGCGCCGATTATAAGCTGAAGGCTTTCGACCGTATCGAAATCCTCTCACCGATGCAGGGAGGCTGAAACCATGCTGACGCTTTATGGCCGCGAGGTCTCGTCCCGTCTCCTGCTCGGCACGGCGCGCTATCCGTCCCCCGCCGTGCTTGCCGATGCCGTGCGGGCGAGCAACACGGATATTCTGACGATTTCACTGCGCCGGGAAACAGCGGGTGGCAAGAAGGGCGGTCAGTTTTTCGAACTTATCCGCGAGCTGGATCGCCAGATTCTGCCCAATACCGCCGGTTGCCATACGGTCAAGGAAGCGGTGCTGACGGCAAGGATGGCCCGCGAGGTTTTTAACACCGACTGGATCAAGCTGGAGGTCATCGGTCATCACGACACGTTGCAGCCTGATGTCTTCGCACTTGTCGAGGCGGCGAAAATCCTCTGCGACGATGGTTTCGAGGTCTTTCCCTATACGACTGACGATCTGGTCGTGGCCGAGAAGCTGCTGGAGGCAGGCTGCAGGGTGCTGATGCCCTGGTGCGCGCCAATCGGCAGCGCCATGGGGCCGCTCAATCTGACGGCGCTGAAATCCATGCGGGCGCGTTTCCCGGATGTGCCGCTGATTGTCGATGCCGGTATCGGCCGCCCGTCGCATGCGGTCACGGTGATGGAGCTCGGTTACGATGCCGTTCTGCTCAACACGGCGGTGGCGGGCGCGGGAGACCCGGTCGGCATGGCGGAGGCTTTCGCCCGGGCGATAGAAGCCGGCCATCAGGCATATCTCTGCGGGCCGCTGGAGCCGAGGGATATGGCCGTTCCCTCGACGCCGGTGATTGGAACGGCTGTTTTTTCCTGATCACGGCCTGTCGTCGACATCAGGCGCGTCACGTTTTGCGTTGACAGTGCCTGATGGTGGCGGGATACCGGGAGAAAAGGGAAACGGCATGGCGGCACTCACCAATCTTCTGACGGATATCGGCGGCGTTTCGGTCGGCAATATCACCGATCTTGCCCTTGGCTCCGGTGTTACGGCGATTGTTTTCGAAAAACCCGCCATCGCTTCCGGTTCTGTTTTGGGTGGTGCGCCGGGCGGGCGCGATACCGGCCTGCTCGACCCCGCGATGACGGTGGAAACGGTGGATGCCTTCGTGCTGTCGGGCGGTTCTGCCTTCGGGCTGGATGCGGCGGGCGGCGTTCAGGCCGGGCTGCGCGAAATCGGACGCGGCCTGCAGGTGGGGTCCACCCGCGTTCCCATCGTGCCGCAGGCGATCCTGATGGATCTGCTGAATGGCGGCGACAAGGATTGGGGCCTGCATTCGCCCTATCGCGAGATGGGATATGCGGCCTTCAAGGCGGCGCGTGCGGAGCCTTTCGAACTTGGAACGGCCGGTGCGGGAACGGGGGCGACGACCGCGACCTCCAAGGGCGGGCTCGGTTCGGCAAGCGCCGTCAGTTCCAGCGGTTATAAGGTGGCGGCCATCGTTGCCGTCAATGCGCTCGGCTCGGCAACTGTTGGAACGAGCCGCCATTTCTGGTCCGCGCCGTTTGAAGTGCAGGGTGAATACGGCGATTGCGGTTTTCCCGTTCGTTTCGAGCCCGATCATACCGCGTTGCGCCTCAAGGGGGTCAATCTCACGGCAACGACCATCGGTGCGGTGGTGACGGATGCAGCGCTGACCAAGGCGCAGGCGCATCGCCTTTCCATCATGGCGCATGACGGGCTGGCGCGCGCCGTTCTGCCCGCCCATCTGCCAAGCGACGGCGACACCATGTTCGCGGCCTCGACCGGTGAAAAGCCGCTTGAGGGCGGTGTTCATTTCGCCGAGCTCTGCCATCTGGCGACCATGGTGATGGCGCGCGCGGTCGCACGTGGCGTCTATGAGGCGACGGCGTTACCGGTGCATGGAGCGCAAAAGGCCTATCGCGATCTTCATGGACGGAGCCTTTGAAGGATGAGTGAGGCCCCTTCTCCACTGAAGCCTGTTCTTCGTATCGACTTTCCACCCGGGGAACGTCTCGGTCATGGCAAGATCGAATTGATGGAGTTGATTGTCGAGACCGGCTCCATCTCCGCCGCCGGGCGGGCGATGGACATGTCCTATCGCCGCGCATGGCTGCTGGTGGATGCACTGAACCATATGTTCAGGCAACCGGTCATTGAATCGCAGCGCGGCGGCAAACAGGGCGGCGGTGCTGCGCTGACCGCTTTTGGCACTGAGGTGCTGGAGCGTTATCGCGGCATGGAAAAACGGATGAACGAGGCCTTGCGCGCGGATATCGACTGGCTGGAGGCCAACCGCAATCCCGATGCGGCCCTCAATAAGGATCGAGAGCCGCCGACTTTATGATCGCGTGCACCGGTTTTCCGGACTCCAGCTGCAGCCTCTCGCGTGACAGATCGGTGATGCGCGACTGGATGATGTCGCCGCCGCAATCCACATGAACCGTGACCATGCCGTCTTCGCTGGCAGAAACAGTCGCGATATGGCCCTCAAGAATGTTGAGCGCGCTTAAGCCTTCGGGCTTTACGGTTGCCAGCATCACATCGCGCGCCGGTATGAGCACCCGCGCCGGGCTGCCAGCCACTCCCTTCTTTGCCGGAACATGCAGCAGCATGGTCTTTAGCCTTACGGCGGCAAGGCCATGTCGCTCATCAAAGCTTTCAATGTGCCCGGAAAGAATGCTGCCCGCTTCGCGTCGTTCGAGATGCGTGCTGAAGTCCGGTCTGGAAAGCACGTCGGCCGCTTTTCCCTGCGCTTCCACCTTGCCGTCCTTCATCACCACGATACGGTCGGCGAGGCGGGCGACCTCCTGAATAGAATGGCTGACATAGACGATCGGGATTTTTGTCTCGTCGCGCAGCCGTTCGAGATAGGGAATGATCTCGGCTTTTCGCTCCTCGTCGAGCGAGGCGAGCGGCTCGTCCATCAGCAGCAGCCTGGGTGATGAGAGGAGCGCGCGGCCAATCGCGACACGCTGTTTTTCGCCGCCGGAAAGCTTGTCCGGCCGGCGCTGCAGGAGATGGCCGATGCCGAGCATGTCGACGATGCGGTCTTCATTCACGCTCCCGGTTTTGTTCACGGCGAACCAGCGGCCGTAATGCAGGTTCTGCGCCACGCTGAGATGCGGGAAAAGCCGCGCTTCCTGAAAAACATAACCGAAGCGGCGTTTATGAGCCGGCAGGAACAGCCGTGTTCCGCTATCGGCCAGCACTTCTCCATCGAGCAAAACCTGTCCCTCATCCGGCCGCAACAGGCCCGCTATGATTCGGATCATCGAGGTTTTGCCGGAGCCGGAGCGTCCGAACAGCGCGGTGACGCCGCCTTCGGAGGTGAATGACGCATCGAGTTCGAAAGAACCCAGGCGATGGCGGGTGGCGACCGAAAGCGTCATTCCATGCTTACCCGTTTGCCGACGATGCGGGCCAGAAACTCCGAGACGAGCAAAGCGAGCATGGAAATCACGACGGAGACAATGGTTAGCCGCAAGGCGCCGGCATCGCCGCCCGGAACCTGGGTGAAGGTATAGATGGCGGCGGACAAAGTCTGGGTCTCGCCAGGAATATTGGACACGAAGGTGATGGTCGCGCCGAATTCGCCCATGGCCTTGGCGAAAGCCAGGATCATGCCGGCGATGATGCCAGGCAGGGTCAAGGGCAGGGTGACGGTGAGGAACACCCAGACCGGGCTTGCGCCCAAGGTTCCCGCGGCCTCTTCCAGCTTGCGGTCCACCGCTTCTATGGAGAGACGGATGGAACGCACCATCAGGGGAAAGGCCATGACGGCGCAGGCGAGCGCCGCCCCGGTCCAGCGGAAGGAAAAGACGATGCCGAACCAGCTATCGAGAAAGTGCCCGATCGCGCCCCTGCGGCCGAACAGGACGAGCAGCAGAAAGCCGGTGACGACGGGCGGCAGGATGAGCGGCAGGTGGACGATGCCGTTGAGGAGAGACTTGCCCCAGAAGCGGCCGCGCGCCAGCGCCACGGCGACCAGAATGCCGAAAGGCAGGCTGGCAAGCATGGCGATGGACGACACCCACAGGCTGAGCCTGATCGCCGTCCATTCTTCAGGGCTGAGTGTCCACCAATGCAATGCCATATCCTGCAATCGTCATCTCTCGCGGCCCATAGGTTGGGGCCACGAAAGGCAGTTTATTTCAAAACGGTAAAGCCTTGCTTTTCGAAGAAGGGCGTTGCCTTGGCCGATTTCAGGAAATCCAGATAGGCTTTTGCTGCCGGAGACTTGGCTTCCGAAAGAATGGCCACCGGGTAGATGATCGGCGGATGGCTGTCTTCCGGGAAGGTGCCGACGATCTTCACACCCGGATCGGCGGCGGCGTCGGTCTGGTAGACGATGCCATAGGGTGCTTCGCCGCGCGAGACGAGCAGCAGGGCCGCACGCACGCTCTCCGCGCCGGCGACCTTCTGTTCGACGGAGGACCAGACCCCGAGCTTTTCCAGAGCGGCCTTGCCGTATTTGCCCGCCGGCACGGAATCGACCGCACCCATGGCCAGACGGCCATCGCCCACCAGAGCGGCAAGATCGAAGCCCTGCTTGATCTCGACCGGCTTTGCCTTGTCTGCGGGAGCGACGAGAACGATGCGGTTGCCGAGAAGATTGGAGCGGCTGTCAGCTTTGATCAGCTTTTTTTCGGCGACATAGTCCATCCATGCAAGGTCGGCCGAAACGAAGATATCCGCCGGTGCGCCCTGCTCGATCTGCTTGGCCAGCGCCGAGCTTGCTGCATAAGAAACGGTTGCTTCGTTACCGCTTTCCTTCGCCCATTCGGCGTTGAGGGCATCGAGCGCGTTTTTCATGCTCGCGGCGGCAAACACCGTGACTTTTTCGGCTGCATGGGCCGGAACGGCTGCGAATGAGGCCGCCATCCAGAAGGATGTGGCTGCGGCAATGGTTTTGAAGAAGCTGCGACGCAAAAGTCTCATGGTCTGTTACCCCCGGTTCGAGATATTCTGGTGAATATATCGATAGGCCTATAGGGCAATCATTATATTTTCAAGGATATATCGATGGGATGGGGAAAAGAGGTTGCCGGGGTGTCTGTGTAGAGGGGTTGTTAAGCTCGAAAGGCTCTCCTCGTCATGCTGGAGCTTGTCCCGCGCATCTGCAACGTTTCCATTTTATTGAACGTGATTAGATCCTTGGGACAAGCCCAAGGATGATGTCGTTCCCTAGAAGCGGCTCTGTGTCCGGATCAAAAACGCTCGCCGGCGAAATGGGCGATCTGTGCGCCTGCCTCATAATAGGCTTCCTTCACCGCCCGGAAAGCTTGCGCTTTCGGCTCCGTCAAAGGCAGCGGCAATTCGGCTTCAGCAATCTGACCGAGAATATGCTGCGCAATGACCTTGCCAAAGGCCGTGCCCGGCGCGATGCCGCGGCCGTTATAGCCTGCAAAGCCGACGACATTTTCAGCGAATTTGTGAAAGCGGGGCACGGCATTGTCCGTCATGCCGATTTGGCCGTACCATTCACATTCGAATTCCGTATCCCTGAGCTGCGGGAAAAGCCGCTTCAGCGAGCGCTTCGCCCAGGCACGATGAATGGCGGCTCCGGTGCCGCGCAGGGCGCCGACGCTACCGAAGATCAGCCGGCCGGCTTTGTCCATGCGGAAGGATGAGAGAATCTCCTTCGTATCCCAGCAGCCCTCACGACCGGGCAGGATGCTCTTTTGCAGGTTATCGCCGAGTGGTCTCGTCGCGAAATTGAAATAGGGCAGGTAGACCTGTTCATCGCGAACGATCTGCCATGGGCCGGTGCTATAGGCTTCGGTGGCTACAACGATCCAGTTGGCGGTTACAGACCCTTGCGGCGTCTTCACCACCCATTTTCCGTCGCTGCGTTCGGTCGCTATCACGGGGCTTTCGGTGTGCAGGCGCACGCCCGCTTTCTGGGCGGCTGCGGCAAGGCCTCGAACATAGGCAAGCGGCTGTATCGTGCCGGCGCGTGTGTCCAGAAGCGCACCGGAATAGCCCGTGCTGCCGGTACGTCTCGCTGTCTCTTCGGCATCGAGGATACGGACGGGTGCGCCTCTCTCCGCCCATTGTTCGCAGCGCTCACGGATTTCGGCGAGCCCTTTTTCTCCGACGGCGCAATGGAGCGTGCCGTTTTTTTCGATCTCGCAGGGAATTGCGTGTTTTTCCACCAGTTCACGCACGAGAAGCGGGGCATTGCCCAGAAGATCGAGCAGGCGTTCGCCGTAAACCTCGCCCAGCACGCCGGGCAGCTCTTTCGGCATGACCCACATGCCGCCATTGATGAGGCCGACATTGCGGCCTGCGCCGCCGAAGCCGATTTCCCTTGCTTCGAGAAGAACGACATCCACACCGCGTTCGGCAAGATGAAGGGCGGCGGACTGGCCGGTGAAGCCACCTCCGACGACGACGACATCAGCAGTCGCTGCGCCCTGCAAGGCGGGCGTTACGGGCGGTTGCGGCGCGGTCTTTTCCCAGAGGCCGTGCGAGCGGGGGTCATCATACATCGTTCCACCATGTTCCGGGCCAGTTCATTTGTTCTTCGTATGAGTGACAAGCCCTTGTTTATAAGACTTTACAAGCGGTCTTGCCTGTTGAATATCGACATATCGTCAAGAGTTCATTCCGTGAGGGAATATGGTCCTGCCGCCACGTCGTTTTCTGCCGTCGCTTTCGCTGCTGGCGGCTTTCGAAGCTGCTTCCCGGACGGGCAGCGTCACCGCTGCGGCGCGGGAACTGGGGCTGACGCAGGGTGCGGTCAGCCGTCAAATCCTGGCGCTCGAAGAGCAGCTTGGCGTGGCGCTGTTCCTGCGCGAGCGGCAGACGATCCGGCTGACAAGGGCGGGGGAGGGCTATGCGCGGGAAATCCGCGAGGCGTTGCGGCGCATATCGACGGCCTCGCTCAATCTGCGCGCCAATCCGGATGGCGGCACGCTCAACCTCGGGGTTCTGCCGAGCTTCGGCACGCGCTGGCTTGTGCCGCGCCTTCCCGATTTCATCGCCAGACACCCCGGCGTTTCGGTCAATCTTCTGACGCGGTCATCGCTGTTCGATTTCCGCACCGACACAGTCGATGCGGCCATCCATTTCGGATTGCCGCATTGGCCGGGTACCGAGCTGGTTTTCCTGATGCATGAAAAGGTCATTCCGATATGCAGCCCCGCCTTCAAGGCGCGACACGGGCTTTCAAGGCCGGACGATCTGCTGCATGTCCCGTTGCTGCACATGACGACACGGCCGGATGCCTGGGAACAATGGTTTCGCAGCCATGACGTTGGTTTCGACAATGTGCATGGCATGCTTTTCGATCAGTTTACGACGATTGCCGAGGCGGCGAGCGCCGGGGTTGGGGCGTCGCTCATTCCTTCTTTCATGATCGAGGAGGAGTTGCGAAGTGGTCGTCTGGTAGCGGCCGTTGCGGGGGAAGTGGAGAACGAGGAAGCCTATTACCTCGCCTGCATGCCGGATCGCGCCGGTTACGCGCCGCTCGAAAGTTTTCGGCGGTGGATCGTTTCCGAGGCCGCAACTGGCGCGAACGGCAGTACCGCGGAGTTTTCGGCGTAAACCGGTAAGCGGCCTTGCAAGACGGACGCTGCTCAGCCAATAGTGCGCCATGACGCGTGGCGCGAGCAGCCATGCACCGAAAGTTCAAATACGGGAGATGTCCGTGAAGCCCATTTTCGTTCAGCTTCAATGTGAGCCCGGCAAGACCTATGATGTCGCCGACGCCATCTATAAAACGGAACTGGTTTCCGAGCTTTATTCCACCAGCGGTGAATATGATCTGCTGCTGAAAATCTATCTGCCGCAGGAAGAAGACATCGGCAAATTCATCAACCAGAACATCGTCAATATTCCGGGAATCGTGCGTTCTCTGACGACGCTGACCTTTACTGCATTCTGACCCGCAATTCGAACCTTCGATACAAGCTCGGCCCTCATCCCTGTGCTTGTGACAGGAATCCAGTCGACGCGCGTCTGCGCGGAGGGAGAGGCTTCTCAGCCCAAGGACTTGATCTGGCTAGATTTCTGTGACGAGCACAGGAATGAGGGAAGAGTTGGGTGCGTCAGGAAGATCGCGTACGTGGCGTTCGGCTCTAGTCCTGATTTTCAGGCGCTTTTTCGCTTAGTGCATCAGAGCTTTTGATACACCCTGAATGGCTGGTGCCAGGCGGGTAGATGGCTTGTCAACCGAGAAAAAAGCGCGCCATCGGGCCGCTGTTCGGGGTCCGATATTTGGCGCGCTCTGATTTTGACGGTTCTGTGAGCGGGCGAAAGTTTTCCCGCATCAGGCGACCGCGGCCAGATTCCGGTTGCGCACGAGATCGCGGATCGCAATCCGCACGTCGTCGGCGCTGTCGAACTTCTGTTCGTCCAGGTCGTGAACGTGGAACTTCACCGCGATGAACTTCAACCGGTCATTATCCGGGATGACGATGCCGACGGGTTCGCCAGCGAATTCAATAACTTGCTTCTGCATAGATATACTCCCGCTGTGGCTACTTCACACAGCATGTTGTCGAACTGATTTTCAGTAAATTGAGACCGTTAAGTCACATTCGACAGCAGCGGGAACACGTGGATTTAAATCCAGCGTTCCAGGACTCAAAACCAAGGATTGCGTTGATGTTGATATGTTTTGACATGACACACTCCCTGTATTGGTGTTGGCCCGGAATCAGGAGACTCGTTCTCCAGTTCCATACTGATAATCCAGACCAGCACTAAAATCAATGCTGATTGTTATAGGTAGAATATTTTTCTTTATGATGACAGGAGAGGGGCGGAAATGTGAAATTTTTGTTTTCGTCGGCTGCCGCCGCGAAAAGCCCGCTGTAGCAGGCTTTTTATGTATTTTTTAATCGTCGCCGGTGGCTGGCGGCGGATAAACATGATCGTTTCCGTTGAAGTCGGAAACGGAATAACAGCCATCGCGGGTTTTTTCGGCCGCATTTCTGCCAATTGCCGCTTTGCCGTGGCCGCCGGGAATGTCGAGAACATAGGTCGGCTGGCAAAGGCCGGAGACATGCCCCCGCAAAGCGGAAACGATTCGCTGCCCCTCTTCTATCGTCAGCCGGAAATGGCTGGTGCCGGGCGCAAGATCGGGATGATGCAGGTAATAAGGCTTGATACGGGTCTCGACAAAGGCGCGCATCAACTCGGCAAGAACCGCCGGGTCGTCATTGACGCCTTTCAAAAGGACCGTCTGGCTGACCATGGCGATGCCGGCATCGATCAGGCGCGCCGAAGCCTGCCTTGCGGCTTCGCTGAGTTCACGGGAATGATTCGCGTGCAGGGCCACATAGGTGGTTTTGCCGCTGGCCTTCAGCGCATCGATCAGCGCCGCGTCGATACGGTCGGGATCGACAACCGGCACGCGGGTGTGGAAGCGGACGATCTTCACATGCGGTATGTCTTTCAGGCGCGTCATCAGGTCGGACAAGCGCCGTGGGGAAAGCACCAGCGGATCGCCACCGGTCAGGATGACCTCCCAGATGGCGGGATTGGCCTTTATATAGCCGAATGCGGCGTCAAGTTCCGCCGGGCTCATCATGCCGTTGCCTTGCGGTCCGACCATCTCCCGGCGGAAACAGAAGCGGCAATAAACGGGGCAGACATGCACTGCCTTTAAAAGCGCCCGGTCGGGATAACGGTGGACGATGCCATGGACGGGGCTGTGCGCGTCGTCGCCAATCGGATCGTCCCGTTCTTCAGGAAGATGAACGAGTTCGGCCGGGTCAGGAACGAATTGTCGGGCGATGGGATCCCGCGGGTCGCGGCTGTCGATCAGCCCGGCAATCGATGGCGTGATGGCGAGGGCGTAACGTTGCATCACAGTGCGCAGCGTCTCGAGCGCTTCGGCTTCGATAAGCCCCGCTTCGAGAAGTGCTTCGGCTGTCTTGATGGTCTCAAGCCCTGTCATCGTCCATATTCCGCGACTGGGGCCCACATGACGAGATCGATACGGGGCGCGCCGGTTGCCAGCATCACCAGCCGGTCGAAACCAAGCGCTATGCCGCTTGCCGGCGGCATGATTGCCAGCGCGGCCAGAAAATCCTCGTCCAGCGGATAGGTTTCGCCGTAAACCCGCTGCTTCTCGGCCATTTCCATTTCGAAACGCCGCCTCTGCTCGGCGGCGTCGGTCAATTCGCCGAAGGCATTGGCGAGTTCAACGCCGCAGGCATATAGCTCGAAACGCTCCGCCACGCGCGCATCCTTGGGTGACTTGCGGGCAAGGGCCGCCTCACAGGTCGGATATTCATCGAGAATGGTCGCCCTGCCGAAACCCAGTTCCGGCTCCACCCGCTCCACGATGACGCGGCTGAACATATCCGCCCAGGTATCGTCATCGGCCACGCGGATGCCGGCATCGGTGAGGTTCGCCGCAAGATGGCGAGCGTCGGTTTCGCCGTTTCGGCTGATGGTGGCTAGCAGGTCGACGCTCGCATATCGCTCGAAGGCTTCGGCGACACTGACCCGTTCCGGCTCGAGGAAGGGATCAACGCTGCGGCCGCGATAGGTGAAATTCTTCGTCTTTGCGGTTTCGGCTGCCAGTGCCAGAAGATTGGCGCTGTCCTTCATCAGGCTCTCATAGGTTTCGCCGACCCGGTACCATTCCAGCATGGTGAATTCCGGATGGTGCAGGGGGCCTCGTTCCCGGTTTCGGTAAACATGGGCAAAACAGGTGATGCGTTTTTCGCCGGCGGCGAGCAGCTTCTTGCAGGCGAATTCAGGCGAGGTGTGCAGATAAAGCGGCACGGCGTCGCCGGCCGGCGTCAGGCCCTGTGTGGCGAAAGCATGCAGATGCGCTTCGTTGCCGGGGGAAATCTGCAATGCAGCAGTGTCGACCTCAAGAAAATCGGCGCTGGCGAAATAGCCGCGAAAAGCCGACTGGATCGCATTGCGCCCAATGAGAAATGCGCGGCGGTCGGCGTGGACGTCCGGCGTCCACCATGGCGACATTGTCTCGTTGCTTGCGCGCATTCTCTGTTCTTTTCCGTCTTCTCTGCGGCGCTCAATTGCGGATAAACGGCCCGCAAAACGCCTTATCGCGTCATTTAAAGCTATTCCGGGCGGAAAACCGCTAGGCACTCTTCCGCGAATTGCTGTAGAAGGCTGGCAATTCGTGCGGATTTAAGGTAGTTGCGCCCCAGAAAAAAGACAAAACGTCTGCCGGGGCCGGTGCTGCCGCGCAGTCCTTTACGACGCATTTCATCGAGTTACAAGGAAGTCATATGGTCAAGGTTATCGCCTCATCCGTCCGCAAGGGCAATGTTCTCGACGTGGACGGCAAGCTTTACGTCGTTCTTACCGCGCAGAACTTTCACCCCGGCAAGGGCACGCCGGTCACGCAGGTGGACATGCGCCGCATCGTTGACGGCGTGAAGGTCTCCGAGCGCTGGCGCACCACCGAGCAGGTCGAGCGCGCTTTCGTTGAAGACCTGAACTTCCAGTTCCTTTATGAAGATGGCGAAGGCTTCCACTTCATGAACCCGGAGAACTACGATCAGGTTGTGGTCGATGCCGAAACGATGGGCGATCAGAAGGCCTATCTGCAGGAAGGCATGACCTGCATTCTTTCCATTCATGAAGGCAATCCGCTGGCCGTCGAACTGCCGCGCCACGTCACGCTGGAAATCACGGAAACCGAGCCGGTCGTTAAGGGCCAGACGGCGTCTTCTTCCTACAAGCCGGCCATTCTTTCCAACGGCATCCGCACCATGGTGCCGCCGCATATCGATGCTGGTATCCGCGTGGTCATCGCGACGGAAGACAATTCCTACGTCGAGCGCGCCAAGAACTGAGCCTGACGGCCGGTTAGACAGAAGCACCGGGAGACCGGTGCTTTTTTTGTGTCACGAATAATAAAAAAGCCCGCGTCGAGACGCGGGCTTTTTCTTTGCCTTGCGGCGTATCTTACATGGCCTTTGCCGCGGTCCGGGTTGGGCCGGGCGCCTTCTTCGGAGCCGTGGTCTGGCCAACGGCGTAACCGCCACCGAGCGCTACGTTCAGCGAGACGTAGTCCTGCGCGGTCTGCTGAACAGCCTGTGCAAGGCTTGCCTGTGCGGTGGAAACCTGGCGCTGCGCATCGAGAACGTCGAGCAGCGAGGAGGCGCCGTCGCGGTAGCTGGCCGTCGAAAGCTGCAACGCTTCCTGATAGGACGCCACGGTCTTGCGCAATGCATCGGCCGTGCGCTGATCGCGGGTGACAGCGGCCAAAGCGTTTTCGACTTCTTCCACAGCGGTCAGCACCGTCTGCTTCCAGACGAGATATTCCTCACGCGCCTGGGAGTTGGCCAGATCGATATTGGCGCGGATGCTGCCGCCATCGAGAATCGGCAGAACGAGGCTCGGACCGAAGGACCAGCTATTGGCCGTTCCCCTGCCGCCACCGCTCAGGAAATTGTAGCTTGGCGTGATCGAGCCGCCGAGCTCGATGCTTGGATAGAGCTGCGCTTCCGCGACACCGATTGAGGCAACTGCGGCGGCGAGATTGCGTTCGGCGACACGAATGTCCGGACGGTTGCGGATGAGATCGGCCGGGATGCCGGTGCGCGGAATGCTGCGGGCAACCGGCTGGCGTGCGCCCTTCTGCAATTCGGAAATCAGAGATGAGGCCGGCAGGCCGAGAAGCGTGGCGATGCGATGCGCCGCCTTGCGGAAGTTGGTTTCGAGGCCGGGAATGTCGGACAGCGTCGAGTTGACCAGACCTTCGGACTGGACGACATCGAGGCGGGAGGCCGCGCCTGCTTCAAGCTGCAGCTTGGTCAGGTCCAGCGTTTCGCGGCGGGAGCTGAGGTTCTGACGGGCAATCGCCAGGCGCTCCTGATAATAGCGCACGTCGATATAGGCTGCGGCGACCGAGGAAATCAGCGTCAGGCGCTGAACATCGACGGTGGAGTAAGCGGCATCGAGCGATGCATTGGCGCTTTCCGTGGCGCGGCGATAGCGGCCGAAGAGATCGAGCAGCCAGGAGACGCTGAGACTGCCCGACGACACGTTGGTGACGGGAACATCACGGTAGCTGCCCTTGGTCTGGCTGGTCGTGTGGCTGCCGTTTGCCGTCAGGCTCGGCAGACCGCCCGCGCCGGCCGAGATAACCTGGGCTTCCGCCTGATTGATGCGCTCGATCGCCTGCATCACGGTCAGGTTCTGGCTCAGGCCAGTGGAAACGTAACCATTGAGGCGGCTATCGTTAAAGGCTGTCCACCACGCAACGCTGCTGATGTCGCCATTACTGGTTTTTCCGGCTTCCGCAAACTTTCCCGGCAATTGAATTTCCGGCGTCTTGTGGTCGGGCCCGACAACACAGCCTGAGAGCAGCAGCATTGTCAGGGGAAGAGTAGCGCGAATAGACAGCATGTAATTTTCCCAATTCTCTGGTTGGCTTACCGAGCGCGGCTTGCTGACAAATGGGCTGCGCGGTCGATATGCCGTAGAAACGTGCATTTGCCAAATCGGCAACATTTCTAGCAGCGTATTAACGGTTGGCACAGCCCATTTTTGTTTTGTTAACGCCTTGAAAGGCGACGAATGATGACGAAAAAGGACGGAACGAAGAAAATTCCGAGCAGTGTTGCAGAAAGCATACCACCCAGCACCCCGATACCGATTGCATTTTGCGCGGCTGAACCCGCTCCGGTTGCGATGGCGAGAGGCACGACACCCAGGATGAAGGCCAGCGACGTCATGATGATCGGACGCAGGCGCAGCTTTGCCGCTTCCAGCGTCGCTTCCATCAGGCTCAGTCCATGCTCCTGCCTTTCCTTGGCGAATTCGACGATCAGGATCGCGTTTTTCGCCGCAAGGCCGATGGTCGTCAGCAGGCCCACCTTGAAGTAGACGTCGTTCGACTGGCCGAAGAAATGCGCCGCGGTCAATGCGCCGAGGACGCCCACCGGCACGGCCATGATGACCGAGAATGGGATCGACCAGCTTTCATAAAGAGCGGCAAGGCAAAGGAACACGATCAGAACCGACAGCGCATAGAGCATCGGCGCCTGTGAACCCGAAAGCCGCTCCTGATAGGAGATGCCCTGCCATGCCACGGTGTAACCGCCCGGCAGGCTCGCCGTCAGCCGTTCCATCTCGTCCATGGCGTCACCGGATGCAACGCCTGCACCAGCGGTACCTTCGAGCGAGATCGCGCCCGTGCCGTTGAAGCGGGCGAGAGACGGCGGAGCATTGATCCATTTCACTTCGCTGAAGGAAGAGAAAGGCACCATCTCGCCGCTGGTATTGCGGGCATACCAGAACTTCAGGTCGTCCGGCTGCATGCGGTAGGGCGCATCACCCTGAACGTAAACGGGCTTGAGCTCGCCGTTCAGCGTGAAGTCGTTGACATCCCGGCCGGCAAAGATCGTCGACAGCATGAGGTTCACGGAGGAGAGATCGACCCCCATGGCTCCCATCTTTTCCTGATCGAGAATGATCTTCATCTGCGTTTCGTTGTCCTGGCTGTCGCTTCTGAGCGAGCTGACCTTCGGATTGCTGGTCGCCAGCGCGATCAGTTCCTTGGACGTGGCGGTCAGTGCCTCGGTGCCGTTGCGGCCGCTATCCACGAGATACATCGAGAAACCGCTCGATGTGCCCATGCCCTGAATTGCCGGCGGCAGAAGCGGGAACACCTGAGCATCGCGGAACCCGAAGAAGGTGCCCATCGCACGCTGCACGATGGCGCCGGCGTGTTGGTCGGGCGCCGTTCTCTCGGCGAAATCCTTGAGCTTGGTGAAGACGATGGCGTTGTTCTGGCCCGAACCGCTGAAGCTGAAGCCGAGAACGCCGAAAACCGATTCGACATTGGCGGCTTCCTTTTCACGGAAGTAGCTTTCGACCTGCTTCACCACCTCGTTGGTGCGCTCGATGTTCGAACCGGTCGGCGTCTGGATGATCGTCAACAGCACGCCCTGGTCTTCCTGTGGCAGGAACGAGCTGGGCAGCTTGCTGAAGAACCATGCGCAGCCGCCGATCACGATCGCGAAAATAATCATTACGCGGAGAGGCCGTTTCAGCAGGTAGCCGATGGAGGAAACATAACCATCCGTCGTCTTGCCGAAGCCGCGGTTGAACCAGGCGCCCGGTCCGCGCTGCTTCTTGTGATGGTCGATCGGCTTCAGCATCGTGGCGCAGAGCGCCGGCGTCAGAACGATGGCGACCACTGCCGAAAGCAGCATGGCCGAAACGATGGTGACCGAGAACTGGCGGTAGATGATGCCCGTCGATCCACCGAAGAAGGCCATCGGAATGAACACGGCGGTGAGCACGAGCGCGATGCCGATGATCGCACCGGTGATTTCACCCATTGATTTTTCGGTCGCCTCGACCGGCGACAAGCCCTCTTCCGACATGATTCGTTCGACGTTTTCGACGACGACGATGGCGTCATCGACGAGAAGGCCGATGGCCAGAACCATGGCGAACATGGTGAGCGTGTTGATGGAATATCCTGTCAGCGCAAGGATACCGAAGGTGCCGAGCAGTACGACGGGGACCGCGATCATCGGAATGAAGGTGGCTCTGAGGTTTTGCAGGAACACCAGAAGCACGACGAAAACGAGGATGATAGCCTCGATCAGCGTGTGCACCACTTTCTCGATCGACAATTGCACGAAGGGCGTCGTGTCGTAGGGATATTCGATCGAAACACCCTCGGGCAGCGAACCTTCGACAGCGGAAAGCGCCGACTTTACGCGCGCTGCCGTATCGAGCGCGTTGGCACCCGTGGCAAGGTTGACCGCGAAACCGGCCGAAGGACGGCCGTTTGAACGGGAATCGCCGCCATAGGTTTCCTGGCCGATTTCAATGCGGGCTACATCGCTGAGGCGAACGGTAGCACCATCCTTCTCGACTTTCAGGATGACCGATTCGAAATCGGCAACAGTGGTGAGCTGGCTCTGCGCCGTCACCGTTACGTTAAGCTGCTGACCCTTGACGGCGGGCACCGCGCCAAGCGAACCGACCGAAACCTGGGTGTTCTGGCTTTCGATGGCGCTGGTCACGTCGGCCGTGGTCAGCTGGTACTTGTTGAGCTTGAACGGATCCAGCCAGATGCGCATCGCATATTCTGAACCGAAGACGTTGATGCTGCCCACGCCTTCGAGGCGTTTGATCTGGTCTTCGACACGCGAGGAGAACACGTCGCCGAGATCGGCGGAGTTGCGCTTGCCGTCGGTCGAGATCAGCGCGCCAACCATCAGAATACTGGATGTGGATCGGCTGACCTGAAGACCTTGTTGCTGCACGGTGTCAGGCAGTTGTGACTGGACAAGCTGCAGCTTGTTCTGCACCTGAACCTGCGCGATGTCCGGCAGGATGGTATTGCCGAAGGTCAGCGTCACTTCGGCGCTGCCCGTTGAGGACGACGAGGTCATATAGGTGAGGTCGTCAAGGCCGGTCATGCCGTCCTCGATGATGGTCGTCACCGATTTTTCGACTGTCTCGGCGCTCGCGCCGTTATAGGTTGCGCTGACACGCACCGTCGTCGGCGCAATATCGGGATATTGCGAGATGGAGAGCGTCGCGATCGCCAATGCGCCGCCCAGCATGATGACGATGGCGATAACCCATGCAAAAACGGGGCGCCGGATGAAGAAATGGGCCATGGCAGTCCTGCCTTACCTTTTACGAGCTTCGACCGAGGGTTTCGTGCTCATGCTTATTTCGAGGGGGCGGCGGCAGGCTGAGCTTGCTGCGGCAGAACGACGATACCGCGATCATCGATGGTCACTTCAACGGGTGCGACCGTCGCACCGTCGGCGATCCACTGGAAGCCGTCGACGATGAGCTTGTCGCCATCCTTGACGTTTTCCGTCACCAGCCAGGCATTGCCCGACTGCTGGCTGGACGGGAAGGTGCGGGTTTCCACCTTGTTTTCCGCCGTCACGAATTTCGCGGTCAGTTCGCCATTGGCGTTCCGGCTCGCGGCGCGCTGCGGAATGCGGAAGCCTTTTTCCTTGCCGATGGTCAGCGTGGCGCGGACATAGGTGCCGGGAAGCAGAAGATCGTCCGGGTTTCCGAAGAGGGCGCGGATGGAGAAGGTGCCCGTGGTTTCGCTCACGGCCATGTCCGACATGTCGATCTTGCCGTCATGCTTGTATTCCGTGCCGTCTTCCAGCGTCAGGTGAATGCCGGTCTCCTTCGTATCGCCGCCGAGCTGGCCTGACGAGATCGCCTTTTTCAGACGCAGAAGATTGATGCTGGATTCCATCAGGTCGATATAGATCGGATCGATGCGGCGCAGCGTCGTCAAAGCTGTCGTCTGGTTGGCCGTCACCACATTGCCGATGCTGAAGGCGGTTGCGCTGGTGATGCCGTCGAAGGGGGCGCGGACCTTGGTGAGATCGAGGTTGATTTCCGCCGTTTCCAGCGCCGCCTTGGTCTGGGCCACATCGGCTTGCGCCTGCAGCAGCGTCACCTTGGCGTTTTCATATTCGATCTGCGTTGCGCCGCTGTTGACCAGGCGTTCGTAACGGGCAAGGTTCGCCTGGGCGCTCGGAATGCTGGCTTCCGCTTTCGCCACGCTTGCCTTGGCCTGTGCTACCTCCGCCAGATAGGTATTGTCCTCGATCTGGTAGAGAACATCGCCCTGCTTGACCTCACTGCCTTCCTTGAAGGGAATTTCACGGATGATGCCGGTGACGCGCGGGCGGATTTCCGCTGTCTGGAACGCGCTGGCGCGGCCGGGCAGAACGGTGGTCAAGGGATACTCGCTGGTCTTCATCAGGATGATGCTGACCGGAGACGGCGGACGCTCGGCGCTCTGGGCGGCGTTCTGGCTGCTCTCGCCGCCATCGCTGCAACCCGCCAGAAGCGCGGTTACACACAGAGAAGCAAATAGGGGTAAAATACGTCGGCTCATTGTTCTTCCCTGCGTATCGATCGCATTCAACTATAAGCGCAATGTCGCTCGGCGGATGCGCGTCCGGAAGCAGACACGACAGGCGAAGGCCTTGGAAGGACCCGATTCGCTCATTCTGTCCGGACCGCCACGCGCATAGAAGCGCAGGCTTTTGCGCTTCGCAAGCAATTGCGAGAAGGTGACGTAAATTGGGAATCGTCACTTAGCAAGCGGATTGCGCAATCCCGCGTCGATTAAATCGACGAGTTGATCGCAACGTGTTGCTAAATTGCCGATATCTTCCTGGGCAATGAGGACGGGATGAATCACGCTGGTCAGCGCGTGGAGCACGGTTTCGGCGAGGGGCGAAATCTCGGCCGGCGCGTAGATTCGCGCATCGATACCGTCGCGGATAATGTCGGCGAGCAGGTTGGCGATGACCGCTTTATAATAGT
>NZ_JAPVOJ010000002.1:0-767500 GCF_027157905.1 Agrobacterium sp. LMR679 | reverse complement strand
GACGAGGGGAGTGAAATAGAACCTGAAACCGGATGCCTACAAACAGTCGGAGCCCGCAAGGGTGACGGCGTACCTTTGTATAATGGGTCAACGACTTAGTGTAACTAGCAAGCTTAAGCCGGTAGGTGTAGGCGCAGCGAAAGCGAGTCTGAATAGGGCGATTTTAGTTAGTTGCATTAGACCCGAAACCGAGTGATCTAGCCATGAGCAGGCTGAAGGTTGGGTAACACCAACTGGAGGGCCGAACCCATAACTGTTGCAATAGTTCGGGATGACTTGTGGCTAGGGGTGAAAGGCCAATCAAACTCGGAAATAGCTGGTTCTCCGCGAAATCTATTTAGGTAGAGCGTCGACCGAATACCCTCGGGGGTAGAGCACTGGATGGGCTATGGGGACTCACCGTCTTACTGATCCTAACCAAACTCCGAATACCGAGGAGTACTAGTCGGCAGACACACGGCGGGTGCTAACGTCCGTCGTGAAAAGGGCAACAACCCTGACCTCCAGCTAAGGTCCCCAAGTCATGGCTAAGTGGGAAAGGATGTGAGGATCCCAAAACAACCAGGATGTTGGCTTAGAAGCAGCCATCATTTAAAGAAAGCGTAACAGCTCACTGGTCTAAATAAGGGTCTTTGCGCCGAAAATGTAACGGGGCTAAAGCCATGCACCGAAGCTGAGGATATGCCGTAAGGCATGTGGTAGCGGAGCGTTCCGTAAGTCTGTGAAGGCGGACCCGTGAGGGCTGCTGGAGATATCGGAAGTGCGAATGTTGACATGAGTAACGATAAAGGGAGTGAGAGACTCCCTCGCCGAAAGACCAAGGGTTCCTGCTTAAAGTTAATCTGAGCAGGGTTAGCCGGCCCCTAAGACGAGGCGGACACGCGTAGTCGATGGGAACCACGTTAATATTCGTGGGCCTGGTGGTAGTGACGGATCTCGTGTGTTGTTCAACCTTATTGGATTGGTTGGGCGGCGAAGAGGTTCCAGGAAATAGCTCCACCGTATAGACCGTACCCGAAACCGACACAGGTGGTCAGGTAGAGTATACCAAGGCGCTTGAGAGAACTATGTTGAAGGAACTCGGCAAATTGCACGCGTAACTTCGGAAGAAGCGTGACCCTTTTGTACGCAAGTATGATGGGGTGGCACAGACCAGGGGGTAGCGACTGTTTATCAAAAACACAGGGCTCTGCGAAGTAGCAATACGACGTATAGGGTCTGACGCCTGCCCGGTGCTGGAAGGTTAAAGGGAGGGGTGCAAGCTCTGAACTGAAGCCCCAGTAAACGGCGGCCGTAACTATAACGGTCCTAAGGTAGCGAAATTCCTTGTCGGGTAAGTTCCGACCTGCACGAATGGCGTAACGACTTCCCCGCTGTCTCCAACATAGACTCAGTGAAATTGAATTCCCCGTGAAGATGCGGGGTTCCTGCGGTCAGACGGAAAGACCCCGTGCACCTTTACTATAGCTTTACACTGGCATTCGCCAAGGCATGTGTAGGATAGGTGGTAGGCTTTGAAGCAGGGACGCCAGTTTCTGTGGAGCCATCCTTGAAATACCACCCTTATCTTCGTGGATGTCTAACCGCGGTCCGTTATCCGGATCCGGGACAGTGTATGGTGGGTAGTTTGACTGGGGCGGTCGCCTCCGAAAGAGTAACGGAGGCGCGCGATGGTTAGCTCAGACCGGTCGGAAATCGGTCGTCGAGTGCAATGGCATAAGCTAGCCTGACTGCGAGACTGACAAGTCGAGCAGAGACGAAAGTCGGTCATAGTGATCCGGTGGTCCCGTGTGGAAGGGCCATCGCTCAACGGATAAAAGGTACGCCGGGGATAACAGGCTGATGACCCCCAAGAGTCCATATCGACGGGGTTGTTTGGCACCTCGATGTCGACTCATCGCATCCTGGGGCTGGAGCAGGTCCCAAGGGTATGGCTGTTCGCCATTTAAAGCGGTACGTGAGTTGGGTTCAGAACGTCGTGAGACAGTTCGGTCCCTATCTGCCGTGGGTGTAGGAATATTGACAGGATCTGTCCCTAGTACGAGAGGACCGGGATGGACGTATCTCTGGTGGATCTGTTGTCCTGCCAAGGGCATAGCAGAGTAGCTATATACGGAATGGATAACCGCTGAAGGCATCTAAGCGGGAAACCAACCTGAAAACGAGTGTTCCCTATCAGAGCCGTGGAAGACGACCACGTCGATAGGACGGGTGTGGAAGCACAGCAATGTGTGAAGCTTACCGTTACTAATAGCTCGATCGACTTCTTCGTTCCCATTGAATATGTTCATCAAGCCAAGCTTGATGATCTGTTTTGTCCTGACGCCCGAAGGGCTCCGGACGGGCCGCGCCATAAGGCGCGACGGACTAGCGTCCTGTATGGCTGCCATGCTCACTGTTGAGCAAAGGCTGAATACGGACCGGTCACAGAAAGACGTGTAAATTAAATAGAGCCTTGGCTCTCCAGCTTCTCGAAACAACAGTTTCCATGTGAAAACATGAACTAGGTTGCTTTGGCCACCTGGTCCCTCATATCAGAGGTGACCGTATGGCCGATTGGCGTCCCCCGTGAGCGACAAGCGAACGGGATAAGGCATGCCAATCCAAAAAAAGAGCAACATATGTTCATGCGTTCCGCATGAACATATGTTGCGTTTTGCCGACCTGGTGGTTATCGCGGGGCGGCTGCACCCGTTCCCATTCCGAACACGGCCGTGAAACGCCCCAGCGCCAATGGTACTTCGTCTCAAGACGCGGGAGAGTAGGTCGCTGCCAGGTCTGCAAAACGCAACACAAATCTTCTCATTCACAAAAACCGGCACAAAGCCCAAATCAAAAGGCCGCATCAAGCGGCCTTTATGCTATAATAAAACCAGTCAACGCGGGGTGGAGCAGCCCGGTAGCTCGTCAGGCTCATAACCTGAAGGCCGCAGGTTCAAATCCTGCCCCCGCAACCAAATCTCAAAACCCCGTCGCACTAGCGACGGGCATAGGAAAGCGGGATACACCGTCAAACACGCATGGCCGGCCAGATCTTCCAACTCTTAATGCTTGAGATCGCGGAAAAGCGGGATCTGCGCACCGACAGGTCGCTTCGGGTTAAAAACTAAGACCAGGAAGAAAAGCCCTGATGTGATCCCCAAGCGCTATGGCTGCCGTAGAAGTCTGCGGATCGGCGAACTCAATCGCAATGCCGATCGTTGGTAGGGGCGGCAATCCGATTTCGATAATATGAAGGTCGGATGGAACTGCTGTCCTTGTCAGCACGCTGATGGCAAGGCCGGAGCGCGCGATTGCGATGAGGCCGGAAAGGCTGTTGCTGGCGAAGGCGATGCGGTAGCGGCGATTTGCGCTTTGCATGGCGTCGCAAGCTGCGCGGTGATCGAGCGTCACGGGCGCGGAGAGCGCCAGGGGCAGGACATCCTTGGTGATGAGATCCGGCTCCGGCCTGTCCGCCACCCAGACGAAGCTTTCCCTGCGGAGCACGTCGCGGTGATCCGGATCGGATTGCGAAACCAGCGCCATGTCGATCTGGCGGCGCTGCAGCAGCGGACGCAATTCCGTCGTGGGCGCACAGACCATCCGCAGATCGACTTTCGGGTAAGTGCCGAAGAAGCCTCTCAGCAGTTCCGGCAGGAAGGCGATGGAATAATCTTCAGGGCAGCCAAGGCTCACGGTTCCCTGCAGCGTCGCCTCGCCCATATCGGCAAGGATTTCATCATGCCGGGCAAGCAGGGCGCTGGCATGGGCAAGCAGCCTCTCCCCCGCCGCGGTCATACGCACTCCCGAACCCGTTCGCTGCAGCAGGGTATGGCCGACCAGCTCTTCCAGCCGCTGCATCTGGGTGCTGAGCGCGGATTGGGTGCGCCCGATCTGCGCGGCGGCGACGCTGATGGAGCCAGCACGAGCGACAATGATAAAGTTCTTCAGCAGCGTAAGGTCGAGCATGGCGATATCAAAATTATCGATATCGGAGTAAAATACTATCAATTGGACTGAAGTGGCAATGGGTTGTTATGTTTCGGCAAGATAAACTCTTGGGGAATGTGCCATGGACAAGCTTGCGAAGAATTTCGCCTCGCTCAATGACGAACCGGCTTTCTGGGAGGCCGCCAATAAACATCTGACTCGCTACGGACCGGCCTTCGAGGAGATCATCGTCGAACGGGCTGAGGGAAGTTTCGTCTATGATGCGGATGGGCGCGCCATTCTCGATTTCACCTCCGGCCAGATGAGCGCTTTGCTCGGGCATACCCATCCGGATATCGTCACCACCGTCAACCGGCAGATGGCATCGGTCGCGCATCTCTTTTCCGGCATGTTGTCGCGCCCGGTCGTCGACTTGGCGGCGCGGCTGGCGGCGCTCGCGCCGGGTCTCGATCGCGTGCAATTGTTGACCACCGGGGCTGAATCCAACGAGGCGGCGATCCGCATGGCGAAGCTCGTCACCGGCGGGCATGAGATCGTCGCTTTCGCGCAGAGCTGGCACGGCATGACCGGCGCTGCGGCCTCCGCTACCTATAGCGCCGGCCGCAGGGGTTATGGCCCGGCCACGGCCGGTTCACTCGTTATTCCAGCGCCGAATGCCTATCGTCCGCGCTTCAAGAATCCCGATGGATCGAATGACTGGCAGGCTGAACTCGACGATGCCTTCGAACTGATCGATCGCCAGTCGACCGGCAATCTTGCCGCCTTCATTGCCGAACCGATCCTGTCGAGCGGCGGTATCCTCGAACTGCCGGTCGGTTATCTCGCTGCGCTAAAGAAAAAGTGCGAGGAGCGCGGCATGCTGCTCATCCTCGATGAAGCCCAGACCGGCATCGGCCGGACCGGGCATATGTTCGCCTTCCAGCGCGATGGGGTGACGCCCGATATCATGACGCTGTCGAAGACGCTCGGCGCCGGCCTGCCGCTTGCGGCGGTAATGACGAGCGCCGAGATCGAGCAAAAGGCCTTCGAGAGGGGCTTCCTGTTCTATACGACCCATGTTTCCGATCCCCTGCCGGCGGCTGTCGGCGTAACGGTTCTCGATGTGGTGGCGCGTGATGGGCTGGTGGAACAGGCGATTGCCCGCGGAAACCGTTTGAAGGAGGGGCTGCTCTCGCTGCAGCAGCGGTTCGAATGCGTTGGAGATGTGCGCGGGCGCGGGCTTCTGCTCGGACTTGAAGTCGTCGCTGACCGGCATACGAAAGCTCCGGGTTTCGAACTCGGTGCGCGCATCATGCAGGAGGCGATGTTGCGCGGCCTCAGCATGAACATCGTCAAGCTGCCCGGCATGGGCGGCGTCTTCCGCATTGCGCCGGCGCTGACGGTATCGGATTCGGAAATCGACCTTGGGCTGGAGATACTGGCGGATTCGATCGAATCCGCGCAGCTTGCCCGCTAGGTGTGGCCGGCATTTGCCGGAAACGTCAGTTCAACCCTTGCGCCTTCGCCCGGCCGGGAACTGATATGCGCTTCGCCGCCGCTCTGGCGCACGAACCCGTAGACCATGGCGAGGCCGAGACCCGCACCGCCATGGTCACCCCGCGTGGTGAAATAGGGCTCGAAGGCCTTGTCCACGGCCTCCGGCGTCATGCCGACGCCCTCGTCGGTGACGGCGATCACCAGCGTATCGTTGCCCGAAGCGGCCTGGATTGAAATCAGGCCGCCATCGGGCATGGCGGCTGCGGCATTGAGGCATAGATTGAGGATGGATTGTTCGAAAAGGGCCGGGTCCAGCGGTATCGAGGGAAGATCGTCATCGATATCGAGCGCGATCCGGCATTTGGGGCCGACGGCGATTTCGAGAATGTCGGCCATGCCGCGCAGCAGGCTTGCGACATTGATGACGCTTGGATGAATCGGCTGCTGGCTGCCGATGGTGAGCATGCTGCTGGCCAGAGAGCGGCCGCGATCCGCCGCCTTGCGGATGCGGGCGATATGCCGCTTCTGGCGATCGTTGAAACCGGCTTCCCGCTCCAGAAGACCGAGACTGCCGGTGATGATGCCGATCATGTTGCCCACCTCATGGCTGACCTGATGGGTCATGCGCATGATGCCATCAAGCCTCTGGGCTTTGACGGCCTCCGCTTCCTGGCGGTCGAGAGCGGTCACATCGCGGGCGAGCAGCACGATGCCGCCATCCGGCTGGCGTGACATCGATACTTCGATCACCCGCTGCTCGTCGGTGCGATGGCGCAGGACCGCGCGGTCGAGCAGTTCTCCCGGCTCAGTATCGAAGGGCAGCAGAGCCGGATCGATTTCCGGGATCGGTTCGACAAACCTCCGAAGCGGCAGTTTTCGCGACGAGCCGGAGCGTCCGACGAGTTCGATGATGCGGCGGTTCATGGTGATGGGCCGGCCGGCCGGATCGAACAGCGCAATTCCCTCATTCATGGTGCGGAAGGTCGAGCGGATGGTGCGGGCTGCCGCTTCGGCCGTGCGCCTGAGGCGCGAGACGCGGTCGACGCTGTCATGGAAGGCGCGAAACGCATCGAGCAGCCGGATCAACTCCGTCTCGGGACCCGTATAGGAGGGCGGGCCGACATCCTTATCGCCCTTGGCGAGGGCATTCATGCCATTGGAGAGCGTCACGATCCCGCGCGAGACACGCATCACCGAGCGGATCGAGAAGATCGCCACGATGAGAACCAGAAGCGAGGCGACGGCGACAATGATCAACAGCCGGTTGAGAGCATCGGAAGTCGAAATCAGGTCTTCGTTCAGGCTGCGCGCAACCGCATCGCCCTGGGTCTCGGTCACATGGGAAAGATCCCGCGAGACGGTGTGAAGGCGGGAGACCGAGGCGCGGATCGCGAACATTTCCAGAAGGTAACGGCTCTGGGCCTCGAAGACCCGCTCATAGGGCTGTAGTTCGGCCACGGGCAGGCGCTCGCCGGGATAGCCCTGCTGGCGCGCCGTTGTTTCCGCCACGTAGCGACGGCGCAGTTCGCCAAGCTGGAAGAGGCTGTCGGATGCGGATGCGGCCTGTACGATGCCGTTCATTCGCCGGCGCAGTTCCGGATCAAGGATGCCCTGACCTGTGGCGATTTCGCCGAGCGCCGCTGCCGCTTCCGCCTTGTGGCCCTGTGCCGCATCGGCATCCTTCGCAAGATCGAGCGTCTGTTCCCGGATGATCTGGAGGAGTTCGACGATGCGTTCGCTGGCAAAGCCACGGGTGATCCGCTCGCCGCTGTCCGGTCCTGTCATTTCGAGCAAGATATCGACCTGCTGGACCACCGAGCGGCTTTCGCTGGAAACGCGATAGGGCGAGGCGGCATTCATCAGGAACGGTGCGCTGGAGACGAGATCGGAGACCTGCCGCGAGACCAGCGACGCCTTGGCGAGACTGGAAAAGGCCTGCAACCCATAGGCCGCCATTTCATCGCGGGCGCGCTGCAGGCCGTAAATGGCGATGGCAGAAAGGCTGAAGACGAGGAGGCAGGTAAAGACGATCGCAAAGGGCAGGCGAAAGGCGATGGAGGAAAGGAAGGAGCGGCTGATCACGGGGAAAGCTCGCCCTCGTCGGTGTGCAGAACATAACCCTTGCCGCGCCGCGTCTTGATATGGCGCGGCAGATCAGGATTGATCTCGATCTTGCGTCTGAGCCGCAGCACCAGCACATCGACATTTCTGTCGATGTAACGGTCGCTCTCCGAACCCAGCCTGTCGAGAATCTGCGAGCGGCTGACAGGCTGGTTGGGTGTTTCCGCCAGTATTTCCAGAAGCGCGAATTCGGCAGTGGTCAGCGTCCGGCTGCGGTCCGCGAGGCAGACGGCGCGGCGGGCATCGAGATCGATTGCCCAGTCCCCGAGGCGAAGCGCCCCGCGCCCATGATCGCTGTCCTTCTCCTGTTTCAGCGAAGGGATCGTCCGGCGCAGTACGGCTTTGATCCGGGCCGTGAGTTCGATGGGTTCGAAGGGTTTGACCACATAATCGTCGGCGGCTGTTTCCAGACCGAGAACCCGATCGGCGGCGCTGCCGGCGGCGGTGACCATAACGATGCCGATGTCGATCTGGCTGCGCAGCCGCTGGGCGAAGGTGCGTCCGGATGTGCCCGGCAGATTGTGATCGACGAGCACAAGCTGCATCCTGTCCCTTGCCAATATCTCTTCCGCCTCCTCGGCGGAGCGCGCGCAGGTGGGCAGCCAGCCCTCCGCCTCGATGAGGTCCGAGATGAGCTCGGCCATATCCGGATCGTCCTCGACGATCAGAATGCGAACCTTCTGATTTAGCACTGCACTTTCCTCCCGCCATCATCATAGGCATGGCGATGACGATCTTCAAAGGCTCGCTGGTTATCTCCCCTGTCATAATTGTAATATCTGTAATCTTGTTCGGCGGTGCGGTGAAAGATTGGTAACCATTCTTCGATTGCGGTGCGGACAGGATGTGACATGCTGTAGGTGGAGACTGGAACGGGGAGGTTCCGGGCAGGGAGGCTTAATTGAAAGCATTGACCGCACTTGCGGCGAGCATGGCCCTATGGCTGTGCGGCGCAGGGCATGGCATGGCCGAGCCGAAGTTGAACGTCCTTTGCGGCGTCGACGAGGCCTGGTGCTTGACCATGCAGCGGGCTTTTGAAGCCAGGGCCGGTCTCGAGATTTCGATGGTGCGCAAGAGCACCGGCGAAATCCTCGACCAGATTCGTGCCGAACGATCCCATCCCACTGTCGATGTCTGGTGGGGCGGTACTGGCGATACCCATTTGCAGGCGGGTTCTGAAGGGTTGCTGGATGAATACCGGCCCGCCCACCAGCAGGATTTGCTGCCCTGGGCGCAGAATTTCTCGGTGATGTCGGGATCGCGGTCTGCGGGAATTTATGCCGGCGCGCTGGGCTTCGCCTATAATTCGGAACTGCTTGCGAAGAACAATCTGCCGGCGCCGATCTGCTGGAAGGATCTGGCGAAGGATGTCTATCGCGGCCATATCCTGACCGGCAATCCGAACTATTCAGGGACGGCCTTCACCATGCTGGCCACTCTCGTCCAGCTGTTTGGCGAGGAGGAAGCTTTCGGATTCATGGCGAAGCTCAACCAGAACGTCGTGAGCTATACCAAGGTTGGTGCTGCACCGGTGAAGGCGGCGGCGCGGGGTGAGATCATGATCGGTATTTCCTTCATGCACGATGCCGTGACCCAGAAGATCGAAGGTTTTCCGCTGGTCATCGTCGCGCCGTGCGAGGGCACCGGTTATGAAATCGGGGCTGTCAGCATCGTCAAGGGCAATCGCAACGCGGCCCTTGCACAGGATTTCGTGGAATTCGCGCTGAGCCCGGA
This sequence comes from Agrobacterium sp. LMR679, assembly GCF_027157905.1. Lineage (NCBI taxonomy): Bacteria > Pseudomonadati > Pseudomonadota > Alphaproteobacteria > Hyphomicrobiales > Rhizobiaceae > Agrobacterium > Agrobacterium sp. LMR679. The sequence goes on along the minus strand of NZ_JAPVOJ010000002.1, from coordinate 758,239 downwards.
AGGGCAGGCGACAGGGGCCGCGGCCGGCCAGAACCAGGTGCCTTCCAACGCCCGGGCGACATTGCCGCTGACGGCGCCTGACATATCGATGATCAAGATGGTGGATTACGACTTCGCCACCTTCGGACAGCCGGAAGAGCGAAGTCGGTTATTGAGCCGCTTCGACAGCGAAATCCACCCGACCCAGACCCAGTAGGGCCAAAACCAACATCCCAAAAAGACAGCGCGCGCGCCGCAAAGTGCCGCGACCGGCAGCGCCATGTCCGCGCGCCCAGGAATTCAGACGCAAGCTACAGGAGGATAACCATGCGACTGACGATACTTTCCACCCTGCTTTTTGCCGGCACGGCACTGAGCGCCGTTTCCGCGCAGGCGGCGGGCGAACTGAACCTCATCTGCTCGGCCGATGTCGTGATCTGCGAACAGATGAAGGGCGATTTTGAAAAGTCGCACGACATCAAGGTCAATATGGTGCGCCTGTCTTCTGGCGAGACCTATGCCAAGGTGCGCGCGGAAGCCCGCAACCCGAAGACCGATATCTGGTGGGCCGGCACCGGCGATCCGCATATGCAGGCGGCCTCGGAAAACCTGACGCTGGAATACAAGTCGCCGATGCTCGACCAGTTGCAGGACTGGGCCGTGAAACAGGCCGAAAGCACCGGTTACAGGACTGTCGGCGTTTATGCCGGTGCGCTGGGCTGGGGCTACAACACCGAAATCTTCAAGTCGAAGGGTTACAAGGAGCCGAAGTGCTGGGCCGACCTGCTGGCGCCGGAACTGAAGGGCGAAATCCAGATCGCCAATCCGAACTCTTCGGGCACCGCCTATACCGCGCTTGCCTCGCTCGCGCAGATCATGGGTGAAGATCAGGCGATCGACTATCTGAAGAAGCTCAACGTCAATATCTCGCAATATACCAAGTCGGGTTCTGCACCGGTCAAGGCGGCGGCGCGCGGCGAGACGGCGCTCGGCATCGTCTTCATGCATGATGCAGTGGCGCAGACGGCGGAAGGCTTCCCCGTCAAGTCGATCGCGCCCTGCGAAGGCACGGGTTACGAGATCGGCTCCATGTCGATCATCAAGGGCGCACGCAACCTCGACAATGCCAAGACCTGGTACGACTGGGCGCTGAAGCCGGAAGTGCAGTCGCGCATGAAGGACGCCAAGTCCTTCCAGCTTCCCCCCAACAAGACGGCGGAAGTGCCGAAGGAAGCGCCGAAGTTCGAGGACATCAAGCTCATCGACTACGACTTCGAGACCTATGGCGATCCGGCCAAGCGCAAGGCGCTTCTGGAGCGCTGGGACCGTGAGGTTGGTGCGGTCGCCAACTGATCTTAACTCCGGCGACAGGCATCCCGGCTTTTAAAGCCGGGATGTCCGCCACTCTTTCATCGGCATGAAATAAGCGAGGTCGGCCATGACACGTGGCAATCGCAGGCTGGACATCGTCCTGGCGCTCGGGGCTTTTGCCCTCATTCTTCTCCCCTGGTATCGCATCGAAGGCGGCTTTTTCAGCTTCCGCTGGCTGTCCGGATTTTTCTCTACCGCCAGCAATGCGCCAGGCGTGCTGCAGATACTGACCTATGGAAAACCATGGCTTGTCGGCATCGTTCTTTTCTTCCTCGCCGCATGCCTTGTCCGGCCGATGCGTGATCCGATGCGCCGGGGCGGGTTGCTTGCCTTTGTCGGTGCTGCCGGTCTCGTTTTTCTTGCCTTGCAGGGGCTGGCGATCGGTTTTACCGGCTGGACCTGGACGGTGACTGAAAACCTCTTCGGCATGCTTGCCGATGGTCAGGCGTCCATGGGGGCGGGTGCCGTCGTCATGTCGTTCGTCTTCGTGCTTCTTTTTGCCTTCGGACTTGCCGAACGTGGCGTCATGAAAGGCGACGCCTTTGTCGTCGGCGCCATTTCCGTTCTGGTCTTCCTCGTTGCGGTTTTTGTCTTTTATCCGATCGGCAGCATGCTGATCGCCTCCGTTCAGGATTTCGACGGCTCCTTCAATGCCGATGGCTTTATCCGCAATATCAAGGATCCCGGCATCTGGAGCCTTGGCTGCGTCACGGGTGAAGAGCGTTGCGGCGTTGCCTGGCGCACATTGTTTCTCGCCCTGATGACCGCCTTCGGCTCGACCGTGCTCGGGCTTGGCTTTGCGCTGATCGCCACCCGTACGCGCTTTCCCTTCAAGAAAGGCCTGCGGCTTCTCACCGTTCTGCCGATCATCACGCCGCCTTTTGTCATCGGCCTTGCGCTGACGCTGCTGTTCGGCCGCGCCGGCGTCGTCACCGAATGGCTTTCCTATCTCTTCGGCATCGAACCCGGTCGCTGGCTTTATGGCATGACCGGTATCTGGATCGCGCAGGTTCTTTCTTTCACGCCCATCTCGTTTCTGGTGCTGATCGGCGTGGTCGAAGGCGTCAGCCCGTCGATGGAAGAAGCCTCGCAGACGTTGCGTGCCGACCGCTGGCGCACCTTCTGGCGGGTGTCGTTGCCGCTGATGAAGCCCGGTCTCGCCAATGCCTTCCTCATCGGCTTCATCGAGAGCATGGCGGATTTCGGCAATCCGCTGGTGCTTGGCGGCACCCATGGCGTGCTGTCGACGGAAATCTTCTTTGCCGTCGTCGGCTCGCAGAACGATCCCTCCCGCGCCGCGGTTCTGGCGATCATCCTCCTGTGCTTCACGCTTTCGGCCTTCCTTGCCCAGCGTTTCTGGCTGGCAGGCAAGAATTTCGCCACGGTGACGGGCAAGGGCGACAGCGGCGCGCATATTGCCCTGCCACGCGGCCTGTCCATCGGCGTTCACGCCATCGTCGTGCCGTGGATGGTCTTCACCATCGTCGTTTATGGCATGATCCTTGTAGGCGGTTTCGTGAAGACCTGGGGTCTCGATAATTCCCTGACCTTCGATCACTACATCCGCGCCTTTTCCGTCAGCTTCTCGAACGGCTCGATCGCCTGGACGGGCGTTGCCTGGAATTCGTTCTGGACGACGATGGAGATCGCGCTGGTTTCGGCGCCGCTCACCGCTGCCGTTGGCCTGCTGACCGCCTATATCATCGTGCGGCAGAAATTTGCCGGGCGGAACCTGTTTGAGTTTGCGCTGATGATGAGCTTTGCCATTCCCGGCACGGTCATCGGCGTCAGCTACATCATGGCCTTCAACCTGCCGCCGGTGGAAATGACCGGTTCGGCACTCATCCTCATCGCCTGCTTCGTGTTCCGCAACATGCCGGTCGGCGTGCGCGGCGGCATCGCGGCGATGAGCCAGCTCGACAAGAGCCTCGACGAGGCCTCGCTGACGCTGCGGGCCAATAGTTTCCGCACCATCCGCAAGGTCATCCTGCCGCTCTTGAGGCCCGCAATCACGGCCGCACTGGTCTATTCCTTCGTGCGCGCCATCACCTCCATCAGCGCCGTCATCTTCCTCGTCAGCGCCGAATACAACATGGCGACCTCCTATATCGTCGGCCTTGTCGAGAACGGTGAATATGGGGTGGCGATTGCTTATTCCTCCATGCTGATCGTGGTGATGATCACCGTCATTACCGGCTTCCAGCTCATTGTTGGTGAGCGACGCCTGCGGCGCGAAAACCGCGTCGCCGGCCTGCCCTCCGCTTCCTCCGTTCCTCTCGCTCAGGAGAAAACCGCATGATTTCCGTAAAGCCCGGCTCCGTCACCTTTCAGAATGTCCGCAAGACCTTCGGTGCCTTCACCGCCATTCCCGACCTGTCGCTCACCATCGAGCCCGGCACGCTGGTAACCCTGCTCGGTCCCTCCGGCTGCGGCAAGACGACGACGCTGCGCATGCTGGCGGGTCTTGAACATCCGACCTCCGGCCGCATCCTCATCGGCGACAAGGATGTGACCATGCTGCCCGCCAATGAGCGCGACGTCTCGATGGTCTTCCAGTCCTATGCGCTTTTCCCGCATATGACGGCGCTCGACAATGTCGCCTATGGCCTGCAGTCCTCCGGGCTGCGCAAGGCGGAGGCGCGGGAGAAAGCGGAAGAGGGCCTGAAGCTCGTCGGTCTTGCCGGCATGGGGCATCGCCTGCCTGCCGAACTTTCCGGCGGCCAGCAGCAGCGCGTCGCGGTCGCGCGCGCTCTGGTGCTCGAGCCCCAGGTGCTGCTGCTGGATGAGCCGCTTTCCAACCTCGATGCCCGCCTTCGCCGTCGGGTCCGCACCGAAATCCGCGAATTGCAGCAGCGACTGGGTTTCACTGCGGTTTACGTGACGCATGATCAGGATGAGGCGCTGGCCGTTTCCGACCGGATCATCGTGATGAAGGATGGCGAAATCGCCCAGTCGGGTGCGCCACGCGATCTCTACGAAGCGCCGGCCTCCGCCTTCATCGCCGATTTCATGGGCGAGGCGAATGTCGTCGGTTGCGAGGTCATTGGCGTTGAGGGCGCCGATGCGCTGATCCGCGTCGGCGGGGATCGATCATCGGATCTCGGCCCGCAATGCCCGGCCAGGCCCAGCCAAGCTTGCGGTCCGCCCCGGCTCGATTTCCATCGGACAGCCGGGTGGGCAGGGGCTTGCCGGCCGGGTGCTGCACAGCGCCTATCTCGGCGGTCATGTCGAATATGAGGTGGAAACCGATATCGGTACGCTGTTCATTGTCGACCATGCCGTGGAGACCAGCCTGCCGGCGGCGAGCGATGTGACGCTGGGGTTCAAGAACCGGGGCATTGCCTTGATTCAGGCTTGAGGCCGCTGCCGATCCCGCATTCCTGTCGCGACGGAGGCGGATTTGTTCTGCCTCTGTCGGGAACGCCGGTCTCAAATATCCTTTGCCGGACGAAGCGCATCGTAGATCGCCGCATGGGTATTACGTGCGGCGACCGCATCGCCGATCCGTCGGTGAGAAGCCGCAGCAGCGTGAGCTTGACCGGTTTTATGCGAGACACGGGTACAGGAAACGCACGCAATGCCGTCGGATTATGTGCTGTAAGGTGGTAGAAGACGAATTGTCTGCCCGCCCTCCTGCAATGTAGCTGCAACATTTTTCGACCAGTGGTGGGGATGGCAAGAATCCATCTCTGGGGGAAGTCATTGCGAATCTTGCTTCTTGAGGATGAACCCGAAATGGCGCGCGCGCTTCTTGAAGCCCTGCGCCGGCGCGATGTGCTTGCCGATCATGTCAGCACCATCAGCGATGCTGACGCCCTTGCGCGGGACGGGTCTTACGATGTTCTGGTCCTCGATCGCCGTCTTCCCGATGGCGAGGGGCTGAACCTGGTGGCTTCGCTTCGCCGGAGCAGGCATTCCGTGCCGATCCTTGTTCTGACGGCGCTTGGAAGTGTCGATCACCGCGTCGACGGGCTGGATGCCGGAGCGGATGATTATCTTGCCAAGCCCTTTGCAATCGAGGAGCTGCTCGCCCGCCTCAGGGCTCTCCATAGACGCGGCCCTTCTCTTTCCGACAAATATGCGCATTTCGGAAATCTGAGCATCGATCCGCGCAGTAATGAAGTCAGCATTGCCGGCTCAATCATCGAGTTGCGGCGTCGGGAATATCTGGTGCTGGAGGCGCTGATGCGGCGTCCGAACCGCATCGTCACGCGGTCGAACCTGATCGAGGCGGTCTATACGCTCGATGACGAGATCGAATCCAACGCTCTCGATGCGCATATTTCCCGTATCAGGAAGAAGCTGGCCCAGGCTGAAGCCACGGTAGAAATAAGAGCCGTGCGCAATATCGGTTACCTCATCCGGTTGAAGACATGAGGCAGGAGCGCAATCGATCCCTGCGATGGGGGCTGATGAAGCGCCTTTTCGCATTGCAGGCGTTCCTGCTCGTCCTTTTCGTCATCCTTCTCATCGGCTGGACATGGATCATCGATCCACGGCTCGAAGGTGCGAATGAAGAGGCTGCCCGCATCGTCGCGGAGAGCGTGACGAAGGACGAACAGGGCAGGCCGCAACTCTCGGCGACGCCGGAGCTGGCGGAGCTGAAACGGCGCTATCCGAATCTCTGGTTTGTGGTGCGCGATGCCGATGCCCCCGTCTTTCAATATGGCGCGGTCCCGCCGCCCGCCCTGTCGGCGGTGTTTCCCCGGAGTTTTGACCGTGCGCGTCTGGAGGCGGCCGGAACGCTCCGCGCGACCGTTGAAAACCGCGATACAGCCGCCGGGCGGCTTCAGTTCATTGCCGGGACGGAGGAAGGAATTCCCAATGACGGGCTGAGTATCTGGGTCAATGTTCAGCTGGATCTGGAAAAGGATGCCGAGGGCTCCATCCGCTGGCTGACCGTGCTACCGGCGCTGGGCTTCATCATTCTCATCGCCGTCGTGCCCATGCTGATCCTGACAGGTATCGCGACACTGCTCGTGACCCCGCGGGCGGTCGGCCGCTCTTTGAGCGGGCTGATGGAAACCGTCAAACAGGCGCAGTCCATCGATTTCGAGAACCGGTCCGAGCGTATCGACCGTTCGAAAGTTCCCCTTGAAATCATCCCGCTGGTGGATGCCTTCAACGTCGCGCTGTCGAGGCTCGATGACGGATATAATCGTCGCAACCGCTTTCTTGCCGATGCGGCGCATGAGCTGAGGACGCCGATCGCAATCGTACGCACCAGAGCCGACCTCTTGCCCGATGACGCGCTGAGCCGTCAGATCAGGGCCGATATCGACCGCTTGACGCGCGTTGCCCATCAGCTGCTGGAGATGCAGGCGGTGGGTGCGGTGAAACTGCCGGCGGAGCCGCGCGATCTCAACAAGCTTGTCGAGCGTATCGCGACCGACCTCGCCCCGATTGCGATGGATGCCGGATATGAATTCGATTTCGAGCCAGGCGAGGGCGAAGTCGTCTTCACGGTGCAGACGTCGATTATCGAGATGGCGGTCGTCAATCTTGTGCGCAACGCGATAGACCATGCCGGCGGCAAGGGCGCAATTGCGATCCGGGTCGATCCGGCGGGGGCCATCGAGGTCTGCGATGAAGGGCCGGGCATAGCTGTCCCGGAGCGCGCGCAAGTATTCGAGCCGTTTCACCGCATCAACACGAACTCGCCCGGAGCAGGCCTTGGGTTAAATCTGGTCCAGAAGGCGGCGGAGCTTCATTGCGGCCGTGTTTTGTTCGTCGATCTCAATCCCGGCTTTTGTGTCCGGCTCGAAATTCGATCGATAGGTTCGAAAGGCACTACGACCGCGTTGTGATAATGAAATTTCTTACGATTTGGTTAAGGAAATTTACCTAACTTATTTATTTAAATAAATAATTTCGAATAAAATTCGTTCCATGCAATGCAGGCGTAATTCTCGCGGGGAAAATCCCCTTATCTGCTGAACGCATCCGCACGTCATGTCGGTCGGCGCAGCAGACAAACGGGAGCCGGTTTCCGGTTCTTCAACGCGAACTGAAACTTGGCTGCGCCGGAAGATGGCGCATCGGTTTCGTCTGGAGTCATTCATGTCGATCGTCAAGAAATCGCTTGTCGCCGTGACCATCGCCGTCGCGGTTGCAGGCAATGCCCATTCCGCCGATCTCACCAACTACAATACGCAGCAATCCTTCGATTATGGCAGTCCGCCGGCCTTCTCCTGGGGCGGGGCCTATGTGGGTGTGCATGGTGGCGTCGCTTCCCCGAAATTCAACCCGTTGGCCAGCGGCCGCGGCCTGACGGGCGGGTGTTCAGACCGGTTATAACTTCCAGTTCGGTTCCGGCGTGGTCGGTGCGGAACTCGAAGGGTCCTATCTCGGGAATGAGGCGCGTGTGCCGAACGGTCGTTTGCGGGAGCGTTTCCGGGGCGCGGCCAAGATGAAGGCCGGCGTGGCGCTCGACCAGACGCTGGTTTACGGCACCGCCGGCCTGACCACGACAAAGTTCAAGGACGGAAACGGCGTGACAGGTCCCGATGGCTGGAAACAGGGCTATCTGGTCGGGGCGGGCGTCGAACAGAGTTTCGGCGGCGGCCTGTCGGCGAAGTTCGAATATAATTATGTGAGCACCGGAAATGTGGCCACGACGACCGCGAGCGGCAAATCGAAAACCGATGTCAGCGATCATGTCATCAAGGCCGGCCTGAATTATCGCTTCTGATCGGCCCTTCCCATGACAGATTCCAGGGAGAATTCTCAAAAGAACGCCGCCGCTTTCGGCCTGGAAGCGGCGGTGAAAAAGGGCGGGGCGCGGAACATGCGGAACCGGGCCGAAATTTGAAACCCGCAACGGTCATTCGCATTCGAGTGAGGGTTGTCGGAAGCTCGTAACATACCATTCGCCCCCGGAATTGCGGGTGTAGAAGGTATAGAAGCAGTCGATGCGCTCGATATAGGCCGGAGTTTCGGACACTTCGTAACGCTCGCCACGTCGTGTTGTCCGCACCTCGCCACTCGACGATCCGGCGACAGCCTGCGTTTTGTTTTTCCGCCATTGATAGGCCTGCTGGCCGGGACCCAGACTGTAGATATTGTCCGGCGGCCCGTAGTCCAGCATCACGCTGGTGATGGGTGCGCCGATATAGCTTTTCATGACAGTCGAGGCGCAGGCCGTGAGCAGTATCGATGCGCCGGCGATAAGGAAGATTGCTGCCGGGACTGCAAGGGACGATCTGTTGGACATGGAAATTCCTTTCTGCGGTGACGTTCGCAGGGATAGGAACCGGTTATTGCAAGTACATTGCACGGGAAGATTGTCGGGTGGGCCGTGATTGCCGGTCGGTTTCCGCTCGAGAGCTAGTTTGCCGGCTATCGGCGTCAGAGGCCGGCAATGTTGCGGCCGATGTGGCGCAGGATGCTTTTAAAGAGCTTCACTTCAGCCGGATCGAGGCCCTCGATCGCGGTTTTTTCGAACATGGCGGCGATGGGCATGAGTTCATCGGCCAGTTCCTCGCCCTTCGGGGTGAGGGTGATGCGCACGATGCGCGCATTGTCGAGCGGCCGTTCGCGGCTGACGAGGTTACGCCGGACCATCAGCCCCACGAGCCGGGACAGCGTGGAAATCTCCACCGACACCATGTCCGAAAGCTCGGTCAGCGTCTTGCTCTCCTGCTGCCGCAGCGTCGCCAGCACGCGATACATCGGCAGGGTGATGTCATAGGAGGCCAGTCTTACGGAAAAGCGCTCGCCAAGCCGAACGCCCACCCAGTTGAGCAGGTAGGGTACCGAATCGGTGAATTGATAGGACACGAGCAAATCCCCGTTTGAGAACCATCTGCGCAGATGCTGATGTGCGCCTATCGGCTGTACCGGCACAATCCATCCGTTTCAATAGCTTCGCCCCATAAGACAGGGGAATGCGGCGTTCTCCCCTTCACAAAAAATGACGAAAAACATTTGCATTGACAAACATTGCAAATGCAAATAAATAAGAATGCAGGATTTGGGAGGATCTCATGACATCAGCATTGTTTGGCCTGAGCAGCCTTGCGCCTGAAGGCGTCGGTCAGAATTTCCGTTCGACGATGCGCCGTTTCCCGGCGACTGTGACGGTTATCACGGCCCGTGCTTCCGGTGATCAGCGCGATCACGGCATGACGGTAACGGCCGTCACCTCGGTTTCGATGGAGCCGCCGTCCCTGCTGGTTTGCCTGAACAATCGCACCCTGCTGCATGAACTGCTGCTGTGCCGGCCAGATTTCATCGTCAATGTGCTGACGCAGGATCAGATTGCCCTGTCGGATGCCTTTAGCGGCAAGGTGTCGCCGGAAGAGCGTTTCCGAGATGGTCAATGGCAGCGCCACGACAATGGCGTTCTCTATCTGCCCACGGCCCATGCCGCCATCGCCTGCCGCCGGGTTGCGGCCATGCCTTACGGAACCCACACCGTCTTCATTGGGCAGGTTGTTTCGGCCGATGTCAGCGAGACGACACGGCCGCTGCTTTACGAAAACGCCCAATATTGCGCCGCAAGCCCCGCGAGCCTGCCCGCCTGATCATTGCCGCCCAGATAATCCCGGCGGGATAACCTCCGGCCAGCAACATCCGGCCAGTAAAGTCCGGAAGGAGACAATCATGAACGATATGAGCCATGCGCCGCTGCCGGCGCAAACGAACCCGCGTGCCCGCCTCGCAAGCCGCGTTACCGGCATAGCCGATCTTTTCCGGGCGAGCGCCAAACAGACGGAAGAGGCCCGGCGCGTTCCGGCCAGCCACATCGAGGCGCTGCGCGGCATCGGTTATTTCGATATCGTCAAACCCCGCGCCTTCGGCGGCAAGGGAGGGATTTCGCCGAGCTGGTCGAGGCCAATATCGAGCTTTCGGCTGCCTGTGCGTCGACCGGCTGGGTCGCCGGCCTGCTGTCGGCCCATCAATGGCTGCTGGCGATGTTTCCGGAAGAGGCGCAGGCCGATGTCTGGGGTGAAAACCCCGATGCACTGCTGTGCGGTTCCTATGCGCCGGTGAAGATGGCGGAGCTCGCCGATGGCGGTTATCGCCTGAGCGGCAAATGGGCTTTCGCCTCGGGCTGCGAAAACGCGCAATGGTCCCTCTGCGCCGCCATCCTGCCGCCGCAGGGCGAGGGCAAGCCGGTTCCCGCCTTCCTGCTCGTTCCCGCCGGGCAATATGTGATTGAAGACACCTGGCACGTGGTGGGCCTCGCCGGCACGGGGTCCAAGACGCTCGTTCTCGACGATGTCGTCGTTCCCGAACACCGGGTTCTGACCTTTCCGGACGCGACCAGCGGAAAGACGCCCGGCGGGCATTATTATGCGGAGGAAGGCCTGTTCAACATGCCGCTTCTGACCGGCATTCCCTCCTGTCTCGCGGCGGCCGGCGTCGGTGCGGCCAGGGGCGCGCTTGCCGCCTATGTCGATCACGTCGGCGGCCGGGTGACGCGCGGTGCGGTGGCGGGCGGCAATAATCGCATGGCCGAATTTCCGACCATCCAGCTGCGCGTCGCGGAAGCAGCGGCGAGCGTCGATGCGGCTTGCGAAATATTGCTGCGCGATGTTGCCCGGGCACAGGCGCTCTCGCAGGCAAGGATCGAAGGCCGGGCGGAATTTACGGTGGATGACCGTCTTCTCAGCCGTCGCGGTCAGTCCTTTGCGGTGTCTCTCGCCTTGCGCGCCGTGCAGGCGCTCAACGATTCCACCGGCGGCGTCGGGCTCGATCTTTCCAACCCGGTGCAGCGGGCGTGGCGGGATGCGAATGCGGTCGGCCGTCATATCAGCATGAACTGGGACGCCGTGGGCACCATGATCGGCCAGAGCATGCTCGGGCTGGAACCCAAGGGCCAATATTGATCGCCTCTCAGGCGGCAAATCAAAGAGTGAATTCGGAGGAAACCACATGCAAGGCAAGGTCGCTCTCGAGGAGCATTTCGCAATCCCTGAAACGCTTCAGGATTCGGCCGGGTTCGTACCCGGCGACTACTGGAAGGAACTGCAGCACCGCCTGCTCGACATTCAGGATACGCGCCTGAAGCTGATGGATGCGCATGGCATCGAAACCATGATCCTGTCGCTGAATGCGCCGGCGGTGCAGGCCATTCCCGACAGGAAGAAGGCGATCGAGATCGCGCGCCGCGCCAATGACGTTCTCGCCGAAGAATGCGCCCGGCGGCCGGATCGTTTCCTCGCCTTCGCAGCCCTGCCATTGCAGGACCCTGACGCGGCGACTGAGGAGCTTCAGCGCTGCGTCAACGATCTCGGTTTCGTCGGCGCGCTCGTCAACGGCTTCTGCCAGGAGGGTGATGGCCAGACGCCGCTTTATTACGACCTGCCGCAATATCGCCCATTCTGGGGCGAGGTGGAAAAGCTCGACGTGCCCTTCTACCTGCATCCGCGCAACCCGCTGCCGCAGGATTCGCGCATCTATGACGGCCATCCCTGGCTGCTCGGCCCCACCTGGGCTTTTGCGCAGGAAACGGCCGTGCACGCATTGCGTCTGATGGCGTCCGGCCTGTTCGATGAGCATCCGCGTCTCAACATCATTCTCGGCCATATGGGCGAAGGCCTGCCTTACATGATGTGGCGCATCGACCACCGCAATGCCTGGGTGAAGCTGCCGCCGCGTTATCCGGCCAAGCGCCGTTTCGTGGATTATTTCAACGAGAATTTCCACATCACCACCTCGGGCAATTTCCGCACCCAGACGCTGATCGACGCCATTCTGGAAATCGGTGCGGATCGCATCCTGTTTTCCACGGACTGGCCCTTCGAGAATATCGACCACGCCTCCGACTGGTTCAACGCGACGACCATCGCCGAGGCCGACCGGGTAAAGATCGGCCGCACCAATGCGCGCCGCCTGTTCAAGCTTGACGGGCGCTGAACCATGCAGCCCTTCGTCTATATGGCCGCTCCCGCCCGCATCGTCTTCGGCGCGGGCAGCTCGGCGGGGGTGGCGGAGGAAATCCGCCGCCTTGGCCTGTCGCGGGCGCTGGTGCTTTCCACGCCGCAACAGAAGGGCGACGCGGAGGCGCTTGCCGCCCGGCTCGGCCGGCTTGCCGTGGGTGTCTTCTGCGATGCGGCCATGCATACGCCGGTCGAGGTGACGAAAAACGCGGTCGAAGCCTATCGCGCCGCCAGTGCGGATTGCGTTGTGGCGCTCGGCGGCGGCTCCACCACCGGTCTCGGCAAGGCCATTGCGCTGCGTACCGATGCGGCGCAGATCGTCATTCCGACCACCTATGCCGGCTCCGAGGTGACGTCCATTCTCGGCCAGACGGAAAACGGGGTGAAGACCACCATGCGCGGGCCGGAAATTCTGCCGGAAGTGGTGATTTACGATGCGGAACTGACGCTTGGGTTGCCGGTCGCCATAAGCATGACGAGCGGGCTGAACGCCATGGCGCATGCGGCGGAGGCGCTTTACGCGCAGGACCGCAATCCCATTGCCAGCCTGATGGCGGTTGAGGGGCTGCGGGCGATGATCGAGGCGCTTCCCGGCGTGAAGGCTGGGCCGCAGGATGTAAAGGCACGCGAGACCGCGCTTTATGGTGCGTGGTTGTGCGGCACGGTGCTTGGCGCCGTCGGCATGTCGCTGCATCACAAGCTTTGCCATACGCTGGGCGGCAGTCTCGATCTGCCGCACGCCGAAACCCATGCGGTGCTTCTGCCGCACACCATCGCCTATGTGGAACAGGCGGTGCCGGATCTGCTTGCGCCGCTTGCCGCTCTTGTAGGCGGCAGGGCCGGGGCAGGGCTCTACGATTTTGCCGCCCGGCTTGGCGCGCCGTCGAGCCTTTCGGCTCTCGGGGTCCGGGCGGGCGATCTCGACCGCATGGCGGAGCTTGCAACGGCCAATCCTTACTGGTGCCCGCGGCCAATTGAAAAAACTGCGATCCGCGACCTTTTGCAACGCGCCTTCGAGGGCGCGCGGCCGGAGTGATGGGAGGAGGAGACGATGGATATGAAGATAAGCAATGATGACGGCTACTTCGTTGAGGAGCGTTCGGCTGAAACCGTGATCGCGCGGATGCGCGACTGTGACGATCCGCGTCTGAAGGAAATCATGGCGGTGGTGACGCGCAAGCTGCACGAGGCGGTGAAGGAAATCGCACCGACCGAGGAGGAGTGGATGAAGGCCATTCATTTTCTCACCGAGGTCGGCCAGATCTGCAATGAATGGCGGCAGGAATGGATCCTGTTTTCCGATATTCTCGGCGTCTCCATGCTGGTCGACGCCATCAACCATCGCAAGCCGAGCGGCGCGTCGGAATCGACCGTTCTCGGCCCCTTCCATGTCGCGGATGCACCGGAAATGCCGATGGGTGCGAATATCTGCCTCGATGGCAAGGGTGAGGATATGGTGGTCACCGGCCGTATTCTCGATACAGACGGCGCGCCGGTCGCCGGCGCGCGTATCGATGTCTGGCAGGCCAATGACGAAGGCTTTTATGACGTGCAGCAGAAGGGCATCCAGCCCGATTTCAACCTGCGGGGCGTCTTCATCACCGGCGAGGACGGGCGCTACTGGTTCCGGGCCGCCAAGCCGAAATATTATCCGATCCCGGATGACGGTCCGGTCGGGCAGCTGCTGCGCGCCATGGGGCGTCATCCCTACCGGCCGGCGCATCTGCACTATATCGTTTCGGCCGAAGGCTTCACCACGCTCGTCACCCATATCTTCGATCCCGACGATCCCTATATCCGTTCGGATGCGGTCTTCGGGGTAAAAGAAAGTCTGCTCGCCGATTTCCAGCGGGTGGAAGATGCGCAGAAGGCGCGGGACCTGGGTTTCATCGGCGACTGGTTCTGGTCGGTGAACCACGATTTCGTGCTCGCCCGATGAGCGGCGGGAGCGACCGAACCCGGCTTTACGTGCGTTTCGCCGAAAGCGATCCTGCCGCGGCCGCGCAACGGGCGGCGCAGATAGAGGCTCACAAGGCCCATCTGCGCAATGGCGAGGCGATGGCGGAAGGGTTCAAGATTCTTGTCTCCGGCCCGATGAGCGCGATTGCCGAAGGCCCATCCGCCGCCCTCATTATTGCGCAGGCGCGCTCCATCGAAGACGTCATCGCCTTCAGCGATGCCGATCCATTCGTCATTCACGGTGTCTATAACCGCATTCATATTTTGAGCTGGACGCCGACGCTGTCGACGATTTCCGGGCTGGGGCCCGGCTAAAATTTCGTCGGCGCGGTGCGCCTGGCATTTGTTAATATTTCATTTGCAATTTTTGCAAATGCAACATTTAATCGAAGGCGGGTGATGCTGGCGATATGTGCTTGACAGGAGCAGGGCACATATCAGTGTGGAGCACGCCGGGCACTCACGGAGGATATCGCAGGAACGGGAGACGCTTATCCATTCCGGATGGCGCGTTCATGCGTGAAAGGGAGGAACATGTCCACGAATTATCTGAGCGCCGCGTCAGCGCGGACGAAGAACCCGGCCGGCGTTATCGCGACATGCGGCCTGATGATCATGTTTGACGGTTACGATCTGGTCGTTTACGGCGCCGTCGCACCTGCACTCTTGAAAGAAAGCGCATGGGCGCTCAATCCGGCCATGGTCGGGCGCGCTGCCGCGCTGACGCTGGTGGGCATGTTGCTGGGGGCGCTTTTTGCCGGCACCATGGCCGACCGCATCGGCCGCCGGAAGGTGGTTCTTCTCAGCCTCGCTGGCTTTTCGGCGATGATGATCGCCTCGGCCATGACGCCGAATTTCCTCGCCTTCGAAATCACGCGCTTCTTCGCCGGTCTCGGGCTTGGCGCGCTGTTGCCGACGGTCACCGCGCTGGTGCTGGAATTTTCGCCGCCGCATCGCAGGGCGCAGGCCAATTCCCTGTCTTTCCTCGGTTATCTTATCGGCGGCATCATTTCCGGCGTCATGGGCATCCTTCTTCTGGAGACTTATGGCTGGCGACCCTTGATGCTGATCGGCGGCCTGCCGCTTATTCTTCTGCCGATCTTCATGCGGTTTCTGCCGGAATCGCCCGAATGGCTGGCAAGCAAGGGCCGGCAGGCGGAGGCCGACGGCATTTGCGACAGCTACGGTCTGCAACGCATCGTGCCGCATGCGAAAATTCAAAAGGGCGGTGTCGGCGCGCTGTTCTCGGAAGGCCGGTTGCTCTCGACGCTGAATGCCTGGGGCATCCACTTCTGCTCGCTGCTTCTCACCTTCGGCATGGTCAACTGGCTGCCCACCATCATGAACAAGATGGGTTATGACATCAGCTCGGCGCTCAGCTTTTCCGTCATGCTCAATGTCGGGGCTGCGATCGGCATTCTCATCGGCGGGCGGTTTGCGGATAAGGGCAACGTCAAGGTGGTCGTGGCGATCCTGTTTGCCATCGGCGCCGCCTCGATCTTCGCCCTGACGGTGAACAAGGGTCCGCTTCTTTATGCCTTCGTCGCCCTTGCGGGTGCGGGCACCATCGGCACGCAGATTCTCGCCAATGTTCTGGTGGGACGGCTCTACCCCGTTCATATTCGCGGCACGGGTCTTGGCTTCTCGCTGGCGGTCGGGCGGCTCGGCGGCATTGCGGGTCCGATGATCGGCGGCCTCGTGCTGCAGCGGGGTCTGGCGCCCGAGTGGAATTTCTACATTTTCGGCTCGGTCGCACTTGTGGGGCTGATGCTGACGGTATTGACCCTGCTTTACCGCACCTCCGGTGACGCGCGGGTTTGATCAATGAAACGGCTGGCCGCGGAGAACTGAAATCCGCGGCCGGCGCGTTTCCGGCAAAGCTGCCGAGCGGTTTTACGCCCGGAAAATGACTTTAACGCATCATGCCTTGCGGGATACCGGCGCGATTGTCGCCATCTGCTGCAGCGTCCGTTCGTTGATGCGTTTTGCCCGTGCCAGCGCATCGTCGCGATCTTCCGGCAGTGTATAGGTCATATAGGACAGCGAGGTTTCGAGGTCGTTGTTGTTATGTCCGAGAATGGCGGCGAAGTAGCTGTTCTTGGTCACATGCGGCGGCGCGAAATTGTGAAAGGCCACCTCGGCATAGAGGTGCCGGAGGCCATAGGGCTTGGGAAGCTCTTCCTTCGGCCAGAGATCCTCGAACAGGTTAAAAACCGTGTCCCTGAGCAGCAGGCGGGTTTCCGACGAAAAATCGTCGATCGACATGCCATGCCACAATTTTCCCTGTCCGCTTTCGCGCAGGCGCCTATAGGCGGCCAGAATGGTTTCCGAGCGGGCAAGCACCGGGATTTCATAGGTAATCCCGAATTTCGTTCCTTCGCCCTGTTTCGTCTTGGCCTGGCCGTTGAACAGGAGGCTCCATTTGGAGACGCCCTTACCATAGGGGGCGGGTGAAAATTCCGCCTGGGTGAAGACCTCGTAGGGGCGGCGTCCCGTCATGCCGATCAGGCCGATGCCGATCATCAGGGGATCGGGGGACAGGAGCTTATCGGCGCAAATCTTCAGAACCTGCCGATAATTCTCGAAGGTGATCAGCGCGCCGTGCTTTCTGGCGATTTTCTCCATCTTCACCCGGCGTGCATCGTCATACATCGCGGCATCGCCGGTGGCGATCTTCAGCATCGGGTGGTCGTCGCCGAAGGCCTCGCGGATGGCGTTTCGATATTTGGTGATGTAGGAGATGATCGTGGTCTGGGCTCTGCCCTTCATGGTGCTGATTTCAGCATTCCACAGGGTCTGCATCTCTTCTTTCGTTCCCATGCCGTTCATCGCCGAAATGAAGTCCGCGATGCGCAGCAGAACGGTCGGCTTGCGACCGGCGCTATTGAACTCCGCCCGCTCGATTTTCTCGACGATGGAGGTCGCCACGCCGGTCTTCGTATAGTCGGCGCGGGCAATATAGGTGTTCAGCCGCTCGCGCAGCTTCTTCATGTTGCAGATGGCAAGCGGCGTGCTCTTGACGCCGAACTCGGCCTTCAGCGCATTGCGATATTTCATGATGTAGAGTTCGAGCGTCTTTTCGGTGCGGCCATTGTCGAAATGGTAGCGGACCTCGGCATCCCACAGATCGCGGATTTTTCTGTTGCGCAGCGTGTCATCGCTCTTCATCGCCTCTTTGACCTGGCTGACGAAATGATCGATGCGTTCCACGAGGACTGGTGTTTTCGTCTTTCGCTTTGAAGCGGGCATGCGGCGGCTCCCTGAACCCGTCCGGAAATATAAAATCCATGGTTGGCGATCAACAGCAGCACGGTTGCGGAAATGTGATGAACATCCACTGCAGGCCGGTTTCTTTTGAATAATAGTTTAAGCGATTCCGCAAGCACGGCCGCGACGCGAAGAAGCATCGGCGATGCATTCGCCGTCAAAGATTATCCGAGATGCGGAATATCGGCCTGTGATGATGCAGGCTATTTCGGCAGCCGGGTCTTCAGTGAGGTCACGATACGCTTGGCCAATCCCTCATAGTCCTCGTCAAAATGGTGGCCGCCCTCGATGCCGACCGCTTCCACGCCCTTGGCTTTCAGGCCGGGACAGGGGTCTTCATCTTCTTCTTCCGTGCCATAGATGCATTGCACCAGCTTCGGATCGATCTTGGCGATGTCGTCCACCGTCTTGCCGCCCTTGCCTTCACCGGCAACGCCAAGCCAGCCTTCGACGGAAATCTCGAAATCCACTTCGGTCGAAAGTCCCATCAGGGTCAGTTGCACGACATGCGACTTGTCGCGGTCCGGCAGCAGATTATAGGTGGCGGGAAGAATATCGGCACCGAAGGAATAGCCGATCAACACCACATTGCGGACTTTCCATTCCTTGCGATAGGTGTCGATGATGCGGCCGAGATCGGTGGCAACTTCCTGCGGTTTCTTTTCTTTCCAGAAATAGCGGAGCGAATCGACGCCGATGACGGGTATGCCTTCCTTCTGGAAGGCGCCGCCGACTTCCTCATCGAGATCGCGCCAGCCGCCGTCGCCGGAATAGATCACCGCCATGGTGTCCATTACCGGGCTGGTTTCCAGAACCTTGATCGGCAGGCCGAGCGGGCTGTCGGTGTCGCCTGCGGCGTCGATCTGGTCGGACAGGGTCTGGGTCAGAACCTCGTCCGCCTTGTCATCCACATCCGTCACGTCGATATCGGGATGCAGCTTGACGAGCGCATTGACGTGGTCGCGGCCCTTCTGATCCGCGGCAGGCGTGAACAGCACGCTGACGGGGGCGGGCAGTGGGCCGTCGGTCAGGCCATAGACCGTTTCGCCATCCGCCTTGTCCTTGGTGGCGGGGGTGCAGAGGATTTTCTCGAGCGGCAGGCCGGCCTTGGGGTCGACGGCGATGGCTTCCCGGACGGTGGAGACGGGGCTCTGCGCAATCATCGCCAGCGCCAGCGTTCCGCCCTTGCCGATGCCGGTGAGGATGGGCTGACGATAGCTGCTCGTGCCGGCGGTGCGCTGAATCTGCTGCGAGAGCGACTCGATGTCCGAGATCATATAGATGCACTCGTCGTCATCGGCCTCGAGCGCCTTCAGATATTCCCTGAAGTCGATGCCGACCACGGCTGCGCCCTTTTCCACCAGCGCCTTGGCGCGGGTTTCATCGGCGGCCGTCCATCCGTCCGCATCGGAAATCAGGAAGACGCTGGCGAGGATATCGCCATCCGGCACCATGATGTGTCCGGCGGGGATCATGCCGGTCTCGTAAGCGGGCTTGTCCTGCGCAAAAACGGCGCCAGAAACAAACAAGGGGGAGGCGAACAGGGCGGAGGCGGCAAGAACCGCTTTCAGCATGCTGGATTTTCTCATTTTCCGATCACTCCTCTGACGCCGCCGCTGATGAGAACCGTCGCATCCATCAGCGCCAGAGCGGCGTCTGCGCCGTTCTGCACGGCAAGGTAACGCGGTTCCCATTTCGGGTGGAACTTCGCCTTGAAGGCGCGAAGTCCCTTGAAGTTGTAGAACCGTTCGCCGTGTTCGAACAGCGTGCTGCCGATGCGGTCCCAGACGGGGGCGGCGTCGCGCTTCGACATGCCGGACATGGGGGCCATGCCGAGATTGAAGCTCTCATAGCCCGCCTCGCGCAGATATTGCATGATGCTGACGAAGAGAAAATCCATCGAGCCGCGCGGGGCATCCGGCGAAAACCGCATGAGGTCGACGGTGGCTTCCTTTTTCGTGTCCGTCACCATCAGATTGGCGAAGGCGGTGATCTTTCCATCCTTGCGCAGCACGGCGACGGGTTGCGACAGGATGTAATCCGGCTCGAAAGCGCCAAGAGAGAAGCGCTTTTCCCGGGTGTTGTGGTGGGCGAGCCAGCCGTCGGAGACCTGTTTCAGCTCATCCAGAATATCCGCCACCTGCGCTTGCTCGACCACCTCGAAGGTCAGTCCGTCGCGCGCGCCGCGGCTCAGCGACTGGCGAAGATTGGCGAGCTTGCCGCCCTTCAGTTCGAATGCGGTGAGATCGACCAATGCCAGTTCGCCGAGCTTGAAGGCGCGCAGGCCGGCATCGGCGCAATGGGAGAGGAGAAAAGGCGAAATCTGATAAAAGGCGGCGCGCGCGCCGGCGGCGCGGGCGGCTTCCACGAATTGCCAGACCAGATCCGGAAAATCATCCTCATCGCCGACCGGATCGGCGAAGGCGATCCATGAGCGGCCTTGAATCCCATACATGATGAAGGCGTTGCCGCTTTCGGAGAACATCACGTGTTTGTCGCCCATGCGCACCAGATTGGCGTCGGCCGCATCCTGTGTCATGACGATGCCGGTCGCACTCGTGACGTCGTCGGCCTTGATGGCGTCCGGCCTGAAGGCCACCGGCCGCATCAGGCTGAAGATGGCGATGGTGGAGGAGGCGAGCACGAGGCCGAGAAGGGCGCGCAATCCGCGCGGCGCTTCCTCGGAGAATTCGAACTGCCACCATAATGTCTGGCTGTAATCCGTATCGCGATAGACGAAGAGCAGGATTGTCGCCGCGCCCGCAATGATGACGGCCATGGCGGCGAGCCAGCTTGGTCCCAGCGCCTGCTTCACCAGCGAGGCATGGCGGTTGAAGCTGCGCATATTGACGGAAAGGGCCGCGATGAAGACGCCGAGAATGGCGGCTTCGAACACGGCGATGGCCTTGAGGAGCGAGAGGACCAGCGCCAGCGAGGCGGCGACCAGCGCAATCCACCAGGCGCCGTCCAGCCGCTGCCCGAGGCCGCGCGAGGCGACGACAAGCACGAGGCCGAGAATGCTCGTCAGAAAATGCGCCGCCTCGACGATGGGAAGCGGTACGAAATTGGAGAGGAAATCCAGATTGCTGTCCGGTGTCGGCGTCACGCTCGAGAAGATCAGCATGGTGCCGAGGATCATCGCGAAGGTCGATAGCAGCGGCGGCGCGAGCCGCACGGCAAGCTGGCTGATATCGGAGACAACAGGCTTTGCCGCGAACTGCTTCATCTCCGAGACGAGCATCACCAGAATGGCCACCACCAGCGGCAGCACGTGATAGATCACGCGGTAGAGAACGAGGCTTCCGAGAAGCTGGTCGACGCTGATGGCGTTGCCCAGCCCCGCAACCATGACGGTTTCGAAGACGCCAAGACCGGCGGGCACATGGCTGAGGACGCCGAGGCCGACGGCGGTGGCGTAGATGGCGAAAAATGTCGGCCAGCCGAGATGCGTGTCGGGCAGCAGGACATAAAGCACCGAAGCGGAGGCGGCGATATCGAAGGCGGAGACGAGAAACTGGCGCGACGATGTCCGGCTGTCCGGGAGACGAAGACGCCATGCACCGAGCCGGATGGCGCGCCCGTTGCGCCCGACATAGGCCGCGACCACGAGAACCGCGATTATGGCAAGCGCTGCACCCCTGAGAATAGCGGCATCGACGCCGATGATGGCGGCGATGCGCGGTGCGACGATGAAGGTGGAGATGGCGCTGACCGAAAGCAGCCCAAGCCCGAAGGACAGCGTGACGAAGGCGATGACGCGGGCGATTTCGCCGGGTGACAGACCCAGTCGGGAATAGGCGCGAAAGCGGATGGCGCCACCGCTCAAGGGGCCGAAACCGGCAGTATTGCCAATGGCATAGGCCGCAAACGCAGTTGCCGCCATGGGCGGAAAGGGCAGCTTGCGGCCGATATATTCGATGGCATTGGCGTCGTAGAATATCAGCGCCAGAAAGCTGAGCGCGGTGAAGACGATGGCGAGCAGCACCGCCGAGGCCGAGGTCTGCGTCAGCGCATCGATGACGTCGTCATAGCGGACTTCGGAGGTCAGGTGATAGATGGCGAAAGTCATCATCACGAAGACCAGCGTAATGGCGATCGCGGTCAGATAGGGGCGGTTTCTGGCAAAAAAGCTTTCAACCGCAGATTCCGTAACATCGGTTTGTGTAATTTCGCTCTTGTCTGCCATTTACTTTGCCCAGCGCCAGTTCCTGTTGGCGAACCACAGGATTGTGTCGCTAATTCGTTTCGGTTGAGGAAATGTGATTAGCAGAAAAGCATGAAGTGTCGATGTGAAGTTTATGTCCGATCATACGTGAATTTCCCCGGATTTGGGGGCGGAAAATGCAACTATGGAATGCATGATTGACGGGATTGTTCCGAATGACGCCAAATTGACCGTTGCGGTTGCTTGGTGGTGCCGTTTGATGCGATTACACGCTCCTTTCGATTGAAGGAGATGCCAATGAACACGCCCACAAGAATAGTCGTTTCGCTCGTCGTTGCCCTCGTGGCGGGCGGCGGATACATGGCGGTGGATAAGACGCGCGGCGCCGAATGGGTCGTTTCGCCGCAACAGATCGCGGAGGCCAAGGCGAAAGGGCAGATGGGTTATGAATCCCGTCCGGGCACCGTGACCGTATTGCCGATCCGCAGCGAGACGGCGGATGTGCTGCCGATGAAATGGGCGCTGATCGGCGTCGTCGCCGGGCTTCTCGCCTTCCGGGCGAGCGGCAAGAAAAAAGCGGCAAAGGCTTAAGGGCCTGCCGCTTGATGTCTCCGGCGTCCTGCGCCGGAGATGATCTCACCTTGTGGTTCACATGCCCCAGGTTTTTTCGAGCACACGGATCCAATTGCCGTGGCAGATTTTGGCAAGCGCCTCGTCGTCATAACCACCCTTGCGCAGGGCTTCGACCAGCAATTGCAGGTCGGCTGCGTCCTTCATGGCGGCGGGGATGGTGGTGCCGTCGAAATCCGAACCGAGTGCGACGTGATCGATGCCGATGCGGTCGACGATATAGTCCACGTGGCGGACGAGTTCGCCCAGATCAGTATCGGGGTTCTTCACGCCATCCTGACGCAGGAACAGAACGCCGAAATTGATGCCTGCGAGGCCGCCCGTGTCGCGGATGGCGTCAAGCTGCCGGTCCGTCAGGTTGCGGCTGTGATTGCAGAGCGCATAGGCGTTGGAATGCGAAGCCACCAGCGGCGCGTCGGAAATCCCGGCAATGTCCCAGAAGCCCTGCTCGTTCATGTGCGACAGGTCGACCATGATCTTCAGTTCGTTGCAGGTCTTTATCAGCCGCTTGCCGGCATCCGTGAGGCCGGGCCCGATGTCCGGCGTCGAGGGGAAACGGAAGGGAACGCCGTAAGCGAAGATGTTCGGGCGGCTCCAGACCGGCCCGAGCGTGCGAAGGCCCGCTTCGTAGAGCACATGCAGCGCATCAAGATCAGCGCCGATCGCCTCCGCCCCTTCGATATGGAAGACGGAAGCGAAAGCCCCTTTCGCCATGGCATCGCGGATATCGGCGGCCGTGCGGCAGACCTTGAGCGCGCCTGCGGATTGTTTCTCTGCCCGGAACAAAAGGCCGGCCATGGCAAGCGTCGCCTTCAGCGCATCCGCCTCGGTCGGCGTCGGGTAGTCGCCGTTGGCGTCCTTGTCCATGCTGGGCGAAGGCACATAGGCGGCGCAGAGGCCACCGGCCAGCCCGCCTTTCTTTGCGCGCGGCAGGTCGATGTGGCCGACGGTATCCCCTTCGATTAGAAGCGTTTCGGGGGAAGCACTGCCCGATCGCCATAACCGCAGAAGCACGTCATTGTGGCCGTCGAAGACGGGTACGGTTTTTTGATCGGTCATGGTCATTCACCTTCGGAAATGGGATTGCGCGGACGCGCGTGCGGACGAGTTTTCTGAATTGGTAGAGGAAAGGTCAAGGCGGGAGCAAATGCAATCCGTGCATAGGCTCTGCCAAATTTGGAATTGGTCGGGCCTCGTTTGCTC
The DNA here is from genome assembly GCF_027157905.1 of Agrobacterium sp. LMR679. Classification (NCBI taxonomy): domain Bacteria; kingdom Pseudomonadati; phylum Pseudomonadota; class Alphaproteobacteria; order Hyphomicrobiales; family Rhizobiaceae; genus Agrobacterium; species Agrobacterium sp. LMR679. The sequence continues at coordinate 734,779 of NZ_JAPVOJ010000002.1, read as the reverse complement.
GTGTTAATCGCGGGAAAACATAAAAAAAATGACTGGATTGGGGCAAACCCACCGTTTTCCGAAAAATAAGGTCCGAAAGGGGATTTTCGATGATTTCAAGACGCAACCTGTTGATTGCCGGCGCTGCCGTTCCGTTCCTGTCCTATGCGCGCATTCCGGCATTTGCCGCGACACCGAAGGACATTCTTGTCGTCGCGCAGCAGCTGGACAATATGACGAGCCTTGACCCGCATGAAGGTTTCGAAGCCGTCGGCGGTGAAATCATCTCCAACATGTATCAGAAGCTGGTGCGCGCCAACCGCGAGGATTCCACCAAGGTTGATCCGGTTATCGCGAAATCCTGGGAAGCCGATGCGGACAGCAAGGTCTTCACCTTCGTGATCGGTGACGAAGCGACCTTCGCGAGCGGTGAGAAAGTGACTGCGGAAGACGTCGCGTTCTCGCTGCAGCGCGCCATCAAGATGAACAAGAGCCCGGCCTTCATCATCAGCCAGTTCGGCTTCACACCTGAGAATGCCGAGACGACCATCGTTGCCGCCGACGACAAGACGGTGAAGCTGACGACGGCAAAGCCGACCGCCATCTCCTTCCTGCTTTATTGCCTCTCCGCCAATATCGGCGCGATCGTCGAAAAGAAGGCGGTTCTTGCCAATGCGTCGGGCGAAGACCTCGGCAATGGCTGGCTGCAGAAGAACAGTGCCGGTTCCGGCGATTTCATGCTGCAGGCCTGGAAGCCGAGCGAAAGCGTCGCACTCACCGTCAACCCGAACGGTCCTTACAAGGGCAATATCAAGCGTATCGTGCTGCGCCATGTCACCGATCCGTCTTCGCAGCTGCTGATGCTGCAGAAGGGCGATATCGACATTGCCCGCGACCTGACGTCGGAGCAGCTGCGTACCGTCAAGGACGATGCCAATATCGAGCTGGAGCGCAAGTCCATCGCCTCGCTGGTGCTGATCTCGCTCAACCAGGGCAATGAGAACCTTGCCAAGCCGCAGGTCTGGCAGGCCATCAAGTGGGCGCTGGACTACAAGGGCATGCAGGAAAACATCGTGCCGCTGACGCACGAGATCCACCAGAGCTTCGAGCCGAAGGGCTTCCCCGGCGCCGTTAACGACATTCCGTTCCAGCGCGATGTCGAAAAGGCGAAGGCGCTGATGGCCGAAGCCGGTCTTGCCGACGGTTTCGAGATCAGCATGGACCACTATTCCGCCCAGCCTTACCCGGATCTGGCGCAGGCCATTCAGGCCAACCTTGCCGATATCGGCATCAAGGTCCGTCTGCAATCGGCTGAAAACCGTCAGGTTCTGACCAAGATGCGCGCTCGCGAACACCAGATGGCGCTTTCCGCATGGGGCACGGATTATTTCGATCCGCATTCCAATGCCGATGTCTTCAACATCAACAAGGACAATGGCGACGACGCCAAGTCGAAGCCCTTCCTGTGGCGTTCGCGTTTCAAGAACGACGACTTCGCCGCCAAGGCGGAAGCCGCCCGTGACGAGAAGGACCCGGCAAAGCGCGTGGAGCTTTATGAAGCCCTGCAGCGCGAGCACATGGAAAACAGCCCCTTCGTGTTCATGTTCCAGACCACGAAGACGGCAGCCTTCCGCAAGGGCGTTTCCGGCTTCGAACTTGGCGTTCTCTCCGAGGGCAATTCCTACCACGATGCGAAGAAAGCGTGACATTGAACAAGCGCGTTAAAAGCATATCGTCGATACTGAGCAGCGTCCTCCTGACGCTGTTCGGTTTGATGGTCATCACCTTCATGATCGGGCGCGTCATGCCCGTCGATCCCGTCATCGCGGCGGTTGGCGACAACGCGCCCGAAGACGTCATCGTGCGGGTGCGGGCCGAAATGGGCCTCGACCAGCCGCTGGTCGTGCAGTTCTTCCATTATGTCACGCAGGTCCTGCATGGCGATTTCGGCAATTCGATCCTGACCCGCAATCCGGTCTGGATCGATATCAAGCGCGTTTTCCCCGCCACGTTCGAACTTGCCACCGCAGCGCTTATTCTGGCCGCGCTGATTGGCATTCCGCTCGGCGTCTGGGCCGCCGTGAAGCAGGGCAAGCTGACGGATCAGGTGATCCGCGTCGTCTGCCTTGCCGGTCACTCCGTGCCTGTCTTCATGCTGGCGCTGATTTCGCTGCTGGTGTTCTATGCCACGCTCGGCGTCGCACCGGGACCGGGCCGTCAGGACATCATCTATGACGGCATGATCACGCAGGTCACCGGCCTGATGACGGTAGACACGCTGCTAGCCGGCGACTGGGACGCCTTTTACGACGCCATTGCCCATATGGTGCAGCCCGTCTGCATTCTCGCCTATTTCAGCATGGCCTATATCACCCGCATGACGCGCGCCTTCATGATCGACGCGCTGAAGGGTGAATATGTCATCACCGCCCGCGCCAAGGGGCTTTCCGCCATGACCGTCATCTGGGGGCACGCCTTCCCGACGGTCGCCGTGCAGCTCGTCACGGTTCTGGCGCTCACCTATGCCGGCCTTCTCGAAGGTGCCGTGGTGACGGAAACCGTCTTCAGCTGGCCGGGCCTTGGCCAATACCTCACCGTCTCGCTCATGAACGCGGACATGAACCCGGTCGTCGGAGCAACCCTGTTGATCGGCTTCATCTATGTCGCCCTCAACCTGCTTGCAGACGTGCTTTACAGAGTTATGGATCCTCGCGTTCGATGATGTTAGCTAATTTCAGAAACTGGGCTCTGGATGAGACGCCGCATTCCCGCACACAGGCTGCCTGGGGAAACCGGTATCGCATCTGGCTCAACCTCAAGTCCAATCCGCTGGCGGTGATCGGTCTGACCATCATCGTCCTGTTCATCGCCCTGTCGCTTCTGGCGCCGCTGCTCGCGCCCTATGATCCGGCAACGCAGAATCTCGGCAACCGCCTGGCATTCCCCAGCGCCGAACACTGGTTCGGCACGGATGAGCTGGGCCGCGACATTCTCTCGCGCATTCTTTACGGCGGCCGCGTCACGCTCGGCATGGTCATTGCCGTCGTCGTTCTCGTGGCACCCATCGGCCTCGCCATCGGCTGCATCGCCGGTTATTTCGGCGGCATCGTCGATACGGTGCTGATGCGGGTAACGGATGTGTTCCTGGCCTTTCCGCGCCTCATCCTCGCGCTTGCCTTCGTGGCGGCACTGAAGCCCGGCGTTGAAAGCGCCATTCTCGCCATCGCGCTCACCGCATGGCCGCCCTATGCGCGTCTTGCGCGCGCCGAAACCATGACGGTGCGTGGCAGCGACTTCGTCGCGGCCTATCGCCTGACCGGCGCTTCCGCCTGGCGCATCATTGCGCGTCACATTGCGCCGCTCTGCGTGCCGAGCCTTATCGTGCGCATCACGCTCGACATGAGCTCGATCATCATCACCGCCGCAAGCCTCGGCTTCCTCGGCATGGGTGCGCAGCCGCCTTCGCCGGAATGGGGTGCGATGATTGCGACGGCCAAGCGCTTCATCTTCGAACAATGGTGGGTCGCCACCATTCCCGGCATCGCCATCTTCCTCGTTTCGCTCGCCTTCAACTTCCTTGGCGATGGTTTGCGCGACGTTCTCGACCCGAAGGGACATTGAGCCATGCTGGTCGAAATCGAAAATCTGAAGATCGCTTTCCAGACCCGCACCAGCCGTTTCGAGGCGGTGCGTGGTGTCTCCATGAAGCTCGGCACTGAAAAGCTCGGCATTGTCGGCGAATCCGGTTCGGGCAAGAGCCTGACGGCGCGGGCGCTGATGAAGCTTCTGCCCTCCAATGCGGATATCCGCGCCGACAAGCTCGCCTTCGACGGCATCGACGTGCTGTCCGCAAGCGAAAGGCAGATGCGCCAGATCCGCGGCAAGCGGGCGGGTTTCATTCTGCAGGATCCGAAATATTCGCTGAACCCGGTGAAGACCATGGGTGCGCAAATCGCCGAAGCGTGGCGCGCCCATAAGGGCGGCAGCAAGCGTGCCGCCATGGAAGCGGCAATCGGCCTGCTCGATCAGGTGAAGATCCGCAATCCGCGTCAGGTCGCCTCGTCCTATGCGCATGAGGTTTCCGGCGGCATGGGCCAGCGTGTGATGATCGCCATGATGCTGGCGCCCGATCCCGAACTCCTGATCGCCGACGAGCCGACCAGCGCGCTCGATGCGACGGTGCAGGCGGAAATCCTGCGGCTGATCGAGGAGCTGGTGTCGGAACGCGGCATGGGCCTCATCCTCATCAGCCACGATCTGCCGCTCGTTTCGCATTTCTGCGACCGCGTCGCCGTCATGTATTCCGGCCGGGTGATGGAGGAGCTGAAGGCGTCCGAACTCCTGAAAGCCGAACATCCCTATACAAAGGGACTTCTGAACTGCATTCCCTCGCTGACGCATCCGCGCGAGCGTCTTCCCGTTCTCAACCGTGATGCAGCGTGGTCCAGCCAATGATCGACGTCGAAAACCTCCGTATCAAGTTCGGCGACCGCGAAGTGGTGAAGGGCGTCTCCTTTTCAGTAGAGAAGGGCGGCAGCTTCGGCATCGTCGGCGAAAGCGGCTCGGGCAAGTCCACCATCCTGCGCGCCATGGCCGGCCTCAACGAAAGCTGGGAAGGGCGCATTGCCTTTGCCGGCAAGGATGCACCGCTGAAGCGGACGCCGGAGTTCTTTCGGCAGGTGCAGATGGTGTTTCAGGACCCCTATGGCTCGCTGCATCCGCGCCAGACCATCGACCGCATTCTCAGCGAATTGCCGCTGGTGCACGGCATGGACAATATCGAAAAACGCATCCAGCAGGCCTTGTCCGACGTGGCGCTGCCGCAGGCGGTGCGTTTCCGTTTTCCGCACCAGCTCTCCGGCGGCCAGCGCCAGCGCGTGGCGATTGCCCGCGCTCTGATCGCCGATCCGCAGGTGCTGCTGCTCGATGAACCGACTTCGGCGCTCGATGTGTCGGTGCAGGCGGAAATCCTCAACCTGTTGCAGGACCTGCGCGCGGCGCGCAACCTCACCTATATTCTCGTCAGCCACAATCTTGCGGTCATTGCGCATCTGTGCCCGCAGGTTGGCGTGATGCTGAATGGCGACATGGTGGAGCAGTTGAGTGCCGGCGATCTGCGCGAGGGCCGGACCAAACATCCGCATACGGAAGAGCTGCGTAGCCTGAGTATCCGGCTGGAAGAACCGGCCTGAGGGCTGGTCACCCGGCCTACGTTACAGATGGATCGAGCGGGTGCCACCCGCTTCTTCTCCCCGCCGGGGAGAAGTCCGCGGCAGCGGGATGAGGGGGCAAGGATGTGGTCTATCGCTGGCGTTGCCCCCTCATCCGACCCTTCGGTCCACCTTCTCCCTCTCGGGGAGAAGAAACAAGCGGCGATGCCGGTGACAAAACTGTTGTCCTCACACGCTGCAATAGAGACACGAGATCGAACAATGTCACAGCAACTCGACTGGAACGCCGCTTCAACCCTTTCGCAAAGCTTCGTCTCGCAATGGGCGGACAATGAGCCTGGCGGGGCGGTCATCGGTTTTGATCTCGATGGCATCCGTTTCGCCCATGCTGGCGGTGTCGAGAGCCTCTCGACCTTCGCGCCCTTCACACCACAGAGCGTGGTGCGGTATGCCTCGGTCACCAAACATGCCTTCTGTGCCATGGTGCTTGCGCATTCCGATCTGATCGGCCTTGACGATCCACTCGGCAAACATCTGCCGGAGTTGCAGCCGCCGCTCCGCGACGTCACGGTGGGGCAGGCGCTGGATATGAGCGGTGGCCTGCCGGATACACGTGAATGCCTCTCGCTGCTTGGCCTTTCGGTCTATACCGAAACGAAGGCCGGACCGCTTCTCGAATATCTGTCGCGGCTCAACCGGCTGAATTTCCCTGCCGGCAGCGAGGTGTCCTATTCCAATACGGGTTACCGGCTGGTGGAGGCGGCGTTGGAGCGTCGCGGTTTCCGTTTCGATGGTTTCGTGCAGGAACAGATTGCCGGCCCGTTCGGCGTGTTTCTGAAGGCGCCGGATGTCTGGAACGATCCAGTCGACGGGCTGGTGCCGGGTTACTGGAAAGCCGAAGACAACTGGCAGCTTTCGGCCGCCGGCCTGCATATCTCCGCTTCGGGTAGCCTTGCGGGCAGCGCCGAAGCACTTACCCGTTGGTTGCAGGGTCTGATGCGCGGCGAGGGAAGCTTCGCGGGTGTTCTGGATGCGCTTTCGGCTGAGCGGCCGCTCGCCGATGGACGGATGAGCGAATATGGTCTCGGCCTGCGCTGGTCGCATCTCGGTGACAGGCGCTTCGTCGGTCACGGCGGTTCGCATCCGGGTTACAAGACTTACTTTCTGCTTGATCCGGAAAACGCCACTGGCTTCGTCGTGGTGTCGAACCGCGAAGATACCAACGGCTTCAAGATCGCGCTGGAAAGCATGGCGGCCCTGACCGGACTGCCTTTGCCCAAACCCGCCGCCAGCCTGCCGGAAGGCCTCTATGTCACCGAAAGCGGGCCGTGGTGGCTGGAGATCAAGGGCAGCACATCCACCTTCATCGATGGTGACGACACGCTTTATGAAGATGTCGATGGCTGGGTCTCCTCCCGTTCTGCATCCTCTCCGATGCGTCTCAGGCTGGATGGTGCCGCCATTGTCGGCGAGGCCGGTCACGCCGCCCGCCGCTTCCTGCCGGTCGGCCAGCATGTCGTGCCGGACGATCTTTCGGGCTTGTGGCGCTCGGATGAGGGCGCGGAATTTTTGATCGGCGGGTCATCGCTGACGATGGGCATCGGCCCTACACGTCGCAGCATGCCCTTGAAGGCGCTCGGCAATGGCCGTTTCCTTTTCACGCTCATCGATGGGCCGTGGACGAAGCGCGTCTGCCTCAACCGGCTGGGTGACGACCGGATCGAGTTGGTGTCCAGCCGGGCGCGGATGATCGAATATTCCCGCGCGCGGTAAAGGGGATTTCAAAGACGCCTGAATGCTCCTAATAAAGACCCGTGTTCCCGGCAGGCTGGGACAACATCTTTGTGGGAGAACAGGCCCTTGGAAGTCAAATGGCTCGAGGATTTCCTGGCGCTGGCCGGAACGCTCAATTTCTCGAAGGCGGCGGATGAGCGGCATGTGACGCAATCCGCCTTCAGCCGGCGTATCAAGCAGCTGGAAGCCTGGGTGGGGGCGACGCTGGTCGACCGCGCTTCCTATCCGTCGCGGCTGACCGAGGCCGGGGTGAAATTCGTGCCGGTGGCGCAGGAGACGCTGAAACAGCTCTATCATGCACGGCGCACCCTGCTGCAGGAAGAGGGGGCCGATACCAGAACCGTTCGGCTGACGGCGCTGCATACCCTGTCCTTCACCTTCTTTCCTGACTGGCTGAAACGGGTGAACGAGACGGCCGGGCCGCTGTTTTCGGTTTTGCGGCCGGATTCCGGCAGCATGGAGGAAAACCTCAATTCGCTGGTGGATGGGCAGAGCGATTTTCTGCTGACCTATGCTCATCCCGAAGTGCCGATGCTGCTTGATGCGCAGACCTTCGAGTTCCGTGTGCTGGGTGCCGAAAACATCATTCCCGTTTCCGCGCCGGCGAAAGATGGTTCACCGCTGCATGCGCTGGTGGAAAATGCGAAAAAACCCTTCGCCTATCTCGACTATGAAAAGGCCTCGTTCTTCGGGCCGTTGCTGCGCGATCTCCTGAGCGCGCGGCTGCCGCAATTCGAGCGGGTGCATGAGGGCAGCATGTCGGTGGGGCTGAAAGCCATGGCGATGGCCGGCTGGGGTGTCGCCTGGGTGCCGGAGAGCCTGATGCGGCACGAGCTGGATAGCGGCGCTCTGGTGCGCGCCGCTGATTCAAGTTTCGATATTGCCGTCGATATCAGGCTTTATCGTTCCAAGGAGAACCGCCGGCCCGTGGTTGAACGCATCTGGGCGGTTCTCGAAGGTTAGAGCATTTCCGGGAAAAGTGGCCCCCGGTTTTCCATCCGGAAATGCGACAAACAAAACGCTTTTGATCAGATGGCCGTGCGGCGGGCGTTTTCGAGGTAGAGCGCGCGCAGGCGGCTCACCATCGGGCCGGGCTTGCCGTTACCCACCGGCTTGCCGTCGATCTTCGTGACCGAAACCACGAAGTTGGAGGCGCTGGTCAGGCAGGCCTCGTCGGCGTCAAGCGCCTCTTCCAGCGTGAAGGGGCGTTCTTCCAGCGTGAAGCCGGCCTCCTTGGCCAGTTGCAGGGCGGCAAGACGGGTGCAGCCGGGCAGGGTCTTGTTGCTGTTGCCGCGGGTGATGATCTTCTTGTCGGCGGTGACGATATAGGCGGTCGAGGACGCGCCTTCGGTGACGAAACCGTCCTCGATCATCCACGCCTCGTCGCAGCCTTCGGCCTTGGCGATGCGTTTGGCCATGACCTGCGGCAAAAGGCAGACGGTCTTGATATCGCGGCGTTCCCAACGCTGGTCGGGAACCGATTTGACGGCGATGCCGGCTTCTTCGACCGGGGTGCCGATCAGCTTCTTGGCCTGGGTGAACATGACAAGCGTCGGCTTCAGATCAGCGGAGAACAGGAAGTTGCGGTCTTCGGCACCACGCGTCAGCTGCAGGTAGATCATGCCTTCGACGAGATTGTTGTCGGCAATCAGCCGGCGCTCCGCCTCGACGATCTCTTTCGTGGTGACCGGCAGCGGCACGTCGATTTCGCGGGCGCTGCGCTCCAGCCGGGCCATGTGCAGGTCGCTGTCGATCAGCTTGCCTTCCAGAACGGAGGTAACTTCATAAATGCCGTCGCCAAACAGGAAACCGCGGTCGAAGATGGAGAGGCGGGCGTCCGCTTCGGGCAGGAATTCGCCGTTGACGTAAACGATGCGACCGGCTGGGCTAGTCATGAAAACTCCGTCTGGAAAAGTCAGGCTGAAAGAAGGGTTTTAAGGGCGTCGATGGAAATGGCCTCGAGCGTGGACACCTTGCCGGTGCCGGCATTGAAGCCCGTCGTCGTTGTTGCCGCACAGAGCGAATTGAGGATCGCCTCCTCCGTCGCCTCGATCGCTGCTTCGAAGAGCGGCGAAATCGCATCGTTGGAAAGTTCTGGATAGTCTGCGACGGCCTTGCGGCGCGCGGGCGTGCGGCGCAGCCGCTCATCGGTGGAAAAGGCCAGAGCGTAATCGCCGGAGCCATTGCTGAGTGCTGCACCCGTGCGCGCCAGCCCGCCGAAGCTTCTAGCCGCCAAACGCTTCAGATTGCGAGAGGAGAGTGGCGCGTCGGTGGCGATAATGATGACGATCGAGCCGTCCTTGTCCTTATGGTCAGGGCTGACATAAGGCGTGCCGCAGACCAGCAGATGGCCGCCGTAGTTGGACTGGACGAGAATACCGAGCGTATAGGTCGTTCCGGCGATGGTGACGACGCGGGATGCGGTACCGATGCCGCCTTTCATGCCGAAAGCGACCGTACCGGTTCCGGCACCAACGCCGCCCTCGGCCACGGGGCCTGTGGCAGCGTTTTTGAGCGCGGCTGATATCTCATCGACCGTCGGGCGGCCGGCACGGATGTCGTTCAGGCGGGAATCGTTGGTTTCGCCGACGATGGCATTGATCGAGACGACTTTCTCATTGCCCGGCTGTGCCAGCGTATGGTGGTTAATCGCCTCGATGGCCCGGCCTGTCGCCAGCGTATTGGTGAGGATAACAGGTGTTTCGAGTTCGCCTAGTTCCTCGATCTGGGTGGAGCCGGCAAATTTGCCGAAGCCGTTATAGACGGCGAAGGCGGCGGGCACCTTGTCCTGAAACAGATTGCCGCCATGCGGAAGGATCGCGGTTGCGCCGGTGCGGATCGTCTTGCCTTCGATGACGGTCGAATGGCCGATGGTCACGCCTTCGACATCGGTGATGGCGTTGAGCGGGCCGGTCTCGAAATGGCCGGGCCGGAAACCGATATCGCGCAGTCTCGGGCGGGTCGTCTGATGCATCGGGCGATCACTTTTGCGGAATGCAGGCTCAAGGTGGAAAAGGCGCGGCTTGCGAAAAGCTTTGCTCTGACTTGACGTTAGACTACTTCGCCGGGAAACGGCATCGCAAAAATGGAATAGTTTTATGCGGGCAATGGATGCGCTCAGGAGGCGCGCAGCGCGGCTTCGCCTTCACACTCCAGCCATTGCCGCATCGCGTCTTCCGTCTCCTCACGCGTTGGTGCGCCGATGCGGCCGCCGAAGATGGTGCATTTCAGCGCGGCGGCAACGGAGGAGAGGCGGATGGCGGCGCGGCTTTGCATGCCTTCAGCCATCGCCAGTGCAAATGTGCCGTGGAAGATATCGCCCGCCGCCAGCGTATCCACTGCCTGAACCCGCATCGTCGTCTGGAAATGCACCGTGGGATCACCGGCCTCCGTCCACCAGCAGCCTTGCGGACCGGCGGTGACGGCGATGAAGGTCTGTGGGTAGCGGGAATGCAGCACCGGCAGCATGTCCTTCACCGTTTCAAGTCCGGTCAGCCGGGCGGCGGCGGGTTCGGAAAAGACGATATGGGTTGCGGCCGGCGCAAGCTTCTCCAGCGTTTCCACCGGCGCCACATCGCCATCCAGAATGGCGGGTTTGCCAAGCGCACGCGCCACGGTGAGCACATCGAGTGCCAGTTCCGGCCAGCGCACATCCACCAGAACGGCATCGAACGGGGCAATATCTGCCGGCGTGCAGGAGCGTTTTTTCTCATGCAGACGATGATCGTAAAAGGCACGATCAGCCGTTCTCCCCGGTCATCGATGATGATCGTCGACAGGGCCGAGCGCGCGCCGGCGGCGATGGTCATGCCGGTAACATCGATGCCGCTTTCGGCGAGATCGCGCAGGATGCGGGTGCCGGTTTCGTCGTCGCCCACCGCGCCCCAGAGGCTGGCGCGGCCGCCCATGCGATGCACGGCATAGGCGGCGCTCGACGCCATGCCTTCGGCGATCTGCAGCATCTCATAGGGCAGGACCTTGCCTTCGCCCTTCGGCATGTCATGCACACGGAACAGGGTGTCCAGCACGGCGGCACCCACGCAGAGCACATGCTTGCCGCCCGCTTCCTTTACCATTCTCTTCGCTCCTGCCGTGTTCAGATGCGCTTGCCGCTGTCCTTGTCGAACAGATGCACCGTTGCCGGATCGATGGCAATGTGGATCGTATCGCCGAAGCGGACATTGAGGCGTTCGCGGAACAGGCAGGCGATCTCGTCACCCTTGCAGTTCAGCTTGGCGTAGATTTCCGAGCCGGTGCCTTCGACCAGTTCGACCCGGCCTTCAATGCCACTCTCGGCGGCGCGGATATGTTCCGGCCGCACGCCGTAGACGAGGTCACGGCCGCCCAGCTTACCGATATCGGCATTGGCGGACAGCGGCAGGCTGAGGCCCTTTGCGGTGCGGAACACACCTTCCTCCACCCGACCACGAATGAAGTTCATGGCCGGCGAACCGATGAAACCGGCGACGAAGAGATTGGCGGGATTGTCGTAAAGCTCGAGCGGTGCGCCGATCTGCTCGATCACGCCATCATGCAGCACCACGATCTTGTCGGCCATGGTCATGGCTTCCACCTGGTCGTGGGTGACATAGATGGTGGTGGTGCCGATGCGCTGGTGCATGGCCTTGATCTCGCCGCGCATCTGCACGCGCAGCTTGGCATCGAGGTTGGAAAGCGGCTCGTCGAACAGGAAGACCTGCGGATCGCGCACCAGCGCGCGGCCCATGGCGACACGCTGGCGCTGGCCGCCGGAAAGCTGGCGCGGATAACGGTCCAGCAGCTTTTCCAGTCCCAGAATGGCGGCGGCCCTGTCGACCTTGGCCCTGGTTTCCTCGGCGCTCACCTTCTTCAGCTTCAGCGCGAAGCCCATATTATCCTTGACCGTCATATGCGGATAAAGCGCGTAGTTCTGGAAGACCATGGCGATATCGCGGTCACGGGCAGGCAGATGGCTGACCTCGCGCGCGCCAATGTGGATTTCGCCGTCGCTCAGTTCCTCCAGCCCCGCGATCATGCGCAGCAGGGTGGACTTACCGCAGCCGGAAGGGCCGACGAGGACGACGAATTCTCCATCCTTGATGTCGATATCGATACCGTGGATGACGTTGACCGAGCCGAAGCGCTTCTGGACATTTTGAATATTGACCGGTGCCATGTTTTTGGTTCCCGTTATGAGCAATTCCAGCAAAAGTGTGTCGCGGTTTTGCGTCCGGAATTGCGTTTAAAAAGCAAGGGCATGGAATGCCCTTTGTTGGTTCAGCCGCCCTTGACGGCGCCGGCGGTGAGACCCGCCACGATCTGTTTCTGTGCGAACATGGTGAGCAGCAGCACCGGCAGCGTGACGATGAGCGCGGCTGCGGCCAGCGGTCCCCAGCTGACCTGTTCGAAGGACAGCATGTTGTAGACCGCGACCGGCAGGGTGCGCGTTTCACGGCTGGCCAGCACGATGCCGAAGACGAAGTTGTTCCACGAGAAGATGACCGCGAGGATGAAGGAGACGACGATGCCGGGCTTGGCAATCGGCAGCGCCACCAGCCGGAACACCTGCCAGGAGGATGCGCCATCGATGCTTGCCGCCTCTTCCAGTTCCTTCGGTGTGGTCTCGAAATAACCGATCATGATCCAGACGACGATCGGAACCGTCACCACAAGATGGATGATGATCTGCGGCCAGAGCGTGCCCAAGAGGTTCAGCCATTGGAACAGCAGGAACAGCGGAATGAGGAATGAGAGGCCCGGCGTCATGCGGGCGATCATGATGACGACGGCGGATTTTTCCGCCTTCAGCCGGGCGATGCCGTAACCTGCGGGTACGCCGATGACGAGCGCCAGAATGGTGGCCGCACCGGTGACGAGCACCGAGTTCCAGAAATAGAGGAAGAAATTGTTTTCCTCGAACACCTTCACATAGTTCGACCAGGCGAAACGTTCGGGAATGAGGATCGGCGGATAGGCGCCGTTGTCGATCTCATATTTCAGCGAGAGTGAGATCATCCAGATGAAGAACAGGATGACCGGCGAGATCATCACCAGTGCCACGAAGAAAAGGCCGATGCGGTCGAGATTTTTGCGTTTCAGGATTTTTCCAGACATCAGCGATCCTCCATCTCGTTCCACTGCGAGCGCTGGCGCACCATCAAAAGCACGAAGGACAGCGCCACGATGATGATGAAAAAGACGACGGCCATGGCCGAGCCGTAACCGATGTCGTAATAGGAAAACGCCGTATTATAGAGATAGATGTTGATGGTTTCAGACGCCGTGCCGGGCCCGCCTTGAGTCATCGCATAGATGATGTCGAAGCTTTTGACGGCATCGATGGAGCGGATGATGACGGCGATCATCAGAAACGGCGCAATCATCGGCATGGTCAGGTAACGGAATTTCTGCCAGGCGTTGGCGCCGTCGATTTCAGCGCTCTCATAGGGTTCGCGCGGCACTGCGGCCAGCCCGCCGAGCACGATCAGCATGACGAGCGGCGTCCACTGCCAGGTTTCCACCAGCACCAGCGAGGGAATGACGGTCGACTGGTTGTATATCCATTCCAGCGGTCCGATGCCGATGAGCGACAGGAGATAGTTCAGAACGCCGAGCTGGGGGTGGAACATCATGGTCCAGACGAGCGCGATGGCGACCGGGGTCGCCATCATCGGCATGACGAAGACGCCACGCAGAAAACCGCGCAGCGGAAATTGCGCATCGAAAACCAGCGCCGCCAATGTTCCGAGGAACAAAGGGGCGACGACCGACAGCACGGTATAGATCAGCGTGTGCCAGAGCGATTCCCAGAACCTGATATCGCCGGGCGAGCCGGATGTAGTTCTCGAAACCGATAAAGCTCTGCTCCTGTCCGAGCGTCCAGCGATGCGCGCTCATCCACAGGGTAAAGACCCATGGAAAAACGATAACCGCCGAAATGACGATAAGTGCCGGTATGACGAAGGGCCAGTAGTTGGGAGCAAGCCTTGCCGGCCTGCTCCCTTCTCTACGACTGACGCCTGTCTTGGTGTTTTCGATGCTCACGGAGGCCATTATCCCTCGCTACGTGCCAGAACGGGTGCGAACTGTTCCGTCGCCTTTTTCAGCTCGGCCGCCGGGTCTGCGCCGCCGATCATGTTGGTGAGGCCGACGCCGTAGATGTCGCGGAACTCCGTCACCGGAATGATGACGGGAAGCGCAAGCTGCGAGACCTTGCCCGAACCGACAACGGCATCCAGCCAGGCGGCCGGCATCTTCACGCCTTCGCGGACCTTCTGGTCTTCGAGGATGGATTGGCGGAATGGAACGCCGGCACCGGCCTGCAACAGGCGCGCGCCCATTTCATGCGAGATCGCCCATTGGCAGAAGAGATAAGCGGCTTCCTTCTTGCTGCTGGCTTCGACGACGCCGAGACCGTCGCCAAACGTGCCGGCGGCCTGAACTGCCGGGCCTTTCGGCATGACGCCATAACCGACCTTGCCGACGACACGGGATTTTTCCGGGTTCTCGATCGGCGGCGCAAAACCGACGCCATCGAACCACATGCCGATCTTGCCCTGCAGGAAGGCCGATTGCGCTTCCGCCCAGTTGAAGCCGGAGACGCCGGGAGGGGCGGCCTTGGTCATCAGGCGCTGGTAAAGCGCTGCCGCTTCGACCGCTTCCTTGGATTCGGTATCGATCTTTCCGTTCGCGCTGATCGGCCTTGCGCCATAACCCAGCATCAGCGAGGTCCAGACCGGGGTATTGGCGTTCTTCAGGCCGCGGGCGACGAAACCATAGGTGTTGGTGGCGGGATCGGTGATCTTTTCCGCCGCCGTCACCAGTTCCTCGAAGGTTTCAGGGTATTTCAGGCCCTTGGCCTCGAAGAGTTCCTTGTTCCAGTAGACGATCCAGTAATCCACCGAGAAGGGCAGCGAGCGCAGCACGCCGTCGCTATCCTTGGCAAACAACATGCCGGCTTCGGCGAAATCCTTTTCGACGAGCGACGGATCGGTGAGCGACGGGTCCTTGAGGAAGCCGCTGATATCGGCCAGCCACTTGCCCTTTTCGAACTGGCGCTTCTGCACGTGATAGCTCAGATGCACGACGTCGAAGCTCGGCTTGCCGGAGGAAAGCTCGATGACGACTTTCTGGCGCTGCTGCTGTTCCGGTGTGGCTTCGGCATTGACCTTGATGCCGGTCAGTTCTTCGAATTCGCCGAGATATTTGATCAGCGTTTCGCTGCGCGGGCTTTTGACGAGATTGACCTCAAGCGTGGTACCGGCGTGTTTTTTCCAGTTCACCGCCGCCGATGCCGGGCGAATGCCGAGCATCGCGCCGCCGCCAATCGCGGCCGTGCCTGCCAGAAAGGCGCGACGCGTGGGGTTGAGCAATGAATGCGTCATGTCAGTTCTCCTCCAGATTAGCCGGAAATTCTCCTCACCCCGGCTTGTTGCTTATTTTCCTGCAATCCCGGCGCAGGACCGTTTTCGACCCTGCCGGAACTGCCTTACACCGCCAGCGCCCTGTCCCTTGCGTTGCGGATATGGGCGGTCAGCCGTTCCACGGCGTCTTCGACAGATCGCCTCTCGATGGCTTCGAGAATGGCGAGATGTTCCTTCATCACCGATTTCACGTGACCGGCGATGCGGAAGCGCTCCTGATTGATAAGGCGCATCTTGATGGAATTGACCCGGTAGGCGTTCGAGATGATCGAATTGCCGAGCGCATCGATGAAGGCATCGTGCATGCCCCAGTCCACCTGTTGCGCATGCTCGTCCAGTTCCGGGGATTCCCCGCCATTTTCAGCCGCTTCGGCAATATCGCGATGCTGTTTCAGGAGCTTCGCGATGGCCTCGTCCGAGGCCGAGCGGGTAAAGAGCGCGACAGCCTCCTTTTCGAGAAAGATGCGGAACTGGAACGCCTCGCGGATGAGGTTGAGGTCGATATGGGCGACCTGCAACCCCCGCTGCGGCACAGTCTTGATGAGACCTTCCGCCTCCAGCCGTGGAATGGCCTCCCGGATCGCCCCCAGCGGCAGACCCGTCAATTCCACGAGGCGGCGTTGCGAGATGAACTGCCCCGGGCGAACGTCGCGCGAGAGAAGGTGATGCGTAAAGCTCTCATACGCCCGTTCTCGCAATGTCTGTTCGCCGGTCTCTTCCATGCTCAACCTTTCAAGGTCTGTTCAAGCGGCCTGTTTGCGAAACAGCGCATCGAATGCGCCTTCGATCTGCCGCCGGTCCTCTGGCGAAATGGCGACGAGCGGTGCGCGCACGTCCGGCCAGATATTTTCCCCTGTCGTGTGTGATACCAGCACCTTGACCGCTGGCGTAACCGGGAATTTCAGAAGTTCCACAACAAGATCTTCGACGCGCTTGTCATCCTTGCCATCGACGGCCATTGCACGGACTTCCTGTGTCAGGAAATTGGCGACGCCGGAGATCGCGCCCTGGCCGCCGAGGCGAACACCCTTCGCCAGATCGCGCTCATCGCCGATCAGGATGGCGAGGTCGCCATGTTCTTTCAGCAGACGCTCGGTATGGCTCCAGTTGCCGGAGGAATCCTTGACGCCGGTGACGATGCCGGGGAATGCCTTTTTCAGCCGTCCAACCAGCTCGACCGACAATGTCACCATGGTCACGGAAGGAATGTTGTAGACGAGAATATCGCGAGCGCCCTTGCCGATCTTTTCGAACACCGCCGAGAACCAGGCAAACAGGCCGTCATCGCCGACATTCTTGAAATAGGAGGGCGGAGCAAGCAGAATGTTGCGGGCGCCGGCCTTCAGGGCCTCGGCCGACTGGTCGGCCGCGTCCTCGATGGAATCCACCAGAACTCCGGTGACCAGACGGGAAGGCGCAACGCCCGCCTCGATGAAGCGGGAAAGAATGACCTGCCGTTCACGGCTGCCGACTGAGCATCCTTCGCCCGTGGTGCCGAAGAGTGTCACGCTGTCGCAGCCATTTGCGAGGCAGCGTCGGGCATGGGCGATCATGACGTCGATATCGACCGTTCCGTCCTTTTTGAAAGGGGTGGTCAGGGCTGCCGAAAGGCCAAATTTCTGGGTCAAGTAAGATGCTCCTCGAAGGTGATTGCACATTGATAACGCTCTGACATGTTAGTTGTAAAGAGGTAATTGCATCTTGACTGTTCGGAAGACGGGAATCGGGGAATTCGCTTCGTCGTGTGTTGAGCGGCAATGCTGCGAGGCGTTGGGATGGAAGGGTTGTACAGGGGCAGGGGAGGCTGCTTTACCATGGCGACAGCGGGCTTATGCTCTTTGCAGGGCGAGCGGATAAATGCGAAAATAAAATTTGACTGTTGGAGTAAAGATTTTTATCAGCAATCTGAATATTAGGGATAAAGGGACCATCATCATGACCATTGCGGAGCAGTCAGCGCCTGTAGCAGACATTGAGCAGAGCCGCGTCAAGCGCCTGAAAGCTGCGACGCGCGGCGCGCATGGCGATCTCGATGCCTTCATCATGGCGTCGAAGCCGTTCGAGAGCCGGGAGAACTTCGGCAAATTCGTGGAAACGCAGTATCTTTTCCATCGTGACCTCGATGTCTTCTTTTCCAATGCGACGCTCGATGGCCTGCTTCCCGATCTCAAGGGACGCCGCCGTCTCTCCATGATCGAGCAGGACCTTGCCGATCTCGGCCTTTCCATTCCCGAAACGGCCGAGCCGCGCTTTACCGGTGAAACGCCGTTCGATCTGCCGGAGGCCATGGGTTGGCTTTATGTGGTCGAAGGCTCCAATCTCGGCGCTGCTTTCCTGCTGAAAGATGCTGCCAAGCTTGGTCTGAATGAAGAATTCGGCGCACGCCATCTGGCCGGTGCTCCGGAAGGACGCGGCCTGCACTGGCGCACCTTTACCGCCGCGCTCGATGAAATTTCGCTGACGGTCGAAGAGGAAGAGCGGGTCATCGCCGGTGCGGAAGCCGCTTTCCGGGCTGTGCATGCCTATGCGCAGCAGCGCCTCGTCTGAGATTTCAGCATAGCTTTGCGATTGTTGTTCTCATCGCGCAGACGTGCCCCGTTGCACGTGTGTGTTCGATTGAGTCGTAAAATCCCTGCGCCGTCACCCCGGACTTGATCCGGGGTCCAGTGCGATCAAGTCCTTGATCGCGAAAGGCTCCTCTCACGGAGCGGACGCGCCGTGGCTGGATGCCGGCTCGAGGCCGGCATGACGGAAGAGAGGTCTTCGAATGCCGTTCAGTGCTCCAAGACCGATGTAAGAGCCACCCATTCCCCACAGGTTGCGTTCGATATTTGCCGAATAAACAGGCAAATAATTTTATCGAATGATAAAATTTTTATCTTTTGGTAAAAATAATTTGCCTCCAAAATTTTATCCATTTGATAAAATTATTTTATTTGGTCTGGCACAGAACCTGCTACTCTTTTGCCAAGTCAGGAGACACCTGATGCAAAAAAGGGAACAGCAAGATGGAAGTTGGTGTTTTTATCCCGATCGGGAACAATGGTTGGCTGCTGTCAGAAAACGCGCCGCAATACAAACCGAGCTTCGACCTGAACAAGGCCATCACGTTGAAGGCGGAGCAATATGGTTTCGACTTCGCGCTGTCGATGATCAAGCTGCGCGGCTTTGGCGGCAAGACCGAATTCTGGGACTATAATCTGGAATCCTTCACGCTGATGGCGGGCCTTGCCGCCGTCACCTCCAAGATCAAGCTCTTTGGCACGGCCGCAACGCTGGTCATGCCGCCGGCCATCGTTGCCCGCATGGCGACGACCATCGATTCCATTTCCGGCGGACGTTTCGGCATCAATCTGATTACCGGCTGGCAGCGGCCGGAATACAGCCAGATGGGGCTTTGGCCGGGCGACGATTATTTCGGCGACCGTTATGAATATCTCGGCGAATATACGTCCATCTTGAAAGAGCTGCTGACCGAGGGCCAGTCGGACTACAAGGGCAAGTTCTTCCAGATGGAGGATTGCCGCATGAAGCCGGTGCCGCAGGGCGACGTCAAACTCATCTGCGCCGGCTCCTCCAATTCCGGCATGGCGTTTTCAGCCAAGTTCGCCGATTACAGCTTCTGCTTCGGTGTCGGTGTCAATACGCCGAAGGCTTTCGCGCCCACCAATGAGCGGCTGCTGGCAGCAACGGAAAAGACCGGCCGCGAGGTGAAATCCGTCGTGCTGACGATGATCCTTGCCGAGGAAAAATCCGAGGATGCCTGGGCGAAGTGGGAGCACTACAAGGCGGGTGCGGATGAGGATGCCATCAAGTGGCTCGGCCTGCAAAGCGCTGTCGATACCAAATCCGGCTCCGACACCAATGTGCGGCACATGTCCAATCCCGTCTCGGCGGTCAACATCAACATGGGAACGCTGATCGGTTCCTATGAGGAAGTGGCGGCCATGCTGGACGAGATGAGCGAAGTACCGGGAACGGGCGGCGTGATGCTGACCTTCGACGACTTCCTCGAAGGCGTCGAAAAATTCGGCAAATATGTGCAACCGCTGATGAAGAGCCGCGCGCATGTTCAGGCCGGACTGGAGGCTGCGGAATGAGTGAAGCCGTTGTGGCGGGTTACAAGGGCCCGGAAAGCCGTTCGGAAAGCGTGACGCTTCCCGCCCGGCCGGAACCGATCACCCTCAAACCCAGCGAAACCGCCGTTGTCGTGGTCGACATGCAGAACGCCTATTCGACCGAGGGCGGTTATGTCGATCTGGCTGGGTTCGATATTTCCGGGGCCAAGGGCACCATCGCCAACATCAAGAAGACGCTGGATGCCGCGCGGGCGGCGGGCGTTCAGGTCATTTATTTCCAGAATGGCTGGGACAAGGATTATGTCGAGGCCGGCGGGCCGGGCTCGCCCAACTGGCACAAGTCCAACGCGCTGAAGACCATGCGCAAAAGGCCGGAGCTGCAGGGCCAGCTCTTGGCCAAGGGCACGTGGGACTACGCCATTGTCGATGAGCTGCAACCGCAGCCCGGCGATATTCTGGTGCCGAAGACGCGTTATAGCGGTTTCTTCAATACCAATATGGACAGCGTACTGCGCGCCCGCGGTATCCGCAATCTGGTCTTTGTCGGCATCGCCACCAATGTCTGCGTGGAAAGCTCGCTGCGCGATGCCTTCCATCTCGAATATTTCGGGGTGATGCTGGAGGATGCCACGCATCATCTGGGCCCGGACTATATCCAGCAGGCGACGGTCTATAATGTCGAGAAATTTTTCGGCTGGGTCGCCACCGTCAATGATTTCTGCGGCGCCATCTCGCAGGCCGCACCCGTCAGCGCTTGATATCCAACCACAAGAGGAGAACGAAATGCCGAAGAAGATCGTCGTGCCCGCCGGCACCAGCAAACCCATCGCTCCCTTCTCGCCGGGAACCCTTGCCGATGGCGTGGTTTACGTTTCCGGCACGCTGCCCTTCGACAAGGACAACAATGTCGTGCATGTGGGCGATGCCAGCGCGCAGACCCGTCATGTTCTGGAAACCATCAAGTCCGTCATCGAAACCGCCGGCGGCACGATGGAGGACGTGACGATGAACCATATCTTCATCACCGACTGGGCGAATTATCAGGCCGTAAACACGGTCTATGCCGAATATTTCCCCGGCGACAAGCCGGCGCGTTATTGCATCCAGTGCGGCCTCGTAAAGCCTGACGCGCTGGTGGAAATCGCCACCGTCGCCCATATCGGCAAATAGGGCGAAACGGCAGATGATGCATTTCGAGGTTCATGGCCGGACTGATCCTGAGGCGCCTACAATCCTGCTGTCATCAGGGCTGGGCGGATCGGGCGCCTATTGGACGCCGCAGATCGAAGCCCTCTCCGATCATTTCCGGATCGTCACCTACGACCATCGCGGAACCGGCAGGACCGGCGGCGAGGTGCCGCTGGAGGGCGGCATATCGGCGATGGCGGATGACGTGCTGGAGATTGTCTCGGCCCTGAACCTCGAAAAATTCCACTTCATGGGCCATGCGCTTGGCGGTCTGATCGGCCTCGATATCGCGCTGCGCCAGCCCGGTCTTATCGACAGGCTCGTTCTGATCAATGCCTGGAGCAAGGCCGATCCGCATTCCGGGCGCTGCTTCGATGTGCGGATCGAGCTTCTGGAGAAATCCGGTGTCGAGGCTTTCGTGAAAGCCCAGCCGCTGTTTCTCTATCCGGCCGCGTGGATGTCGGAACATCAGGAGCGGCTGGCGCGGGACGATGCCCATGGCGTCGCGCATTTTCAGGGCAAGGGGAATGTGCTTCGGCGCATCGCGGCGCTGAGGGCCTTCGATGTGGACGCCCGCCTCGGCGAGATCGGCAATCCGGTTCTGGTGGTGGGCACGAAAGACGATCTTCTGGTGCCCTACACCCGCTCCCTGCGTCTCGCTGAGGGTTTGCCGCAGGGCGAACTCTGCCTTCTCGATTTCGGGGCGCATGCGGTCAATATTACCGAAGCTGACCTTTTCAACGCACGGCTTTTGCAGTTTCTGCTACCGGCAACATGAACATTCTGACGGGATTTCTAGGACAATGACGACAGCACTTGACGACAAGGCACTTGCAGCACTTTTCACCGCGGCACGCACCCATAATGGCTGGGCTGACAAGCCGGTCGGCGACGAGACTCT
The DNA here is from genome assembly GCF_027157905.1 of Agrobacterium sp. LMR679. Lineage (NCBI taxonomy): Bacteria > Pseudomonadati > Pseudomonadota > Alphaproteobacteria > Hyphomicrobiales > Rhizobiaceae > Agrobacterium > Agrobacterium sp. LMR679. The sequence goes on along the minus strand of NZ_JAPVOJ010000002.1, from coordinate 713,265 downwards.
GAGAGAGCTTTACGATCTGACGAAGATGGGTCCGACCTCGGCCAATTGCTCGCCGGGGCGTTTCGTGTTCGTGCGCAGCCAGGAAGCGAAAGAAAAACTGCGGCCGGCGCTTTCTTCGGGCAACCTCGAAAAGACCATGGCAGCACCTGTCACCGTGATCGCCGCCATCGACCGCGAATTCTACGAGAAACTGCCGATGCTGTTTCCGCATGCCGATGCCCGTTCGTGGTTCACCTCCAGCCCGGCCGTGGCCGAGGAAACGGCCTTCCGCAATGCCACGCTGCAGGCGGGTTATCTCATCCTTGCAGCCCGCTCGTTGGGACTGGATACCGGAGCGATGTCCGGTTTCGACAAAGGCAAGGTGGATACGGCATTTTTCGCAGGCACGACGTGGAAGTCCAATTTCCTGATCAATCTCGGCTATGGCGATCCGTCGAAGCTTTTCGGACGGTTGCCCCGCCTTGGCTTCGAAGACGCCTGTGTGCTGGCTTGATGGCCTGTTAAGGAAGGATGGGTTAGATGCAGATGATGTCTCTTGAAAAGGAAGCGGAAATGGAGACGAAGACTGCACAGCAGCGCAGCCTAGATTATAGAAACGCCATGGCGCGGCTCGGTGCGGCGGTCAATATCGTCACCACGGACGGGGCGGCAGGCCGTGCAGGCTTTGCAGCGACAGCGGTTTGCAGCGTTTCCGACAATCCGCCCACGCTTCTTATCTGCCTCAACCGCAATTCTTCCGCTTACAGTGTGGTGAAGGCCAATGGTGTCGTCTGCGTCAACACGCTCGCCGCCCATCACGAGGTGCTGAGCACGCTTTTCGGCGGCAAGACGCCGGCGGAAGAGCGTTTCGCCGCCGGGAGCTGGGGTGTGCTTGAAACCGGCGCTCCGGTTCTGGAGGACGCGCTTGTCTCTTTCGACTGCCGCATCCGCGAGGCGCATGACGGCGGCACGCATGATATTCTGATCTGCGAGGTTGTGGATATGAAGATCAATGAAGGCGATGAGGCGCTGATGTATTTCAACCGGCGTTACCGGGTGCTTTGAGCGCGGCCGTTTTGGCCGAGCACCAGCTCGAACCTCACCGTCGTCATCCTCGGGCTTGACCCGAGGATCCACGATCCGACGCGCGATGGATCCTCGGGTCAAGCCCGAGGATGACGTCGAGAAGAAACCAAAAAGGGCGTTTCCGGTTTCCCGGAAACGCCCTTTCATTTACTTGATCAGCGGCAGAAGATCGTTGATCGACTTCTTGGCGTCGCCGTAGAACATGCGGGTATTGTCCTTGTAGAACAGCGGGTTCTCGATACCGGAGTAACCCGTTCCCTGGCCGCGCTTGGAGACGATGACCAGTTTGGACTTCCACACTTCCAGAACCGGCATGCCGGCAATCGGCGAGTTCGGATCGTCCTGGGCGGCCGGATTGACGATGTCGTTGGAGCCGATGACGATGACGACGTCGGTATTGGGGAAGTCGTCGTTGATCTCGTCCATTTCCAGCACGATGTCGTAGGGCACCTTGGCCTCGGCCAGCAGCACGTTCATGTGGCCGGGAAGGCGGCCTGCGACCGGGTGGATGGCGAAGCGCACGGTTTTGCCGTCGGCGCGCAGCTTGCGGGTCAGTTCGGAGACCGCGGCCTGCGCCTGCGCCACCGCCATGCCGTAGCCGGGAACGATGATGACGCTGTCGGCGTCATTCAGCGCTGCGGCCACGCCTTCGGCGTCGATCGCCACCTGCTCGCCCTCGATTTCCATCGCCGGACCCGTCGTGCCGCCGAAGCCGCCGAGGATGACCGAGATGAAGGAGCGGTTCATGGCCTTGCACATGATGTAGGAGAGGATCGCACCCGAGGAGCCGACCAGCGCACCGGTGACGATCAGAAGATCGTTGCCGAGCGTGAAGCCGATTGCCGCCGCCGCCCAGCCGGAATAGCTGTTCAGCATCGAAACGACGACAGGCATGTCGGCGCCGCCGATGCCCATGATCAGGTGATAACCGATGAAGAAGGCGGCAAGCGTCATCAGCACCAGCGTCCAAGCGCCGGCGCCGTTGCAATACATGATGAGCAGCACGAGCGACAGGATCGCAGCGCCGGCATTGAGCAGATGCCCGCCCGGCAGTTTCTTCGCCTTGCCGTCCACCTTGCCGGCAAGCTTGCCGAAGGCGACGACCGAGCCGGTGAAGGTGACCGCACCGATGAAGACGCCAAGGAAGACCTCGACCTTCATGATCGCCAGTTCAACCGGCGTCTTGTGGGCGAGAATGGCGGAAAAGCCCGTCAGCAACGAACGCGCGGTCTCATCGAGCGAGGCGACATGCGCTTCCTCGATATGGGCGTTGAAGCCGATGAAGACGGCGGCGAGGCCAACGAAGGAGTGAAGGGCTGCAACAAGCTGCGGCATTTCGGTCATCTGCACGCGGCTTGCGACGAAATAGCCGAGAACGGAGCCGCCCGCCAGCATCAGCAGCACCACGAGCCACTGCCCGACGCCCTTGCTGATCTCAGGGCCGAAGACGGTGGCGACGATGGCGAGACCCATGCCGACAATGCCGTACCAGACGGCGCGTTTGGCGCTTTCCTGTCCGGAAAGGCCGCCGAGAGAAAGGATGAAAAGAACGGCTGCGGCAACATAGGCCGCGGAAACGATACCAATGGTCATTGAATGTCCCCTACACGGCTCAGGACTTCTGGAACATGGCGAGCATGCGCCGTGTCACGAGGAAACCGCCGACGATGTTGATCGTCGCGATCAGGACGGAAAGCGAGGCGAGGATCACCACCAGCCAGTTGCCGGAACCGATCTGCAGCAATGCGCCGATGATGACGATGCCGGAAATCGCGTTCGTCACCGCCATCAGCGGTGTGTGCAGCGAGTGGCTGACATTCCAGATGACCTGGAAACCGACGAAGCAGGCCAGCACGAAGACGATGAAGTGGCTCATGAAGCTTGCCGGCGCGAAAGCGCCCACCAGAAGCAGGATCGCCGTGCCGATTGCGAGCAGACCGACCTGGCTTTTCGTCTGCGCCTTGAAGTCGGCATGTTCCTTGGCGTGCTTTTCCTCAGGCGTAAGTTCTTTTGCTCTTTCCTTCGGCTTCTGCGCGGCAATCGCCTGAATTTTCGGCGGCGGCGGGGGATAAGTGATTTCACCCTGATAGGTGACCGTCGCACCGCGGATGACGTCGTCTTCCATGTTGTGAACCGGCTTGCCGTCCTTGGCGGGCGTCAGATCGGTCATCATGTGGCGGATGTTGGTGGAATAGAGCGTCGAGGCCTGCGTGGCCATGCGGCTCGGGAAATCCGTATAGCCGATGACGATGACGCCATTGTCGGAAACGACACGCTGGTCGGGAACCGTGAGGTCGCAATTGCCGCCGCGCTCGGCGGCGAGGTCGATGATGACCGAACCCGGCTTCATCATCGCCACCATGTCGGCGAGCCACAGTTTCGGGGCGTCGCGGCCCGGAATGAGCGCCGTGGTGATGACGATATCGATCTGCGGAGCGAGTTCGCGGAATTTTTCGAGCTGCTTCTCGCGGAATTCCGGCGAGGAGGGAGCGGCATAACCGCCGGTGGCGGCGCCGTCCTGCTGCTGATCGGCGAAATCGAGATAGACGAATTCCGCGCCCATGGATTCGATCTGCTCGGCCACTTCCGGGCGAACGTCGAAGGCATAGGTAATGGCGCCGAGCGAGGTGGCCGTGCCGATGGCGGCGAGACCGGCAACACCTGCGCCGATGACGAGCACCTTGGCGGGCGGCACCTTGCCGGCGGCGGTGACCTGACCGGTGAAGAAGCGGCCGAAATTATTGCCTGCCTCGATCACCGCGCGATAACCGGCGATATTGGCCATGGAGGACAGCGCGTCCATCTTCTGGGCGCGGGAAATGCGCGGCACCATGTCCATGGCGATGACATTTGCGCCCTTTTCCTTCGCCTGTTCCAGAAGGTCCTTGTTCTGGGCGGGATAGAAGAACGAGATCAGCGTCTTGTCCGAAGACAGGCGATCAATCTCCGACGTTTCCGGCGGACGAACCTTGGCGATGATGTCGGAACCGGCGTAAAGCGCATCGGCGCTATCGACGATCGTTACACCGGCTGCGCGATAGGCGTCGTCGGAAAAACCCGCGGCCTTGCCTGCACCGGTTTCAAGAATGCAATCATATCCGAGTTTCTGCAATGCCTGGGCGCTGTCGGGCGTCATGCCGACGCGCGCCTCGCCCTCATATAATTCCTTAGGTGTCCCGATTCTCAAAATGGCTCTCCCTCTGCCTGATAATATAGGGGGGTCATAACCTATTCAGGGGGGCTTTGTCTCCATATTGATTTTGTCTTGCCTGCGACGGAATGACAGCCCGCTGCGACAGTCTTGTTCGATATGCGGACGTACTGCGCAATAAAAGAACCCGGCGCTTCAGCGCCGGGTTCCGAAAATGTCAAACAGGGTATGGCTCAATCCATGGCGTGGATATCGCGATCCTTGGTTTCCGGCAGGAACAGCAGGCCGACGACCAGCGTGATGCCCGCGAAGATGATCGGGTACCAGAGGCCGTAATAGATGTCGCCCTTCGCCGCGCTCATCGCAAAGGCGGTGGCGGGCAGAAGGCCGCCGAACCAGCCGTTGCCGATGTGGTATGGCAGCGACATGCCGGAGTAGCGGATGCGGGTCGGGAACAGTTCGACCAGCAGGGCCGCGATCGGGCCGTAGACCATCGTCACGTAGATGACGAGGACGGTCAGGACCGCGATGATGACGACCCAGTTCACGGCGGCCGGATCGGCCACCATGGAGAAGGCACCGCCGCCGGCTACGGTGTAGACGGCCATTTCCGCGGCACCTGCGGCTTCTGCCGGTGTCAGCAGCTTGTCCGCCACCAGCTTGTCGGTCGCGACCATCTTCTTGTCGGCAGCGCGAACGGCCTCCGCATTGAGGTTAAGCTCCGGGTTTGCGGCAATGAAGGCATCCAGTTTCGCGTCCGGCACCTGTGCCGCGCCGCGCACCAGCGGGTAGCCGCCATCGTGAAGCGCCATGTTGACCTGCTTCTGGAAGGCCTTGTCCTTGGCTGCCGCATCCGCGCCGGCGGCGGCCGCGTCGTAGCTGGCGATGGTCGCATCGCCGATCTTGATGCTGGCCGGCTGGCCGGCTGCTCCTGCAACCACGTCATAGGGAACGGAGTTGCGCGTCAGGAACGAGGTGGCGATATCGCAGGATGTGGTGAACTTCGCCGTGCCGGTCGGGTTGAACTGGAACTTGCAGTCGCCGGGGGCAGCGGTCACGGTGGCGCGAACGCTGGACTGGGCTTGCGCAAGCGCCGGGTTGCCGGCCCATGTCAGTGCCTTGAACAGCGGGAAGTAGGTCAGCATGGCAAGGATGAGGCCGGCCATGATGATCGGCTTGCGGCCGATCTTGTCGGAAAGCCAGCCGAAGATGACGAAGAAGCTGGTGCCGAGGATGAGGGCCGCCGCCACCATGATGTTGGCGGACTGGCCGTCGACCTTCAGAATGCTCTGCAGGAAGAACAGCGCGTAGAACTGGCCCGTATACCAGACGACGGCCTGACCGATGACGGCGCCGACAAGCGCGATGAGCGCGATCTTGGCGTTTTTCCACTGGCCGAAGGCTTCGCTGAGCGGCGCCTTGGAAGTTTTACCTTCTTCCTTCATCTTCTTGAAGGCGGGGGATTCATTCATTTTCAGACGAATCCAGACCGATACGCCGAGCAGCAGAACGGAGACGAGGAAGGGAATGCGCCAGCCCCAGGCGGCGAAGGCTTCCTTGCCGAGTGCGAACTGCACGCCGAGAATGACCACCAGCGACAGGAACAGGCCGAGCGTCGCCGTCGTCTGGATCCACGAGGTGTAATAGCCCCTGCGGCCGTTCGGCGCATGTTCGGCCACGTAAGTTGCCGCACCGCCATATTCACCGCCGAGCGCCAGGCCCTGCAGCATGCGCAGAACGATCAGGATGATCGGAGCGGCGATGCCGATCTGCGATGCGCCGGGCAGGACGCCGACGAGGAAGGTCGAAACGCCCATGATGAGGATGGTGATGAGGAAGGTATATTTGCGGCCGACAATGTCGCCCAGACGGCCGAATACCAGCGCGCCGAAGGGGCGCACGAGGAAGCCGGCGGCGAAGGCCAGCAGCGCAAAGATGTTGCGTGTCGTTTCCGGATATTGGCTGAAGAAGTTCGCGCCGATATAGATCGCGAGCGAGCCGTATAGATAAAAATCGTACCATTCGAAGACTGTTCCGAGAGAAGAGGCGAAGATCACCTTCTTCTCTTCACCCGTCATTGGACGGGCGGCGCCGCTCACGGCTGCAACATTTGCCATTGTCTGTCCTCCACAGATGTCCCATTCGGCGCATTGCGGAGCCCATCTCTCTCCTCCGGACTCCCCATAAGGGTGCAATGCGCGGAGTGTCAGAGTGACAGAAAATTAACTGCAATAAGAGCGATGCTTTCGGATTATGACTTTAGTCTAATGCAAGACGTCCCGAAAATGTCGCGAGGCCGATTTGGCGTCTTGCGCGAGGCGTCTCCAAACGCGCCTTTTTTCTTGACACAACCGAGAAACCTTCTAATAGCTTCTCGCGAAGAAGGAGCATCACATTGCGCATGCATGTTGCAGACATGTTCGTCATGGAAGGACCGGCACAATTGGCCGGCGATGATCCGCGCCTTTCTCATTCTACCCGAATTACGGCCAAAACGACGATTAAAACCGTCTAACGTCTCTGGCCACCGCTCTCTCCCCGGTTTGGCTGGGGATCGAGGAAGCCGCAATGCGATGCGGGTTCCCACCTCACCAAAAAGAGGAGAGACAGAAAGAGAGCTTGATCATGGGTTTCAAAGTTGCAATTGCAGGCGCCACCGGCAACGTCGGTCGCGAAATGCTCAATATCCTGGCCGAACGCGGTTTCCCCGCCGATGAAGTCGTGCCGCTCGCTTCCGCCCGCTCGCAGGGCACGGAAGTCTCCTATGGCGACCGCACGCTGAAGGTCTCGAACCTCGAGAACTACGATTTTTCCGACACGGATATTTGCCTGATGTCGGCCGGCGGCGATGTTTCCAAGAAGTGGTCGCCGAAGATCGGCCAGCAGGGCTGCGTCGTCATCGACAACTCTTCCGCATGGCGCTACGACCAGGACGTTCCGCTGATCGTTCCGGAAGTCAATGCCGATGCGGTTGCGGGCTTCACCAAGAAGAACATCATCGCCAATCCCAATTGCTCCACGGCGCAGCTCGTCGTCGCGCTGAAGCCGCTGCATGACTTCGCCAAGATCAAGCGCGTCGTCGTCTCCACCTACCAGTCGGTTTCCGGCGCCGGCAAGGAAGGCATGGACGAGCTGTTCCAGCAGACCCGCGCCGTCTTCGTGGCCGATCCGGTCGAAGCCAAGAAGTTCACCAAGCGCATCGCCTTCAACGTCATTCCGCATATCGACGTCTTCATGGAAGACGGCTACACCAAGGAAGAGTGGAAGGTTCTGGCCGAAACCAAGAAGATGCTCGATCCGAAGATCAAGGTAACCTGCACGGCCGTGCGCGTTCCTGTCTTCATCGGTCATTCGGAATCGGTCAATATCGAGTTCGAAAACGAGATCACCGCCGATCAGGCGCGCGATATCCTGCGCGAAGCGCCGGGTTGCCTCGTCATCGACAAGCGCGAAAACGGCGGCTACATCACCCCGGTTGAATCCGCCGGTGAGGACGCGACCTATATCTCGCGCATCCGCGAAGATGCGACGGTCGAAAACGGCCTCAACCTGTGGGTTGTTTCCGACAATCTGCGCAAGGGTGCGGCTCTCAACGCCGTCCAGATCGCCGAACTCTTGATCAATCGTGGTTTCATCAAGCCCCGCAAGGCGGCTGCCTGATACCATTTTTTAAGGTTCGTTAAGTATAACCCGTCTGTTCTGTGTGGGGCAGGCGGGTTTCATAATTGGCGACGATCACGGCCAGTTTATTTGCAGGCCTTGCTGCCGAAAGGCAATTTAGGCCGCCAAAAAGCAATTTTGGCACCTGAATCATACAGTATTGACGGTTTGGTTCTCGGGAAAAATTCCCCAAAGGATATCGAAGGCAGATTTTGATGCGGGCAATGAAGGTAATTCTGGCTGGTGCGGCCATGGTTTCGGTTCTGGCAGCGACGCCGGTTATGGCCGCGCAATGCGGCAACACTTCGGCGGGCTTCGATGCCTGGGTCGGCGCCTTCAAGCAGGAAGCGGCGGGCCGCGGCGTCAGCGCCTCGGTGCTCGACCGTGCTTTCTCCGGCGTCTCCTACAACCAGGCGACGATCCGCGCAGACCGCGGCCAGCACAGCTTCAAGCTCTCCTTCGAACAGTTCATGCAGAAGCGCGGCGGTCAGACGATCATTTCGCGCGGCAAGACCATGAAGAAGAACAACGCTTCTCTCTTTGCTTCCATCGAGCGCGCCTATGGCGTGCCGGCCGGTCCGCTGCTCGCCATCTGGGGCATGGAAACCGGCTTTGGCGGCTTCATGGGCAACCAGCACACGCTTTCCGCCGTCGCGACGCTCTCCTTCGATTGCCGTCGTTCGGATTATTTCACCGAGCAGCTTTATGCGGCCCTCAAGCTCGTCGGCAGCGGTTCGCTGAACGTCAACGCCAAGGGTGCTGCCCATGGTGAAATCGGCCAGACGCAGTTCCTGCCGCTGAACGTCGTGCGTTACGGCGTTGATTTCGACCGCGACGGCCGTATCGATCTCGTCGGTTCGCGCGCCGATGCGCTGGCTTCCACCGCGAACTTCCTTGTCGGCCATGGCTGGCAGCGCGGCGCCGGTTATCAGCAGGGACAGGCGAACTACGCCGCCATCCAGGGCTGGAACGCCGCAAGCGTCTACCAGCAGGCCATCGCCTTCATCGGCAAGGCGATTGACGGCCAATAAGGTCGCTTTTCACGGGCTAAAATTTCGCTTCCGTCATGCCGGACTTGATCCGGCATCCAGCCACGGCGCGTCTGCGCCGTGGAGAAAGTCTTTCTGCGATCAAGGACTTGATCGCGCTGGACCCCGGATCAAGTCCGGGGTGACGAGGCTTTGAAAATCACAGATCCGGACGACGGAAATCGCCCGTCTTGCTATCCATCACCCACAACTCGCCGGTCGAAATATCGAACCATGCACCGTGCAGCTTCACCTTGCCGGCGGTTTCCTGCGCCTTGACGAAGGGGAAGCCGCGCAGATTGGCGATGGAGTTGCGGATGGAAACGCGTTCCAGCGCGGTCTGGCGCTCGGAGGCGGTCATGACATCGTTGCTCTGGATCTGCTCGGCGGCCGACTTGACCATGTTCATCCATTTGCCGATGAAATCGCCCGGCGACAGCGGCTCGAGATTGGGATCGAGTGCTGCCTGAATGCCGCCGCAGCGGCCGTGGCCCATGACGACGATATCCTTCACCTTCAGAACCTGAACGGCATATTCGATGGCCGCCGAGGTGGCGTGGTACTGCCCGTCCGGCTCGAAGGGCGGCACCATGTTGGCGACGTTGCGGACGACGAAAAGCTCTCCCGGTCCGCAGTCGAAAATGGTTTCCGGCGCGGAGCGGGAGTCACAACAGGCAATGAAAAGGGTCTGCGGCTTCTGTCCGGTGTCGGCCAGAACGCGGTATCTTTCGCGCTCGTCGACATAGCGGCCGCTCATGAAGTTCTTGTAGCCGTTGAGAAGGGTTTCCGGAAAATCTTTCATCTATCGCAGTACCGTTGTGGTTGGACCGAGATCAAGAGAAGAACCCGGTGCGTTGAAGACCAATCCTTTGGAGCATTTTCGCTTTTCTTCGAACCGCGAAATCGCTCCAACTCCTTGTTTGCCGCATTTCCGGACGGAAAACCGAGGGCCACTTTTCCTGGAAATGCTCTAGCCGCTATTTGCGCTTGCTGCGCGAAGGATGCAAGAGATGACGCATCTGCACCATGGCCATGGGTGTGGAGAGGCTCGAAGAGTCCGTCTCCAGCGTCAGTTCGTTCATCTCGCGTTTTTTGGTGCGGGCCAGAATTTCGAACACGCTGGCGGTTGCGAGCTGCAGCGCCTTTTCGTCATCCATGCCTTCCAGCAGGCGGGCGAGGAACAGCGCCGACATCAGATCGCCAAGCCCGTTCGGCGCATTCTCAATGGCGCGATGTTCGGCAAGCAGCGCGTGGCGGCCGCTGAGATAAAGATTGCCGGTGCCGCCCGTCATCATCGGCACGGCCGAGGTAACCAGCATTTTCGGCGGGCCCAGCGCAAGTGCGGCATCCATGATGGCATTGTTGGTCTCGAGCTCCGCGCCGCTCATCCAGGCCAGTTCATAACGGTTCGGCGTGGCGACGGTGGCAAGCGGAATGAGGTGATCGCGGATGGCTTCTGCGGTCTCGAGCGGAATGTAAAGCCCGCCCAGATCGCCCATGACCGGGTCGCAGGCGTAGATCAGCGCCGGGTTCTTTTCCTTCAGATTGCGGATCAGCCTTGCGACGGAGCGCACCTGCGCCGCACTGCCGAAATAACCGGTCAGAACAGCCTTGACCTCGCCGATCCATTTGGCGTTTTCGAGGTCGGTCATGGCCTTGTCGAAATCGTCGTCCTGAAAGCGCATCCGGGTGGAAGGGCCGTGGCCGGGATGCCAGGGCAAAACGATGGTGGGCACCGCCCAGACGGGATAACCGAGTGTCTCCAGCGCAAAGACTGCGGCGCGATTGCCGACGGAACCACGCATGACATGGCTGGAAATGACGATGACGGCGCCCTGTGTATTTTCCTGCATCACGGCCTTCTTGCTTTCAAACGAGGCAGAAAGCCCGCAAGTGCACCCCGCCTTGCCACTGCCCAAAGATCAAGATGCGCTCTCATGACATATCGCAAGGCCGGTTTCCACCGTTAATCCCGCAAGGGTCTGTCCCGCAAAAGCATGGCGCGGTCAGGTTCTTTGTCTCTGCCAGCGCTGCCCGCCTGTCATTGCGAGATTGCCGAAGTACTTTATAGTTGTACCATGCTCGATCTCGTCATTGCCTATTGGCCGCATATTCTTGCCGTTCTCTCGATTTTGATGGGAACCGTGGCGGCCGTGCATGCCACGATGACGAAGGAGGAGGTTCGCTCCGCGCTCGGTTGGGTCGGCGTCATCGTGCTGTCGCCCATCGTCGGCGCGGTCATCTATGCCATTGCCGGCATCAACCGCATTCGCCGGTCCAACATCACGCAGCAGCGGTCCTTCATGCAGGACGAGATCATGGATCGCGTGGCGCGTCTGGATGCCAGCGGCGAATTGATCGCCACGCGGTTCGGACGGCGTTTCGAGGCGATGAAGACGCTGGGCGACCGGGTGACGCGCCATGCGCTGACGACCGGCAACGGCATCGAGCCGCTGGTTACGGGGGATGCCGCCTATGCCGCCATGCTGGAGGCTATCGACGAGGCGAAGCGGTCGATCATTCTCGAAACATATATTTTCGACAATGACCGGATCGGCGCCCGCTTTGTCGCCGCACTCGAAAGGGCGAAGTTTCGCGGCGTGGAGGTGCGGGTGCTGGTGGATGCGGTGGGTGCGCGTTATTCCGTGCCGAGCATCCTGCCGACGCTTAGGGAAAAGGGCATCGTCTGCGATGTCTTCAATGGCAACGTCATCATGGGGCTGCGGCTGCCCTATGCCAATCTGCGTACCCACCGCAAGATCCTCGTGGTGGACGGGCGCATCGCGTTCAGCGGCGGCATGAATATCCGCGAGGGGTTCACCCTTGAGTTCGGCGGCGAAAGCCAGTCGCACGACACGCATTTCAAGACCACCGGGCCGGTGGTTTCGGATTTTTTCTCCATTGCGGCGGAGGACTGGCGGTTCACGACGGGCGAGCTTCTGGATGCGCCGGTCTGGGATATCGCCGTTCCCGATGCCGTGCCGGGTTCGCAGATCGTCGCCCGCGTCTGCTCCTCCGGGCCGGACAAGAGCATCGAGACCAGTCACAAGATGCTGATGGGCGCGTTTTCCGTCGCGCGTTCCTCCATTCTCATCATGTCGCCCTATTTTCTCCCCGATCGGGAGCTTATTTCGGCGCTCATAACCGCAGCAAGGCGGGGAGTCGTGGTGGATATCATCGTGCCGAAAAGCAACAATCTGGTGCTTGTGGACAGGGCGATGACGGCGCAGTTCGACCAGATGCTGAAGAATTACTGCCGCATCTGGCGGGCGACGGGGGCTTTCAATCATTCCAAGCTTCTGGTGATCGACGGGCGCTGGAGCTACATTGGCTCTTCCAATCTCGATCCGCGTTCGCTGCGGTTGAACTTTGAGATCGATCTCGAAGTTATGGATGAGGAATTCGCCGCGACAATCGGCGAGCGCATCCGGGATGCACGGGCAACCGCCTTGCCCGTGCGGCTCAGCGAACTGAATGCGCGGCCATTCGTTGTCCGTTTTGTGGAGCGTGTCCTGTGGCTCGCTTCGCCTTATCTTTAGAGTGCGGTGCGTCCGGCAGGGCGCTGCGCGAAACCGGAGGCATCGACGCGTGAAAAAGAACGGTTTGCTGGATGATGAAAAAACGGCCTTGACGAAAAACACCAGCCTGTCCGCCTTCGTCATGCAGTCGCTGCGCGACCGCCGCCAGCGCCAGAATGCGGCGCCAGCGACGAAAGACCATTCCTTCCCCGTCATCGCCTCCTACAATGTGCACAAATGCGTCGGCCGCGACCGCAAGTTCGATCCCGATCGCACCAGCCGCGTCATTCAGGAAATCGGCGCTGATATCATCGCCCTTCAGGAAGCGGACAGCCGTTTCGGAGAGCGTACCGGCCTGCTCGATCTTGCCCGGCTGGAGCGGGAAAGCGGCCTCATTCCCGTGCCGGTGCAGGCAGGGGTGAAGGCGCATGGCTGGCACGGCAATGTCGTGCTGTTCAAGGAAGGGGCGGTGAGGGACGTTCATACGCTGAAATTGCCGGGGCTGGAGCCGCGCGGCGCGCTCGTCGTGGAGCTGGATCTGAAAAGTGGCGGCACGCTGCGGGTCATCGCCGCCCATTTCGGGCTTCTCAGACATTCCCGCGCCCAGCAGGCGAAAGCACTGATCGGCCTTCTGGAAGCACGCAACGAATGCGCGACCATCCTGATGGGAGACCTGAACGAATGGCGTCTCGGCAACGGGTCGTCGCTCAATACCTTCCGGGATGCTTTTGGCGCTTTGCCGCCGGCGGTGCCGAGTTTTCCGTCCAACCTGCCGGTGCTGGCGCTCGACAGGATCATCGCCAATCGTGAAGGGCTGATCGAGCAGGTGGAGGCGCATGACAGCGCGCTGGCGCGCATCGCCTCGGATCATCTGCCGCTGAAGGCCGCGGTGCGGACCGACCTGCTTCCGGCCTGATCCCGCTGCGGATGAGATGCCGCAAGCATGAGAGCGGACCCAGGCAAGGGGTAGGCCGTTACACTGCCGTCAGATGGCTGCGCGAACGGGCTTCCAGCAACGATGTGCGAATGGCTTCCATCAGCCGCTCACGGTTGTTTCTGGTCTTGCTTCTGTCCAGGTTCTGCGCGGAAAGCGCCAGATCCAGACCTTCATGCATCACAATCGAATAGGCAACGGTCGTTGCCCAGTTTTCGTATTCCTGCTCCATCATGCAGCCCCTGAACTAAATCATTTAGTCCGAATCACCCTGTTCTTGAGAATTTACCACAAAATACAAAGCATAAAATAGCATCGTTTCTTGCAGCTCCGTCGAGTTGGTGCGGATATATTGATCTTTGACAGGTTCAATGCGGAACAATATAGGCGATTTTCCCGCTTAAGCATTTGAAACTGATTCTATTTCAGTAGAGCCGCATAGACATTTCCAGCCATAAAAACGCCGCGCATCTGATGATGCGCGGCGGGCTTGCTTCGAAGGTGGCGGTGGATGGGAGTTAGGTTTCAGCCGGCCTTTTCGAGCTTGTAGTCCGAATTGGCCGGTTCTTCCTGCTTGTGCTGGATGAGCGGGCGGTTGCCCGCCAGCTTGCGCACCAGCACATAGAAAACCGGTGTCATGAAGATGCCGAAGAACGTCACGCCGATCATGCCGGAGAACACCGCGACACCCATGGCGGCGCGCATTTCAGCACCCGCACCGGTGGAGATGACCAGCGGCACCACGCCCATGATGAAGGCGAGCGAGGTCATCAGGATCGGGCGAAGGCGAAGCCGGCTTGCCTCGATGGCCGCCTGAAGCGGCGTTCGTCCTTCAAATTCCAGCTCCCGGGCGAATTCCACGATCAGGATCGCGTTCTTCGCTGAAAGACCCACAAGGACGACAAGGCCGATCTGCGTAAAGATGTTGTTGTCCCCTCCTGTCAGCCAGACGCCGGTGAGGGCCGCAAGTACACCGAGCGGGACGATCAGGATGATCGCGATCGGCAAAGTGAGGCTTTCATATTGCGCAGCCAGCACGAGATAGACGAGCAGCAGCGCCAAGGGGAAGACCACGATGCTGGAATTGCCTGCCAGAATCTGCTGGTAGGTGAGGTCCGTCCATTCATAGTCGACACCGGCGGGCAGGGTTTCGGCAAGGATTTTTTCAATTGCCGCCTGCGCCTGTCCAGAAGAGAAGCCCGGTGCCGGACCGCCGTTGATATCGGCCGCAAGGAAGCCGTTATAACGGTTGGTGCGCTCCGGCCCCGTCGTCGCATTTACCTTTAAGAGCGTCGACAGCGGGATCATTTGACCCGATGCGGAGCGAACCTTCAGGCGACCGATATCTTCGGCATGGGCGCGGAACTGGGAATCCGCCTGGACCCGCACGCTGTATGTCCGTCCGAAAGCATTGAAGTCGTTGACATAGAGCGAGCCGAGATAAATCTGCAGCGTCTGGAAGACGTCGCTGACGGAGACACCCAGCTGCTCGGCCTTGGCGCGGTCGAGATCGGCGAAGAGCTGCGGCACGTTGATCTGATAGCTGGAGAAGATGCCCGCCAGCTCCGGCGTCTGATAGGCCTTGCCGATCACTGCCTTCGCCGCTTCATCCAGCGTCTGATAGCCGTAGCCGGCGCGGTCTTCGATCTGCAGCTTGAAGCCGCCCGTCTGGCCGAGGCCGTTGACCGGCGGCGGCGGGAACATGGCGATGAAGGCATCCTGAATGCCCGCATATTTCTGGTTCAGCTGCATGGCGATGGCGCCGCCGGACAGTTCCGGTGTCTTACGTTTTTCGAAATCATCGAGAACCGCAAAGACGATGCCGGAATTGGAGCCAATGGTGAAGCCGTTGATCGACAGGCCGGGGAAGGCGATGGCGTGGCTGACGCCGGGTGTTTCCAGGGCGATGTCGCTCATGCGCTTGATGACGTTTTCCGTGCGGTCAAGCGTTGCGCCATCCGGGAGCTGGGCAAAACCGATCAGGTACTGCTTGTCCTGCGCCGGCACGAAGCCGCTCGGCACTGTCGTGAACATGCCGTAGGTGGCGGCCACCAGCGCCATATAGACGATCATGACAAGGCTCTTGCGCGTCACCAGCCCGCCGACGGTCTTGCCGTAGCCGTTCGATGCGGCGCCGAAGGCACGGTTGAAGCCGCGGAAGAACCAGCCGAGGATTTTGTCCATGAAGCGGGTCAGCCAGTCTTTCGGCGCGCCGTGTTCCTTGAGCAGCAGGGCCGCAAGGGCGGGCGACAGCGTCAGCGAGTTGATCGCCGAAATGACGGTGGAGATGGCGATCGTCAGCGCGAACTGCCGGTAGAACTGCCCGGACAGGCCGGAGATGAAGGCGAGCGGCACAAAGACGGCGACCAGAACCAGCGCAATCGCGATGATCGGGCCGGACACTTCGCGCATGGCCTTGTAGGTGGCGTCACGCGGCGAGAGCCCGTTTTCAATGTTTCGCTCGACGTTTTCGACGACCACGATCGCGTCATCCACCACGATGCCGATGGCCAGCACAAGGCCGAACAGGGTCAAGGCATTTATGGAGAATCCGAAGGCATACATGACGGCGAAGGTGCCGATGATCGAGACCGGAACGGCGATCAGCGGAATGATCGAAGCGCGCCAGGTCTGCAGGAACAGGATGACGACAAGTACCACGAGGCCAACGGCCTCGAGGAGTGTGTCAACGACCTTCTCGATGGAGGAGCGCACGAATTTCGTCGTATCGTAGACGATCTCGTATTTCACACCGTCAGGCATTGCCAGCTGCAGATTGTCCATCGTGGCGCGGACATTGTCGGCGATTTCGATGGCGTTGGAGCCGGGGGCCTGAAGCACGGCGACAGCCACGGCGGGTTCGCCGTCGAGCAGCGAGCGCAGCGTGTAATCGGCCGCACCGAGTTCGATGCGGGCGACGTCACGCAGGCGGGTGATTTCGCCATTGGCGCCGCTCTTGACGATGATGTTGCCGAATTCTTCCGGCGTCGTCAGACGGCCCTGCGCATTGACGTTGAGCTGCAGGTCGACGCCATTCGGGCTTGGCGAAGCGCCGATGACGCCGGCTGCGGCCTGCACGTTCTGCTGGCGGATGGCGTCGGAAACGTCGCTGGCGGCGAGATCATGCTCTGCCACCTTCTGCGGATCGAGCCAGACGCGCATGGAATAGTCGCCTGCGCCGAAGACCTGCACCTGGCCAACACCTTCGATGCGGGCAAGGCGATCCTTGACGTTCAGCGTCGCATAGTTGCGCAGATAGGTGATGTCATAGGCGTCGGTCTTCGAGACGAGGTTGACGACCATGATGAAGTCGGGCGAGCTCTTGACCGTCGTGATGCCGAGCGCGCGGACTTCCGCCGGCAGGCGCGGTTCGGCCTGCGACACGCGGTTCTGCACCAGCTGCTGCGCCTTATCGGGATCGGTGCCGAGCTTGAAGGTGACGGTCAGCGTCAGCACGCCGTCGGAGGTTGCCTGGCTGCCCATGTAGAGCATGTCCTCGACGCCGTTGATCTGTTCTTCCAGCGGTGTCGCGACGGTTTCAGCGATAACAGTCGGGTTCGCACCGGGATAAGTGGCGCGCACGACGACGGATGGCGGAACGACTTCGGGATATTCCGAAATCGGCAGGGCGCGCATGCCGAGAAGGCCTGCCACCACAATCAGGATCGACAACACGCCGGCGAATACCGGCCGGTCGACAAAAAATCTGGAAATATTCATATCCAGTCCCTCTCCGGGTCTTTGGGAATGCGAAGGCCGTTCCGGCGGCAATCCTGCCGCCGGTGAAGGCCGGTTCTGTCTGAAGGGGCGTCTCGCGGAACGCGGGACGCTTACTGATCAAAGAGGCGGGTTACTGCGAGGCAGCAACCTTGTCTTCCGCCTGCGGTGCGATGGTGGCACCGGGGCGAATGCGCTGCAGGCCGTTGACGACGATCGTATCACCGGCGGCAAGGCCGCTTTCGATGATGCGCTGGCCATCAGCCGGTGCGCCGGGCTTGATCTGGCGGTAGCTCACCTTGTTTTCGGCATCGACCACGAAGACGAAGCGCTTGTCCTGATCCGTGCCGATGGCGCGGTCGCTGATGACGATGCGGTTTTCCGGCTTCGGTTCACCCATGCGCACCCGCACGAACTGGCCGGGGATGAGCCTGCCGTCCGGATTTTCGAAGACGGCGCGGACACCGATGGTGCCGCTTGCCGAATCCACCTGGTTGTCGATCAGGTGCAGCGTGCCCTTGATCGGCGTGCCTTCATCCGAAAGCGTACCGATTTCCACGGGGATCTGCTCGAGGGCGGGCAGCGCGCCGTCCGTCTGCGGCAGTTCGGCAAGCGCCTTGGCCACCACGCCTTCGCTGGCGTTGAAGCTGGCATAGATCGGGTTGACCGATACCAGTGTCGTCAGCGCCGGCGAGGTCGAGCCGGCGGCGACGAGGTTACCGGCGGTGATTTCGATGCGGCCGACGCGGCCGGAAACCGGGGCGAGGATTTCGGTGTAACCAAGATCGAGCTGCGCCGTGGTCAGTGCGGCGCGGGCGGCGCGAAGCTGGGCTTCGGCATCCGCAAACGAGCTTTGACGCTGGTCGAGATCGCTCTGGGAGATGGTGCGATTGTCGGAAAGCCTGCGGCCACGGTCGAGTTCCGTTTTCGCAAGGCTGACCTTGGCTTCAGCCGAAGCGACCTGGCCCTCAGCGCCGGCAACGGCGGCCTGATAGGGGGCGGGATCGATGGTGAAGAGAGGATCGCCTTCCTTCACCAGCGCGCCTTCGCGGAAATGCACGGCCTTGATCTGGCCGGCGACGCGGGAGCGGATCTGCACCCGGTCAACGGCTTCGAGACGGCCGGAAAACTCTTCCCAGCGCATGACGTCGCGGCTTTCCACCTTGGCGACGGTGACCGGGATTGCCGGCGTTTCGGCAGGCGTGGAGGCAGCCGTGGCGTTGCGGCTGGTGGGGAGGTCGAAAAACAGTGCTGCGGCTGCAACGGACATAGCAAGCCCGATACCGGCGCCCGTCAGGGCCCGGCGCTTTGTGTTCAGCGTCATAGGTGTCTCCTTCGCCCCCGATCGGGAGCAGGTCGTTCATAAATAAATGCGAATTTTCAGTGTTTTAACTGGTCAACGAAGGTCTTGAACTCCGAACAGACGGATGAGACCCATCCTCCGCCCTCTCCTTGATAAAGCCCCGTCCAGCCGACACCGGCGGGGAAAACATGCTGCCGGACGCAGACGCCTGAGGCGATGAGCCTGTCGGCATAACCGACCGTTTCGTCGCGCAGAGGGTCGTCCTCGGCGGTAAAGATCAGCGCCGGCGCCACCCGGTTCAGCCGCGTGCACTGGCAGGGCGCGGCATAGGGGTGGAAAAACCCGCACGCCTTGGCAAGGTAATGGCTCCAGCCATCGGCCCAGCGCTGACGCATGCCGATCCTGTCCGCGTCGCGGAAGGATTCCGTCGTCATCATCGGGTCGATCATGGGCGACAGAAGAATCTGGCCTGCGAGTTTACCCGGCATGCGGTCACGGGCCTTCAAGGCAAGCCCCGCCGCCACATTGCCGCCAGCCTCTTCGCCGGCCACGAACAGCAGCGATTTCGCGCCGCCATAATGCTTGCGATCCCGGCTCAGATGATCGAGCGCCTCATAGGCGCAGTCGATGACCATCGGAAACTCGTTGCCGGACGGCTTGCTATAGTCGGCCTCCACGACCACTGCGCCGCTTTCCGCAAGCGCGCGGGCCACCGGAAGCTCGGGGCAATTGCCGCCCGGCTCGAGACCGGGTTCCAGAAACGATCCGCCGCGCAGATAAAGCACCACAGGCGGATGGCTGCAGAGGCAGGAACCTTCATAACGGCGCACGGAGAGCTTCGACGCGGACGTCTCGCTACCCATATTTTCCCAATGCGCGTTCATGAACCCAGATCCTTTGCGCCACCACTTAAAGAGTGTTGCGATCTTCTGGATAGCACCTGCGCTTTAAGTCTTTACCTTGCCGCATGTCGTCACCGCAAAACCGCCGCGCATTTTTGCGCGACATGCTCGAGACGGATCATATTGCAAAATCTGAAATCCATATTATTGTTCGGATCGAAACGATCAAGCATGCAAATTTGAAAACACTATTCCGAAATCACGGATAATCATATCTCCGAGGCAGTGAATGGATCAGCTCTCCGCCATGCGGGTTTTTACGCGTGTCGTGGAAACCGGCAATTTCAGCCGCGCCGCCACCGCGCTGAACATGCCGAAAACCACGGTTACCAATATGGTGCAGGCGCTGGAGGCGCATTTGCACACCACACTTCTTAACCGCACCACGCGCCGGGTGATGCTGACAACGGACGGCGCTCTCTATTATGAGCGGGCCTCACAGATTTTATCGGAAATCGAAGAACTTGACGGCAGCATGTCCAGCGCGCAGGTGCAGCCCTCCGGCCGGTTGCGGGTGGAAATGGCCGGTGTCTTCGCGGACCTGGTGGTTATCCCACATCTTTGCGAATTTTACCAGCGTTATCCGCAAATCCGTCTCGATCTCGGTGTCGGCGACCGTCTGGTCGATTATATTGCGGAGAATGTCGACTGTGCGCTGCGGGTCGGCGTGCTGCGCGATCAGTCGCTGATTGCCCGTAAAGTGGGCGAACTCCGGTTCGAGACATTCGCCTCGCCATCCTACATCGAAAATTTCGGCATGCCGCAAGAACCGGAGGATCTGGAGAAGGAGCATTATTCGGTGGGCTACCTCAATGCCACCACCGGCCAGATCATGCCGGCCTCCTTCGACAATGGCGTGCGCAGCGTCGAGTTGACCCCGAATTACGTTGTCTCGGTCAATGACAGCCGCACCTATCTCAATGCGGCGCTGGCCGGCATGGGCATCGTGCAGCTTCCCGTCTTCATGGTGAAGGATGCGCTTTCGCGGGGCGAGCTGGTGCCGGTGCTTTCCGAATGGCGGCGCGAGGCCATGCCGATCTATGTGGTCTATCCCCAGACCCGTCATGTAACCAACAAGGTCCGCGTTTTTGTCGACTGGCTGGCCAAGCTGGTGCACGGCCTGGTGTGAGGCGGCCAGTCACCGCCCGACCCTTGCTGCGACAAAATCGATGAAGGCGCGCACGCGGGCGGCCAGATGTTCGTGACCGGCATAAACCGCGTGGATCACTTCCATCTCCTCGGCATTATAGTCTTCCAGCACCGGCACGAGCAGGCCCGCCTCGATATCCGGCTCGATATGAAATTCGCCGACCCTTCCCAGCCCCAGGCCCGTCAGGCAGAGCCTTCGCATGGCCATGCCACTGTTGACCGAGACGTTGCCCGTTACGGGCAGTCGGTAGACTTCCGCAGAGCCGGGGTTGCGAAACGGCCATTCGTTGAGGCTGCGGCTGAAATTGAAGCTGAAGCAATTGTGCCGCGCCAGGTCCTGCGGTTTTTCCGGCATGCCGTGTCGTTCGATATAGGCGGGGGAGGCGACGATGACCCGGCGCACCTCTTTAAGCTTTCTCGCCTTCAGGGATGAATCTCCCATCGCGCCCGAGCGGATGGCGATATCGGTACGTTCCTCTATCAGGCTGATGACGCCGTCGGTCAGCGAGATATCCAGCTCGATTTCCGGATAAAGCGACAAAAATTCCGGCGCAAGCGGCAGGAGATAACGTTCGCCGAAGCCCAGCGTAGCGTTGACGCGCAAAAGGCCGCGCGGCACCACCTTGCCGCCGCTCGCCACGATCTGCTCGGTCTCGGCTATGTCGGCGAGAATGCGCCTTGCCCGCGCAAGATAGACTTCGCCCTCCGGTGTAAGCGTGACAAGCCGGGTGGAGCGGGCAAGCAGCCGGGTGCCGAGGCGGTCTTCGATACGGGTGACAAGCTTGCTCACCGCCGAGGGTGAAAGCTTCAGCCTGCGCCCGGCGGCGGAAAAACTGCCGAGTTCAGCCGCCGCCACGAAGACTTCCATTTCTCCGGCCCGATT
This sequence comes from Agrobacterium sp. LMR679, assembly GCF_027157905.1. Taxonomy (NCBI): domain Bacteria; kingdom Pseudomonadati; phylum Pseudomonadota; class Alphaproteobacteria; order Hyphomicrobiales; family Rhizobiaceae; genus Agrobacterium; species Agrobacterium sp. LMR679. The sequence goes on along the minus strand of NZ_JAPVOJ010000002.1, from coordinate 691,955 downwards.
GTCCATCGCCGCACCACCTGTGAAATCAATTCAAAGGTATTTATCCGACCTTACCGATTATCATGCAAGTCCCCTTCGCCCATATTGCGTCCATAGATTTGATCCAACCGGACGGCGTCGCTGTCCAGAACGCCCGCGATCCCGCTCCGGGCGAAGAGGTATTCGTCATGCCATTGGCCATATTTGCCCTGACGATCGCGGCCTATGCGATCGGCACCACGGAGTTCGTGATTGTCGGCCTTCTGCCGACGGTTGCCAACGATCTTCACATTACCCTGCCGCTTGCCGGCCTCATCGTCAGCGTTTATGCGCTGGGCGTCACCTTCGGTGCGCCGATCCTGACGGCGCTGACCGGCAGGATCGAAAGAAAGCCGCTGCTGCTCGGCCTGATGGCCCTGTTCATCATCGGCAACAGCGCGGCCGCCCTGTCGCCCAGCTATGAGATGCTGCTTGTCGCCCGCGTCATCGCCGCCTTCGCCCATGGCGTCTTCTTCTCGGTCGGCTCCACGATTGCCGCCGATCTCGTGCCGGAAAATCGCCGCGCCTCGGCCATCGCCATGATGTTCATGGGGCTGACGGTCGCCATCGTCACCGGCGTTCCGCTCGGCACCTATATCGGGCAGGTCTTCGGCTGGCGCGCCACCTTCTGGGCCGTTGCCGGACTTGGCGTCATCGCCTTCTTCGGCATTGCCACGCTTCTGCCGAACACGCTCAAGAAGGCGCCGCCGGCGAGCCTCTTCGATCAGGTCCGTGTTCTCGGCTCCGGTCGCCTGCTCATCGTTTTCGCCATGACCGCGCTCGGTTACGGCGGCACCTTTGTCGCCTTCACCTTCCTTGCGCCGATCCTGCAGGATGTCACCGGCTTTTCGGAAAAAAGCGTCAGCCTGATCCTCGTGCTTTATGGCATCGCCATTGCGGCCGGCAATATCGGCGGCGGCAGGATCGCCAACCATAATCCGGCCAGGGCGCTGATCGGCCTCTTCCTGGCGCAGGCCATCGTGCTGCTCGTCTTTTCCTTCACCGCCTTCTCGCCGGTCCTGACGCTCATCACGCTTGCCGCGCTCGGTTTCCTGTCCTTCGCCAATGTTCCCGGCCTGCAGCTTTATGTGGTGCAGCTTGCCAAGGAACATCGCCCCGGCGCCGTCGATGTCGCCTCGGCGCTCAACATCGCCGCCTTCAACCTCGGCATCGCCATTGGCGCATGGCTTGGCGGTCTGGTGGTGGAATCGCCGATGGGTCTTGCCGCAACCCCGTGGGTCGGCGCCATTCTCGTCGCCGTGGCCCTGCTCTTGACCCTCTGGAGCAGCGCGCTCGACCGCCGCGCCGCGCTGACCCTGAAAACCGCCTGAACTTTCCGTAAAATTCCCGGCCGCTCCCAAGTCGGCCGGGCCGCTTCAAAGGAGAAAATATATGTTTGATGTCACCGCAAATGGCGGTTCGATCCCGGCACTGGGCTTCGGCACGTTTCGTATTCCCGGTGCGGATGTGCTGCGCATCGTTCCCCATGCGCTGAAAGCCGGCTTCCGCCATATCGATACCGCCCAGATCTACGGCAACGAAGCGGAAGTCGGCGAAGCTATTGCTGCCTCCGGTATGGCGCGCGGCGACGTGTTTCTCACCACCAAGGTCTGGGTCGAGAACTACAGGCACGATGCCTTCCTCGCCTCCGTGGATGAGAGCCTGAAAAAGCTGAAGACCGATTATGTCGACCTGCTGCTGCTGCATTGGCCGAATGAGGCGGTTTCGCTTGCCGAACAGATCGGCGCGCTGAACGCGGTTAGGCAAGCCGGCAAGGTGCGCCATATCGGCGTTTCCAATTTCAGCACGGCGCTGATGGCCGAGGCGGTGAAGCTGTCCAGGGCCCCGGTCGTGACCAACCAGATCGAATACCACCCCTATATCGATCAGGACGTGGTTATCGCCGCGGCAAAGGCCGCCGGCATGTCTGTGACGGGGTATTACGGCATGGCCGATGGCAAGGTCTTCACCGATCCGGTGCTGAAGGAAATCGCCGCAGGCCGTGGCAAGTCGGTGGCGCAGGTGGTGCTGCGCTGGCTCGTGCAGCAGCAGGGTGTCATCGCACTGTCGAAGACGGTCAGCGAAGCGCGCGTCGATGAAAATCTCGCCATCTTCGATTTCGAGCTTTCCGCCGATGAAATGGCGGCGATCCGCGCGCTTGCCAGGCCGGATGGCCGCATCGTTTCACCCGAAGGGCTTGCACCCGTCTGGGATCAGGCCGCCTGAGAATGAGGACCGGGAAGGGAACGCTCTTCCCGGTTTCCCCATGCGTGGGAAATCCTCGCGCATTTCGCGCGGCACAGCCCATGGAAACGACGCGTCTCACATCGGGTGCAGTGAAGATTTATCTGCCTGTTCTGGAAATTTGGAGCGGGCGAAGGGATTTGAACCCTCGACCCCAACCTTGGCAAGGTTGTGCTCTACCCCTGAGCTACACCCGCTCAAATCCACCGGTCCGGGGTAGTTCGCTGAACCGTGGGCCACCAAGCGGCGACGGGTGCTATATCGCTCAATCGTTTTTGGAATGCAACAGTTTCTTTTGCGGTTTCGGTGGAAATCCGCCTGTGTGTGGATTTATCCGAAATCTGACGGCCATCGCGGGCTGAAGCGCAGGGAATTTCCGCTGAAGATATTGTTTCAACTGGTTTTTATCTCCCTGTCCTGGGGTGGCGGCCGGCGGGAAGGCCAGAAAATAACCTATTTACATTTGGTTAAAATCTGATTCGACAAGTGATTCGTTCGGGTGTACAAATTCCCTGTCCACAAGAAAAATCGAAACGATATTGGGAACGATACTTGGCATATCATCATCGGGAGGATGAGCCTTGTCGTACGCAGCTTTTGAACGGGTTGGCGCACAATTGTCGCCGGAGCAGATCACCGATTTGCAGACTATTTTCGATGGCGTATGTTTCGAATGCTTTCAAGACCGCAGCAGCCATGTTGCCAATGAGTGCGCAGCGGTTTTGATCCGTAGCGCCCAGCGCGGCATTCTCGACCATGAGATGTTGCGCGATATCGGTCTTGCGGTTTTACGTCGGCACTGATTGCGCCATATGACAATAAAAAAGCGCCCGAGCATCTCGGGCGCTTTCGCGTGTGTTGTAGCAGGAGCCGCTTCCGGCTCAGCTCTTTTCCTGCACATGCGCTTCAAGGAACCAGAGCGACTTGTCGAGATCGCGCGAGGCGGCGGTGAAGATATCGGCCGTCGTCGGATCGCCCGCCTCGTCGGAATCGTCGATCGCCTTGCGGATCATGTTCGCGACCTCGCCATAACGCTCGATCAGTTCGTCGAGATGGTCGTGGATCTTGTAGATATCGGTCGGATAGGCCTTGAGCTTCGTCGTCGAAGAGACCGATTGCAGGCTGCCGAGCGCCGTGCCGCCAAGCTGGACCACACGTTCGGCAATCGTGTCGCCGTGATTGTCGAGCTGGGTGCGGAAAGTGTCGAGAAGTTCGTGCACGGCGATGAATTGCGGGCCCTTGAGGTTCCAGTGCGCCTGCTTGGTGATGAGCGCAAGGTCGATCACCGAGGCCAGCGATTCGTTGAGAATGCCGATTACGGTCGACTTGGCGTTGGAAGGCAGGTCGTTCTTCGTCTTGTGCGTCTTCATCGATGTCTCCTGAAGTTGCGGACGGAATGCCGCTTTGGAAAAGTCCGTCGTTTAACGTCCGGGCCTGAGGCCCTGTTCCATGTTAGGCAACATGACAGCGAAAATCCTGCACAATCATCATGTCATTCGTAAAACAGGCAGATGCGCCGGCCGTCTATCTCATTGACGCGGATCGGCATGTCATAGATGTCCTTGAGGACGTCCGGCCGGATGATCTCTTCCGCCGGCCCCTGATGGCAGATGCGGCCCTCGCGCATGGCGATGATGGTGTCGGAATACCAGGAGGCGAAGTTGATGTCGTGCAGCACCAGAACCACGGTCTTCTTCAGCTCGTCAGCTGCCTTGCGCATGATCTTCATCATGCTGGAAGCGTGTTTCATGTCGAGATTGTTGAGCGGCTCGTCGAGCAGCACGTAATCGGTATCCTGGCACAGCACCATGGCCACGAAGGCGCGCTGGCGCTGGCCGCCGGAAAGCTCGTCCAGAAACCGGCCGGCAAGGGTTTCGAGATTGAGATATTCCAGCGCCCGGTCGATATGGACCTTGTCCTCGATGGTGGGGCGGCCCTTGGAATAGGGGTAACGGCCGAAACCGACGAGATCGCGCACCGTCAGGCGCGAGGAGATGTGGTTGTCCTGCCGCAATATGGAGAGCCGCTTGGCCAGCGTGTCGGAAGGGGTTTTCGTGACATCCAGACCGCCCACCGTCACGGTTCCGGCATCCATCGACATCAGCCTTGCGACGATGGAAAGCAGCGTCGATTTTCCAGCACCGTTCGGCCCGATGATGGAGGTGACGCCGCCTGCCGGAATGGAGACGGAGACGCCGTCAACGACGAGGCTGTCGCCATAGGATTTGCTGATCTGACTGGCGATGATCATCGCGCACCCCGCTTCAGAATAAGACCGATAAAGACGATACCGCCCAGAAATTCGATGATGATCGAGAGCGCCGTATCGAAGGCGAAGACCCGCTCCAGCACCACCTGACCGCCGACGAGGCAGATCACGGCGATGAGGATCGCCGCCGGCAACACATAGGCGTGTTTGCCGTTGCCGGTGAGATAATGGGCAAGGGCTGCGACCAGCAGCCCGAAGAACATGACCGGGCCGACGAGTGCGGTGGAGACGGCGACCAGCACGGAGACCAGCACGAGGATGATGGTGACCGTGCGCTTATACTCGACCCCGAGGCTGATGGCCGTTGCGCGGCCGAGCGAGAGGACGTCGAGCGTGTGCATGAGCCTGAGCCCGATGATGGTCACCACGCCGATGATGGCGGCGGAGACGGCAAGAAGCGTCGGATCGATGGAATTGAAGCTGGCGAACAGCACATCCTGCAGCACCGTATATTCATTGGGGTCGAGCACGCGCTGCATGAAGCCCGAGAGGCTGCGGAAGAAGACGCCGAAGACGATGCCCACCAGCACCAGAAGATGCAGGCTGCGTTCCGCTCCGACGAAAAGCCAGCGATAGAGCAGGGCGGAAAAGGCGACGAGCAGCGCGGTCTCCGTGAGAAATTTCAGCTGCGGATCGATCAGGACGACGGTTGCCGAGCCGAAGACGAAGATCAGCCCGGTCTGCATCAACACGTAAAGCGAATCGAAACCCATCACCGAAGGGGTGAGGATGCGGTTGTTGGTGACCGTCTGGAACAGCACGGTGGAGACCGCGATGGCATAGGCCACCAGCAGCAGCGACAGAAGCTTGATGCCGCGAAACGGCAGTACGAAGCTCCAGCTCCCCTTTGCGCCGAGCGTCATGAAGGCGGCCATGGAGATGAGTGCGAATGCCGCAAGCACGAGCAGAACGGTTTTTGCACGCCGGTCGGGATGTCTCTCACGCATGGTGGCGTTTCCGCAGCAGAAGATAGAGGAACAGCGCGCTGCCAATGACGCCGACCACGGTTCCGATGGGTATTTCGTAAGGCGCACGCACGGTCCGGCCGATGATGTCGCAGGAAAGCACGAAGACCGCGCCGAGCGTCGCCACCCATGGTACCGAGCGGCGCATATTGTCGCCGATCATCAGGCTGACGACATTCGGCACGATCAGCCCGAGAAAGGGGATCATGCCGACGGTGACGACGACGACCGCGCTCACCAGCGAAACGATGGTGAGGCCGAGCGCCATGACCCGGCGATAGTTCAGACCGAGATTGGTGGTGAAGTCGCGGCCCATGCCCGCCACGGTGAAGCGGTCTGCGGCGAGATAGGCGGCGATGGCGAAAAGGAAGCCGACCCACAGCAATTCATAACGGCCGCGCAGCACCCGGAAAAATCTCCCGTCATCCATGCGCCGAGCGATTGTAGAAGGTCGAAACGATAAGCGAAGAAGGTGGTGACGGCGGAGATGACGCCGCCCAGCATGATGCCGATCAGCGGCACCAGCAGCACGTCGCGCAACGGCACCTGCCTCAGGATACGCAGGAACAGCGCGGTGCCGGCGAGCGCGAAAACGGCGGCCACCAGCATCTTGCCGAAGATCGGCGTATCCGGCGCCAGCAGGGTGATGGTGAGCAGGCCAAGGCCGGCGGATTCGGTGGTGCCCGCCGTCGAAGGTTCCACGAAGCGATTACGCACCAGCATCTGCATGATGAGCCCGGCAATCGCCATCGAGCTTCCGGCCAATATCAGCGCCAGCGTGCGCGGAATGCGGCTGACGAGCAGCACGCGCAGCGCGTCCGCGCTGGTATCAGGCGAAAAGAGCGTGGCGAGCGAGACATTGCTGACGCCGACGAACAGGCTGGTGATGGCGAGCACCAGAGCCAGAAGAAGGGCAAGGATGAGGGACAGAGATTTCACTTCGGCGATTTTTCGAAAATGATGAAAGCTCCCGGCGACCCAGCAGGTTACGGAGAGGCTACAAGCTTCTCTCCGTCATCCTCGGGCTTGTCCCGAGGATCTGGAACCTATTGATTTTACGATACCTTGGTAGATCCTCGGGTCAAGCCCGAGGATGACGTCGAGTATGGAGCAACCTTCAGAAGCGGATGCCTAGAGGCTTTTACGATTTCTTCTCGGAGACGGCCTTGTAGACCTGATCGAGCAGGGTGGAGAGCGCCGTATAGCCGCTGCTGACGATATAGGCCGCCTGCGGGTCGAGATAGACGATCTGCTTTTTCTTCCAGGCATTGGTCTGGTGCACCAGCTCGTTGTCCAGCACCTGGGCTGCCGCCTTGCCGGGATCGGTGGCGCGGCCGATGCCGGCGTCGCGGTCGATCACGAACAGCCATTCGGGGTTGACCTCGGCCAGATATTCGAAGGAGACGACATCGCCGCGGTCGAAGCGGTCGTCGATGTCGGCTGCGACCGGCTTGAAGCCGATTTCGGTGTGCAGCCAGCCGGTGCGCGAGCTTGGGCCATAAACGCCGACCTTGCCGGCATTGGTGACGAGGATCATCGCCGTGCCGGAGTTGGGTGCGATTTCCTTCAGCTTGGCCACTTTTTCATCAATGGCGGCATCGAGCTTCCTGGCTTCTTCCTGCTTGCCGAAGATATCGCCGAGCTTGGTGATATTGGCTTTGACGCTGCCGATGAATTCCTTGGAATCCACCGACATGTCGATGGCGGGCGTGATCTTCGCAACGTCCGGATATTTCGCCCGCGAACGGCCGCCGACGATGACGAGATCGGCCTCGGCCGCATTGATAGCCTCATAATCGGGCTCAAACAGCGTGCCGACCTTCAGATATTTGCCGTCGGCATATTTCTGCAGATAGGTGGGCAGGTTGGAGCCGACGACACCGGCGGGCTCGACGCCGAGCGCATCGAGATTGTCGAGCGAGGGAATATCGAGAACCAGAACCTTCTTCGGCGCCGCCTTCAGCACGGTCTCGCCCTGCGCATGCTTGATCGTCATTTCTTCGGCACTTGCCGTCATTGCGCCAAGGCTGAAGGCCGCTGCCGCCAGCAGCCGAAGGGGGAAGGTGAAGTTGATGGCCACTTATATGTCCCTTGCACTATGTTCCGGGCCGGTGGAAACGATCCCACCGGGTTAACTTGATGTTGGCGATCAGCTTTATTGGCAAGGTCGGCGGAAATCAAAATTATGTTTTAGAACGGTTCTGAATTGCCGTGAGCGGGAAAGGGGGAGCCGCGCATAGCAAGACTCGTTGTGATCGCCGGACCCAGGACGCAGCCTAGCCACGACATCCGTCATGCCGGATCAAGTCCGGCATGACGGCAAGATTGGTCAGTCGTAGTAGAAGCGGGAACCACATCAAGGCCCATATCTTCCATCAATCCGGCGGCCAGTCGCCGACGATTTCGCGTCTCTCCAGTTTCAGCGACCGGTCCGGTTGCACGCGGTAGGTCTCGATCGCCAGCCGCCCGTCGCCCATCACGAATTCATTGCTGAGCGTGCTGCCGATGGGGGATTTGGTGAGTTTGGTGCGAGGCTGTCCGCCATAGGTGATGCTGCCGGGAATGGGCTCGACATCGGGGGCGGTGGTGCAGCCGGCAAGCGCCAGAACCATCATGATCGCAATCGTGCGCATGTCTTTCTCCTGCGGTTGGCGCAATTCTATCATGGGCGTGCGTGCATCACACATCCCGTTGGCGTGAATAAAAAAGGCCCCGCATCCGGAGATACGGGGCCAGTTGCCTTGGGAGGTTCTTTGTTTCTCAGTCCTCGTTGGCGGCAAGCTGCGTCAGCACTTCGCCACGGCCGCGGATACGCATGATGAGCGGGATGATGAAGGCGGCGGCTGCCACGATGAAGAGGCCAACGGCAATCGGCGAGGTGAACAGCACCGTCGGATCGCCCTGACCGATGGCGAGCGCGCGGCGCAGCTGCTGCTCGGCGAGCGGGCCGAGGATGAGGCCGACGACCGCAGGCGCAATCGGATAACCGAAGATGCGCATGATATAGCCGAGGATACCGAAGGCGAGCAGCATGCCGAGTTCGAAGACCGACGGGTTGGCGCCGATGGTGCCGAGCGTCGCAAACAGCAGGATGCCGGCATAAAGCCAGGGCTTCGGAATGGTCAGCAGTTTCACCCACAGGCCGACGAGCGGCAGGTTGAGCACCAGCAGCATCAGGTTGGCGATGAACAGGCTGGCAATCAGGCCCCAGACGAGCTGCGGATTGGTGGCGAACAGCAGCGGGCCGGGCTGAAGGCCATATTGCTGGAAGCCGGCGAGCATGATGGCGGCGGTCGCCGTCGTCGGCAGGCCGAGTGTGAGCAGCGGAACCAGCGTGCCGGCGGCGGACGCATTGTTGGCGGCTTCCGGACCGGCCACGCCTTCGATGGCGCCGTGGCCGAATTCTTCCGGATATTTGGTCAGCTTCTTTTCGGTGGCGTAGGACAGGAAGGTGCCGATTTCAGCACCACCCGCCGGCATGGCGCCGATGGGGAAGCCGATCAGCGTGCCGCGCAGCCAGGCTTTCCAGGAGCGTGCCCAGTCCTGCGCGCTCATCCAGACGGAGCCCTTGACGGCTTCGACCTTGTCGGGGCCGGTGCTGCCCTGAGCGACGATGAACAGCGTTTCGCCGATGGCGAACATGGCGACCGCAAGCGTGGTCACTTCCACACCGTCGAGCAGGTCGGGAATGCCGAAGCTCATGCGGGTCTGGCCGGTCAGCTGGTCGATGCCGACGATGGCAAGCGCAAAGCCGATGAATAGCGAGGTGAGGCCGCGCAGTGCCGAATCCCCGAAAGCGGAGGAGACGGTGACGAAGGCGAGCACCATCAGCGCGAAATATTCACGCGGGCCGAAAACCAGCGCCAGCTTGACGATATAGGGCGCGATGAAGGCGAGCGCGATGGTGGCGATGAGGCCTGCGACGAAGGAGCCGATGGCGGCGGTGGCCAGCGCCGGGCCGCCTCTGCCCTTGCGGGCCATCTTGTTGCCTTCGAGCGCGGTCACGATCGAGGCGCTTTCGCCCGGCGTGTTGAGCAGGATCGAGGTGGTCGAGCCGCCATACATGCCGCCATAATAGATGCCGGCGAACATGATGAGCGAACCGGCGGGATCGAGCCTGTAGGTGACGGGCAGAAGCAGCGCCACGGTCAGCGCCGGCCCGATGCCGGGCAGAACGCCGACGGCGGTGCCGAGCGTGACGCCGATCAGCGCATAGAGCAGGTTCATGGGTTGGGCGGCAACCTCAAGACCGTGCAGCAGGAATTCAAAGGTACTCATGGACAGATGTCCCCCAAGTGGACCCGATGGGCGGGCGGAACGGCTGGCATATGCGTCATTGCGCGCCTGCGGTTTCCTGTGATCTCAAATTTTGGTCGGAATGGCTGTTAGAACAACAGCCGTTCCAGAGGCCCGGCGGGCAGCGAAAGCTGCAGCAGCCGCGCGAAGATGAACCAGATGAAGAAGCTCAGGGCGATGCCGATGGGGATCGAATACCAGAGCTTGCGTTTGCCGAAGGCACGCGCCGTAAAGGCGAAAAGCAGGCCGGTGGCAATGGAAAAACCCGCGACGTTGAGCAACAGCATCTGCGCGGCAAGGCCGGCGACGACCCAGATAACCGGGGCGATTTCCTGTTTGTCGCGGTCGGGAAAATCCCCGCGCCAGGCCTCAACGGCCGTCCACAGCGCCAGGCCGACAAGACAGAAGCCGATGGCGTAAGGCACGGTTGCCGGGCCGACCGGCGAATAACCGGTGACGCTGGCGAGACGAGCGCTGTCCCAGAAGATCACGCAGGCGATGATGACGAGGAAGATGGCGATCGCCAGCGCCGCCCAGTCAGGGCGGCGCTTTTGATGCTGCGAAGGGTTGGAACCCTGGCTCATTTTACCAGTCCGATGTCTTTGAGGATGGCGGCGGTGGCGTCGGTATCCTTGGCGAGCTGCGCCTTGAATTCGTCACCGGCGAGATAGGTGTCCATCCAGCTCTTGGTCTTCAGGGTTTCCTGCCACTTGGCGGACTTCACCAGCTTTTCGATGTCGGCATTGACGGCCTTTTCCTGTTCCGGCGTCAGGCCGGGAGGAGCGGCGACCATGCGCCAGTTCTGGACGACGACATCAAGGCCGCTTTCTTTCAGCGTCGGCGCATCGACGCCTTCCAGCTTCTCTTCGCTGGAAACCGCGAGCAGGCGCAGCGTGCCGGCCTTTACCTGGCTTTCGAATTCGCCGTAGCTCGAAATACCGGCGGTTACCTGCGAACCGAGGATCGAGGCAAGCGCTTCGCCGCCGCCGGAGTAAGCGATGTAGTTGATCTTGGTCGGATCGACGCCGGCCGCCTTGGCGATCAGGCCAACGGCGATATGGTCGGTGCCGCCGGCGGAGCCGCCGCCCCAGGAAACGCTGCCCGGATCCTTCTTGAGCTGGTCGATGAGGTCGCCAATGGTCTTCAGCGGCGAAGATGCGGGAACGACGATGGCTTCATATTCGCCGGTCAGACGGGCGATCGGCGTTACTTCCTTGAGCGTGACGGGCGCGTTGTTGGTGAGGATCGCGCCGACCATGACGTAACCGCCGACGATGAGGGCGTTCGGGTTGCCCTTCTGCTGGCTGGCGAACTGCGCAAGACCGATGGTGCCGCCGGCGCCCGGTACGTTCTGCACCTGAACGCTCTTGGAAATGCCTTCTTCCTGCAGCACGGTCTGCAGGGAACGCGCGGTCTGGTCCCAGCCGCCGCCGGGATTGGCCGGGGCGATGATGGTGTAATCCGCTGCAACCGCCGGAAGCGCGATCACGCCTGCCAGGAATGTGCCGATAAGAAAATGCTTCACTTGGAAAACCCTCCTCAGGATGCCCTTTTTGGGCGTCGTTTTTCGTTTATGCGGAAGGGGGCTTCAGGGCGCATCTGTGCCGACGCTGAGAACTCAGCGTGGGGCCTTGGCAATCCTCAAGATTTCCTCCCGCATCTTCTTCCGCCTCCACGGAATGAAGAAGGATTGCAGAGCATCACAAAAAGCTGTCATCTAACTGACGCTACGCAAGTCCTTGCGCATTTACTCTCTATTAATTTGTATCGAACGTCTACTGTGGCGTGTGTGGTGATTTACCGCGTAGGGCCGCTCTCTTTCCTGTGCTTGTTACGGGGAGAGGCGGATCGGGTTTGCTGGTCAGCGTCATAAACTTATGGAGTGGGACAAATGGAGACTGTAGTTATTGGAACAATCAATTGTCCGGATTGCCGTGGGATCGTTCGTTTTGAACGCCCGGCTCCGAAAACTCCTGGCTCGCAATATGTCAACGAGATTGAGGCAACTGCAACGCTACATGAGAAATGCGGAAATTGTGGAAGCATAACAGACATTGAAATTACTGGCAGCATCGGTGGTTTTCAAATGCGAATACTCCCGAATGGTACGCTTCAACCGGTTCCACACGATGTGAAGTACCTCAGCGGCTTCAATCCCGCTAATCGCGGCTTGGAATCATACTACCATGCGCTGGAAAGTCTTGAGGAGGTGATAAAGTCGCTTTCCCATGTCTCTATTCCTATATTGCATCGAATGTTCTTGATGCAGGCATTCTCAAATTTTGAAGCTTTTTTGTATGACAGCCTAGACGATTTTGTGACCCGCTACCCTCCTGCGAGACTGGCGCTGGTCGAGAATATAGATGCACTAAAAGAAAAGAAATTTTCGCTTTCTCAAATAGAGAAGTCTCCGCATCTCGTTTTGGAAACTTTGCAGGAATACTTTAAATCCCTGTCTTTTCATAATTTTGGCCGTGTTAAATCACTTTTCTTTCACGCTATGGGGATAGACATCTTGCCAACTGATCGAAGCGATAAAGATTTCCTTTTTCAAATGTTGGGTGCCCGTCACGACTGTGTGCACCGAAATGGGTTAACTCAAGAAGGGCAGCCAATTGAGGATCCGCTGCCTCACATATCTAGGCTCTTGCAGGTTTTTTCCGATATTGCACAACGTGTGCAGAGGAGGATCGTCGAACTCAACCCAACTGCGATGGGCTGAAGACTATCGGGGAACCTACTGCGAGCGCAACGCCTCATTCCAGCGCTCGATCAGGCGGCTGCGTTTCACCTGATCCAGATAGACCATCAGGCCGGGGCTGACGGGCACGGGGCGCAATTGCGCGCCGTGGATTGCCTGCATGGTGTTGGCGGTGTTTTCGCCCGCCACTTCCGGGCTGACGGCGGGTATCTGCAACTGCCGGGCCATAATCGTCTGGCCCTCCTTCGACATGAAGAATTCCAGATAACGGCGGCCGAGCGCCGGGTTGGCGGCGGCTTCCGGCACTAGTCCGATACGCGACATGACGACGGTATAGTCTTTCGGCAGCACGATGCCGACATCGGGGTGGCGCGAGGCCCAGTCGGCCGCATAGGAGCCGAGAATATTGTAACCGAGCACGAAACGTCCGTCGGAAACGCGCTCCAGAATGGCCGAGGAGGTGGAGTAGACCTTCACGCCCGCCGCGCCCATCGCCTTGATGACGTTCCATATATCGCCGAACTGCTCCTGATCGCGCGACATGAACAGGAAGCCGACGCCGGAGCGTTCGATGTCGTAAGTTGCGATGCGGCCATGCACTTGCCTGGCGTGGCGTTCGAGATAATCGACGAATTCGGCGCGGCTGGCTGGCGGTTCTTCGGTGGTGAAGCTCGGCTTGTGATAAACGAAAACCGCCGGCTCGAAGGTCAACGCGTAAGCGGTGTTGCGCCAGTTGGCCCAGGCGGGCCAGCGGGCGCTCATGGCGAGATCCGAGCGCTGGGCATAACCGTCATTGCTCAGCTTCACCTGCAGATCCATGGCAGAGGAAAAGGCGAAATCGGCGGTTTTTTTGCCGGCGTCGGTTTCCTTCACGATACGGTCGTAGATTTCGCCGGTCAGCATATCCTCATAATGGACGGCGATATCGGGGTTGGCCTTCTGGAAACCCTCGATCATCGGCGTCGCCAGCGGTTCATCCAGCGAGGAATAGACCACCAGTGTTTCGGCATCCGCCTTGCCGGAGGGGGCCGGAAAGATGGCGACTTGCGCAAGCGCCGGCGAGGCCATGCAAAGACAGAGACAGAGAAGAAGGCAGATACGCATGGAAAAGATCATGCAGCAGGCGCGGGCCATTCACAAGCGGTAAGGGTCTGGTTAAACTCGGCAATGCTGTGGGAGGGACGATTTGCGTATTTTGCTGGTCGAGGACAATCAGGTGCTGTCGGAGGGATTGTCGGCGCTGCTGCGCGGCACCGGTTATGCGGTGGATGTGGTGTCCGATGGCGCTTCCGCCGATGCGGCGATTGCGGCGGAAAGTTTCGATCTGGTCATTCTCGATCTCAACCTGCCGGAAATGGACGGCATCGAGGTGTTGCGCTCCATGCGATCGCGCCAGGACAAGGCGGCGGTGCTCATCCTGACGGCGCGCGGCACGCCGGAGGAAAAGGTCAAGGGGCTCGATCTCGGCGCCGACGACTACATGATCAAGCCTTTCGACATCACCGAATTCGAGGCGAGGGTGAGGGTGCTGCTGCGCCGCAATGCCGGGCTGCGCTCCTCGGCGCTGAGTTTCGGCAAGGTGCTGTTCGATCTCAATTCCCGCACCTTTTCGGCGGATGGGCGTCCGCTCGATATTCCGGCGCGCGAGGTGGCGCTGCTGGAAGTGCTGTTCATGCGTGCCGGCAAGGTCGTTGCCAAGGAAGCCATCGTGCAGTCGCTGACCGGCTTCGACGACGATATTTCCGCCAATGCCATCGAGCAATATGTCAGCCGCCTGCGCAAGCGGCTCGCGCCCCACGGGCTGACGGTGAAGACTGCGCGCGGCATCGGTTATTATCTCGAAAAGCTGCCGGAGATGGCTGAATGAGACAGGCCGCCTATTCGCTCAGGCGGCGACTTTTAGGCTGGCTTCTCATCTCCACCGCCATTATCGGCTGCGTTGCGCTGACCGACACATGGCGCGAGGCGGTCAATACCGCCAATGTCGTTTCGGACCGGGTACTATCAGGTTCCGCGCTCGCCATTGCCGAGCGGGTGGTGGTGGCCGAGGACGGCTCGCTGGAAGTCGACATTCCCTATGTGGCGCTGGAAATGCTGACATCGGCCGCACAGGACCGGGTGTTTTACCGTGTCGACGGGCCGAACGGGCAATTCCTCACCGGTTACCAGAACCTGCCGACGGTGGAGAACCCGAAGGGCGACACTCCCGCCTATCGCGATGCCGTGTTCCGCGATGAACCGATCCGCATCGCCGCCATCCGCCGTTTCGCTTCCACCGGCATCAATTCCGTGCCCTTTTCCGTAACGGTCGCCGAAACCACCATTGCCCGCAGCCAGCTGGCGCAGGCGATCATCCTGCGCTCTGCGCTGCGCCTGCTGTTGATGATCGTGGGGGCGGCGATCATCGTCTGGATCGCGGTGACGATTTCGCTCAGACCGCTTTACCGGCTCAGCGAAGCCATTGCCGAGCGCAGCCCGAACGATCTGCACCCCATCCGCCAATCCGTGCCGGTGGAGGTGGAGAACCTGGTGGAGACGGTCAATTCCTTCATGGTACGGCTGCAATCGGCGCTCGACGCGCTCCGGCATTTCACCGGCAATGCCAGCCACCAGCTGCGCACGCCGCTCGCCATCATCAGCACCCAGCTTGCGCTTTCCGCCCGCGCCGCGAGCCTTGAGGAAGCGCAGGCGGCGGCGCTGAAGGGTGGGGCGTCCGTGGCCCATGCCGAACATATCCTCGCCCAGCTGCTGCGCATGGCCAATATCGATGCCGCCGGCTCCAGCGAAAAACATGATTTTTCCGCGATCGATCTTGTGGCCGTTGCGCAGAATGTGACGGCCGATTTCGTGCCGCGGGCGGCGGAGGCGGGCATCGATCTCGGTTTCGAAGGCGAGGGCGAGGTTGCCATTGCCGCCGAGCCGCTCCTGATCGGCGAACTGATAGGCAATCTCGTTTCCAATGCCATCAATTATGCCGGTCGCGGCGCGGAAGTCACCGTCCGTGTCGGCAGGCAGGCGGGCGATGTCTGGCTGGAAGTGGAGGATAACGGCCCCGGCATTCCCCGGAAAAACGTGCCATGGTGCGCCAGCGCTTTGCCCGCGGCGAAGCCAACGCCGCCCCCGGCGCCGGCCTCGGCCTTGCCATCATCGAAGAGATAGCCGGGCTGTTCGGCGGGCGGCTGACGCTGGAGGATGGCGTGGAAGGGCGTGGGCTGAGGGCGCGGGTGGTGTTTGGTGGGCGGGGGACGCTTAAGGATAATGTCGCCCAGACTGCCGGTGCTTACCCCATCCGCTCGGAAGCATAACTTCCCGGGCTTGGCGGGAAGACGACGGTGCGGTTGCCGTTGATGAAGGTGCGGTGGTGGATATGGGCGTGGATGGCGCGGGCCAGCACCTGGCTTTCCACATCGCGGCCAAGCGAGACATAATCGTCGGCGCTCTGGGCGTGGGTGATGCGCACCGTGTCCTGCTCGATGATCGGGCCTTCGTCGAGGTCGGCGGTGACGTAATGGGCCGTTGCGCCAATCAGCTTCACACCGCGCTCATAGGCCTGCTTGTAAGGGTTGGCGCCCTTGAAGGAGGGCAGGAAGGAATGGTGGATATTGATGATTTTGCCAGACATCTTCCGGCACATGTCGTCGGACAGAACCTGCATGTAGCGCGCCAGTACCACGAGCTCCGTGCCGCTGGTCTCGATCAGGTCCATCAGCTGGGCTTCGGCTTTGGGTTTATTCTCCTTCGTCACCCTGATGTGGTGGAAGGGAATGTCGTGGTTGACGACGACCTTCTGGTAATCGAAATGGTTGGAGACGACACCGACGATGTCGATCGGCAATGCGCCGATCTTCCAGCGATAGAGCAGGTCGTTGAGGCAATGGCCGAAACGGGAGACCATCAAAAGCGTCTTCATGCGCTGGCCGTCCGGATAGATATCCGCCTCCATGCCGAATTTTTCCGCCACCGGCTTGAAGCCGTCGGTGATGGCCTCAAGGGTGGCGCCTTCTTCGGAGATGAAGGAGACGCGCATGAAGAACTTGCCGGTCTCGAGGTCGTCGAACTGCGAACTGTCGACGATGTTGCAGCCTTTTTCCGCCAGATAACCGGAAATCGCGGCCACAATGCCACGGGTCGATTTGCAGGCTACGGTCAGAACATAGGATGTCATTCGTTTTCCCTCAAAGACGTCGCGCCAGCATCAGCCGGCGCAGTTCGGCGCGTTCCATAGCGCAGCTTGGCAGCGGAGCAAAGCGCCAAGGCGATGTAGCCAAAGTCATAGGGCGGGAAACGGGCACGCGCCGTGCCGGAAGCGACATGGAATGTTCCATGGCCAGCACAGCGGCGTCGGCTGTTTCAGCAGTGCCGTTGCCGGCCTCAGGCGCGGCGCAGGCGCATCGCCGTGCGGCCGCGGCCGTCGAGCAGTTCCAGCGTGCCGCGGCGCGGCTCAAGCCTGAAGGAGCGGGCGCCTTCCAGCGCTTCGATGAACTGCCGTTCCTGGCGCATGATGTCAGGCGCGCAGGCCATCTGGGTGGAAATCATCCGGCCGAAATCGACGCGGTTGCGGTTGATCTTCACCTCGCCGCCGATGCCGTTGCAGCCGGCATTGCCCGAAACGCGGCCCTCGCGGGTAATTTCCAGCGTCGCCTGTCGGCGGCCGCGAACCCGCTCGCCACGGATGTCCTGCACCAGCCAGCGCCCGTCGATGCCGGCTTCCGGCTCCGGCCGGCCCGGACCCGCGCCGACGCGCTCAAGCACGAGGTCGGTATCGTCGCGACCGCCGGTCAGCACCGAATAACGGCGGGTGGTGGTGAAAAGCAGCCGGTCGCGGTCGCGTATTTCGGCGCTCAGCGCATAGGAGCGGCGGCCACGGATGTCGCGGTCATCATAACGCAGCACGAAGGGCACGGGCACCTGGCCACGCGGGCGGATGGTGGTTTCGGCAATCGTCTGCGACGGCGCATCCGCCAGCGAAACGTCGATCAGGCGCACGGTGACGGTCGCGCCCGGCGGCAGGGCGATGCGCTCGCGATAGGAAACGCTGCCGCGCAGGCTTGCCGGTGCGGCAGCCGCGCCGCCCGCTGCAAAAAGCGGCGCAAGCGCAACAAGCCCGGCGAAACTGCGGCGCGAAAGAAGAGGTTGGCGGTCGGTCATGGTGCTTGCTCCGTGCTGGTGCCGATCAAATTTCAGCGGATGATAAAAAACGGCACTGAACGGGCGATGAACCGGTGGTTGTTTTCTCACGCGTGAGCCGGTGAGGTCCCGGGCGAATGATGACGCATGCGATTATGAAAGCAGTGGGGAGGCAGCTGGCAGCCTCCCCACGGGTCTCAGCCGCGGAAACCGTCCCGCAGCGCTTCGAACTTCGCCAGCTGCCCGGCCAGCAGTTCCTTGTTCTCGTCGCGGCGGACGAAAATCTTGAACATGGCGCTGCCGGCGGCGTTCATGAACCAGACGGAACAGGAGCGCCGGCCGTGGAAGCCGCGATCGACGAAGGTGATGCCGGCGCAATTGTCCTTCTTGATGTGACCGCCGATGGGGCTGTCGCCGTGGATGTTGAACCAGCCGTGGCTTTCGCTGCCTTCCGGCAGGTGGCCCGGCACTTCGAACACGATATCGCCGGTCTGCACGATCATCAGGACTTCGCCCCAGCCGCGCATCTCGTTCCAGATGGCGTCGAAGCGGTCGGCGGCAGCGGAAACGGCGGCACCTTCGGGCAGGATCGCCAGAATTTCGGCCGGCGTCACCTCGGCCTTGGCGGCGATGGCCTCCACGATGCCATCGGGCTTTTCGGCGAGCGCAGCGGCGGCGCGGGCCTGCCTGTCGTCGTCGGTCTTTTGGGCTGCAATGCTCATCGGGCGACCTCAGGCGGCAATCGAACGGCGTTCGCCATTCTTGTCTTCATGGATGATGACGTCGAAGCCTTCGAAATGCGGGCCGGAGAGATATTCCACCTTGCCGCGGTTTTCGCCGGCCTTGGCGTGGGCGGCGCGGAACTGTTCGGATTTCGTCCAGGCGAGGAAATCGTCCTTGGTGGCCCAGACGGTGTGCGAGGCATAAAGCGTGTGGTCATCTGCCTTCGGGCCTTTCAGCATGTGAAATTCGATGTAGCCCGGCAATTCGCTCAGATGCGATTTGCGCTCGCGCCAGATGGATTCGAAGGTTTCCTCATAACCCGGCACGACGCGAAAGCGGTTCATTGCGATAAACATGAAATTCTCCCTTTAAGTTTCCAGTTTGAGTCAGGATATCCAGCCGCAGGGAGGTTGGAAAGGGGTTCACGACAAAGCGAACAAATTTACTCCACTTATCGATTGCGCCGCCCATAAACATGTGTAAAGAACTCAAGATTAATTGGCGCGGGCAAAGCCGCGCCGGGTCGTGTTTCAGGATAGCGCCATGTTGAATTCCCGCCTTCGTTCCTTCGTTTTCGCCGCCCTCGTGCCTGCCGCAATCGCCTTTGCCGCACCTGCCGCCATGGCTTCGGACAAGGGTAATCCGGAAGCGAAACGCATTGTCGCGGTGGGCGGCACGGTCACCGAAATCCTTTATGCGCTGGGCGCAGGAGACCGCGTCGTTGCGCGTGACAGCACCAGCAGCTATCCGGCCGATGCATTTGCCAAGCCGGATATCGGTTACATGCGGGCGCTCTCGTCCGAAGGCATCCTGTCACAGAAGCCCGATCTCATCCTCTCAGAAGACGGGTCCGGCCCGGCCGATGTTATCGCCATCCTGAAGGCAAGCGCCGTGCCTTTCGTCACCGTCGATACGCCGCCGAGCGGCGATGCCATCCCCAAAAAGATCGAGGATGTCGGCGCGGCGGTGGGTCTTTCGGACAAGGCGAAGGCGCTGGCTGCCGAGACCAAGGCCGGGCTCGATGCGCTCGCCAAGGATGTTTCGGCCGTCCCGGAAAAGGGCAGAAAGCGGGTTCTCTTCGTGCTTTCCACCGCCGGCGGCCGCATCATGGCGGCGGGCAAGGATACAGAAGCCGCCGCGATCATCGAAATGGCGGGTGGCATCAATGCAGCTCAGGAGATCACGGGTTACAAGCCGCTGACGGATGAGGCGGTCATTGCCGCAGCACCCGACGTGGTGCTGACCATGGCGCGCGGCGACCATGCCGCAAAGGCGGAAGAGACTTTCGCGCTTCCCGCCTTCCAGTCCACGCCGGCCGCCGCCAGCAAGGCGCTCATCAGCATGGATGGGCTTTATCTCATCGGTTTTGGCCCGCGCACGCCCGCTGCGGGCCGCGAGCTGGCAGTCAAGCTCTATCCTGAGGTGGTGAAGCCGTGAGCCTTGCCGCCTTGGGTTCCGCTGAAGGCAGGGTTGCGGGCGACAGATCCCGCCAGGGGGTCGTCACCCTCGCCGTGCTCGTCGGCATCCTGCTTTTTGCCTGTGGTGTGTCGCTGGTCAGCGGACCCACGGGCGTCGGCATGTCCGAACTCTGGGCCTATTTCACCGGCGGCGCGGATCAGCTCGATGCGCGCGACAGGGTCATTCTCGAGGCGGTTCGCCTGCCGCGCACGGCGCTTGGCATGTTGATCGGCGCGGGGCTTGCCGTTTCGGGGGCGATGATGCAGGGCCTGTTCCGCAATCCGCTGGCCGATCCCGGCATTGTCGGCGTCACCTCGGGTGCGGCGCTGTTCGCGGTCGCGGCCATTTCTCTCGGGGAAGGCGCGCTTGCCACCGTCGCCGTGTTTTTCGGCCCGCATTTTCTGCCGCTGATGGCGTTTTTCGGCGGGTTGCTGAACACCTGGGTGCTTTACCTGATCGCGACGAAGGACGGCGCCACCTCCACCACCACGCTCATTCTGGCCGGCATCGCGGTGGCGGCGATCAGCGGTGCTTTGACGGGGCTGATGATTTTCATGGCCGATGACCGGGCGCTGCGCGACATTACCTTCTGGTCGCTCGGGTCACTCGGCGGGGCCACGCCCGCCAAGGTGCTCGCCACCTTGCCCTTCATCGTCATCGTGCTTGCCATCATTCCTTTCGTTGCGCGCGGGCTGGATGCGCTCATTCTCGGCGATGCCGCCGCCTTTCACATGGGCATTCCGGTGCAGCGGCTGAAGCGGATCGTCATTCTGGCCGTTGCCGCCGCCTGCGGGGCAAGCGTGGCGGCGGCCGGCTCCATCGGTTTTGTCGGCATCGTCGTGCCGCATCTTCTGCGGCTCGCCATCGGCCCGTCGCACCGCTTCCTGTTGCCGGCCTCCGCACTTGGCGGGGCAGCACTTCTGCTTCTGGCCGATAGTTTCGCCCGCACCGTCGCGTCACCGGCGGAACTGCCCATCGGCGTCGTCACGGCGCTCATCGGTGCGCCGGTCTTCCTGTTCCTGCTATTGGGACGCGGCGGCTTTTCCATGCGGAACATGTCATGATCCGGGCCGAAAACCTCACCCTCATCCGCTCCGGCCGCCGGCTTCTCGATGCGGTCAGCGTCGATCTGAAACCCGGCAAGGTCAATGTCATCATTGGCCCCAACGGTGCGGGCAAATCCACGTTGATGAAGGTTCTCTCGGGCGAAATGCGCGCCGAGGGCGGTTCGGTGACCTATAACGACATTGACCTGCCGGCCTTCACGCCGGTCCAGCTCGCCCGTCTCAGGGCCGTGCTGCCGCAGAGCACCCAGCTTGCTTTCCCCTTCACCGCGCTCGAAATCGTGCGGATGGGGGCTGTCGCACAGGGCTCCCGCGCGCCGGAAGAGCAGGCCCGCCGCGCGCTCGCCAGGGCCGGGCTGCGCGGTTTCGAGCAGCGGTCCTACAACATGCTCTCCGGCGGCGAACAGCAGCGGGTGCAGTTTGCCCGGGCGCTGGCGCAGGTGCCGAACCCGATGGAAAATGGCGAGGCGCGGGCGCTCTTCCTCGACGAGCCCACCGCAAGTCTCGATATCGGCCACCAGATCGCCGTGCTGGAAACGGCGCGCGACTTTGCAAGCGGCGGCGGGCTGGTGCTCGCCATCCTGCACGACCTCAACCTTGCGGCCGAATTTGCCGATCAACTTATCGTCATGCATGGCGGCCGGGTGACGGCGAGCGGCCCCTCGCTGGAAACGATCAGCGACGAGACGATTGCAAGGGTCTATGGCATCGGCGGTGTCGTCGGCCGGCTGCCGGCGCGGCATATCCCTTACGTGTTGCCGCAGTCGCGCCACCGTTAAGGACCTGTCCTTCGCTTCAGCTGTCCGGACGGGTGGCGATAAAGAGCGCCGAGCCGAGCATGACGGCGGCGACGATGGCCGCGCGCAGCGGCGGCGGCTCGCTCAGAAACCAGAAAGCGGCGTAACTGACGGACATGGCAGAAAGCGCTGCGACCTTGGCGTTGCGGGCGATTGCGCCGCGTTCGCGCCATCGCCGCAGCGAAGGGCCGAATCTGGGGTGGGCCAGCAGCCATGCCTCGAGTTTTGGCGAGGAGCGGGAAAAACACCAGAGCGCCAGAAGCAGGAACGGCGTGGTGGGCAAAACGGGAAGAAACGCGCCGACAATGCCGGTCGCGACCATAAGCCAGCCAAGACAGAGGTATAAAAGGCGCATGCCTAGCCGGTATCATGAGTTCACCACTCAGGATAGAGCGGCAGAGCCAAAACCCTGCGGTCTCGTTGCCGCAGGTCCCAACCGCACCGGAAAAACTAAGGGGTTTTTGCCATCACATTTGCCGTGATCGGGCCGTTACGTCCTGTCGCAGAGTGCCTTTAGGGTTGAAAGCGAAGCACGCAGTCTTTATCCCCTTGGGCCGCGATGCCCGGAGCATAACCGGGCCGTCAAAGCTTAAGAAGAAGAAGGAAAACACCATGGCCAAGCTGATCCACTCGATGGTCCGGGTGCTGGACGAAAAGCGTTCGGTGGAATTTTACAGGCAGGCTTTCGGGCTTGAGGTTGCGGAACGCGCCGAGTTCGAAAACTTCACGCTGATCTATCTCAGCAATGCCGAGGGCGATTTCGAGCTGGAACTGACCGTCAACCGGGGTCGCGAAGTGCCCTATGCGCTGGGCGACGGCTATGGTCACCTTGCGGTCAGCGTGGCCGATGTGGATGGCGAGCACCAGCGCTTCACCGAGATCGGCCTTTCCCCGGAAAAATCATCGAAGCCGATTATAAGGGCCAGCCTTTCGCGAAATACTTTTTCATCTGCGATCCGGACGGTTACAAGATCGAAGTGCTGCAACGCGGCAACCGGTTCAAATAAGCTCTGATGGAGGCGGGCATGGCAGAGGCAGGCGTCAAACTCGAAGACAGCTGGAAACGCGTTCTTTCCGGTGAGTTCGCCAGCCCCTACATGATCAAGCTGAAAGAGTTCCTGCTTGCCGAAAAGACCGCCGGCAAGCGCATCTTCCCCAGGGGTGCGGAATATTTCCGGGCGCTGGATCTCACGCCTCTCGATGAGGTCAAGGTCGTCATTTTAGGCCAGGACCCCTATCACGGGCTCGGTCAGGCGCATGGGCTGTGCTTTTCCGTCCAGCCCGGCGTGCGCATTCCGCCTTCGCTCGTCAATATCTACAAGGAATTGCAGAGCGATCTCGGCATTCGCCCGGTGGGTCACGGTTTTCTGGAAAGCTGGGCGAAACAGGGCGTGCTTCTGCTCAACAGCGTGCTGACGGTGGAAGAATCCCGCGCCGCCTCGCATCAGGGGCAGGGCTGGGAAAAGTTCACCGACGCCGTCATCCGCGCCGTCAACAACGAATGCGACCATGTCGTCTTCCTGCTCTGGGGTTCCTATGCCCAGAAGAAGGCGGCCTTCGTGGATCAGCGCAAGCACCTCGTGCTGCGCTCGCCGCATCCGTCCCCGCTTTCGGCCCATAACGGCTTTTTTGGCAATGGCCATTTTTCCAAGGCAAACGCCTTTCTCGTCTCCCATGGCCGCGATCCGATCGACTGGCAATTGCCGGAAACGGTGGGAAGCGACAAAAACCTTCTCTAGACACTCATAAAATATCTTTACGCTTTGCGGTTGTCGGGATTAAAGATAACCGGACTATGAAGTGAAGGATTATGCCCGTGTCTCTCCTGTCTGCCGAAACCTCCGTCTCGCTGCCCGATCCGCTGTCGATCGTCGATGCTTTCGAGGATCATTTTTCCGAGCATATGGAGATGGAACGCGAAGGTGCTACCGTGCGGTTCAAGACGGAATACGGCCATGGCAGCTTCAGCGCCGAGGGCGGCCGTTTCGCCGCAAGGGTGAGCTGCATTTCCGAACATATATTGATGTCGGTAAAGGCCATGGTGGCCGAGCATATCGTCGAATTCTCCGGCGAGACGGGGCTGGATTTTCGCTGGAGCGGCCATGGCGCGCAGCAGCGTGAGCTGCCCAATCTCTTCGTCGGCAAGGTTGCCCGCGCCTATAATCTGACGCCGCATATGCGCCGGCTGGTGGTTTCCGTCGAAAGCGGCATCGAAAGGCTGCTCTCCGGCGGCATGCATGTGCGCCTGCTTCTGGTGCCGGATCAGGCCCGCGCGCCGGTCTGGCCTTATCTTGCGCCCACCGGCGCCATCGTCTGGCCGGCGGGCGACGATCTTCTCACACGGCGTGTCTACACCATCCGGTCCGGCGATATCGCGCGCGGTGAAGTCGATATCGACTTCGTCATGCATGAGGGCGACCACATGCCGGGCGCGACCTTCGGCGCGACGGCGAAGCCCGGCGATGTTCTCGGCATCATCGGCCCGAGCGGCGTCTGCCCGGAAGCCGAGCGTTATGTCTTTGCCGGTGACGAGACGGCGCTGCCGGTGATGCTGCGCATGGCAGCCGAAATGCCGGCCCGGAAAAAGCTCAGCGTCTATGCCGAGATCGACGATGAAGCCGAGCGGCAGGAGATCGTCTGCGCGGCAAATGTCGAGTGGACATGGCTTTATCGCCGCGGCAAGCCCGCCGGCACATCCGGTCTCATCGAGAAGGCGTTGCGTGACCACGCCTGGAGCGCGGATCATGACGGCCTGCATGTCTTTGTCGCCTGCGAAAAATCCGAGGCGAGGGCGGCAAAATCCTTCCTCACCGACGAGATTGCTTTCCCGAAAGCATCGCTGCGCGCCGTCGGCTACTGGACTTTGGGCGTCGCCGACGATCATTAAACTGCCTTATCGGGCTCGTTGAACAGTCGGTTTTATCGTTCATCATTCGGGAACAATCCGTTCCCGTTGTCCACTCTATGCCTGAGAGCGCTGTTACCCCATCTTTACGCCATGAACAGGGCAGGCCCCAACCGTGAGGCCTGCCAGGCAAAAGGGGTTTATCATGCTCAACCAGATCAAGGGCCTGCACCACGTCACGTCCATGGCGGCGAGCGCGCGCCAGAACAACAGTTTTTTCACCGATACGCTCGGCCTGCGCCGGGTGAAGAAGACGGTCAATTTCGACGCGCCTGACGTCTATCATCTCTATTATGGCGATGAAGTCGGCACGCCCGGCTCCGTCATGACCTATTTTCCGTTCCCGCATATCGCCCGCGGCCGTCCCGGCACCGGCGAAGTGGGCACGACGCTGTTTTCCGTTCCGGAAGGATCGCTCGGCTACTGGCAGGACCGCCTTTCCAAGGCCGACGTGGACGGGTTGAAGGCCGATGAAGCCTTCGGCAACAAGCGCCTGCATTTCGCGGGTCCCGATGGCGACGGTTTCGCGCTGGTCGAGGTCAGGGACGACAACCGTGCGCAATGGATCGGCAATGGCGTCGGCGCGGATCAGGCGATCCATGGTTTTCAGGGTGCTTCGCTGCGTCTTCGCGATGAAGGTGCGACGGCCGAGCTTTTGAAATTCATGGGCTATCAGGAAGTGGATCGTCAGGACGGCGTTCTGCGCCTCGGCATTCCCGGCGGCAACGGTGCCGACTTCATCGACATCGAAACCATGCCGAATATTTCTGGCGCGCGGCTGGGCGCGGGGTCCGTGCACCACATCGCCTTTGCGGTCGAAAACCGTGAAAAGCAGCTGGAGGTGCGCAAGGCGCTGATGGATACCGGCTATCAGGTGACACCGGTGATCGACCGCGATTATTTCTGGGCGATCTATTTCCGCACGCCGGGCGGCGTGCTGTTCGAAGTGGCCACCAACGAACCCGGTTTCGACCGCGACGAGGACACCGCCCATCTCGGCGAGGCGCTGAAGCTGCCGAGCCAGCACGCGCATCTGCGCTCCGTGCTGGAAGAGCATCTGGAGCCGCTGGGGGACGAAAAGGCGGCTTAACCTCTCGATAGCGTTTGGCAGGACATTGCCGCGTCTTTCTTCTCCCCGTTTGGGGAGAAGGTGGCCCGAAGGGTCGGATGAGGGGGCAACGTTGCCGTATATCTCTACCCTTGCCCCCTCATCCCGCTGCCGCGACCTTCTCCCCGGCGGGGAGAAGAAGCAGGCGGCACCCGCTCGCTCCACATGGCTGAAGAAGCCGTGCGGAAGCCGTTAAACCTCTCCTTCCAGAAAGGATTATCCGATGAACAAGGACACCTATTTCCACAAATCCCGCGCCGGTGCCGCCGGTGCGCCGCTTTTCCTGGTGCTGCATGGCACGGGTGGCGATGAGAACCAGTTCTTCGACTTTGGCTCCCGTCTTTTGCCGCAGGCCACCGTCCTCTCACCCGTCGGCGATGTTTCCGAACATGGCGCGGCGCGTTTCTTCCGGCGCACGGGCGAGGGCGTTTACGACATGGTCGATCTTGCCCGGGCAACCGCGAAGCTGGCGGATTTCGTCAAGGCAAACCGCGAGCATTACCAGTCCGGACCAATCATCGGTCTCGGCTTTTCAAATGGCGCGAATATTCTCGCCAATGTGCTGGTCGAACAACCCGAGCTTTTCGATGCCGCAGTGCTGATGCATCCGCTTATCCCGTTCGAGCCGAAGATTTCCCCGGCAAAACCCACACGCCGGGTGTTGATCACGGCGGGAGAGCGGGATCCAATCTGCCCGGTGCCGTTGACGCAGGCGCTGGAAAAGAACCTTCAGGCGCAGGGTGGAACCGTGGAGACGGTATGGCATCCGGGCGGGCATGAAATTCGCTCCAGCGAGATCGATGCCGTGCGGGAATTTCTCTCGGTTTACGGGGAGTAATGCGCGTTGCCGTTATCGGCGTTCTACGTCCGATAGGTCAGGCTACGGCTTCGCATGGCAAAGCCTTGAACAAACTCGGCGTCATCCTTGGGCTTGTCCCAAGGATCTAAACACGTCAACAACATCGACACGTTGCAGATCCTCGGGACAAGCCCGAGGATGACGGAGGAGGTGTTTCGCAGTTCCGTCACGTTCCTAGATCAGCCTCGTCCCGCCCAGCCTCAGCGATATCCGCATTGCTGCAACTGCGCCTCGTAACGCAGCGCCATGTTGGCGGAGCGGCGGGCGGCCTTCTGGACCGCGGAATTGTTGCGCCAGCTGCCCTTGGCATAACCGGCATGGCCGGAATAATAAGCGAGGTAGAGATTATAGGGGTCGTTCAGCGAAATGCCGTTTTCGCGCCGGCTCTTGGCGTGATACCAGCCGACGAAGTGGATGGCATCGGTGAAATCGGTGCGGCTTGCCGACCAGCGGCCGGTTTCACGCTGGTAAACGCTCCATGTGCCGTCCAGCGCCTGTGCATAACCATAAGCGCTCGACTGGCGTGTCCAGGGAATGAAACCGAGAAGCTTGGTGCGCGGCGGGCGCGCATAGGGGCGGAAGGCGGATTCGGTATAGATCGTCGCCATCATGACAGGCACGGGCACGCCGAATTCGCGCTCGGCTGCTTTCGCATCGCGCCGCCAGTTGTTGAAGATGCCGTTCCGCTGTTCGAAAATCGCACAGGCATTGGTCACCTGCGACGGTGCGGTGGCGCAGCCGGCCAGAACGAGCATCAGAAAAACAACGGCAAATACGCCACGCATAACGGAACCCTTTCGTTCCGCTATTCTTAAATTGCTAACCATTAACGTCGGGTTTTAAGACAAGGTTAATTCAAATGCCGCCGATCGGCCCTCCGTTAACCCGCTGAAAATTCCTGTGGCCGGGATGGGGCGAAACCGCCTCCCGGGCGCCTTTTTTCAAGAGGCGTTCATCCCCGCGCGTCCACGGTCCCGCCGGCCCGGCTATACTTGGCAAATCCCGGTCATCAGGCGTGCGCACGGCGCAAGGTGGGCGGGGCAGGCGGCCGAAACCGGGGAGTTTCCCGATGTCACGGTTGAGGCGGCCGGCATGTGCCCATCCTCCAAACAGGAACCGGTTTGGCGGGCGGGTCATATGTTTCAAGCCGGGGCCGCATCGTCTGCAAACCCTGCAATACCCTTTGATACCCCCGCAGCGATGCGGCCCCTATATCGCTTCCCAACGTTGCCGCGGAATTCGCGGTGACGGTATCGGCGCATATTCGAAAAAAAGCGTCCGCTGTACAAAAATGAAAACCGATAAAATTGTAGCAATCGGCTTAAAGCGGCTGAAAACAGTGCTGTGCCATTGTGGGATCACAGACGGGGAGCGGCCCTTCAAAGAGGCGCTCCACACAACAGAAATCGAGACCGGCACAAGCCGGCGGATCGCAAACGGGGTATGAAATGCTGAAGAAGATTATTGCTGCCGCCATCTGCGGAATTGCCGTTGCTTCCATGTCCAATCATGCCGACGCGGCTGGCGCTGCCGGTTTTGCCCGCGGTTTTGCCGCCGTCGAGAAGTCTGCGGTGACGCAGATCGGTGTTTCCGCGCCGGGCGGTTTCGATGGCTGCGTTCTTTCCGCCGGCCAATGCGTCTCCACCATCGCCGCGCCGCTGACCGGTGAGCGCCGCGAGGAACTGCTGCGCGTCAACCGCGATGTGAACGCCACCATGGGCGCGCTCGACGATTATTTTTCCGGTTTTGCAACTGATGTTCCGGCAACGCCGTCGTTGAGCCTTGGCGATTGCGGTGACTGCGCCGCCATCAAGCGCACGGCCCTTGCCGGCGCCGGCTGGTCTTCCAGCGCGCTGCGCCTTGCCTTTTCGCTGAACAATGATGGATCGCTCGAAAAAGTGCTGATCGTCACCACCGACAAGGGCGATATCGTCCTCGGCAATGCCGTCTTTTCTCCGGCTGAGCGCGAAACCGCGCTTTAAGCCCATCTTTTCATGCCTGCCAGACTGCGCCGGTTTTCCTGATCCTGTTGGTTCAGGAAGCCGGCGATTTTTTTCGTTCCGCGACGGCAATGCCCGCCAGCGCCATGATGAGAGCGACGATCTGATAGGTATGCAGCGTCTCGCTGAGCACGATAACCGATAGCAGGGTGCCGAAGACGGGCACGAGGTTGATGAAGAGGCCGGCGCGGTTGGCGCCGATCTGCTCCACGCCCTTGATGTAGAGGATCTGCGCGATGAGCGACGCAAAAATGGCGGCATAGACCACCAGCACCCAGCCCTTCTGATCCGGCCAGACGACGCTGTCGCGCGACACTTCCCAGAAGACCAGCGGCACCGAGGTGATGAGGGCGAAGAAAGCGGGGATGGCCATCAGCGTGCGCCAGTCGACGGCCGGTTTCCAGCGCAGGATGACGGTGTAGATGGCATAGACCAGCACGGCGAGCAGCATGACGGCGTCGCCGACATTCATTTCCAGCTGCAGCAGCGAGACCGGGTCGCCGTGCGAGGCGAGCAGCGCCACGCCTGATATGGTGAGACAGAAGCCGACGATCTGGCCGAACAGCACGCGGGTGCGGAACAGGATGAAGTTCAGGACGAAGATGACCATGGGAATGCCGGCCTGAATGACGGCGGCATTGATGGCCGAGGTGTGCTGCAGGGCCGTGTAGAGAAACACGTTGAAGGCGGTGTAACCGACGCTGCCGAGCACGAAGAAATAGGGCAGGCGCTTTTTCACCACCGGCCAGTCCTTGATCAGCTGCGGCACGGAAATGGCGAAGATGATGGCGACGGCGAAGACCCAGCGCAGGAAGGTGAAGGCCATGGGGCTGATGTGGCCGACGGCGAGCTTGCCGGCAACGGTGTTGCCGCCCCAGCAGAGCGTGGCGATGATGAGGGCGATATAGGCTTTGGAGGACACGCTGATGTTTCGCTTCTTCACGGGGCGGGAAAACGGCTAAGGGGTGAATGGCGGTCTTGCGCCCGCGCCTGGCCCCCATGGGGCGAGATAATGCGGGAAATCCGCGCCTTGTCACGGAAAAAGCAAAATTCTCCATAAGAAACAGGGTCGCTTTCCGTAAAACAACACAGTATACATTCGCGGGTTTGGGTTTCCCATCGGGTTATCGGGCGCGCAAGCGCCATGAGCAGGAAAGCAAGAAATGACGAATGTTGTGGTGGTCGGCTCGCAATGGGGCGACGAAGGCAAAGGCAAGATTGTCGACTGGCTGTCCGAGCGGGCAGATGTCGTCGTGCGGTATCAGGGCGGCCATAATGCCGGCCATACGCTTGTCATCGATGGCATCAGCTACAAGCTTTCGCTTCTGCCGTCCGGCGTCGTGCGTCCCGGCAAGCTTGCCGTCATCGGTAATGGCGTCGTGGTCGATCCGCATGCGCTGATCGCCGAAATCGGCCGTCTGGAAGCGCAGGGCGTCAAGGTCACGCCGGAAAACCTGCGTATCGCCGACAATGCCACCCTCATTCTTTCGCTGCACCGCGAGCTGGACGGCATGCGCGAAGATGCCGCCTCCAACAGCGGCACCAAGATCGGCACCACCCGTCGCGGCATCGGCCCGGCTTACGAAGACAAGGTTGGCCGCCGCGCCATCCGCGTCATGGATCTGGCCGACATGGAGGCGCTTTCCGCCAAGGTTGACCGTATCCTCACGCATCATAATGCCCTTCGCCGTGGTTTCGGCGCGGCCGAAGTTTCGCATGAGACGATCATGGAGGAGCTGGGTTCGATTGCCGAGCGCATCCTGCCGTTCAGCGAAACCGTCTGGCTGCTGCTCGACAAGAAGCGCCGCGCCGGTGCGCGCATCCTGTTTGAAGGCGCTCAGGGCTCGCTGCTCGATATCGACCACGGCACCTACCCTTACGTGACCTCGTCCAACACGGTTGCCGGCCAGGCCGCCGCCGGCTCTGGCATGGGTCCGGGTTCGCTGGGTTACATTCTCGGCATCACCAAGGCTTATACCACCCGCGTCGGCGAAGGTCCGTTCCCGACCGAGCTGAATGACGAGATCGGCCAGTTCCTCGGCGAAAAGGGTCATGAATTCGGCACCGTCACCGGCCGCAAGCGCCGCTGCGGCTGGTTTGACGCCGCACTGGTGCGCCAGTCGGTCGCCACCAACGGTATTACCGGCATTGCACTCACCAAGCTTGATGTGCTTGACGGTCTCGATGAGCTGAAAATCTGCGTCGGCTACAAGCTTGACGGGCAGGAAATGGACCATCTTCCGGCCAGCCAGGGCGCGCAGGCGCGCGTCGAGCCGATCTACATCACGCTGGAAGGCTGGAAGGAATCTACCGTCGGTGCCCGAAAATGGGCGGATTTGCCTGCTCAGGCAATCAAATATGTCCGTCAGGTCGAGGAATTGATCGGGGCGCCTGTCGCACTTCTGTCGACAAGTCCGGAGCGTGACGACACCATACTTGTGACTGATCCGTTTGAGGACTAATGTCCTCGGCGATCTAGATTCATAAACCATATCGGGCCGGTACGTCGCCGGTCACGACGAGAAAGTGCTTATGGCGGATTTTGTAGCAGTCATTCGCAAGGCCGTGGATGGCTTGGCGAACAATACTCCCGAAAACCGGGCGAAGGTTTACGACAAGGCGCGCAGTGCGGTTGTGCGCCAGCTCGAGAATATGAAGCCACGTCCGCCGGAAGAATTGTTGCGCCGGCAGATCGCCAAGCTGGACGCCGCCATAGCCGAGGTGGACAGTGAATATGCCGAGGCGCTTCCGGCGCTGGAGGATGATGACGCTGTCTCTCCCGCTGCGGAAGAGACGGCGGCATCCTATTACGAGCAGGATGCTGCCGACGAAGACGAGGCCCGCGCCGCCGAGCCGGCAGAGGATGCCGACCGGGAAGAGGCGCGGCACGAGCCAGTCTACGAAGAGCCGGCATCCGCTGAACCCGCGCAATCGGAGCCGGCTTACGAAGACGCGGCCGAAGAGGAAGAGCCCCGGCACGCTGACGCCGCTGGCGATGAGGAGCCGCATCACGGCGACCGCGCGCCGGAAGAGCTTTATGATGCGCCGGAAACGGTTCATGCCGCTCCCGCCCCGGCACACGCTTCCGACGAAGCCGTCGGCACCTATTTCACACGGACGGACGAAGAGCCGGCTCACCAGCCGGAGCCTGAAACGGCGCTCGGCGCCGCCGATGATTCCGTTCCCTCCCATTGGGCGCAGCCGGTGGATGAGGATGACTGGCGCAAGCTCGATGAAGCGCAGGACGACGATGTGCGTCCGGCCGCCGAGGAATATGAAGAGGCTCACAACGAGACCGACGAACGTCCGCTCGTTGCCGGTTATGCCGCGCAGCATTACCAGGAACCGGAAGTAAGTTTCGAGCCCGCCCCTTACGAAAAGGATGAGCGGCGCGAGGCGGACGACCATTTCGGCCCCGCCGCCGTGGAGCATGCTCCGGCGTTTGGCGGTCGGCACGATTTTGACGACCATCGCCAGCCGCAAGAGCAGGCTCCGAAAAAGGCGGCCGTGGTCGAGGATTTCTCGTCCTATTTCCAGGATGCGGATATTGCCATTCCCGCCAAGGACGCGCCGGCGCTGCCGCGCGCGGATAACGATCTCTTCGGCGATCAGGCAGCGGCAAAGGATAACAAGGAACGCACGCCCTGGGACGATCTGGACGAGCTGATCGGTTATGACGGCGCGTCGTCCTCCACCCCCGTCAGGCTTCGGGCGAAACGAATGGCGTCGGCGCTGCCGCCGCGACGCCCGCCTATATGGTCAAGAAGAAGCCGCGCCGCAATTATGCGTCGCTGGTTCTGGCCCTTGTCGGCGTGGCGCTGCTTGCCGGCGGCGGTTATGCCGTGTGGATGAACCGCGATGCGCTGAACGATATGGTCGGCGGGCTGGTCAGCTCCGCACAGAACGGCGGCACCAGCCAGACGGCTTCGAACGGCACGGGTGAGGCGCAGACCTCGACACCGCCGGCGACCCAGCAGCCGCCTGCCACGGGGCAGCAGCCGACAACCCCGACCAACCATCAGACCCCGACCCATGGCGATGACGGCTCCGTCACCGGCACCAAGTTCACCCAGCGGCTTCTGGCCGACGGCACCGAGCGTGACGAAGGACCTGCCGCCGGGGCGAACGGCCAGCCGGTCACCGCCGAAGGCCAGTCGGTTTATGAGCAGAATGTCGCGCCGCCGCCCGCTGGCGAGGCTCCGGCCAATAATGCCGGTGCGCCCGCCGGAACGCCTGCCGGCACGCCGCCGGCGCAGCAGCCCGCCGCCGCTTCCGGCGACCGCATGTTCCTTTATGAGGAAGTGCTGGGCCAGACGGTGCCGACCGCCATTCAAGGCAGTGTTTCCTGGTCGCTGCAGCAGGAAAATGACGGTGAGGGCAAGCCTTCTCCGACCGTGCAGGGCCAGATCACCGTTCCCGGCCGTGGCCTCAGCGCGCTGATCACCTTCAAGCGCAATACCGACCCGTCGCTGCCGGCCAGCCATCTGATCGAGATCGTCTTCTCGGTTTCGCCCGGCTTCGAAGGCGGCGCTATCGACAGCGTCCAGCGCATCGCGATGAAGAGCACCGAGCAGGATCGCGGCAACGCGCTGATCGCGGTTCCGGCCAAGATCACCGACGATTTCCACATGATCGCGCTCAACGACTTCCCGGATGCGATGAAGACCAATCTGGAGCTTCTGAAGAGCCGCAACTGGATCGATATTCCGGTGTCCTATCGTAACGGTCGCCGTGCGCTGCTGACCCTGCAAAAGGGCAATGACGGCATCGCCGCCTTTGACAAGGCGCTTAGCGAATGGGCGGCGGCGGCACCTGCTGCCGGCGGTCAATAAGGATTGAAAGGGCGGCTCGGGTCGCCCTTTTCGTTATATGGCTACGGCGGTGTCTTTGCGTTTGTCGGGTGATGGGTGGGTTAGTTGGTGCTGGTGGGTGTGGCTCACCCCCTCTGCCCTGCCGGGCATCTCCCCCACAAGGGGGAGATCGATATGCCGCGAGGTCTCGACCAACTCAACGGTCGAGGATGAAGCGGCGGTAGAACGTCTTGCCGATCTCCCTCCTTGTGGGGGAGATGCCCGGCGGGGGAGAGGGGGTAAGCGGCATCCCCGAAGCATGGATATTTTTCCTGCCGGTTTTCCTCCAGCGCAATCGCCGGTCTCGGACGGCAGGCCATTTCCAGTCGTCAGCCTTTTACCAACAAAAAATCCCCGGCCGAGGGCCGAGGATGATCCATGGCACGGACGCAAAACTGCTCCGCACTTTTGCTGGATATGCTTTACGCATCCACCACGCGCAAGGCGCGCGCAGCTTCCAGCGCTTCCTTCTGCACCGCTTCCTGCACCTTCTCGAAGGCGCGAACCTCGATCTGGCGCACGCGTTCGCGGCTGATGTCGAACTCGGAGGAAAGTTCCTCCAGCGTCACCGGGTCTTCGGCAAGCCGGCGGGCTTCGAAGATGCGGCGTTCGCGGTCGTTCAGCACGCCCATGGCTTTCGCCAGCATGCGGCGGCGGGTTTCCAGCTCGTCCTGTTCGATCAGAACGTCTTCCTGGCTGTCATGGTCGTCCACCAGCCAGTCCTGCCATTGGCCGGACTCGCCTTCGGATGCCTTGATCGGCGCATTCAGCGAGGCGTCGCCATGCAGGCGGCGGTTCATCGAGATGACTTCTTCTTCCGACACCTGAAGCTTCGTCGCGATTTCCTTGACGTGCTCCGGCTTCAGATCGCCATCGTCGATTGCCTGGATGCGGCCCTTCAGACGGCGCAGGTTGAAGAACAGGCGCTTCTGGTTGGCGGTCGTGCCCATCTTCACCAGCGACCAGGAGCGCAGGATATATTCCTGGATCGAGGCCTTGATCCACCACATGGCATAGGTGGCGAGACGGAAACCGCGTTCCGGATCGAACTTCTTTACCGCCTGCATCAGGCCGACATTGCCTTCGGAGACGACTTCGCCGATGGGCAGGCCGTAACCGCGATAACCCATGGCGATCTTGGCCACGAGACGCAGGTGGCTGGTGACGAGCTTATGCGCGGCGTCGCGGTCGCCATGCTCGGCATAACGCTTGCCAAGCATGTATTCTTCCTGCGGCTCCAGCATCGGAAATTTACGGATTTCGTCGAGATATCTATTGAGACCGGCTTCGCCGGCTGTAATCGTAGGCAAACTATTGCGGGCCATAAAGCACCCCCTTATCTATGGTCTGGAACGGCACCCTCTTTGATCGGCGACTGACCCGCCGGAGGCACACCGTAAGCTGCGGGTCGTTACCGACCCCGCACGAACCCATGTGACAGATATGTACGCGCCCGCCGCGTTTCAAGCGAACGCTGCGTTCACACATGCGTTATGTTCCAGTGACACCTTCTTTGACCTGTTTAACTTTCGAACGGTAGATTCGTTCCGAAAAACCGCCGAGGCCGGAGCGCACCATCAGCTCATACATCACCCGCCGGCGCATGGGATTGTGCAGGCGCACAACCTTGGAGCCAAGGAACTGCGTCTCGACATGGGCAAGCGCCTGCAGATCGGGATCGGCGGCAATCGCGTCCGCATAGGTCGCGTGAAATTCCCGGCGGCAGACATAGGTTTTGTATTTCGTCATGCCGAAGCAGACGAGGCTGTGGCCGTGGGTGCGCAGGAAATCGGCGACGCCGACCGTCACCTCCGGCCAGGCGGGGTTGAAGGTGTCGTCGAAGACGATGACGCCATGCGGCGCGATCACCTCCATCGCCAGTTTCGCATCGGCCAGCACGTGGTGCAGGTTGTGGCCGCCATCGATGCTGAAGAAGCGGGCGGGACCGATGCGGGAGGTGATATCGGCGGGCGCCAGCTGCGTGCTGTCGCCCCTGATGATCAGCTCTTCATCCATGGCGAAACCCAGCCGGCGGCCGTTTTCCATCAGGCGTTCATATTGGTCGAGGCTGCCATCTTCGGGCGGATCGAGATCGAAGAGATCGACGCCCAGCACCTTTCCTGCCTCCCGGCGAATTTGCGCAGCAGGAAATAGGAGCGGCCGTAATAAACGCCGATTTCCGCCATGCCGCCATGGAGGCCGCTTTTTGTCTGGGCCTGCAACAGCGCCTTGAAGACGAGCGCATCGGGCGGGTCGATATAGCCTTCGACGCTGCGCAACTCCTGAAAGATAAACCGGCGGTCTTCGATATTCATGCGATAGATCCCGTCATCATGCCGGTTCCGTTCGGGGGCGGATCGAACGGATGGCGTCCCTGCGGTTTTATTTGGCAGACTTGAAATCGGCACGGTTTAACGGCGGCGATTTCAGGCTTTGCGGGGCCGAGGAGGTGTGACGATTGAAGCGAAATTGGGGCGGTCTATAAAAAGGACCGACTGCGGAATATCGCTATCCGCTAATCTTTTTTTATTATCCGGGGCTTCCGGCGAAATACATGGCGCAGTTTTTTTGACCGCGCCATGCAGGTTTTCAGCCACGCAATGCGGCGGTCAGCGCTTCCATGTCATCCGGCAGGTCGGTTTCGAATTCCATCACCTCGCCGGTGCGCGGATGTTCGAAAGCGAGCAGATAGGCATGCAGGGCCTGGCGCGGAAAGCCTCTGACGGTGCTTTTGGCCGGTTCTTCGAGAAGGTTCGCCTTGGTGCGGAAGGCCGCGCCATATTCGGGATCGCCGATCAGCGGATGGCCGATATGGGCCATGTGAACGCGGATCTGGTGGGTGCGGCCGGTTTCCAGCCGGCATTCCACCATGGAGGCGAGGCAGGTGGCGTCCGGCCGTTCATGGTAACGCTCCATCACCTCGTAATGGGTGATCGCCTCGCGGGCATCGTCCGAATCCTCGTGCTTGACGGCGCGTTTGGTGCGGTCGGCGCTGCGGCCGAGTGCGGCGTCGATGGTGCCGCGCAGGGTGCGCGGGCGGCCCCAGACAACGGCCTTGTAGGCGCGCTCCAGCGGCCCGGTGCGGCCATGATCGGCAAATTGCGCGGCGAGATGGCGGTGGGCATTGTCGTTCTTCGCCACGACCATGACGCCGGAGGTTTCCTTGTCCAGCCGGTGCACGATGCCCGGCCGCCTGACGCCGCCAATGCCGGAGAGGCTGTCGCCGCAATGGTGGATGAGGGCGTTGACCAGCGTGCCGGTCCAGTTGCCGGCGCCCGGATGCACGACGAGACCGGCGGGCTTGATGAGCACGATCAGGTCTTCATCCTCATATTCCACGTCGAGCGGAATGTCCTCGCCCTTGGGTTCCGGGTCTTCCGGCTCGGGCATGACGATTTCGATGCGGTCCTTCGGATGCACCTTCTTTTTCGGCTCCGTCACCGGCTGGCCGTTGATGGAGACCGCGCCCTGCTCGATCAGCGCTTTCAAGCGGCTGCGGGAGAAGTCGCCGCCCACTTCGCCTGCCAGCCAGGAATCGAGACGGCCTTCGGCATCTTCCCCGGCAATCAGGACTTTCCTTGCGTCTCCGCCTTGTTTAAAGGGGTCGTTCATTCTTATTTTTCCGATCCATCAGCATTTCAGGGAACCCGATGACGCAGATCGAGCAAGACGAACAGGAAGACAAGCCGCTTGATCCGGCCATGGAAAAAGTTCGCCGCAAGATGATCCGTTTGCAGATCGTGTCGGGCTCCGTGATGTTTATCAGCCTTATGGCCGTCTTCGGTGCGGTTGTCTACAAGGCGATGGGGCCGTCGAAGGCGGTTCAGACGCAGGGCGAAGCGCCGAACCTGGCCGTTCCCACCGGCAACGGGCCGCTGGCCGTCACCGCCAGCCTGCCGCAGGGCTTCACGATCGACAATGTCAGCTATTCCGGCGGCGACATGCTGTTTTACGGCCGGCTCGCCAACGGCACCCGCAAGGCGCTGGTCTTCAACGTCGCGGCCGGCCGGTTCCTTGCCGATGTGACGGTCGATGGCCAGTGAGGCCAATAAGCTGCTGGACGGGCGGGCATTGATCCCGGTCGAGGACCCGGCCGATCCGCGCATCGCCGCCTTTCGCGATATTCGCGAGCGCGACCTGACCGGGCGGCAGGGCCGCTTCATTGCCGAAGGCACGGTGGTGCTGCGCATGCTGGCCGCCGCCCATAAAGCGGGCGGCGCCTTTGCGGCCGAGAGCATTCTCATCCTCAGAAACCGGCTTTCGGGCGTCGCGGATATCCTTGCCGATTTCCCGCCGGATGTGCCGGTTTATGTGGCGGAAGCGCCGGTGCTGGATGGCATCGTCGGGTTCCACCTGCATCGCGGCATTCTGGCGCTTGGGCGACGGGTTCAGGATCGCGGACTGCAGGAGATGACGGCGGCACTTCCTGCCTCGTCGCTGGTGCTGGTCGGCTGCGGCATTTCCAATCACGATAATCTGGGTGCGATGTTTCGCAATGCGGCGGCGTTTTATGCCGATGCGGTGTTGCTGGACGAGACGTGCTGCGATCCGCTTTATCGCAAGGCGCTACGCGTTTCCGTCGGCTCGGTGCTTTCGGTTCCCTGGCATCGCGGCGGCGGGGCGGTGGCGATGCTGGAGCGGCTTTCCGAGGCCGGTTTTGCTATCTGGAGCCTTTCGCCGGGTGGCGAGACCGAGATTCGCGATATTCCCCGGTCCGAGCGCATGGCGCTGGTGATTGGCACGGAAGGCGAGGGGCTGCCGCAATCGGTGCTCTCGCGGTTCCATACGGCGCTGATTGCGCAGTCGCCGCAGCTGGATAGCCTGAATGCGGGCACGGCTTCGGGGCTGGCGCTTTATCAGATGGCGGGGGTTATGGGGCGGGTTTAGGGGTTTCCGCAGCATATGCGGCTCACCCCCCTCTGTCCTGCCGGACATCTCCCCCTCAAGGGGGAGATCGACTCGTGGTTAGGTCTCGCCCATGTCAATGTTTGCGAATGGAGCGGTGCAAGTGCCTCCTGCCGATCTCCCCCTTGAGGGGGAGATGCCCGGCAGGGCAGAGGGGGTAAGCCGCACACTCAACGCGAGGTACAACCACACCCGTTGAGGGCCTAATGTTCCCGCTTCTCCATCACCACCTTCGCCCGCTTCGCAAGGCTCTCCCGCGCCGATGAGCCGGAGGCCTTGGCAAGCAGCCCAGGAATCGGCGATTTCTCGCCCTCCTGCGCCGCCGTGAGCGCGATCATCTCGGCGGCGATCCTTGCGATTTCGCGGCGGATGGGTTCGTCATTGCCGGTGCCGCGCACGTTCAGCAGGCGTTCGGTGAGCGCGGTGCCCTGATTGCGGATATCCTCGATTTCCTGCTCCAGACCTTGCGACGCCGCTGGCTCCGTCACGACCGGAGGGGCCGGCTCCTCTGCGGCCATCGCCGGTGCCGCCTCTTCTTCGGCGGCGGGTGCGGTTTCAAGCGCGGCGGATGGGGCGGGGGCCGCCGGTTGCGATGGGCTAACCGTTTTCTCGACCGGCACGGCAGGGTTCGGCAGGCGGATGATCATGTCGTTGGCGCGGCCGCCGGTTGCGGCAAGCTGTTCCTTGAGGCGGGCGACTTCCTGGTTGCGCAGCGTCAGCATCGTGTCGAGATCGGCATTTTTCGCCATGACGGTCGCGACCTGTTCCTCGAGCCGGGTGACCTTGCGGCTTTCGCGCGCAACCGCCGTCATCGCCTCCTTGTTGCGGGCCGCCACATCCTGCAATTCGCGGGTCGCGGTCTCGCCTTCCTTGCGGAAACGCGTGGCGCTCTGCTTGGCCTGCTCGGCTTCCAGATCGCGGGTGGCGGCAAGGATTTTCGAATCATCCAGCTCGCGCGTCAGATTGGTGAGGCGGGCGGTGAGATCGGACATCTGGCCGGCGCGCTCGTTGGCGGCCTGCTCCTGTTGTGCGAGGTTCGCCTGTACGACGCCGGCGTGTTCTTCGGCGGCATCGAGGGCCGCGCGCAATTCGCCGATTTCCAGCGTCAGCTCCTCGATTTTCAGGGAGAAGCTGCGGTTCTGTTCGCCCAGCCGATAGGCATCGCTGGAGGCGGCCTCGTTGGCGAGACGCAGCGAGGTATTCTTTTCCCGTTCCGTATCCAGTTCCTGGCGGACCTTGGCGTTTTCGGCGGCGTAGAGCGCACGCGCCATGTCCTTCTGGGCGCGCACTTCCTGCGGGCTGATGGGCATTGTCGCGCGTATGCGGTTTTCCGTATAGGCGACGATGCGGCGGTGGATCGCGGGTGCGATCAGCAGGGCCAGCAGGGTTGCGGTGAGAAAACCCAATCCGAAGAGAATGGCATATTCGATCACGCGGGACAGTCTCCGAAACTCAGATACGCGCGCATTCGGAAAGAGGGGCGCGAAAGCACGTTACGCTATTATTGCAACCGTGGGGAGGGGTGTCGCACCGTCAAAACCGGCCCGTTATTTCCTCCCGCCCCGGCTTTAGCGAATCAGAAGGGGTTCCAGGTCGGCTGCTGGGTGAGCTTCAGGTAACCGACATTGATGCCGAGGCGCGCGCCGATGCCGGTGCGGATGGGGGCAAGCGTCACGTCGCTGCTCTTCAGATAGGTCATGCCCACGCCGGCGACGATGAAGGCGGAGCCGCTCACACCACCGTAACGGCGGTAAAGCGCATCGACGGAGGGCAGGTTGTAGACCAGCATCATGGCGCGGGTGCCCTGGCCGCCATAATCGAGGCCGAGGGAGGGCCCCTGCCAGAAGACGGGGTGCTGGCCGGCATTCTTGGTGTAAAGCGTGCCTTCGCCATAGGTGAGGCCCGCGACGAAGGCGCCGGAGCCTTCCTGGCCGAGAATGTAACCGTTCGGAAGACCGTATTGCTGGAAGGCGCGCTCCACCACCTTGGCAAGGCCGCCGGTGGTTTCACCGAAGAATCCGTGGCCTGCATCCACGACTTCCTGGAAAGAATATTGATCGCTGTTCTGGGCCGCGGCCGGTGCGACCCATATCAGGAGGCTCGCAAGGAGCGCGACGATCTTTCCCAGTCCGAGGCGTGCAATGGTGCGGGTTTTCGTAAGGCGCATCGTCATGTCCGTCCGTCTGTTTCGTTAGCGCATCGGTTCGAAAATCCGAATCGGTTTTCGAAAGGGCCGATGCGCAGAGTCAAAGTTCTACAGCATGTTTCGCGCATCCTTGCGGATACACGGGGCTCCAGTGTGGCCTGTTAAGGCATTTGGCATTTTGAAACCATCCTATTAACAATCGGTTTACCAAATATGGTGTCATTATGGCTTAACAATTTCCACACCGTCCGCGCCTCCCTTGCGCAGGAGAGAATTTTATGACGAGCAAACTCAATATCACGCTGTCCGGTCCCGATCTGGCGGCTCTTCTGTGCAGCCGTGTGTGCCATGATGTTATTTCTCCTGTCGGCGCCATCAATAACGGCCTCGAACTTTTGGACGAGGGCGGCACGGATGACGATGCGCTCGATCTCATCCGCACGTCAGCCCTTAACGCATCCGTGCGGCTGAAGTTCGCCCGCCTTGCTTTCGGCGCTTCCGGGTCTGCCGGCGCGTCCATCGACACCGGCGAGGCCGAAAAGGCCGCCCAGGATTTCGCCGCCGCTGAAAAGAAGGCGGAGGTGAGCTGGAACGGCCCGCGCGCCATCGTTGCGAAGAATCGTGTCAAACTTCTGCTCAACCTTTTCCTCGTGGCTTATGGCGCCATTCCGCGCGGCGGCAATGTGGATGTGCTGCTGGAAAGCCCCGACGGCGACGCCAGGTTCGAAATCACCGTCAAGGGCCGGATGATGCGCGTGCCGGCCAAGTTCGTGGAAATTTACGAAGGCAGGCTGGAAGAGGCGGTCGACGCCCATTCCGTTCAGCCCTATTACACGCTGCTTCTGGCCGAGGAGGCCAATATGGCGGTGGAATACAAGGTGCATGACGACCGCATCGTGTTTACCGCCAAGACGGTTGCCGAGTGACCGTTCAATCGCCGATCTGAATTTGTGAAAGGGCCGGGACCGCGTCTGCCGACGCGCCGGCCTTTTCCGTTTGAGGAGCATGTTCATGACCCGTCTGACAACCGCTCGCCTTGTCCTGCGGCCGCATGCCATCGCGGATGAAGCGCTTTATCGCGCCTTCTGGGGCGCGGATGTTCCGCAGATCGAAGGGGTCGTATCGATTGCGCCGCTGGACCCGGAACTCGCCTTCGCCCGGCTTTTGCGTTTTCTGGGCCATTGGTCCGCTTTTGGCTTCGGCCCCTTTGTGGTGGAAGAGCTTGCCACGGGGCGCATCGTGGGCGAGGTGGGTTTTGCCCATATGCGCCGTGGCAACGGTGAGGATTTCGACGGCGTGCCCGAGGCGATGTGGAAAATCGACGGGGCGCTGGTGGGCAAGGGTGTCGCGACTGAGGCGGTGGAGGCGGCGCTGCGATGGTTCGACGGTCGCGGGATTTCGCAGCGGACCGTCTGCATGATCAATCCGCTCAACAGTCCGTCGCTGGCCATAGCCGCCCGATTCGGCTTCCGGCCATTTCGCGATACGGCGTTCCGCGACAGCCCCGTTCGGCTTTTCGAGCGGATCGCGGATATCTAGAGCATTTCCAGTAAGAGTGTGACGCGGGTTTCTCCAGCGCCCGGTGTTGCTGTCTCGAATCGCGTTTCAGGACGACCTGAAACCTGTTTGAGGTCTCGGCGGGCGGCGGATTGAACCAGGAGTTGGTCCATATCAACTCCGGAGCATCCCATGCGCTATCTTCTTCTGGCGGTCATCGTCATTTTTTCCACTGTCCAGTCCGCAACGGCGGAAAGCGGCATCGGTTTTAAACAGATCGAATTGCCGGATGAGGCCGGTTCGAGAACGCTAGCCGTTTCATTGTGGTACCCGGCCGCGCCGTCGGGCAAAAGCGAGATCGTCGGCGAAAATGCCGCCTTTTACGGCCTTGAGGTTCAACCGGGCGCTTCCCTTCTTGACGGTTCACGTCCTCTCATATTGCTGTCGCACGGTTTCGGCGGAAGCTGGCGCAATCTGAACTGGATTGCCGGTGAGCTTGTGCGGGAAGGTTATGTCGTGGCCGCCCCGGATCACGGCGGCGAATCGTTCACCGAAGAAAATGCGACCGAGATCGTTCCATTGTGGGAGCGGCCGCGCGACATCAGCAGAACGCTGACCGCATTGCTCGGCGATGACCGATTCGCCGGCAGCATCGACGCGACGCGCATCGCCGTAATCGGCCATTCCCTCGGCGGCTGGACCGCAATGGAGCTGGTTGGCGCGCGATACAGCGCCGATCTTGCCCTGAAGGATTGCCGCGGGGAGAAGCGCCCGCCGCAATGCAAGGCTCCGCGGCTGCTCGCCAAAGTCGGGGTTGTCGGTAACGGCAGGGCCGATCCGCGGCTTTTGATGGATTTGAAGGATACCCGCATCCGCGCCGCCATTGCGCTCGATCTCGGGCCGGCCGCCGGTTTCCTGCCGGAGACGCTGCAAGCCGTAGGCGTGCCGGTTCTGGTTCTGGCCGCGGGTGTGGAAACACCGGAGATCGCCGCCATCAAGGCCGATTCCGACTATATCGCCCGGCATCTGCCAAAGGCGACGACCATTTATCGGGAAATACCGGATGCCAGCCATTTCAGCTTCATGCAGATTTGCAGGCCGAACGGCGAAAAGATCGTGGAGGAGCTTTCACCGGGCGAAGGTTTCGTCTGCCGGGATGGCGGCGGCAGGGACCGCGCGGCCATCCATGCGCAGATCGCGGAGGCAATCCTCGGCTTTCTGAAAGCGGAAATGCGCTAGGTCGGATTTTCCGGACGCCTCGCGACCGGGATGGTCCTGAGGCGTCCCTTTTCAAACGGCATTTGCCGGATTGTGCCGATAAACGAGGTCTTCGGGATCGGAACGGGGTGCTGTCGGGTCGAGCCTGCCGCCGATTCGTTCGGCGACGGCCGCGGATTTGCGGTTCTGCGGCGAGACATAGCTGACAAGCGTGGGCAGGTTCAGGGTCTTGAAGGCCCAGTTGCGCAGCGCCGAGGCGGCTTCCGCCGCATAGCCGCGCCCTTCATGGCCTTCGTAAAGCAGCCAGCCCAGTTCCTTTTCCGGAAACAGCGGACCGTGGTTGATGCCGACTTGGCCGACACATTGCCCCGTTGCATCAAGCTCGATCATCAGTGCGCCATGGCCGAAAAAGTACCAGTTGGCCTGATCGTGGCAGAACACGCCCCATGTCGAGGGCAGGTCGTAAGGACCGCCGACACCGATGGAGCGCAATGACGTCATGAAATCCCGATAGGCGGGAAAATCCGTGATCGCGAGCGGGCGCAGCGTCAGGCGTTCGGTCCTGAGGGTAGGGATGGGGTGGTTCATCTGCCGTCGTCCTCTGGCGATGCGTGGCTAGGTCTTTCTCCCTCATTCCTGTGACAAGCACAGGAATGAGGGAGAGAAAATCGCAACAAAAAACCCGCCGTTTCCAGCGGGTCTTTTAAAAACTGTCCTGTTCCGGAATGGATCAGGCGGTTTCGAGGAATTCCGTCGCGCCATCCGGCTCGCGCAGAACATAGCCGCGTCCCCAGACGGTTTCGATGTAGTTTGCGCCGCCGGCGGCGTTTGCGAGCTTCTTGCGCAGCTTGCAGATGAAGACGTCGATGATCTTCAGTTCCGGCTCGT
Organism: Agrobacterium sp. LMR679; assembly: GCF_027157905.1. Classification (NCBI taxonomy): domain Bacteria; kingdom Pseudomonadati; phylum Pseudomonadota; class Alphaproteobacteria; order Hyphomicrobiales; family Rhizobiaceae; genus Agrobacterium; species Agrobacterium sp. LMR679. Next base: position 647,917 of record NZ_JAPVOJ010000002.1, on the reverse strand, counting down.
CCATGCCGCCATAGAGGTGGTTGAGGAACATTTCCTTGGTCAGCGTTGTGCCCTTGCGCAGCGAAAGCAGCTCGAGCATCTGATATTCCTTGCCGGTCAGGTGAACGCGCTGGCCGCCCACTTCAACCGTCTTGGCATCGAGATTGACGATCAGCTCGCCGGTGGCGATGACCGACTGTGCATGGCCCTTGGAACGGCGGACGATGGCGTGAATGCGGGCAACAAGCTCGTCCTTGTGGAACGGCTTCGTCATGTAATCGTCTGCGCCGAAGCCGAGGCCGCGAACCTTGTCCTCGATGCCGGCCATGCCGGACAGGATGAGGATCGGCGTCTTGACCTTGGAGAGGCGAAGCGTTCTCAGAACCTCGTAACCCGACATGTCGGGCAGGTTGAGGTCGAGAAGAATAATGTCGTAATCATAGAGCTTGCCGAGGTCCACGCCTTCCTCACCGAGGTCGGTCGTGTAGACGTTAAAGCTCTCCGACTTGAGCATCAGTTCAATGCTCTGCGCTGTCGCGCTGTCGTCTTCAATAAGTAGAACCCGCATAATTATCCCCTTTGCCGCCCGCGAACCGGTAAATCATTGCCTCGCGCGATGCGGATCCAGACGTTGCCTGATTTGCAGGCTGCCACCAAATGGTTAACAAATTCTAATTGCCTTTGGCAAGGTGTATCGAATTTATTAAGCAAAGTAGGCATTTCGCTGTTTTTGCACGTGAATCCACCATCGCCAAAATTGAAGCTTAACGTGAGGAAATCCCGTTAAGTGATTCAATCGACTCTTACATCGTCGGGTCCATTTTTTTGGACCTGGCATTTACCGACCCTTAAATGATCGTCGTTATCATTAACGATGCCCGTAAACGAAAGGTTAACGACGGCGGTTTTTTATTAACGTCGGGTAACTTTTGGGAATCATTCCGGGACAGGGGTCAACCCCCACGGAAAAACGGGCGGGTTAAACGGGCCGATCAGGGTGGCATAGTGCCTTTTTGATCCGGGTCTCGCTATCCATGGAGTATTGCGTATGAAGTCGCGTGACAGCCTGGTTCGCCTGAAGGAATTTCAGGTCAATGAAAAACGCCGGCAGCTTAACCAGCTGCAGCAGATGATGTCCGAGTTCGAGCGGATGGCAAAGGAACTGGTGCATCAGATATCTCTGGAAGAGAGCAAGTCGGGCATTACCGATCCGACGCATTTCGCCTATCCGACCTTCGCCAAGGCCGCGCGCCAGCGGGCGGATAATCTTCAGGTCTCGATCCGTGAGCTGAAGGCCCAGCAGGAAGCCGCCGAAGCTTCGCTGGAAGAGGTGCAGGCCGAATATGAAAAGGCCGCTGCCCTCGAAAACCGCGACGGAGCCATCCGCGCCCGCGCCTGACCTACAGGCGCAGGAATTTACGAAGATCGTCCTCATTGACGGCTGCCGGTGGATCAGGAGGCGGCTTTCAATGACGGGACGCCATGCATTTTTTCGAAAGGCCGCTCCTTAAGGGCGGCCTTTTGTTTTGCCGCGTTGCCGGTGTTTTCCGCCGGGACGGTCGGGCCTGATTTCGATTGTCCGGAGGTGGGGAAAGGCGTATTTTACCGGGGTTCCGACCGTGAGCCGGAGGCTTTTACGCGCACGCGCCCCGTGCGGGTGCGGGCGGCACTTGCAGGGAGGAAAAAATGGCCCACCAATATATCGATTGCCGCGAATTCCCCAGTGACAGCAGATGCACCGTCGCCATCTCCGCCGATTCTCCGGAGGAACTTATGGAAGCGGCCGTGCAACACGCCGTGGCTGTGCATGGGGCAAAGGATACGCTTGAATTCCGTGAAGAAGTCCGCCGGAGCATGCATGCCGGGACGCCGCCGTTGAAGGTGGCGTGACGCGGCGGATCGACGCCCTTTTGTATGGATACCGCGATATTTGGAACGGTTGTGAGGGATTAAGCGTAAGCCGCTTGTTTCTTCTCCCCGCCGGGGAGAAGTCCGCGGCAGCGGGATGAGGGGGCAAGTTCTCGAGTTATCGCCGACGTCGCCCCCCTCATCCGACCCTTCGGGCCACCTTCTCCCCGGCGGGGAGAAGAAATACGCCGCGACGCTTGCGATTATTCTGCCCTCAGACAGAGGATAAAGCGCCCTTACCCCTGAATAACATCCGCCCATTCGGCATGGCGCAATGTCTGGGCCTTGAAGAACGGGCAGAGCGGAATGATTTTCCAGCTGCCCTTGCGGGCTTCATCGATCGCATGGGCGGCAAGCGCCTGGCCGACGCCTTTGCCGCGCAGCGCATCGGGCACGCCGGTATGGTCGATGATGATGAGGGAAGGGGAGGTGCGCGAATAGGTCATCTCCGCCTTGTGGCCGTCGATGGTCGCCGAATATTCGCCGTGCGATCCGGTTTCGGTTGTCTTGATGTCCATGATGAGCGCCTTCCGCATTGCTGTTCGTTGTCGTCACTGTACCGGCTTCAGCCTGAATTGAAACAGCGGGATAGCGAACGCAGCGGACACAAACCGGCGACAATCGCCGGCTTTGTCGGGCAGTTTTCAGGGGGAATCCGAAATCAAACCGAAAGCCCCGTCGATAATCCGGCGGGGCGTTCTGGAAACTCGGTCTGGGCGCGTTTTCGCGCCGGCGCACTGTTTTAGTGGCGATATTGCTGAATGCGCGTGGTGCGCAGGCCGGCAAGGCCATGATCGGCAATCGAGGACTGCCAGGACAGGAATTCTTCAACGGTGAGCGTATAACGCTCGCAGGCTTCCTCGAGGCTCAACAGTCCACCGCGTACCGCTGCAACCACCTCCGCCTTTCTGCGAATGACCCAGCGACGGGTATTGGCAGGCGGAAGATCCGCGATCGTCAGAGGGCTGCCATCGGGGCCGATGACATATTTAACTCGTGGGCGTATCATTTCGGTCATTGGACACTCTATACAAACTCAAGACCATATGACGGGAACTCTATCCCGGTACCTTTAAAAATTGCCTAAGCAGCTCGTGACAATTTATTAAGAATTTGAACGGTTTCGCCTGATTTGTTCGAGTCGCCTTATTTTGCCGGGAAAAAATTTTTCCAAAAATCGCAATTTTTCTCTCTCATCGGTTGTTTCCGTCAGAGTGCCGCAAGCGAAAGGCACGTTTTCCCGCTGCCCTGGGTAAATTCCGCCGTTCCCTCATGCTGCAGCCGCAGGCGGTCGCCGGCGTCGAGGTAAAGGATGGAGGTTGCCGACTGCGATGTGCCTGACGTCGATGCATTGCCGGCGATGCCGAAGCTGGCCGCCGCACCGTTGATGAAAAGCGTCACCCGGTGGCCGGAGGAAGAGACGACGGTGAGCGTCATGGCCGCCAGATAAGGGCCCTTTGCCGGAACCACGAGTTCACGTCCGCCGCCGCTCACCGCATCGCCGAGCGCAAAGCCCCCCTCGGCGATTGAGAGCACGGAAAAACCCGCCGCCGAGCCATTGGCGGGTTTCGTCGTGCCCGCCGGCAGGCCGGCGACCGCGAGCGGGCGGTTCGGCATCGAGACCCGGCCGTCGCCGCTGCAGAGAAGTGCAGTGTGCCATGAGGCGCCATCCTTGCTGGTCTTGATCGAAAACCCGTCATTGCCGGCAAGGCCCATTTCCGCCCGGCCGCTCCAGCCGGACTGGAACAGCAGCGAGGCGGTATCGCCCTTGCCCGCCTTGTTGATCGTCATGCGGTGGCTGCCGCCTTCTTCGGCATGGGTGAAGAGGCTGGCGGGGGAGGTGAGCGCCAGCCGGTTGGTGGCGTCGGCCTCCGTGCCGATGCCCAGTCGCTCCAGCTGCCCGGCGGCCGGCAGCGGCATGTCGCGCCAGTTGCCATCGTGCAGGATGCGATATCTGCTCTCGGCCGCAAACCACGCCGTCCAGCCGGGCTGCGGCGCGATCGAGAGCCAGGCGCCATCCTGCCGGAAGGCGAGCCTGCCGCCCTTGCCGGCCCAGTCACCCGCGGCATCGGCGGAGAGGAGGAAACAATCCCCTTCCGCTGCGTTATCGGGCGGTGTGGTGACGATGGCCTTGATGACCAGTTGCACGATCGCATCCAGCCTTTGCAGGGCTTCGTTATGGGTGACGTGTTTCTGGGCCTGCGAGGGGAGGATATAGGGAAGCCGAAGTCTCGCCGTCTGTTCCGTCATGATGTGCCTTCCGCGCTATGGGGTTTCGTTGCGGGGCCATTGTGGGGCGGTGGCGTGGGGTGGGGATGAGTGGGGAAGAAATTTGTCCGCGTTGATCGGTATGAGGATGTTTTTTGGGGGCTTCGGCGTATGCGGCTTCCCCCCTCTGCCCTGCCGGGCATCTCCCCCTCAAGGGGGAGATCGACTCGTGGATAGGTCTCGCCTATCACGACGTTGCAAATGAAGCGGTGGTAGCGCCCCCTGCCGATCTCCCGCCTTGAGGGGGAGATGCCCGGCAGGGCAGAGGGGGTAAGCTGCATACGCCGAAGCTCGCCAAGGCAGAAATCCGATCCACCCGTTGCAGTAGCCGCAGAAGACGGAAAGCGCCCGTTACCCCGCGTGTTCCACCGCCATCGCCCCTTCGGCAATGAAATCCGGATTGGCCAGCGCATCCTCGCCGTCCCCCCTCACCGCATATGCAAGCGGCCTGCCCTCGCAATCGAGTGTCCTGCCGCCCGCAGCGCGCAGCACGGCGTCGCCGGCGGCCGTGTCCCACATCATGGTGCGGCTGAAGCGGGGGTAAATATCGGCGGCACCCTCCGCCAGCATGCAGAATTTTAGCGAGGAGCCGACGGAGATGCAGTCCTTCAGGCCGTGTTCGGCCACGAAGGCTTCCGTTTTCGCCGTGCAATGCGAGCGGCTGATCAACGCCACGGGGGAGGCGCCGCGCTGGCGCGCCCGGATGGGGTGGCGCGAAAGGATGACGCCTTCGCCTGAAATGGCGAGCTTTTCGGCGGCATTGTCCTTGCCCGTCCATGCCTGCCCGCGACAGGGGGCGTAAACCACGCCGGCCACCGGAACGCCGTTGCGGATGAGCGCGATGTTGACGGTGAAATCGTCCTTGCCGGAAATGAATTCCTTGGTGCCATCCAGCGGGTCGACGAGGAAGAATTCCGCACCGGTTTTAGGCAGGATGCCGCTCGATACCGCCTCTTCGGCAACCACGGGGATATCGGGAAAATGGGCGGCCAGCGCCGCAAGAATGATCGTCTCGGCGCGCTGATCGGCCTCGGTCACCGGCGAACAGTCGTCCTTATACGACACATGCGGGCCGGCACGGTGGACCGCCATGATGGCCTGCCCGGCGTCCAGCGCCGCTTTCGTCAATATGTCGATCATCTCTTTGCCAATTGATCCCGTCTGCGGGATATCGCCGTTCCGATCTTCGCTACTCCTTTGCCCGCTGCCCGTCAAATAATGGCGTCGGACAATGCTGAAATAAGCATCCGGCCGTCATTTTTTCAGCACTTCCTGCCAAAATCATGGCTCTTTTGACCGGGAAAGCGGCAGTCCATGTGGAAATTCCAAATTTTGTGCAGGATCGCCCGTTTTTGACTTCACATTTTTAACGAACACGATATGCATTTTGGGGGTGGGGGCCTGCCTGCAAGGGCGCTCCTATAATTAACATAACGAGGCGTGGCCCATTCGAGGTCGTGCCCGGGGGAAAGACATGGAGTATTTTATCCAGCAGCTCATCAACGGGCTGACTCTTGGATCGATCTACGGCCTCATCGCTATCGGCTATACGATGGTTTACGGCATCATCGGCATGATCAACTTCGCCCATGGCGATATTTTCATGCTCGGCGGCTTCGCCGCGCTGATCGTTTTCCTGATCGTGACATCCTTTGTCGCCGGCATTCCGGTGGCGCTTCTTCTGCTTCTGATGATGGTCGTCGCCATGCTGATGACCGGCCTGTGGAACTGGGTGATCGAACGCGTCGCCTATCGCCCGCTCAGAGGCTCCTTCCGTCTTGCGCCGCTGATCACGGCCATCGGCATGTCGATCGCGCTGTCCAACTTCATCCAGGTGACGCAGGGTCCGCGTAACAAACCGATCCCGTCGATGGTGACGGAAAGCTATCATTTCGGCGCCATTACCGTGTCGCTGAAGCAGCTCATCATCATGGTGGTCACCTCGGTGCTGCTCTTCGCCTTCTGGTATATCGTCAACAAGACCCCGCTCGGCCGGGCGCAGCGCGCCACCGAACAGGACCGCAAGATGGCGGCGCTGCTTGGCGTCGATGTCGACAAGACGATCTCCATCACCTTCATCATGGGTGCGGCGCTCGCCGCTGTCGCGGGCACTATGTATCTGATGTATTACGGCGTTGCCTCCTTCAGCGATGGCTTCATTCCCGGCGTCAAGGCGTTTACGGCGGCCGTTCTCGGCGGCATCGGCTCGCTTCCGGGCGCTGTTCTCGGCGGCCTGCTGATCGGCCTCATCGAATCGCTGTGGTCGGCCTATTTCTCCATCGCCTACAAGGACGTCGCGGCATTCGGCATCCTGGCTTTCGTGCTGATCTTCAAGCCGACCGGTATTCTCGGTCGTCCGGAAGTCGAGAAGGTGTGATCCCATGACCAATATCGCTTCCGACAACGCTGCTTCCAGCCCGAGCCTGATGGCGACGGCTGTGAAGGAGGGCCTGATCGCGGGCCTCATCTCGTTCGGCATGTTCATTCTTTATGTCGGCATCGTCACCTATCAGGATATCAACAACCAGCTGATCTGGGGCACCCGCTGGGGGCTTCTGGCGGTTTTCGTCGGCATTGCCGCTGTCGGCCGCTTTCTCGTTGTCGGCTTCATCAAGCCGTCGCTGGATCGTCGCAAGCTGGCCAAGGCCAAGAGCGGCGTGCTGGAGATTTCCGAGGAAAAGGGCTTTTTCCACAAGCACTTCCTGAAGCTGGCGCTGGTCCTGCTGCTGCTTTATCCCGTTATCGCCGTGCAATTGTTCGGCTTTCAGGGTTCGCTGAAATTCGTCGACAATTTCGGCATCCAGATCCTGATCTATGTGATGCTGGCCTGGGGCCTCAACATCGTCGTCGGGCTGGCCGGCCTGCTCGATCTCGGTTACGTGGCCTTCTACGCGGTCGGCGCCTATTCCTATGCGCTGCTCTCCAGCCATTTCGGCCTGTCTTTCTGGGTGCTCCTGCCGGTCGCCGGCATTCTCGCGGGCTTCTGGGGCATCATTCTCGGTTTCCCGGTGCTTCGTCTTCGCGGCGACTATCTGGCGATCGTGACGCTCGCCTTCGGTGAAATCATCCGCCTCGTGCTTTTGAACTGGACGGATGTGACCAAGGGCACCTTCGGCATTTCCGGCATCGCCAAGGCGTCCGTCTTCGGCATCTGGTCCTTCGATGTCGGCGCGTCGAACAATTTCGCCAAGGCCTTCGGCCTGTCGATGTCGTCGGCCTATTACAAGATCTTCCTGTTCTACGTGATCCTGCTGCTTTGCATGCTGACGGCGTATGTGACCATCCGCCTTCGCCGCATGCCGATCGGCCGCGCCTGGGAAGCGCTGCGCGAGGACGAGATCGCCTGCCGTTCGCTCGGCATCGATACCGTCATCACCAAGCTCACCGCCTTTGCCACGGGCGCGATGTTCGGCGGTTTCGCCGGTTCCTTCTTCGCCGCGCGTCAGGGTTTCGTTTCGCCGGAAAGCTTCGTCTTCCTCGAATCCGCCGTCATTCTCGCCATCGTCGTTCTCGGCGGCATGGGCTCGCTGACCGGTATCGCCATTGCGGCGCTGGTCATGGTCGGCGGCACCGAGCTTCTGCGCGAAATGGAGTTCCTAAAGCATGTCTTCGGGCCCGACTTCACGCCTGAACTTTACCGTATGCTGCTCTTCGGCCTTGCCATGGTCATCGTCATGCTGTTCAAGCCGCGCGGCTTCGTCGGCTCGCGTGAACCCACGGCCTTCCTTAAGGAACGCAAGGCCGTCTCCGGCAGCTTTACCAAGGAAGGTCACGGTTGATGGCTTCCGGAACGGCAACAATGACACCCAATACGACTGGCGATACGATCCTCAAGGTCGAACATCTCTCGATGCGCTTCGGCGGCCTGATGGCCATCAACGACTTCTCCTTCGAGGCGAAGCGCGGCGAAATCACGGCGCTGATCGGCCCCAACGGTGCGGGCAAGACCACGGTCTTCAACTGCATCACCGGCTTCTACAAGCCGACCATGGGCATGATCACCATGCGCCAGCAAAGCGGCGAGGCGCATCTTCTCGAGCGCCTGCCGGATTTCGAAATCACCAAGAAGGCCAAGGTGGCGCGCACCTTCCAGAACATCCGCCTGTTTTCGGGCCTCACCGTTCTGGAAAACCTGCTGGTGGCGCAGCACAATGCGCTGATGAAGGCTTCGGGTTACACGATCCTCGGTCTTCTCGGCCTGCCTGCTTACCGGCGGGCGGTGGATGCCTCCATCGAAAAGGCCAAATACTGGCTGGAAAAGGCCGATCTGATCGACCGCGCCGACGATCCGGCCGGCGACCTTCCCTATGGTGCGCAGCGCCGTCTGGAAATCGCCCGCGCCATGTGCACGGGGCCGGAGCTTTTGTGCCTCGACGAGCCGGCCGCCGGCCTCAACCCGAAGGAATCGCTGGCGCTCAACGCGCTCCTGCGCGGCATTCGCGACGAGGGCACGTCGCTGCTCCTCATCGAGCACGACATGTCCGTGGTGATGCAGATTTCCGACCATGTGGTGGTTCTGGAATATGGCCAGAAGATTTCCGACGGCACGCCGGACCATGTGAAGAACGACCCGAAGGTCATCGCCGCCTATCTGGGTGTCGAGGATGATGAAGTGGAAGACGTGATTGCGGAAGAACTCGACGGAGGAGCGGCCTGATGTCCGGTGAACCGCTTCTGAAAGTCCAGGGTGTCGAAACCTATTACGGCAATATCCGTGCTCTGGCCGGTGTCGATGTCGAGGTTAAAAAGGGTGAAATCGTCAGTCTGATCGGCGCCAACGGCGCCGGCAAGTCGACGCTGATGATGACCATCTGCGGCAGCCCGCAGGCGCGCGCCGGCCAGGTGATCTTCGACGGCGAGGACATTACCCATCTGCCCACCCATCTGATCGCCCGCAAGCGCATTGCCCAGTCGCCGGAAGGCCGGCGGATTTTCCCGCGCATGACGGTGCTGGAAAACCTGCAGATGGGAGCCAATCTCGATAACCTGAAATATTTCAAGGAAGACGTCGAGAAAATCTTCGTGATGTTCCCGCGCCTGAAGGAGCGCCAGAGCCAGCGCGGCGGCACGCTTTCTGGCGGCGAGCAGCAGATGCTCTCCATCGGTCGCGCGCTGATGGCACGGCCGAAGCTCCTGTTGCTCGATGAACCATCGCTGGGTCTCGCGCCGCTGATCGTCAAGGGCATTTTCGAGGCGATCAAGAAACTCAACCAGGAAGAGGGGCTGACCGTCTTCCTCGTGGAGCAGAACGCCTTTGCCGCGCTCAAGCTTTCCGACCGCGCTTATGTGATGGTCAACGGCAAGGTGACGATGAGCGGTTCGGGCAGGGAACTGCTCGCCGATCCGCAGGTGCGCGCCGCCTATCTCGAAGGCGGACGGCACTGAAAGATTTTACTTGCGCCGGAAATTTTGCGGCGCAAGACTGCAAACGGCGGCCTGTCGTCCTTTCGGCCAAACCTTAAGGATCCATGGCGGGGTGCAAACAATAAAATGCCCGGCGGGAAAACGACGGGACGACAGACAAGGCAGGGTCAGGGCGTTTCAGCCCGGCACTGATGGGGAAAGAGATGCAGGGCCTTTTTTTCGAAACGGATAACGGCGTGCGGTATGTTCTGCGCGCGCTGGTTGTTCTTCTGGGTTTCTGGACGGCATGGCGCACGGGCAAGTCCGTGGCCGATGGCTGGGGCGGTTATACGCGGGTGGTGATCTATACGCTCGCTCTGGGTGTGGTGATGCGGTTTCTGCATCACGCGCTGTTCAACGGGCCGTTCATCAACGGCTTCTATTACGTGTTTGACGTCGTTCTTCTTCTGGTTTTTTCCAGCGTCGGTTTCCGCACGCGCCGGACGAGCCAGATGGTCAATAACTACTATTGGCTTTACGACCGGACATCGGCATTTTCCTACAAGAAGAAAGATTGACAGGCGGATTTTTCCGGCTGCACAATGCTCGTCAGAGTGGAACAGTTTCCTGTTCAGTGAAGGTGGGTACTGAACAGGTCCTTGCAATCAACCCATCCAAAGGAACTGGGAGTAAAGTAATGAAGAAGTCTCTTCTTTCCGCTGTTGCGCTGACCGCCATGGTCGCGTTTGGCGGTTCGGCCTGGGCCGATGTCGTGATCGCTGTCGGCGCACCGCTGACCGGCCCGAACGCTGCTTTCGGCGCTCAGATCCAGAAGGGTGCCGAACAGGCCGCGAAAGACATCAATGCCGCCGGCGGTATCAATGGCGAGCAGATCAAGATCGTGCTGGGCGACGACGTATCCGACCCCAAGCAGGGTATTTCGGTTGCCAACAAATTCGTCGCTGACGGCGTGAAATTCGTTGTCGGTCACTTCAACTCCGGCGTTTCCATTCCGGCTTCTGAAGTTTACGCCGAAAACGGCATTCTCGAAATCACACCCGCCGCAACCAACCCGGTCTTCACCGAGCGCGGCCTGTGGAACACGTTCCGTACCTGCGGCCGTGACGACCAGCAGGGCGGCATTGCCGGCAAGTACCTGGCCGATCATTTCAAGGACGCCAAGGTCGCCATCATTCACGACAAGACGCCTTACGGTCAGGGCCTTGCCGATGAAACCAAGAAGGCTGCCAATGCCGCTGGCGTGACGGAAGTCATGTATGAAGGCGTCAACGTCGGCGACAAGGACTTCTCCGCGCTGATCTCCAAGATGAAGGAAGCCGGCGTTTCCATCATCTACTGGGGCGGCCTGCACACCGAAGCCGGCCTCATCATCCGTCAGGCGGCTGACCAGGGCCTGAAGGCCAAGCTCGTTTCGGGCGACGGTATCGTCTCGAACGAACTTGCTTCCATCGCCGGCGATGCCGTCGAAGGCACGCTCAACACCTTCGGCCCCGATCCGACGCTGCGCCCGGAAAACAAGGAACTGGTAGAGAAGTTCAAGGCCGCCGGCTTCAACCCGGAAGCCTACACGCTCTACTCCTATGCCGCGATGCAGGCGATTGCCGGTGCGGCGAAGGCCGCCGGTTCCGTGGAGCCGGAAAAGGTTGCCGAGGCCCTGAAGTCCGGCACCTTCCCGACCGCGCTCGGCGACATCTCCTTCGACGAGAAGGGCGACCCGAAGCTTCCCGGCTACGTCATGTACGAATGGAAGAAGGGTCCGGACGGCAAGTTCACCTACATCCAGCAGGGCAGCTAAGCCCTTCTGCGACACCCTATCGAAGCCCGGCAGCGATGCCGGGCTTTTTGTTTGCGGTCTCGGCCACACTAGGGACAACAAGGCAGGAAACTAATCCTCTCGGGAAACTGCAATGAGGGATGGCAATGACGACAAAGCGAGCCGTGTCGCTCTTCCTTGTTCTCGTCGTGCTGGCGACGGCGCTCGTCGGCCTGCATTTCTTCAGCAAATCCCGGACGACGCAATTATTCGGCGGCATCATCGCAAGGGTCGAAACAACAAGGCCGATGGTGGCGCTGACTTTCGACGACGGGCCGTCGGTGCGTTTCACCCCTGATGTCCTGGCGATCCTGAGGGAGCGCGGGGTAAAAGCGACTTTCTTTTTGACCGGTCAGGAGACCGAAGAAAATCTGCCGCAGGCGCGCATGATTGTCAGCGACGGGCATCAGATCGGCAACCATAGTTACACGCATTCCAACATGATGCTGATGGGGCCGGCGCGGATTGGGCAAGAGATCGAGCGCACCGATGCGGCCATTCGGGCTGCTGGTTATGAAGGCGAGATCATGTTCCGTCCGCCCTATGGCAAGAAGCTGCTCACCTTGCCCTGGTATCTTTCCCGGCATGACCGGAAAACCATCATGTGGGATGTCGAGCCGGAATCCTTTCCCGATGTCGCCGAGGATGCAGGCGCCTTCGCCAGACACGTCATCGAGCGGACCGGAAACGGCTCCGTAATCATCATGCACGTCATGTATCGAAGCCGCGAGATATCCAGGCAGGCTTTGCCCTTGATCATCGACGGTCTGCGTCAACGCGGGTTTGAGTTTGTCACCGTCTCGCAATTGCTCGAAAATCGCTGAAGCCCATTCTCTTGCCAGAGCGGTTCAGTCGATCCGCGTCAGAATAAAGTCCGCGCGTTCCCCTATGCCGGATTTCGGAAGCACGGAAATATCGTAGCCAAGCTCGTCGTAGTCGCGGAGCAAGCGCTCATATTCCTCGATTGCCGCATCGAAGCCATGCTTGCGCTCGCTGTCGCCTCGGTAGATTTCCGGCCATGGCGGGGTGAGGAAGACCAGACGGTTATAGCGGTGTGCAGCCCGCAGCGTCTCGATGAAGGCATCGCCGCTCACATGGCGAAGCGCCGAGGCGGCGTCGATCAGGCCGCGGTCGAAGAAGACCGGGCCTTCCGGCGCTGCATTTTGCCGGTCTTCGAGCGCCATGGCGATGGCGCGGCGGGCGAAGGCTTCGATGTCGATCCACGGCAGGGCCGTGCCGCCATTGCGGGTTTCTTCGATGACGATGCGGCGGCCGGGCTCTTCCACGGTGGCGAAACCGCGCCGGGCAAGTTCGGCAAGAAGCGTGGATTTTCCGCCGCCGGAGCAGCCGGAAAGGATGATGAAACGGTCCATGGATTTCTATCCTGTGACAGGGTTCAGGTGGGCTTGGGTGGTGATTTTCCGAAGGGTCGGATGAGGGGGCCACTTTGCCGGATTTCGGAGAGCTTGCCCCCTCATCCCGCTGCCGCGGACTTCTCCCCGGCGGGGAGAAGAAACAAGCGCCGGACGCTCGCCCAATAAGCGAACGTCGTGAACTCAAGCGGAATATGTCGGACAACCTACCATAATAATGGCTGTCGTCACCCCTGATGCAATATATGTGCTGCTTTCACGGCCGCGGATGCCCGGTTTTCCACCCCGAGCTTCACATAGATCTGCTCCAGATGCTTGTTCACGGTTCTCGCGGAAAGGCCGAGAATGTCACCGATATCGCGGTTGGACTTGCCCCTGGCGATCCACAGCAGCACTTCCGATTCCCGCGCTGTGAGGGAAAAATGTTCGCGCAGTAGGTGGTCGCCGGATTTCTCATTGGCGGCGGTGAGGCGGAAGAGGAATTCATCCGGCCCCATGGCGCCGAGGAAGGACAGTTGCAGGGCGGGCCGCCCGGCCTCGGTGATCGTCAGCGGCACGTCGCGGCCGGTTTCCGCCGCCGCCCGTTCTGCGAGCCAGCGGCCGATATGGCTGGTGACGATTTCCATGCCGTCGTCGCGGCCGGTGGCGGCGTTGACGAGCCGCGTCGCCTGTGGCGTCGACCAGTGGATCGCCCCATTGGCGCGCACGGCGAGCAGGTGGCGGCCGGCGGCGTCGAGCGCGACCCGAGCGCTTTGCGCCGAGCGAGCATTGGAGAGATGCACGCGGATGCGGGCGCGCAGCTCGTCTATATTGATCGGCTTGGTCAGATAATCGACACCGCCGGATTCGAGCGCCCGCACCACATGTTCGGTCTCCGTCAGCCCGGTCATGAAGATGACGGGCACCTGCGCCACCGCCGCATTGGCCTTCAGGCGGCGGCAGGTCTCGAAACCGTCCATGGCCGGCATGACGGCGTCGAGCAGGATGATGTCGGGCGTGATGCGTTCGGCAATGTTGAGCGCGGCCTGGCCGGAGGTGGCGATGAGGGCGGAAAAGCCTGACTGTTCCAGCGCATCGGTGAGGAACCCCAGTGCTTCCGGGCTGTCATCCACCAGCAATACGATGTCTCTCGGGGCTGCCGCCGCCTGACCGCTCATGCCTTGCCGTCTCCCGTGTCTCTATCCGCAAACCGTTTGAGAAAATGCGCGTAACCGGCCAGATCGAAGGCCTGCACATAGGTGCCGAGCTCCTGCGTGAAGGGCAGGTTTTCCGTGTTGCGGGCAAGATCGGCAAGTTTCGCCTCGATGCCGCGTATGTAGCCTATTTCGCCGAGCCGCTGCAAATCCTGAATGTGAATTGCGCCGGGATGGACGATCTGCGCCACCGGCGGCGGCGATGGCGGGGGCGGCATATCCGCCTCGTAAATCCATTTCAGGCCGAGATGCACGGCAAGCCTGTCGCAAAGCTGGCGGATATCGACAGGCTTGGCGATGGCGTCATTGTGGTTGTCTTCTCCAGCACCCGCCACTGTCCCGTCGCCGATATTGGCCGAGAGCATGATGAGCGGGGCAGTCTGGCCGGCTTCACGCAGTTTCGTCACAAGCTGCCAGCCGGTCATGCCGGGCATGGAAATATCGATGAGGAAAAGGTCGGGCTTCACGCCTTCGATGAGCGTCAGGCATTCCGGCCCGCTTTGCGCCGTCAGCACCACGAAATCGAGTGGCGAAAGCACTTGCCGCATCAGCTCGCGATGATCCTCATTGTCATCGACCACGACGATGGTGCGGCGCGGCCCGGAATAGGAACGGATGGTCTTTTCTGCCGCAGGCGCCGTGCTTGGCCGGTGCACGGCAGAGAGCATGAGGCGCACGCGGAAGGTGGAGCCTTCATCCTTTGCGCTGGAAACGGAAATTTCGCCGCCGAGCGTGTTGGTGAGGAGCCTTGTGATGGTCAGGCCGAGGCCGAGGCCCGGCATCGGTCGCACGCTGTCTGCCTCGCCGCGCTGGAAGGGTTCGTAGATGCGGGCGAGGTCTTTTTGTGCAATGCCGCGGCCGGTATCGGAAACGGTGAAGCTCGCCACCTGGCTGCGATAACCGACATCGAAGGTGACGGCGCCCTCATCGGTGAATTTGATGGCGTTGGAGATGAGGTTGACGAGGATTTGCCGCAGCCGCTTTTCATCGGTGCGGACATATTGCGGAAGGGCGCGGGAGCGGTCATGGCGAAATTCCAGCCCCTTGGCCTGCGCCTGCGGGCGGAACATGTCGACGATCTGGTCGAGGAAATCCTGAATATTGATCTCGTTGGAATAGACCTGCAGCCGGCCCGCCTCGATCTTGGAAATATCGAGAAGCCCGTCGATCAGGCCGGACAGGTGATCGGCCGAACGGCGGATGACCTTGATCGCCGATTGCCGGGGCGGGGGAATGGTATCGTCGCGCTCGAGAATCTGGGCATACCCCAGAACGGCATTGAGCGGGGTGCGGAGTTCGTGGCTGAGGCCCACCACATAACGGCTCTTGGCGCGGTTGGCGGCCTCGGCCGTTTCCTTGGCGTCCTGAAGGGCGGCGTCGGTCTTCTTGTGAGCGGCGATTTCCTTGAGCAGCAATGTGTTCTGGCGGGAGGATTCCTCTTCCGCCACCACCCGGCTGTCATGGGCAAGCACGAGGAACCAGCAGACGATGCCGGCAATGACGGCGAAGACGAAAAACACGATGAGGATTGTGCGGTTCACCACATCGGCCGTTGCCGGCGAGGCGGTGCCGACCTGATGGGCGATCAGAGCGAGAATGCCGCCGATGGCGGTGACGGCAATCGCCGCCGCCATGCCGTAACGGCCGAGCCGGGTGGCGAGTTTGGCCACCAGCTGATCCGGCAGGAAGGATTTCGCGACGGTGGCGACCTGATAGTTCAGCTTCGCCTTCGGCTTGCACATATCATGGCAGCGGCTGTCCAGCGAGCAGCAGAGCGAACAGATCGGTGCGGCATAGGCGGGACACCAGGCCATGTCTTCCGGTTCGAAAGGGTGTTCGCAGATGGAGCAGGTGATGCTGCTCTCCTCGCGCCACTTCTGGCGCGGTTTGCGGGCGAGATAAAATTTGCCCTTCGTGCCCCATGCGATGAGCGGCGAGGCGATGAAAGCGACGATGAGCGTCAGATAGGGCGCGAGCGATGCGGCGAGCGGCCCGAAGGCGCCGAAATGCGCCATCAGCGCAATGGTGGCTGAAAGCGCCATGGAGCCGACGCCAACGGGATTGATGTCGTAAAGATGGGCGCGCTTGAATTCGATGCCTGGCGGGGCAAGGCCAAGCGGCTTGTTGATGAAGAGATCGGCGGAGATGGTGCAGAGCCACGCCATGGCGATGATGGAGAAGATGCCGAGCGTTTCTTCCAGCAGCCGGTAGATGCCGAGTTCCATCAGAAGCAGCGCGATCGCCACGTTGAAGACCAGCCAGACGACACGGCCCGGGTGGCTGTGGGTAAGCCGCGAGAAGAAGTTCGACCATGCGAGCGAACCCGCATAGGCATTCATCACATTGATCTTCAGCTGCGAGACGACCACGAAGGCGACCATCAAAAGCATGGCCGCTGTCTCGTTGGGGATCATGTAACCGAAGGCGGTGAGATACATCTGCGCCGGATCGGCGGCACGGTCCACCGAGACGCCGGAGCTGAAGGTCAAGACCACGAGGAAGGAGCCGGCGAGCAGCTTCGGTACGCCGACGACCACCCAGCCGGCGCCGGCCAGAAAGACGGCGATGCGATGGCGCAGGCGGCTTTGCCCCTCGGCCGGCAGAAAGCGCAGGAAATCCACCTGCTCGCCGATCTGCGACATCAGCGCCAGAATGACGGCGGAGGCCGCGCCGAATTCCACCAGATTGAAATCCGCCACCGTGCCTGATGGCCCCGAGGCGTGGTGGATGCCGGCAAAGGCCCGCCACAGATCGTATTTCTCCCAGTCCATCAGGGCGATGAAGACGAAGGGCAGGATGTTGAGGACGATCCAAAAGGGCTGGGTGATGATCTGGAAGCGGCTGATGAGGCGCACGCCATGGGTGACGAGCGGAATGACCATGACGGCCGAGATGATGTAACCGATCCACAAGGGTATGCCGAGCGCCAGTTCCAGCGCGCCGGACATGATCGACGCCTCGATGGCGAAGAGCATGAAGGTGAAGGCGGCATAGATCAGCGAGGTGATGGTGGAGCCGATATAACCGAAGCTCGCGCCGCGCGTCAGAAGATCGATATCGACACCGTGGCGGATGGCATAACGGCTGATCGGCAGGCCGACGGCGAGCATGGCGATGGCGGCGACGAGGATGGCGTAAAAGGCATTGGTGGTGCCGTAGGAGAGCGTGATCGCCCCGCCGATGGCCTCAAGGGCGAGGAACGATATTGCGCCGATGGCGGTGTGGGAAATGCGGTTGGAGGAAAATTGCCGGGCGCTTTTGGCGGTGAAGCGCAGCGCATAATCTTCCAGCGTCTGGTTGGCGACCCAGCGGTTATATTCGCGCCTGACGGGGATGATGCGTTGCCGTGCGGCCATGCCTATCGCGTGCCTTTCCGCAAATGCCCTCTCACAGCCGCACCGACATGCCGCCATCCACCGTCAGCACATGGCCGTTGACGAAGGAGGCCGCGTCGCTGGCCAGAAACAGCGCCGCACCCGCAATCTCGTCCGGCCGGCCCCAGCGCTCCAGCGGCACGCGCAGCTTGGCGAAAGCCACCATGTCAGGATTTTCGGCAAGGGCGGCATTGGTTTCTGTCGCGAACATGCCGGGCGCGATGGCGTTGCTGGTGATGCCGCGTGCGCCATATTCCACGGCGATGGCCCGCATCAGGCCCGTCAGCCCCTGTTTGGCGACGGGATAGATCGCATCGCCCGGCCGCACGATGTGGCCAAGAATGGAGGTGATGGTGATGATGCGGCCATAGGTCTTTGCCGCCATGGCTTCCGCCGCATCCCGCGACAGGGAAATGGAGGAGGTGAGGTCGGTGCGGATCAATTCCAGCACGTCCTCATCGCTGAACTCGGACAGCGGGCGGCGGTCGCGCGCGCCGACATTGTTGACGAGAATATCGAGGTGGCCGAGTTCGCTCATGATGCGGTGGACGAGCGCCGCCCCGGCTTTGGTATCGGCAATATCAAAGGCGGCATAATCCGCCTTTCCACCCGCTTCGCGCAACGTGTCGACCGCCTGTTGCAACGTCTCGGCATTGCGGCCGGTCAGCCAGACATGGGTGCCAGCTTCGGCAAAGGCCTTGGCGATTTCAAAACCGAGACCGCGGCCGCTGCCGGTGATAATGGCGATGCGGTTTTCGAGAGAGAATTTGTCGAGAATGCCCATCGTTCACCTTTCTGCTCGAAAGCACATGGCCTGCTTTGAGGCACCGGGGCGAACCCTGTCCGGGTCAAGGAAGTGACGATGCCATCGCTCAAAACCACGCAGATGCCTGCGCCGGGATGACTATGCCGCATGTGGCGACGGGCGAAAGGTCACCTGTCCGCCTGGCGGTTCTGTGGACAGAAAAATGGCGTCGCCCTGTTCGGGCGACGCCATCAGTTCGATATCAGGCAGCAGCCGACTTTGCGAGCGGCACTTCTGCGATCGTCTTCAGAACGACGGAAGCGATCTGGTAAGGGCAGCCCTGCGAGTTCGGACGACGGTCTTCAAGGTAACCCTTGTAACCGTTGTTGACGAAGGAATGCGGAACGCGGATCGACGCGCCACGGTCTGCCACGCCGTAGGAGAACTTGTTCCACGGAGCGGTTTCGTGCTTGCCGGTCAGGCGCAGGTGGTTGTCCGGACCGTAAACGTCGATGTGCTCTTTCCAGTTCTTGGCGAAAGCGGCCATGAGGGCTTCGAAATACTCCTTGCCGCCAACTTCGCGCATGAACTTGGTGGAGAAGTTGCAGTGCATGCCCGAACCGTTCCAGTCGGTGTCGCCGAGCGGCTTGCAATGGAATTCGACGTCGATGCCGTATTGTTCGCAAAGACGAAGGAGCAGGTAACGGGCGATCCAGATCTGGTCGGCGGCGCGCTTGGAGCCCTTGCCGAATACCTGGAATTCCCACTGGCCCTTGGCCACTTCGGCGTTGATGCCTTCGTGGTTGATGCCGGCTTCGAGGCAGAGGTCGAGGTGCTCTTCAACGATTTCGCGGGCAACCGAACCGACATTCTTGAAGCCGACGCCGGTGTAATAAGGACCCTGCGGAGCCGGGTAACCCTGTTCCGGGAAGCCAAGCGGGCGGCCGTCCTGGTAGAAGAAATATTCCTGCTCGAAGCCAAACCATGCGTCTTCGTCGTCGAGGATGGTTGCGCGGCTGTTCGAAGCATGCGGGGTGACGCCATCGGGCATCATGACTTCGCACATGACGAGCGCACCGTTGGAGCGGGCCGGGTCGGGATAGATCGCGACGGGCTTCAGCACGCAATCCGACGAGTGGCCTTCGGCCTGCTGCGTGGACGAGCCATCAAAGCCCCAAAGCGGCAGCTGCTCGAGTGTGGGGAATTCGTCGAATTCCTTGATCTGGGTCTTGCCGCGCAGGTTGGGGACCGGCTTGTATCCGTCCAGCCAGATGTACTCGAGTTTGAACTTAGTCATTACGAACCTCTCATAGGTAACAATGCGAAGCCTTGAGGCCTCCCGTGGCTTTGGCCGCCGAAGCGCATTCGCGTTCAAGGGCTGACCCCTTAGATGCATGCCGCGTGCCAGATTGGCGATATCAGGCGATTTTTTCGAAAAATCTTTCAGGCCCCCTGTCGCGCAGGAGCCTGGATATCGCGCGGGCATGGTTCTGCTGCACTGCGGGAGGCAAATTCACCCCTCATGTTTCATCATTGAATCCTGATAGATAGCCGGCGTCTCCCGACGGAATGCCCTGCTGCGGCGCAATGATTTCGGTTGCGCGCGAGGGATTGGCATTTGCCCCAAAAACCGGCGCTTTCGGAATGGTTTTTCTTGTAGATGAGACGATTAATGCCTATATTTTTCGCAAGGTGATTTTTTTTTAATCAAACGGAGCGAATCCGGGCTTTGCGGGTTTGCTCCTGATACCAAAGTGCTTCGATGCAAACAGAGTGAGATGATCGAAATGGCGACTGGCTTTCATCGTGAGACGGCAACGATCTATCAATTCCCGATTGGCGGGCGCGCGGGCGTGTCCAAATTCCGCAACAGCGGGCTGAGTGACCTTGAGCGCGAGGCGCGCGAGCCGCATGTGGATTTCGGCTCGTGGTACCACGACGAGGCGATCCGCGACGAAGAGCGGAACGACAAGCCGCATTCCTAATGTGAGACCGTGCCGCGCATTTCTTCTCCCCGCCGGGGAGAAGGTGGCCCGAAGGGTCGGATGAGGGGCAACCCCTCCGTATGTCCCGACGCTCGCCCCCTCATCCCGCTGCCGCGGACTTCCCCCTCCCTCGGGGAGAAGAAACAAGTTGGAGCCTCCTGCTTCACATATGAGCGCCTTGGCGGTTTAGCTCTATTCAACCTCCCATGCATCTTTCGCCACCCCGCCTACGTCAATTGACGTATACGGTTTCGCGTCTGCGAGATCGATAGTCCCTCCCAGCAGCGGCCGCAGATGCCGCTGAGCCTCCACGAGAGGCCAAACAAGGAGAGGGGTTCTTCCGATGATATTCCGCAAGACGCTTAGTGCCGCGCTGCTTGGCGCGATCCTGTCCACCACCGCCTTCCATGGCGCTTTTGCCGCTGACGACACCATCAAGGTCGGCGTGCTGCATTCGCTGTCCGGCACCATGGCGATTTCAGAGACGACGCTGAAGGACGCCATGCTGATGCTCATCGACGAGCAGAACAAGAAGGGCGGCGTGCTTGGCAAGAAACTCGAAGCCGTGGTGGTCGATCCGGCTTCCGACTGGCCGCTTTTCGCCGAAAAGGCCCGCCAGCTGATTTCGCAGGACAAGGTCGCCGCCGTTTTCGGCTGCTGGACGTCTTCCTCGCGCAAATCCGTTCTGCCGGTCTTCGAGGAACTGAACTCGATCCTGTTCTATCCGGTTCAGTACGAGGGTGAAGAATCCTCGCGCAACATCTTCTACACGGGTGCTGCGCCGAACCAGCAGGCCATTCCGGCCGTAGACTACCTCGCCAATACCGAAGGCGTCGAGCGCTGGGTTCTGGCAGGCACGGACTATGTCTATCCGCAGACCACCAACAAGATCCTGAAGGCCTATCTGATGTCGAAGGGCGTCAAGGAAGAGGACATCATGATCAACTACACGCCGTTCGGTCATTCCGACTGGCAGACGATCGTGTCCGACATCAAGAAGTTCGGCTCGGCCGGCAAGAAGACCGCCGTGGTTTCCACCATCAACGGCGACGCCAACGTGCCTTTCTACAAGGAACTGGCGAACCAGGGCATCAAGGCTGAAGACATTCCCGTCGTTGCCTTCTCGGTCGGTGAAGAAGAGCTTGCCGGTCTCGATACCGCACCGCTGGTCGGCCACCTTGCCGCCTGGAACTACTTCCAGTCCGTCGATGCGCCGGTCAATGCCGAATTCATCAAGACCTGGCATGCCTTTACCAAGAACGACAAGCGCGTGACCAACGACCCGATGGAAGCCGCCTATATCGGCTTCAACGCCTGGGTAAAGGCCGTCGAATCCGCCGGAACGACGGATACGGACAAGGTTCTGGACAGCATCATCGGCGTTTCCGTGCCGAACCTTTCGGGCGGCTACTCCACCGTCATGCCGAACCACCACATCACCAAGCCGGTGCTGATCGGCGAAATCCAGGCCGATGGGCAGTTTGAGATCGTGCAGCAGACGCCGCAGGTTGTGGGTGATGAGTGGTCGGATTATCTGCCTGATAGCAAGGATCTGATTTCGGATTGGCGGAAGCCGATGTCTTGCGGCAACTTCAATGTGGCCAGTGGGAAGTGCGGCGGCAAGGGTAGCTGATTAGCGGGGTGGGTGCCGCCCCCTTGCTGGGGGCGGGCCTATTTGAAAACTCAGCAAGAATTACCCCCTCTGCCCTGCCGGGCATCTCCCCCTCAAGGGGGAGATCGGCAAGATGCTTTCTCGCCGCTTCATTCTCAAACATCGAGATGGGCGAGACCTCGCCACAGGTCGATCTCCCCCTTGAGGGGGAGATGCCCGGCAGGGCAGAGGGGGGTAAAGCCGCATATTCAGGTCGCGCCACACAAACGCCCCGTCGCAAACCGCCCAAGGACCCCGACATGACGATCCGATCTTTTCTCGGAGCCATCTTCCTCTGGCTCACCCTGGGGATCGCAGCCCAATCCTTCGCGCAAAGCGATCCGAAGGCGCTGATCGACCAGCTCGGCACGGCGGATTTCAAGCAGGCCGAAGTGCTGATTGGGCAGATTGCAACCGCGGGCGATGCGCGTGTCGTGCCGGCGCTCGAGGCTTTTGCGGCGGGCGATCTTTATGTGCGCAAGGCCGACAATCTGGTTTTCATGACGAAACCGGCAGGTTCCAATTTTACGCTGATCGACCCGCTGACGGGCGAAAGTGCGGGTGAAGCGCCGAAGGCGGCTGTCAGCAAGATCAAGGTCAACAATAATCTGCGCCGCGTCATCCGCGCCGCACTCGGCGGTTTGACCCTGCTCAGCCCGGAAAAATCCGTGCGGCTTTCGGCGGCAGACGCCGTTCTGAAAGCGCCGAGCGCGGAAAATCTCGAATTGCTGGAAGCGGCCATCGCCAAGGAGACCGATACTGAGGTGCGGACCCGGATGGAGGAGGCGCGGGCTGTCTCGCTGCTCTCCTCCGAACGGTCGCTCGAACAGAAGAAAGAGGCAATCGCCACCATCAAGAGCCTTGGCGGGCGCGATGCGATCGGCATTCTGATGGCGGCTTCCTCGTCGGTGGATCAGAGCCTGAAACCGGATATCGACAGCGCCATATCGAGCATCGAAAGCTCCCTTGCCTTCTGGGACTATGCGCAGAATGTCTGGTACGGCCTGTCGCTCGGTTCCGTGCTTTTGCTCGCCGCCATCGGCCTTGCCATCACCTTCGGCGTGATGGGCATCATCAACATGGCGCATGGCGAGATGGTGATGATCGGCGCCTATTCCACCTTCATGGTGCAGGAGGTGATCCGCACGCATTTCCCCGGCCTGTTCGACTGGTCGCTCGCCATCGCTCTGCCCGCCGCCTTTCTGGTGACGGCCTTTGTCGGCCTCGTGATGGAGCGCGGCGTCATTCGCTTTCTTTACGGGCGGCCGCTCGAAACGCTTCTCGCCACCTGGGGCATCTCGCTCATCCTGCAACAGGGCGTGCGCTCCATCTTCGGGCCTACCAATCGTGAGGTCGGCAGCCCGAGCTGGATGTCCGGCTCCTTCAGCGTCGGTTATCTCAATTTCACCTGGAACCGGGTGTGGATCGTCTGCTTCTCGCTTTCAGTCTTCTTCGCGCTGTTGGTTCTCCTGAAGCGCTCGGCCTTCGGGTTGCAGATGCGCGCCGTGACGCAGAACCGCCGCATGGCTTCCTCCATGGGCATCCGCACGCCGTGGGTGGATGCCTTCACCTTCGCGCTCGGTTCGGGCGTCGCCGGTCTCGCTGGCGTGGCGCTGTCGCAGATCGACAATGTCTCGCCCAATCTCGGCCAGAGCTACATCATCGACAGCTTCATGGTGGTGGTGTTCGGCGGCGTCGGCAATCTCTGGGGAACGCTGGTTGGCGCCCTGTCTCTCGGCGTGCTCAACAAGTTCCTTGAGCCGACGGTCGGCGCCGTGCTCGGCAAGATCCTCGTGCTCGTTCTCATCATCCTGTTCATCCAGAAGCGGCCGCGCGGTCTCTTCGCACTCAAGGGAAGGGCGATCGAAGCATGATTACCGGCTTCCTCCTGCGCGCGCTCGACCGCCGCATCTCCATCGCCATCGGCATCATTCTGGCCATCGCCGTGCTGGTGCCGGCCTCCAACCTGCTTTTGCCGGCCGACAGCGCGTTCCGCATTCCGACCTATATCATGTCGATGCTGGGCAAATATCTGGCCTATGCGCTGCTGGCGCTGGCGCTCGATCTCGTCTGGGGTTATTGCGGCATTCTCTCGCTCGGCCATGCCGCTTTCTTCGCGCTCGGCGGTTATGCCATGGGCATGTATCTGATGCGGCAGATCGGCACGCGCGGGGTTTATGGCCATCCGGTGCTGCCTGATTTCATGGTGTTCCTCAACTGGAAGGAACTGCCGTGGTTCTGGCAGGGTTTCGACATGTTCTGGTTTGCGGCGCTGATGGTGCTTGTCGTGCCGGGGCTGCTCGCCTTCGTGTTCGGCTGGTTCGCCTTCCGCTCGCGCGTCAACGGCGTTTATCTCTCCATCATCACCCAGGCCATGACCTACGCCCTGCTGCTTGCCTTCTTCCGCAACGACATGGGTTTCGGCGGCAATAATGGGCTGACCGATTTCAAGGATATTCTCGGCTTTTCCGTGCAGGCGGATGGCACGCGCGCCGTGCTGTTTGCCATGACGGCGGTGATGCTGGCGCTCTCGCTGCTGATCGCATCCGGCATCGTCAATTCCAAATTCGGCAAGGTGCTGGTGGGCGTGCGCGATGCCGAAAGCCGAGTGCGCTTCCTCGGCTTCCGGGTGGAAAACATCAAGCTCTTCACCTTCGTCGTTTCGGCCATGATGGCGGGCATTGCCGGTGCGCTGTTCGTGCCGCAGGTAGGCATCATCAATCCCGGCGAATTTTCGCCCGCCAACTCCATCGAAGTGGTGGTGTGGACGGCCGTGGGCGGGCGCGGCACGCTGATCGGGCCGATTATCGGTGCGCTGCTCGTCAACGGCGGAAAAAGCTATTTCACCGGCGCTTTCCCCGAATTCTGGCTGTTTGCGCTGGGCGGGCTGTTCATCGCGGTGACGCTATTCTTCCCCAAGGGCATCGTCGGCACGCTGCAACACTATCTGGCCCGGCGGCGCGAAAAGCGGGTCGCGCTTGCGGCAGGCGACGTCCAGCCGGGCAATGACAGCGGCTCGACAGTGGCGCAACAGGCGGCGGAGTGAGGCGGACATGAACACAGTTTCCGAAAACAGAACGAAAAGCCTGCTTTATCTCGACGGCGTCTCGGTGTCCTTCGATGGTTTCAGGGCGCTCAATTCCCTCTCCTTCGTGGTGGAACCCGGTGAGCTGCGCGCTATCATCGGCCCGAACGGTGCGGGCAAAACGACGATGATGGACATCATCACCGGCAAGACAAGGCCGGATACGGGCACGGTGCTGTTCGAAGACAGCATCGACCTCACCAAAAAGGACGAGGCGGATATCGCCCAGCTCGGCATCGGGCGGAAGTTCCAGAAACCGACGGTGTTTGAAAGCCATACCGTCTGGGACAATCTGGAACTGGCGCTCAACCGCAAGCGCGGCGTGTTCGCGACGCTGTTTTACCGGCTGACGGAGGAAGACAAGGCCCGCATCGAGGAAATCCTCGCCACCGTGCGCCTTAGCCACCGCCGCGGCGATCTTGCCGCCAACCTCTCGCACGGCCAGAAACAATGGCTGGAAATCGGCATGCTGCTGGCGCAGGAGCCGAAGCTGCTTTTGGTGGATGAGCCGGTGGCCGGCATGACGGATGCGGAAACGGCCGAAACCGCTGTGTTGCTGAAGGAAATCGCCAAGACCCGGTCGGTGGTGGTGGTGGAGCACGACATGGGTTTCATCCGCGAGCTGGGGGTGAAGGTGACGTGCCTTGCCGAAGGTTCCGTGCTGGCGGAGGGGTCGATTGATTTTGTGTCCAGCGATCCGAAGGTGATCGAGAATTATCTGGGGCGGTGATGGTGGTGTTTGCGCCCGTGATACCCCCTCTGCCCTGCCGGGCATCTCCCCCTCAAGGGGGAGATCAGATGCCGCAACCGCCCGTTCCCTCGCCTACTGGTCATGGGGCAGAGTTTTCGCCGCTTGCCGATCTCCCCCTTGAGGGGGAGATGCCCGGCAGGGCAGAGGGGGGTAACGCCGCCCACCATACCGCCAATGGAGTTTCACCATGCTGAACGTCGACAACATCAACCTCCATTACGGCGCAGCCCAAGCGCTCCGCGGCGTTTCGCTCAATGCGGAGATGGGCAAGATCACCTGCGTCCTCGGCCGCAACGGGGTGGGCAAAAGCTCGCTGCTGCGGGCCGTTACCGGCCAGCACGCCATCAGTGGCGGGACGATCAGCTTTGAAGGGGCGGCGCTGGATGGGCTGGCGCCTTACCACCGGGCCAAGCGCGGTGTCGGCTACGTGCCGCAGGGGCGGGAGATTTTTCCGCTGCTCAGCGTGCAGGAGAATCTCGAAAGCGGCTATGCGCCGCTGCCGCGTAAGGAACGGTTCATTCCGGATGATATTTTCAGCCTGTTTCCGGTGCTGCAATCCATGCTGGGAAGGCGCGGCGGCGATCTCTCCGGCGGCCAGCAGCAGCAGCTCGCCATTGGCCGGGCGCTGGTGACACGGCCGAAGATCCTCGTTCTCGACGAGCCGACCGAGGGCATCCAGCCGTCGATCATCAAGGATATCGGCCGGGCGATCAAATATCTGCGCGATTCCACCGGCATGGCGATCCTGCTGGTCGAGCAATATCTGGATTTCTGCCGCGAGCTAGCCGATTACGTCTACATCATGGACCGGGGTGAAATCGTGCATCAGGGCCTGGCCGAAACGCTGGATACGCCGGAAGCGCGGCGTCATCTGACAGTATAAACCGAGACTAAAAATGCTGCGCGCCGATCACGGCGTGCAAACGGCCGATTAATATTTTGAAAGCCTATGCGTCTCGACATGGCTTTCATGCGTAATTTTAGCATTTCATTGAATAATTGCCTGTGATATTGGCAGCGAAAATGCTGCATGCGAGACACAGGAAAAGTCTATTCGCACGCCGCGACAGTTGATCCCTTACATTCCACGCACGTCCGACGTATCGTCGGGAAAACCGTGCCCAATAAAGGCGTGTCAATGCATCAAGACTTTGCCATTGGCCGGGCCGCCCGGCTGTTCCGCTCCGCCCGCACTCTCTTTCTGGGTCTTGCGATGTGCGCGAGCGCCGGTGTCGCAGCGTCGGCATCGACCTGCGGTCAGTTGCCCGGACCCGGCATGGAACCGGGCAGGCATGATTTTTCCATTCTCTCCAACGGTGAAAAACGCGACGGCGTCTATTTTGTTCCCTCGGCCTATGATGGAAAAAAGCCGCTGCCCGTGGTGTTCGATTTCCATGGCTCCAACAGCAATCCGCATGGCCAGATGAACCGCAGCGGCTGGGACAAGCTGGCCGAGCGTGACGGTCTGGTGGTTGTGGCGCTGGCCGGCAGCCTGAATGGCGAATTGCCGGGC
Source organism: Agrobacterium sp. LMR679 (assembly GCF_027157905.1). NCBI lineage: Bacteria > Pseudomonadati > Pseudomonadota > Alphaproteobacteria > Hyphomicrobiales > Rhizobiaceae > Agrobacterium > Agrobacterium sp. LMR679. The sequence continues at coordinate 620,915 of NZ_JAPVOJ010000002.1, read as the reverse complement.
ACCCATGCCTGGAATGTTCCCGGTGTTACCAAGCGTCCGGGCGGGCTGGACGAGGTCGGTTTCATTCACGATGCCATTACCATGGTGAAGGGCAAGTTCTGCGTGGATGAGGAGCGTTTTTACGGTTCCGGTTATTCCGGCGGCGGGCGCATGCTGTCGCAATTCATCTGCAATGGCAGCGCGGATTTCACCGCTGCCGGTTTCGTCGCCTCGCTGCGCGCGGGTTATCCGCTGGAGACCGAGGGCAAATGGGCACCGGATGCGGCAAGCTGCACGCCGGCGCGGCCGATGTCGATCATCGCCTTTGCCGGGTTGAAGGATCCCGCCAACCCCTATCAGGGCGGCGGCAAGTCCTATTGGCAATATGGCGGCGAGACGGCGCTGAAGCGCTGGGCCGAAATGGACGGCTGCAAGGGCGCTGCCAAAAGCAAGGTGGGCGAAAGTTTCACCGTCAATTCCTATGATGTCTGCAAGGCCGGCGCACGCATTCAGTCCTATGTCATCAACGACTGGGACCACGCCTGGCCGCGCGCGACGATGAAGGCGGAAGTGCTGGCCGCAAGCGCCGTCGTCACCCGCAAGCCGGGCGGCGAACAGACGCCGAAGGCGGAACCGGCCGTGGAGCGCAAGATGCCCACAGGCGAAGTGACGCGCACGGTTGATGCGGCGGAAAGAATGTGGGATTTCTTCCGCAATACGGAAGGGCAGCTCGTCGTGGATGCCGTCGTCAAGAAGGATTGCGGCGCAAAGGCCTCATCCGCTTCCGCAACCGCTTCGGAGACCGCGTGCAGCCAGAACAGCAAGCCATCGGCCCTTCCGGTCGCCAAGACGCTCAACCTGTCCGGCAGCAGCGCGCCCGTGGCAGAGGACGCATTGTAACCAAAGCGGTTGAAGGGCGCAGCCGGCTGCAGGAACTGTTCCAGGAAGGCTGCGCCAAAATCCGTCTGCCGGAAACCTTTTCGAACGAAGCCGAAGCCATTCTCATCAATTCCTCCGGCGGCCTGACCGGCGGAGACGAGATGGAATGGCAGGCGGTTGCCGGCGCCGGCACCTCGCTGGTGGTAACCACGCAGGCCTGCGAGAAGGTCTACAAGGCATCCTCCGGCACAGCCACCGTTACCGCCCGCGTTTCCGCCGGGCCGGGCGCCAGATTGCACTGGCTGCCGCAGGAAACAATCCTTTTCGACCGGGCGTCGCTGACCCGCCGGCTGGAAGCCGATCTCGACCAATCTTCCGAATTCATCGCTGTCGAAGCCGTGCTGCTCGGCCGGAAGGCCATGGGCGAGGCGATGACGCACGGTCTTTTCCGCGACCGCTGGCGCATTCGCCACGGGGGTAAGCTGGTGCATGCCGAAGAGCTTCTGCTGGAAGGCGAGGTGGCGGCGCTGACCGCGAAACCGGCGGTTCTGGCCGGTCAGGTCGCCTTTGCGACGCTGCTTTATATCGGGCCTATGGCCGAGGCGTTTCTGCCTAAAATCCGGGCTATTGCCGGGGAAAGCGGCGGTGCCAGCGAATGGCAGGGCAAGCTTGTCGTTCGCGTCTCTGCCGCCGATGGTTTCTCCTTGAGAAAATTGCTTTTTCCGATCATTTCGCTCTTGCGAAACGGCGCGCCAGTGCCGAAAGTCTGGAATCTGTAAACCCTTCGGATCGTCGGCAACCGGCGGCCTTCGGGGTCTGTCAACATGTCGGATCTGCTTGCCGCAACCATGCTTGCGGAACAGGTTCCAAGCTGCGGGACCACGATGAACCTTAGCCCAAGAGAAAAAGACAAGCTGCTGATTTCCATGGCCGCCATGGTGGCGCGCCGCCGGCTGGAACGCGGCGTGAAGCTGAATTATCCCGAAGCGATTGCGCTGATTACCGATTTCGTGGTCGAGGGCGCACGCGACGGCCGCGCCGTGGCGGAGCTGATGGAAGCCGGCGCGCATGTCATTTCCCGCGACCAGGTGATGGAAGGCATCGCCGAAATGATCCATGATGTGCAGGTGGAAGCGACGTTTCCCGATGGCACCAAGCTGGTGACCGTTCACGAACCGATCCGGTAAGGGGGCGAATATGGCGCTGGAGCTTCGGCCCAATTGCGAATGCTGCGACCGCGATCTTGCTCCCGACAGCCGGGATGCGATGATCTGCTCGTTCGAATGCACCTTCTGCGTCGATTGCGTGACGGATGTGCTGCACGGCGCCTGCCCCAATTGCGGCGGTGAGCTGGTTCGCAGGCCCGTTCGCCCGGCGGCGAAACTCGTCAATAATCCCGCGTCGACACGGCGCGTCCTGAAGGCCGAAGGCTGCACGGCGGCCAACGCTGCCTGAGACAAAAGGGGAAATACCATGAAACCCGGCGAAATCATTGCCGCAGAGGGCAGCATCGAACTCAATGCCGGCCAACCGACCGTGACCATCGAAGTCGCCAATTCGGGCGACCGGCCGGTGCAGGTGGGCAGCCACTATCATTTCTATGAGACCAATGCGGGTCTCCTGTTCGACCGCGACAAGGCGCGCGGCATGCGCCTCGATATTCCGGCCGGTACGGCGGTTCGTTTCGAACCCGGCCAGAAGCGGGAAGTGACGCTGGTGCCGCTTTCCGGCAAGCGAGAGGTTTACGGTTTCCGTCAACAGGTCATGGGGAGGTTATGAAATGGCGACGGCGCATTATCACGGAAGCTGCCAGTGCGGCGATGTGAGCTTCGAGGTCGATGCCGATCTCGATCACACCATCGTCTGCAATTGTTCGCGCTGCAAGCGTCTCGGTTCCACGCTCGCCTTTGCGCCGCGTGAGAAATTCACGCTGCTTTCCGGCGAGGACAAGCTGGCGGAATATCTCTTCAACAAACACAAGATCCATCATCTTTTCTGCTCCACCTGCGGCATCGAGAGCTTTGCTTATGCCGACGGGCCGGATGGAACGCCGATGGTGGCGGTCAATGCCAATTGTCTCGATGGTGTCGATCCCCGGGCGTTGAAGCCGCGGGCTTTCGATGGCGCGGCGGCCTGAGCGATGGAGATGAGCCGAAAAAACGCCCTTCTGGCGGCCGTGCTTCTTTGTGCGACCGCCGGCCTGTCCATGCCGGCCGCCGCGCAGGGCGAGCCGGATTGCAAGGCTCCGCAGACGCAGGCGGACATGACCATCTGCGCCGGCAAGGATTACGAAAAGGCCGACAAGAAACTCAACGCCGAATATCAGAAGCTGCGCAAGCTGCTCGCCGAGCGCGACAGGACGGCGGATGCGGACGGCAAGGGTGCGACCGACGCGCTGGTGACTGCCCAGCGCGCGTGGGTCGCGTTTCGTGACGCCAATTGCGCGCTTTCAGGCTTTCAGGCGCGCGGCGGCTCGATGGAACCGATGTTGATCGCTTCCTGCCGCGCTGAGATGAGCGGCAAGCGGGCGGAAGAACTAAAAACGATGATCGACCAATTTTGAGTGCGGCCTGACACAATGAGCAATGAACATATATTATATATTCCGCGCCGTGCAAAAATCGCGATTACCGTCCTTGCGATATTTTTCTTCCTGCTCTCCATAGCAGTCGTTCTGTTCTTGCTGAATGAAAAGGTCGATGCGGGCGTGGTAACCACGGGGCTGACGCTCGCGCAGACATGCGCCGCCGGGCTGGGCGTTATTGCCGTGGTTTTTTATACTCGCTTTAACGTGAATGTCTCGTTTCTGAAGAAACGGACCGAGGATTTTCTCATTCGGGAAATACCGGATGCTCTGCGTATCGTCGAATATCAGGAAGGTCATTTCGGAGAATTGACCCCGTCTTACCGGCCAAACCCGCTGGTGACGAAAACCCGAATATTGGTGAATTACGATCAGGGCAACCACTATTGCCAGTACCGGGTGCTCGCTTATGGTGTTGATCAGAAAATATATGTTCAGGTGAATGTTAAGCGGCTGGTGGTCTCATATTTTCTCGATGCCGATCCGGTGGAGGGAGCCGATACGAGACATAGGCTGGAATATGTCGTCCGGGCTGCAGAGGCGGCCGGCTATACTTACAAATATGAGGATGTCCATGACAGCGCCCATCGGAACGTCTCTGTTCAGCTAAGATTGTTTAAAGACCTGTCGGACGATTTTTTGGTCAATGCCAGCGAACGTCTTTTCCTCGCGAATGATTTTGCCAGCATGACACGTGCTCTCATCAGGGCACTGCCCGAACGAGTTATAGATTTGCCACTGACCGGCGATTTCGCTGAAACGCCGGAAGTTGCCTAAGAAGATACGTCCGCGCCGTTCGTTGTGTTTCCAAGGAGCCTGAGCCCATGCCCTACAAGATTTCCCGCGCCGCCTATGCCGGCATGTTCGGCCCGACCGTTGGCGACAAGGTGCGTCTTGCCGATACCGAACTCTTCATCGAGATCGAGAAGGACCACACGATCTATGGCGAGGAAGTGAAATTCGGCGGCGGCAAGGTCATTCGCGACGGCATGGGCCAGAGCCAGGCGACGCGGGCCGAAGGCGCGGTCGATACCGTCATCACCAATGTGGTGATCGTCGACCATAGCGGCATCTACAAGGCGGATGTGGGCCTGAAGAACGGCCGCATCCACGCCATCGGCAAGGCTGGCAATCCCGACACGCAGCCGGGCGTGACGATCATCGTCGGCCCATCGACGGAGGCGATTGCCGGCGAAGGCAGGATACTGACGGCCGGCGGCATGGACGCGCATATCCATTACATCTGCCCGCAGCAGATCGAAGAAGCGCTGATGAGCGGCATCACCTGCATGCTGGGCGGCGGCTCCGGGCCGGCGCATGGCACGCTTGCCACCACATGCACCGGCGCATGGCACATTGAGCGGATGATCGAAAGCTTCGATGCCTTCCCGATGAATCTGGCGCTGGCGGGCAAGGGCAATGCATCGCTGCCCGCACCGCTGGAAGAGATGATCCTTGCCGGCGCGTCGTCGCTGAAGCTGCATGAGGACTGGGGCACGACGCCGGCCGCCATCGACAATTGCCTGACGGTGGCCGATCAATACGATGTGCAGGTGATGATCCACACCGATACGCTGAACGAAAGCGGCTTCGTGGAAGATACGGTCGCCGCCATCAGGGGCCGCACCATCCATGCCTTTCACACCGAAGGGGCGGGCGGCGGGCACGCGCCCGATATCATCAAGGTCTGCGGCAATCCCAACGTCATTCCGTCTTCCACCAACCCGACGCGGCCCTACACCGTCAACACGCTCGCCGAACATCTGGACATGCTGATGGTGTGCCACCACCTGTCGCCGTCCATCCCTGAAGATATCGCCTTTGCCGAAAGCCGTATCCGCAAGGAAACCATCGCGGCGGAGGATATTCTCCACGATATCGGCGCGTTTTCGATCATCTCTTCCGACAGCCAGGCCATGGGCCGCGTCGGCGAAGTGGCGATCCGCACCTGGCAGACGGCCGACAAGATGAAGCGCCAGCGCGGCCGCCTGAAGGAAGAAACGGGCGAAAACGACAATTTCCGTGTCCGCCGCTATATCGCCAAATATACGATCAACCCGGCCATCGCCCAGGGTGTCAGCCACGAGATCGGCTCCATCGAAGTCGGCAAGCGCGCCGATCTGGTGTTGTGGAATCCTGCCTTTTTCGGCGTGAAACCGGAGATGGTGCTGCTCGGCGGCTCGATTGCCGCCGCCCCGATGGGCGATCCGAATGCCTCCATTCCCACGCCGCAGCCGATGCATTACCGGCCGATGTTCGCCGCCTATGGCAAGCTGCGCACCAATTCCTCGGTCACTTTCGTGTCGCAGGCGTCGCTGGATGCGGGTCTTGCCCAGCGCCTCGGCGTCGCCAAGAAGCTGCTGCCGGTGAAGAATGTCCGCGGCGGCATCTCCAAGGCGTCGATGATCCACAATTCGCTCACCCCACATATCGAGGTCGATCCGGAAACCTACGAAGTGCGGGCGGATGGCGAGCTTTTGACCTGCGAGCCGGCAACGGTGCTGCCGATGGCGCAGCGTTATTTCCTGTTCTGAGAAACGGCTGCTCCGCGCTCAGATGCACATGAGTGCGGTCAGCAGGCTTGCAACGCCGGCCATGAACAGCCCCATGGCCGCCATTGCGGGGATTTTGATCCTCGGCTGATCGATGATGGCGTCCGCCTCGCCCGCAAGCAGGGTTATGGCTTGCAGAAACAGGTAGAGGCAGAACAGCAAAGAGACGCTGAAAAACAGGGCAGCTGGGTAAACCAGCCAATTGGAAAGGTCCGGCGTCCTGTTCTTGAAAGTGGCCAGAAGGAGGATCAGCGAAAGCCCGGCGCTGGCGATGATGCGGAAAACCGCCAGCATTTCCTTGGTCGATTCCTTGTTGCCGTCCTTCATTTTGACCGCTTGCGCCACCAGGAGAGCCCCAAGATATCTTTCATCAGGTAAGGCGGCTCCGTGTGGCTGTTGCGCTTGTCCTGAAATTTTTTCGATGAAGGCAGCTTTTCCTTCTCCGCTTGCCGCTTTGCATAGGTCTCTTCCCAGCAGGCGATGAATTCATCCGCATGTCTGTAGCCAAGCTCGCAGGGCACTTTTCGGCTGAGCGCCGAGGGGCTGAGCGTTTCCACATCAATGATGCGATGGGCGAATGCTCCCACTGCACTGGCCTGCAAAGTCACGACTTCATCGATGTACCATGACCGCCATTCGGCGAAACTCTTGCCGTCTACCTTTTCCGCGACCTTCCGCAGCAAGTCTCCATCCATCTTTTCGCAGACATCCGTGACCAGCCCTGCGACGAAGCCACGCAGATTGGAGCATTGTGGGCCGTCGCTATAGTCGAAATAGGCTCTGAGGGTACTGTCGAGATGATTGAGTACGCGATCTTTCAAAATCAATTTCAGTGTCTCCCGTTGGGTGGCGGAATATTACTTAAAAGTGTATTTCTGTAAACAATACTTTATAGTTGCATCAAGTGGTACGTGGCCTGTTTGAATCTCCTTTGAAATCGGGATTTTTATGCTGCACCGCAGCGCGTCTTGCGCTATGGAAACGGCAAAAGAATTCCGCGCGGATCGATCCCAAGCGATCCTCGCAAAACGCCAGAACAGGAGACAAGACATGCTCGGCAAAAAAGTGCCCGCCGTAACCTTCCGCACGCGCGTTCGCGATGAGGCCGTCGGTGGCCCCAACCCGTTCCGTTGGCAGGACATGACCTCCGACGATTATTTCAAGGGCAAGAAGGTCGTTCTGTTTTCGCTGCCCGGCGCCTTCACGCCGACCTGCTCGACCTACCAGCTTCCCGATTTCGAAAAGCTGGCGGGCGAGTTCCGTGCGCTCGGCGTCGATGACATCTATTGCCTGTCGGTCAATGACGCCTTCGTCATGAATGCCTGGGCAAAGGGCCAGAACCTCGAAAACGTCAAGGTCATTCCGGATGGTTCGGGTGAGTTCACCCGCAAGATGGGCATGCTGGTCGCCAAGGACAATCTCGGTTTCGGCATGCGCTCCTGGCGTTACGCCGCCGTCGTCAACGATGGCGTCGTCGAGCAGTGGTTCGAGGAAGAGGGCTATTCGGACAATTGCGAATCCGACCCCTATGGCGTTTCCGCGCCGCAGAACATTCTGGAAAACCTGAAGGCACGCGCTGCGGCCTGATTTCGGTTTTACGATTTTGCGAAAGCCCGGCCGCAATGCCGGGCTTTTTTCGTTTTCTGGGACGTGATTGTCTTTCGCGGTGCCGCCTCATCCGCACACCGTCACCCCGGACCAGATCCGGAGTCTTTCGCGATCAAGTCCTTGATCGCGAAAGACTCCTCTCACGGCGCAGACGCGCCGTGGCTGGATGCCGGATCCAGTCCGGCATGACGGGGGAGTAGTTGCCGGGCGCCTCAAGTCTTTCTGCCGGCAATGCCGACCTTTTTCACGCCTTGCATTGTATCCACCTTGAAATCACCCCGCCTATCCGGCAAAAATCAGACCCCCAAGACTGTTTCTGAAACGGATCATCCCATGCTGCGCGTCACCTCCTATCATCCGGCCGGAACCCCTGCCGACGAAGCTTCCGGTTATGTCACCCTGGCGCATGACCAGCGGCATCTGCGCCGCAAGCTGCTGCATCTGCAAAATGACGAGATGGTGATGCTGGATCTGAAGGAAGCCGTGCTGTTTGCCCATGGCGACCTTCTGGTGGTGGAGAACGGTGATCTGATCGAGGTCCGTGCGGCGGATGAAAAGCTGTTCGAAATCAAGGCGAAGGATCGTCTTCACCTGATCGAGCTTGCCTGGCATCTGGGCAACCGGCATCTTTCCGCGCAGATCGAGGAAGAGCGTATTCTCATCCTGCGCGACCATGTCATTCGCGCCATGCTGGAAGGTCTGGGCGCCACCGTGCGTGAGGTGGAAGAGCCATTCCAGCCGGCGCGCGGCGCTTACCACGCCCATGGCGGCCATTCCCATGGTCATGACCACGGGCATCACCATCACGATCACGGCTGAGCCGTGAGTGAAGATCGCGGCGTCGCCGCGTTGCTGCGGTTGATGGCCTGGATGTCGCCGGCCTTTCCCGTCGGTGGTTTTTCTTATTCCGGCGGGCTTGAAAAGGCGGTGGAGGATCGGCGTGTCGGCGATGCGGCGGCCCTGCGCGACTGGCTCGAAACGCTGTTGCGCCACGGCAGCCTTTGGAACGATGCGGTGTTTCTGGCGCATGCCTGGCGCAGCGCCGGGGATGCGGCCGTGTTGAGCGAAACGGCCAATCTGGCGCGGGCGCTGGCCGGTTCGGCGGAGCGATACCGCGAGACGGTGCTTCTGGGCGATGCCTTCGTTGCCGCCGCCGGCGCATGGCCGCATGCGGTTCTGGACCTGCTGCCGAAGGACGTTCCCTATCCCGTCGCCGTCGGGGCGGTCGCCGCCGGTCATGCGGTGCCGCTCAGGGAAACGATTGCCGCCTTTTTGCATGCCGGCGCCTCGCAGATCGTTTCAGCGGGCATCCGCCTCGGGGTCGCGGGACAGAGGGATGGCGTTGCCATTCTGGCCGCAAGCGAGGCGATCATCGCGGAGATGGCGGCGTGGGCGATGCAATCCACGCTCGACGATCTCGGCAGCGCGACGATCATCGCCGATACGGCAGCCATGCGCCATGAAACGCAGGGCACCCGGCTTTTCCGTTCCTGAGAGCTACGGCATCGATTGAGCGCGCGCATGCCACTTGTTTCTTCTCCCCGGAGGGGGAGAGGTCGCGGCAGCGGGATGAGGGGGCGAGTTCTCAGTTTATCGCTGGCGTTGCCCCCTCATCCGACCCTTCGGGCCACCTTCTCCCCCTCGGGGAGAAGAAACAGGCGGCACGGTTCTTGCTTTCTTTTGAAGTGTTGGTCCAAGGCATTAAGGTAGAAAATACCAAAGCATAGTGAAGGAAACACAGTCGTGAAATCGGGCATGAAATCGGGTAATGGGCCGCTGCGCGTCGGCATTGGCGGGCCGGTCGGTTCTGGCAAGACGGCGCTGACGGAAAAGCTCTGCAAGGCAATGAGCGCGGATTATTCCGTCGCGGTCGTCACCAACGATATCTACACCAAGGAAGATGCCGAGGCGCTGGTGCGCATGCAGGCGCTGCCGTCCGAGCGTATCGTCGGCGTCGAGACGGGCGGTTGCCCGCATACCGCCATTCGTGAGGATGCGACGATCAATCTGCAGGCGATTGCCGGGCTCAATGCGCGGTTTCCCGATCTCGATGTGGTCTTCATCGAATCCGGCGGTGACAATCTTGCCGCGACCTTTTCGCCCGATCTGGCCGATATCACCATCTATGTCATCTCCGTCTGTCAGGGTGAGGAAATTCCGCGCAAGGGCGGGCCGGGCATCACCCGCTCGGACCTGCTGGTCATCAACAAGAAGGACCTTGCACCCTATGTCGGCGCTGACCTCTCCGTCATGGATAGCGATGCGACCCGCATGCGCAACGCCATGCCCTTCGTCTTCACCGATATGAAACGCGGCGACGGTGTGGATCGCATCGTCGGTTTTCTGAAAGAGCAGGGCGGTCTCTGAAATATGGCTATCGCCCGCCGGTTCGGTGCTTACGAGGTTTCCCGTTTTGTCGACGGTGTCTACAAGGCGCCGGTCGGCCATCTCATCCATCGTCAGGGCGCCGAAGCGCTGGCTGCGGCCCTTGCCGGCCATTGGGGCGAAACGGTGGATATGGACGTCAACTGCTTTGCGCTGTCCGGGCCTGACGGCATCTGGCTGATCGATGCCGGTTGCGGCACGGCCTGGGGTGCGGCCTATGGCCATGCCCGCGCGGCGATGATCGCCGCCGGGATTCAGCCGGCCGATGTGACGCGTGTCATCCTCACCCATATTCATGGCGACCATGCGCTTGGCCTCATCGACGGCGACCGGCCTTATTTTCCCAATGCCGACATATGGGTTCCCGAGGCCGATCTTGGCTTTTTCAGCAGCGCGGAGGCGCGCAAGAGCCTGCCGCCGGCCCGGCAGGGCGGGTTCGACCTTGCCGCGCGGCTGCTAGACATTTGCGGCCCGATGTTGCGGCCGATCCCCATGGGCGCGGTCGCCGAGGGTATCGAGGCAGTCGCCATGCCTGGCCATACACCGGGGCACACCGGTTATCTGATCGGCAATTGCGATGAGCGGCTGTTATTATGGGGCGACGTGCTGCATGTGAGCGCGTTGCAGGTGAAAGATCCCGGCGTCGGTTTCGTCTACGATATCGATTCCGCGCTTGCTTACGAAACACGCCTCAAGGCGCTGGCCGAGGCCGCCGATCACGGCTGGCTGGTTTCCGGCGGTCATCTCGGTGGATTTTTCCGTGTCGAGCGGCAGGGCGACAGCTTCCGCTTCGTGCCGCAGCCGGGCTGATTTTCCGATTTCGGACATGCAGAAGGGCGGAATGCCTGATGGCATCCCGCCCTTCGTCCTCTCCCGGTATTTTCAGATCTGCTTCAGCGCGGCGACGTCATTGACCTGCACGATGCGTCCGCGCACGGTGACGCCAGCCTTTTTCAGTGCCGAAAAGGCGCGCGACAGTGCTTCCGGCGCGAGGCCGAGCTTGCCGGCGAGCAGGCTTTTCTGGAATGGCAGCCGCAGCGAAAAGGATGTCGCGTCGCGCGGGCCCTGATTGATGAGGTAATGGGCGACACGTTGCGGCGCCGTCTGCAGCCGGTCGTTCGCGATGCAATCCATCGTGGCCAGCAGGCTGTTGGACAGGCAGCGCATGACGGCCTTGGCGATGGCCGGCTCCTGATCGATCAGACTGCGGATTCTCGCAAGTTCGAACCGCGCCACGGTGCAGCTTTCCGCCGCCTGCGCGCTGTAGCGATAGGTATCGCTGCCGAAAATCAGGCATTCGTTGAAGGTATCGCCGGGGCCGCTGACGCGCACATCCGCCTCGCGGCCATGCCGGTCCAGCCGGTAAAGCCTGACGTAACCCGAGAGCACGCAGTAAAAATGCTGCGCCGCTTCGCCTTCCTTGAAGAGCACATGGCGGGCGTTCACATTGGTGATGGTCGCCGCCTCCATCAGCTTCAATGCCGCCGCATCATCCGCTATCCCGATCAAGGGTGCACGCAGCAGAATGTTCCTGTCCCTGTTGCTCAGCTTCACGGTCTTGTTCACGTCCATCCGGCTCCCGCTCATACCTTTTGCCGGGCTGTCCGAAGCGAGACGAAACCGGGGATGTTCGTGTTCCCGCACGCCTATCTGAAAAGAGCTCATCGCATTATCCTTCGACCGGCAATTCCCGATGCGAGGGAGATTAGCAGTTCACCTGGAAAGCGAATTGATTTCGATCAAACAGGATTGCAATCGTTACGGGAGGAAATGGTTCGTCCATTCGTGCTGAGAAGCACAGGGGGAATATGGAGCGGGCGAGCGCCGCATATTTCTTCTCCCCGAGGGGGAGAAGGTCGCGGCAGCGGGATGAGGGGGCAAGGCCAGAGATAGATCGAGCGCTAGCCCCCTCATCCGACCCTTCGGGCCACCTTCTCCCCCTCGGGGAGAAGAAACAGGCGGCGACGTTTTGCCCTTTTACACGCCCAAAGAAACGCCGGGCACAGGGCCCGGCGTCTCAATCGTTATTCTGCAAGCTTCACTCCGCAGCAAGCGGCGGCAGCCGCAATATGTTGCTGCCCTTGTCTGCGGCCTTGTCGCCGGTGCCCTTTTCCATGCTGGCGACGCGCGCCTCCAGCGAGGAGAGCGCCAGGCTGTTTTCGCGGGCGATCTCCGAGAGTTTCTCGTTGGAGAGGGCCTCTTCCTCCTCTTCCTTTTTGCCGACGAAGCGGCCGAAGAGGTGGGCGAGCAGGCGCGACAGGTCGTCCATGATCAGGAAGAAGGCCGGCACCACGATGAGGGACAGCACCGTCGAGACGATGATGCCGCCGATCACCGCAATCGCCATCGGCGCGCGGAACGAGCCGCCTTCGCCGACGCCGAGCGCGGAGGGCAACATGCCCGCCGACATGGCGATGGAGGTCATGATGATCGGGCGGGCGCGCTTGCGGCCGGCCTCGACCATGGCATGCACCCGTTCCATGCCGTGGCGGCGCATTTCGATGGCGAAATCCACCAGCAGGATGGCGTTCTTCGTCACGATGCCCATCAGCATCAGGATGCCGATGAGAACGGGCATGGACAGCGCGTTCTGCGTGATGATGAGCGCGACCGCCACGCCGCCGATGGCAAGCGGCAGCGAGAACAGGATGGTGAAGGGCTGGATGACATCCTTGAACAGCAGGATGAGCACCACCAGCACCAGCATCAGGCCGAGCAGCATGGCGTTGACGAAGCCCTGCTGCATTTCGCCCTGCACCTTGGCGTCGCCGCTTTCGGCAAGGCGCACGCTCGCCGGCAGGTCGGTTTCCGACACGATGCGCTTGAACTCGGCCGTCGATGTATCGAGCGCCGTGCCGAAGGGAACGTCGGAGCCGATGGAGACGACGCGGTTGCGGTCGTTGCGCTTGATCGAGCTTGGACCCTCCGAATAGTCGATATCGGCAACGCTATAGAGCGGCACCAGCGAACCGGAGGCGGTCTTGATCTTCAGCGCGCGGATGGTGGCGAGATCGCGGCGGGTATCGAGCGACGCCTGCACACGGATCGGAATCTGCCGGTCATCCAGCGAAATCTTCGTCAGCTGCGCATCGATATCGCCGATGGTGGCGACACGCACGGTCTGCGAAATCTGCTGCGGCGTGATGCCGAGGCGGGCGATCTCATCCTTGCGCGGGCGGATCTGCAGTTCGGGGCGGGGCAATGCACCTTCCGAGCTGACATTGGCGAGGATGGGCGAAGCGCGCAGGCGGCTTTCGAGAATACCGACGGCGTCGTTCAAATCCTTCTCATTGGTGGAAAGGAAGTTGAAGGAGAGCTCGCGTTCCGCACGGTCGTTCAGCTTGATGATGCGGACATCCGGAATACCGCGCACCTGCGCGAAAATATCCCGCTCCACATCCCATTGCGGACGTGTGCGACCCTTTTCCTCCACCTTCGGCAGATATTGGCCGATGAGCGGAATGGAGCCCAGCCCCTTGTTGACCACCAGCTTGAGCAGCGAATGGTCGATGTGCTGCAGGATGACGTTGACGGTGGCGCGGCGAAGCTCCAGATCGCCCTTGGGCGAAGCGCCGCCGAGGATGAAGACGCTTTCCACGCCGTTGATGTCACGCAGGGCATGATAGATCTGCGTCGTCGTGCGGTCGGTTTCGTCGAGCGTCGCATTGGGCGGCAGTTCCACCGAAAGCGTCACGCGCGAGGCGTCGTCCGGCGGCAGGAAGCTGCCCGGAACGCCGGCGAGAAGAATGACGGAAGCGACGAGGAAGCCGATGGCGCCGAGCAGCGTCAGATAACGCGCCCACCATTTGCGGGTGGTGGCGGTTACCATGCGCGTATAGGCCTTCATCAACCGGCTGTCATTGTCGTGGTGATCGTCCATCGCATCTTCGGCGCGCATCAGATAGGCCGCCATCAACGGTGTGATGAGGCGGGCCACGGCCAGCGAGAAGAACACCGAGAAGGCGACGGTGAGGCCGAACTGGATGAAGTACTGGCCGGGAATGCCGGGCATGAACGACACCGGCACGAAGACGGCGATGATGGTGAAGCTGGTGGCGATGACGGCGAGGCCGATTTCATCCGCCGCTTCGAGTGCCGCCCGATAGGGCGTCTTGCCCATCTTGATATGGCGGGCGATGTTCTCGATTTCCACGATGGCGTCGTCCACGAGAATACCCGTGGCGAGCGTGAGCGCCAGGAAGCTGACGAGGTTGAGCGAGAAGCCCATGATGTCCATGATCCAGAAGGTCGGGATCGCGGAAAGCGGCAGCGCCACGGCGGCAATCAGGGTTGCGCGCCAGTTGCGCAGGAAGAGCAGGACGACGATGACGGCGAGGATCGCGCCTTCGATCAGCGTGTCGAGCGCGGCCTTGTAGTTGCCATAGGTGAAATAAACGGCGTCATCGACCATTTCGATCGACACGTCCGGATGATTCTTGCGCACCTCATCGAGGCTTGCCGCCACGGTTTCGGCGACCGAGACTTCGCTCGCGCCCTTGGAGCGGAACACCGCGAAGGTGACGGCGGGGTTGCCGTTGAAGCGCGAGAAGGACTTCTGTTCCTGGTAGGTGTCGGTGACCGTGCCGAGCTCGGAAAGCTTGACGAAACGGCCGTTGGAAAGCGCAATCGTGGTGTTGGCGAGCTGGCTCACATCGCGCGTGTCGCCGAGCGTGCGGATGGTCTGCTCGTTGCCGCCGACCTGGCCGCGGCCGGAGCCGAGATCGATATTGGTGCCGCGCAGCTGGCTGTTCACCTCAGTTGCGGTGATGCCATAGGCGTCGAGCTTTTCGGGGCTCAGAGACACGCGCACTTCGCGGTCGGCGCCGCCGTAGCGGTCGACCTTGCCGATGCCGGACTGGCCCTGCAGCGAACGCTTGATCGTGTCATCCACGAACCAGGACAGTTCTTCCAGCGTCATGTTGGGCGAAGAGACGGCAAAGGTCTGGATCGCCTGTCCCTCGACGTCGATCTTGCTGACGACGGGCACTTCGATATCGGCCGGCAGATCGCTGCGGATCTTGTCGATGGCGTCCTTGGTGTCCTGAACGGCCTCTTCCGTCGGCTTTTCGATGCGGAAGACAACCGTTGTCGTCGACTGGCCGTCGACCACGGTGGACTGGATTTCGTCGACGCCGCTGATGGCGGCGACGGCGTCCTCGATCTCCTTCGTCACCTGCATTTCCAGCTCGGAGGGCGAAGCGCCGCTCTGGGTGACCGTGACGGCCACGACGGGAACGTCGATGTTCGGAAAACGGGTGATGGGCAGGGTGTTGAACGCCTGCATGCCGAGGATCATCAAAAGCGCGAAGCCGAGCAGCGGCGCAATCGGGTTACGGATTGACCATGCGGAAAAGTTCATCTCATTCCCTCAGTCAGTTGGACGCAGCCGTCTGGGCTTCCACCGGTCTTATCCGGTCACCATCACGCACGAATGCTCCAGCTTTCTCGACAACCTTGTCTCCAGCGGCAAGACCGCTGACGATCTCGATAAAACCGCCGTCTTCGATGCCGGTCTCGATCTTTACCTGCTTGACGACGTCGCCTTCCACCTTGCGGGTGGTCGAGCCTTCACGCCCGGAGGTGACGGCCGACAGTGGCAAAGCGAGCGCATTCGTCTCCTCGACGATGATCGCCGCGCTGGCATACATGCCGGAACGCGCCGGGCTGTCGGTCGGCAGAACCACATGCACGGAGCCGAGGCGCGTCGTCGGGTCGACGGTGGGTGAAACGAGGCGCACCTTGCCTTCTATTTTCTCAGCTCCGCCGGCAACCGTCAAATAGGCTTTCTGGCCTGCCTTGACCTTCTGGATATCGGTCTCGGAGAGATCGGCGACGAGTTCTATCGCACCGTCCTTGATGACGGTGAACAGCGGATTGCCCGCACCGCTGGCGATTGCGCCGACCTTGGCGTTCTTGGCGGAGACGATGCCGGCGACCGGGGTTTTCACGCCGGTGCGCGTCAGCTTCAGATCGATGTCGTCGATCTGCGCGTCGACGACCTTGATGTCGGCTTCGCCGGCGGAAACCGCCTGTTTGGCCGCATCGAGGCGGGCCTGCGCCACCTGAGCGGCCGCTTCGGTCTTTTCCGTCTCGGAGACGGAGCCGGAGCCGCTCTGGCCGAGCTTGGCGGCGCGGTCGCGCTGGCGAAGGGCGTCATTGAGATTGGCCTGCGCTTCCAGCACCTGCGCCTTCGACTGGGTGACGGAGGCTTCGGCCTTGGCCTTGTTGGCCTCAAGCTGGCTCTTTTGCAGCACGAGGCTGTCGGAGGACAGCACGGCCAGAACCGCATTCGCTTCCACCCGGTCGCCGATATCGGCGTTCAGCGTGTCGATGGACAGGCCGTCGACCAGCGGCTGGACGTAAATTTCGTCCACGGGACGGATCGTGCCGGTGGCGATGATGCGGTCCACGAGATCGCGTTTTGCCGCATGGGCGACGATGATGGAAGGCAGGTTCTGCTGTTTGACCGGCGCCTGCGCCTCTCCCTCGGCTGCTGCGGAGAGGGGAAGCGCCGTTGCGGAAAGAAGAAGGAATACAAAGCGGTTAAACGTGACTTTATGCTGCATGTGTCTTGGCTCGCGCAATATCCGATCGCATGTCCTGCAGCCCCAAGGCTCGTTTTAAAAGGTCATGCGATAGCGAATGTGAAACAAGGGATCACAATACTTCCTTTTCGATCCTCCCGATTCAAACGCCCCTCAACGCGAATCTTAAGCACCTTTGCCCAGTGCTTATTTTACAAGATCAAATTTGGCAGTCTTGTGGGCGGGACTGTAATTCTTGTTGTCGTACAAATCAATCCGCATAGCCGCGATGGTTGATATACATTTTTGTATAGGTCGGGATATTGTAATTCGTCAAATGGGTTACCACCGCAAAAAACGCGCGGACGGTGCCGCGCGTTCCCTGCATCCGGGTTAAATTCGACTATTTCAGCGCCGCATCGGTGATTTCGGTGGTGTAGGCGCCTGTCGGTTCCTTGGTGATGACCGGGTCGGAACCGCCGCCCAGCAGCGTCTTGACGGTACGGTCATAGTCCGCCTTGTCGAGCGCGCCCTTCGAGCCGGCGGTAAGTTTTGCCACTTCGCCCATCATGCGCTTCTGGTGTTTTTCGGTCTGGGCGCCGGAGGCGTCGTTTTCGAGAACGATATCGGCGGCGTCGTCAGGGTTTTCTTCCGCCCATTTCCAGCCCTTCATGGAAGCGCGGACGAATTTGACCATGTCTTCCTTGAACTTGGCGTCCTTCAGCTTGTCTTCCAGAACGTAAAGCCCGTCTTCCAGCGTCGCCACGCCTTCCGCCTCGTATTTGAAGGTGACGAGTTCCTCCGGCTTGATGCCGGCATCGATGACCTGCCAATATTCATTATAGGTCATGGTGGAAATGCAGGCGGCCTGTTTCTGCAGCAGCGGATCGACATTGAAGCCCTGTTTGAGAACGGTCACGCCGTCCGCCCCGCCGGTGGTCGGGATTTTCAGGTGCGCCATCCACGACAGGAACGGATATTCATTGCCGAAGAACCAGACGCCCAGCGTCTTGCCCTTGAAATCCTCCGGCTTGGTGATGCCGGTTTCTTTCAGGCAGGTCAGCATCATGCCTGACGATTTGAACGGCTGGGCGATATTGACCAGCGGCACGCCCTTTTCGCGGGTGGCAAGTGCGGATGGCATCCAGTCGACGATGACATCCGCACCGCCGCCGGCCAGAACCTGGGCGGGCGCAATGTCCGGGCCGCCGGGCTTGATGTCGACATCGAGTCCTTCGGCTTCATAGAAACCCTTGTCCTTGGCGACGTAATATCCGGCGAACTGCGCCTGGGTGACCCATTTCAGCTGCAGGGTAATCTTGTCGGCGGCCTGCGCTCCGAATGCGGTCAGGAGTGACGCGCCGGCAAGAAGCATGGATGCAAGTTTCATTTTCATCGCTGTTCCCTTTTTCGTTATTACGTTCGTCCCCCACGGACGGACGGATGCCAGAAGGTGACGGCCCGCTCCGCGAGCGCCACGAGACCATAAAAGCCGGAGCCGGCGAGCGCGGCGACCGCGATTTCGGCCCAGACCATATCGACATTGCTGCGGCCCATTTCCGCCGAGATGCGGAAACCCATGCCGACGATGGGCGTGCCGAAAAACTCCGCGACGATGGCGCCGATCAGCGCCAGCGTGGAATTGATCTTCAGCGCGTTGAAGATGAAGGGCCAGGCGGCGGGCAGGCGCAGTTTCACCAATGTCTGCCACCAGCCGGCGGCGTAGGTGCGCATCAGGTCGCGTTCCATGTGGCTGGAAGCGGCAAGCCCCTGCACCGTGTTCACCAGCATGGGAAAGAAGGTCATGATGACGACGACGGCGACTTTCGACTGCCAGTCGAAGCCGAACCACATGACCATGATGGGTGCTACGCCGACGACCGGCAGAGCCGAGACGAAATTGCCGATGGGCAGCAGCCCGCGCTGGAGGAAGGGCGACCGGTCGATGAGGATGGCGACGGCAAAGCCGAGGCCGCAGCCGAGCACATAACCCGTCAGCACCGATTTGATGAAGGTCTGGCGGAAATCGGCCCAGAGGATCGGCAGGGAGCCGGCGAGCCGTGCAAGGATGGCGCTTGGGGCCGGCAGCAGGATGGGCGGCACGGAAAAACCGCGCACAACGCCTTCCCAGAGTGCGAGGATGGCCAGCCCGAAGAGGAGCGGCACGGCGATGCGGCCGATGCGTTTTGCCGCTGGCGTGGAGACGTGGCGGCGCACCAGCCATTCGTTGAAGGCCCAGGCGGCAAGCCAGAACAGGATCGCGCCGAAAAACCAGCCGGGATGGGTCATGGCCGGGCTCCCATTCTCTTGAGGACGGCGGCATGGGCGATGCCGATGATGGATACCAGCAGCGCAGCCACACCGGCGGCCATGAACAGAGCCGCCCATATCTGCACCGTCTGGCCGTAATAGGAACCGGAAAGCAGGCGCGCGCCGAGCCCGGCAACGGCGCCTGTCGGCAATTCACCGACGATGGCGCCGACCAGCGCAATGGCGACGGCGATCTTCAGCGAGGTGAAGAGATAGGGCAGCGCCGAGGGCCAGCGCAGCTTCCAGAAAATCTGGCCGGGCGAGGCATTATAGGTGTGCATCAGGTCAAGCTGGATCGTCTCCGGACTTCTGAGGCCCTTCACCATGCCGACGACGATGGGGAAGAAGGAAAGATAGGTGGAGATCAGCGCCTTCGGCAGCAGCCCGGAAATGCCGATGGAGTTCAGGACGACGATGATCATCGGCGCGACGGCGAGGATCGGGATCGTCTGGCTGGCGATGATCCACGGCATGACGGAGCGGTCCATGGCGCGGTTATGCACGATGGCGACGGCAAGCAGGATGCCGAGCGCAGCACCGATGGCGAAACCCAGCAGCGTCGCCGAGAGCGTGACGCCGGCGTGATAGATGAGGCTGCGCTTGGAGGTGACGGCCTTGTTGACCGTGGTGTCCCACAGTTCGGCGGCAATCTGGTGCGGGGCGGGGAGAACCGGGCGCTCCTGCGCGAAGGTTTGCGGCAGGAGTTCGAAGAAGCCCGGCATTTGACCGGCGCGGGTGGCCTGGTCGCGGGCGAAGGGCATGTTGAGGTAGATGACGGCGAGGTGCCAGAGGATGAGGATGGCGAGGAGGACGGTGAGGATGGGGAGGATGCGGTGGCGGAGGAGGGTCATGGGTTTTCGCTCCGCCGCTTTTGCCGCGGGTGGGGCTTAGCGGTGCCTTGTGGGTGTGGCTTACCCCCCTCTGCCCTGCCGGGCATCTCCCCCTCAAGGGGGGAGATCGACTCGTGGTGAGGTCTCGGCCGTCTTAACGTTTGCGAATGAAGCGGTGGTCGCGCCTCTTGCTGATCTCCCCCCTTGAGGGGGAGATGCCCGGCAGGGCAGAGGGGGGTAAAGCTGGCGATGACCTCACCCCTCATAGCTATGCCCCGCCTTCAACCCCTCACGCACCCGATGCGCAATCGCCAGAAATTCCGGCGTCTCGCGAATCTCGAGCGGCCTTTCCCGTGGCAGCGTCGATGTAATCACATCCGTCACCCGGCCCGGCCGTGGCGACATGACGACGATCTTGGTCGAGAGATACACCGCTTCCGGAATGGAATGGGTGACGAAGCAGATGGTCTTGCCGGTCGTATCCCAGAGTTTCAGAAGCTGTTCGTTGAGGTGATCGCGCACGATCTCATCCAGTGCGCCAAAGGGTTCGTCCATCAACAGCAGGTCGGCATCGAAGGCGAGCGCGCGGGCAATCGAGGCGCGCTGCTGCATGCCGCCGGAAAGCTGCCAGGGATATTTCTTGCCGAAACCGTTGAGGTTGACGAGATCGAGCGTGCGCTCGATGCGCTCGCGCTGCTCGGCCTTGGTATAGCCCATGATTTCGAGCGGCAGGGCGATGTTCTTTTCGATGCTGCGCCATGGATAAAGGGCGGCGGCCTGGAAGACATAACCGTAGGAGCGGTCCCGGCGGGCGGTTTCCGGCGTCGTGCCGTTGACGGTGATGCCGCCGGATGTGTGTTTTTCCAGATCGGCGATGACCCGCAGAAAGGTGGTCTTGCCGCAGCCGGAAGGGCCGATGAAGGAGACGAAATCGCCCTTGCCGACCTCCAGGTCGACATTGGAGAGTGCGTGCACCGGGCCATCGCCCGTTTCAAAGGTGAGGCCGAGATTTCTGGCGGAAACGACGGAATAGGGTGAGGCCTGGTTCATCTGGGCTTGGTTTCGCTTTCCGTCAGGGCCGCGCGCGCCAGCGGCAGCATTTGGGTTTCCGTGAGCTTGGCGATCGTTATGCCGGTGTGGCGGTCGAGATCGAGCCAGCGCACTTCCTCTATTTCCGCCTGCGGGGCGACCTCTGTCTGAAGTCTGGCGATGAATGTATGGGCGACGACGTCGGCCCCCGTCTCATTGGCGGCCTCCTCGCGAAAGACGCCTTCATAACGGGCGGCATTTTCGGGCAGCGTCAGGCCGATTTCCTCGGCTAGTTCGCGGTGAAGCGCCTGTTCCGGCGTTTCGCCGGGATCGATCTTGCCGCCCGGCTGCATGAATTGCGTGGTGCCGCGCTTGCGCACGACAAGCATCTGCCGCCGCTCGTTGAGCAGAACGGCTGCGGCGATGACGATTTCGCGTTTCGGCCCGGCGCTCACGGTCATACACCCGATGCAGGGATGCCGCTGCGCTCCACCTTGCGCGGCGCGACGAGTTCCTTCCAGGTGGAAAGCGCCCGGCTGACGGCCGGATAAGCATCGCGGGCGATGAACTGGCCGTGGCCCGGCTGCGTTTCGATGGTGGCCTCCTCGATGCTGATGAGACCGCGCGACAGGGTGTAACGCGGCAGGCCTTTGACCTTCTGGCCTTCGAACACGTTGTAATCGATGGCCGATTGCTGGCTCGCCGCGCTGATGGTCTTTTCCAGCGCTGGATCCCAGACGACGATATCGGCGTCGCTGCCGACGAGGATCGCGCCCTTTCTGGGATAGATGTTGAGGATTTTGGCGATGTTGGTGGAGGTGACGGCGACGAATTCGTTCATCGTCAGGCGGCCGGTCGCCACGCCATGGGTCCAGAGCAGCGGCATGCGATCTTCCAGCCCGCCGGTGCCGTTCGGTATCCTGCGGAAATCGCCAAGGCCGAAGCGTTTCTGCTGCGTGGTGAAGGCGCAATGGTCGGTCGCCACGCATTGCAGCGAGCCGGAGGCGAGGCCGGCCCAGAGGCTGTCCTGATGCTGCCGGTTGCGGAAGGGCGGCGACATCACCCGGCGGGCGGCGTGATCCCAGTCGGCATTGGCATATTCGCTTTCGTCGAGGATCAGGTGCTGGATCAGCGGTTCGCCATAGACCCGCATGCCGTTCTGGCGGGCGCGGCGGATCGCTTCATGCGCCTGTTCGCAGGAGGTGTGGACGACATAAAGCGGGGCGCCGGCCATGTCGGCGATGATGATGGCGCGGTTGGTGGCCTCGCCTTCCACCGAGGGCGGGCGGGAATAGGCATGCGCCTCCGGCCCGACATTGCCTTCCGCCATCAGTTTTTCCTGCATCTGCGCAACGATATCGCCGTTTTCCGCATGCACGAAGGGGATGGCGCCCAGTTCGGCGCAGCGCGAGAAGGAGGCGAACATCTCGTCGTCATTCACCATCAAAGCGCCCTTATAGGCCATGAAGTGCTTGAAGGAGTTGATGCCTTTTTCCCGAACCACAGTCTTCATCTCATCGAAGACCTGCTCGCCCCACCAGGTGACGGCCATGTGGAAGGAATAATCGCAATTGGCGCGCGTCGCCTTGTTGTCCCATCGCTGCAGGGCATCAAGAAGCGACTGGCCGGGCTCCGGCAGGCAGAAATCCACCACCATGGTGGTGCCGCCGGCAAGCGCCGCGCGCGTGCCGCTCTCGAAGTCATCGGCGGAATAGGTGCCCATGAAGGGCATTTCCAGATGCACATGCGGATCGATGCCGCCGGGCATGACGTAACATCCGGTGGCATCGAGTACCGTGCCGCCGGTCAGATCGGGTCCGATCTCGGTGATCCTGCCGCCTTCGATCTTCACATCGGCCTTGTAGGTGAGGTCGGCGGTGACGATGGTGCCGTTCTTGATGATGGTGGCGGTCATTCCACGATCTCCGCAGTCTCAAGCACCGCATGCAGCAGCACGTCGCAGCCGGCGGCGGCCCATTCCGGCGAAATTTCCTCGGCCTCGTTGTGGGAAAGCCCGTCCACGCAGGGGCAGAAGATCATGGTGGAGGGGGCGACCCGTGCCGTCCAGCAGGCATCGTGGCCGGCGCCGGAGATGATGTCCATGTGGCTGTAGCCGAGTTTTTCGGCGGCAGAGCGCACGCGGCCGACCAGAACGGGGTCGAAGGTAACCGGATCGAAATGGCCGATGGCTTCGATCGAGCAGCCGACGCCGAGTTCTTCGGCGATCTGCGGCACCTCGCGTTCGAAGATGGCGCGCATGCTGTCGAGTTTCGCCTGTGAGGGGGTTCTGAGGTCGATGGTGAAGACCACCTTGCCGGGCAGCACGTTGCGGGAATTGGGTGTGAAGATCATCTGGCCGACGCCGGCCACGGCGCCCGGCTGGTGGGCCATGGCCACTTCCTGCACCTTTTCGAGAATGCGGGCGGCAGCTAAGCCGGCATTGACGCGCATGGCCATCGGGGTGGAGCCGGTATGGGCTTCCTTGCCGGTCAGCGTCACTTCCAGCCACCACAGGCCCTGGCCATGGGTGACGACGCCGATCTGTTTGCTTTCGGCTTCCAGGATCGGCCCCTGCTCGATGTGATATTCGAAATAGGCGTGCATCTTGCGCGCGCCCACCTCTTCCTCGCCCAGCCAGCCGATGCGCTTCAGCTCGTCGCCATAGGTCTTGCCGTCGGTATCGGTGCGGCCATAGGCATAATCGAGATCGTGAATGCCGGCGAAGACGCCGGAGGCCAGCATGGCCGGGGCAAAGCGTGCGCCTTCCTCGTTTGACCAGTTTGTGACGGTGATCGGGTGTTTGGTCTTGATGTTGAGGTCATTCAGGCTGCGCACCACCTCCAGCCCGGCCAGCACGCCGAGCACGCCATCGAACTTGCCGCCGGTCGGCTGGGTGTCGAGGTGGCTGCCGATATAAACGGGAAGCGCGTCCGGATCCTCGCCGGGGCGGGTGGCGAACATGGTGCCCATGCGGTCGACGCCCATTGTCAGGCCCGCCGCCTCGCACCAGCGCTGGAACAGGCGGCGGCCTTCCGCATCCTCATCCGTCAGCGTGCGGCGATTATTGCCGCCGGCAATGCCGGGGCCGATCTTCGCCATATCCATCAGACTGTCCCACAGACGGTCGCCATTGACCGTCAAGTTCTTACCCGCCGCCATGAAGTGTCGTCCTCACCTGTTTTGTTTTTATCGAAGCAAAGCTTGTGCCGTTCCCTTTTTTGCCGGTTAAGATAACAGCCATTGCCTTGTGATGGCGATGGGGGATAAATTGACCGGCTGGTAAACATTGCAAATTCGCGGTGGCGTCAGCAAGGGATTTTCGTGACGAATCGCAGTAATTTTGCCTAAACTGTACGCGTAGATTATTTTTTAAGCATACTGTAACGGCAATTGCATGGAAAAGAAACAGAGAGCTGAGAATGGCCATACCGCGCGCAGCGAAAACACAGAAGCGGACCCGCATTCAGGAAGAAAAGCAGGAAGCGATTCTTGAAGCCGCGCTCAGTGTTTTTTCCACAAACGGGTTTCGCGGCTCCACCATCGATCAGATCGCCGAGGCGGCCGGCATGTCGAAACCGAACGTGCTTTATTATTTCCGCACCAAGGAGGCGATGCATCGCGCGCTGATAGAGCGGGTGCTGGACACATGGCTCGACCCGCTGCGCGCTTTCGATGCCGAGGGCAATCCTGAAAGCGAGATTCGCTCCTATATTCGTCGCAAGCTGGAAATGTCACGCGATTTCCCGCGTGAAAGCCGCCTGTTCGCCAATGAGATCCTGCAGGGCGCGCCGCATATCGAAGATGAGCTGAAGGGGCCGCTGAAACAACTGGTGGATGAAAAGGCCGAGGTGATCCGCGCCTGGGTGAAGGCCGGGCGGATGGCCAAATGCGATCCCTATCATCTCATTTTTTCCATCTGGTCGACCACCCAGCATTATGCGGATTTCGATGTGCAGGTGCGGGCGGTGCTGGGCGAGAAGAATGGCGGCGAGGGCCGTTTTGAGGATGCGGCCCGGCATCTGGAGCAGCTTTTCATGGGCGGATTGCGGATAAACGGCTGAACGGAACCATTCTCTCGAATATGTGATCGATTCTTTATGTCAAAACATGAGGAAAATTATCACCTTTATACTTTACTCCAAAACTCATCTTTATTATGGTGCCGGCATCCCGAACGTCCGGGGCATTGAAAAATCAACCGGCAGGTGAGGGAATGGCACGTAAGGAAAAGAAGAAGGCCGAACGCGGCGGCAAGCAGGGCAAGGGCGCGCCACAGACCGAAAAGGACGTGGCCGAACAGCAGCTTTCCGGTCCGAAAAGCTTTCTTTATGTCGGCGGCCGTGACTGTCAGGTTGCGCATCTTCGCCAGATCGCCAGCAATTTCGGGGCGGAGCTCATTCATCACGATGGCGGCCTGCGTGAAGCCGTCTCGCGCATCGATACCGTGCTTCCCTCCGTCGACTGCGTTTTTTGCCCGATCGACTGTATCAGCCACGATGCGTGTCTGCGGGTGAAGTCCGGTTGCAAGAAATTCGGCAAGACGTTCATTCCGCTGCGCAACGGCAGCAAATCCAGTCTGGAGCGGGCGCTGCAGACCATGAATGAACGGACCTCCAGCGATGAGCGACGAGCGCAGTAATTTCCACGATGAAGAGCCCGCGGTAGCAGAAGCCTGCCGCGTGGAACTGCACAAGATGGCCGAGCAGGCTGCCGATCCGGCCCTGACGGATATTTATGAAATCATCGGTGAACGCGAAAGGCGCAACCGCCTTGCCAGAAGCGGCGGCAATGTGGTGACCTTTCCCCATCTGCGCACCCGCCAGCCCGGTGAAACGCCGTCCTTCGAAATCGGCGCGGCGGCCGAAGAGGGCCGCAATATCCTCTCGTTTCGCTGGAAGCGGCGTTAGGGCTAAAGCCTAACCCTTCGGCTTCAGAAACGCTCCCGCGCACAGTACCAGCCATCCGGCGATCATGCCGAGGCCGCCCGTGGGTGCGGCGTAGGGAAACAGGCTGTGGCCGGAAAAATGCCGGGTGACGAGATCGCCGACAAAGATCGCGGTGCCGAGGCCGAGGATCAGGCCTGCCGGAATTGCGGTTCTGACGCGATCCGCGCCGATATGGAGCGCCACCAGCACCGGCGCATGCGCCAGCGCCATGGCTGAGGCATTGCCGAGCATATAGGTTTCGCCGGTGTGGGTGGCGGCGGCAGCTAGCATGACGCCCGCAGCACCCAGAAGGCCACCCAGCAACAGAATGAAGGCCCGCAATCTGTCGCGGGGCAGGCTTGCGATGGTCGCGCTCTGCGTTGTCATTGGCTGTCCGCCTCCTGGTTCTGCATGTGAAAGGCCAGTCGCTCGACCGGCGTCCAGATGATCTCGCGAAGCTTCGGATTTTCGATGGTCTCGTCCATGGCGCGGCGGAAGCAGAGCAGCCATTCATCCCGCTCGGCGGGGCCGATGGGGGCGACGAAATGACGCCGCCGCAACATCGGATGGCCGTGTTTCTCGACATAAACGGGCGGTCCGCCAAGATATCCCGTCAGATAATCGTAAAACTTCGCCTCGCTGCCGGAAAGATCGGCGGGATGGATGGCGCGGCAGCGCGCCGCTTCCGGCAGGGTATCCATCAATTCGTAGAAGCGCCGGGTCAGCGCCCTGACGGTCGCATCGCCACCTATCGCTTCATAAAGGGTAATGGTCTCGCCGCTCATAATCCGCCTCTCGTGGCCCTCCGGTCCTTATCGCTCCATGGAGCCGGAAGAGCAACAGGGCACGGGCGGGGTGCGACATTTGGGACACGGCGCTGATAAGTCCTCAGCTTTCACCTTCGACGGATCGTTGAATGGCCGCAACAGCGATTTTGAGCGGCGCCACATGTTCGGTGACCACGGCCCAAACGACGTCATCCGCCTGCGATGTGGGTCTCAATGCCGTTTATGGCCTCAAGAATTTCAGCGAGAACCGGCCCGACCCTGCGTCTGGTCATCAAAATATCCGTACGGCGGATTGTTCGATGTCATTCCGGAGCAGCGGGTGGAGGCTGTTGCGTGTCGTCACGTCGACTTCCACGGCCAATTCTTCTTCCAGAAACTGCTTGATACCGACGAGATCGATCAACGAGAAACGGCGGCCCGGATCATAGTCGATGAAGATGTCCAGATCGCTGGAGGCAAGGGCCTCATCGCGGGCCGTCGATCCGAAAAGATAGAGCGAAGTCGCGCCCATGCTTTTCACTGCATGGGCGTGGCGCTTGAGTTTCCTGATTGCGTCCGTTCTTTTCATGCGCGCAGCTTACACCATCGCGTATGCGGCATCCACTCTCAACCAAAATTGCGAATGAGATCGAGTCCCTTGTTCAGAAGCGTTTCGGCCTCGTCCTGATTGGCGGCTTCGACATAGCAGCGCATTTCGGGAGCGTTGCCGGATGGGCGGAAATGGATGGTGCTGCCATCGGTAAGCGCGACGCGCAGGCCGTCGATGTCGCTGAGCGCCTTCACGGTGCCGACCGGTGCGAGGAAGGCTTCGAGATTGCTGCGCGAGGCGCGCAGATGCGTCATCAGGGCGGCGCTCTTTTCCTGCGCGAAATTTTCCAGGCGGTCGGCGGCGGCGACCGGCAGGTTATAGGCGGCGGCGATCTGCGACAGCGGCTTTTTCTGTTCTGCCGAGAGAAGCAGCACGGCGAGAACCGGCAGGAAGCTGTCACGCGTCGGCAGCGGCGAAAGCGCCCGGCCGTTAAGTGTGAAGGCAGACGCCGTCAGCAGGCCGCCATTGGCCTCGAAGCCCATGACGCCGTTCTTGCCGGCGGCGAGCGCCTCAGCCATGCCCGCGATCACGAAGGGGGAGCCGACTTTGGTGCGGACGACATCGAACGAACCGCTCGCCTCGATGCCGGAATTGGAGGTGACGGGGGTGACGACCACGCCGGCGCCGAGGAAATTGGCGGTGATCAGGCCGATGAGGTCGCCGCGCAGCGGCACGCCGTTTTCATCGGTCAGCAGGGGACGGTCGCCGTCGCCATCGGCGGAAACGATGGCGTCGAGACCGTGCTCCGGCGACCATTTCTTGAGAAGGGCCAGCGTTTCCGGCGAGACCGCTTCGGTATCGACAGGAATGAAGGTTTCGGAGCGGCCGAGCGGAACGACATCCGCACCATAATGGGCAAGCACGTCGACAAAGAGATCGCGCGCCACCGTGCTGTGCTGGTAAACGCCGATCTTGAGGCCGGAGAGCGCCTTTTCCGGCAGCAGCGCGATGTTGCGCTCATAGAAAAGTTCGGCTGCGGTGGCGGAATGGTCTTCGGCAGTCGCCGCCTCGTCGCTGATGCCTTCCGCTTCGATTTCGGCGGCAAGAGCGGCAATCGCCGTCTCGTCCTGCTTGTCGATTTCGCCGTCCGGGCGGTAGAACTTGATGCCGTTGCGGTCGGCCGGAATATGCGAGCCGGTGATCATCAGCGCGCCGGCCTTCAGCGACAGGCCGTAAAGCGCCAGCGCGGGTGTCGGCACCGTGCCGCAATCGAACGGGGTCAGGCCGGCTTTTTTGAGCGCGGCGATGCAGGTGGCGGAAACATCCGGGCTCGAATCGCGGAAATCGCGGCCGACGAGAATGGGATCGCCCGCCTTTGCCTGGCCCGATGTGAGAAGGTGCCTCGCAAATGCCGTGGCATAGACGGCAGAAGCTTTTCCTTTCAGATCGACAGAGAGGCCGCGAAGGCCGCTCGTTCCAAATTTCAGGCTCATTCCAAACTCCGTTTCGATAAAATCTTTGAGGGTCAAATGGATAATGCAAAAATATAACGGTTGAAAGAACCGTATCGATCCATTCAAGTCAATCATCCCTTTCAACGCGGACGCGAATAGGCGATGATGGCGGGACTGATGCGGGTAACCTAAAATTCACCCGTCATATTTAAACTTGTCCGTCGATAGCGGCTCTGGCGACGATGGGAACCCTCTGTTGCCGGCCTTTTTGTGGTTCGTTCGAGTTGGATTGGCTGATGTACAGGCTTCAAAAGGCGGGACATAAGCAGGCACGTCCGCTCGATGAAAAAACGGCGCCTGCCGCGAGAACCCATGGTTCCCTGCTGGACGATCTGGTGGATGAGGACGAGGTTTTCGAGCGTACGGTGCTAAAGGAGCATCTGGAGCCGAAACCGGCGAAAACCGTCGCCGAGCCGGCTGCGGCCGAGACGCCGGTGAAGACGGCTTCGCCGAGCGGCAGTCTGGCGACTGCGCTGCCGGGCCTGAAACATATCGACAGGATCGGTGTGGATGACGTCATCCTCTGGCTTCGCAAAGGCATTGTCTGGATCGTGCTGGCAATCGTTCTCTGCGTTGCCGGCGCTCTGACCTATGCCTCCATGACGCCGCCGCGCTACAAGGCCTATACGGATATCGTCGTTAATCCCTCCAACCTGAATGTCGTCAATGACGGCGTGTTTTCGCCCAACCAGCAGCGCGACACGCAAATCCTCGAGGTGGAAAGCAAGCTGCGCACCATCACCTCGCGCAACGTGCTGGCACGGGTGGTGGACGAGCTGAAGCTCGATCAGGACCCTGAATTCATCAGTCCACCGCCGCTCGCCCGGCTGAAGGCGATGTTCTCATCGAAACCGGAAGATGACGACAACCGGGTCGGTGCGCTTCGTTCGCTCGGCGATCGGGTGGCGGCGGAACGCGACCCGCGCTCCTTTGTCGTGACGCTTTCGGTCTGGACCAATGACGCGGAAAAATCGGTGACTGTCTCCAAGGCCATCGTGAAGGCTTTCGAAAGCGAGCTATTCCAGACAAACTCCGACAGCAGTCAACGCGTCGTTGACGATCTCAGGAAGCGGCTCGAGGAAATGCGCGAGAATGTGACCGCCGCCGAAAAGCGCGTGGCCAATTTCCGCCGCGAGAACGGCCTGCAGGAAAATAACGGCCAGCTCGTCAGCAATCTGGCTTCCGGTGAGCTGAACGCTCAGGTGCTTGCGACCCAGCAGCGCCTCATTCAGGAAGAATCGCGCCTCAAGCAGATGGAGGCGGCGATTGCGCAGAACCGCACCCAGAGCGACGCCATATTCGACAGCCAAACGATGAATACGATCCGTGCGCAATACAGCACGCTGCAACAGCAGATCGGTGCGATGACGCTGACCTATGGCGCGCGCCATCCGCGTCTTGCAACCGCGGGTGCGGAGCGGGCGATGCTGGAACAGGGAATGGCGGATGAGGCGCGGCGTATCCTTCAAGCGGCAAAGATCAACGTCGCGGAGGCGCGCTCCTCACTCGATGCCCTGCGGCTGAAAGCGGTGGCGGAACGCGCCAATGTCTTTACCGACAATGAGGCGCAGGTGCGGCTGCGCGATCTCGATCGCGACGCCCGCTCGGCGGCGGCGATCTATGAGACTTATCTCACCCGCTCCCGCCAGCTTGCCGAGCAGCAGTCGATCGATTCCACCAATGTACGGGTGATTTCTCAGCCGGTTGCGCCCGATTCCAGAAGCTGGCCGCCGGGCAAGCTGACGTTCCTGATCGCCGGCGGCATGGGCGGCCTGTTCCTTGGTCTGGCAATTGCCGTGGCGCTCGGTCTCTGGGGTTATCTTCGCCGGGACGACCACGCGGATGTCGCGGCGCGGTAAGACAAGGCGGCTGCGCGTCGCCTTATTCTTCCGAAATCAGACCGTCATAAACCTCGAGCAGCGCGGCGGCGATGGCCGCGCCCAGTGCATTGCCGGCATCGCGAATGCCGGCCTCGTCACCGTCGCGAACCGAAATGGCAAGATCGGACGCCTCGTTGGCGACGATTTCTTTCGCCCGTTCTATCGCCCAGAGGCCGAAATCGCCGCGATTGTCGATCGAGATTGTTTCCATGGCCGGAGCCCTTCCGTGGTTTGATTTCCGCGTCCCTTAACCCATCGGCTGGAAAACCGGAATAGGCGGAAAATGTGGCGCACAACCTTCAGGCGTGTAAAATGGCTGCCGCATACGGGGATTTATAAAAATATTAATGATAGTTCTTCGTAGTGTTTGAAGCCTTATACCCTAAGCATAAGCGTGAATATAACAATGAAACGATGCCTATCTTGGACACCGGACAGATTATGACAGGGAGAGAGATGCCGGATGCGGAGGGGACTGGCCAGGTCTGGCCGGTTATTCCGCTTGCGGCGTTGCCCATTACCGACGCGACCATCGACGAAACCGCGCGGGATTTCATCCTGCGCGCGACGACGGCGCGTGCGGCCGGTGCAAAACCGTTTTATTCGACATCGGCAAACGGTCAGGTCATCGCGCTCTGCCATCACGACCGGGAATTCGACGCCATGCTTCGGCAGGCGGACCAGATCCATGCGGACGGCATGTCGCTGGTGATCTTCTCCCGCAAATTCTGCCCGAAGGCATTGAGAGAGCGGGTTGCGACCACGGATCTCGTTCATGCGGTTGCGAAGCGCGCCGAAGAGACCGGTAGCCGTTTCTATTTCCTCGGCGGTTCCGAAGAGGTGAACCGCGCGGCGGTCGAGGAAATGCAGAGGCTTTATCCGCGCCTTGTATTTGCGGGGCGGCGCAACGGTTATTTCAGCCGGGCCGAGGAAGAGGCGATCCTCGCCGATATCGCGGCATCCGGGACGGATATTCTCTGGGTTGGCTTCGGCATACCGCTGGAGCAGCGTTTCGTCTCGCGCAATCTGGACAGGCTTTCCGGCATCGCCGTAATCAAGACCTGCGGCGGCCTTTTCGATTTCCTCGCCGGCAAGAACAGCCGGGCGCCGCAATGGATGCAGGATATGGGGCTGGAATGGCTCTACCGGGCCATGCTCGAGCCGAAGCGGCTTGGAAAACGTTACCTGCTGACCAATCCTATCGCCATATATTCGCTGCTGAAGTATCGCTTCGGAGCTTCGGGACAAGGCCGCTAGATCATCGCGACAAGCTGCCGCTACGCGAAGAATAAAGCGCGCGTTCGCCTCCCGCCCGACAATATAAGATTGTTCTAACTTATTGAAAGGATGCGCTGCGTCGCCGAAATCCGTTGCAACTGCGAACATCTGCGCTACAGTGCATCAATATTACAAATTTATTCGAATCATAGATTTATTGAGGCCACCAATGGTGATTACGTCCATTTCTCTTTTCATATATGGAATTGGCACCGTTACCTCTCTCGCCATGACCTATATCGAAGGTGCCCGCCGCGGCAAGGACTGGGATTTTTATCGCGTGACCGGCATCGTCCTTTGTTTCTTCTGGCCGGTGCTCGTGCCGCTCCTCGTCCTCGCGACGGCCTTGTCGTCGTTCGGTTTCCAGAAACGGCTCACGAATACGATCTCGCTCGGCAGGCAAAAAACCCTTGGCTGAGCCGAAGCTATCCCGCTTCAGCTCTTCTTCGCCGGCGCCTTGTAGGGCGTGAGCGTAATGCCGAGGCTTGCCATCACGCGGCCGATGGACATCAGCGGCGGATGCGTGGCTGGCAGCAGGGTTCCGGTTTTCACAAAGGCGGAAACGGCGCGGACAAGAGACAGGCACAGGCTGACGGCGTTTTTGGCGGCAAGCAGCAGCCCACCCTTCAGGCCGGGGCGTCGGGCGCGGTCGATGCTGTAATTGATGATGCCGGTTCGGAGCGAGCGCTCCATGATCCAGCGCGGCGCCATGCGGTTTTCCGGCACATATTCGATGATGAGCGCTTGCGCATTCCAGGCGAATTTGAAATCGGCCTTGCGGCAGCGGGTGAAGAAATCCATGTCGCCGCCGCCGAGGAAGTTGAAGCGCACGTCGAATTCCGGTTTCGCCAGCGTCTCGAAAACCCGCCGTGAGATCAGGCAGTTGCCCGATCCGTGGATTTGCTCGACGGGGCCGGTCGGGGCTTCGATGGAGCCGAACAGCGGATGTGAGAGAACCGCCTTCGAAGCGGGTGCGTCGAATTCCCGGTTGACCGGTCCGCCGACGATATCGACGCCGAAGGATTTCGCCGCCGCAACCATTTCGGCAAGCCAGACGGGGGAGGCGGCCTCGTCGTCATCGATCATCAGGAACCACTCAGCCGAAGCATAGTTTTGCCGGGCGGTGCGGAAGGCCGTGTTGATGGCGTAACAATTGCCCTGCGTCGGTTCGACCAATGCCTCGCCGGCCATGCCGCTTTCGGCGAAAAAGGCGCGGGCGACAGCAAGACCCGCCTGGCCCGCGCCGTCATTATCGACCACGACGATGGCGAAGGGAAAATCGACCTTCTGGGCTGCGAGTGACCGAAGCGTCTTTTTCAGGCCTTCCGGCCGGCGGAAACTCGGAATGCACACCACCGCTTCCGGCATGATCTCGGACATGGAAACTCCTAAATTCCGGCAAGCGCTGCGGCGGAAAAAACGACGGCCCTGAGGCTCTGGCGCGGGCGGTTGAGGAAGGTATCGGCCAGCGCCGAAAAGGCCTCGCGGTAGCGCCGGGCGCGGAAGGCCTGCGCCACGGTATAGGCGTTCATGTGGTTTTCGGATCGGCGGCGAAGCCGTCGCAACTCCGGCGGCGAAACGGCAGCGACGATGGCCGGGTCGGAAAACACGGCCTCGATTGCCGGTTCGCAATCCCGGAAGGTCAAAAGCCGGTTCATCATCACGCTCGTTCTGTGCACGCGGTAATCCAGCACATGGCAGCCGGGCAGGTAAACGAAACGGCCGGCGGCGGCCAGCCTGCACCAGCCATACCAGTCTTCGGCATAACGCAAAGTCTCGTCGAAACCGCCGAATTCCTGAAAGATGCGGGTCCTGACCAGCATGATGCCGCCATTGACGATGAAGTTGCCGCCGAGCAGCGGCTGGAGGATGAAACCATCGGGTTTTTCCCGGCGGCGAATGAGATTGCGCCGGCCGATCTTGACGCCGTTTTCATCGATGCGCTCGTAATCGCCATAGACGGCGACGACATCCGGCCCGGAAATGCCGGCGCAAAGGGCCGCGATGGCGCCCGGTTTAAGGCGATCGTCGGCATCGAGAAACATCGTCCATTCGCCGCGCGCCTGCGACAGGCCGAAATTGCGCACGGCGGAAACGCCCTGCCTTCCCTGCGGCCGGGCCAGCAATTTGACGCGGGGGTCGGAAAAACCTTCCACCTTTTGTGCGGTGGTGTCGGTGGAGCCGTCATCGACCACCAGCACTTCGCCGATGGTCTCGCCCTGCAGCAACACGCTTTCGATCGCTTCCACGATGTAACGCTCGCCATTGCGAACGGGAATGACAATCGAAACGGAAACCAAGACTTCAAACTCCATGCGGCGTGGGCCAAGAATTCGCACAGCGAAGTTACTACCGCATTAAGCGGGTCTGGCCAATTATGACGTGGTATAACGTCGGTTAACCTTGCAAATCTTTAATATCCTTTTCCTATGATCGGAATGTTATGTTTTGGGAATAAAGGTTGCGGAGGCGGGTGCATGCGGATTGGGCGGCGGAATTTTATGGGCGGTGCGGCAAGCGCTGGCCTGCTGCATGCCGTGGCCGGCCCGGCCTTTGCCGCGCAGAAGAAAGCGGCGAGTAAAACCGCCCCTTACGGCGCGGCCGTTTACCTGCCGGATCTCACCGCCGATAGCCGCATCGGCGAGGCGGTGGTGAAATATTGCTCGCGCATCACCCCCGTTACCGAAATGAAATGGGAGGTCCTGCGGCCTTCGGCGGAGGTGTTCGATTTCGCCGCCGCCGATGCAATCGCCAATTTTGCCCGTCAGCACAAGCTTTCCATGCACGGCCATCCGCTGATCTGGTATGCCTCCAACGCGCCCTGGCTTGCGAGCATCGGCGGCGGCGTGAAGGTCGAGAAGCTGATGGAGACCCATATCGTCACGGTGATGGAGCGTTATAAGGACGTGATCCACAGCTGGGACGTGGTCAACGAGCCGATACCCGACGTGCCGGGCAATGTGCGCGCGCGGCGCGATGCCTGGTATTACGGCGCCGGGCCGGATGCCATCAAGAAAGCTTTCGAGATCGCCCATGCGGTCGATCCGAAAGCGCAGCTCGTGCTCAACGAATATGATGTGGAATTTGCCGCCGAGAAATCGCCGGCCAAACGCGCCGCCTTCCGTAATCTCATTCTCGAACTGCTGGAGAAGGGCGCGCCGATCAACGCCGTCGGCCTGCAGGGGCATTTGCGCGGCGGCTGGCCGATCGCCAAGGACGAGCTTGCCGCCTTCACGGCGGAAATGCGCAGTTACGGTCTTGCCGTTCTGGTGACGGAGCTGGATGTGATGGACCAGACGCTGCCCGCGCCGGAGACCGAACGCGATATGCTGATCAACGGCCAGGTCCGCGAGTTTCTGGAGGCGGCTTCCGCGGGCGGCGCGCTTTCCTCCATCACCACATGGGGCATCTCGGATCAATATAGCTGGATCCGCTGGGCCTATCCGCGCCGGGACGGCACCGCCAACCGGCCGCTGCCGCTGGACTGGAGTTTCAACGAAAAACCCATGATGGCCATCATCAATGAATTCCGGAACCGTGGTGCATGACTATGAATGCTGAAATGCCGCTTCCTCCCGTGCAAAAGGCGCTGCAAATCAACCTGCACCCCTTCGACGCCCCGCATGCGGCCCTGACCCTGCCGCATCAGCTCAGGGTCTGGGGCGGACAGGTGGACCGCATTCTGCTCACGGTCGATACGGGCCAGGTGGGGGCCGGCCGCTACAAGGGCAATGGTTTCGATGCGGCGCGCCAGCGTCTCTTCGACATGCTGGAGGAAATGCAGACCAATTATCCGCATCTCTCCGTGGATATCGTCGATTACAGCGATGCGGCGCGCAGCGCCGTGGCGGAAACCTTCTTTCCCCGCTCGCCGATCCCCTATCCCGCCAAGGCTTTCGATGGCGGGCCTTTCCATGTCTATTTCTACGGGCTGAAACGCGCCAATGCCCGTTATGTGCTGCATATGGACAGCGATATGATGTTCGGTGGCGGCAGCCAGAGCTGGTTCGGCGAGGCCATCGCGCTCCAGAAGGCCAATCCGGATGCGCTGTGCATCACGCCCTTTTCCGGGCCGCCGACGGTGCGCGGCGATCTGGATATTTCCCGCCATGTCGGCATGCCCGGCGTGAAGAACATACCTGCGCCGCGCAAGCTGCCGTCGCGCATTCCCACCTGGCGTTTCGCCACCGTGTCCACCCGGCTTTTCATGATCGACATGGAACGTTTTGCGAAACGCATCGGCTCGCTGGAACTGCTCAGGCCCGATGTCAAACGGCGCATCCGCTCCTATGCCTATAACCAGCAGCCTGTCTCGATGCCCGCCGAGGAGGTGCTGAGCACGAACATGATGCGCACGGGTGTTTATCGCCTCGATTTTCTCGGCACGGGCAAGGGCATGTATTCACTGCATCCGCCCTATCGCTCGCCGGAATTTTATGCGGCGCTCGCCTCCATCGTCGAGCGCATCGAAAAGGGCGATATTCCGGAAGGCCAGCTCGGCGATTTCGACATCAACGGATCGATGGTGGACTGGACCAGCGCGCTGGCGGCCAAGACGCGCTCCAAACGTTATGCGAAAGCGCTGCGGCATCTCATCTCGGCCAATGTCGGGCGGTTCAGCAAGGCTTGAGGGTTTCGATCCGTCTTCCGTCTCGAGGCGGGGCGGAGGGCTCAATAGTCGGTGATGAGCTTGCTCCAGCTCTCCGAGCACAGTCCGCCAATATAGATATCGCCGGCCAGCGCCCTTTCCCGCAGGGCGTCATCGCGCGTCGCCATGCAGAAATAGCCGTCATGCCGGAAGCTCATGTGGTTCTGGCGGTAAAGCGCGTTGATGAGGAAAGGCTGCGCCATGCCGGTGACATGGGCATAGTTCTCGTCATCGAAATGGCGGAACAGGGTGTTGAGCACATCGTTTTCGCAACCGGCATCGCAGACGAGATTGAGCACATAGGCCGTTCTCCCCCGCTGGCCGAAAAACAGCGCAGCGCCCATGGCATGGCCTTCGGCGTTCTCGATCAGCACGCCCTTCAGCTCACCGAGGCTTTCATTGGCCCTGCTCATCTCTATCAGCCAGTGGAATTCCTCGTGAGACCATTCCGGGCGAATGGAAAAACGCTCGATCATCGCGAGCGCCCTGCGGCGGAAGGTTTCGTAATCCACGGTTCTCACCGTAGCGCCGGCAGCCTCCTGCGGTCTCAGACCCTTTTTCCACCGGCGCAGGATTCCATCCACAAATCCGAGCGCGGCGAGCGCCAGCGTGGTCTTTGCCAGTTTCGAACGGCGCGGCATGCGCAGCGCGATGGTGCAGAAGGGCTTGAGCGCCTTGTGCCATTGCAGGCTTTCAATCGGCAGCATGTTGCCGCCGGTCGCCACCCAGTGATCGGCGCTGACGGGTGAAGCCGTATCCGAGAACAACATGTCATGTTTGGAGGCCCGCATGCCGCGGGACAGGCGCGCCGCGCCGAGTGCGCCGCGTTTGCCGTCCGATGCGAAGGCGCAGAGCAGCCTTGCGGTAATGGTTTTTCCATTCGCAACGAAGCGCATGGGCACGGCGAGGATGACGCTGGTGACCCCGTTCTCCCCGGCATCGTAGACAACGCTGCCATTTTCCCGACTGAAGGCGGGACTGCCGAAAAACAGTTTTTCGATATAGGAGCCGAAATCGAAGTTCCGCTCCTGCCCGGTCTTCCTGAAAGCGCTGTTGAGCACGGCTTCGACAGCCGGAACGTCTTCCCTGCGCATGGGGCGGATGCCGGACACACCGATTTGAACCGGGCGTTGTGTCAAGTGACCGCTGTCGCCATCGTCCATATGGGTGTGTATCGGAACGTCCACCGTCGGCCCCCACCTTTTTACGCATTGACGAAATCAACCATAGGCAGCGTATATTTGAATGTCTTAATATAGATATAAAACCCGAAATCCGGTGGGATGTGAAATGTCCAATAAGATATAAAATTGTTTTATATCAACGCATTAATTTAATGTCGCTGCATTATTTGAGGTTAACAAAATATACTTAAGTAAGCAACCGATGGATGAAATATGGAGCATTTTTTGTGGATGTTTTTTTGGGGTTTTGAAGTATAGCCTCTAGAAGCAGCGGCTTTGTCCCCTGTCTCCCGGCTCCGATTCCCCGAGGAAAAGCGCACAATCGCGGTGCTATTTTCCCGTGCATGAAGGATAACTAAAAAATAGGATTTGCGGGGGATATTCGTATTATCGAATATGCGAAGCACGAGTCTCGATGCGGGTGGCTTCAGGAAAGAGGGAGAGAAAACCCCTTATGGATGCAGCGCATGGCGAACAGGGGCGTGGCTATTGGCGGGACGCGTTGTTTTACGTGACGTTCCTGTTTTTCACGGTCGGCTTTTCGCCCTATATCTCGCTCTCATCGACCTATCAGGGCTCCGCCATGGCGGCCGGGTCCAACCTGCTCAACCAGTTGACCGCGATCATCCTGTTTTTCAGTTTCCTGGCCTTCATGGCGAAGGAAAGGTCGTTTTCCATCCTCTTCATGCCGCGCCTGCTGATGGCGGCGATTTTCGGCTGGTTTGTCCTGACCTCGCTTGCGGGCGAAGCGCCGCTGTTTTCGCTGAGGCGGCTGGTCATGTGCGCCATTATCTGCGTGCTTGCCGGCGGCTTCCTGCAACTGCCGCGCACCGAGCGGCATTTCACGACGCTGCTTGCCACATGCGCCCTGATCATATTGTTCCTGTGCTATTTCGGAATCACCGTGCTGCCCTCGCGCTCGATCCATCAGGCAAGCGACGCGCTGGAGCCGCTGCTGGCGGGGGACTGGCGCGGGGTTTTCCGTCATAAGAACGAAGCCGCCTCGGTCATGGCGGTGTTGATCATCGTCGGCATTTATCTCTGCAAGCGCTGGTCTTTCATCGGCGGGCTGTCGGTGCTGTTGCTGTCGCTGGTCTTTCTGGTCAAGTCGGGCGGCAAGACCGCGCTCGGGCTGATGCCGATCATCATTGCGACAGGCTGGTTCATCCTGCGCTGGCCGCGCTGGCGCTACCCGGTCGTGACCCTGTTTCTGGCGGTTTTTGCGCTGGTGACCGTCGGCACTACGGTCGATCCCGTCTTTTCGCAGATGCTGACAAAGCTCGGGCTCGACGCCAGCTTTACCGGCAGACGGGATATCTGGACCGTCGCCATCGATTACATCCGTCAAAGCCCGCTCCTCGGATACGGCTATCAGGCCTTCTGGCGCAGCGACGCCCTGATGTCGAGTTTCACCGAGAACAATACCTGGGCGACGACCGCGCCGGATTCGCACAATGGTTATTTCGACCTTCTGCTGGCCGGCGGCGTGCCGGGGCTGGTGCTGGTGATGGTGTGGATTTATCTCCTGCCGCTGCACTATCTCGGCAAAATGAACGAGGCCACGCGCAACAGTCCGCTGACGCGGCTTTATGTCGGCGTGTGGCTTTATGTGCTGCTCTACGGCTTTCTGGAAACGCTGTTTTTCCTCAGCACCGGGTTCGTCTGGTTCTTCCTCATCGTGGCCGTGATGGGCCTGCATCTTCAGGCCAATGCCAGCCTCGTGGAGGACGAGGCGGAGGGAGAACCGGAGAGAGCCGGCGGTGGAGCGGGCGTCGCCCCGGCGCCCCTGCAAGGACAGGCCTCCCCTGTCATTCGCTCCAGATGATATTTTGAAATGATTTTTCGTTGCAAATATGTAAAAGAGCCGATTGTTGCGCGCGTCTGCGGCTATTTTCGCTAAACATGCGCGGCTCAAGTCTTTGTTATCGTGCACGTCGCGCCGCGAAACCCCGGCTATTGGCGTGGCGGCACTGAAAAAACGGATCGGCAAGGTCAATCGATGGCAGATACAGGCGCCTGCGCGCTCGAGGCGGATGACATCCACAAGAGCTTCGGCACGCATGAAGTTTTGAAGGGCGTTTCCTTGCAGGCCCACAAGGGCGATGTCATCTCGATCATCGGGTCTTCCGGTTCCGGCAAAAGCACCTTTCTGCGCTGCATGAATTTTCTCGAAACGCCGGATCGCGGCCGCGTCATCGTCAATGGCGAGGAAATCGCCACGAAAACCGGCCGCGACGGCAAGGCCGTGCCGAAAAGCTGGCGGCAGGTGGAAAAACTGCGCACCGGCCTTGGCATGGTGTTCCAGAATTTCAATCTCTGGGCCCATCGCACGGTTATCGAAAACGTCATCGAGGCGCCCGTTCATGTTCTCGGCGTCAGGCGGCAGGAGGCGGTTGAAAAGGCCGAAGCCCTGCTGAACAAGGTCGGGCTTTATGACAAGAAAAACGCCTATCCGGCATTCCTGTCCGGCGGGCAGCAGCAGCGCGCCGCGATTGCGCGTGCGCTCTGCATGGAGCCGGCGGTGATGCTGTTCGATGAACCCACTTCGGCGCTCGATCCGGAACTGGTGGGCGAGGTTCTGAAGGTCATTCGCGATCTGGCCGAGGAAGGCCGCACCATGCTGCTCGTCACCCATGAAATGCGCTTTGCGCGCGATGTTTCCTCTCAGGTCGTGTTTCTGCATCAGGGCCGGGTGGAGGAGGCGGGGCCGCCGGCGCAGGTGTTCGGAAACCCCTTGAGCGCCCGATGCCGGGAATTTACCGGCGCGCTTGCCAATTGACCCTTTTGCCTGACAATCCGTTTTAACAGGAGAGACTTGAATGAAATTCTTCGCCACGCTGCTTGCCGGAACGGCATTTGCGTTTTCCGCCTTCACCGCCAGCGCCGACGTGCGCTTCGGCATCATGAACGAGGCCTACCCGCCCTTCTTCGCCAAGGATGCCAGCGGCAAGTGGCAGGGTTGGGAAATCGATCTCATGGACGCCGTCTGCGCGGAAATGAAGGAAAAATGCTCGATCGTGGAGCTCTCCTGGGATGGTCTCATCCCGGCGCTGCAGACGAAAAAATTCGACGTCATCTGGTCGTCCATGTCGAACACCGAAGAGCGCCAGAAGATCATCGATTTCACCGATAAATATTACAACACGCCGAGCAAGCTGATCGGCGCCAAGGGCGAAAAGGCGGGTGCGACGGCCGAGGACGTCAAGGGCAAGACCATCGGCATTCAGGTGGCCACCATCCAGTCCGAATATTACAAGAAATATTTCGCCGGTGTCGCCGATGAGAAGACCTACCAGACGCTGGACGAGGCATTTCAGGATCTCGCGGCCGGCCGCATCGACTACGTCTTCGGCGATTCCATCGTTCTCGACGCTTTCGTGAAGAGCGATGCCGGCAAGGATTGCTGCGCCGACATGGGCGATGTCGCCGACGACAAGGAAATCCTCGGTCTCGGCGTTTCGGGCGGCCTGCGCAAGGAAGACACCGAACTCAAGGCCAAGCTGAATGCGGCAATCGCCGCCGTCCGCGCCAGCGGCAAATATGACGAGATCACCAGGAAGTACTTCAGCTTCAATATTTACGGGCAGTAATTCGGTCTGATCGGTCACGCATATGGCAAGCCTTGAAACCACGTTGCAACTTCTGTCTCCCTATCCTCCGGGATGGGGCGGCACCCTGTTGAAGGGTGCGGCGTCGACGCTTGCCATTTCCGCCGGCGCCTATCTGATCGGCCTTGCCATCGGCATGGCCGGGGCGCTCGGCAAGCTTTCGGGCAACAGGCCTCTTGGCCTGCTGCTTAATCTCTATACCACCGCGATCCGCGCCGTTCCCGAGCTGATCCTCATCGTCGGGCTTTATTATGCCGGGACTGACGGCCTCAACCGGCTGCTGCTGCTCGCCGGCATGCCGCCGCTGGAGGTGAACGGTTTCGTTGCCGCCGTTGCGGTTCTGGGTTTCGTGCAGGGGGCCTATATGACCGAGGTGCTGCGCGGGGCGATCCTTGCCATTCCGAGCGGGCAGATCGAGGCGGCGCGCGCCTTCGGCATGTCGCCGGCCTTACGGTTCCGCCGGGTGGTTTTGCCGGCGCTTTTGCCGAACGCCTTGCCGGGGCTCGGCAATCTCTGGCTTGCGGTGACCAAGGACAGCGCCCTGGTGGCGGTCGTCGGTTATCAGGAACTGGCGCTCGCGACGCGTCTCGCCGGTGCCAGCACCAAGCAATATTTCCTGTTCTTCCTTGCCGCCGCCCTGCTTTACCTCGCCATCACGCTCGTTTCCAACCTCGTTTTTTCGCTGCTCGAACGCCGCGTGCGGCGCGGCCAGCCGGCCCTGGCCTGAGGAGGGGACGGCATGGATTTTTCATGGGTCGCGAAATATTGGCCGCTGCTTCTTTCGGGTGCATGGCAGACGGTGGCGCTGCTTGTCATCTCCGTCAGCATCGGGTTTCTTCTGGCCATCGGGCTTGCGTTTGCGCAGGTGAGCGGCGGGCGGGTGACGAAAATCCTGGCGCGGGCCTATTGCACCTTCTTCCGGGGCACGCCGCTGCTCATCCAGCTCTGGCTGCTTTATTACGGCGTCGGCTCGCTTCTGCCGATGATCCCCGGCCTGCGCCAGAGCTTCATGTGGCCGGTGCTGCGCGAAGGGTTCTTCTTCGCGGCCGTCAGCTTCACGCTGAATTATGCGGCCTATGAGGCGGAAGTTCTGCGCGGCGCGCTGCTGGCGGTGCCGAAAGGCGAGCTGGAGGCGGGCAGGGCGTTCGGCATGGGCCGTTTCACCCTCATTCGCCGCATCTGGCTGCCGCGCGCCATCCGCATCGCGCTGCCGACCATTGCCGGCGAGGTGGTGATGCAGCTTAAAGCCACGCCGCTTGCTTTCACCGTGACGGTGATGGACCTCTACGCCGTCGCCTACAAGGTGCGGCAGGATACGCTG
The DNA here is from genome assembly GCF_027157905.1 of Agrobacterium sp. LMR679. Taxonomy (NCBI): domain Bacteria; kingdom Pseudomonadati; phylum Pseudomonadota; class Alphaproteobacteria; order Hyphomicrobiales; family Rhizobiaceae; genus Agrobacterium; species Agrobacterium sp. LMR679. The sequence goes on along the minus strand of NZ_JAPVOJ010000002.1, from coordinate 578,560 downwards.
CTGGTCTATGAGCCGCTGATCGTCGTCACCGTTTTTTATCTCATTCTCACCGCCATCATCGCCCGCTGTTTCGGCCTTGTCGAACAGCAGGTGCCGGTCAGGCGATAAACATTCAGGGAGTATGACCATGAGCACAATCCGTATCCTCGACGGCGGCATGAGCCGCGAATTGCAGCGGCTGGGCGCCGAGCTGAAACAACCGGAATGGTCGGCGCTGGCGCTTATCGACGCGCCCGATATCGTGCGGCAGGTGCATGCGGAATTTATCGAAGCCGGCGCCGATGTCGTCACCACCAATTCTTATGCGCTGGTGCCCTTCCACATCGGCGAAGAGCGTTTCCAGAGGGATGGCGCATCGCTGATCGCCCTTTCGGGCAAGCTGGCGCGCGAAGCGGCGGATGCTTCCGGTCGCAAGGTGCTGGTGGCGGGTTCGCTGCCGCCGATCTTCGGTTCCTATGAGCCGCAGAATTTCGATGCCACGCGGGTGCAGGCCTATCTGAAGGTGCTGGTCGACAATCTTGCGCCTCATGTCGATGTCTGGCTCGGCGAGACGCTCAGCCTGATCGCCGAGGGCGAAGCGGTGCGCGAGGCCGTTGCCGCGACCGGCAAACCGTTCTGGATTTCCTTCACGCTCAACGACGATGCGGCTGCGGCCGGCGGCGAGCCCGCGCTTCGCTCCGGTGAAACGGTCAGGGCGGCTGCCGAATGGGCGGCGCAATCGGGTGCCGCCGCCCTTCTGTTCAATTGCAGCAAGCCGGAAGTCATGAAGGCCGCCGTCGAGACGGCCGCCGCCGTCTTCGCGGAAAAGGCTGTGTCGCTGGAAATCGGCGTTTACGCCAATGCCTTCGAAGGCGAACAGGGCGATTCCGCCGCCAATGAGGGGCTGCATGGCACGCGCGCGGATCTGACCGGCGATGTCTATTCCCGTTTTGCCTGCTCCTGGGCGGATGCGGGCGCGACCATGATCGGCGGCTGCTGCGGCATCGGTGCGGCGCATATCCACAAGGTTGCGACAGCGCTGCGGCGCGCGGCGGCCTGAAGCACCCCACGCCACTGCAAGAGACGATGCGGCAGGTTTTGAACCTGCCGCTTTTTTTATGTGCGGCTATTGACCTCAACTATAGTTGAGGAATTATCAGGGCATGGAACACACTTTTGAAGGACGTTCCATGAGCGACAATACACTTTCCATCCGCATCATCTTCGGCAGCGCTCGCAATCCGCGCTTCTGCGATGTCATCGGCAAATGGCTGCTGGAGCGGCTGGAGGCACTGCCGGGACTGGAGCTTGCGGTCATCGACCCGCGCGAACTCGATCTGCCGCAGGACCACGCGCCCGAGCGCGCCGCGGTCCGGGAGCTTCGGCAAAGCCTCGATGGCGCAGATGCCTTCATCGTCGTCACCCCGGAATATAACCGCAGTTACCCCGGCGCGCTGAAGGTGCTGATCGATTCCGCCTATGACGAATGGGGCGCAAAACCGGTGGCTTTCGTATCCTATGGCGGGATTTCCGGGGGCCTGCGCGCCGCCGAGCAGCTTCGTCCCGTCTTTGCGGAACTGCATGCGGTGACGATCCGCGATGTCGTCAGCTTCGCCAATCCCTGGGATCGTGTGGATGCCGCTGGCCACTTCGACGCCGGCGTGCCGGCGGCAGGCGCGCTGGAGACGATGATGAACAAGCTCGGCTGGTGGGCGCGTGCGCTGAAACAGGCGCGGTCCGCAACGCCTTACAAGGGGGCGTGAGATGGCCGAAAAATCCCTCGCCTTGAAAGTGACGCTGCTGTTCGTCGCCACGCTTACCATCATGGCCGGAACCACGGTTGCACCTTCGCTGCCGGCCATTGAGCAGACTTTCCTGTCGACGCCGCATGTGGATATCATGAGCCGCATGGTGCTGACATTGCCCTCGGTCTTCGTGGCTTTCTGCGCCCCCATTGCCGGGGTGCTGGCGGATCGCTTCGGCCGCAAGCGGCTCCTGCTCGGCGCGATCCTGCTTTACAGTCTTTCCGGCATGTCCGGCCTTTTTGCCGACAGACTTGCCGGCCTGCTCGTCGGGCGCGCTTTTCTGGGGTTGGCGATCGGCGCCATCATGACGATCGGCACGGCGCTGGTGGGCGATTATTTCGAAGGCTCGGCGCGGGAGCGTTATCTCGGCCTGCAACAGGCTTTTACCCAGATCGGCGGCGTGGTTTTTGTGGTGGCCGGCGGTTTGCTGGCGGATCTGCACTGGCGCGCGCCCTTCGCGGTCTATGCCGTCGCCCTGCTCATTCTGCCGGCGGCCCTGTTCTTTCTGACGGAGCCGGTGAGGAACGACAGCCGTATAAAAGCCGGCGGCGAACAGGACTTTGCGGTCAACTGGCTGCTGGTGGGTGTGCTGGCGCTGGCGGTATTTCTCGTCAATGCCCTGTTTTACACCATTCCCTCGCAATTGCCGTTCTTCCTGCGGGAGCTCGGAGTGTTTTCCGGCAGCATTGCCGGATATGCCATCGGCATTTTCAATCTGGCCGGGGCGCTGGCGGCGCTCAATTTCGGGCGATTGCGGGCAAGGGCCAGCGTGACCGCCATCATTGCCGCCGGGCTGGTGTCGATGGCGACGGGTTTTGCGCTGCTTGCCATGGCCGAAGGGCTGGTCGCCATGCTGTCATCGCTTGCGGTGGTGGGGTTTGGCCTCGGCGTGGTGATGCCGGGCATCATGTCCACCACCATCATGCTGGCGCCGCTCAGACTGCGCGGGCGTATCGCCGGCATCGTCACCGCTTCGATGTTTCTCGGGCATTTCATCTCGCCGCTGGCAAGCCAGCCATGGATTGCCCGTTTCGGTTTTGCCGCCGCCTATCGCGACATCGCCATGATATTCGCCGCCATGGCCGGACTTGCCGTCATGGCCGCCATCTTGCAGCGATGGGCGGCCACGCGAAGAGCGCGGCCCTTTGCAGGGCGCGGCTGATTTTGCCTGTCTCCGGGGGCAAAAAACACCCGTGCTTTGCCCGCCGTGGCGTGAAGGAATTATAAAGTTTTTGATCATAATCATTTTATTGGAAAATAAACCGGGAGCGACGGCTGAAAATTCGCTCGCTTCCGTTTTTTCAGGGAATTCGGCCTGGCGTTCCCGCCTGCTGGCGGGCCGCCGCGCCAACCGTGGTGAGCGGCCTCCCCGTATTTGAAGGGACGGGCGGCTTTCTGCGGCGCATGCATGATGCAGATGCGGCCAGAGCCTATGATGCGGCTAGCGAAGTCTCGATGATCGGGGCGTTCGACGTGCAATGTCAGTGTTGCCGAACACCTCCGGCACGGGGAAGGAGCGGCTTTTTTCAATGACGTGAGGCTTTCCGTGTCTTTTCTTCAAAACGCCAGTATCCGCACAAAAATCCTGTCGCTCATTCTCCCGCTCTGCATCGTCGGCCTTGGTGCCGCCGCCTACATGTCCACCCGCTACAAGGAAGCGGACACGGCCTACTCGCTCTTTATCGCCAACGACAATGCCGCGCTGGTGGAGCTCGCGCGCGCCAACCGAAATCTGGTTGCCCTGGCCTATGGTGCCTATCAGGTCATGGCTTATGACGTGAACGGGCCGGAGATAAAGGCCGCCAAGCAGGCCTACAGTGACAGCAAGGGCGCGCTCCTGCAGCGCCTCAATAATGCGAAGACTGTTTTTCCCGAAGAGTCCGCTGCGATGGACGCCTTCATCGCGCAGTCGCAGGCCATAACCGCCATGACGGACAAGGCTGTCGAACTTGGCATGGCAAACCGTAATGAGGAATCCGCTGCCCAGCTGCTTAAGGCGGACGCCTCCATTCAGGCGACTTCGGTTGCCCTGACGGCGCTGCTGGACAAGCTCGCCAAGGGCGTTGTCGAGGGAAGCGACGAACTGACGGACCAGACCAATTCGACCATCCTCACTTCGCTGGTGGTTGTCGGCATCGCTTTTGCGGCCGGCATCATTCTGGCGCTGTTCGTGGCCTCCCGTGGCATCACCACGCCTATCGCCCGCCTGCGCGAGCGCATGGTGTCGCTTGCCGGCGGCGAGACGGCCACGGAAATCGACGGCATGGCGCGCCGCGACGAAGTGGGCCAGATGGCGAAGGCCGTGCAGGTCTTCCGCGAAAACGCCATCGAGCGCATTCGTCTCGAACAGGAAACCGAAGCCAATCGCAGCCTATCGGAGAAAGACCGGATGGAGCGCGAACAGCAGAAGGCAAGGGAAGCGGCCGACGTCAAGTTCGCCGTCGACAATCTCGCAGCCGGTCTTTCCAAGCTTTCGGAAGGCGATGTTTCCTATCGCATCGGCCAGCCGTTCACCGCCACACTCGACACCGTTCGCAACGATTTCAACATGTCCGCCGAAAAGCTGCAGGCGGCCCTGACCAAGGTGGCTCAGAACGCCAGCGGCATCGGCGCGGGTGCGGACGAGATCAAATCTGCCGCCGACGATCTGGCCAAGCGCACCGAGCAGCAGGCCGCGGCTGTCGAAGAAACCGCCGCCGCTCTGGAAGAAATCACCACGACGGTCAGGGATTCCACCAAGCGCGCACAGGAGGCGGGCCTGATCGTCAGCCGTGCCAGGGCGGGCGCCGAACAATCCGGCGACGTGGTGCGCCGCGCCGTGGTCGCCATGGAGCAGATTGCGAAATCCGCCAATGAGATCAGCAACATCATCGGCGTCATCGACGAGATCGCTTTCCAGACCAACCTTCTGGCGCTCAATGCCGGTGTGGAAGCGGCGCGTGCGGGTGAGGCCGGCAAGGGTTTTGCCGTCGTCGCACAGGAAGTGCGTGAGCTTGCCCAGCGCTCCGCCCATGCCGCCAAGGAGATCAAGGCGCTGATCAACACCTCGAACGATCAGGTGCAGCAGGGCGTTCAGCTGGTGGGCGACACCGGCAAGGCGCTTGCGACCATCGTTTCGGAAGTGCAGGAGATCAACCGGCACGTCGTCTCCATCGTGGAAGCCGCGCAGGAACAGTCTTCCGGCCTGCAGCAGATCAATACGGCGGTCAACCAGATGGATCAGGACACGCAGAAAAATGCGGCCATGGTGGAAGAAACCAATGCCGCAAGCCATAGCCTTCCTAAGGAAGTGGCGTCGCTCAACCAGCTGCTCTCCCAGTTCCGGCTCGCCGACGGCGCCCATCAGCCGAAAAGCCAGCCCGCGCCTGTCCGCAGCGCCGGTGGCAGCGACAAATATGTCGCCTCTTCCGTCCGCGCGCTGGGCCGCAAGATCGCCTCGGCGTTTTCGGGCAATGCCGCCGTCGATACAAAGGGCGACTGGCAGGAGTTCTGAGCCGCGATTGGCTGCCGACATGCATTTCGGCGGGGAGACATCCCCGCCGGCGTTCAACGACGATGTGGCGCAAGCGAAAGCCGTTCTGGCAAAATCGATGTCCACCGTGCGAAACGCAACGCCTTCGCGACGGTTAGATCATCCCATCGGCAACCATCGCCATGGGGGTTCCCCGCCACCGGTTCACGCGCGAAAACATCCATCTGATGAAATCCGAGCTTTTCGCTGCCCGACCGGCGGGCACTTAGGGTCCGCTGGGGCCCTTTTCCTTCTTCGCCTGATCGTGATGCCACTTGATGGCGAAGTACATGCCCGTACCCAGCACGATAATCTTGAACGGAAGAAAGACTATAGGGAAGAAATCTACCCAATCCCAATCCATCATTGGAGTATTTCCAGTCTATTATCTGACGCATTCTGCCGGGGTAGCGCTATCGCAAAACTGCTGCTTCAACAACGTCATTTGATGCTCTCAGGCAGGGTCTTTTTGACGCAGCCTGCGCCGATTCTGCTTCATCCGGAGCTCTTGAAGCTCATTCTCGACATGCTTCCCGTGATTGTTTCAGGGATAGCGTGAAACGCTGAAAGCTTTGAGAAATATGGCGCACCCGACAGGATTCGAACCTGTGACCTTTGGAATCGGAATCCAACACTCTATCCAGCTGAGCTACGGGTGCAGCGGTCACGCTTGAATCGCGTGCAGCGGTTGGTTCATACCCCAGCTTTGTTTTCGCATCAATGTCTAAAAATCAGAGATTTGCGAAAGGTTGCCGGTTTTTGGGCGGAGCCCGGCGTGGGGGCTGTTTTGGGGTGGTCATGGGCCCTTGTGCGGTGGCAGGGCGATGCGTCGTTTGACGTATTGTCTTTTTGCCGGAATAGGGTTTCCCTTATAAGTAGTATGTTATTGCCGGGCCGGACCGCTGTTTTGCCGCTTTCACGAAGAGGCCCTCGGATGAGGGCAACGCCTTTCAAATACGGCGCGGGAGGCGATTTTATCCCCTCAAATTTGGCGGGTAAATAGTCATACTTTTTTCGTTCGTCGGGTGGCGATCCGGAGTCCGGATTTGCTTTGCCGGCGATTAACTGTCAAATTATTATACAATATTAGTATCATCTACATTTATTTGGGATACAGTTTCGTGACGTTGTCGGTTATGATTTCGACAAGGTAAAGGAACGAATCAGGCGGGGGATCGGATGGCTTTGCGATTGGCACACAGCAACGGGCCGCGGACGGAAAAGGCCGAAAGCGGCAGCGCGGAAGCGGCGCATATCACGGCTATCGACTATGGGTTGCTGACGACTGCGATCAGCTATCATTTGCGACACTCGCAACTTGCCGTGGCAAACGGTTTTGCCGATGTGCTGGCGGAGCAGGGATTGCGGCCGGCCGATTTTTCCGTTCTCGTCATCGTCGGCGGCAATCCGGGTCTCAAGCAGAGCGATGTGGCCGAAGCGCTCGGCATACAGCGCGCCAATTTCGTCGCCATCGTCGACAGCATGGAAGAGAAGGGACTGCTCGTCCGCCGCAAATCGGAAGAGGACCGGCGCGTTCATTTCCTCGACATGACGGAGGAGGGCAGCAGCCTTCTCGACCGGCTTTCCAATACCTGGCGGGATCGGGAGGAAAAGCTGATCGACAGGATCGGCGGCAAGAAGGCCCGTGATCAGCTTCTGGCGCTGCTCGGACGCCTGCGGGACTGAGCTTCGACGAGAGCGGGGCTATCCGGGCGCGGGCCGCCGCAGGGTGCTGCCTGTGCGCAGATGTTCCCGTCTTCCCATTGCCTGTGGCATCGGCGACGGTCTTCCTGCGCTGGTCTTTCACGCCAGCCTGATCGGCAGCGGGGCTGAATTGCGTTGCAATTTTCCTGTGAAACCGCCAAGACGCATAAGCATCTTCACGCCTTTGGGTGTGGAACCGCAATCATGCGATCGACTGGAAAGGCCCGGGACGGGAACGCCATGCTGAATATCGATACGAGTCATCCGCTTTATCGTCCCCTGTGGGTCCGGTTGCTCATCGTCGGCTTTTGCGCCGCGTGGGCCGTCATCGAATTCGTCAATCGCGAGTTTTTCTGGGGAACCATCGTTGCCGGCATCGGGGCTTATGCGGCCTATGAATTGCTGCTGAAGTTCAAACCCGCAAGCGATGCTCCCACAAGCGGAAATGGTGCGGATGAACCTGTCGCCGAAAGTGCGCCCACCGACAAGAACGATGCGGGCTGAAGCGCCTCCTGTCTTTCGTTTCATGTATTTTGCGAGATAAGGCCGTCCGGCACTTTTACCGGAAATGCTCCCGCGCCCGCAGCATCCGGATCGCCTGGTCGATCAGGAGATTTGCCGCCGTCATGCGCAGCGTCGCATTTTGCCGGAACTGCGGTTTCACCCGGTCGGGATGATTGAGGCGGGCAAAGGCGCGGCGCTTTTCCGCAAGCGTTGCGGCCGTGTCGGTGTCGTGGATCGCCAGTTCCGCCGAAACATCGGCAAGCGACGTCTTTTCGAGATGGGCCGGCATGGATTCCGGTTCGGGCTCCGGCTCCGGTTCCGGTGGTGGAGCGGGGTCGGCCAGGAAAGCGAGATAGGCATCGAGATTGCCGTTCGCGGGCGGCGGCGTTTCAATATGTGTATCGATGACGAAGCCCGAGCTGAAACCGGCAATGCGGTGACCGGCGGGCGGTGGCGGCTCGGCGCCTTCCTCTTCCGTTTCTTTTTCGTGTTTCAGCCTGTCGACGACCGACTGGAAAACGGATTGTCCGAAGAGCATGCGGCTTTTCCCTCGCCGGTCTGACTATCCGGCCTTTATGGATCATGAAGGTGGTGTCTGGCTTGCCGCCGTCACGGGCCGGTCAGCTTGCGGCTTTCATCCAGAACCAGATCGTAGAGCAGGCGGGCGCTGGGCGGCAAAACACGGCCCTTGGTGGTGATGATGCTGTAGGGCTTTACGACGAGCTCAAAATCCGTCCGCAATATCCGGGTTCGGCCGATATCGGCCTGCTGGCCGGCAACGAATTCGGCCATGTCCTGCGCGATCGGGGCGATGGCATCCGTGTTGCAGACAAGCGCAAGGGTGAGCACCACGGATGGCGTGTTGATGACGTTGCGCGGCATGGCGACGCCGTGGGTGAGGAACACATCCTCCATGGTTCTGCGCAAAAGCGCGCCGGGCGGCTGGAAGACCCAGTCGTAACCGGAGAGATCCTGCAGGGTCACCGGCTCGCCGCGAAGCAGCGGGTGGCCTTCGCGCACCACAAGACAGGCGCGCTCTATGCCGATTTCATGGATGGAAAAGAGGCCGGGATCGAAATCATCGGGAATGCGGCCAATGATGAAATCGTGACGCGCCGCCAGCAGTTCGCGGGCCAGCACGTTGCTGCTTTCCACCTGCACGTTGATTTCGATGCCGGGATAGGTGTCCATGGCGCGCCTTATGGCGGGAACCACGAGGCTGATCGCAGGTGCTGTGACGGCGCCGATATAGACCGAGCCGCCGCTGCCGGATTTCATCTGGTTCAGCTCGCGGCTCGCCTCGCGCAGTTCCAGCAATATGGTGCGTGCCCGCCGCGCCAGCGCCTCGCCGAATTTCGTCAGCACCACGCCGCGCGAGGCCCGCTGACAAAGGGGTGATTTGACGATCGCCTCCATTTCCGAGAGCATGCGCGAGGCTGCGGGCTGCGTCATGTTCATGGCGGCGGCCGCCGCGCTGACCTGCCCGTGCTCCTCGATCATGACCAGCATGCGCAGGTGGCTCATCTTCAATCCGGCCCGCAGCAAAGGGTTGTCCTCAAAGACGAAAAGGGCATCCGTTGTTTGCGCCTGCTCATACACTTTTTGGTTGTTCATTCGTGGTTTTATACCCCTCATCGGTTTTTGTATCGATTTAATATATCATAATTGATATATGGAAACTGATTTATTCTATTTGACAGTTATATAGATTCAGAACAATTTGCGGAATGCCGGGGAGGAGCGGCAGCTGTTCCATTTCGCAACTGCGAAATCGGGGTGAGCGCAATGCGGCTTCTTCCTCTGACGGCATGAATTTCATGGTGCACCGCAGCATGCGGGCTCCAGAGAAGGGCTCAAGGGAGAGAGTTAATGAAGTCCATTATTTCGCTGATGGCGGCTTGTGCCATCGGTGCTGCTTCTTTCGCAGTGCCGGCTTTCGCACAGGACAAGGGTTCCGTTGGTATCGCCATGCCGACCAAGTCGTCCGCACGCTGGATCGACGACGGCAACAACATCGTGAAGCAGCTTCAGGAAGCCGGTTACACGACCGACCTGCAATATGCCGATGACGATATTCCGAACCAGCTTTCCCAGATCGAAAACATGGTCACCAAGGGCGTCAAGGTCCTCGTGATCGCATCGATCGACGGCACGACGCTGTCGGACGTCCTGAAGCAGGCCGGCGAGCAGGGCATCAAGGTCATCGCTTATGACCGCCTGATCCGCAACAGCGGCGACGTCAGCTACTACGCCACCTTCGACAACTTCCAGGTTGGCGTTCTGCAGGCGACTTCGATCGTCGACAAGCTCGGCCTGAAGGACGGCAAGGGCCCGTTCAACATCGAGCTCTTCGGCGGCTCCCCGGACGACAACAACGCCTTCTTCTTCTATGACGGCGCGATGTCGGTCCTCCAGCCTTACATCGACAGCGGCAAGCTCGTCGTGAAGTCCGGCCAGACCGGCATGGACAAGGTCGGTACGCTGCGTTGGGACCCGGCAACGGCCCAGGCCCGCATGGACAACCTGCTGTCCGCTTATTACACCGACGCCAAGGTTGACGCCGTTCTGTCGCCTTACGACGGTCTCTCCATCGGCATCATCTCCTCGCTGAAGGGCGTTGGTTATGGCACGAAGGACCAGCCGCTGCCGGTCGTTTCCGGTCAGGACGCTGAAGTTCCTTCCGTCAAGTCGATCATTGCCGGCGAACAGTACTCCACCATCTTCAAGGACACCCGCGAACTCGCCAAGGTGACCGTGAACATGGTCAACGCCGTTCTGCAGGGCAAGGAGCCTGAGGTAAACGACACCAAGACCTATGAAAATGGCGTCAAGGTCGTTCCGTCCTACCTGCTGAAGCCGGTTGCAGTAACCAAGGAGAACTACAAGCAGGTTCTCGTCGATGGCGGTTACTACAAGGAAGACCAGCTGAAATAAGCTCGACACACATGCGGGGATGGCTTGGCGTCATCCCCGTTTTTCCATAAAAATAAAAACGCCGGAATTAATCGGGCGCTGGATTGCGATATGGCCAATACCATTCTCGAAATGCGGAACATCACCAAGACGTTTCCGGGCGTAAAAGCGCTTGAGAACGTCAACCTCAAGGTTAAAGAGGGTGAGATCCACGCACTCGTCGGTGAGAACGGCGCGGGGAAGTCGACCTTGATGAAGGTCCTTTCCGGTGTTTACCCCGCCGGCACCTATGAGGGCGAAATCCACTATGAAGGCGCAGTGCGGAATTTTCGCGCCATCAACGACAGTGAAGATATTGGTATCATCATCATTCACCAGGAGCTGGCGCTCGTGCCGCTCCTGTCGATTGCGGAAAACATCTTCCTTGGCAACGAGGTCGCTTCGAGCGGCGTCATCAGCTGGCAGCAGACCTTCAACCGTACCCGCGAACTTTTAAAGAAGGTGGGCCTGAAGGAATCGCCGGAGACGCTGATCACCGATATCGGTGTGGGCAAGCAGCAGCTGGTCGAAATCGCCAAGGCGCTGTCGAAGAGCGTGAAGCTGCTCATCCTCGATGAGCCGACGGCTTCGCTCAACGAAAGCGATTCCGAGGCGCTCTTGAACCTGTTGATGGAATTCCGCAAGCAGGGCATGACCTCGATCATCATCACCCACAAGCTGAACGAAGTGCGCAAGGTGGCCGACCAGATCACCGTTTTGCGCGACGGCATGACGGTGAAGACGCTCGACTGTCATCAGGAAGAAATCAGCGAGGATGTCATCATCCGCAACATGGTGGGGCGCGATCTCGAGGATCGTTATCCGCCGCGCGACGTGCCGATCGGCGAGACCATTCTCGAAGTGAAGAACTGGAACGCCTATCATCAGCAGCACCGCGACCGCCAGGTTCTGCACGATATCAACGTTACCGTGCGCAAGGGCGAAGTCGTCGGCATTGCCGGCCTGATGGGTGCCGGGCGCACCGAATTCGCCATGAGCGTGTTCGGCAAGTCCTATGGCCACAAGATCAGCGGCGAAGTGCTGATCGACGGCAAGCCGGTCGATGTCAGCACCGTGCGCAAGGCCATCGATGCGGGTCTCGCCTATGTCACGGAAGACCGCAAGCATCTCGGTCTCGTGCTCAACGACAACATTCTGCACAATACCACGCTTGCCAATCTGGCCGGCGTGTCGAGTGCCAGCATCATCGACGACATCAAGGAAATGAAGGTGGCGAGCGATTTTCGCACGCGCCTGCGCATCCGCTCGTCGGGGATTTTTCAGGAAACGGTCAATCTTTCGGGCGGCAACCAGCAGAAGGTCATGCTCTCCAAGTGGCTGTTCTCCAATCCCGACGTGCTGATCCTCGATGAACCGACCCGCGGTATCGATGTCGGCGCGAAATACGAAATCTACACCATCATCAACCAGCTCGCTGCCGACGGCAAAGGCGTTCTGATGATCTCATCGGAAATGCCCGAACTGCTCGGCAATTGCGACCGCATCTACGTCATGAACGAAGGCCGCATCGTCGCTGAATTGCCGAAGGGAGAGGCGAGCCAGGAAAGCATCATGCGCGCTATCATGCGCTCAGGGGAGAAGAACTCATGAGTTCGGCAAACACCACAAACGAAGAAAGTAACGTCGTCTCGGTCGGGTCGTATATTCGCGCCAATATCCGCGAATACGGCATGCTGATCGCGCTCGTCGCCATCATGGTTTTCTTCCAGTTCTACACCGGCGGCATCCTGTTCCGTCCTGTGAACCTGACCAACCTCATCCTGCAGAACTCGTTCATCGTCATCATGGCGCTGGGCATGCTGCTCGTCATCGTGGCCGGGCATATCGACCTGTCGGTCGGCTCCATCGTCGCCTTTGTCGGTGCGATAGCGGCCATATTGACCGTGCAATGGGGCATGAACCCGTTCCTTGCGGCGCTGATTTGTCTCGTCATCGGCGGCATCATCGGTGCTGCACAGGGTTACTGGATCGCTTACCACCGCATCCCGTCGTTCATCGTGACGCTGGCGGGCATGCTGGTGTTCCGCGGCCTGACGCTGTTCGTGCTCGGTGGCAAGAACATCGGTCCGTTCCCGACCGATTTCCAGATCATCAGCACCGGCTTCCTGCCCGATATCGGCGGCATTGAAGGTCTTAACACCACCTCGATGATCCTGACGGTACTGATTACGGTCGTGCTGTTCTATCTCGCATGGCGCCGTCGCGTCGTGAACGTGAAGCACGGTATCGATGTCGAGCCTTTCGGTTTCTTCATCGCCCAGAACCTGCTGATCTCGGCCGCGATCCTGTTCCTCGGCTACCAGCTTTCGACTTATCGCGGCCTGCCGAACGTGCTGATCGTGATGCTTGTCCTCGTTGCGCTCTACAGCTTCGTGACGCGCCGCACCACCATCGGCCGTCGCATCTACGCGATGGGCGGCAATGAAAAGGCGACCAAGCTTTCCGGTATCAATACCGAACGCCTGAGCTTCCTCACCTTCGTCAACATGGGTGTGCTGGCCGGCCTTGCCGGCATGATCATCGCGACACGCCTCAATTCGGCGACGCCGAAGGCGGGCGTGGGCTTCGAGCTTGACGTTATCGCGGCCTGCTTCATCGGCGGCGCTTCGGCATCCGGCGGCGTTGGCAAGATCACCGGTGCGGTCATCGGCGCCTTCATCATGGGCGTCATGAACAACGGCATGTCGATCGTCGGCCTCGGCATCGACTTCCAGCAGATGGTCAAGGGCCTCGTGCTGCTCGCCGCCGTGTTCTTCGACGTTTACAACAAGAACAAGGGCTGATTGCCCAACCCACATAGCAAGTCAAAAAAGTGGCCGGTTTCCGGCCACTTTCATAAGGTGCAGGCGTTATGCGCCGCTTAGAAGAGACAAGGCGCGTTGCGCCGGAGGAAGGAAATCCCGTGCTTATTTCACAGATCAAGGATGCCAGTGGCAAGATCACCGTAGCCGTTCGCGAAGAAGGCGGGCAGGCGCAGGCCGTCAAGGGTGCCGAGTCGGTCTACGCGCTCGCCATGGAAGCCGCCAATGGCGGCAAGAGCCTTGCCGATGTCATTTCCGCCCATGGTCTCGGCGATGCCGTCGATCTCGAAAAGGCCTATGCCGAAGGCCGTTTCCTGCCGCCGATCACCCATCCCGATCCGGCGCATCTGCATCTGACCGGCACGGGCCTTACCCATCTGGGTTCGGCCGCAACCCGCGACAGCATGCACAAGAAGACCACGGAAGCGGCGGAAGAAAGCCTGACGGACTCCATGAAGATGTTCCGCATGGGTCTCGAAAACGGCAAGCCCAAGGCCGGTGAAAAGGGCGTTCAGCCCGAATGGTTCTACAAGGGCAACGGCCATGTGGCGGCGGCACCGGGTGCTGCTCTCACCTCTCCCTCCTTCGCGCTCGATGGCGGCGAAGAGCCGGAAATGGCCGGCATCTACGTGATCTCCGACAAGGGTGAGGCGGTGCGGATCGGCTTTGCCGTCTCCAACGAGTTTTCCGATCACGTCACCGAGCGGATCAACTATCTCTATCTCGCCCATTCCAAGCTGCGCCCGGCAAGCTTCGGTCCGGAAATCCGCGTCGGCGCCCCGCCGTCCGATATTCGCGGCACCTCGCGCATCCGTCGTGGCGACAAGGTCATCTTCGAAAAGCCGTTCGTTTCGGGTGAGGACAACATGTCCCACACCTTTGCGAACCTCGAATATCACCACTTCAAATACGGCCTGTTCCGCGCACCCGGCGACGTGCATGTGCACATGTTCGGCACCGCGACGCTCTCCTTCGCAGAAGGCATCAAGCCGGAAGCGGGCGACGTCTTCGAGATCGAAGCCGCCGGCTTCGGCCTGCCGCTGAAGAACCCGCTGGCCGTGGATGCGGAAGAAGAAATCACCGTTCGCCAGATCTGATCTGCGGACTGCGCGTAAAAAATGGTCGGGGGTGGGTCATCCCTCCCTCGACGTCATCCTCGGGTTTGTCCCGAGGATCTGCGACCGATTGATTTTACGCGACGTGGATAGATCCTCGGGACAAGCCCGAGGATGACGCCAGATGATAGCTCTTTCATCCCATTGCCCCTCTGTGCGTCAGGCAGCTTTCAGGCGCTCGCCTTACTCAATCCCCCACAGTTTGCCTTCCCCAACCTCCACCGAATTACCCGCTGGATCGCGGATATAGACGGAATAGCTGTCATTCGGCCAGCGGTGATAATGTTCGATGGGAATTCCGAGCGCTTCGAAGTGGGCCTTCCAGCCGTCCACCTCCGACTTGTCCCTGGCGTAAAAGCAGAAATGGCCTTGCCCCACCGCGCCGTGACGGGGGATCGGATTGTCGGGGTCGGCCCGGCGGGATTGCTCGGGGTCGAAGATCAGCAGCATCTGCTGCCCGCATCGGAAGAAGATGAATTGCCCCGGCAGCCTGCGCACCACTTCCAGCCCGAAGACATCCCGGTAAAAGGCTTCGGCGGCGTCGAGATCGTCGGCGTAGAGCGCGGTTTCCATAATGGCGGCTGGCGGTCGCATGTTTCCTCCCGGTGTTTCAGGGGTTTCCGGCGGCGGATCGCGGCGGAAACCTATTTGCCTGTTGTGTAGGTCAGCACCGTCAGGTCGTGTTTGCCGACGCCACGTTCCAGAACGGCCCAGCCGCAGTTGACATAATAGGCTTCGAGACCCCGCTGGCAGCAGAGATAGCTGGTCTCGTGGCCAAGTTCGGCCGCCCTTTGCGTCGCGGCCTGCATCAAGGCTCGCGCCACGCCCGAGCGCCGGTACTCTTCTTCAACCCACAGGGCCGCGACCCAGGGCAGATATTGCGGCCGTTCTTCCAGATCGCAATGGATGAGGAAGGCGGAGCCGACATAAGCGCCGCCGTCATGGGCGACGAAGCCGGTGGGCAGCGTATGGGGGTTGGTCATGTCCTTCAGGTGCTCGGCGACGTCGCCCACCTGAAGGCCGCTATCCTGCCACCATGCCGTCCAGACCCGTTGGGCGATGACGGGGCCATGCGACTGGCAGTCGCGATAGTCGGAAATGCTGTACAAAGCCGTCTCCCGGCCGGCTTTTCTCCCGCAGGCTGAAGCCGGATCATGCTTTCAAATCGATGCGGGGATTAAACCGGGTGGGACGGGGTTTCGCAACCGCCAAGTTGTCGCGCCGGATCAGGGTTTCGTTGCCGTCACATGCAGCCATGCGGTCGGGAGCTGGTCGTAACCGCTGCCCTGCCGCGCCTCGATCTCCACCGCCGCCCAGTCAAACTGTCCGTAAACGTCTTCCAGCCAAGGCTTCGAAGGGTAATTATAATAACGGCCGAACATGTCGCGGCCTTCCGCTTCTCCCGCCTTGAAGCTGGCATAAAAAACGCCGCCCCGCTTCAGCGCGGTGTGGATGCGGCCGATAATACCTGGCAGGGCAGGGCGGGGCACATGCAGCAGGCAGGCATTGGCCCAGACGCCGTCATATCGCGCACTCTCATCGATATTCTCGAACAGCAATGTCCGGACGGGAATGCCGAGCCGGGCTTGCGCCGCTTTGGCGATTTCAGGCGTTCCGTCGGTGGGGTGGACATCGTAACCGGCGGCCAGCATGAATTCGCTGTCCTGCCCGCCGCCGCAACCCAGTTCGAGAATGCTTGCACCCTCTTGCAGCCGCGCCAGGAATGTTTCCAGATGCGGGCGATCCGCCGCCTGTCCACGCGAGGTGTAGGCCGCGGCGTTACCCGTATAAAAGCCGATTGTGTCGTCGTCCCTGCCGGTCATCGTCTCAACTCTGCGACTGGCTCTGGCCCTGCGATTGCTGCACGGTGACCGACACATTCAGCGTCTCGCCCGCCGGGCCGATGCGCATGCCCGATATCGGCGCGCAATCGCGGTAGCAGAGGCCCGATGCGATGCGCACATAGCGGTCGTCGGGGCAGATATTGTTGGCGGCGTCGAAGCCCACCCAGCCGAGCCCCTGAAGATGCACTTCGGCCCAGGCGTGGGTGGCCGTCTGTTCCTCCACTTCTTCCATCATCAGATAACCGGAAACGTAACGGGCCGGCAGGCCCATCAGCCGGGCGGCGGAAATCAGGATATGGGCGTGGTCCTGGCACACACCCTTGCCCGCTTCCAGCGCTGTTTCCGCCGTGGTTTCGATATCGGTCGCGCCCGGCACATACTCCACCTTGCGGTGAATATTTTCCATGAGGTCATGCAGGCGGGCCAGCTCGCTGTCGCCGGCGCTCACCTTCACCAGTTCGCGCACGAGCTTTCCCGGTTTGGTGCGCGGCGTCTCGCGCAGGAAAAGCCACAGCGGCGCATTGCCGATGTGGTAACCGAACACGCCCGCCTTGTCCTCGGTGTTCACGGTGCCGCTCGCCACCACCTTCACCCGCTGCTGCGGGCCTTCCGTTTCCACCAGCGCAACGCGGTTGCCGAAATGGTCGTCATAGGTCACTTCGACGGTGGCGCCATCGACCGAGACATCCCAGTTCTCCACCGTCTGGCCGGGGCCGGTCTGCGGCGTCAGGCGCAGCCGCTGCAACGCATAGGGCATCGGCTCGTCATAGACATATTCCGTCGTATGGGTGATTTTCAGACGCATAAGCTGTCCCCGTCCACGCGCTTATTGATAGAAGCGGTAGCCTTCCGTGATTTCCTGTCCCAGTTGCCCGTTGCGATGGACGAATCTTTCCAGAAACTCGTGCAGACCTTCGTCCATCACCCGGGCGATGGTCGTCGCGCGCAGGCTGTCGCGAATGCTCTCGGCCGTTTCATGCGCCTTGTGCCTCTCGCTGTAATCCTCGGCGATGTAATTGAGGTTGCTGGCGATCTTCTCGTAACAATAGGCAAGCGAACGCGGCATGCGGCCATTGAGGATGAGGAAGTCGGCAATATTGGCCGGCTTGTATTCCGCATCGTAGACCCAGCCATAGGAGCGGTGCGCCGAGACCGAACGCAGGATGGATTCCCACTGCGCATTGTCGAGCGACGATCCCACATGCGCGACCGCCGGCAGCAGCACGTAATATTTGACGTCGAGAATGCGGGCGGTGTTGTCGGCCCGTTCGATGAAAGTGCCGATGCGGGAGAAATTATAGAGATCGTTGCGCAGCATCGAGCCGTGGAAAGCGCCGCGCACCAGGCCGGCGCGGTGTTTGATGCCATCGATGATTTGCGGCATGTCCGCCGCCTTTATCCTGCGGTCGAGACTGGTCTTCAGCTCAATCCAGAATTCGTTGGTCGCTTCCCACGTCTCGCGCGTCAGCGCGGTGCGCACCATGCGGGCATTGTTGCGGCCCGCCTCGATGCAGGAGAGGACGCTCGACGGGTTGGCCTTGTCGCGCAGGAGATAATCGATCGCATCCGCCGTCGTTACCTTGTCGTGCGTTTCGAGGAACGCCTCGTGGACGCCAGCACTCTGCAACACGCCGTCCCAGTCTTCATCGCCGCTGCCCGAGCGCGTCAGTGAAACGCGCAGACCCGCATCGATCAGCCGGGCGATGTTTTCAGCGCGCTCGATGTACCGGAACATCCAGTAGAGCCCGTTTGCCGTTCTGCCCAGCATGGCTTAATCCTCCAGTACCCAGGTGTCCTTGGTGCCGCCGCCCTGGCTGGAATTGACCACCAGCGAGCCCTGCTTGAGCGCGACGCGGGTCAGGCCGCCGGGAATGATCTTCACCTTGTCCGACACCAGCACGTAAGGGCGCAGATCGACATGGCGCGGCGCAATGCCGTTCTTGACCATGATCGGCACGGTGGAAAGCGACAGCGTCGGCTGCGCGATATAGTTGGAGGGGCGGGCTTTGAGCTTTTCGGCAAAGAGCGCCCGTTCCTTTTTCGATGCGGTGGGACCGACCAGCATGCCGTAACCGCCCGAACCGTGGACTTCCTTGACGACGAGGTCAGCGAGGTTGTCGAGCACGTATTTGAGGCTGTCCGGCTCCGAACAGCGCCAGGTCGGCACGTTTTCCAGAAGCGGCTTGCGGCCGGTGTAGAACTCGACGATTTCGGGCATGTAGGAATAGATCGCCTTGTCGTCGGAAATGCCGGTGCCGGGGGCATTGGCGATGGTGATGTTGCCGGCGCGGTAGACATCCATGATGCCGGGCACGCCAAGCGCCGAATCCGGCCGGAAGGTCAACGGGTCGAGGAAGTCGTCATCGACGCGGCGGTAAAGCACGTCGATCGCCTCATAACCGCGGGTGGTGCGCATCTTGACCTTGCCGTCCATGACGCGCAGGTCGGAGCCTTCCACCAGCTCCACGCCCATCATGTCGGCAAGGAAGGAATGTTCGTAATAGGCGGAGTTATAGATGCCGGGCGTCAGCACCGCGACGCGCGGCTTGCCGGAACAGCCGGGCGGTGCGAGCGAGGCGAGCGACTGGCGCAGCAGATAGGGGTAATCCTCCACCCGGCGCACCCGGTTTTCATGGAAGAGTTCCGGGAACATCTGCATCATCGTCTCGCGGTTTTCCAGCATGTAGCTGACACCGGAGGGTGTGCGTGCATTGTCTTCCAGAACATAGAACTGGTCTTCGCCGGTGCGGACGATATCCGTGCCGACAATGTGGGTGTAGACGCCGCCGGGCGGGGTGAAACCGATCATTTCCGGCAGGAAGGCTTCGTTTTTCTCGATGATTTCGCGGGGAATGCGGCCGGCGCGGATGATTTCCTGCTTGTGGTAGATATCGTCGAGGAAAGCATTGAGGGCGAGGACGCGCTGTTCGATGCCCTGGGCCAGTTTGCGCCACTCGCGTCCTGAGATGATGCGCGGGATGATATCGAAGGGGATCAGTTTTTCTGAACTGTCGGCATGGCCGTAGACTGCGAAAGTAATACCGGTTTTTCGAAAGATGTTTTCCGCGTCTTTTGATTTCTGGATCAGGTGCGCCCTGTCCTGTCGGCTGTACCACTCGTTATAGTTTTCATATGGGCTTCGCGGCGTGTCGTCCGCATTTATCATTTCGTCAAATGCCAACTTCGATGTCCCCTTTTTTGCCATATGAATACAACGCCAAATGCAATGCAAGAACTATGCGGAGCTCCCTGCGAAGATTTTTCACCGCTCTAGAGTTTTAAAAAAGAAGCGTTTTTTCGGTTTCAGCCTATAAATGCGGCATTGGCAAATTGGTTGCGCGGGGATGAGGCGCGTATCGGGGTGACGGTGCTGTGTGCGCCGTGGGCGAATGCATAAATTTTAGTCGGTCGCTTTCGGTTGATGAATATCGGGCGTCGCATCAGAAAATCTGAAAGATGCGATCACGAAAACACCTTTGACCTTTCGCCGGGATGCGGATACCGCCTTGCTGAATACCCGGTTCGATCCTTCGCCGGTTTGCGTGAAGCCGCAGAAATATCAATTCGCCGCCTTTCCCGCGCCGTGTCCGGTTACGGGGTTCGTGCGGCACAGGGGATGTTCCCATGTCGCTCGACCGTCTGGCTCCGGCCATCTTCGTCTTTCTCTGGTCGACCGGCTGGGTCACCGCCAAATATGCGGTCTATTATACCGGACCGCTGACCTTTCTCTGTCTGCGCTATCTGCTGGCGGGGGCGCTGCTGTGGGCGATCTGCCGCTTTTCCTCCATCCAGTGGCCTGAGCGGCGTGTCGATCTCTTCCGGGCGATCCTGTCCGGCGTCTTCCTGCACGGTCTTTATCTCGGCATGATCTGGTGGGCGATAGGGCAGGGCGTGCCGGCGGCGATCGGCGGCATCATCGCCGGTCTGCAGCCGCTGATGACGGCGGTGGCCGCCCGCTACATGATCGGCGAAAGGATCTCGCCCTTGCAGCGCGCCGGCCTGCTCATCGGCTTTGCTGGCATCGCCATTGCCGTGCTGCCGAAGGTCATGGCCACCGGTGCTGTCGGCCTGTCGGTGCCGCTCTACGCCGTGGCGGTGAATGTGCTGGGCATGACTTCGGTTACCTATGGTACGCTCTACCAGAAGAAATACGTCCATGGCGGAAACATCATGGCGGTGGCCACGCTGCAATATGTCGGTGCGCTGCTGGTCACCGTGCCCTTCGCGCTTCTGCTGGAGGATGGGCATGTGGACTGGAGCCTCGGCCTTGCCGCCACGCTCGCCTGGTCGGTGGGTGCGATCTCCATCGGCGCCGTGGCGTTGCTTCTTTATCTGATACGCCGCGGGCAGGTCTCGCGGGCCGCCTCGCTCATCTATCTGGTGCCGCCGCTTGCGGCCGTGGAAGCAGCACTGCTTTTCGGGGAAACGCTGACACCCGCCATGATTGCCGGCACCGTTCTGGCGGTGACAGGGGTTTATCTCGCCAATCGCAGACCTGCCGCAGCTGTTGTCGCACGTTAGAGCATTTTCGCTTTTCTTCGAGTAGCGAAAGCGCTCTAACTCTTTGTTTTGCCGCATTTCCGGACGGAAAATCGGGCTCCACTTTTCCTGGAAATGCTCTAATTACCACAACCTCATATTAGGGGTTTGTTAACCATAAAATTATACCTCTCGTTAATCACATGATTTGGCGGGGGTTACATGTCTATTTCACGTCGTGGTGTTCTGTTCGGATTGCCGCTGTTTCTGGCCGGCTGCGCGAATACCGGCATCGGCCAGCAGAGGCTGAATTATGCGGCAAAGCCGGAGGAGAAATTCCCGCTTCCCGCCATGCATCTCGACAAGGTCAAGCCGGAACTTCGCCGGCAGGAAGTCACCTACGATACCAGGCACCCGGCCGGAACGGTTGTGGTGGATACGCCGGCGCGGCGGCTTTATTACGTTATGGGCGATGGTCGCGCCATGCGTTACGGCGTCGGTGTCGGCCGGCAGGGTCTTGCGCTGAAGGGCGATGCCTATATTGGCCGCAAGGCGGAATGGCCGTCCTGGACACCGACCGCGAATATGATGCGCCGCGATCCGCGCAATCTGAAGTTTGCCGGCGGTATGGCGGGCGGCCCGAACAATCCGCTCGGCGCACGCGCGCTCTATCTCTATCGCGGCGGCAACGACACCATGTTCCGTCTGCACGGCACCAACCAGCCGCAATCCATCGGCCACGCCATGTCGAGCGGCTGCATCCGCATGCTGAACCACGACATCATCGATCTTTACAGCCGCGTGCCGGTCGGTTCGAAGGTCGTCGTCTTGCAGGCGTGAGGAAGAGGCGGATTTTTCCGCCTTTGCCACGCCAGAAAATGCCTGTATCCTTGAGTTGATTTTTTCGGCAGACGGTCAATTTTATGCTTGAAAATCAACCATGTGTAGAATGCCTCCCTTTCTGTATTTAAGGGAGTTCTGCTATATCGGAAACGTGATTTCCGGTGTTCGAGACGTGTATCCATAAAGGGTTAAATGCACTGTATCGAGCGCGGCACCACTTCAACGGGGACACATGAACATGGCAACTTTCGAATCTCTCTCCCGCTATCGCCCGCAGGCACTCGGGGCGCTGCGCATCATGACGGCGCTGCTTTTCGTGGCGCATGGAACGCAGAAACTGTTCGGTTTTCCGGCATCGCAGATGGAAGGCTCGCTGCCGACCCTGATGCTTGTCGCCGCACTGCTGGAATTCGTCGGCGGCATTCTCGTGCTGATCGGCCTGTTCACACGACCCGTCGCCTTCATCCTGTCCGGCCAGATGGCGGTCGCCTATTTCATGGCGCATGCGCCGAGCAATTTCTTCCCGGCCCTGAACGGTGGCGACGCCGCCATCCTGTTCTGCTTCATCTTCCTCTATCTGTTCGTTGCCGGTCCGGGCGCCTTCTCGGTGGATGAGCGCCGGGCCTGATTGCCCGATCCGTCATCGATCTCTTTTACCGAAGCTCCGCATGGTGACGCCGTGCGGAGCTTTTTTGAAAGAGGATTGAAACTTCGGCCGTGGCCGAAGCATAGATGCTTGTTTTCGGGTTAAGAACGGGTCATCCTGAACGCAGTTGGAAAATCGACCCGTGACCTCCCAGAACCCCATCGCCCGCGAATTGCTGCTTCTCGCCCTGTTGTCCACGCTGTGGGCCGCATCCTATACCTTCATCAAGATCGGGGTGGAGACGATACCGCCGATCACCTTCATCGCATCGAGAACCCTGATCGCCGGTCTATTGCTCTTTGCGGTGATCCGGCTGCGCGGGCTGCGCCTGCCCACGGATCTGGCGACGTGGCGGCTGTTCTTCATTCAGGCCTGCATCAACAGCGTTCTGCCCTTCACATTGATCGCCTGGGCGGAACAAAGCATCGATGCCGGTCTTGCCGTCATTCTTAATGCAACGACGCCGATCTTCACCTTTCTTCTCACCGCACTCGTTATCCGGCACGAGCCGGTCAGCGGGCGCAAGCTGTTCGGCACCATTGCCGGCATGACGGGCGTGTGCCTCATCATCGGTGTCGAAGCGCTGAGCGGCGCGGGCGAGGCGATATGGAGCCAGCTCGCCGTGCTGACGGCGGCTTTTTCCTATGCCTGTGCGGCCATTTTCAGTAAAAATTTCAAAGGGCTCGATCCTATCATGCCGGCCGCCGGCTCGCTTATCTGCGGCGCTGTTTTCCTGTTGCCCGTGAGCCTGATCGTCGACCGGCCCTGGACGCTGTCGCCTTCGGCGGCGTCACTGACGGCGCTCCTGTGCCTCAGCGTCTTTTCGACCGCGCTCGCCTTCATGATCTATTTCCGGCTGATGCAGACGCTGGGCTCCGTCGGCACCACGTCGCAGGCCTATCTCAGGGTGCCGGTCGGCGTCGCCATCGGCATGGCGTTTCTGGGGGAAATGCCGACACCTGCCATGTGGGTGGGGCTCGTCTGCGTCATTGCCGGTGTGCTGGCCATGACCCTGCCGTCACGGCGTCGTCCGGTCGCGCAGGGTAGTTGAAGGGAAAGAAAAGCCCCGCTGGCCGGATGTGGCTGCAGGGCTTGATTGGCGAGTGCTCGCCACTTGTTTCTTCTCCCCGAGGGGGAGAAGTCCGCGGCAGCGGGATGAGGGGCGCCCTCGCCGGATCATGGAGACCTTACCCCTCATCCGACCCTTCGGGCCACCTTCTCCCCGGCGGGGAGAAGAAACGCCCGGCAATGCCGGGCGTCCTTAATCCACTAGAGCAACTTAGCGGTTACGGCCACGATGGCCGTTGCCGGAGGCGCGTTTTTCCTGGCCGTTGCCGCCGGCAGGGGCGTGGCGGTTGGCGCCGCTGCCGCCGGGCTTGCGGGCCGGGCGGCGGTGCTTGCGCGGGCCGGCCGGGCGGCCTGCTTCGCCTTCAGCCTGCTTGACGCGCTTGAAGTCGGAGGTGACTTCCAGATCGTTGTCCGCGTCGCGCGGAGCATGGTGGCGCGAGGGGCGGGATTCGCCATTGTGACGGCCGCCTTCGCGGGGACCACGCTGATGGCCGCCATTATTGTTGCGGCCGCCGCGGTTGTTGTTGGGGCGCGTCGGGCTGGCAAGACCTGCCGGACGTTCGCCGGAGGCGACCGGAATATCGATCTTCATCAGCTTTTCGATGTCGTGCAGCAGGCGGGTTTCGTCAGGGGCGCAAAACGCAATGGCGATACCGTCGCGGCCGGCGCGTGCGGTACGGCCGATGCGGTGGACATAGGCGTCGGGCACTTCCGGCAGATCATAGTTGAAGACGTGGGTGACGGCTGGAATGTCGATGCCGCGGGCAGCGACGTCCGTTGCCACCAGCACCTTGATCTCGCCATCCTTGAAGCCCTTGAGAGCGCGCTCGCGCTGGCCCTGGCTCTTGTTGCCGTGGATGGAGGCGACCTTGAAGCCGATATGTTCGAGATGCTTGTAGAGTTTCTCCGCACCATGCTTGGTGCGCAGGAACACGATGGCGCGGCCATCCGGGTTTTCGTTGAGCGACTTCTTCAGAAGTTCGGTCTTGTCGTTCTTGCCGGCGACGAAGTGAACATATTGCTCCACCTTGTCGGCTGCCTTGCCGGGCGGGGTCACTTCCACCTTGAGCGGATCGGTCAGGTAGCTGTGGGCGAGATCGGCGATCGCCTTCGGCATGGTGGCCGAGAAGAGCAGCGTCTGGCGCTTGGCCGGCACCATCTTCGAAATCTTGCGCAGATCGTGGATGAAGCCGAGATCGAGCATCTGGTCCGCTTCATCGAGCACCAGATAGGTGACCTTGGAGAGCGAGATGGCGTTGCGGGCGATGAGGTCCAGCAGGCGGCCGGGGGTCGCCACCAGAATGTCCGTGCCCTTTTCCAGCTGAAGCTGCTGCTTGTTGATCGATGCGCCGCCAACCACCTGGTTGATGCGCAGCGGCGTCTTCTTCACGAAGGAGCGCAGGTTTTCGCCGATCTGGTTCACCAGCTCGCGCGTGGGGGCGAGGATGAGGGTGCGGCAGGTGCGGTTTGCCGGGCGGTCCGCCTGCTTCATCAGCATTTCGATGATCGGCAGGCCGAAAGCGGCGGTCTTGCCGGTGCCGGTCTGTGCGAGGCCGATCAGGTCACGGCCTTCGAGCAGCAGCGGAATGGCCTTTGCCTGAATGGGAGTAGGGGTCGTATAGCCAAGCTGGGTAACGCTGGCCACGATCTTTTCGGAGAGGCCGAGTTCGCTAAAACTGGTCAATATAATGCCTTTCGGGGCGCCAAAAACCAATCGTCCGGAACAGGGCTGCTGTCCGGCGGTTTCGGCGTCAAGAACCCCGCGTGAATTGGGAACTTGTGGGTTGGAATAACTTTCTGCGCATCAGTGCGGCACATGCCGTCTTCTGTATTCTTTGCGCTTTTCCTTCATGCGGGCCAGATTCCTTTTTAAGGACGTCTTTCCGGTCATACGCTGCAGCTCACGCGGCTGCCGAAGGTGAAAGCTTGAGGGCCATGTGGGCGTTTTGCGCGTCAAAGTCAAGCGATAGTTTTGTAACGCCGCCGCTGAAGGCTGCATGGCAGCCATGCGTACCGGTAGCCGGCGATTGCCGGGACGGCACGGGCGCACGCGAAGAATTATGGTTAAAAAAGGGTAACGGCGCCGTCGGATACATAGCAAAGATCGATTTTCTCACATAACGTTTTTTGCGACGGCGTCCGGAAATATTTGATTCGACAGGAATGGACTGCAAGGTGTGGAGTATCGATTGACCGAAAGCTGCGGGTTGCTCGAAAAGGCTTGCAGGGCCGTGGCCGCCCTGGACCTGCCCGCGTGCATCAAGGACAGCGAACTTCGCTATATCGCGGTCAATTCCGCCTATGCCCGGGTCATGGGGCGTCCGCCCGGGGCATTCAAGGGACACACCAGCCTTTCCCTTTCCGCCGATATACGCGATGCCGAGCGCGAGGACAGGGAGCGCCGCTCGCTGGTTTTCGCCACGGATGAGATGATTGCCTGCCATGGTGGGGGCGCGTCCAAGCCATACACGCTTCGCTGCGAACGTTTCACCGGTGACGACGGCAATCTGTTCCTGTTCGAAGCGTTCGAGGACATGCCGTCCGCCACCGTGGAGGTTTTTCCGCAAGCCGATAGCGCTTCGGACCTGCTGTTCGGCAGCGGCGTGATCGATCTCGTCGATGCGGGTATCGTGATTTATGACCGCGAAAACCGGCTGGTCTACTGCAATACCCGCTTCAGGGAATTCTACGGCGCGCTTGGCGTCGACCTGAAGGCCGGCGTCCCGCTCGAGACGTTGATGACGGCGATTTATTTTTCGAGCGGCTATCGCGATGCGAAGGACGGCGATCCGGCGTTCGAAGGGTGGATGCAGGAGCAGCTACGGGATTTTTCACTGCCCTATCTCGAAAGGGTGGAGCAGTTTGCCGATGGCCGCTGGGTGCGCATGGTCAACAAGCGGCTGGAAAACGGCATGCTGGTGGGGCTGCGGGTGGATGTCACCGAGTTCAAGGCGCATGAGACGCTTCTGAGCACGCAGATCCGCGAGACCTGGCTTCTGCGCGCCGCGCTTGAGCAATTGCCGGTCGGCGTGTTCCTGAGGGATCAGGACAGGCGGCTGACCTTTGCCAATGCGGCCTATGAGAAATTTCTGGGCGGCAGCCTCGCCGATCATATCGGCAAGACCGAATGCGAGATGTTTCCGGAGGAAGGCCCGCAGTTCCAGCGGGAAAACGAGCATATTCTGCGAACCGGGGAAGCCATTGAAAAGACCGGAAGCGTTCCGCTTGCGGATGGCGGCGCCATTCCCGTCATCACAAGGCTCGGCCGGGTCGCGACGCCGGACGACGAATACTATCTGGTGGGCTCGGTCACCGATGCCAGCCTGCTGCAGGACCGGGAAAAGGCGCTGATCGCTGCGCAGGCCGAGGCTGAGACGCTGCACCGCCAGCTCGAAGCGGTTCTCCATGCCCTGCCGGTGGGCGTGCTGCTGCTCAGCGCCGATCTCGTCATCGAATATGTCAATCCGTTCTTTTATGAGGTCTGGGGCGAGATCGGCGGCGAGAAGTCGCTTGTCGGCAAAACTTATCGCGAATTCATGGAGATGAATTTCGACAGCGGCCTTTATGACTATGGCGACAGGCCTTTCGATGAGGTCTATGGCGAGCGGGTGCAGCGGCTTCTGAAGGAGGAGGTCTTTGCGCCCCGCGAGGTGCGCAGCAAAAGCGGCAAGGTTACGGTCATTTCGAAAACCCGGCTCGAAGGCGGAAAAATCCTCAGCACCTATGCCGACGTCACCGATGTCCGCATGCGCGACGTCGAGATCGGCAAGGCGACGGCCGAACTGGAGCGGGTCGGCGAATATATGCAGGGTGCCACGCGCGCCATGGCGCAGGGGCTGGTGCTGGTCGAGCAGGGCACGATCATCATGTCCAATGAGGCGATGGCGCGCATGTTCGACGTGCCGCCGCATCTTCTGGAAAAGGGCTGCAACTGGTCGGGTTTCTTCGCCCATTGCGCCGGGCGCGGCGATTTCGGCACGGCCGGGGAGGCTGCGGAGACGCTGCGCGCCTGGAGGGAGAATATCGCCGCCAACCGGCCGTTTTCCTGGCTCATCCATGTCGCCGGCAAAAGCTGGCTCAATCTGGAGGCCACCAACAGTTCCGGCAATTACTGGCTCATCATCGTCACCGATGTGACCGAGATGAAGCTGCGTGAAGAGGAATTGCAGCGGCTGCTTTCACGCGCGGAAGCGGCGGATCGGGCTAAATCGGAATTCCTGGCCAATATGAGCCATGAAATCCGCACGCCGATGAACGGCGTTCTCGGCATGGCGGAGCTTCTGGCCAAGTCCAATCTGGATACGCGCCAGAAGACCTTCACCGATATCATCGTCAAATCCGGCAATGCGCTTCTGACGATCATCAACGACATTCTCGATTTCTCGAAGATCGAGGCCGGGCAGATGAGGCTGCGCAGCGTGCCCTTCGATCCGGCGGAGGCGGTCGAGGATGTGGTGTCGCTGCTGTCCTCGGCGGCGCTGGAAAAGGACATAGAGCTGATCGTCCGGATCGATGCTTCCGTCTTCGGCAAGGTCATCGGCGATGCCGGCCGCTTTCGGCAGATCGTCACCAATATCGTTGGAAACGCCGTCAAGTTCACCGAAACGGGGCATGTGCTGGTCGAGCTTTCGGCGCGTTCGGCGGAAGCCTCCGAGGCCATCCTGTCACTGCGCGTCGAAGACAGCGGCATCGGCATTCCGGTCGACAAGCTCGAAACCATCTTCGACAAGTTCAGCCAGGTCGACGGTTCCGCCACGCGCCGGCACGAGGGAACGGGGCTGGGGCTGGCGATCACGGTCGGTCTCGTCGGCCTGTTCGACGGCGCGATCAAGGTCGTCAGCGATGTCGGCAGGGGATCGACCTTCGAGGTCAATATTCCGTTTCAGGTGACCGAGAGACAGCGCGATCTCCCGCTTCTTTCCGTGGCGATCGACGATATTCGCGTGCTCGTCATCGACGATAACGACGTCAATCGCCGCATATTGACGGAGCAGTTGCGCAGTTGGGGCATAGACGGCCACGCGGTGGAAGACGGGCCTTCCGGCATCGCCGTGCTTGCGGAGGCGTCGTCGCTCGGTTTTTCCATCGACGCCATCGTTCTCGATTATCATATGCCTGTCATGAACGGGCTGGATGTGGTGGAACGGATCCGGGCGGATGCGCGCTTTGACGACATTGCCATTGTTTTCCTGACCTCCATGGATGTCGTCGGCGACGAGACGCTGTTCACCGATCTCAATGTGCAGGCGCATCTGATGAAGCCGGCGCGGGCGCGGCTCCTGCGTTCCACCCTGTTCGATGTGGTGCGGGATGTGCGGCTGAAACGCGCCCGGCAAGCGCCGGTCCCGCGTGAAGGTCGCGGTGACGGCGCCGTCCGGCCGGAAAAAGGCTCCGCCGAAAGAAAGCAGCGCGATGCCGCATCGACGGCGGTGCCGGCGCGGCATCGGCCGAGCCTTGTCGATGTGCTGGTGGCCGAGGACAATGACGTCAATCAGATTGTCTTCACCCAGATATTGCAGCAGGCGGGTCTGCGCTTTCTGATCGTCGGTAATGGCAAGAAGGCCGTGCAGGCTTGGCAGGAGAATAATCCCGCCATCATCCTGATGGATGTCTCGATGCCGGTCATGAACGGACATCAGGCGACGCAGGCCATCCGCGCCGCGGAACGGACCGCCGCCGACGGCAGGCATGTGCCGATCATCGGCGTTACCGCCCATACGCAGGAGGCGGATCGGGAACTATGCCTGGAGGCGGGCATGGATGATTATCTGTCGAAGCCCATCAGCCCGGAAACGCTCGAAGACAAGATCGCGCAATGGCTGGGCGACAACATGCCGCGCCGCGACGTGCCGGGCGTGTGAGTTTTCGACTGGAACACGCTTCTGCTTGGCGTCAGTCGGAGGGTTTGGTCCCGCAGAGCATTTCCCGCTTTCCGGCAAAACCTTTCCGGCGCTCCAGCTCAAAACCGGCGGCGATGAGGTTGCGGCGAACGAAGCCGGCGGCGGCATAGGTGGCGAATGTGCCGCCGGGCGCCGTCTTTGCGAAAAGCGCCTGCATGATTTCCAGCGACCACATGTCCGGATTGCGCGCGGGTGCGAAGCCATCGAGAAACCAGGCGTCGAAACTTTCCTCGCTTGCGGAAATGCCGGCGAGCGCCTCGCCACAGACCACCGTCAGGCGTGTTTCGTCATCGAGCTGGATTTCGACCCGTCCTTTCGGCTCGGCGGGCCAGAGGGCGGTGAGCGCCTTGCGTTCGGCATCCACTTCCGGCCAGCGGGACAGCGCCCGGTCGATTTCCTCCGCCTTCATCGGGTAGAGTTCGAAGGAGATGAAATGCAGACTGGAGCGGCCGTTGCGCATCTCTTTCCACTGGCGCCATGTCTCGCAGAGGTTAAGCCCGGTGCCGAAGCCCAGTTCGCCGATGCGGAAGGCGCCCTCCCGTTCGAGCCAACGTTCTGGCAGGCCGTTTCCGGAGAGGAAGACATGGCCGCATTCCAGCCGGCCATCCGTCTGGCAATAAAAATGGTCGTCAAAGGCCAGTGAATAGGGCATATCCCCGTCACGCCAGTCGAGCGCGGTGGGGACTTCCCCGGCCGGTGAACCGGCCGCTGCGCCGGTCTCTGTGATATTTTCGTTGGAATGTTTCATGGCTAAAGCCGATAATCCCGCTTTCGAACAGGGTCAATCTCCAAGATTGCCGGCCTCCGTGCCGCTTCTCGTCGTCGGCGGCGGCATCATGGGGCTATGGGCCGCCGTCAAGGCGGAACGGCTCGGCATCGATACATTGCTGGTGGAGGCGGATCGCCCCGGCGGCGGCGCCAGCGGCGGGCTGCTGGGCGCGTTGATGCCGCATATGCCGGACCGCTGGTCGGACAAGAAACAGTTCCAGTTCGATGCCCTGGTTGCGCTGGAAAAAGAGATTGCCGGGCTGGAAGCGGAGACCGGGCTTTCCGCCGGCTACCGCCGCGCAGGTCGTATCATTCCGCTGCCGAAGCCGCACCTGCGCGCCATTGCCGAACGGCACGAACGGGATGCGCTGGAGAACTGGGTGTCGGGCGAGCGCCGGTTTCATTGGCATGTCGGCGACAGGCCTTCGGTCGCGGGCTGGGTGGATGAGGCGGCGGGTGAGGCGGGTTTCGTGTTCGATACGCTGGCGGCGCGGGTCTCGCCACGTGCGATGATCGCCCTTCTTTCGGCTTTTCTCGGCATGGCGCGGCATGTGCGGCTGGCGGGAGGTTACCGCGTTCTTTCGCTCGACGCGGATGCCGGGCGGGCGGTGCTCTCATCGGGCGACGAGGTTTCTTTCGGCCATGTCATCATCGCCAACGGCCATGGTTCCTTCCCCCTGATCCGCGACGCCCTCGGCCTGGAGGCTGGCGTGACGCTGGGGCAGGCGGTGAAGGGGCAGGCGGCGCTTCTCGACGCGGCGGCCGACCCGGCGATGCCGGTCGTGTTCCTGAACGGTCTTTATATCGTGCCGCATGAGGATGGCACCGTCGCGATCGGCAGTACCAGCGAAGATTGTTTTTCCGATCCCTTCAGTACCGATGAAAAGCTCGAAAAACTGCTGGCGGACGCGTCTGCCGTTGTCCCCTCGCTTGCCGGCGCGCCGGTGCTGGAACGCTGGGCCGGGCTGCGCCCGAAGGCGGTGGGGAGGGACCCGATGGTGGGCACGATCCCCGGCCATCCGAAGCTCGTTGCGCTGACCGGCGGCTTCAAGGTCAGCTTCGGGCTTGCGCATTTTCTTGCCGATGCGGCGTTGCAGAGCGTGTGCGGTCACACACCTGTCATCCCCTCGGGCTTTCACCTTCAACAACACGTGAGTATTGCCGTCGCGGACTTTAGAAAGTTCTGATCAGGCCGCTTACGTCGTTAATCTGTCACGCAAATCACTTATCTGCTGGCCTGCAACGAGGCCGGTTTGTCCGCTTTTGCGGCGAGGTGACAGCGCATGCGATACGCCATTCATTTCACGCCTTCCCCCAATGACCCCCTGACGCAGGCGGCCGCCGCGTGGTTGGGGCGCGATGCCTATTCCGGTCAGGCGGTGGAGCCGCCGGGCATGATCGATCTCGGCATGCAGGAGATTTCCTACCATACGGCGCTGCCGCGCCGTTACGGTTTCCACGGCACGATCAAGGCTCCCTTCCGTCTTGCGGAGGGCCATTCCGAGGCCGCGCTTCTGCGCGACCTGATGTATTTTTCCGGCAGGCAGGAGCCCTTCACGCTGCCGCAACTGGTGGTGGCAAGGCAGGAGAATGTCTTCAGCCTCGTTCCCGAGCGCCCCTGCGAAGTGCTGCATTTTTTTGCCGCCCGCGTGGTGCAGGAATTCGACCGTTACCGGGCGCCGCTCTCCGACGCGGAAATCGAGCGCGCGGATCCGGACCGGCTTTCGGCATCGCAGCTCACCAATCTGCATCGCTGGGGCAGCCCGCATGTGATGGACGAGTTCCGGTTCCAGATGTCGCTGACCGGCGGTGTGGAAGCGTCCAGCAGCCAGAGGATAGAGCGGGCCGTGCGCAAGGTTTTCGAGCCGCTGCTGACGCGATCTCTGCAGTTTTCCAGCCTTGCGCTTTTCATCGAGGATGAGCCGGGCGCGCCTTTCCGGGTACACTCGCTTCACCCCATGGGCCGCGTTTCTGCCCGAAAGATCGCCTGAATAGCGCTCCGGAGTAATCGTATACAAAAAAGCATCGGAATGTCGGCAAGATTGATCTCGACATTCCGGATGCGGATGCTACCGTTCGGATATCGCATATCTGAAGCGTGTGTTCTCCCCGTTCCGGGTCATCGCGCTTCGGAGGTCTGTTTTATGTCTCCCGAAATCGGTTTCCGCCTTGGGAGAGATGGTCTGGGTGGCTGCATGATTTCCGAAAATTACTCCCGCAATCTGGTGGGCTATGGCCGCAATGTTCCCGATCCGAAATGGCCGGGCGGCGCGCGCATCGCCGTGCAATTCGTCATCAATTACGAGGAGGGCGGCGAGAGCTGCATTCTCGACAATGACAAGGCGTCGGAATCGCTGCTGTCGGAAATCGTCGGCGCCCAGCCCTGGCCCGGCCAGCGCAACCTGAACATGGAATCGATCTATGAATATGGCTCGCGCGCCGGCTTCTGGCGGCTGTGGCGCATGTTCACCGGTCTTGGCGTCACCACCACCGTTTATGGCGTGACAGCCGCCATGGCCCGCAACCCGGAAGCCGTTGCGGCGATGAAGGAAGCGGGTTGGGAAATCGCCAGCCACGGTTATCGCTGGCTGGAATATAAGGATTTTTCCGAAGAAGAAGAGCGCAAGCATATAGTCGAAGCCGTGCGTCTGCATACGGAGGTTACCGGCGAGCGTCCTTACGGCATGTATCAGGGCAAGCCTTCGGACAATACGCTGCGCCTTGTCATGGAAGAGGGCGGTTTCCTCTATTCGTCGGACTCCTATGCCGACGATTTGCCCTATTGGGTGAAGGATGCGAAGGACGAGCCTTTCCTGATCATTCCCTATACGCTCGAAACCAACGATATGCGTTTCGCCACGCCCCAGGGCTTCAATTCCGGCGATCAGTTCTTCACCTATCTGAAGGATGCTTTCGACGTGCTTTACCAGGAAGGTATCGAAGGCGCGCCGAAGATGATGAGCGTCGGCCTGCATTGCCGCCTTGTCGGCCGTCCCGGCCGCGCGGCAGCACTTCGCCGTTTCATCGAATATGTGCTTGGCCATGAGAAAGTGTGGATCCCGCAGCGCATAGAGATCGCCCGTCACTGGCATGAACATCATAAGCCGGAGGTGCTTTGATGGTGACGCGTGAGGATTTTGTCACCCGTTTCGGCGGCGTGTTCGAACATTCGCCTTTCATCGCCGAACGGGCCTATGATGCCGGCGGAGCCGGCCTGGAACTGACGGCGAAGGCGGTTCACGCCGCGCTTGGCGCGCAGTTTCGCGGCGCTTCCGAGGCGGAAAGGCTCGGCGTGTTGCGGGCGCACCCCGATCTGGCCGGCAAGCTGGCGATTGCGGGCGAGTTGACGGCCGACAGCCGCAACGAACAGGCCGGTGCGGGGCTGGACCGGCTTACCCCGGAAGAGCACGCCCGTTTTACCGCATTGAACGGCGCCTATACCGAAAAATTCGGCTTTCCCTTCATCATCGCGGTCAAGGGGCTGAACAGGCACGATATTCTCTCGGCATTCGAGACGCGCATCGGCAACGGTGCAGCCGAAGAATTTGAGACGGCGACGGCGCAGGTGGAAAAGATCGCCTGGCTGCGCCTTTCCGCGATGCTGCCGGAAGGCTGAATTGGCGAGTGGTGGCCGTTCTGCTAGAATCGCGCCGTCTGGAGATGAAGATCATGAGACCGTCCGAGGTGCTGGAAAAGAACAGGGAAGCGATCCGCGAAGCGACGAAACGCTTCAACGCGGCGAACCCGCGCGTGTTCGGCTCCGTCGCCCGCGGCGAGGACCGGCCAGACAGCGATCTCGACATTCTGGTGGATGCGCTGCCTGGCACAACACTGTTTGATCTCGGCGGTTTGCTGGAGGAATTGAAGGCGCTGCTTGGTGTGGAGGTCGACGTCGTCACCTCAGGCGGCCTGCATTCGGATATACGGGCGCGCGTTCTGAAGGAAGCCAAAGCGGTATGAGTACGGATCGGCTTCTGCTCTATCTGAAGGAGATGGATGTTGCCGCCTCCAGAATACAGGATTTCATTCAGGATATGGATGAGGCCGCTTTTTCTTCCGACACGCGGACGCAGATGGCGGTCATGATGGGTCTTGCCCTGATTGGCGAGGCGGTCGCCAAGCTGGATAAGCACTACCCCGCATTTTTACAGCAGCACCCGGAAATCCCCTGGATCAAGATGAAGGGTATGCGCAATCTGATCGTGCATGATTATTTCCGGGCGGAGCTCTCGGTCGTCTGGAAAACGATAACGCAGAGCATTCCGGATTTGCAGGCGCGTCTGTCCCTCCTCCGAAACTGGTATGCTGAGGGTGAGTGATTTTTTGATATGATGCCGGAGAGAATGAGGCCGTTTCGTTATAATGATGGGTCTGGAGATTGAGATCATGAGACCGTCCGAGGTGCTGGAAAAGAACAGGGCGGCGATCCGCGAAGCGACGAAGCGCTTCAACGCGGCGAACCCGCGCGTGTTCGGCTCCGTCGCCCGCGGCGAGGACCGGCCAGACAGCGATCTCGACATTCTGGTGGATGCGCTGCCGGGGGCAACCCTGTTCGATCTGGGCGGCCTGTTGGAAGAGCTATCGGCCATCATGCGCGGCACGGAAATTCATCTGTTGACGCCGGGGGACTTTCCCGAGCGCGTCCGTGTGAAGGTTCTGCAGGAAGCGAAGCCTGTATGAGCGTCGAGCGGCTGCATGTTTATCTTCAGGATATCAGGCAGGTTGCTTCGGAAACCATCGACTTTGTCCGGTCGAACACAAAGGATGAATTTTTGGCTGATCTCGTCCGCCAACGGGCGGTCGCGATGAACCTTCTGATTATTGACGAAACGACCGCCCGCATCATGGAAGAGTTCCCCGCTTTCGTGGCGGATTTTCCCGATATTCCGTGGGTCAAGATGCGCGGCATGCGAAACAGGATCGCGCATGGTTATATGAGCATCAATCTTGAAACGGTCTGGGATACGACACAGACGGCTATACCGGACCTTCTGGACAAACTCTCCCTCCTCCGAAACTGGCATGCCCAAGGTGAATGACATTTGACTGATTTTCTCGACATAAAACCTCTCACCAGAGAGGCATTCGCATCCTTCGGTGATGTGATCGAAACGACACCCTCTTCCATGCGGCATATCAATGGCGGCCAGACCGAGCGGCACCATGCGCTCGCAGCCCCGGAGGCGGCGGGTGAGGGCGCGCGTGTCATCCTCAATATTTTCCGCGGGCAGCCGCGCGCCTTTCCGCATCAAATCGAGATGATGGAACGGCATCCGCTCGGCAGCCAGAGTTTTTCGCCGCTTTCCGGCCGACCTTTCCTCGTGGTCGTCGCCGATGACGATGGCGGCCGGCCGGGGCGGCCGCAGGTGTTTCTGGCGCGGGGCGATCAGGGCGTGAATTACCGCCGCAATGTCTGGCATTATCCGCTGATGCCGTTGCAGGCGGTTTCGGATTTTCTGGTTGCCGACCGCGATGGGCCGGGTAACAATCTGGAAGAGTATTTTTTCGATAAGCCCTATATGATCGCGGAGCCCAAGCCATGACCGGTTTGACTACCCATGTCCTCGATGCCGCCCATGGCACGCCTGCCGAAGGGCTGACGATCGAGCTCTACCGGCTCTCCGGCGATCGGCGCGAGAAGCTGAAGACGGTGCAGACCAATAGCGACGGCCGTGTCGATGGCGGGCCTCTGCTTGCCGGCGACAGTTTCAGGGCCGGTGAATATGAGCTGGTTTTCCATGCCGGCGATTATCTGCGCGGCAAGGGCGTCGCGCTGCCGGAGCCGGCCTTTCTCGATATTATCCCAATCCGCTTCGGCATTGCCGATGAGAGCGGCCATTACCATGTGCCGCTTCTGCTTTCGCCCTATAGCTATTCCACCTATCGAGGAAGCTGACCGCCATGATCTTCGCCGCGATTGCCGATATTCACGGAAACTGCGCCGCGCTTGAAGCCGTGCTGGAGGATATCGCGAGGCTTGGCATCAAGGATATCGTCAATCTCGGCGATTGTTTCAGCGGCCCGCTGGAAGCGGGGTTTACCGGCGATGTACTTGTTAGCAACTGGATTCCCAGCATTCGCGGCAATCATGACCGGGAACTGATCGAGCGTGCGCCGGAAGAGATGGGAAGCTGGGAAAGGCCGGCGCATGCGCAGCTGAGCGCCGCCCATCTGGACTGGCTGCAAACCCTGCCATTCAGCATGGTGTTCAAGGATGTCGCCTATTGCTGCCATGGCTCGCCGCGTGACGATCTGGAATATTGGCTGGAAACGCTGTCGCCGGAAGGCGTTCTGAAATTGCGGCCGCTCGCCGAAATCGAAGCCATGGCGGAAGGCATCGCGCAGCCGCTGATGCTGTGTGGCCATACCCATATTCCCCGCACCGTGCAGCTTTCCGACGGCCGGCTGATCGTCAATCCCGGCAGCGTCGGCTGCCCCGGCTGGAAGGACGACACGCCTTTCGACCATCACGTCGAGGCCGGTCATCCGCTTGCCACCTATGCCGTGCTGGAAGAGACCGGGCGCGGCTGGCAGGTCTATTTCCGCAATATCCGTTACGACAATATGGCCATGGCCGAAATGGCGAAGGTCAATGGGATTCCGCATCTCTCCGATGCGCTGGCGAGCGGTTGGCTCAAGCGCTGATCCTCACCCCTCGCTGGTCATCACCACGCAGGAATAAGATTGCGCCTTCAGTTCCTTGCAGGCGGAAACCGCCGAAGACTGGTCTTCGAAGCCGGTGAAACGGGCGCGGTAGAGGGTTGCCGATCCGCTTTGCACGGCTTCGGTGTAGGGCGCGATCCCGGCATAATTTCCGGCGATGTTGGAGCGGGCATTGGCGAGCAGCGAGCGGGCGGCGGCTTCGCTGTCGGTGGCGGCGATCTGCACTTCCCAGCGGCTTCTCTGGCTGGCGGAGGCCGCCGCGGGAGCCGGCCGCGGGATGGCCGAAACCTGCATCATGTCGGCCATTCGGTTATTCGCCGTGGCGATCTGCATGGCGACCGGATCCTGGCGGCGCTCGGCGAACATCGGCAATGGTACGGAGGCGGGCGGTACTGAAGCGGCGGGCGCGGCTGCGGGCGTCACAGCAAAGGTGCGGCTGACATTGGCGCTGGCAACGAGCTGTTCGGTGTTGCGGCTTCTCGATGCCTGCGGCACGGCCTTGTCGAGAAGGGCGGCCATCTGCGCATCGCGGCTGCGCGCGGTCTTGCCGCCCAGCACGACGCCGACGACGCGGCGGCCATTGTGATTGACGGCGCTGACGAGGTTGAAACCGGAAGCATTGGTATAACCGGTCTTGATGCCGTCCATGCCCTGATAACGATACATCAGATTGTTGTGGCCACGAATGCGTTTTCCCCGGAAACTGAAGGATTCCATGGCGAAGAGATCGTATTCCTTGGGAAAGTCGCGCTGCAGCGCCAGGCCGAGTTTCGCCATGTCGCGCGCCGTCGTCACCTGCGATTTGCTGGGCAGGCCGGAAGCGTTGCGGAACACCGTTTTCGTCATGCCGAGCTGGCGGGCCTTGCGGGTCATCATCTCGGCGAACCTTGCCTCGGAGCCGCCGAGATGATCGCCCATGCCTTCCGCCATGTCGTTGGCGGATTTGACGATCATGCCATAAACGGCTTCGCGCACGGTGAAGGTCTGGCCCTGACGCA
The DNA here is from genome assembly GCF_027157905.1 of Agrobacterium sp. LMR679. Lineage (NCBI taxonomy): Bacteria > Pseudomonadati > Pseudomonadota > Alphaproteobacteria > Hyphomicrobiales > Rhizobiaceae > Agrobacterium > Agrobacterium sp. LMR679. The sequence goes on along the minus strand of NZ_JAPVOJ010000002.1, from coordinate 540,959 downwards.
CATAAAGCTTGGAGGGGATGACGGCTGCACCATTCTTGGACATCTTTATCTTCTGATCCCAGCGAATGCGGCCGGCGTGCAGCGCCTCGAAGGTCATGTAAAGCGTCATCATCTTGGTGAGCGAGGCCGGGTGGTTCAGCACGTCAGCATTGCGGGCGGCCAGAACCTTGCCGGTATTGGCATCCATGATGAAATGGGCGTAACCGGCCTGTGCAGGCGATGCCTGCAATGAGAGGATCGCGCAAAAGAAGGCGAGTGCGAAGACCCATGCGCCCGCCATTCCCCGTTTGATCGTTCCCGACATAATTCACCCCTTTTGTTCGGCCGCCGCGATGAGCGAAGTTTTACTGACACTTTCCGGCAACAAAACCGCTAAAACTTTAGAGATCGCTTTCATGCTTAATTAAGTATGAATTTCAAGCCGGCGGCAGCCCTCACAATTTCCTTGCAAAGAAACCAACCGTCCGGTATGTTACGAAATATGAAAAATGCACATGAACGAAAAAAGCAGCCTGAGATCGTTCGCCGCAGTCTTCTCGATTGCGCGGCGAAACTCGCTGCCGAGCAGGGTGTTGCAGCACTTTCCGTGCAGGCGGTGGCCGATGCGGCGGGAGTGACGAAGGGTGGGTTGTTTCATCATTTCGCCTCCAAGCAGGCTTTGCTGGAGGCGGTGATGGCGGACCTTCTTTCGGCGCTGGACGCGGAAATCGACGTGCTCATCTCACAGGATTGTGAAGCTTACGGATGCTTCACGAGGGCCTATGTGAACGCGGTTTTCGCCGATCGCGACCGGGAATCGGGCAGGCAATGGGCGGCATTGTCGGTTTCGATGGTCGGTGAACCGTCGCTCAGGCGCATGTGGACCAGCTGGTTCGAAGGGCGTCTCATCCGTCATAAGGAAACGGATGAGGGGGTGGTATTGGAACTCGTAAGGCTTGCGGCGGACGGCATCTGGTTTGCCGATCTTCTGGCCGATGACGGCAGGGCAGGTGGCGACAGGGCGGCTCTCAGAGCCCGGATGATCGCCCAGACGAAAAAGGAAATGGAACAATGAACGCGGCTATCTTCACCTACGGGGCGCTCGTCGCGGCCATTGTCTGCGAGGTCATCGCCACCTCGTTCCTGCAGCAGTCGCAGCAGTTCACCCGGCTGTTGCCGACGGTGCTGATGGCGTTGTTTTACGGTGCGGCCTTTTATCTGCTGTCGTTCACGCTGCGGGCGCTGCCAGTCGGCGTGGCCTATGCGATCTGGAGCGGGCTCGGCATCGTGCTGATTTCCGGCATCGGCTATTTCGTGTTCCGCCAGACGCTGGATATCGCCGCCGTTGTCGGCCTCGGGTTTATCGTGACGGGGGTGGTGATCGTGAATGTGTTTTCGAAGACGGTGGGGCATTGAGGCAAATGTTCCGTTCTAAATAAATTCACTTGTGTTCCTCATTTGTTCCTGTATTGATGAGTGATATGCGCATGAGTGCATCCATTGAAAAAAGGATGGCACCCATGCGCTCTTTGCGTAAAAAAACTCAAAAAACCAGAAAAGCTCCGACGGGCGCATTTTGGCTTGCAACAAAGTCAGTCGATGTTGTTTGCCGCGAGTCGATTAGAGCCATTCTTAAAGAAGAAGTTTGGCCTTTTATGAAAAGCCTCTTGGATTGGTTTTTCGGTTAAGTGAGTCAAGCCAGAACGCTGCGGTCCACATCCGTAATCAGCCGCTTGCCGCAAAGCGCCATGCTGACATCCATCTCCTTGCGGATGATTTCGAGCGCCGTTGTCACACCCTGCTTGCCCCCGGCACCGAGGCCATAAAGGAACGGTCGGCCGATATAGGTGCCCCTGGCGCCGAGCGCCACGGCTTTCAGCACATCCTGACCGGAGCGAATGCCGCCATCCATGTGCACCTCAACCCTGTCGCCGACGGCATCGACGATCTTCGGCAGCATGGCGATGGAGGAGTGGGCGCCATCGAGCTGGCGGCCGCCATGGTTGGAGACGATGATGGCGTCAGCGCCGGTATCGAGCGAGGCGCGGGCGTCCTCCTCGTCAAGGATGCCCTTGAGGATAAGCTTGCCGCCCCAGCGTTCCTTGATCCATTCGACGTCTTTCCACGAAAGGCGCGGATCGAACTGCTCCGCCGTCCAGGAGGAGAGCGAGGAGAGGTCAGAGACATTCTTGGCGTGGCCGACGATGTTGCCGAAGCTGCGGCGCTTGGTGCGGGCCATGTCCATGCACCATTTCGGCCGGGTCGCCATCTGCCAGATATGTTTCGGGGTGAATTTCGGCGGTGCGGAGAGGCCGTTGCGCAAATCCTTGTGGCGCTGGCCGAGAATTTGCAGGTCGAGCGTCAGCACCAGTGCGGAGCAGCCAGCGGCCTTCGCCCGGTCGATGAGATTATTGACGAAATCCCGGTCCTTCATCACGTAGAGCTGGAACCAGAAGGGTTTCGAAGTGACGGAAGCGACATCCTCGATGGAGCAGATGCTCATGGTGGAGAGCGTGAAGGGCACGCCGAATTCTTCGGCTGCTTTCGCGGCCAGCATTTCGCCATCGGCGTGCTGCATGCCGGTCAGTCCGGTGGGGGAGAGGGCCACCGGCATCGAAACCTTCTCGCCGACCATTTCTGTGGCAAGCGACCGGTCGATCATATCCACCAGCACGCGCTGGCGCAGCTTTATCTTGGAAAAATCATCCTCATTCGCGCGGTAGGTGCCTTCCGTCCATGCGCCGCTATCGGCGTAGTCGAAAAACATTTTTGGCACACGGCGCTGGGCCTGATTTTTCAGGTCCGCTATGGTCAGGATTTTGCCCATGGATAAAGCCTTCACATTTGAATGATGGCTTCACATAACATGAATGGGACGGCTGCAACATCAAAATCGACAGGGCTCATCACCAGAAAGCCCGCAAAAACAGCTCGGCTCCCAGTATGAGCAGGCAGATGAGGAACCAGCGCCGGAATGTGGCGGGGCTGACGATATAACGGATCTTCTGGCCAAGCCACATTCCGGCAAGAGCCGGCAGGACGGCCAGCGCGGATAGCGACAGATGCTCGATGTGAAAGGCATTCTGGGAGGCTAGGCCGACGGCGAGCGCAATGGTCGAAACGGTGAAGGAAAGGCCGAGCGCCTGCACGAGATCGTCCCGGTTGAAACCGAGCGACTGGATATAGGGCACGGCGGGCACGACGAAAATTCCGGTGCCGCCGGTCAGCAGGCCGGTTGTCAGCCCTATGGCCGGCGAGAGCCTGGATTCCAGCCGCGCCGGAACGGAGAGGGGTTTGGCGAAGAGGCTGTAGGCCGCGTAAGTCGCGAGGCATAATCCGAGCGCCGAGGTGGTCCAGACGCCGGTGCCTGCCGTCATCAGCCGGATGCCGATGAGAGTGCCGGCGGCGATGGCGATCATCATCGGCCACAGCCGCGCGACGATGGCCCTGAAATCCGGCCCGGCCAGCAATTGCCAGATATTGGTGACGAAGGACGGCAGGATGAGCAGGCCGGCGGCAAGGACGGGCGGCATGAAAAGGCCGAGCACGCCCATGGCGACGGTCGGCAGCCCCATGCCGGTCACGCCCTTGACGATGCCGGCGACGATGAAGGTCGCGAAGACCATGAGCATGGTGGTTGTGTCCAAATCCGGCACGGTGCACTCCAGAGGTCATTCGCATTTCGGCCGGGATGGCGTCGGGCGATCACTAAGAATCGAGCGGGTGCAGCTCGTTTCTTCTCCCCGCCGGGGAGAAGGTCGCGGCAGCGGGATGAGGGGGCAAGGGCAACGATAGGCCGAGAGCTTGCCCCCTCATCCGACCCTTCGGGCCACCTTCTCCCCGGTGGGGAGAAGAAAGAGGCGGCACACGCTCGATCCAATATGTGACGGATGTAAACGAGTTAGCAGCTTTATGTTTCGGCCTCAGCCGAACTATGCCAGCACGCTTTTCATCGCCTTGCCGGCCACATAGGTTTCCACCACGGTGCGGTCATCACCCATGGTCAGCATCAGGAACAGCTCTTCCGTCAGGCTGTTCACCACCTCCATCTTCAGCGCCATGGCGGGTGTCGAGTAAGCGTTGAGCACGGTGATGTCCGCGTCCGTGCCGGCCTCCAGCGTACCGATGCGGTCGACCATGGACAGCGCTTCGGCATTGCCGCGCGTCATCAGATACCAGCTTTCCAGCGGGTTCAGGCGCTCGCCCAGCAATTGCTGGATCTTGTAGGCCTCGTCCATGGTGCGCAGCATGGAATAGCTCGATCCGCCGCCAATATCGGTGGCAACCGCGATACGAACAGGCTTTTCGCGCCGTTGCAGCTTCTTCATCGGGAACAGGCCGGAGCCGATGAAGAGGTTCGAGGTGGGGCAATGTACGGCCACCGCGCCGGTTTCCGACAGCACGTCCGCTTCGCGCTCCGAGAGGTGGATGGCGTGGCCGAGCAGGGTTTTGGCGCCCATCAGGCCGTAACGCACATAGATATCGGTATAGTCGGTCGCTTCGGGGTAAAGCTCGCAGGTATATTTGATCTCGTCCAGATTTTCCGAGAGATGCGTCTGGATGAAGAGATCGGGGAATTCCTGCGCCAGCGCCTGGGCGGCTTCCATCTGCTTCGGGGTGGAAGTGATGGCGAAGCGCGGCGTGATGGCGACGTGGTTGCGGCCCTTGCCGTGCCAGTCGGTAATCACCTGGCGCGTCTCGTCATAGGAGGTTTCCGGCGTGTCCAGCAGTCCCAGCGGGGCATTGCGGTCCATCATCACCTTGCCGCCCACCATCAGCATGTTGCGCTTCATGGCCTCAGTGAAAAAGGCGTCGGCGGAGGTCTTGTGCACCGAGCAATAGGCAGCGGCCGTGGTGGTGCCGTGGCGCAGCAGCTCGTCGTAGAAATGCGTGGCGATGCGCTGGGCATGGGTGCTTTCGACGAAGCGGCATTCTTCCGGGAAGGTGTAGGTGTTCAGCCATTCCAGCAGATTGGCGGCATAGGAGCCGATAACCTGCATCTGCGGGAAATGCAGGTGCATGTCGATGAGGCCGGGCACGATGAGATGCGGCCGGTGATCCTTTTCCTCGACGTCTTCGGGGGCTGTCTTACGGATATCGGCATATTCGCCAATGGCGGCGATCCTGCCGTTTTCGATCAGCAGGCCACCGTCTTCGATATAGAGATAGCTTTGCGTATCGTCGATGGAGAGCGGCGCGCGGCGGAAGCTCAGCAGGCGGCCACGCAGCAGAACCATGCTCATTCAGTTTTTCCTTCGGCTTTTCCAGCCCCGGAAACCGCACTTTCATACCAGGCGGTCAGCACCTTGCGCTCATCCGGGGTGATGGCGGTGATGTTTCCGGGAGGCATGGCATGGCTGCGGCCGGCTTGCAAATAGATTTCGCGCGCATGGGCGGCGATCTGTTCGTCGGTTTCGAGCTTCACGGATTTGGGTGTGAAGGGCACGCCTTCCCACACCGGCTCGGCCGCATGGCACATGGAACAGCGGCCCTGAACCACATCGCGCGCTTTGGCGAAATGGGCATCGGTTACGAATTGCTGCTGCATGGGGGAGAGGGTGGCGGCCTTCTGCTCCTCCTCGCCGGTCAGCACTTTCGGCACGGTGGAAAGCCACATGATGACGATGAAGATGAGGGCGGTGAGAAGCCAGGTCCATGTCGGTTTACCCTTACGGGCATGGGTGGTGTTGAACCAGTGGCGGATGGTGACGCCCATTAGGAAGACGAGTGCCGCGATGATCCAGTTAAACTGCGTGGCAAAGGCCAGCGGATAATGGTTCGACAGCATGAAGAAGATGACGGGCAGCGTCAGATAGTTGTTGTGCAGTGAACGCTGTTTGGCGATGCGGCCATATTTCGGGTCCGGCGTGCGTCCGGCAATCAGGTCTGCGACGACGATCTTCTGGTTGGGAATGATGATGAAGAACACGTTCGCCGACATGATGGTGGCGGTAAACGCGCCGAGATGCAGGAAGGCGGCACGGCCGGTGAAGACCTGCGTATAACCCCATGCCATCGCCACCAGCGCGACATAAAGCACGATCATCAGGCCCCAGGTATTGTTGCCGAGCGGCGATTTGCAGAGGAAATCGTAAAACAGCCAGCCGATGGCAAGCGATGCCAGCGACAGACAGATGGCCTGGAACTGGGTGAGCGCCAGCACGGAATGATCGATGAGGAAGAGATCGGCACCGCCATAATAAACGATGCAGAGCATGGCGAAACCGGAAAGCCAGGTGACGTAGCTTTCCCATTTGAACCATGTCAGGTGTTCGGGCATCTGGGCAGGCGCGACCAGATATTTCTGGATGTGGTAAAAACCGCCGCCATGCACCTGCCACTCCTCGCCATAAGCCCCCGGCGGCAGATGCGCCCGTTTGACCAGCCCGAGATCGAGCGCGATGAAATAGAAGGACGAGCCGATCCAGGCGATGGCGGTGATGACGTGGAGCCAGCGGACGGCAAAGGCCATCCATTCCCACGCAATGGCGTATTCGTACATACGGTTCCCCTGATCCTTGTGCAGCGCACCTTGCGAGAAATTTGACCGTTAGGAAAGGGAAAAGCAGAGAGCCGGAGGTGATTGTTCACAATCTGACGCCTTTTGTGTCCGCAATCGCTGTTGAGTTCATTCTGCGTAAGGATTGGCCCGGTAAAGTTGCAGCCGCTTATTCCTGTCGCATAGTTTGTGCTTAGCTGGCTAACGCGACTCAGCTATTATCCTTTGTGCAGTCTGCCGATGTGCTAAAATATAAGGCTGCGGAGTCCTGCGGGGCGCCTTGCCGGAAATCCATTCCGGTTTTACGCCGATGCGCAGGGCTTCCATGACATGTTTCGCTGGCGGTTCTTCCGAAAGCGGGCGCTGCGAACCCTGGGTAGGGGCAGATCAGGGGGCAGGTATCGCAGTTCCCGGTGCCGTTGTGTCCGGGTGGGTGTTGATGTGAAATTTGAATAAAGGGACGCAATGATCTTCCGGCAGCCGCCGTTGTTTCAACGGAGACCATGCCGATGCGCCTTGTTCTGACGGTCCTCTTCCTGCTTTTGGCGTTCAGCGCCACCGCGCTTGCCCATGAATCCCATAAGGGGTTCAAATATGAAAGCTATTGCTGCAATGGCGACGCCGAAACCGGCGACTGCCAGATGATCCCCACGCGCAGCGTCCGCGTGACCCCCGATGGTTACGAGGTCTCGCTCGCACCCGGCGATCACCGCATGGTCACGCGACGCCACGTCTTCAACTGGTCGCAGCGCGAGGCAAGACGATCCGAGGATGGCGAATATCATCTCTGCCTGTTTCCGGATGAGGATACGCCGCGCTGTTTTTATGCGCCGGACATGGGGTTTTGAGGCAGTTGCTGCGGCCGGCTTTCCTCGATCCGCTTCAATATCCAGTCGCGGAACAGCCTGATCTTGCGGATGTTCCGGCGGTTTTCGGGGTAGACCAGCCAATAGTTCTTTCCTTCGCTGCTGAGGTGCTCGAAGGGTTGATACAGGCGGCCGAGCGCAATCTCATCGGCATAGAGTTCCGGGGTGAGCATGGCCACCCCCTGGCTGGCAATTGCGGCGGCGGCTTCGAAGGCCTGCACATTGAGGCGGCTGCGGGGATAACGGTCGAGGCCGGGATTTTCAACACCCACTTCCCGAAACCATTGGCTCCACCAGATGTCGCCGGGATCGATGATGCGCAGGCGCAGCAGGTCTTCCGGCTTGTGCAATCCGCCGATGCTTTCGGCAAGTCCCGGATGCAGCATCGGCGTGTAAACGCCGCGCAGCAATTGATGATAGATCAGCCCTTTGCCGTTATCTTTGCTCCAGCGAATGGCGACATCGCAGTCCGACTGGGAAAAATCGATCAATGCGCTTGATGTGTCCAGCCGCACGGCAATCGAGGGATGTTCGAGCTGGAAAGCACCCAGATGCCGCGAAAGCCAGCGTGAGGCGAAGGTAGCGGTGGAATGGATTGTCAGGGTCGCGTCGGACGTGTCGCGCACATTGTCGACGGCCTCCCGCAGATTATTGAAGGCTTCCGCGACTTTCGGCGCGAGTTTCTGCCCGGCCTCGGTCAGCGAGACCTGCCGCGCCTTTCTGATGAAGAGCGGCTCGCCGATATTCTCCTCCAGCAGTTTCACCTGATAGCTCACTGCCGTCTGGGTCATGCCCAGCTCTTCGCCGGCCTTGGTGAAGCTCAGATGCCTTGCGGCAGCTTCGAACACCCGCAGGGCATTGAGGGGAAACTGGCGGGACATTTTCATGGATAAGTTCTCTTTATGCCAATTGCCGAAGGTTTCATTGGTTTTTCTCCGGAAAACAGAGCATTTTTAGCTCAATTCATCAACTGAGCTTCTGACATTTTTGAATGGAGACGAACATGCGCACAGCACTCTTGCGCGCGTGGTCCCGCCTGCATGCGGGTCTGCGGACAGCGGAACGGTTTACTCTTGAAAGCCTTCAACCCGACAATCTGGCGGATGAAAGCCTGCCGGAGGGGCTCAGGCGCGATCTTGGCCTTGAGGATGGCCGTGTCGATTTTCGCTGTGACGGGTTTCGGCAGCGGAAAATGCTTGCAGCAACTCGGCTGCCACAAGGGCCGCTATGACGGCGGGGCGTTTGTCCCTGACGCTTGTGCCACCGATGGGCAGGGTGAGCTTTGCAATGCGGGAAGAGGGCTCACCTTCCCGTTCCAGCCAATGGGCGAAGGTGGCGCGTTTGGTCTTCGAACCAATCATGCCGACATAAGCGAGATCGTCGCGGGCAAGCGCTTCCTTCGCGATGAGGAAATCGAGCGCGTGATCGTGGGTGACGATGATGGCCGCGCCGTTTGCCGGGATTCTCGGAACGAATGCTTCCGGCATGGGGGTCAATATGGACGCCACCACTGAGGGAAGATCGTGCAGCTCGTTTTCACGGGTTTCCACCACCGTCAGGGTCAGGGGCAGCAGTGACAGGGCATCTGCCAGTGCCTTGCCGACATGACCTGCGCCAAAAATGAAGACGGCGGGCTGCTGTTCGGTTTCGCCCTTCAGCCGCGCCTCAAGCCCGGCAGCGATCTCTGCCGTTATCCGCCGGAAGCGGATAAGGGTGCGACCGCCGCAGCATTGGCCTATTTCCGGCCCTAGCGGAATATCCATGCGGTCTTCGGCAGCACCTGTTCGCAGCATGGCGCGGGCGTGGTCTATCGCCATATATTCGAACTGCCCGCCGCCGATGGTTTCCCAGATGGCGTCTTGGCTGACCAGCATGAAGGTGCCGGCCTCACGCGGGGATGAGCCTTTGACGGACTCGATTTCGACGAGGATTGCGGGGGTAGGGCGGGCTAGGAAAGTGGACAGGGGGTGTCAGGCATTGAGGCTGGCCCCCTCATCCGGCGCTTTGCGCCACCTTCTCCCGGCGGGGAGAAGAAACCCGGAGCACTGGCCCTGCCCACCTTACATGCTTTCAGGAAGTGCGAGACAGCACGGCAAATTTCTTCTCCCCGCCGGGGAGAAGGTGGCCCGAAGGGACGGATGAGGGGCGAGGCCGCATGGGTACGTCCTCCCTCACACCTTCTTCAACCGTTCCACCGCCATCAGCACCCGCTCCGGCGTTGCCGGTGCATCAAGCCGCGGGCAGACCTTGTAATCGGCGACGGAGGCGACGGCCATGGAGAGGGCTTCGAGAACCGAGATCGCCAGCATGAAGGGCGGTTCGCCCACGGCCTTGGAACGGCCGATGGTGGGCTCGGCATTTTCCGCCCATTCCGCCAGCTTGACGCTAAAGCTCTTCGGCCGGTCGGAGGCGAGCGGGATCTTATAGGTGGAAGGCGCGTGGGTGCGCAGCCGCCCCTTGCCGTCCCACCACAATTCCTCGGTGGTCAGCCAGCCCATGCCCTGCACGAAGGCACCCTCGATCTGGCCGATATCGATGGCCGGGTTCAGCGATTTGCCGACATCATGGAGAATATCGGTGCGTTCCATCAGGTATTCGCCGGTCAGCGTGTCGATCGACACTTCCGAGCAGGCCGCACCATAGGCGAAATAATAAAACGGCGTGCCACGGCCGGCGGCGCGGTCCCAGTGGATTTTCGGCGTCTTGTAAAAACCGGCGGCGGAGAGCTGCACGCGGGCGAAATAGGCCTTTTTGATGAAATCGTTGAAGGCGATTTCCTCAAGGCCGATGCGCACCCGGTTCGGCAGGAAGACGACTTCCTCTTCCGGCACATTCCAGTTCTCAGTGGCGAATTTGACGAGCCGCTCGCGGATCTGGCGGGCGGCGTCATAGGCCGCCATGCCGTTGAGGTCGGTGCCGGAGGAGGCGGCGGTGGCCGACGTGTTCGGCACCTTGCCCGTCGTCGTGGCTGTAATCTTCACCCGGCCGATATCCACCTGGAAGGCATCGGCCACCACCTGCGCCACCTTGGTGTAAAGGCCCTGGCCCATTTCGGTGCCGCCATGGTTCAGGTGGATGGAGCCGTCATTATAGATATGCACCAGCGCGCCCGCCTGATTGAAGGCGGTCATGGTGAAGGAGATGCCGAATTTGACAGGGGTGAGCGCGATGCCCTTGCGGATGATCGGGCTCGTTTTGTTGAACTCGATGATCGCCTCGCGTCGCGCGCGATAGTCGCTGGAGGTTTCCAGCTCCTCGACGATGCGGGCGATGATATTGTCTTCGACTTCCTGATGATAGGGCGTCGTGGTGCGGCCGGAGCCGGTCTCGCCGTAGAAATTCAGCTTGCGGATATCGAGCGGGTCCTTGCCAACGGCATAGGCGATCTCCTCGATGAACCGTTCTGCCCCCAGCATGCCCTGCGGCCCGCCGAAACCGCGAAAGGCGGTGTTGGAGACGGTGTGGGTTTTCAGCGGCCGCGAGGTGAGATGCACATGCGGGTAGAAATAGCTGGAATCGGCATGGAACAGCGCGCGATCCGTGACCGGACCGGAGAGATCGGAGGAAAAACCGCAGCGCGCGGCATAGGTGGCGTCGACGGCGTGGATGCGGCCTTCCTCATCGAAGCCAAGCTCGTAATCGACGCGGAAATCATGGCGCTTGCCGGTGGCGCTCATGTCCTCGTCGCGGTCCGGGCGGATTTTCACGGCCCGGTTCAGCTTCTTGGCAGCGATGGCGCAGAGGGCGGCGAACTGGTTGCCCTGCGTTTCCTTGCCGCCGAAACCGCCGCCCATGCGGCGCACCTGCACGGTGACGGCATTGGACGGCACCTGCAGGATGTGGCTGACGATATGCTGGATTTCGCTTGGATGCTGGGTGGAACTCCACAATGTCACCTCGTCATCCTCGCCCGGCACGGCCATGGCGATGTGGCTTTCGAGATAAAAATGCTCCTGCCCGCCGATCCGCATCGTGCCGGTAAGGCGGCGCGGTGCGACATCCATTTCCAGCTTGGCATCGCCGCGTTTCAGTGTCATTGGATCGATGACCAGCGCGCCGCCATTTTCAATCGCCGTGTCGATATCGGTGAAATGCGGCAGGTCCTTATAGGTGATCTTCGCCTTGCGGGCCGCCTTTCTGGCGATATCGCGGGTTTCGGCAAAAACCGCGAAGATCGGCTGGCCGTGGAATTCCACCTTGGTTTCGGCAAGCAGCGGTTCGTCGTGACGGCCGCCGGAAGAGATATCGTTTTCGCCGGGCACGTCCTTGCCAACCATGACCCAGAGCACGCCAGGTGTTTTTTCCACTTCCGAGAGGTCCATCGAGAGGATCTCGGCATGTGCCCGGTCGGAAAGGCCGAGCGCGCCATGGATCAATCCGGCGGGTTCGGGAATATCGTCGATATATTCGGCGCTGCCGGTCACATGCTTATGGGCGGAATCGTGCCGGAGCGAGGCGTGCATCGGGCCGTCGATTTCGGTCTTGGTCTTGTCGAAGCTTGTGGTGTCCATGGTTCAAGCCTCTCCTTCGCAGTCAGAATCGGTGTGTAGAAACGATAACCCACCCTCATTCCTGTGCTTGTCACAGGAATCCAGCCGACGCGCGTCTGCGCGGCGAGAGAATCCCTCCAGCCCAAGGACTTGGGCTGGCTGGATTCCTGTGACAAGCACAGGAATGAGGGAGGTTGAGCAGGTTGCCATCGCCATCATCACGCCTCCTCCAGCGAGAAACGGCTGAGTTCCTGCTTCTCCCCGAAGTCTCAAGGAAGAACCGCGTCAGCAGGTTCTTGGCCGTCAATTGGCGATATTCGGCGGTGGCGCGCCAGTCGGTCAGCGGTGTGAAATCCTCGTCCAGCGCATCGCGCGCCGCATCGATGGTTTCCTGCGACCACGCCTTGCCGAGAAGAGTTGCCTCCAGATGCGCCGCCCGTTTGGGCGTGCCGGCCATGCCGCCGAAGGCGATGCGGATGTCTTCTACCGCGCCGTCGGCATCGAGCGTCAGGTTGAAAGCGCCGCAGAGCGCGGAAATATCCTCGTCGCGCCGTTTGGAAATCTTGTAGACGGCATAGCTGCTTTCCGGTTTCCGGAACGGAATGAAAAGCTTTTCGACGAATTCGCCGCTCAGCCGGTCTTGTTTGCCGTAATCGATGAAATAGCTTTCCAGCGGCAGGCTGCGGTTGCCGGAGGAGGATCGCAAGGTCAGCGTCGCCCCCAGTGCGATCAGCGCCGGCGGCGTGTCGCCGATGGGGGAGCCGTTGGCGATATTGCCGCCGATGGTGCCCATATTGCGCACCTGCTCGCCGCCGAGGCGGTCGAACAGTCGGGCAAGCGGCGGGAAGTGTTCCGCAATGGTCTTGAAGGCCTGGCTGTAGGTGACGCCGGCGCCGAGTGTCACGCCCTCTTCATCCACGGCGATGGTTTGCAGATCCCCGAGATTGTTGATGAAGATCACCGGGTTCAGCGCCCGCATCTGCTTCGTCACCCACAGGCCGACATCGGTGGAGCCGGCAACGATGGTCGCCTTCGGCTCAGCAGCGTAAATCTCGGTCAGTTCGGCCAGTGTCGCCGGAATGATGGTGCGGTCCTCGCCGTGGGTGACGGTGATCGTTTCATTGGCGCGGATCGCCCAGAGCCTTGCCATGATATCGGTGCGGTCCCGTTGCAGCGGGTCGAACAGCGCGCTCGGGCGGGCAGCGGCGATCTTTTCGGCGGCGCGGACTATCGGCTCATAACCCGTGCATCGACAGAGATTGCCTTGCAGCGCCTTTTCGATGTCGGCGCGGCCGGGGTTTTCACTGGCAAGCCACAGGCCGTAAAGCGACATGATGAAGCCCGGCGTGCAGAAACCGCATTGCGACCCGTGGAAATCCACCATCGCCTGCTGCACGGGGTGCAGCGTGCCGTCGCGGGCGGCCAGATGCTCCACCGTCACGATATGGGTGCCGTGCAGCGAGCCTAAAAAGCGGATGCAGGCATTGACGCTCTCATAACGCAAGGAACCATCCAGCAGCCGCCCGACCAGCACCGTGCAGGCGCCGCAATCGCCTTCGGCGCAACCTTCCTTGGTCCCGGTCAACCGCTTGCTGATGCGGAGATAATCGAGAAGCGTGTCTGTCGGTCCGAAATCCTTCAGCGAAATGGTTTCGCTGTTGAGGATGAAGCTGATCGCGTCGTTCATGCAATGCCCTGCTTTTTTGACCGGCTGCCGAGCCGGTTTCTTGTCATTATCCCTGCGCATCATATGCACGCCCGCAGGTGTATATCGATTTCCGTTTTGGCAATTCATTGTTTCCAAAACGGAAAGAAAGTTCGGCAATTATTGCGCCGTCCAGCCGCCATCCACGGAAATATGGGTGCCGGTAATGTTGCTTGCGGCGTCGCTTGCCAGAAACAGCGCGGCGGCGGCCACATCGTCGACGGTGACGAACTGCTTGGTCGCCTGCAGTTCCAGCATCACGTCGTTCTTCACCGCTTCTTCGCTGATGCCGCGCACCTTCGCCATTTCCGGTATCTGCTTTTCGACGAGCGGTGTGAGCACATAACCTGGACAGATGGCGTTGACGGTAACCCCGGTCTGCGCAAGTTCGAGCGCCGCCGTCTTCGTCAGGCCCATGATGCCGTGCTTGGCCGCCACATAGGCCGATTTGAACGGCGAGGCGACGAGACCGTGGGCGGATGCGATGTTGATGATACGGCCTTTGCCGGCCTTCTTCATCAGCGGTATCGCAGCCCGCATAGTATGGAAGGAACTGGTCAGATTGATGGCGATGATCCAGTCCCATTTTTCCGTCGGAAACTCCTCGATAGGCGCGATATGCTGGATGCTGGCATTGTTGACGAGCACATCCACAGAGCCGAGTTTTTCGTGCGAGGATTGAATGAGATCGGCGATCTCGTCCGGTTTCGTCATGTCCGCGGGGTGATAAAGCACGCGCCCGCCGCTTTCCGCTTCCAGCAAAAGGCGAAGTTTTTCGATCTCGTCCTCATCGCCGAAACCGTTCAGCACAATATTGGCGCCCTCCCGCGCAAATCGCTGCGCAATCGCAAGGCCGATACCGCTTGTAGAGCCCGTCACGATAACTGTCCGATGCATGCTTTCCCCTTTTTGCATTACTTCGCACATGTTTAAGCAAGGTATGCCCAAAGGGGGCGGGCTGGCAATCGCCATTTCGGGCGCCATTTCGGGGAGCCCGGTTGCGCGGTGAAACAGGCCGCGCCCATCCATTTTTTCGAAGCTAAGCATCCAGATTTTGCGCCAGATTCTGCATTTGCCTGCCGGTGCTTCCGTCCCTATCTCTGAGGCAAGCAAACAGAGGTATCATCTATGGAACTCGGTCTTTACACATTCGCGGATGTCAATCCCAACCCCGCCGATGGCCGTGGGCCGGAAGGCGCGCGCCGGCTGCGGGAGCTCATCGAAGAGATCGAGCTTGCCGATCAGGTCGAGCTCGATGTCTTTGGCCTCGGGGAGCATCACCGTCCGGATTATGTCGTCTCCTCGCCCTCCACCGTGCTCGCGGCGGCGGCGGTGAAGACGAAGAACATCCGCCTGACGAGCGCCGTTTCGGTGCTGAGTTCGGACGATCCGGTGCGGGTGTTCCAGCAGTTTTCGACCGTCGATCTCCTGTCGAACGGCCGCGCCGAAATCATGGCGGGGCGCGGGTCCTTCATCGAATCCTACCCGTTGTTCGGTTACGATCTCGAGGATTACGATGTGCTCTTCGCCGAAAAGCTCGATCTGCTTCTGGCGCTGCGGGAGCAGGAAATCGTCACCTGGTCCGGCACCAAGCATCCCGCCATTAACGGACGCGGCGTTTATCCGCGTCCCTTGCAGGACCGTCTGCCGGTGTGGATCGCCGTTGGCGGCACGCCGCAATCGGTGGCGCGGGCTGGCGCCATGGGTCTGCCGGTGGCGCTTGCCATCATCGGCGGCGAATATCGCCGCTTTGCGCCTCTGTTCGATCTTTACCACGAGGCTGCGCGCCGCGCCGGGCAGGAAAAGACCAAGCTGCGCACCAGCATCAATGTGCACGGCTTCATTGCCGACACCACCGACAAGGCGGCGGACCAGTTTTATGGCCCGCAGGCGGAGGTGATGAACCGCATCGGCCGCGAGCGCGGCTGGGGGCCGACGAACCGTGCGCATTTCGATGCGGCACGGGGGCCGGAGGGCAATCTCTTCCTCGGCGAGCCGGAGCTGGTGGCGGAAAAGATCATCAAGGCGCATGGCGTGTTCAGGAATGACCGCTTCCTGCTTCAGATGGCCATCGGCCTGATGCCGCACGATCAGATCATGCGCGGCATCGAGCTTTATGGTACGAAAGTCGCCCCGATCGTCAGAAAAGAATTGACGGGGAGCGCCGATCCGGTGAAAGCCACGGCCTGATGATTGCCAAGGCGGGCGTTTTGAGACCCGCCATACAGAACGACGGACAGAGACATGGTCATTTCCACCGAAGAAGAACTGGTTCTGCTGAAGGACATCGGCCGTTTGTGCGCCGTCGCGATGCAGACCATGGCGGACGCGCTGGAACCCGGTATCACCACGGCCGAGCTGGATGCCATCGGCCGCAAGGTGCTGGAGGATAACGGTGCGCAATCGGCGCCGGAATTCTGCTACAAGTTTCCCGGCGCGACCTGCATCAGCGTCAATGAGGAAGTGGCCCACGGCATTCCGGGGCCACGCATCATCAAGGCGGGCGATCTCGTCAATATCGATGTCTCCGCGGTGAAGAACGGCTTTTTCGGCGATACTGGCTCGTCTTTCGCCGTGCCGCCGGTGAAGAAGGAAATCGAGCGCCTGTGCCGCGATGGCAAGCGCGCCATGTGGACGGGCCTGCAGCAGGTGAAAACCGGCAGGCCTTTCGCCGATATCGGCAATGCCATCGGCGCTTTTGCGAAAAAGAACCGCTATACGCTCATCACCAATCTCGCCAGCCACGGTATCGGCCGCTCGCTGCACGAGGAGCCGAAGGAACTGGCGACCTGGCCGGACAAGGACGAGCGGCGCATCATGCAGGAAGGCATGGTGTTTACCGTCGAGCCGTTTCTCTCGACGGGCGCCTATTGGGCCGAAGACGGCGATGACGATCCCTGGACGCTCTATAGCGATCCGAGTGCGCCGACGGTGCAGTATGAGCACACCGTGGTTGCGACGAAGAACGGGCCGCTGGTGCTGACGCTGGCTGAGTGAGGGCTACACCTGCCTCCGTCACCCTCGCTTTTAAGGTCGGAGCGAGCTCGTGCCGCTTGTTTCTTCTCCCCGACGGGGAGAAGTCCGCGGCAGCGGGATGAGGGGGCAAGCTCTCCGAAGTCCGGCAATGTTTCCCCCTCATCCGACCCTTCGGGCCACCTTCTCCCCCTCGGGGAGAAGAATACACGGCACCCTCGGAGCGCACCGACGCTCACCGCGTGACCGATAAAGGCGGCTTATGACGCCGATCAAAATAACTCGCTTGTCCCTTATCCGCCCCGTTGCGATAAGCCTTGAATGAGCATCGACAAGCCACTTTCCGCCAGACATCTGACTGCACTCGGATTTTCCGGGGCCTTGATGATGGCCTCCGCCATGGGGTTCGGCCGCTTTTCCTTCACCCCCATTCTGCCCGGCATGATGGCGGATGTTCCGCTCTCGGCGGGGGATGCGGGGATCGTGGCGGCGGGTAACTTCGCCGGTTATCTGGCGGGGGCGGTTCTGGCGGCCTATTCGTGGGGTTCGGGGCGGGAACGGCTGGTGGCGCTTTGCGGCCTGTTTTCCACCGGGGCATTGTTACTTGCCATGGCCGCTTTCAACTCCGTTGCGGCCTTCACCGTCATCCGGTTTCTGGCCGGCGTCGCCAGCGCGCTGACCATGATCTTCACCTCGCAGATCGTTATCGGCCATGCCGTCAAGGCGGGCAGGGACAGCATTCAGGCGCTGCATTATGGCGGCGTCGGCGCCGGCATCGCGATCTCCTCGCTTGCGGTCTATCTGATCGGCGTTGTTTTTGACGGTGGCGGCTCCTCATGGCGAGAGGAGTGGATCGCAGGCGCTGTCTTTTCCTTCATCACATTCATTCTCGTCTGGCGGGTGCTGCCCGCAGGCCCGCCGCGACATGCATCCTCGGTGGCGGAGCCGCAGCTCAACTGGACGCGGCCGCTCTTCCTGACAACGCTGGCCTATGGGCTTTTCGGTTTCGGTTACGTCATCACCGCCACCTTCATCGTGGCGATTGCCCGAATGGCCGCTGCCGGCGCTTTCGTGGAGTTTCTGGCCTGGTTCATCACCGGCTGCGCCGCCGCCATTTCGCTTTTCCTCTGGAAACCGGTCTTGAAATCGCAGGGGCTGAAACGCGCCTTCGTCATCGTTCTTGCCATGGAAGCCGCCGGCGTCTTCGCTTCCGTCATGCTGCCGCCGGTGCCGGGTGTTCTCGTCGGAGGCCTGCTTCTCGGGCTGACCTTCATGGTCATCACCGCCTATGGCCTGCAGCTCGGCCGGGAATTTGCCGGGCCGAGCCCGCGTCGCGCCTTTGCGCTGATGACGGCCGCTTTCGGCACGGGCCAGATTGTCGGGCCGCTGGCCGCCGGCTGGATTGCCGAGGCGACGGGAAGTTTTACCGCGCCCAGCATTCTTGCTTCCGCTGTGCTCGTCGTCAGCATTCTGCTGATGTTGCCGGTGCTCGCCACGGAGCGGCGGCGCTAGGCTGCGGGCCGTCTTTTCCTGTCTCTAATTCGGTGTTTCCGGCGGGCATCGCCGGCCATCTGCGCCTTACATCTTGTTAAGGTCAGCGCTTCTTCATTGCTGTGCACAAATTTCTGCCCTAGGTTCGGGCCAATAAGTGCTTCGCCAATAATGGCTGATTTCAAACGCGCGTGAGTTCGAAACGTGTTTCATTCCTTCTTTCCCAAACCGAAAATCTTCTTCACGTCGGCCGCGCTGTGGACAATCGTGTGCATCGTTGTCTGGTACAGTGTCGGCCCGCAGATCGGCGCGGCCATCGGCCTGCCGCCATTGGCGCCCGGACAGACCGCGCCCATCGGGCTCGCCTATTTCTTCTCGCCCGACAATCTTTGGTTCTATCTCTATTTCACGATCTTCGTCGCCATATTCGGCATTACATGGCAGCTGGTCGCGAAGGATCACCCATGGACCGCATGGTCCATCTGGGGATCGGCCTTCATCATTTTCATCGCCTATTTTGCGGTGCAGGTTTCCGTGGCGCTGAACAACTGGCGCGGCCCGTTCTTCGATCTTCTGCAAAATGCGCTCGCCAAGCAAGGCGACGTGACGGCCGCGCAGTTTTACGATTATCAGCTCAAGTTCCTTGAGATCGGCGCTGTCGGCGTGGTGATGAATGTGGTGACCGCCTTCTTCACCAACCATTATGTGTTCCGCTGGCGTACGGCCATGAACGACTACTACATGTCGAAATGGGACAAGCTGCGCCATATCGAGGGTGCATCCCAGCGTATCCAGGAAGATACGATGCGGTTCGCCAATATTCTCGAAGGGCTGGGCGTCACGCTCATCAATTCCGTGATGACGCTGGTGGTGTTCCTGCCGCTCCTGTTCCGCATGTCCGAACATGTGGGCGACCTGCCGGTCATCGGCGCCATTCCGCACGCGCTTTTCTGGCTGGCGATCGTCTGGTCGATCTTCGGCACCGCGCTGCTTGCGCTTGCCGGTATCAAGCTGCCGGGGCTTAACTTCCGCAACCAGCGTGTGGAGGCGGCCTATCGCAAGGAGCTGGTTTATGGCGAGGACCATGCCGACCGGGCCGATCCCGTAACGGTGCGGGAGCTGTTCGCCAATGTGCGCAGAAACTATTTCCGCATGTACTGGCACTATCTCTATTTCAACGTGGCACGTTATTCCTACGGCCAGCTCGATGCGATCTTCCTGAACTTCATCCTGATTCCGACATTCGTTGCCGGGCGGATCACCATGGGCATCTGGCAGCAGATCGCCACGGCCTTCGGTGAGGTCAGCAATTCCTTCCAGTATCTGGTGAATTACTGGTCGACGATCATCGAACTGCTTTCCATCCACAAACGTCTTGTGGCCTTCGAAGCCGCGATCGGTGACAAGCCGCTGCCGGATATTGATGAGCGCTATCTGCGACGCGAGGCTGAGGACGGCGAACTGGCGGCGAACCGCCCCTGAGCAAACAAAAAGGCGGCCAGACGGCCGCCTTTTTCATGAATCGAGAGGCTTCACCCCTCGGTCTTCTGTTTCTTCCGCGCCTCGATCATCGGCATCGCCTCGGCATAGCTCACACAGGCGACATCCTGCCTGCCGCAGACTTCGCGCAGCAGCCGTTCATAGGCGTTCCAATAGGCGCCGCCATTCATCTTCACGAAGTGAAAGCCCATCTGCAGCGGAATGCGCTCGCCATTATATTGTCTGTCGAATGCATTGCGGAAAGCCGTATAGGCGCGGTCCTCGAATTCCTTCGAACGATCCGGTGTCTCGACGCCGATGGAGTGGCGGATGAAGAGATTGTAGTCCATGGCGATGATCGGGCGGTTGCCCGGACCTTCGGGAATGAGCGGCAGGCCGAAATGCTCTATGCCGTCGCGCTCCACCGGCCATTCCGGTCCCTTGGTAATGCTGGTGGCGTCATAAACGAAACGGTGCTTTTTCTGCGCTTCGGTCAGCGCCGGCCCCTGCGAGAGATAGGGCGCGCGGAAACCATTGATCTTTTTCACCATCTCGCGCCAGCCTTCGGGTTCCTCGCCCTTCTTGCCGATCATCTGCCAGGCGTTTTCCAGCGTGCTGGTGAAGGTGGTGAATTCGCCGTCCCATTGTTCGGCGGTCCATTGCCCGCCATCGAAATGGCCGCAGGTGTGGTTGCCGATCTCGTGACCTTCGCGATAGGCGGCCCAGATGTTTCTGAGCCTTGCCTCCACCTCTTCCGGCGATTGGCCGAAACCGACATTGGAGCGACCCGCCTTCTGGCCGGGTCCCTGATAGGTCTTGGCGCTGGTCTTCCTGTCCATTACCAGTGTGCAGGCCAGGAAATAGGTGAAATGCGCGCCGACTTGCTTGCCCGTCGCCCGGCTTCTTTCCCACAGCGTATTGTCGCCCGCACCGTCGAAGGACACGATGACGAGCTGCTTCGGCTTCTCAGCCTCCTGCGCAAGAGCGGGAAGGGCGGCGAGAAGCGACAGGGAAAAGGCGGCAAATGGGCGAAACATCAGTTATCCGTCATATGAAACACCGTGGCCTTTTGCGGGTGGAATAAGGCGAAGCTTTGAATAGTCTGGCGTTTTCGTGACTTTCGGCCTAATTCCTGTTGCAGCTTGCGGTGATAGGGCCGCTTCGTTCCACCCGGGGGACCGTGTTTCATGCTTTTTCTCGCACTCTGTCTTGCCTTGTTCCTGCTGACGCATCTTTTGAAGGTGGTCGCACCGCAATTTCGCGCGCGGATGATCGCGTCGATGGGCGAAGGCCCTTTCAAGGGCGTCTATTCGCTTGTCAGCCTCATCACGCTCGGCCTCGTCATCTATGCCTTTGGCGAAGCGCGGCAGGAAACCGGAATGGTGTGGTATCCGCCGGTCTGGACGAGCCATCTCGCGGTGACCCTGATGCTGCCGGCGATGATCTGTCTTATCGCCAGCCTCATCCCGGCTGGCCACATCGCAGTGAAGACGAAGCATCCCCTCATCCTCTCGGTCAAGATCTGGGCGCTCGCGCATCTTCTGGCCAATGGCGAGACGTCTTCCATCCTCCTTTTCGCATCGTTCCTCGCCTGGGGCGTGGTGATGCGGATTTCGCTGAAGCGCAGGGAACGGGCGGGCGAAAAAGTGGTCCGGGACTTCGTTTCAGGCCGCTACGATCTGGTGGCCATTGTCGGCGGCATCGTCCTGTGGGGTGCATTCATCCTGAAACTGCACGAATGGTTGATCGGCGTTCAGCCCATCGTCCTGTAGGAAATCAACGTTTCCCCCTTACATATCAGGCAAAATAGGCTAGAAGGCCGACCATGACCCGGTCGGTCTTGCTTTTGCTGACCCGGGTAAGCGGCTTGGTATGTCCGCGAACGGATGGATCGGCGACGATCTCCGCGCGGGTAACGGAGAATTTGATGGCAAACGAAAATGATACCTTTATCCGCGAAGTGAACGAGCAGATCCGCTCCGAGCAGCTGTCGCGCTTCTGGGGCCGATACGGTATCGTGGTCGTTGGCGCCGCTATTCTCGTGGTTGTCGGCGCCGCTGGCGCCGGTATCTACGAATACTGGAACACCAGCCGCGCTTCCAATTCCGGCGACCAGTTCCTTGCGGCGCTGAAGCTCGCTTCGGACAACAAGACGGATGAGGCGCTGAAGGCCTTCGCCGATCTGGAAACCTCCGGTCACGGCAATTATCCGGTTCTCGCGAAGTTCCGCTCGGCCACGCTGCTGTCGCAGAAGGGCGATGCGGCCGGCGCCATCGCCGCCTTCACCGCCATCGGCAACGATACATCCGCGCCGCAGGTCTTCCGCGATACCGCCAAGGTGCGCGCCGCCTGGCTGCTGGTGGATAACGGCACCTACGATCAGGTCGTGGCGCTGGCGGAGCCGCTCAGCGCCGAGGGCCAGACCATGCGCGCCTCCGCCCGCGAAGCTCTGGGTCTCGCCGCCTACAAGGCCGGCGATTTCGCCAAGGCGAAACAATGGTTCGAGCAGATCGTCAGCGACACGCAGGCGCCGCGCAACGTGACGAACCGCGCGCAGATCATGCTCGACAATATCACCGCTTCCGGCAAGGCTGCCTAACGCCGCTGCGCCACGCAGGATCGCGCCGGCATTCTGTGCATTGCCAAAGCGATCCAACTCATTATTTTACGCATGTCCTTTGCCCAAAACAGGTAACGTTTTGGGCAGACGTGCTTTAAGGAACCAGGATCAATGAGCTTCACCGTCGCCATAGTCGGGCGCCCCAATGTCGGCAAGTCCACGCTTTTCAACCGTCTCGTCGGAAAGAAGCTGGCGCTGGTGGACGATACGCCGGGTGTGACCCGCGACCGCCGCCCCGGCGAGGCGAAGCTTGTCGACCTGCGTTTCACCATCATCGATACAGCCGGTCTGGAGCAATCCGGGCCGGAAACGCTTCAGGGCCGTATGTGGGCGCAGACGGAAGCGGCGATTGACGATGCCGATGTGACGCTGTTTGTCGTGGACGCCAAGGCGGGCCTGACGCCGGCCGACGAGACGCTGGCGGAGATGCTGCGCCGTCGCGGCAAGCCGGTGGTGCTGGTGGCCAACAAGTCCGAAGCGCGCGGCTCGGACGCCGGTTTCTACGACGCCTTCACGCTCGGCCTCGGTGATCCCTGCCCGATTTCGGCCGAACACGGTCAGGGCATGATCGACCTGCGCGACGCCATTGTCGAGGCAATCGGCGAGGACGTCGCTTTCCCGCCTGAGGTGGATGAGGCGGAGACGGATATCGTTCTGCCGCGCAGCGAGCCGGGCAGCGAGGACGAGGAAGACGAAGAGCCGGTTTACGATGAGACCAAGCCGCTGCGCGTCGCCATCATCGGCCGGCCGAATGCGGGCAAGTCGACGCTGATCAACCGCTTCCTCGGTGAAGACCGTCTGTTGACCGGCCCGGAAGCCGGCATTACCCGCGACAGTATTTCGGTCGAATGGGACTGGCGCGGCCGCACCATCAAGATGTTCGACACGGCCGGCATGCGCCGCAAGGCCAAGGTGACGGAGAAGCTGGAAAAGCTTTCGGTGGCGGATTCGCTGCGCTCCATCCGTTTTGCCGAAACCGTGGTGATCGTGTTCGACAGCACCATCCCCTTCGAAAAGCAGGATTTGCAGCTGGTCGATCTCGTCATCCGCGAAGGCCGCGCCGCCGTGCTCGCCTTTAACAAATGGGATCTGGTGGAAGACCCGCAGGCCTATCTGGCCGATTTGCGCGAAAAGACCGAGCGGCTTCTGCCGCAGGCACGTGGCATCCGCGCCGTGCCGATTTCCGGCCAGACGGGTTATGGCCTCGACCGGCTGATGCAGAACATCATCGATACCGACAAGGTCTGGAACCGCCGGATCTCCACCGCCCGCCTCAACCGCTGGCTGGATTCGCAGACCACGCAGCATCCGCCGCCGGCCGTTTCCGGCCGTCGCCTGAAGCTGAAATATATGACGCAGGTAAAGGCCCGCCCGCCGGCCTTTATGATTTCCTGCACGCGGCCGGAAGCTATCCCGGAAAGCTATACGCGCTATCTGGTGAACGGTCTGCGCAAGGATTTCGACATGCCGGGCGTGCCGATCCGTGTGCATTATCGGGGTTCGGACAATCCGTTCGAGAGCAAGGCGAAGAAGAGGCGGTAATCGGCCTTCGGTTTTAGGGCGCAACGATGCGGCATATTTCTTCTCCCCATCGGGGAGAAGGTGGCCCGAAGGGCCGGATGAGCGGGACAACCTCTCCGTATACTGCTGGCCTCGCCCCCTCATCCCGCTGCCGCGGACTTCTCTCCCCTCGGGGAGAAGAAACAAGGGGCATCCGCTCGTCCCAATTTTACCCGGTTTTGAAGAGTAAAAGACCATGCTGATCAAGCAGACCGATTATCACCGGATTTACCGCGTCATCAACAGCCTGCTCATCAGCCAGAATGCGGATCCCGCCTCGGCCTCCATGTATTTCAGCACCTTCGGCGCCTTCATCCTGCAGCAGCATTACAAGGTGAAGGCGGTGCCGAAGGGCGGGCTTGCGGCCTATAATCTCGGTGGAACCGTGCTGCTGTTCGCCGATCACCGCGAAGACGGTTATGTGACGGGTGCGGGCGAGAACTTCCACTGCTGGGTGGAGGCGGATGGCTGGGCCATCGATTTCATGGCCCCGGCATTTTCGGAAGGCGCCGATGGGCTTTCCGTGCCGGCGAAAATGTTCCAGCGGCCGCTTGTCGCCATGGCGGCATCCATCAACGATCTCGGACAATCCGGCGATTTCTTCTACCGCTCCGAGCCTGAAGCCACGGCCAAGCGCTTTGCCGACTGGCACAAACAGGCGATGATCGGCGATATGGCGAGCGTTGCCGCCAACTGGTTCCGCAAGTCACCGAAACAGATGGCCGCATCGCTTTCGGTAACGGATCGCGACGGCAAGGCGCGGACCGTGCCGCTTTCCGGCCAGATGCTCACCGGAGCATGGTGAAGGCAGGTTAAGCCGCAGGGCGTCGATCCCGAAGGTTTTGTCAGCAAAAGGTCTTTTGATTTATAAGGGCAATGTTGCTACGCAGACTGGGCTTCAACAGCGACGGGATTGACGTGTTCCTATGGCCGATGACACCATTTCAATAAGCTTCACGCCCGATCCGAAACATGTGCCCGACTATGTCCACGGCTATCAACATCAGGCCTATGAAAATTACAGCATGATTTTCGACAAGGCCTGGGCTCGCCATTTTGCCTCGGCGAGAGTGAAGCTGTCGATATTTGCGGGAGTGGCTGCCGGTTTCATCTATTCCATAAGCCTGCCGTGGTTTCCGGGCGTCTGGCCGGTTGTCGGTTATTGGGTGTTTGCACCCGCACCGTTTGTGGCCCTCACCATCTGGTACATTATCTGGCAAGGCGCCAGACGGGAGATGAAATCCTACTACGAGGTCCTGGCACATTGGAATATTGCCAATGATCGGATGTATTCGCCTCACACAGAGGTCGAGATAGGACCCGACGGCTACAAGCAGGTCACAAGACTGGACACCGTGCAGTTGAGCTGGGCGCGCTACCATCTCGCACTCACGCCGCCGGACAGTCTGGTGCTGGTTTTCCATGGGACGGTGGCCGTCATACCCGACAGCGCCCTGCCGATTGCTGCAAAGGACATCATCGAGAAGATCAATCACTGGTGCGCAGCCCAGCAGAAAGAGCTTCTTCCCTTATCCTGAAGCAGCATCTGAAAATGGCGGTATCATCCGGAAACAGAGGACGGCCAGCGTGTTCTCGCGGCAGCCGCCTGACGTCAATCAGCAGCCCGACCCCGTTCTAAAGATAACGGCAGTCGCGTCCTGATTGCCTTGTGACATTCCCGCTTCGTTTCGTCCACCGTTCCCGAACAGAATCTCGGGGATCGCCCTCATGCAAGTTGAGAACGCGACAGCAGCGGCAGGGATTTTCCCGCCGCGTGGATGACATTGTCGAGGAACTGCCGCGAGGCCTTTTCCCAGCTGTAGCTTCTGGAAAGCGCCAGCGCCTCCTGCGGCGAACAATGAAGCGCCGCGAGACAGGCATCGCGAAGATTGTCGTCCAGCGCACCGGCTGCCGGGTTGCCGCCGAGAATATCGATCGGTCCGGTGACGGGGAAGGCGGCCACGGGCACGCCGCTTGCCAGCGCTTCCAGAATGGTGTTGCCGAACGTGTCGGTCTTCGAGGGGAAAACGAAGACATCGGCCTGCGCATAGGCGTCGGCCAGCTCCTCACCGGTCTTGACGCCGGTGAACAAAACGTCCGGATATTTCTCCTGCAATTCATGGCGGGCGGGGCCATCGCCGATGACCACCTTCGAACCCGGCAGGTCCAGTTCCAGAAATTCCGGCAGGTTCTTCTCCACCGCCACACGTCCCACCGTCATGAAGATCGGGCGCGGCAGGTCGAAAGGCAGTTTTGCTTTCGGGCGAGGATGGAAAAGCTCGGCGTCGATGCCGCGGCTCCAGCGCTTCAGGTTGCGCACGCCGCGCGCTTCCAGTTCGGTCTCAAGGCTCGGCGTCGCCACCATGCAGGTGTTGCCGCCATTGTGGAACCAGCGCACGAAGGCGTAAAGCCAGCTTTCCGGCACGGGGAAGCGCGCCGCCACATATTCGGGAAAGCGGGTGTGATAGCTGGTGGAAAAACGCATGCGGTTCTTCACGCACCAGCGCCGCGCCATGAAACCCAGCGGCCCTTCCGTCGCAATATGCACGAAGGAAGGCTGGCTTTTTTCGATCTCCGCCGCCACCCGACGATAACCCGCGACCGAGAGGCGGATTTCCGGATAGGTGGGGCAGGGGATGCTGTAAAAACTCTGCGGCGTGACCATGCGCACATCGACGCCGAGCCGCGCGAGTTCGGTATTGGTGTTTTCTATGGAGCGAACCACGCCGTTGACCTGCGGGTGCCAGGCATCTGTGACAATCGTGATTCTCGTCATGAAACACTGATCCTGCTCATCTGCGCGCGGGCGAATCCCCATTGCCCGGCTTCTGCCCGTATATGCGGCGTGCGTGTTACAGGATCATGTCAGGGTGTGTGACGGCGGGGAAGCGTGGTTTTTGCGCAGAAGTTGCGGTTGTTCACGGCGCCTCCCCGGTGCGACGGAGCCTTATCCCACCAGCGGCAGCAGCTCGGGGCTGATCAGCGCGCCGTGGTGACCAATGACGGTTGCCGCCGCCCTTGCCGCGAAGGTGGCCGCTTCCTCCGGGGAGCTGCCGGTCACATAGCGGGCGAGGAAAGCGCCGTTGAAGCTGTCGCCGGCGCTTGTCGTATCCACCACGTCCACAGCCTTCACCGCCGGGGCGTGACTGCGACTACCGCCGAAATCGAGCGTCGCGCCCTTGGCGCCGTCTTTCACGACGATGTTCTCGACGCCAAGTGAACGGTAGCGGTCGATGGTCGCTTCCACGGAGACATCGCCGAAATGGCTCGCCTCGTCATCGAAGCTTGGCATGACAAGCGTTGCGGCGCGTGCGCCGTTGGAGATGGTCTCAAGCATCGTATCCTTATCCGCCCACAGGCGCGGGCGGATGTTGGGGTCGAAGACCACCAGCTTGCCCGCTGCCCTGGCGCGGCGCAGTTCGGCGAGGAACGTATCGACATCATGGGCGGAGGCGAGAATGGCGAGCGTGATGCCGGAGAAATAGACCACATCGGCGCTTTCCACCGTCCTGCGCAGGTGGTCCGCATCGGCGGCCAGCTGCCTTGCGGCGGCGGCGTTGCGCCAGTAGCTAAAGGTGCGCTCGCCATCCTTCAGGTTGATGAGGTAAAGGCCGGGCGTGCCGCCCTTTATGCGGCGGATTTTCTCCGTGCCGATGCCGGCTTCCGCGATGAAGGCCAGCATATCTTCAGAGAGAGGATCGTCGCCGAGTGCGGTGAAATAATCGACCGACCAGTCGCCCGGCAGGCAGGCCCGGGCATACCATGCGGTATTGAACGTATCGCCGGCAAAACCCTTGCGCAGCAGCCCGTTGCCGGCCTGCGACAGTTCCACCATGCATTCGCCAATCGACAGAAACCGTCCGCCCACGCCGTCATCCTCCCGTTTTTTCCAGCCATGCGGCTTACGACGAGTGCGCGCCGCTGACAAGGGCGGTTGTGGCCGTTTGTGCATGTGCGAAGTTCCGGTTTACGCGGCGGCGACAGCTTTATATTCTCGTGCCACGGCGCTTTCGCTTTTCTTCGAATCGCGAAAGCGCCGTGTCTCTTTTACGCATGTCTCTTTCCCAAAACCGCGTCACACTTTTGGGAGACATGCGCCGGCCACCATCAGGAGATCGCCCATGCCGCTAACCCATGCCCCGGTCCACAAACCCCAAGCGCAATCGGACTGGTGGAAGGGAGCGGTGATCTATCAGGTCTATCCGCGCTCGTTTCAGGATACGACCGGCGACGGTTTCGGCGATCTTGCCGGGGTGACGAAACGCCTGCCCTATATCGCCTCGCTCGGTGTCGACGGCATCTGGCTCTCGCCCTTCTTCACCTCGCCCATGGCCGATATGGGGTATGACGTTTCCGATTATTGCAATGTCGATCCTATGTTCGGCACGCTTGCCGATTTCGACGCGCTGATGGCCGAGGCGCACCGTTTGGGATTGAAGGTCATCATCGATCAGGTCATCTCGCACACGTCGGACCAGCATCCATGGTTCGTGGACAGCCGGGCGAGCCGCA
The DNA here is from genome assembly GCF_027157905.1 of Agrobacterium sp. LMR679. Lineage (NCBI taxonomy): Bacteria > Pseudomonadati > Pseudomonadota > Alphaproteobacteria > Hyphomicrobiales > Rhizobiaceae > Agrobacterium > Agrobacterium sp. LMR679. The sequence continues at coordinate 512,785 of NZ_JAPVOJ010000002.1, read as the reverse complement.
CCAACAGCAAGGCCGACTGGTATGTCTGGGCCAATCCCAAGCCGGATGGCACCGCCCCCACCAACTGGCTTTCCGTTTTCGGCGGCCCGGCATGGGAATGGGACGGCGTGCGCAAGCAATATTACATGCACAGCTTCCTCGCCTCACAGCCGGATCTCAATTTCCACAATCGCGAGGTGCAGGATGCGCTCCTCGAAACCGTGCGTTTCTGGCTGGATCGCGGGGTGGACGGTTTCCGGCTCGATACCGTCAACCATTATTTCCATGACAAGCTTTTGCGCGACAACCCGCCGCTTTTCGACGAGGAAAGTTTCGGTCTCGATGCTTCCGACGTCAATCCCTATGGTATGCAGGACCATCTCTACGACAAGACGCGGCCGGAAAACGTGGCTTTCCTGAAGCGTTTTCGCGGGCTGCTCGACGACTATGAGGGCCGCGCCACGGTGGGCGAGGTGGGAGACGGCGCGCGGTCGCTGAAGACGGTGGCGGCCTATACGTCCGGCAATGACAAGCTCAACATGTGCTACACTTTCGACCTGCTGGGGCCGGATTTCAGCGCGAAGCATCTGCGCGCCTCGGTCGAGACCTTCGGCAAGGTGGTGACGGATGGCTGGGTGTGCTGGGCCTTTTCCAACCACGATGTGGTGCGCCACCTCAGCCGCTTTTCCGAAAGTGCGGAGGAGCAGGTGCGGGTGGCGAAGCTTGCCATCTGCGTTCTCGCCAGCCTGCGCGGTTCCATATGTCTCTATCAGGGCGAGGAACTGGGTCTGACCGAGGCGGAACTCGCCTTCGAGGATCTGCGCGATCCATACGGCATCCGCTTCTGGCCCGCCTTCAAGGGGCGGGACGGATGCCGCACGCCGATGGTGTGGGAGACCGGCAAGCCGAATGCCGGCTTTTCAAGCGCTGAAAAGACCTGGCTGCCGGTGCCCTATGTTCATGCCATGCAGGCTGCGGACGCGCAGGAGCGCAAGCCGGACTCGGTTCTGAACCATTACCGCGCGGTTTTGTCCTTCCGAAAAGGTCACGGCGCGCTGCGCGACGGTGATATGCACTTCATCAAGACCAATCTCGATGTGCTGGCCTTCACGCGCCAGAAGGGCGATGAAAAACTGCTCTTCGTTTTCAACCTCACCCGCGAACCGGTGGAATTCCCGATACCGAAGGCCATGCGGGTCACCGATATACTGCCGATGCCGGGTTTCGCACCGCTATTCGATGCGGGTGTCGTGAAGCTCGAGGGGCTGGATGTGTTTTGCGGGGTCGTTGCATGAACGGGCAATTTGTCATCGAAACGGCTGGCGAAGCATCGCTCGATGAGTGGTCCCTTCTGCGGCACCGTTTGTGGCCGGATGCTTCACCCGCCGAACACCGGGTGGAGTTGCAGGGCGTCTCCGACAATGAGATTGGATTTATTGCCTATGATCCGGCGGGCATGGCCATCGGTTTTGCCGAAGCCAGCCTGCGGCACGATTATGTCAACGGATGCGACACCTCGCCCGTGGCGTTTCTCGAAGGCGTCAACGTGGAGGAGGCATTTCGCAAACAGGGCGTTGCGGCTGCTTTGATTGCCGAAGTAACCCGTTGGGCGACCAGCAAGGGTGTGAGCGAGCTTGCTTCCGATGCCGATATTTCCAATGTCGATTCACACCGCATGCATGCGGCGCTGGGATTTGAGGAAACGCAGCGGGTGGTTTATTTTCGCAAGTCTCTGCCTCTGGGTTCATAACCTCCCGGCATTGTTCAGTCAGCGGATGATGTCAGTCTTCGCGGGCGCCTTCCGGCGATCACATGCGTTGCCATGATCGCGTCTTGGGTGGTGAATAGTACTATTTAAGTATTGATGAAATTTATAACATTTTCAAATTGGATTAATTCATGATTGGAAATTAAATATATTCATTTTGGTAATGGTTACGCAGTAATTTTTTCACATTTACTTCGCCGTTGGCGAGCCTTGGGCAAGCTTCCAGTATTAATCATTGAAACCTACAGATTTTTCGGTCTCCACCCATAAAGTGAAGCAGGGATTGTCATGTCCGTTTCAATCAAGAATTTCAATCAGCCCAATACCGCGAATTCCACCTCGCCGCGCGCCAAAGCTAAGGCCGCCCCTCCATCCATCCGAGAGGTCTTCCTTTCCGGACAATCGGCAGCCCGCGCATCAACACCGAAACCAGCCCCCAAAACCTCGTCAGCCGACTATATCGCATCGCCCGACTTCATGCGGAATCTGAGGGCCAAGCTTTCCCTGGCGGGGGACGATCCGGCGCAATATCTGCGCGCCCGGTCGATGATGAGCGCTCTCGAGCGTGGGGCCCTGCAGGTTTCGAACCCCACCCAGGGCAAAACGATCAATGCGTGGGATCCGAACCAGAAAAACGCCAAGCCGACGACAGCCACTGACATTGCCAAGACCAACTGGGTGGATTTCCTCAACACGCAGCTGAAGCGCAGCGAAGACGGTGCGCTTTCCAGGGATGGAAGCGGTAGCTATGTCGACAATGCGACGGGAAAACACGCCTATTTTGGCAGGGTCGCGGGCAAATATTATTACGTCACCTGGCCTTCGGAGACGAAAGCATGAGGCCGCTCTCGCGGCCTCAAAACGCGGATTGAGCGTTTTCCGCTGCCTCCGGTCGGCAAGCCACCGTCAGATCAGCGCAAACCGGTCCACATCCACCATGCCCATATCGGAAATCTTCAGATGCGGGATGACGGGCAGGGGCAGAAAGGCGACCTGCAGGAAGGGTTCTTCGAGCGTCGTGCCGAGCGCATAGGCCGCTTTTCTAAGCGTGTGCAGCGTGTCTCGAACGGTCTCATAGGGTTCGAGGCTCATCAGTCCGGCGACGGGCAAAGCGATCTCGCCCGTCACCCTGCCGTCTTCCACCACCACGAAGCCGCCCTTGATTTCGCCGAGACGGTTGGCGGCCAGCGCCATGTCGTCTTCGCTCACGCCGACGACGCAGATATTGTGGCTGTCATGGCCGACGGTGGAGGCGATGGCGCCCTTTTTCAGGCCGAAGCCCTGAACGAAACCATTGGCATGGTTGGCGTTCTTGCCGTGGCGTTCGATGACGGCGACCTTGATGATGTCGTTCTCAAGATCGACGGTGGTCTGGTTGCCATCCGTCGGCAGCCTGTAGCGGCGATGCTCGGTAATGATCTTGCCGGGAAGCACGCCCATGACAGGGCTTTCGCCCTCCGTGACCGGCACGCCGAAATGCGAGGCGAGCACGGGTCTTGCCTTGACGCTGTCGAGGCCGACGGGTGCGACCGGTTTGCGCGTGGCGAAGAGGGCGTCGTTGACGATCCGGCCGCCGGAAAGCACCATGCTCGCCTTGCAATTCTGCAGGCTGTCGACGATCACGAGATCGGCGCGCCAGCCCGGTGCGACAAGGCCGCGGTCGCGCAGGCCGAAGGCTTTTGCGGCGGAAATGGAGGCGGCGCGGTAGATGGCGAGCGGTTCCACGCCGCTGGCGATCGCTGTGCGGATCATATAGTCGAGATGGCCCTGTTCGGCGATGTCGAGCGGGTTGCGATCATCCGTGCAGAGGGCCAGATAGGGCGACAGGCGTTCGGTGATGATTGGCATCAGGGCGTGCAGGTCCTTCGAGACCGAGCCCTCGCGCACCAGAATATGCATGCCCTTGCGGATTTTCTCCAGCGCCTCGGCAGCACTCGTGCATTCATGTTCGGTGCGGATGCCGGCGGCGAGATAGCCGTTCAGCGCCGTGCCGGAGAGAAGCGGTGCGTGCCCATCGATATGCTGGCCCTGAAAGGCCTCGAGCTTCGCCATGCACACCGGATCCTTGTGGATGACGCCCGGAAAATTCATGAATTCGGCAAGCCCGATGACCTTTGGATGATCGCGAAACGGCAGCAGCTTTTCGATGGGCAGATCGGCGCCGGCGGTTTCCAGATGGGTGGCGGGCACGCAGGAGGAGAGCTGCACGCGGATATCCATGATGGTTTCCATGGCGCTGTCGAGGAAGAACTGAAGCCCATCTACGCCGAGAACATTGGCGATCTCGTGCGGGTCGCAAATGGCGGTGGTAACGCCATAGGGCAAAACACAGCGGTCGAATTCGTGCGGTGTCACCAGCGACGATTCGATATGGAGATGCGTATCGATGAAACCCGGAACGACGATCTTTCCGGAAATGTCGATTTCCTGTCGCCCCTTGTAGTTTTCGCAGGTGCCGACGATGGTGTCGCCACAGATGGCGATATCCGAGGCGACGAGTTCTCCGGTGACGAGGTCGAAGAAGCGTCCGCCCTTGAGAACCATGTCCGCCGGTTCACGGCCCGTACCCTGATCGATGCGCGTTTCAAGTCTGGAATTCATGCGGGTTTCTTCGGCTCCTGATTTACGTCGTATGCGAGAATTTTCACTATTTACATTCTGTGGTTGTTTCTTGGTCTATTCGGATTGATTCTTTGAGTTTTAAATATATCCAGAGTAAAAAATTTTCATATTTGTGTTATCTAATCTTCCGAGGTGCAAGTTTAGGCAGGGTTGGGAAGACTTGACTTCACCTTTATAGCTTAGCCGGTTGCGCGTCGGCATTTTTACGAATTACGGTTTCAGGTTATCATTCCCGGGAAGGAAAATAAAAGCATCTGATGCTCAAACGAATTTCCACCCAGCAACTGACGATTGGCATGTTTATCGAAGCGGTCGAAGGAACGCTTTCGAACCAGGGATTTTTAAAGCGGCACCGCTTTCTTTTGCGGCACGAGGAATTAATGCGTCAATTGAAATCAAGCGGCGCCGAAAGCATCGTCATCAACACGGCCAGGGGATACGATACCGAAGGCAGCGCGCGTTCCGTGGCGGTTTCGTCGCAACCGGGCAATTGCCCGGAAACCGTCGCTGCGGTTACCCACGCCGTACGCTCGGCCGCCGATGCGATTGCCGAGACCTTTGCTTCCGCAGAAGCCGGCGGTGGTGTTTCGCTGAAGGGCATGGCTGCGACGGCGGGCAAGATTTCCGATGCCGTACAGTCGAACCCGGCGATTTTCATCGGCGTCACCCGCCTGAAATCGAAAGATGAAACGACCTTCGTGCACTCGGTCTCCGTCAGCGGGCTGATGATCCTCTTCGGCAATTATCTCGGGCTCGACAGGGGAACGGTCAATCTGCTCGGCATCAGCGGGTTGCTGCATGATATCGGCAAGGTGGAAATCCCTTCATCGATCCTCAACAAGGCGGAAGGGTTGAGCGCCAGCGAGCGGGAAATCATTAATCTCCATCCCGCATTCGGCCGGGATATATTGTCGCGCAATGTGCAGATGCCGGAGATGGTGCTCGATGTCTGCTTCAATCATCATGAGCGGATGGATGGCGGCGGTTATCCGAGCGGCCGTGCGGGCAGCCAGATCAGCCTCTATGCGCGTATCGCGGCGATTTGCGACGTCTATGACGCCGTCACCTCGGTCAGGCCCTACAAGAAGCCGTGGACGGCGAATGACGCGCTGACCTGGATGCTGCGGCGGGAAGGGCATTTCGACACGCAGCTGCTGAAGAAATTCGCGCTGTGCATTTCCGCCTCGCTGCCGAGGGGTTAGTTGCCGAAGATGATCGCCATGTTCAGGCTGTCGATGTAACGCCCGTCGATCAGAACGGTGTCACGGCCCCGGCCTTCATGCACAAAGCCGATCTTTTCATAAAGCGCGATTGCCCGGGCATTGTCCGCATGCACGCTCAGTTCCACACGGTGCAGCCCGCATTGACGCGCGGCATCGAGCGTCTGCCGCATCAGCTGTCCACCCAGCCCTTTGTCGCGATAGGCCGGCAGGATGCCCATGCCGAGCGTGCCGCGATGGGCATGGGTGGGTCTGCTCTCGCGGCGAATATCGCACCAGCCGACCACCTTGCCATCCGCAATCGCCACGAATTGCGGATGGTCGTTTTCGATCATGTCGAGAACGAAGGCGCGGACCGAATCGAGCGGCGGTGCCTCCAGGAAGCTCAGATATTTCCGCTCGCGCGACACCGCATCGAGAGCACGGTGAAAGCTTTCAACGTGCTCCGCCCGGATGGGTTCGATGCTGATGGCGTCGGCAGCAGCCATCATGCGGCCTTCGTCTTCGCCTTGCGGGTCAGATGCACCACGACATTCTCGATCATCCGCATGCCGGCGTCCTGGCCGAGCGTCATGATCGATTCCGGGTGGAACTGAACGGCGGCCACCGGTTCCTTGGCGTGTTCGATGCCCATGATCGTGCCGTCCTCGCTTTCCGCCGTGATGATGAAATCGCGCGGAAGAGTGGAGGGGTCGGCGAAGATCGAGTGGTAACGGCCGACGGTCACTTCCTTGCCGAGACCGGAGAAGACGAGACCCGGTTCCAGCACGCGGATGCGTGATGGCTTGCCGTGCATCGGCACCGCAAGCTGGCGAAGTTCGCCGCCATAGGCTTCCGCCAGTGCCTGAAGGCCGAGGCAGACGCCGAAGATCGGCAATTCGCGGGCGCGGGCGGCCTTGATCGTCGCCTTGCAGTCGAAATCCGTCGGGCTGCCCGGTCCGGGAGACAGCACGACGAGATCGGGCTGGAAGCGATCGAACACCTCTGCCGCAACCGGCGTTCTGACGGTGGAGACGGTCGCGCCCGTCTGGCGGAAATAATTCGCCAGCGTGTGCACGAAGCTGTCTTCGTGGTCGACGAGCAGGATCTTCACACCGGTGCCTACCTTGGCGGCGTCGCGCTTGGTGGAAGCGGCGTTGGTGGCTTTCGCATCGCGAATGGCGGCGATCATGGCGGATGCCTTCAGCTCGGTTTCGGCTTCTTCTTCCTGCGGATTGGAATCGTTAAGCAGCGTCGCACCCGCACGCACCTCGGCAATGCCGTCCTTGATGCGGATGGTGCGCAGCGTGAGCCCGGTATTCATGTCGCCGTTGAAACCGACCATGCCGATGGCGCCGCCATACCAGGCGCGCGGGCTCTTTTCATGGCCTTCGATGAAGCGCATGGCCCAGAGTTTCGGCGCACCGGTAACGGTAACGGCCCAGGCGTGGCTGAGGAAGCCGTCAAAGGCGTCCATATCGTCACGCAGGCGGCCTTCGATGTGGTCCACCGTGTGGATGAGGCGCGAATACATCTCGATCTGGCGGCGGCCGATGACCTTTACCGAGCCGGGCTCGCAGACGCGGCTCTTGTCGTTACGGTCCACATCCGAGCACATGGTGAGTTCGGATTCGTCCTTTTTCGAATTGAGCAGTTTCAGGATCTGCTCGCTGTCGGCAATCGGATCGTCGCCGCGCTTGATAGTGCCGGAAATCGGGCAGGTCTCGATGCGGCGGCCGGAGACGCGCACGAACATTTCCGGCGAAGCGCCGACCAGATATTCCTGATGGCCGAGATTGATGAAGAAGGAATAGGGCGAGGGATTGATCGCCTTCAGGCGGCGCGAAATCGCCGACGGATTGCTCTCGCAACGCTCCATGAATTTCTGGCCGGGAACGACCTCGAACAGATCGCCGCGGCGGAAGCTTTCCTTGGCCTTGACCACCAGTTCGGAATATTCGCCGGGACGGTGATCGCCCTTGGGCGGGATCGTATCCGTGGTCTTGAAGGGATCGGGCGTAATGTCGGAGGACTTGCCGTCCGTCGTCACGCCGCCCTTTTCGAAATCGTAGCGGTCGATCCAGGCCTTGGCGGAATAGTGGTCAACGACGAGAATTTCGTCCGGCAGGAACAGCACCATGTCGCGCTGGTCTTCCGGGCGCGCCAGCGACAGCTTGATGGCGTCGAACTGGAAGGCGAGATCGTAACCGAAGGCGCCGAACAGGCCGATGGCCGAATCCGCATTCGAATAAAAGAGGTCGACGATGGCGCGCAACGCCGTGAAGACGGTCGGGATTTTCGAGCGTTCTTCTTCGGTAAAGACGCGGTCCGGCTCGTTGACGGTGAGATCGAGACGGCGCGTGGTGGAAGCGCCAAGCGTGAGATCGGGCGTCGCCTTCAGCTTCTCGGTGATGAAAGAAAGCAGCACTTCGCCGCGACCATTATAGGCCTCGATCCACATTTTGCGGCCGAAACAGGAAATGCCGAGCGGCGGATCGACGATGGCCGTATCCCAGCGGGTGTAACGGCCCGGATATTCGTAGTTGGACGAAAAAACCGCGCCGCGATGGGAATCGAGCTTTTCGATATAATTATCGATGGCGCTGGCGTAATCGGCGGGCCGACGCTTTCGGCTGACCTTGATGCCGCCTTTCGTCTCGTAGGTTTCCGCTCCGTCATCCTGAATGATCGTTACCATTTCTCTCATACTTCCCGTTGTTCAGGCCCGATGACAGGCGGCATAATAACAAAAAAGCCGCCTGAAAATTCGGGCGGCTTGGACTTTGTCTGAAGACATGACTGGTCAAGGCCGCGAAAAGCTGCCCCACCACCAGTTAGCAATGTTGTTAGACACGATGTTCATGAAAAAATTGTTAGCGCGCACGATCCGCCTTGGCAAGCGGATTTCGGTGAGGGAATGAACCTTACGCGCCGTCGCGGCGTTGCACCCCTGCCGAAACGGTCAGGAGAGCCCCGAAAAATGCTTCATCGCCTGTGTCTTCTGGTAACAAGCCTCGCACTGATTTCCGCCTCTGAACCGCCGGCGCAGGTGCCGGTGCCGCAACCGAAACCGGGCGCTGGGCAATCCGCCACCCCCTCGGAAAAGCCATCCGACGAGCCGCCGCAAAACCCCACGGAAGCGCCGAAACCGGCCCCGAAACCGCAGGTTTTGGAAGAGCGGAAACCGGATGATGGCAAGACGCCGGCAGACAAGGGGGCCGATGACAGCAAGACAGGCGTCGAAGGCAAGGCGGGTGAGGGCAAAGAGGAGGGCGAGCAACGGAAATCGGATGGTGACGCCGCAAAACCAGAGGAGAAGCCGCCCGAGCCGGTGAAACCGGAAGATCCGGCCGCGCTTCAGGCGTGCCTTGGCGCGTTGAAGGATATCGGCGCCGAGTTCAAGCAGCTTGGGCCGATCCGCGATGCGGAGCAGGGATGCGGCATTGAAGCGCCTGTCGAGCTTTCCATGGTTCTACCCGGCATCAAGCTGGAACCATCGGGCACAATGCGCTGCGAAACCGCGCTTGCGCTTTCCCGCTGGACAAAGGAGATGATGGTGCCGGCGGCGGCTCTGGCTATGCCGCAGAAAAAGGTGACGGCCATCGCCAATGCCTCGACCTATATCTGCCGCAACCGCAACAGCGCGGAAAACGGCAAGATTTCCGAACATGCCAAGGGCAATGCCGTCGATATTTCCACGATCGCCTTCGATAAGGGCGAGCCGCTGGTGATGAAGCCGCGGGGTGAGGACGGAACGCCGGAAGGCGCTTTCCAGCGCACGATTACGGCCGCCGCCTGCCTGTTTTTCCGCACGGTTCTTTCCCCCGGCAGCGACGCCACCCATCAGGACCACCTGCATCTCGACGTGCTGGAGCGCAAGGGTGGCTATCTCTATTGCCGCTGAGAAAAAAAGGGCGACCCGAAGGCCGCCCCGACTGGAGATGATGTTTCTGCCCGGTTTTAGAATTTCTGGGTCAGAGAGATTTTGAAGGTGCGTCCGGCTTCCGTATAGAAGTCCACCGGCTGGTTGACGGTGCTGACGGAATTCGGGTTCACGTCGCGAACGCCGACGGCATTCCAGTATTTCCTGTCGAACAGGTTGTAGATGCCGGCCTGGATGCGCAGGCCCTTGGTCTGTTCCGGTTCCCACCAGCCGGTCAGGTTGAAGACGCCGTAGCCGGGGGCGTCGAAGGTGTTGGCCACCCTGTCGTCACGCATGCCGGAGGAGAAGACACCGGTAAATTCCGTGCCCCAGACGTCCTGCTCGTAGCCGATGCCGACAACGGACTTGAAGGGCGCGACCGTGCGAATGAATTCGTTGGTGTCGGTGTCTTTGCCATAGGCGTAAGCGAGCGAAGCATGGGCGAAGAAGCCGTTTGCGAGGTCCTTGCGGACTTTGGCTTCGACACCGGAGATTTCGACGTTGTTACGGTTGCGATAGGTGAAGAGCGATCCGTTGCCCCTGCCGCCGAAGCCGGGGAAGAGCGTCGTCGAGGTCGTGTACTGCTCGATGAAGTTCTTGTACTTGTTGTGGAACAGCGTCAGGCTTCCCGTGAGGTCGCCGGAGGCGTAGTTCGCGCCGATTTCGAAACCGTTGCTGGTCTCGGGGTTGAGGGACGAATTGCCGACCACCGCGTAACCGGAGCTGATGTTGGAGAAATTCAGGTACAGTTCGTTGATCGTCGGAGCGCGATAGGCCATCGACCATTGGGCGAAGAGCTGCAGTTCCGGTGTGACGTCATAGGTCGCGAGAAGCTTCGGCGAGAAGCGCGAGCCGCTGTTGCCGGTCGGCAGGCCGAAAGTTCTGTAGCCGCCATTGCTGGAAACCGAGCCGTCCGGGTCGTAGTCATAGGAATCGAAGCGCAGGCCGGGGGTCAGGCGGAAGCCGTTGCCGAAGGCGATCTCGTCATCGAGATAAAGACCGAGGCTCTTGCCGCTCACGTCAGGCATGTCGGACTGAGAAGAAGACGTCACGCCGGCCGTGTTGGCGTAAAGCTCCTGGCTGAAATCGGTCGTCATGGCGTTGCCGCCGAAACGGACCGTGTGCTGCACGCCGCCAAGCTCGAAGCCGGATTCCAGGCCGCCGACGATGCCGAATGCACTGTTGCGCATGCTGTCTTCGCGAATATAGAGCGAATTGTTGGTGAGGCGGTCACCCGCGCCGGATTCCTTGGAAAGACGCGTCCAGTAGAGCGAGAGATTGGCGGCGTCGATGAAGCCGTCGGTCGAGGGCGCTTCGTATTCGTAATCGAGCGATACGCGATCGCGCTCGGTATCCTCGTAGCCCCGGTAGTCGCCGATCCGGTAGGTCGAGCCCGAAACGCTGACGCCCTGCAGGGTCTTCATGTCGCTGCGGTTTCTCAGCGAATAACGCTCGGCCGTCAGCCCGATGCGGTGACCGCCTTCAAGATCCTGGCGGATCTTGAACATCAGGTTGCTTTCATAGGTGTCGGCGGGATTGGGCTTGGTGCGGCGCGTTCCGTAGACATCGGCCGTGCCCTTATTGTCCGTCTCGTTGCCGCGCTTGTAGGAGCCCTGGAACAGGACCGAGGTATTCTCGATCTTCTTGGCGACGGCGAGCGATCCGCCCACGCTTCTGTCTTCGCTGTCATAGGTGGTCTTGGCCACGCCGCCCCAGTCCCTGCCTTCGCCGATCAGGTCTTCCGGCTCGAGCGTGCGCAGCACCAGCGCGCCGCCGAGAGCACCGGAGCCGATACGGCTGGAATCTGCGCCACGCACCACATCGACCGTCGAGAGCGAGGAAAAATCGAAGCTCGAATTCGTATTGCTCAATGTGGTGGTGGCCTGACCCTGCCGGGCAAAGTTTTCGAAGAAGGGAACGGGAATATTGTCGATCAAGGTGACGACGCGTGCGCCGCCGAGGCCGCGAATGAACAGGCCGCCGGGCCGGCCGGGCTTGGCATCGACGTAATCGACGCCCGGCTCCGTGCTGTTGCCGAGGTCCTTGATGCTGCCGATGTCCTTCTTGCGGATATCTTCCGCCGTGGTCTGGCTCGCCAGCGGCGTGTCGGCGACGGCATTGGCGCTTTTGACGCGCTTGCCCTTGACGACGATCCTTTCAAGCGTGGTGGCGCCGTCCGCCTGCGACGCGGCATCCTGTGCCCGCGCGGGGCCGGCAAGCGGCAGAAGAGAGATGGCAGTGCACAGAAGCAGCGCGGAATGCGTGCGCGAAATGGACATTAAGTACCCCCAGGTAGGCGCGCGAATGGGCCACGGCGTGCGAAAGCACGCCGCGCTTGCCGCCGCGGCTGAAACTGTTTTGATTGTTACGGGCGAGCCGATAAGCGAGGACTAAAAAACATGATGATAACTGTCAACATATTATATATGACTTTTTGCATCATGTTTTAAAGCATAACAGTATGTTGCAAAAATATGACGCTTGTCCGCTCTCGAACCTCACGGGTGAATGGGGTGTGAAAACGCCACGGTACGGTGAAAGTCCCGACATTGCCGCTTGCTAGGATATTCGCAGCCAGTTTACATGGCGAAACAAACCATGCCCCAACAATAAACAGATTATTAATCGGATACGGAAATGAAGTCTCTTGAACTGCTCGTTGAGCGGATCATCCTCTCCAGCCGCTGGCTGCTCGTCGTTTTTTATCTCGGGCTCGTCGCGGCACTGGCGGTTTATGCGTTTTCCTTCGCGCTCAAGTTTCTGAAAGTTGCGAAGAACGTTTTCACCTACGACGAAGCGGACATGATCCTCGCCATGCTGGGTCTGATCGATGCGGCGCTGGTCGCCAGCCTGATCGTCATGGTGATGATTTCCGGTTACGAGAACTTCGTCAGCCGCTTCGACGATGCCGATGCCGAGGTTTCCTTTCTGGGCAAGCTCGATTCCGGCAGCCTGAAAATCAAGGTCGCGTCGTCGATCGTGGCGATCTCGTCAATCCACCTGCTGCAAATCTTCCTCAACGCCAGTCAGTATTCGGACAGCAAGCTGATGTGGTTCACCATCATCCATCTGGCTTTTGTCGTCTCGGCGGTCATGCTCGGTTTTCTGGAAAAACTGATGGCCAAGCCGAAAGACAAATCCGAAAAGCCGGTGCTTTGATCAGGATGGTCCAGCCGATATGAAGGTCGCAACCCCGTTCTGGCCACGCCGCATGTTTCTCGCTCCGGGCGCTGCGTCCCGGCGTGTCGAGGGTGTGTGAATGGTGAAGACGGAACGTCAGGCCAGACTTTGCGACGATCTGTCGGCTGCGGCCGACAAATCCCAATGGCTGGAGGCGCTGCGGGAAGTGATGCGCGCCTTCGGTTATGCCTATGTGACCCTTTTGCGGTTACCCGGCGGCCAGAATGCCTATGCCTTGCCAACGGTTGTCGAAAGCAGCCTGCCCGTCTGGGTCGTGAATGCGATGACCAGGGACGGCGCACTTGGGGACTGTCCCGTCATCAAGCGTGGCGCGTCATCGATGATGCCGCAATATTGGTCGCTGCAGGATCCGGATATTGCCTGCGGACCGCTGGTGGATGCGGCGGATTCGCTGAGCAGCATGGGCATTACGTCCGGTCTGATGGTGCCGGTGCACGGCATGTACGGCAACCGGCATCTGATGAATTTCGCGGGCGATCGCGATATTCTGCCGCAAGCCGCGCTCAACGAACTGAGCATGATCGTGCTGCATGCGCTGGAGGTTTATGACCGGCTTTGCCGCACCAACTCAAAAGGTCCGTCGCCGCTGACGAAGCGGGAACTAGACGTTGTGCGCTGGACGGCGCAGGGAAAGACCTCCGTGGAGATCGCCGAGCTTCTGTCCATCTCGGAACACACCGTCAATGCCTATATGAACAACGCCATCCGCAAGCTCGACTGCGTCAACCGCACCCAGCTGGTGGCCAAGACGATACGCCTTGGCCTGATAGACTGATCGACCCTGTCGTTCCCGGCAGGCCTCGCCTTACCGGTCGAGAACCGAGCGAAGCTCGACGAGATTAGAGCGAACCCGCAAAACGTAAAATCCCATGGTGGCGAGGTGCGAGGGCATGATCCAGCCGCTTTCCTCACCATTGGAAATGATTGCCGGCTGAATGCGCAGGGCTGCGCGGGTCTGCAACAGCGTGTCGTTCCACAGGTTGGTCAGGTTACGCTCGCGGATGACCTGCGCGAAGTCCGATCCGGCGGCGGAAAGCACGCCGTAATAGCCGTAGAGCTGGCCATAGGCGAACCAGAAGCGGTCGTCGGCGCGCGTATCGAACCAGCCGCCATTATAGTTTTCCGAACGCTCGCGCAGAATTGCAGACGTGGAGCCGATATCGCCGGCGATACGGTCGATGAACTGGATGAGGTTGTCGGCGCGTGTATCGAAGACGGCCTTGCAGGCGGCGAGCTCGCCGTTGAAGGCCTGGAAGCTGCGGATGGCGGCGCGGTAATAGCTGGGGGTCGGGGTCTTCGGGCCGAAGGGTTCGAGACCGAAATACCAGGAATATTCGCTGAACTGCATGTTCCCGCGTGCTTCCTGGAGATTGTTGTTGATGCCGGAGGTTCCGCGCACGCGGCCGAGCGTATCCACCAGTTCCACCGAGGTGCGGCGCACGGCCTGGTTTACGCCACGCTGGAAAGACGCCTTGTTGTCCAGAAACGGCGTGCTGTCCCAGTCCATGCCGAAAAGGCCGAGACGGTAGAGCAGCATGGAGGAAATCCATGCGTTCTGGTTGACGTTGAAATCGGTGAGATCGGCGGCTGCGTCGACGATGGCCGAACGCTGGCAGACCGGTGCGGACGTGTTTGCGGCGGCGCCGGTTGCGCCACCCGCCGGGGCGGCGGCGGGCAATTCCTGCCCGGCAGGCACGGTGCGCTCTTCAAGCTTGTAGCGAGCGACGTAATCCGGGTCGAAATTCGTCCAGACCTGGGTTTGCCAGATGAAATATCCGTAGAAGCCGGCAAGAAAAATGACGATGAGGGCGATCGGGCCCTTGATGAGCCAGTTGCGGCCGCTGTACCAGCCATGGGCGGCCATGAAGGGCCACAAAAGCCAGGCGACGAGAAGACCGGCGGCCCTGCCGATGGCGCTGAAGGCTGCCTGAATCAAAGCGGTGATCCGGTCGATCATGTCGTCATAGTCTCCTCTGCCCGTGGGGCTGGACGCCGGAAGAAAAACACGCGGCCCGCCCGCGCCCTTCGGCGCTTCGTATAAACCGCGGTCATTTACTGTCTTCCAGATATGTCCCGGTCAACCGGGATACAACATGATTGCGAAACTTTTCTCAACCTGCGGTCCGCGCCGGCCATTATGGCTTTCCACACCGATTGTAGAGTAACAGCCGCCGCGGAACCGAAGGGATATGTCCTCAAAGGCCGAGCTTGGCGATCTCGTCATTCAGCCGGTCGCGCGCCTTTTTCGGCAGTTTGCCGTTCTTGACGGCGTCGAGATTGGCCGGCGCGGCATCGCCGACCACAACGAGCGCGATCATGCCCATGCCGAGATGCGGTGTGCATTTGACGACGTAGGCGCCTTCCTTCTCGACCGTCAACTTCACCGTCTCGTTCATCTTGCCCTTGAAGTCTGCGACACCCTCGGGGATCATGTCCTTCACGGCTGCCGCATCATGGCCCTTGTCGACCGGGACGAAGGTGATGACGTCGCCGACGGCGGCCTTGACGGTTGCGGGCTCGAAGACCATCGCCTGACCGTCGCTGCCCTTGTTGAGCATCTTCACTTCGATTTCGGCGGCAAGGGCGGGAAAGGCGAAAAGACCTGCGAGAATGGCGAGGCCGGCGAATTTGGCAGTTTTGTTCTGCATAGTTTTGCTCCTGAGAGAAAGCACATCCACGCGAATGTGTCGCCGTCGTCTTAGCCCAGGAGCGGGGGAGCCATCTTTGCGGAAAATCAAATGCGGCAACCGGACGCAGACGTTCACTCGCCCTTGAACGTCTCCACCCAGTGGCGGCGGCAGAAGGAAACATATTTCTCGTTGCCGCCAACATCGATCTGCGCGCCTTCCGTCACGACCTTTCCTTCATTGTCGAAGCGGGCCACCATCGTCGCCTTGCGGCCGCAATGGCAGATGGTGCGGATTTCGCGAAGCTCATCGGCAATGGCGAGCAGTTCTTTCGAGGCGGGGAAGAGCTTTCCCTGAAAATCCGTGCGCAGGCCATAGGTCATGACCGGGATGTTCAGCCTGTCGACAATGTCGGCAAGCTGCCAGACATGGTGTTCGGAGAGAAAGTTGGCTTCATCAACGAAAACGCAGGCGACGGGCGCTTCAGCGTGGAGGGCCGCTACCTCGGCGAACAGGTCGGTATTGTCATCGAAGGTCAGGGCGTCGGAGGACAGGCCGATGCGCGAGGCAACACGTCCGACGCCGGCCCGGTCGTCAAAGGCGGCCGTGAAGATCAGTGTGCGCATGCCGCGCTCCTGATAATTGTAGGATGCCTGCAGCAGCATGGTCGATTTGCCGGCATTCATCGTCGAATAATTGAAATAGAGTTTTGCCATTATCCACTCCCGGAGCACCGTTGCATCATTCCGACGTGCGTTGGAATGCTCCAACCTCTTCAATCGGCACACCGTGCCTCACAAACCTGTCCCGGTTTTCCAGCCGATGCTGCATCCATCGTCTTTTGACGGCGAAGACGCGGATTGAAAAGTATGGCCGTTGGAAAAACACAGATTTCTACGGTCTGCCCTTTTTCGACATTGCACCGCTGAATACCGACATTTTCACCATTTTGTCGCAAACGGTGCGCCAAAGCACGCAAATGCACGCGAGTTGATTGTGTCCGGCAGATATTGATAATGGCAAGGGAACGAAAAAACAGGGAGCAAGCCATATGTTTGCAAATAGAAGCCGCTGTCTGGCCCTGGCCGCAGCAATCTCCTCCATGACGTTCAGTGCGGCCGGCGCTGCGGAACCGGCAAGCTGTGGCACAGTGCGCTTTTCCGATGTGGGCTGGACCGACATCACCGCCACGACGGCGACCGCCACCGTGCTTCTGAAAAGCCTTGGCTATGAAACCGACGTCAAGCTTCTCTCCGTACCCGTTACCTACACATCCCTGAAAAACAAGGACATCGACGTCTTCCTCGGCAACTGGATGCCGACCATGGAAGGCGATATCGCGCCTTATCGCGAAGACAAATCCGTGGAGACGCTGCGGGAAAACCTGACCGGCGCGAAATACACGCTGGCGACCAACGCCAAGGGCGCCGAACTCGGCATCAAGGATTTCAAGGACATCGCCGCCCACAGCGCCGATCTCGGCGGCAAGATCTATGGCATCGAGCCGGGCAATGACGGCAACCGCCTGATTCTCGACATGGTGGCCAAGGACAGTTTCGGTCTGAAGTCATTCGAGGTGGTCGAGTCGTCCGAACAGGGCATGCTCTCCCAGGTGGCGCGCGCCGAAAAATCCGGCGAGCCCATCGTCTTCCTCGGCTGGGAACCGCATCCCATGAATGCGAATTTCAAGCTGACCTATCTGACCGGCGGCGACGAGGTCTTCGGCCCCAATCTCGGCGGCGCGACGATCCATACCAATGTCCGCAAGGGTTACGTCGAGGAGTGCCCGAATGTCGGCGCCTTCCTCAAGAACCTGCAATTTTCCCTGCCCATGGAAAACGAGATCATGGGCAAGATCCTGAATGACGGCCTTGAGGGCGAGGCGGCTGCAACCGCCTGGCTGAAGGCCAACCCGGCGGCGATCGAGCCCTGGCTCGCCAACGTCAAGACCAAGGACGGCAGCGCTGACGCCCTGCCTGCCGCCAAGAAGGCTCTCGGCCTCTAAGCCGCAAGACGATGCATGACTGCATCCGGCCTGCGCGGCAGGCCGGATCAGCGGGAAATAACGATGCCCATGCATGACCTTGCCTGTGAATTTTCAGACATTGAAGGTCATGCGCCAGCACCGCGTCCGGCAGTTCCGCTGCCGGCCGTCATTTCTGCATTGGAGCAATCCCCGTGAAACGGGATGACGATGCTCTATTTCTTTGTTGTCTGCGCAATTCCGGACGCAAAACCGCTCTGCACTTTTGCCGGAATTGTTTTAGTTCACGAAAGGTCTTTTCTTACCGTGGAATGGCTCAGCGCTCCTGAAAACCGCCTGCCCGTCGGCCGATATGCCAAGGAGGCCATTGACTGGCTGACCGGCAATCTCGCTTTTTTCTTCGATTGGCTTTCCTTCATTTTCCAAAGCGTCATCAACGCCCTGCTTTATGTGCTGCAGGCGCCGCATCCGCTCATCATCGTGGCGATCCTGACGGCGCTTTCCGCCTGGACGCGCCGCTCCGTCGGCATGCCGGTCTTCACGGCGCTCGGCCTGCTGCTCATCATCAATCTGGGCTACTGGAAGGCGACGACGGAAACGCTGGCGCTCGTCATCGCCGCCAGCGCCGTATGCATGATCATCGGCATACCGCTCGGCATATTGGCGGCGCGGCGCAAATGGATCTATGCCGGCATGCGCCCGGTGCTGGACCTGATGCAGACCATCCCCACCTTCGTTTATCTCATCCCGGCGCTGGTGCTGTTCGGTCTCGGCATGGTTCCGGGGCTCATCGCCACCGTCATCTTCGCCATTCCGGCTCCCGTGCGGCTCACCCGTCTCGGCATCGTTTCGACGCCGCCGGCGCTGGTGGAGGCGGCCGTCGCGTTTGGCGCCACGCCTTCGCAAGCATTACGCAAGGTGGAGCTTCCCTTCGCCGCGCCTCAGATCATGGCCGGCCTTACCCAGACGATCATGCTGTCGCTGTCGATGGTGGTCATTTCCGCCCTCGTCGGCGCCAATGGTCTCGGCGTACCCGTGGTGCGCGCCCTGAACACCGTCAATATCGCCATGGGCTTCGAAGCGGGACTGTGCATCGTCATACTGGCGATCGTTCTCGACCGGCTTTTTCGCCTTCCCGGCGCGGAGGATGATCTATGAGTGACGCCATCATCTTCGGAAATGTCGATATCGTCTTCGGCGACCGGCCCGATGCGGCGCTGCCGCTGATCGACAAGGGCAGCACGCGTGACGAGATCAATGCCGAAACCGGACTGGTTCTCGGCGTCGCCAATGCCTCGCTCTCGGTCAGCGAGGGCGAGATACTCGTGCTCATGGGGCTTTCCGGCTCCGGCAAGTCGACCCTGCTCAGGGCTGTCAACGGGCTTGCGCCCGTGGTGCGCGGCAATGTCGGCGTGAAGACAAAAACCGGCTATGTCGATCCCTATCGCTCGACGGCGAAAGCGCTGCGCGATCTGCGCATGCACACGGTCTCCATGGTCTTCCAGCAATTCGGCCTTCTGCCCTGGCGCAATGTGGCCGACAATGTCGGCTTCGGGCTTGAGCTTTCCGGCGTGCCGGAAGCCGAGCGCAAGCGCATGGTGGCCGAGCAGCTGGAACTGGTCAATCTCTCCGCCTGGGCCGACCGCAAGGTGGGAGAGCTTTCCGGCGGCATGCAGCAGCGTGTGGGGCTGGCGAGGGCCTTTGCCACCGGAGCGCCGATCCTGTTGATGGACGAGCCGTTCTCGGCGCTCGACCCTCTCATCAGAAGCCGCCTGCAGGACGAGCTTCTGGAGTTCCAGAGCCGGCTGAAGAAAACTATCCTCTTCGTCAGCCACGATCTGGACGAGGCCTTCCGCATCGGCAACCGTATCGCCATGATGGAGGGCGGACGCATCATCCAGTGCGGAACGCCGCAGCAGATCGTCAAGCAGCCGGCCACGCCCTATGTCGCGGATTTCGTGCAGAACATGAACCCGATCTCCATGCTGACCGCCGCCGATGTGATGAAGCGTGGGGTGGACGAACGCAACGGCCAGATGACAGTCGCCGCCACCGCCCGTCCGTCATCGCCGCTGATCGATATTCTCGATGCGCTGTCAAAACATTCCGGCGCGATCGGCGTCGTCGACAATGGTGCGATCGTCGGCACGATTTCCGCCGATGAAGTCGTGGCGGGGCTGACACGTCACCGCAAAAAATAGTGATTCGCCTGTCTGAAAAAGAAAGGGCCTTCCATGGAGGGCCCTTTTTCTGTTTCCAGAAGATCTTCGCGGCGCAAGTTATACCTTCCCACGGTAGCAAAGAATATTTTTGATATCACAAGTTATGCATGAAAATAATTACTAATAAAAATCATATTGCAAACTTAGAGAAAATTGCGCAAAGTTAATCTAGATTCTTTAGCTCGCTGCTAAATTTAAGGTGGTAATAGATTGTCACCCCAAAATCCGGCATCGGGTGTTAAGATTGAGGCGCTCAACTTTTGATCGTTTATTGCTTATAAATACTGCTGCTAATACATGTGTTTATCATGAAATTGACAAAAAACAGGCAAAAAGCTGATAATTTGGTCACAATATTTTAAGTAAATAACCGGTGAAGAATAGTCTTTGAAAGGGACACGATATAAGCAAGATTTAGGTATATACAACGTATCGACTGAATTATAAAAACACCTTTTGGAACACCTATAATAGCCACCATGACCGTCTTTTTCGACTGTCATCAGGAGACTTGAGCGTATGGATAACCAATCTCTGTCGGAACATAGCATCGCCGCTGCAGACTTGCTCTCAGCCATGGCGAATCCCAAGCGCCTGATGATCTTGTGCACGCTGGTGGATACGGAAGTGCCGGTCGGTGTTCTCGCTTCACAGGTTGGTCTCAGCCAGTCCGCTCTCTCGCAGCATCTTTCGAAATTGCGTGCCCAGCGGCTGGTGAAGACACGACGGGATGCGCAGACCATCTATTATTCCAGCAATTCCGAATCCGTGAAAAAGATCCTCGCCTCCCTCGAGGAAATTTACTGCCAGGCGCAGAAGAGCAGCAAGACCGCTGCGTGATCCCACGGCCCTGTTAAGGCCCGGCAGCACCACTCGATTGAAACCGGCGCACGACGCCGGTTTTTCTTTTCAGCCACCTTCGCTGCGTTGCATCCGGCATAGGGATCGGGGGCTGTGTATTGGCGCGGTTTTCAGGCCGGTGCGGCAACCAGCATCTGCTGCTTGAGACGGCTTGCCGCAGCCGCATATCCGCCGTCGGCACCATCCACGAAATGCATGTGGTCTCTCGAAAGCGGAGACGGAACGATACAGGTCATCAATGCGGCATCCTGTTCGTGCAGGCCGTAATAACAGCTTCCCGAGAGGCGGCCCTGCTCCAGCCGCGCGCGGATTTTTTCGAGCCGTGCGGCGTCGATATCCACTGTCATCTTCAGGCCGTCATCGAATTTCCTGAAATCGGTGTTGCTCGCGACCGAACGCCGGTAGCGCACCGCATTGAACGGTCCGAACGATAGCCCCGTCACGCTCAAGAGATTGACGAGCAGGGACTCGCCGAGAATGCGAAACGAGCGGCGCATCTTGCCCCAGACATCGTGATAGGCAGCGCCGGCCCGGGCTTCGAGGCCGAGACCCTCGCGAACGAAACCGAGTTTCGGCCCATCCTCCGGCACGGGGTGGCCGTGTCTTGCGTCCTGTTCGGCCAGATCGACAAGATCAACGACCAGTTGGCGAAATGCCGGCATGTCCCGCGACGGCCCCGGCACGGCGATGATCGACACCACCTTGCCATGGGTGGCCGGAATGGGGTTCCAGCGGCATGAAAGACCGGTGAGATCGGGGCGCTCGCCCGTTTCGGCCGCGGGCAGGGCATATTGTCCCTCCTTCATCCGCGCTTCCGCCCAGCTGTTGCCGCCGCCCGAAAACATGGCGTAGGAAACATCCTCGCTCGCCTGAAAACGCGCGACACGAATATCGAAACCATTTTCACGAATATCCTCGACGGGAACCAGCGCCACGCGCATGGCGAGATCGAGATCGTCCTTCACCCAGCGCTGTACATTCGAAAGCGCGGTGCGTGCGACAGAGAGCCCGTGGGGCGGCACGGCGACGGCGGCGCCATCGCCGCCGAAAACGAAGGGCAGATCGTGACGCCCGAGACTGTTCGATACGCCCGATATGACCGCCGCACCCGCCATGTTGACGGCCTTGTAGCGGCCGGTGCCGATTGCCGAGGTCGAATCAATGATATCGGCGATGGCCAGCCCCCACCCCGGCGGCAGGGCGCGATAAAGCGCCGGGTCGGCCACGTCTTCAAAATGCCGGAAGACGGGCAGGCCCGTCAGAAATTCTTCATCTGCTGCGATCATGGCGCATTATCCTCCAGCGGCGGCCAAACGCCAAGCGTTTACGGAAGGTCGATGCGTCCATTCAGATGGCGCAATCATGGCCGATCCGGCGATTGATTTACCGCTAATAGAGCTAATCCAGCAAAGTGACTTGCATAAATCATCAAACCTTCCGTATGAGTTGAGTGGAAGGCTCGGAATTCAAAAATGGAACGAGTTTTCGCCGGGAGGCGTCCGATAGTTTCATTCGGTCGGCGCCCATGGCGCTCACCGGGTCCCGCGACCCCCTTTAAGGAGACACCAGGATGAAACTGAAGACATTGACCAGCGTGACGCTTGCAGCGTCCTTCGCATTCGCACCCCTTGCTCATGCCGAAATCGTCATCGGCCTGATTGCGCCACTCACCGGTCCTGTCGCCGCCTATGGCGACCAGGTGAAGAACGGCGCCCAGACGGCAGTCAATGAAATCAACAAGAAGGGCGGCATCCTCGGCGAACAGGTCGTGCTGAAGCTTGCCGATGACGGCGGTGAGCCGAAGCAGGGCGTTTCCGCGGCCAACCAGCTGGTTGCCGAAGGCATCCACTTCGTCGTCGGTCCGGTGACGTCCGGCGTCGCCATTCCGGCATCGGATGTCTTTGCCGAAAACGGCGTGCTGATGGTAACGCCGACGGCGACCGCGCCGGGCCTGACCAACCGTGGCCTTTCCAACGTTTTCCGCACCTGCGGTCGTGACGACCAGCAGGCCGAGGTTGCGGCGAAATATGTTCTCGCCAATCTCAAGGACAAGAAGATCGCCATCATTCACGACAAGGGCGCTTACGGCAAAGGTCTGGCAGACGCCTTCAAGACCACGCTGAATGCCGGTGGCGTTACCGAAGTTCTCTACGATGCGCTGACACCCGGCGAAAAGGATCTCGGCGCGCTGACGGCCCGTCTGAAGTCCGACAATGCCGACATCGTCTATTTCGGCGGTTACCATCCGGAAGCGGGTCTTCTGGTGCGCCAGCTGAAGGATATCGGCTCCAAGGCTGCCGTCATCGGCGGTGACGGCCTGTCGAACAGCGAGTTCTGGAACATCGGTTCGCAGGCTGGCGAAGGCACGATCTTCACCAACGCTTCGGACGCGCTGAAGAACGACGATTCCAAGGCCGCTGCCGAAGCGCTGAAGGCCGCCAACATTCCGGCGGAAGCCTTCACGCTCAACGCTTATGCTGCCGTCGAAGTGCTGAAGGCCGGCATCGAGAAGGCCGGAAGCGCCAAGGATTCCGAAGCCGTCGCCACGGCCCTGAAAAGCGGTGACGCTTTCCCGACCGCAATCGGCAAGGTGACCTACGGCGAAAACGGCGACCTGACGTCGCAGGCCTTCTCGCTGTTCAAGTGGCAGGACGGCAAGATCGTCGCAGCCGAGTAAGCTGATCCTACCGGCCGCACCTTGTGCGGCCGGTATCGTTTTACGGCCGGAAAAGGGGTTGGGGCAGCATGGAAGATGCCGGGAAACAGACTGTTGGAGACATCGGCTTCGGGCGGATATTCCCGATCGTCAGAATCTTCGACGAGGCCAAGGCGCGGGAGTTCTATGTCGATTTTCTCGGTTTCGAGGTCGACTGGGAACATCGCTTCGGCGATAATTTCCCGCTTTACATGCAGGTTTCACGGGCCGGGATGGGGCTTCACCTCAGCGGCCATCACGGAGATGCGACGCCGGGCTCCAACATCTTCGCCACCATGCATGGCGTTCACGCCTATCAACAGGAACTGGCGGCGAAAGACTATCGCTTCATGAAGCCGGGCGTTGAAGAACTGCCATGGGGCGATGTGATGGAAGTGACCGATCCGTTCGGCAACCGCATTCGTTTCTGCGAGCAGAAAAGCGAAGAGTGATGTTTTACGCGTGAGCGCAAGGCCCTTGACCTTGTTCTCCGTTTGAACGATAGAACGCGCAAACAGCGAACCGCGCGCACGGAGACCCCGTGCGCGCGGTTCGTGCGTTTTGGCAATCGGTCATGCAATTCGTTCGCATCCGCACGGGGGCAAAAATGAACAGTGAAGGCAACGCTTTGGTCCGGAAGCTCGCATTCTGGAGCATCCCGCTTTCGTTCGGCGTACTGGGTCTCAAACTCGTGGCCTGGTGGGTCACCGGTTCGGTCGCGCTTTTATCGGACGGTCTGGAATCGACCGTCAACGTGGTCGCGGCCTTCATCGCCTATTTCGTCATTCGGTACGCGCAGAAGCCCGCCGATGACGACCACCAGTTCGGCCACCACAAGGCGGAATATATTTCCGCCGTCGTGGAGGGTGTGCTGATCGTCGTTGCCGCGCTCCTGATCGTGCAGGAGGCCTGGGGCGGTCTTTTCAACCCGAGGCTGCCGGAAGCGCCGGCCCTTGGTCTTGCCATCAATGCGGCGGCGGGCGTCATCAACGCCGTGTGGGCGACGATCCTGATCCGTGTCGGCAAAAGACACGCCTCACCGGCGCTGGCCGCCGACGGCCATCACATCATGTCCGACGTCGTGACCTCGGCGGGCGTTCTCGTCGGCCTCGTTCTGGCGCTTCTGACGGGTTATGCCATTCTCGACCCGCTGCTCGCCATTCTGGTCGCCATCAACATCCTGTTCCAGGGATCCAAGGTCATTCTGCATTCGCTTGGCGGGCTGATGGACCGGGCCGTGGAGCCGGAAGAGGACGAGGCGATCAAGAAGGCCATCGCCGAACATTCCGGCGGTGTGATCGGCGTACACGATCTGAGGACACGCCGCGCCGGCTCGGCCGCCTTCATCGATTTTCACGTCGTTGTTCCAGCTGTCATGACGGTGCGTGAGGCGCATGATATTTGCGACCGCCTTGAAGATGCCATAAGGGACGTCATACCGGGCGCCAGCCTTGCCATTCACGTCGAGCCGGAAGGCGAAAAGGCGCATGGCGTCAAAGTGATTGTTTGAAAAACAGGAGTTTTCCATGTCCGTGACGGATGTTTCCGGCCTGTCGCAGCTGGGCACGAAGGTCGATACGCCAGAGAGCCCGGAAAAGGCCGTTCTCGAAAAGGTGCCGAACGGCAATGCCGGCACCGATTACGTGGTGCGCTTCACCGCGCCCGAATTCACCTCGCTTTGCCCGATGACCGGCCAGCCGGATTTCGCCCATATCGTCATCGACTATATTCCGGGCGATTTCCTGGTGGAATCAAAGTCGCTGAAGCTGTTTTTACAGTCCTTCCGCAATCACGGCGCATTCCATGAGGATTGCTCGGTCTATATCGCCAGGCGGCTGGTGGAGCTGCTGCAGCCGAAATGGCTGCGCATCGGCGCTTACTGGTATCCGCGCGGCGGCATTCCGATCGACGTGTTCTGGCAGACCGGACCGGCCCCCGAAGGCGTGTGGCTGCCGGATCAGGGCGTTCCCACCTATCGCGGTCGCGGCTGATCCGGCTTTTACGGGACTAAAGGTTCAGGCGAACGAACCGTCGTCGCCTGAATCGACATCCGCGTCGTCGGCGCTGTCGTCATCGGCCTGCTGGATATCGTCATCGTCGTTGTTCTGCGGGCTGGCGCTGTCGCCGTAATAATTATTGATGACGGTTTCCTCGACAGGCGCGTTACCCGCAGCATTGCCGCCGCCGAAGGGCGAGCCAAGGCCGAGCGACGACATGTGGCTGCCGAAAATCCCGCTCAGCGAATTGGCGAGCAGCATGCCGCCGGCGACACCGGCGGCGGTGCCAAGCGCACCCTGAAGGAAGCCACCGCCTGCAGAACGCCCGACTGCGGCGGACTGCTGGCTCCACGGGCCGCCGGGTTGCTGGCCGGCTGGCGATCCCCAGGGACCGGCCGTCTGGCCGGCGGTATCGTTGCGCCATGAGGTTTGCGGGGCAGCCTGGGCAGGGGCGGGCGTGGGTGCCGGCGGCTGCGGCTGGCCGGTGCCGAAGATGGAACTGAGAAATCCGCCCTGCGCCGCAGCCTGAGGGGCCGGGTTGCCGCTTTCCAGCGCGTGGATACGGTCTTCGAGCTGCTTGATATGGGCTGCCGCCGCCTCCAGCCCTTTTTCCTGAACGATGACCGCCTGGGCGAGATAATAGGGGGCTGCGGGCTGATCGCGCACGGCGTCTGCGATCAATGTTTCCGCCTCGCGGTCACGCGGGGTGGCGGATGCGGTTCTGGTCCTGTCGAACAGGGCCTTGAGAAGCTGGCTTTCTTCCGGTGACATATGATGCCTCCTTACCGTGAAGCGAAAATCCACGATAAGGAGGTAGGCCACAATTCTGGCTTTTCAAAGCGGCCCGAATTTTAAATTTCGGTAATGATCCTCAGCCGCCGAAGGCGAGCGAGAGACCCGCAATCGCCGTCAGCGCGCCGACGGTGCGGCTGGCTGCGGAACCGAAACGGGCAATGCCGAGGCCGAGCGCGATGCCGGCCGCATGCAGGATGGCGGTGGCGATCATGAAGCCGATGCCGAATTGAAGCGCGCCGGCGCTGCCGAGTTCACCGCCATGGGCATGGCCATGGAAAAGCGCGAAAGCGCCGACAACGGCCGCCGCCG
This sequence comes from Agrobacterium sp. LMR679, assembly GCF_027157905.1. Taxonomy (NCBI): domain Bacteria; kingdom Pseudomonadati; phylum Pseudomonadota; class Alphaproteobacteria; order Hyphomicrobiales; family Rhizobiaceae; genus Agrobacterium; species Agrobacterium sp. LMR679. The sequence goes on along the minus strand of NZ_JAPVOJ010000002.1, from coordinate 486,604 downwards.
CTGCCGTGGGAAGCCTTGCCGCCATGGCAACGAGCAGGCCGAGACCGATGACGGAGGCGAGAATGGCCGGTTCGACGAAGGGAAGCCCGATGCCGTAAACCGCCATCAGGAAGCCGGCGGCCATGGTGCCGACGAAGGCGGAAGGCACGATCCACAACGCCTTGCGGTCGCCCTGCGCCACGGCGATCTGCGAGGCCCAGATGCCGACGGCCACCATCGCCAGAATGTGGTCCGCACCGAAGAAGGGGTGGGAGACGCCGGCCATGAAGGAGCCGTGTTCTTCCGGGTTCAAATGGGCGAAAGCGGGCAGGGCGGTAACGCCCAGTGCGGCGGCAGTGAGGCTTAGTCTTTTCAGCATGGTTCCCTCTTGAAATTATGGCCGTCCGCAACGGAATCTTGGGGCTTCCCGCGGCAGGCGGCGCTGCAATGAGGCGTCAACGATATCGCGAAGGCCGACAGGCTGTCCATGCGTCATCTGCCGGGGGTGCTGTTTATTGTTGGCGGGCAAACCTTGCCTTTTTCTCTCATTGCCTTACGTAACAAGTCGCACTATGTCCGAAGGGCATGCACGAATTTTGCTGGAGAGAGCCGTTGATGAACGAAGACGAAGACGACAAGAGCAAGGAACTGCCGATCGGCAAGGAAACGGAAGCGAATCTTTTCAAGTCGCGTTCGATCTTCATCTATGGTGGCATCACGCAGGAACTGGCGCAGAAGGTCTGCACGCAGCTCGTGGCTCTTGCCGCCGCCAGCGACGACGACATTCGCGTTTACGTCAATTCGCCGGGCGGCCATGTCGAATCGGGTGATTCCATCCACGACATGATCAAGTTCATCAAGCCGAAGGTCTATATCATCGGCACGGGCTGGGTCGCTTCCGCCGGCGCGCTGATTTACGTTTCGGTGCCGAAGGAACGCCGCCTCTGCCTGCCGAACACCCGCTTCCTGCTGCACCAACCCTCCGGCGGTACGCGCGGCATGGCGTCCGACATCGAAATCCAGGCCCGCGAAATCATCAAGATGAACCAGCGCCTGATCAAGATTTTCTCCAAGGCCACCGGCCAGAGCGAAGAAAAGATCGCCAAGGATATCGACCGCGATTACTGGCTCGGTGCGGAAGAGGCCAAGGACTACGGCCTCGTCGGCAAGATCGTCGAGAGCCAGTCGGAACTCTGAGTTTTCGATTTTTCAGTCGAGAAAGCCCGTATCGGTGAAAACCGGTGCGGGCTTTTTCCTTTCAGGCCGGTGTTATTTCATCATGTCGCAGGCCTTCATCATGTCAGCCTTTTTCATCTTGTCCATTTCCATGCCGGCCTTGTCCATGCAATCCTTCTTGCTGGCCTTCTTGCCGGCCATGGACATGCCATCCTTTTTCATCGTCTCCGTCTTCATGGTGTCGTTATGCATGGTATCCTTCTTCATCGTATCGGTTTTCATGCCATCGGCATGGACGATGCCCGCGAAGGAAAGAGCGGACAGAAGGGAAGCGGCGGCAATGGCGGTGAAAATGCGGGTCATGAAGGGTCTCCTCTGGACGTCGTTGAATGTCCGCCGGCATCGTGCCGGGGCTCACGATTGTCCATTCGGCCGGGAAAGGCCGACCGTTACATCTTCACGCGCTTGTGACGACAAGTTCGGGCGAGATTTTTTTAAAGCCACTATGTAACAATATCCTGCCGATTGCGAATAACCCGATAGTGACGATGACTGGCAGCCCTTCGGAAGAAACACTGAAAATGCTGATGCTGCGTTCCCTCGATGGGGACGAAGGCGCCTACAGGCATTTGCTTCATGCCCTGAGACGGCTGCTGATCGCCTATTACGGCCGGCGCATGGCTGCTGCCGCCAGAGGCGATGTCGAAGATCTTGTGCAGGAAACCCTGTTGTCGCTTCACGCCAAGCGGGAGACCTATGACCGTGCGCGGCCCTTCACGGCCTGGTTCTTTTCGATAGCGCGCTACAAGCTCATCGATCACTATCGGGGCCGGGGCGCCCGAATGCTGGCGGAAGTGGAACTCGATGAAACGCTGGAGGCGGAACCGTCCGTCGATGCGGTCACGGCCCGCATGGATGTGGAGCGGCTGCTCGACGAGTTGCCGGAACGGCAACGGGATCTCATTCGAAGGGTGAAGCTCGAAGGTCACTCAATTGCCGAAGCGGCGCAAAAATCCGGCCAGACCGAGCTTGCGGCAAGGGTCGGTATTCACAGAACGCTGAAAGTCCTGGCGGCAAAGTTGCGGGGGGACACGTGAGGAAGACGGAAGACATCATCGATCAACTGGCGGGCCATCTGAAACCCGTACGAGCTTTTGCGCTGGAGCGGAGGCTGGCGTTCGCCGCCTTGCCCGCGCTCGGCGTTTCGCTGCTGCTGATGGTCGTCATTCTGGGGCTTCGCAGCGATATGAATGACGCCATGACCGAACCGGGTTTCTGGGTCAAATCCGCTTATAATGCCCTGCTGGCCGTGGCTGCATTTTTCGCCCTCATGCGTCTTGCGCGGCCGGAAGGCGACAGGGGCTGCCTGTTTGTGTGGCTTGCGCTGATTTTTGTCGCCATGGCGGTCATCGCGCTCGTCCAGCTTGGATTTGCCGTGCCCGGCACCTACAGGACCCTCATTCTCGGATCGTCGGCGCTGCATTGCCCGTTTTTGATCGTTGCTTTCGCACTGCCGCTGTTTATCGCGAATTTCGCGGCTCTCAAGCGTTCGGCTCCCGCTGATCCCAGGCTTGCGGGTTTTGCCGCGGGCATCGCCGCGGGTGCGGCCGGGGCGTGGGTCTATTCGTGGTTCTGCACCGAAAACGGCATGGCTTTCGTGCTGATCTGGTATTCTCTGGGCATCTTGTTGACCGGCATCATCGGCGCTTTTGCCGGTTCCCGTCTGCTCCGCTGGTGAAGGCATGATTGCCGATGCCGGCCCGGACATGGTCCAGAACCGGCATTCTGCTTCATGTGGATTTCACTGACCCAGATTGGCGGGAATTGCGAAAGCTGCAAACTGGGTGAACTGCTTGCCGGTGTTGAAATTGTCATCGGAAGCGATGACGAAGAGCTGCTTGCCATCCACCACCGGGCCGAAGGCGAAGCTTTCGATATTGTCGATATCGAGGCCGAAATCGCCTTCGTTGATTTCGAACCAGGCCAATTTGGATACGGCGGCCACGGATGCGGGATCGATCTTGTCCTTGCCGAGAATATTGTCGGCGCGGGACATGTCGGCGATGAAGAAGCGGATGTGATTGCCCACGCCGGAAGCGAAATTGCGCTCGACGGCGACGAAACGGCCATCCGGCAGGGCCGCGATGGCGGAAAGGCCGTTGTCGTTATATTTCGGCTCGGCGGCTGTCGGCGTCTTAGAGATAGGCTCGGTTACATAGACATGCTCGGCGACCGGTTTCAGCGTCGCCGTGTCGATGACGAGGATGCGGGCCGGGCTGCCCGCCTGCGGGGTCGCCTTGGGGCCGTCCTGGGTGAGCGCATTTTCGGTGGCGGCGATCAGCCGGCCGGGCATCAGCGTCAGGCCTTCGAAAGCGAGGTTGTTCTGTACGCCCCTGGTCTTGGCGTCATCGACGAGATAGGCGTTTGGCAGTTCCAGCCGCTTCACATTGCTGCCGTCGAGGTCCGAGACGTAAAGCGCCGGCTGGTTCTTCAGGTCGCGTTCGGAGGACCAGTAGAGCTTGCCGCCCTTGCGGTCGAGCGCGATGCCTTCCGCATCGATGCCCTTTGGCGCAAAAGCAGCGCCGGTCTCGTCCTTCAATTCGCGCGTGGCGGCGATGTTGAGCGTGGCGGCGCCTTCCGCGACAGTCAGCTCCAGCTCGTAATAACGGGCCGGCCCTTTTTCCACACGGTCATCGGAAATTGCGAGATAACGCCCGGTTTCGCTGTCAAAAGCGAGATCGGAAATGCCGCCGAAGGTGACGCCATCGATGGAGAGGCCCGATGGAACGACGATCTGGCCGAGAAAGGCCGGCGGCGGCGGGGTCTGGGCCGCGGCGGGCAAAGCCGCAAAACAGCAGGCGACGGTGGTGACGATGCGCAGCATTGGCAAGGGTCCCTCTTGTGGCGGATGACCGGTTGTGGTGCAGGGAGGATTAGCGCCGTGCCGCTAAACTTTGATGACGTTTTCCATGCTGCCGTACCTGAAGTGTGGCGGCTCATCTTGCCAAGCGGCGTCTTTTTTGATCCTGAATATAATCACGCTTCATCCAAAGCGTGTCGCCATCCCCGGATTCGCGCGTCACGCTTCAGTTTTGTTTCTGCCTGTCGCCAATGCGGACCGCTGCGGTTGTTTGCGACAGACAGCAGGCCGCAGAGTGCTTCATGCTGAAAGATTTTTCCGTCCAGAGCCTGTTCATGGGCTGCCTCACCGCCTTTGTCGGTTTCGCCAGCTCCTTCGCCGTCGTGCTGCAGGGCCTGAAAGCTGTCGGCGCGACGGATTTCGAGGCGGCGTCGGGGCTGATGGCGCTTTCGGTGGCGATGGGGCTTTGCGCCATTATTCTCTCCGCCGCCACCCGGCTTCCCATCAGCATCGCCTGGTCGACACCGGGTGCGGCGCTGCTTGCGACCACCGGCGTCATCGAGGGCGGCTTTCCGGCGGCCGTCGGCGGGTTCATCATCTGCGCCATCCTGATCATCATCGCGGGCCTGTTCCGGCCGCTGGGAAAGGCGGTCGCCTCCATTCCCGCGCCGCTTGCCAATGCCATGCTCTCCGGCGTCATCATCGGCCTGTGTTTTGCGCCCATCAAGGCGATCGGCTTCAACCCGGCGCTGGGATTGCCCATCATCCTCGCCTGGATCGTGGTGGGAGCCTTTAAACGACTGTTCGCCGTGCCCGCCGCCCTTGCCGCCTTCGTGCTGGTGATGATTTTTGGCGTCGAAATTCCGGCGGGTGCGCTGGACAGCGTGGCGCAATCGCTGAAACCGCCGATGGAGTGGGTAACGCCCGTCTTCAGTCTCCACGCGGTTGTCTCCATCGCGCTGCCGCTCTTCATCGTCACCATGGCCTCGCAGAATATTCCCGGCATCGCGGTGCTGAAGGTCAATCATTACGATCCGCAGCCCGGACCGCTTTTCGCCTCGACCGGCTTTTTCTCGCTGCTTTCCGCACCCTTTGGCGGCCATGCCGTCAATCTTGCGGCGATTACGGCTGCCATGTGTGCTGGCGAGGACGCCCATCCCGATCCAAAGCGGCGTTACTGGGCGGCGATCATCGGCGGTGTCGGCTATATTATTTTTGGCCTTTTGGCGGGCGTGGTCACCGCCTTCGTGGCGCTGGCGCCGCCCATTCTCATTCAGGCGGTGGCGGGGCTGGCACTGGTCGGCGCCTTTTCCGGCTCCGCAGTCGCAGCGTTCAGGGAGCCAGAAACCCGCGAGGCGGCGGCCATCACTTTCCTCATCACGGCTTCGGGCCTTTCCTTCGGCGGCATTTCCGGGGCCTTCTGGGGGCTGATCGGCGGCGGGCTGATGATGGCGTTGCAGCGGATGGTGAAGCGTGGTTAGATAGGGAGCTTATTGTTTTAAAGAAATACTATTTATGGATTTCGAATTCGATCCTGCCAAAAGTGAAAGTAACAAAGACAAACACGGAATAGATTTCGTCGAGGCAAGAGCGCTTTGGCTGGACGAGAAAAGACTCGTCGTTCCTCTCGAAACCACGTCGGAAGAGCGGTATATTATGGTCGCCCAATTACGCGGAAAGTGCTGGAGCGCCATTTACACTTACAGAAATGACCGGTTGCGTATCATCTCCGTCAGGCGTTCCAGAGACAAGGAAAGGCAGCGTTATGAAGACGATCAGCGCTGAAGAATTTGACAGGAAATTCGACGATGGTGAAGACATCGACGATTATCTCGACTGGTCCAAGGCAAGCCGTCCGGGACTGGAAATGGTGCATGTCGATATCGATCTGCCTGAAAAGCTTTTGCGGAAAGTGGATGCGGAAGCGGTGCGCCTTGGCAGGACACGACAATCCCTGATGGCCGAATGGATTGCCGAAAGGCTGGAGAGCGGCAGGCAGGGAAAATAACCGGCGCACGGCACAAGATCACTTGTCAGACCGCCAGCCGCTGTTTATACACATCGCCATGAGCCACAGCATCGCAACCATTTTTGGCATGAGCGCGCAGATTTCTGCGAAGGCCTCGCCGTGCGGTGCACTCTCGCTTCTTAGCCTCGACCTTACACGCGGTTGCCGGGTCCAGTGAGGAGCGCCCGGCGGCCGAAAGCCCGCTGGTGCAAACGCTCCTCATCTCGAAATCTCATTTTATACTGGATTTAGGCCCTCAAGGGCCGCGCATCCGCCGATGGCTTGAAGAAGCCCGCGGACTGCGCAAGGAGGAAGCGAAATGGACGGCAAGATTACCAATATTTCCAAAGGCATGGCTGACGCGAGCGTGAAGTATCGCCCTTATCCCACCATCAATATCCCCGACCGCACATGGCCGGGCAAAACCATCGATAAGGCCCCTATCTGGTGTTCGGTGGACCTGCGTGACGGCAACCAGTCGCTGGTCAACCCCATGGGCCACGACCGCAAGGCCCGCATGTTCAAGCTGCTCTTGGAAATGGGCTTCAAGGAAATCGAAATCGGTTTTCCTTCCGCCTCGCAGACGGACTTCGATTTTGCCCGCTGGTGCGTGGAAGAGGGCAATGTGCCTGACGATGTCTCCCTGCAGGTGCTGGTGCAGTGCCGCCCGGAGCTGATCACCCGCACCTTCGAGGCGCTGGAAGGCGCCAACAAGCCGATCATCCACTTCTACAATTCCACTTCGGAATTGCAGCGCCGCGTGGTGTTTGGCAAGGATGTGCACGGCATCAAGCAGATCGCCGTCGATGCGGCCAAGATGATCACCGATATGGCGGCCAAGGCCGGCGGCGGTTACCGCTTCGAATATTCGCCCGAGAGCTTTACCGGCACCGAGCTGGAAGTGGCGCTGGAAATCTGCAACGCCGTGGTCGAGGTGGTGAAGCCGACGGCCGACAACAAGCTGATCCTGAATCTGCCGTCGACGGTGGAAATGGCGACGCCGAACATTTATGCCGACCAGATCGAATGGATGTGCCGCAATATCGACAATCGCGAAAACGTCATCATCTCGCTGCATCCGCACAATGACCGTGGCACCGGCATTGCCGCGACCGAACTGGGCCTGATGGCCGGTGCGGACCGTGTCGAAGGCACGCTGTTCGGCAATGGTGAGCGCACCGGCAACGTCGACGTCGTGACGCTGGCACTGAATATGTATACGCAGGGTGTGGATCCTGAACTGGATTGCCGCGATATCGAGCGCATCAAGGCGGTCTATGAATATTCCAACGAGATGACGATCCCCGAGCGCCACCCCTATGTCGGCGAGCTGGTTTACACCGCCTTTTCCGGCTCGCATCAGGATGCGATCAACAAGGGCATGAAGGCGATCAAGGTCGCCAACCATCCCGTCTGGGAAGTGCCCTATCTGCCGATCGATCCGAAGGATGTCGGCCGCTCCTATGAGGCGATCATCCGCATCAACTCGCAATCCGGCAAGGGCGGCATCGCCTATATTCTCCAGCAGGATTACGGCATCAACCTGCCGCGCGATCTGCAGGTGGAATTCCGCGAGGATATCCAGCGCATCACCGATGAAGAGGGTGTGGAGCTGCCGGCCAAGCGCATCTATGAGCGCTTCATCGAGCGTTATGTGACGCAGCCGAATGCGCGCATCAGGTTCGTCGATCACCACACCTATCCGGCCGGCGATTTCAAGGGCGTGCGCATCGTTGCCGCCGAGATCACCGACAATGGCGAGGTGAAGCGCATCGAGGGCAAGGGAACCGGCCCGATTGACGGGTTCATCAATGCGCTGTCGGTCTATCTCGGAATTGACCTGTCAGTGAATGATTATTCGGAGCATTCGCTGCAGCATGGCTCGAATGCTTCGGCTATTGCCTATGTCGAGATGGAGCATCCGGGCGGGAAGCTGTTCGGGGCGGGGGTCAACACGAATATTGTGGCGGCTTCGCTGGAGGCGATTGTTTCGGCGGCCAATCGGGTGCTGGAAGAGCGGGCGCGGTAAGAGGGCTTTGAGGGTGGGGCTTTACCCCCCCTCTGCCCTGCCGGGCATCTCCCCCTCAAGGGGGAGATCGACTCGCGGGTAGGTCTCGCCCATCTCAACGTTTGTGAATGAAATGGCGGTAGCGCTTCCTGCTGATCTCCCCCTTGAGGGGGAGATGCCCGGCAGGGCAGAGGGGGTGAAGCCACACGCTCCAACCTCACGGCAGCGAACGCTATTCCCCCGCAATGAAAACCCCAACGGCCGCCCGTTGTCATAAAACACCCGCACATCCTCCAGCGCCACGCCCGTCCCCGTCTCATCAAGGCTGTGGCGCTCACAGGTAACGTTCCAGGTGCCGGGACCACCGGAAATGTGGAAGAGATTATAGGCCGCGCGCGGTTTTTCCCCACCCGGCCCCTGGCTGGCCGAGGCGATGCCGACAACCGGGATGTGGTCTTCCCCGTGATGCGTATTCAGCCAGTAGACCGTGTTGAGATGGGTATGACCATGCAGCACGAGTTCCGCGCCGCCGACACCGAGCGCCGCGGCGAAACGGCGGATGCCGATCATGCGCTTGTGGGTGGGGAGGCGCCGCGGATCGGCGGGTGATGGATCATCACCACGCGGAATAGCCCCTGTTCACCGGCTTTTTCAAAAGCTCCGCCGTGGCGCGGGCCTGCCGGTTGCCGAAATAGCCGGTTGCCGAAAAGGGTGGCGTCGCAATCGAGGTGGAGCAGCCGATCAGTGCGACCGGGCCGCGCACGCGCATATAGGGAAAGATTTTACGGTCGTCGTCCCATTCCGGCGGGTCGCCATCGCCGCGAACATAGGGATACCAGGCCTGCATGGCCTTGTCGTGCGCACCGGAAACATAGGCGTCGTGATTGCCGGGAACGACGGATGTCTTTTCAGGATCGCCCACTTCCTCCAGCCAGTCGGCGGCGGCGCGGATTTCAATGCCTGTCGCAAGATTGACGAGATCGCCGGTAATAGCCAGATGATCCGGAGACTTTGTCTCCAGATCGTCGAGCAGCTTTTCCAGCGTATCGGTGAAGAGATGCTTGCGGCGGTTGCGGTGCCAGTTGACGAAACCGGTGATACGCTTGGATGCAAGTTCGCGGAAAGTGAGTTTTGGCAGTGGCCCTAAATGGACGTCTGAAATATGCGCAAGTTTGAACATGGCGGCAGAGATAACCTATGATATGCCGCGCGTCCAATAAAAGCCGGCAGGCGGGGAGAAACCAGGGTGAATGACGAGACAACCGGGCGGCAGGCCCGTCCGTTCCATATGCGTGTCTTCATCCGTTTTCTGCATTTCGTTTTTCTGTTCACGCGCGGCGCAACCCTCGGTGTGCGTGCGGCCTGTTTCGATGAAAAGGGCAGGATTTTTCTGGTGCGGCACACTTATCTGCCGGGCTGGTATCTGCCGGGCGGCGGTGTGGAGCGCGGTGAAACCCTGCTGATGGCGCTCCACAAGGAAATCCGCGAAGAAGGTAATCTCGAAGCGGCTTCCAGGCCGGAGCTTTTCCATGTTTATCTCAATCTGGAAGGCAGCAATCGCGATCATGTGGCGCTCTATCGGCTGGAGGTCACCCAGACCGAGCTGAAGAAACCGGATCATGAAATTGCCGAAAGCGGCTTTTTCGACCTGTCGGAGTTGCCCCAAGGGGTGACGGCCGCAACCCGCCGCCGCCTTGCCGAGCTTGCCGGCGAGGCGGCGATCGCTGACCACTGGTAACGGCGGCGGCTCTCCGTCAGGAGAGCGCCTCGCGGCCATGGGCCATGGTCAGGTCCAGTTCCGGGCCGACGGGCACGATGCCGGTGGGATTGATGGTGCGGTGGCTGCGGTAATAATGCTCCTTGATGTGGCGCATATCCACCGTGTCAGGCACGCCGGGCGTCTGGTAAAGATCGCGCAAATAACCCGTCAGGTGCGGATAGTCGTGGATGCGGCGGATATTGCATTTGAAATGGCCGACATAGACGGGGTCGAACCGCACCATCGTCGTGAACAGGCGCCAGTCCGCTTCCGTCTGTTCCGCGCCGAACAGGAAGCGCCGGTCCTTCAGGCGGTCCTCCAGCATATCGAGCGTTTCGAACACCTTCACGGCATTCTGCTGATAGGCGTCCTGCGTGGTGGCGAAACCGGCCTTGTAGACGCCGTTATTGACGGTGTCGTAGATGACGTCGTTCAGCGCATCGATCTCGGCGCGCAGCGCTTCGGGATAATAATCTGCCTGCGAGCCGGTGAGATCGTTGAAGGCGGAATTGAACATGCGGATGATTTCCGCCGATTCATTGGAGACGATGGTGCCGCGCTTTTTATCCCAGAGCACCGGCACGGTGACGCGCCCGGAATATTTGGGGTCTGCTTTGGTATAGACCTGCCAGAGTGTGGAGGAGCCGAAGAGGTGATCCTCGGTCGCGCCCGGCGTGCGCTCGCCCTCAGGCTTGAATTCCCAGCCGTTTTCCAGCATCAGCGGATCGACGACGGAAACGGAAATCAGGTCTTCCAGCTTTTTCAGCTTCCGGAAAATCAGGGTGCGGTGCGCCCAGGGGCAGGCGAAGGAGACATAGAGGTGGTAACGGTCCTTCTCCGCCTCGAAGCCGCCTTCTCCGGAAGGGCCGGGTGCGCCATCCGCTGTAACCCAGTTGCGGAATTGCGAGGCGCTGCGCTTGAAGTGCCCCTTGGTTTCCTTGGTGTCATACCAGACGTCTTTCCATACGCCTTCCACCAGCATGCCCATGACGATCTCCTTGATTGTTTCCTTTTGAGCGATCCTAACCGTTCTGCACTGGCCCGCGAACCCGCAAGGCGTTGAACAATGCGTTTCCGGTCCTGTGGGAACTGAATGGGATAGCGTAGAGATTTGTTCTGGACGGGTCGGAATTTTCCTGATAACTGCAATTTTCACAAATCTGAGGAAATTGCTGACTATGATCGAACCACGGATGCTCCGACGACGCTGACGCTCCTGAACGCCCTTACCGGCGCAGCCGTCACCTATTGTCGCATCCGCATTCTGGAAGTTTCGGTCTCTTCATGTCCAAGCACGATCTTGTCTACCTCACCGAGGACGCGTCGCACGACGCCATCATCGACATCATCAACGAAGAAGCATTCGGTCCCGGCCGGCACACCCGTGCCGCAGCGCGCATCCGTGAGCAGGGGCCGCATGACCGGTCGCTGTCCTTCGTCTGCGCCGATGATGGCGAAACCATTGCTTCTGTGCGCATGACGCCGGTTCTGGCGGGCGGGGTGAAGGGCCATATGCTCGGGCCCCTTGCGGTGCGGCCCTCGCACAAGAACAAGGGCATCGGCCGGGAACTGGTGCGGATCGCCATTGCCGCCGCCCGGCGGAAGGGCTCCGAAGCCGTGATCCTCATCGGCGATCCGCCCTATTACATGCCGCTCGGTTTCGAGAAGGTCGCTTATGCGGCGCTCGATTTTCCGGGCCCGGTGGACCCGAACCGGGTGCTCGTCGTGCCGATTGGCGATGACGTGCACCAGCGGCTGAAGGGCAAGATCGGCTGGCGCAAATGCGAGGCCGTGATGCCGGTGGCTGCGGCGGAAGATGAGGGTTTTGAGGAGCCGCTCAGGGTTTACGGCTGAGGGTGTATCCGAGAGCTTTGTGCTTCTTAGCGCAACATAAATCCCGTTATTCCGGCCTTGAGCTGGAATCCAGCCAGCCCAAGTCTTTGGGCTGAAAGGACTCTTCTCACGGCGCAGACGCGCCGTGACTGGATGCCGGATCAAGTCCGGCATGACGGAAGGGGTGTTGCGCGCTATGGCAAACATCGAGACTGCCGTGCACATCTTTTTGTGTGGTAAAATCTTCTTCCGATGGTCTGTCTCGAAACACGGCGTCTCCCTCCACAGAATTCAATTCCGTTTCCTCCGCCTATACGATAGCAAGTCAAAGTCGATTTCTGCAAAGGGGCGGGGCATGACGGCTATTACCATGAACGATGCGCTGGAGCGCGCGGGTGCAGGCGCCTATCAGCGGCGGCTGATGGGCATATTCGGCCTCGTCTGGGCGGCGGATGCCATGCAGGTTCTGGCCGTCGGCTTCACCGCCGCCTCGATTGCCGCCACCTTCGGGCTGACGGTGCCGCAGGCGCTGCAGACCGGCACGGCGTTCTTTTTCGGTATGCTGCTGGGTGCTGCCGGTTTCGGGCGGCTGGCGGATCGGTATGGACGTCGCCGTGTGCTGATCGTCACCGTGGCCTGCGATGCGCTGTTCGGCGTGCTTTCGGTGTTCGCGCCCGATTTCACCATCCTGCTTGTTCTGCGCTTTCTCACCGGTGCTGCCGTGGGCGGCACGCTGCCGGTGGATTATGCGATGATGGCCGAATTCCTGCCCGCCAAAAATCGCGGGCGCTGGCTGGTCTTTCTGGAGGGTTTCTGGGCTGTCGGCACGCTGATCGTGGCGCTGGCGGCCTGGGGCGCCAGCCTTGCCGGTGTTGCCGATGCCTGGCGGTATATATTCGCCGTGACGGCTTTTCCGGCGGTTCTCGGCCTTGGCCTGCGCTTTCTGGTGCCGGAATCGCCGCTTTACCTGCTGCGCAGCGGGCGGTTGGAGGAAGCCAAGGCCGTCGTCAACCGCATGCTGGTGACGAATGGCCGCGCGCCGCTCGATGCCGGGACCGGGCTTTCCCAGCCTGACGTGGCCAAGGGGCAGGGGATATTTTCACCGGCGCTCCGGCAGCGCAGCATCATGATCCTCGCCATCTGGTTCCTCGTTTCCGTTTCCTATTACGGTGTCTTTACGTGGATGCCGGCGAAACTGGCCGGAGACGGGTTCGGCTTCGTGCGCGGTTATGGTTTTCTGGTACTGGTGGCGCTGGCGCAGATCCCCGGTTATGCGCTTGCCGCCTATGGCGTCGAAAAATGGGGCCGCAAGCCGACGCTGATCGGTTTCTGCCTGCTCTCCGCGCTCGGTTGCCTGCTCTTCACGCTGGCGTCAGCCGGCGCGATGATCGCCGCCTCGCTTCTCATCATGAGTTTTGCGCTGCTTGGCACCTGGGGAGCGCTTTATGCCTATACGCCGGAGCTTTACCCGACGGAATCGCGGGCGACCGGCATGGGGGCTGCGGGCGCCATGGCAAGGCTTGGCGGCCTGCTGGCGCCGACGCTGCTCGGTTATGCCATTGCGCAGGGCTTTGGTGTCGCGATCGGCATCTTCGCCGGTCTTCTGGTGCTTGCCGCCATTGCCGCGACGATGATCAATGCGGAAACGCGGCAGGTGGCGCTGAGCTGACGCGTCGTGCCGGCGCAATGGCCTGACCCGTTCAGGAACAGGCCAGGCTGTTTCGCACCTTACAGGGCCGTGTAGTTGACCGGCAGCCAATCGTAATTGGTGCTGTCGGCGCGCACATGGCCGATGCCAGGGAAGGCGATATGCGCGCCGGCCACCAGATATCTGCCTTCCACCGCCTGCCGGAATGCCAGATCGCGCGCGACCACGGCGGCCTTCTGGTCGACGTCGAATTCGATGGTCACATCCGGCTCATCGAACTGGAGGATATCTCCATGGGTGATATCGCCCCAGAAGACGATTTTCTGGCCATCGCTTTCGAGAACGACAGCGCTGTGTCCGGGCGTGTGGCCAGCGTAAAGGACAGAGCCGAGACCGGGAACCGGCGCGGCATTGTCGCCGAATGTCTCGAATTTACCGGCGTCGATATAGGGCTGGATGCTTTCCTTGGCTTCGGCATAACCCTTCTTCAGCGCTTCAGGGGCTGCCTTGGCTTTTGCCTCATCAAGCCAGAACCCGGCTTCGCGCGCATTGACCCTCAGCGTCGCATTGGCAAAGACGCGTTTGCCATCTGCCGATAGCCCGCCGGAATGGTCCGTGTGGATATGGGTGAGGACAATATCGTCTATCTCGTCGGTTTTATAACCGGAGGCCTCGATATTGGCGACGAGCCTGCCGAGGGATGGGCCGAGATAGGTGCCGGTGCCGGCGTCGATCAGCACAAGCCTGTCTCCGGTGTTGACGAGAAATGCGTTGACCGAGGTAGGTGTCTGTTCCGGCAGGAAAGCGTCCTGCAAGACCTTTGCCGCATGTTCCGGCGTGGTGTTGGTGTAAATCTTGGCGAGCGGCAGCGCGATGACGCCGTCCGAAAGGGCGGTGACCTCCACCTTGCCGACCATCAGCCGGTAAAAGCCGGGTGCCTGTGTGGCGGCCAAGGGCGCCTTGGCGAATGCGACGGCGGGGGCAACGAAAGGGGCGGCGAAGATGGTGCTGGCGGCGCCTTTGAGAAGTGAGCGACGGGACGGCATTGGGGGCTCCTGGGTTGAGGGAATGTCTTGAAACTTTCCGCACTCCAGCTAAGTGTAGGGAGGTCAGCAATCAAATCGATGTGACTTATGCAAACTATCGATCATTTCAATCTCCGTTCCTTTGACCTCAATCTTCTCATCGCTTTCGATGCGATGATGGAGGAGATGAACGTTACGCGCGCCGCGCGTCGGCTGAAAATCCAGCAGCCGGCCATGAGCCATAATATCTCTACCCTGCGCACCCTGTTTCAGGATGAGCTTTTCATCCGCGTGGGGCAGGAGATGAAGCCGACGGCACGGGCGCTCCATCTGGCCGGCCCGGTGCGCCAGGCGCTCAGGCAGGCGCAGGCGGCGGTGCTGACGGCGGATGTGTTCGATCCGGCCACCGAGCGCCGCACGTTCCGGCTCGGCATGTCGAGCGAGGTGGAGCTGTTGCTTTTGCCGGATCTGACGGCGCGGCTGCGGGAGATTGCGCCCGGTATCCGCATCCTGGCCCGCAGCGGGCAAGAGCAGGAAATTACCGCGATGCTCGATACGGGCGTGATCGACATGGCTGTCGGATGCACCTATTCGAAGGAGCAACGCCACCATTGCGAGCCGCTTTATTCCTCCAGCGTGCTCTGCTGTTTCAACCCGGCCTTGCTCGATCTGCCCAATCCCGTCGGGCTGGATGCCTATATGGA
This sequence comes from Agrobacterium sp. LMR679, assembly GCF_027157905.1. Lineage (NCBI taxonomy): Bacteria > Pseudomonadati > Pseudomonadota > Alphaproteobacteria > Hyphomicrobiales > Rhizobiaceae > Agrobacterium > Agrobacterium sp. LMR679. The sequence continues at coordinate 471,604 of NZ_JAPVOJ010000002.1, read as the reverse complement.
GGCGAAACATGCGGTCATATCGCAGACGGACAGCCTGCATGGCTGCATCAAGGATGCACTGGAACTGAGCGGCTTGGAAATCGATGTCGTCGCGGCCGCGCCGGATTTCCTCTCGGTGCTGGCGACCGCGCGGTCCTCGGCGGTACTGGCGACCGTGTCCTCACGCATCGCGCTGCGTTATGCGCCAATGCTGGGGCTGGAAATAAGCCCCGTGCCGGTGACGCTTAGTTTCCCGCCGGTCGCCATGGTCTGGACATTGCAGACAGATGCGGATGCCGGAGCCGTGTGGCTTCGCCAGCAAATCCGCGAGGCCATGGGCCGAACGGTGGACGGTGGGGTATCGGGGATCGCCGCCTAAAGCATGTCTCCCAAAACTGTGCAGCGGTTTTGGCAGACATGCATAAAAACAAAGAGATAAAGCGCGTCGCATTTAATCTGCTTCCACAGTACACGACAGTTGAAATCATCGACGGCGCTGGGTGTTGTTACCCCCTCTGTCCTGCAGGACAGAGGGGGTAACGACACGCGCGGTCGTCGACGATTTTCAACACCTGCTAGAAACGTTTCTCGAGCCATGTGATCGACTGGCCGCTGGAAAGGGGGCCAAGCGAGCCAATCTTCGTGAAACCGTAGCGCTCATAGGTTCTCAGGGCATCCGGGTTCATCGTGTCGATATAGGCCCCCATGCAGCCGCGCTTTCTGGCCTCCGCCTCCGCCATGGCAAGCAGCTTCGGGCCTGTGCCCTGACCGCGCATGGTTTCCGGCACGAAAAGAAGCTGCACGTAGAGCCAGCCGCGAGCGGTATGGCCAACCAGACCGCCGGTGACGATATTGTCGTCATCGCGAATGGTGATGTTGAGTTCGCGTTTGTCGCTTTCGCCGAAACGGGCGAGATTATAGGCCACCAGCGGATCGCGAATGGCCTTTTCGGCCTCTGCATCCGCGATGTCGCTCAAAACGAAATTCATGTTCATCTTCCCGGGCCGCCGGGCGGCGGCCGTTTCCCGTTTTCCATTCCGAGACGTGAAACGCCTTGAGCTTTTCGCTGGAAACGCCCTTACCTGCCCTCACGCCACCACAGCGCGGAGAAGGCGAGCAGCAGGGCGGCAAGTCCGGCAAAACCGGCAAAGAGCGGTAGGGTGTTGACGCCTTTCAGCACCGTCTCGTCGGTCAGACGTATCAGCATGCGATCCTCGTCGGCAACCCTGATGTCACCCCGCACCGGCAATATATCCGGCAGCGCGATGCGGCCGGAATTATCGGCGACACGGTGCACGCTGCCCCTGGTGGCGTCGGCCAGCGGCTTCAGCGTCTCTGTCGTCGAAATCATCGCCTTGAATTCCGGCGCATCCACCGCGCCGACATGGACGAGGGTGGTGAAATCGCCGTTCTTGATTTCGAACAGGCCGGTTTCGTCCATGCGGCGCTCGATCTTGTAAAGACCGGGCTCGGTGGTGGTGAAGGCCATGTTTTCGGTCTTGCCGGAGGGAAACGCACGCTTGCCTGACCGGGATCGTCGCCGATGGTCTGGCGGGTGATTTGCAATGTGCGGCCATTGGCCCGCGCCGTCAGCGCCTCTTCTTCAAGCTCGGGTTCCTTCATCAGCCAGTGGGCGATGCGGCGATAAAGCGCCACATGCGGGCCACCGCCTTCGAAACCACGCGCCCACAGCCAGCCTTGATCGGACAGAAGCATGGCGACACGGCCTTCGCCCTGACGGTTCAGCACGAGAAGCGGGTCCTGCCCATCGCCCAGCATCACGGTCTGGCCCTGCGGCGGGTCAACGCTGATGGTGCGGAACCAGCGGCCCCATTGCGGCGGCTCGTTGGCCGATCCATCCAGCCCGCGGGTGACAGGGTGCTTCTTACCCGCTTCCGAAAGGCGAGGATAGAATGCCGCCTGATGCACCTGACCCGTGGGTTGAGCCGGCAACACGGAGGCGAGCGGCGTCATGGCGATTGAATCCTGACCGGCATGTTCCGGGCCTGCGGCAATCAAGAGCGCGCCGCCCTTTTCGACATATTGGGCGATGTAATCGTAATAGAGGATCGGCAGCACGCCGCGATGCTGGTAGCGGTCGAAGATGATGAGGTCGAAATCCTCGATCTTCTCGACGAACAATTCGCGGGTCGGGAAGGCGATCAGCGAGAGTTCGTTGATCGGCGTGCCGTCCTGTTTTTCCGGCGGGCGCAGAATGGTGAAATGTACCAGATCGACCGAGGCGTCGGATTTCAGGAGGTTACGCCAGGCGCGTTCACCGGCATGCGGCTCGCCGGAGACGAGCAGCACGCGCAGATTCTGGCGGATGCCTTCGATCAGGTGAACGGCGCGGTTGTTCGCAGCAGTCACTTCGCCGGGAAGCTCGGCGACGGAAAATTCCATGACATTGTTGCCGCCACGCGGAACCTTGAAGCTGAACGGCGTCGGTTGGCCGGGTGTGGCCTGAAGCGTGGCGATTTCTTCGCCGTTCATCTTCACTGTCACTTCTGCCGAGCCGCCGCCTGCGGGGCGGCCGTCATCAAAGACACGCAGCGTCAGCTGCTGCTCTTCATTGACGATGCCGAAGCGCGGGGCGCGGACGATCTCGATGCGGCGGTCGAATTCGTCGGCCTTGCCGGTGATCAGCCCATGCACGGGGGCGCGGAAGCCGAGCGCCTGTTCGGCATTGGGCAGGGCATTCGGGATATCGTGGATCTGTCCGTCGCTGAGGAAGATCGCGCCGCCGACGCGGGATGGTGAGACATCGGAAACGGCGGAGGAAAGCGCCGAGAAAAGCTGGGTCGAGGGGGAATCGCTCTCGCCATCGTCGCGCACCTCCACGATGCGCGGTTCGATGCGAGGGAAGCGCGACAGCCGGTCTTTCAGCGTCGTGAGCGCCGTATCGGTCATCTGCGGCCGGTCTTGCACGTCCTGGCTCTGCGAGCGGTCGACGATGACGGGCACGATGGTGGAAAGCGGCTCGCGTTCCTCCTGCGTCAGAAGCGGATTGGCGATGGCAGCCAGCAAGGCGGCGAGCGCCAGCCCGCGCAGCCATGCGCCGCGCACGCCACGCCACAGGCCGATGAAGGAGAGCGCAAGAGCGGCGACGGCCAGAACGGCGATCACGATCCACGGCAGGAAGGGGGAGAAGGTCAATGTCATGTCACTGCCCCAACCGTTCGAGAAGTGCGGGAACGTGGACCTGATCGGCCTTGTAGTTGCCGGTCAGCATATACATCATGATGTTGACGCCGGAGCGGAAGGCATGTTCGCGCTGCATCTCGTCCGGCGGCACCGTTGGCAGAACCGGCGCGCCCTGCGGATCGACGGCCCAGGCGCCGGCGAAATCATTGCCCGTTATCATGATCGGCGTCACGCCATCGCCGGAGGAGGAGAGGCCGGAGGTGGTCTTGGCGGCTCCCTGTCGCGATTCCACCCAGAGCGGCGAACCATTGTAACGGCCGGGGAAATTGGTGAGCAGATAGAAGGACCGCGTCAGAACGTGGTCTTCCGGGACAGGCTCCAGCGGTGGGATATCGATATTGGCGAGGATCGCCTGCAGGCGTTCGCCGTTAGGACTGGTCGCGCCGGTGTCGAGCGAAGAGAACTGGTCACGGGTGTCGAACAGCACGGTGCCGCCCGCGCGCATATAGGCATCGATGCGCGAGATGGCGGCGCTTGAGGGCATGGGTGCCGTGGCGGAAACCGGCCAGTAGATGATCGGATAGAAGGACAATTCATCCTTGGAGATATCGAGTCCAACCGGCTGGCCGGGTTCCAGTGTCGTGCGCCAGGTCAGGAATTCGCTGAGACCCTGGAGACCCTGCTCGGAAATGCGGTCGACATCATCCTCACCGGTGCGGACATAAGCGAGATGGGTAGTGTCCAGCCGCTCGAAAATCTGCTCGTCGCCGGGTTTCGGATCGTCGGCGCGGGCGTCGGTTGGCGACATGGCGGCAAAGGCGCCGAGCGCCAGCAGCACGGTGGCGGCGGTGGCGCTGCGGGCTTTCGGCAAGCGTGCGAAGGCTCCGTTCATGAAGAGCACGATCAGGCTGTCGGCGATCAGCATCAGGAAGGCGGCGATGAAGAGCGCCGGGCGCAGCGATTTCGCGGTTTCGCCGATCAGGGCTTCGCTGGTGGTGCTGACACCGGCGGCGGACATGTCGAGCGGGCGCAGCGTCGCACCTGCGGGCAGGAGGTTGAGAGCCACGAAACCATCCTCCGTGCCATAGAGGCCGGGGGGATTGTCGAAACCGGTGCGGGGCGGCTGGCCGGCACGCATTTCCAGCGGCCGGGCAGTGCCGATCTCGGCTGAAAGCGCACCTTCGGCCGTCAGCAGCCGGAAGGGCGGAAGGGCGGCAGCCGGGGCGTTTGCGTTGGCGGAAGCGCCGCCCGCCTTCGACAATTGCACGATACGGCGCAGCATATCGACGAAATGGCCCGAGATCGGCAGGTCAGACCAGCTCGCCTCAGCGCTGACATGGAAGAGCACGATGCGGCCAGCCTCGACATTGCGGGTGGTGACGAGCGGCGTGCCATCGGCAAGGCTTGCCCAAGTGCGCTCAGCCAGATCCGGCGTCGGTTCGGCCAGAACCTGACGTTTGACGAGGACGCCATCGGCCTTCGGCATGCCGGCAAAGGCGCCGAAATTCGGGAAATCGGCAAGCGGTTGCGGCTCGGCCCAGGAGAGCGCGCCGCCAAGCGCGCGTTCGCCCTGTCTGAGTGTTACAGGCACCAGCGGATCGTCGGCCGGGGCTGCGGCAAGGCGCGGTCCGGCAAAACGGATCAGCGTGCCGCCACCGGCGAGCCAGCGTTGCATCGGCTCATAGGTTTCCTGCGGCAGACGGCCGATATCGGCCATGACAATAACCGAAGGATTGGATTGCAGGATTTCGGGGATCGCCTGCGCCAGATCGGCCTGTCGCTGTGGGATGAGATCGGCGAAAGGCTGAAGCGCACGGCTGATATAATAAAGCGGCTGCAGCAATGGCTGGAAATCATTGCCGGTTTCGCCGGCCAGCAACGCCACGCGGCGGCGGCGGAAACCGTCATCCAGCAGATGCACCGCACCCGCCGTCGACACGCCTTCGAGGGAGAGGCGGGCGAAATCGTTGCGCAGTTCGAAGGGTGCTTCCACCGTCGCCGTGGTTTCGGCCGCGCCGGGCGCGAAGTTCGCGATGCCGTTGGCGAGAATGCGGCCCTGGCTGTCCTGCGCATTGACGGTTATCCGGGCGGCTTCGGCGGTATCGAGCCGCGACAGTGTGACGCTCATGGCATCGGCATTGTTGGTGGCGCCGGTAATGGCGGTGATCGCCTTGCCGTCGCCCTTCACGATGCGGAATTCGGCGGGGGAGAGGCTGGCAAGCGTTCTCATCGCGCTTTCATCCTGCGCGGTTTGAACGCCATCGGCAATATAGGCGATCGTGCCGGGGGCCGTGCCGTTCAGCGCCTCGGTAATGGCTTCCGCCGTGCGGATACGATTTGGAACGAGCGGCTTCGGCTTTGCTGCGGCGAGCTTTTCCAGCGCCACGGCTGTCGTTCCCGATACGGCATCATGTTCGGCATCGGCGGTGAAGCTGATGGAGACGGGGCGGTCGGCGCGCTCCGCATCGCCGATCAGGGCCTGAGCGGTGGCCACGCGTCTTTCCCAGTCGGGCGCGGAGGCCCAGCTATTATCGACCACCAGCACCAGCGGGCCGCTGCCGGCGATGCTGTTGTTCCGTGGGTTCACCACCGGATCGGCCAGCGCAAAAATCACGGCGGCGGCAAGCGCCATGCGCAAAAGGGTCAGCCACCACGGGCTTTTCGACGGTGTTTCCTCGCGTTTCAGCACCGTCGCCAATATCTTCAGCGGCGGAAAGACTTCCGCCTTGGGGCGCGGTGGGGTGAGCCGCAGCAGCCACCAGATGGCGGGTAGCGCCAGCAAGCCGAAGAGGATGTAGGGGCTGGTGAAGACGAAAGGCAATGCGCTCATCGGTGCCCACCGCCCTGTGCTGGCGCGCCGGAAAGATACATGTGAACGGCCACAAGCGCCTCGGAAGCCAGATGATCGGTGCGGTGGAAGACGAAGTTCCAGCCGAGACGGCGCAGTGAAGAGGACAGCGCCTCGCGTCTTGCGAGATAGGCGCGGGTGTAATCCTCGCGAATGGTCTCGGCGCGGCCAGACACCAGTTTTTCGCCGGTTTCCGGATCGGTAAACTCGGTGCGGCCGGAATAGGGGAAGGTTTCTTCGGCCGGATCGGCGATTTCTACCACATGGCCGCGCAGGCCGCGCCGGGCGAGCGGCGAAATCTTCTCCATCACATTTTTCGCATCATCGAGAAAATCACCAATCAGAACAATGTCGCTCGCGCCGCGGATCATGCCTGTTTCCGGCATACCCGTTGTCAGCGGCGCGTGCATGATGGCGGCGGCCAGCCGTTCGGCGGCGTTTCTGGCCGAGACCGGCTCCATGATGCCGGGGCAACCAATGCGTTCGCCAGAGCGCGCCAGGATTTCCGCCAGCGCCAGCATCAGTACCAGCGCCCGGCTTTCCTTGGAGACGGAGCCGAGGGTGGATTTGAACATCATCGACGGCGACATGTCCGCCCAGAGCCAGATGGTGTGGGCTGCCTCCCACTCCCGGTCGCGCACATAAGTATGGTCGTCGCGGGCCGAGCGCCGCCAGTCGATGCGCGACAGGCTTTCGCCTTCGGCATAGGGGCGGAACTGCCAGAAATTTTCGCCGATGCCGCGTTTGCGGCGGCCGTGCCAGCCGGCGGTGACGGTGTTGGCGATGCGTTTTGCCTCGACCATGCAGTCCGGCACCAGTGCGGCACGCTGGCGCGCGCGCGCCAGAACTTCGCTACCCGGCGTCTTGTCTACGATCTGGCCGATGGATGCCACAGGCACTCCTTTCGCGAAAGGTTAGGCACGCGTGCTTTTAATTCTTCGCCTGCTCCACGAGGGCCGCAATCACATCGCGCACAGACATGCCTTCGGCGCGGGCCGCAAAGGTCAGCGCCATGCGGTGTTCCAGCACCGGTTCGGCCAGCGCATGGACATCGTCCAGCGACGGGGCGAGCCTGCCTTCATAGAGCGCACGGGCGCGGGCCGTCAGCATCAGCGACTGGCCGGCGCGCGGACCCGGACCCCAGACAACGTGTTTGTCGGTCAATTTGTTGCCATGGCCGGGGCGGGCGGAACGGACGAGCGAGAGGATCGCGTCCACGACCTTGTCGCTGACCGGCATCTGGCGGATGAGGGCCTGGATTTCCATCAGGCGCTCGGCACCGATCACGCCGCGCGCTTCGCCGGAGGCGGTGCCCGTCGTGTCGAGCAGGATCTGGCGTTCCGCGGCAAGCTCGGGATAACCGACATCGACCTGCAGCAGGAAACGGTCGAGCTGGGCTTCGGGCAGCGGATAGGTACCTTCCTGTTCCAGCGGGTTCTGGGTGGCGAGAACGTGGAACGGCTTCGGCAGCTCATAGGTCTGGCCGGCCATGGTGATGTGATATTCCTGCATGGCCTGCAAAAGTGCGGACTGCGTGCGCGGGCTGGCGCGGTTGATTTCGTCGGCCATCAGCAGCTGGCCGAAAATCGGACCCTTGATGAAACGGAAGGAACGGCGACCGTTCTCGTCCTGATCCATGACTTCGGAACCGAGAATATCAGAAGGCATCAGGTCCGGTGTGAACTGGATGCGGTTGGCATCGAGGCCAAGGACGGTGCCGAGCGTGGTGACGAGCTTTGTCTTGGCGAGGCCGGGAACGCCGACCAGCAGCGCATGGCCGCCGGAGAGGATGGCGAGAAGCGTGTTCTGCACCACTTTTTCCTGGCCGAAAATGACCTTGGAGACCTCCGTGCGGATGGCCGCTATGTCGGAAAGCGCCTTTTCGGCCGAGGCGACGATGGCCTTTTCATCGAGGGTTTCGCCGGTATTCATCACGCCCATGTCGCTCTCCTCATACCTTCGCCGCTGTCGCATTCGCATCCCGGTTTTGCTGGTTGCCAACCGGGGCGGATTTTGCGCTGCATCTAGCTTATTGCTCTCTTGGCCGCTGACAAGCGCCATTCGAATGACTATGTCGTGACTTAGTATTTCCTTATCGGCAAAGCGAGACTCGAATATGGCAGCGGAGACGATAAATTCGGCTGGTGATGCGGCGGGGCTTGCGGCGATGATTTCCCGTGCCGCCGAACAGAGCGGCGACGCCAAGCGGGGGCCGGCCCCGGTGGAGCGCTGGAATCCGCCGTTTTGTGGTGATCTCGACATGGAAATCCGTGCTGACGGCACGTGGTTCTACCTCGGGACACCCATCGGACGGGCACCTCTGGTTCGGCTGTTTTCCACGGTTCTGCGCAAGGATGAGGACGGTAAAACCTATCTTGTAACTCCTGTGGAAAAAGTCGGCATCCGGGTGGTGGATGCACCCTTCGTCGCCGTGGAAATGACGGTGACTTCCGCTGGTGCGGATGGCGAATCCCTGCTGACCTTTCGCACCAATGTCGGCGACGTGGTGGAGGCAGGGCCGGAGCATCCGCTGCGCTTTGAAATTTTCGGTGAAAACCGCGAATTGAAACCCTATCTTCTGGTGCGCGGCCGGCTGGAGGCGCTCGTCTCACGGGCCGTGATGTATGATCTCGCGGCACTCGGCGAGGTGATCGACGTGGATGGCGTCGACATGTTTGCGGTGCGCTCGGGCGGGGTGATCTTTCCGGTGATGCCCGCCAAGGAACTGGAACGGCTTTCACAATGACGATGATGACAACGGGCCTCAAGGCTTTTACCGCCACCGATTTCCGCCGCCGGGTGCTGCAGGAAGGCGAGGGCGTGGCCGAGCGGGAAAATGGCGACCATGTGCTCAATCCGGGCGTGGTGCTGTCTGGCAACGGCATCCGGCTGAAGGATGCCGCAGTGCTGATACCGGTTATCGACGATGGCAACGATGCGCGGGTGATTTTCACCCAGCGCACCGCAACCCTGCGCCAGCATTCAGGCCAGATTTCCTTTCCCGGCGGCGGCATCGATGCCGAGGACCGCACGCCGGAAGAGGCGGCGCTGCGCGAGACGGAAGAGGAGATCGGCCTGTCGCGGTCTTTCGTGGAAACGGTCGGGCGCCTGCCGGATTATATTTCTGGGACGGGTTTTCGCATCAAGCCGGTGCTATCAGTCGTCCGCCCCGGCTTTGATTTAACGCTTAATCCCACTGAGGTGGACGAGGTTTTCGAGGTGCCGTTGTCCTTCCTGATGGACCCGGCCAATCACGGCCGCGGCAGCCGCATCTTTCAGGGGAAGGAGCGGTTTTTCTACGAAATGCCCTATGGCGAACGCTATATTTGGGGCATTACGGCGGGCATCGTGCGAACGATTTACGAGAGGTTTTATACATGAATAGCCTTGCCGGGCGGGACTGGTTTGAAAAACCGGCGCTGAAGCGCATCTTTACGCTTCTGAATGCGGATGGCGGCGAGGTGCGGATCGTCGGCGGCGCGGTGCGCAATGCGCTGATGGACCTGCCGGTGGTCGATGTCGACATGGCGACGACGCTGACCCCTGACGTGGTTGTTGCTCGGGCCAAGGCTGCGGGCATCAAAGCGGTGCCGACCGGCATCGAGCACGGCACCGTAACGCTGGTGATCGATGGCGAAGGTTTCGAGGTGACGACGTTGCGCCGCGATGTCGAAACCAATGGCCGCCACGCACAGGTAGCCTTCGGCACTGACTGGCAGACCGACGCCGAGCGGCGCGACCTTACCATCAATGCCCTCTATGCCGACGAAAAGGGTGAGATCATCGACCTTGTCGATGGTCTTCCTGATATCGAGACCGGCACGGTGCGCTTCATCGGCGATGCGGCGATGCGGATTTCGGAAGATTACCTGCGGATTCTCCGGTTTTTCCGGTTTTTCGCCCATTATGGCTCCGGTCGCCCGGATGCGGACGGCTTGCGGGCGAGCGCGCGGGCCAAGGACAAGCTGGGCACCCTTTCGGCCGAGCGGGTGTGGAGCGAGCTGAAAAAGCTGCTTTCCGCCCGCGATCCTTCCCGCGCTCTTTTGTGGATGCGGCAATCGGGTGTTCTGGCGGAAATTCTGCCCGAAACGGAAAAATGGGGCATCGATGCCATTCACGGGCTGGTGGCGACGGAGCAGGCTCTCGGCTGGGCAGTGGACCCGATGCTGCGGCTTGCCGCCATCGTGCCGCCGGACAGGGACCGGCTGGCCGCCCTTGCCGCGCGCCTCCGGCTGTCGAAAGCCGAGGCGGGTTATCTTGCCCATTGGGCTTCGGCTCCGGCGGCTGATCCCGAGCTGAAGGAGACGGCGCTCGACCGGCTGCTTTATCGTCAGGGCGTCGAAGGCGTGAAGACGCGGCTGAAACTGGCGCTTGCTTCGGCCCGTGCCGATCTTTCGGCTGGCGACACCGCCATGCAGAAAGTGGCGCGGCTTTCGACTTTGCTGGCGCGGGCGGAAAAATTCCACAAACCGGGCTTTCCGCTGAGCGGTGCTGATGTGATGGCCGCGGGCGTCGAGGCCGGCCCGAAGGTGGGCGAAGTGCTGAAAAGCCTCGAGGAAAAGTGGATCGACGTCAATTTCTCACTCGACCGGGCAGCTTTGACCGCCCGGCTGAAGGATATGCTGGAGAATTGAGGTCAGCGACGGCGGCGTTGCGGCTCAGGCCGCATTTGCCTCGTCGCGAATGCGGGATTTGATGTTTTCGATCATGTTCTCGCGGATGACGGTTTCGCCGTGCGCCGATCGCATATGTTCCACGGTGCGGCGCACAACTTCGGCGTCGTCATCTGCGCGCGTGTGCCAGGCACAGCCGGGCACGAGCGTTCCACATTCAAACAGTCTCATGGTCTTGCCTCCCTGTTTTAGAGCGCCATGCATCCGTTCGGACGCATAAAGGACGCTCTAACATCTTGAGTCTGCACATTCTTCCTGTCGAAAACCGGAATCGATTTTCGACAGGAAGAATGTGCGAGAGCGAGGGACAGCAATTCAATTGCCTGCTGTCCCTCCGACAGGAAACGAATGTTCACCGCTTATGTTCCAGAGCGGCGTCCTTCGACCTTATTCAGGCCCCTATTCGGGCATCGCCCAGCACTGGAAAACAGAGGATGTGCCGGCTGCCGGAATTTTTGTACGAGGCATTTCGTCATTGGCTGCCCGCCATGCCGTTTTTTGTCCGGCCAGCGAGCGTTTTACCTGTTCGACATAAAAGGAATGCGGCAGTTCGCGATCACCCGTGGCGCGCATTTCCGCTGCCAGACGGTCGATCAATTCCGGGGTATCGATGGATTGTGGCGCTCCCTCGGGGGAAGCAGAGATAGGCATGCTGTTCGAAGTAATCATGACGATAGCTCCTCCAGTACGTCTGCGGGGAGGAGACTATCATTGCCTTGATTTTTCCATAAGTCCTAATTTGCGCTATTTGCGACAAATTGGCTGATGAGCGTCAAATTTGCGTGAGGTTTTTTAGGGCCAGCGCACCACCGGCGGCAGCGAGGAGAGAATCGATTCGACGTTACCGCCGGTCTTCAGGCCGAAGATCGTGCCGCGATCGTAAAGCAGGTTGAATTCCACATAGCGGCCGCGGCGGATGAGCTGCTCGTCACGATCTTCTTCCGTCCAGTTCTGGTTGAAATTGGCGCGGACGATTTTCGGATAGACCAGATTGAAGGCGCGGCCGACATCCTGCACGAAGGCAAAATTGGCGTCCCAGCCGCCATTTTGCTCCTGCGGGTGCAGCCAGTCGAAAAAGATACCGCCGATGCCGCGGGCTTCGTTACGGTGCTTCAGGAAGAAATACTCGTCGCACCACGTCTTGTAGCGCGGATAATCGGCAACCGGATGGCGGTTGCAGGTGATTTCGAAGGCACGGTGGAAAAGCTGGCTGTCCGGGTCTTCCTGCGTCCGTCTGCGTCCCAGCACCGGCGTCAGATCCGCACCGCCGCCGAACCAGTGGCTGGTGGTGACGACCATGCGGGTGTTCATGTGCACGGCCGGCACATTGGGGTTGACGGGATGGGCGATGAGCGAGAGGCCGGAGGCCCAGAAACGCGGGTCTTCTTCCGCACCCGGTATCTGCTTGCGGAATTCCGGCGAGAATTCGCCATAGACGGTGGAGGTGTGGACGCCGACCTTCTCGAAGACGCGGCCTTCCATCATCGACATCTTGCCGCCGCCCCCTCGCCATTGTCGCGCAGCCAGTCTTTCTGGACGAAACGGCCGGGCTCCTGATCGGAAAGAGGGCCGGTCAGGTCGTTTTCGAGGGTCTCGAAGGAGTTAACGATGGTGTCGCGCAGATGCTGGAACCAGGCTTGGGCAAGGGCCTTCTTGTCTTCGATGTCGTCGGGCAAGCCCTTCGGCAAGATTGGCCGTTCCATGCGTATTCTCCTTTGGTGAAGTCGATTCCCTGTCGCGTCTAGCAGGTGCAGGCCCCGCGCACAAATTCGACTCGCCAAGTTCACATGCGGGCACTATCTTTATCGATGTAGGTGCCAGAGGTGAATATCATGACGAAATTTACCGGACCGCCGCCCCTGGACGGGCTGAAGCGCAGGATCGCCAATCACCGCAAGGCGCGTGAAGGCTCGGGCGACGACAAGACACGTAATGGCATGTTCGTGCGGCAGACCTTCTGTCTCGGACGCGAGGAAGCCCGCGCCAAGGCGCGCGAATGGTTCGACAGCTTTCCGAAAGCGGCCTACTGGACGGAAGTGGAAAGCTGGCGGCAACTGGAAGGCGACCGCATCGAATTCACCATGCGACGGCTTCCTTCTGCCGATTGAAGTTTAGAGCGGTTTCGCATTTCCCCGGAAATGCTTTCAGGCGCGGGGCTCGGCATAACGCAGGCGGCTTTCGATCAGCACGCCACTTTCATCCAGAATGGGATGCGCCACCGTGACGATATGGGCGTTGATGCGTTTGAGGTCGCGCAGCATGTCGAGATGCAGCGAACTGGTCTGCATGCTTTCCGCCAGCCCGTCGCGCAGCCGCTCCAGATGGCGGTTGGAGGACTGTTTTTCGAGGCGGCGTATATCCACCTTGCTTTCCATCAGCCTGCGGGCGAGCTCGAAATCGCCGGTTACCAGAATGCTCTGGGCGGCGCGCAGGTTCTCGATGGTCATGTCGAACAGGGTTTTCAATTCCTCATAACCGTCATCGGAAAATTTGAAGCTGTTCAACACCTTCTTGCGGATCTGCTCGCAAATGCCCTTTTCGATGATATCGCCGATATGTTCGAGGTTGATGGCATAATCGATGATGGCGATCGAACGGCGCGCTTCTTCGTCGGAAAGCCCCTTGCGTCCCAGCTGCGACAGATAGACCTTCACCTCCTGCTGGCGGCGGTCGACCTTGTTTTCGAGCAGGGAAACCTCCTGAAGCGGTGCGAGATCATTATGCTTGAAGGCGTTTTCGGCGCGGATCAGCATCCGCTCGATGCTGTCGCCGACGCTTAAGACTTCCCGGGTGGCGTTGGCAAGCGCCACGACCGGCATGTCCAGTGCCTGCTGGTCGAGGAAATTCGGGCCGTCTTCGGCTTTCGGATCGCCCGGCACCAGCCTTGCCATCAGGTCGGACAGGAGGCCGGAGAAGGGCCAGGCCAGCGCCGCCAGAATGACGTTGAAGATCAGATGGGCGTCGACCGGCAATTTTGCAGGCGAAAGCGGCAATTGCTGCAGGAACTCCGCGCCATAGGAGGCGAGTGGCAGGGCGATGAGGCAGCCAATGGTGCGCACCAGAAGGTTGCCCATGGTGATGCGCCGCGCCGAGGCGGGGCCGGAAAGCGTGGCGATGACCGGCGGAATGGCGCCGCCGAGATTGGCGCCGAGAATGAGCACGATGATGAGGCCGGTGGAAAGCGTGCCGGTGGCGGCCAGCGACAGTATGAGCACCACGACGGCGAGGCTGGAAGACGAAACGAAGGCGAGCACGGCGGAAAAGATCAGCGCGACGGGCCACGCCCCGTCAAGCAGGCCGATAAAGACGCCGAGAGCCGGCGAGGTGCGCATCGGTTCTGTCGCGCCGCTCAACAGATGCAGCGACAGAAGCATGAGGCCGATGCCGATCAGCGCCGTTCCGCCGCCCTGCCGGGCGTTGGAACTGCCCTTTTTCAAAACAATGCCCGCAAGGATCAACAGCGGCGACAGCCATTCCACCCCGGCTGCCACGATCCATGCGGTAACGGCGGTGCCGACATTGGCGCCGAGCAGCACCACCTGCGCCATGCGCGGCCTGATGAGGTCTCGTTCAGCAAAGGAGGCGACGGTGAGCGCGGTCGCCGTCGAACTTTGCAGCGCGACGGTGGCGAAGAAGCCGGAAAAGAAGGAGCGCGGACCGTTCTGGGTGCCGGTGGCCAGCACGCTTCGCAGTTTCATGCCGAAGGCGCGGGTGACGCCATCCTTGACCTGGGCAAGGCCGAAGAGCAGCAGCGCGACGGCGCCGAGAAGGTTGACGATGACAATGGTGGATTGCATGCGACGTCTCCTCACACCCGCCGGCGGATGGTTCCGGCGAGCACGATTTTTATTGTCCGGCTAATTAGTATAGGAGCCTCGATGCCCCCGGTACAGGCCGGGTTGCGACAGTTTTGAAGTAAAAACGGTCAAATTTTGTATTTGCCCGAAAAATTGGCGTTAAAAATGGCGCCTATGCCCATGCCACCTGACGCAAAGCCTCGCCGGCGATCATCGCCGCCGACATGGCGACGTTGATGGAGCGCTGTCCCGCCACCATGGGGATGATGATTCGCACCTCTGCCTTTTCATGCACATGGTCCGGTACGCCCGCACTTTCGCGGCCGAAAAGCAGGATGTCATCCTTGCGGTAGGCGATCTTCGTATAGCGCAGGGCGGCTTTGGTGGAGGCGAGAACGAGACGGCGGCCGGTGGTTGCCCGCCATTCCTCGAAACGGTCCCAGCTGACATGGCGCGTCAGCGCCGCCGCCGCGATATAATCCATGCCCGCCCGTTTCAGATTACGGTCGGAAATATCGAAGCCCGCCGGCTCGATGATATCGACGCCGAGGCCGAGACAGGCGGCCAGCCGCAGGATGGTGCCGGTGTTGCCGGGAATATCGGGCTGGTAAAGGGCGATCCTGATTTCGGGCATGGTATCGGGCATGGACGTCTCACTGCGATTGGGGTGCCCGTCCGATTATCACGGGCAGGGGCCGGGCGACAGCTATGCTGTGAAAAGTCCCTTTGAGGCGTTGTTCCCGGCTCAATGTTCATTCGCGTGACATACAGGGCGGCTACCCATTCACCAGCGCATCGTCGGGTTTGCCCGGACCATCGTGAATGGTCGGGACAGGCCGTTTCGAGCCGGATTTTCTGCACGCAACAACAGGAGGACATCATGTCCGAACGGGTGAATTTCGTCCATCTGACCGATCTGCATGTGGGCAATCCGCAGGTGCAGGACGATGATCTATATTCCGAAACCTCGGCCACGCTTTCCGCGACGCTTGCGCAGATCAAGGCGCTCGTGCCGCCGCCTGAATTCATCGTCGCCAGCGGCGATCTGACCAACAGGGGCGATGCCGGCAGCTATGAGGAACTCAAGCGGCTGATGGCGGAAGCGGAACTCGATATGCCGGTGCTCTTCGCGCTCGGCAATCACGACCGCCGCGACGGTTTTTATCCGGTCATGCTCGACCGCCATGAGGATCTGGACGAGCCCTATGACCATGCCGAGGTCATTGCCGGCATCCACATCATTGTCATGGACACCAGCGTTCCGGGCAAGGTCGGCGGTGCTTTCGAGCCGGGGCAGATCGAATGGCTCGAGGACGAACTTGAAAACCACCCCGAACTGCCGAAGCTGCTGGTGATGCACCATGCGCCGGCGCTCGATTTCGACCGCCCGGAGGCGGAGTGGGAATCGCTTTCCTTCGCGGATACCGAGGCGCTGGACGAGGTGCTGTTCGAGCATGATGTCATCGGCATTCTTGCGGGCCACATCCATTACGACCGCATGTCGCACTGGCAGGGCATTCCCGTCGTGGTCGGCATCGGCCAGCATTTCGCCACCGATCCGCTTTGGCTGCATGAAGGCGTGCGCATGCTGTCCGGTGCGTCCTTCGCCATCGGCACGATAAGGGACACGGGGCTGACTGTTACCTTTGCGCCGCAGCCCAGCGACCGCCGGGAATTGAAGCGGCATACGCAGGCCGGAATGGTCGAGTTGATTGCGAGCTATGAAAGCGCGGAGGCGCAGGACGCGGCCGAATAGGGCGACGTGCGCATCGTTTAACGGGCGGAGACCTCGCGGGGTCATCTCCGCCCGTTCGCCTTTGGGCGGCACCTGCGTGTTTTCTCGCGTATTCGGTGTCTTTCCGACTGGTCATTGACTAAATTTTGCGCTACAAGGCCATATCTTCAACACCAGCCAAGGGAGGTTCTCATGCCAAATGATATTCGCATTCGCCTCCCGGCCCCCGTCGTGCCGCTGCTGGCTTAGGTGTTACTCCGCGGTTCGCCCGCGTTTCCCATTTTTCGATTCGTCATGTGGCTGTCACGGCCATATCCAAAGACTTTTCCGTTCCGTCGTGAGCCATATTTGTGTCCGCTCACCATGTCACGATGGAGCGATTGATTGCCGGAGCTTGGCCTATGTTTGGCTGGTTTGAAAAACGCCTCGATCCTTTTCCCTCTTCGGCGCCCTCCGTGCCGCCAAAGAAGCTTTTGCCGTTCCTGTGGCATTATGTGAAGCCCGCATGGCCATGGCTCCTGCTGCTCGGCCTGATGTCCATGGGCATCGCGATTGCGGAAGCCATGCTCTACAAATTCCTCGGCAATATCGTCGACTGGCTTTCCACGGCCAATCGCGAGACGTTTTTTGCCGATGAGGGCTGGCATCTGATCGGCATGGCGGCGCTGGTGCTCTTCGTGCTGCCGCTGATGGGCGCGATCCACACCATGACGATGCACCAGACGCTTGCCGGCAATTTCGGCATGATTGCGCGCTGGAAGATGCACCGTTTCCTGCTGCGCCATTCCATGAACTTCTTCGCCAACGAGTTTGCCGGCCGCGTTTCCACGAAGGTGATGCAGACGGCGCTGGCGATCCGCGAAGTGGCGCTGAAGGTGATCGACGTCTTCGTTTATGCGATCAGCTTCGTCGTCTCGATGCTGTTCATGGTCGCGGCGGCGGACTGGCGGCTTGTCATTCCGCTGCTGGTCTGGCTCGGTATCTATATGGCCATCCTCGCTTATTTCGTGCCGAAGCTCGGCCGGCTGGCGCAGGAGCAGGCCGATGCACGCTCGATGATGACGGGCCGGATCGTCGACAGCTACACCAACATCTCGACGATCAAGCTGTTTTCCCATGCGGGTCGCGAGGAAAGATATGCGCGTGAGGGCATGAACGTGTTTCTCGGCACGGTTCACCGCCAGATGCGCAAGATTTCCGGCTTTAACATCCTGATCGACCTCAACAACGCCCTGGTGCTGTTTTCCACGGCGGCGCTCGGTCTTTATTTCTGGATGCAGGGTTCGGTTACGGCCGGTTCGGTCGCCATCGCCATCAGCCTTGCCATGCGCGTCAACGGCATGTCGCAGTGGATCATGTGGGAAGTCACCTCGCTGTTCGAAAATATCGGCACGGTCTATGACGGCATGTCGATGATGACGAAGCCGCACGATATCGTCGACGTTCCGAAAGCGCCTGAGCTCGCCGCCCCGCAGGGCGCGATCCGTTATGACAATGTCCGTTTCCACTACGGCAAGAACAAGGGCGTGATCGACGGGCTGACGCTCGACATCAAGCCGGGCGAAAAGGTCGGTCTTGTCGGGCGTTCGGGTGCGGGCAAGACGACGCTGATGAACCTGCTTCTGCGCTTCTACGATCTGGAAGCGGGCAGGATCACCATCGACGGTCAGGACATTTCCAAGGTGTCGCAGGACAGCCTGCGCGAGCTGATCGGCGTCGTGACGCAGGATACCTCGCTGCTGCACCGGTCGATCCGCGACAACATCGCCTATGGTCACCCCGAGGCCACGGACGAGCAGGTGATCGCGGCGGCGAAGCGGGCGAATGCCTGGGACTTCATCGAAACCCTTGTCGACATGCATGGCCGTCAGGGCCTCGATGCGCAGGTGGGCGAACGCGGCGTGAAGCTCTCCGGCGGCCAGCGCCAGCGTATCGCAATCGCCCGCGTCTTCCTCAAGAACGCGCCGATCCTGGTGCTGGACGAGGCGACTTCGGCGCTCGACTCCGAAGTCGAGGCGGCGATCCAGGAAAACCTGTTCTCGCTGATGGAAGGCAAGACGGTGATCGCGATCGCCCACCGCCTGTCGACGCTGACGGAAATGGACCGGCTCATCATTCTCGACAAGGGCCGGATCGTGGAGGCGGGCAGCCATGCGGAACTGGTGGCGATGGGCGGTATCTATGCCGACCTGTGGCGGCGCCAGTCCGGCGGCTTCATCGCCGACCATGAGGCGGAAGTGGCGGCAGAGTAAGGAAAGACGGAGGGCGGGTTTCCCGCCCTCAGGTTGACAACAAATGCTGAAAACCTCTCCTCCGTCATGCTCGGGCCTGTCCCGAGCATCTGCCACCGTTGAATATTGGACAGGTGGTTAGATCCTCGGGACAGGCCCGAGGATGACGCCCGGCGTGAAGGAAGGTTGTCATCAGTCTCAGGCCGGTGGAACATTCCCCGCCCTTTTTCATTCCCCGAATGTTACCGAAATATAATCTCTTCCCGAAGCCTTCGCGGCTGTTCCCGCTCCGGGAATCCGCCTATATCCGGATCATGGTTATTACCCGCATCTTCGAGTTTTTCGAGAACTGGATAAAGCCCTTCGCCCGCAAGGACCATTTGCGGCCGCCTGAAAGCACGTTCGCCTTTATCTGGTTTTACATCTCGCAGGCCAAGGCGCCGTTTTTCGCCATGCTGGTGCTCGGCGGGCTGACCGCGGCCATCGAGGCGGCGCTGTTCTGGTTCGTCGGGCGGCTGGTGGATATTCTCTCGACGGTAAAGCCGGAAGAGGGCTGGGCGGGGCTGCTTGCGGCCCATGGCGGCGAGCTGGTGGGCATGCTGGTGCTTATCGGCGTCGTGCGTTTTATCGTCACCATGGTAACGGCGCTGGTTGATCAGCAGATCATCACGCCCGGTTTTTACAATCTGGTGCGCTGGCAATCCCATATGCACGTGGCGCGGCAATCGCTGACCTTTTTCCAGAACGATTTTTCCGGCCGCATCGTCACCAAGGTCTGGTCGGGCGGGCAGGCGGCGGGCGATCTCGTCACCTCGCTGATGGAAAGCGTGTGGTTCGTCGGCATTTATTCCGTTTCCATGCTGTTCCTGATTGGCGGGCTGGACTGGCGGCTTGCGGTCGTCGTCGTCGTCTGGGTGGGCATATTCTCGCTGCTGGCGCGCTATTTCGTGCCGCGCATCCGCTACCATTCCAAAGAAACGGCGGAAGCCGCCTCGATGCTCTCCGGCCGCATGGTGGATGCCTATAGCAATATCCAGACGCTCCGGCTGTTCGGGCGCGACGACGCCAATGACCGCTACATGCGGCAGGGTTTCGACATTTTCCAGCATGCGACCATGACATTCACCCGGTTCATCACGGGCGTGCGCGCCTCCATGGCGCTGCTGTCCGGCGTGATGATCACCTCCATGGCCGCACTCTGCATCGATTTGTGGCTTTCCGGCAAGATCAGTTCCGGTGCTGTCGCCTTCACGCTGGCGCTGGTGCTGCGCCTCAATTTCCTGCTCGGGCGGCTGATGACGCAGTTCAACGGCATCATGCGCAATTTCGGCACGGTGCAGAATGCCGCCGAGCTGATTTCGCAGCCGATCGGTCTCGTCGATGCGCCGGAGGCGACGGTGTTGGAGGTCAGGAAGCCGGGCATCCGTTTCGAAAATGTCAGCTTCCATTACGGGCGCGCGAACGGCGTCATCGACCATCTCAATCTCGAAATCAGGGCGGGCGAGAAGGTAGGCATCGTCGGACGCTCCGGGGCGGGAAAATCCACCCTCGTCAATCTGCTCCTGCGTTTTTACGATGTTGAAAAAGGCCGCATCCTGATCGACGGGCAGGATATCGCCAGGGTGACGCAGGAATCGCTGCGCGCCCATATCGGCATGGTCACGCAGGATACGTCGCTGCTGCATCGCTCCATTCGCGACAATATCCTGTTCGGCCGTACAGACGCGATCGAAGCGCAATTGCAGGAGGCGACGCGGCGAGCCAAGGCGGATGATTTCATCGCCAGGCTCGAGGATCAGCGCGGTCGCAAGGGGTTCGACGCACATGTGGGCGAACGCGGCGTGAAATTGTCCGGCGGCCAGCGACAGCGCATCGCAATCGCCCGCGTGATGCTGAAGGACGCACCGATCCTCGTGCTCGATGAGGCGACGTCGGCGCTCGATTCGGAGGTGGAGGCGGCGATCCAGAGCAATCTGGACGAGTTGATGCAGGGCAAGACGGTGCTGGCCATCGCCCACCGCCTGTCGACCATCGCGGCTCTCGACCGGTTGATCGTGATGGATCAGGGGCGCATCGTCGAACAGGGCAGCCATTCCGATCTCGTTATGCAGGGCGGTCTTTATTCGGAACTCTGGGCGCGGCAGTCGGGCGGTTTCCTTGCCGCGGACGAAGCGGCGCAATAAGGCCTTTGGCTATTTCCCGATCATGAAATCCGCCATCAGGCCATAATGATTGGAACCGAGGCTGTCGGGCAGGCGGGTGGTTTTCATCAGCGTCGCCGGTTCGCGGGCGAAGATGTGGTCGATGGTGATGCCGAAGCGGCCGGCCTCCGTCGGCCATGTGGCGGGTTCGAAGATCGCTTTCTTCAGATCGTTGGCGGCGAGGAAAGCGCGCATGTCAGGGGCGATGCTGGCCGAATTGAAATCTCCGGCCAGAATGAGAGGCCCGGTGACGCGAAAGAGAATTTCACTCACTTCATCGAGTTCATCGCGATGATAATCGTCGAAATAGGGCTTGGTGATATGCCCGGCAGCGATCGTCAGCTCCGTGCCGTCGAGATCGATATGGGCTATGGCGAACCGGTCCCGCCGAAGATCGCTGAGGCTGTGGAAACGGCCTTCCAGCAACGGTCTTTTTGACAGGATGACCAGATCGCATCCGGGCGTTCCGGTGTAACAGCCAAGCCTGTGCGGATAGGTTTGCTGAAGACGCGGCAGGGCCGATTTCAGCGCCGCCGCCTCGAAGAGATAGACCGCATCCGCACCCGATTCGACAATCTTCTCGGCAATTGCATCCGCATTGGCGGCATTGTCCATCAGCACGTTGAAGGAGAGCAGCCGGAAGGGTTTGGCGCCCGGCGCGGGGGTGGCGGATGTGGAAAATTCCAGAAGCATGGCAATGGCATGGATGGCGAGCGCAAGCGACCAGACGACGAGGAGCGCCGAAACCGCGTCGCGCGTCAGCCAGAAAACGAGGCATGAGAGCAGGATACAGACGATGGCGATGTGCAGCTGGAAACTGGTGACGAAGGCGAGAAGCCAGAAATCCGTCACATAACGCAGGCTGGCGACGAAAAGAACGGCAGCCACCGCCGTGGAGACCATGCAAGAGAGCTTCGCCGTCATCCGAATCCCTGCTTTCCGCGCTCTCCCTTGAAGTCTCCTAACATGGTGCATGGATGCGCACAATGTTGCCCGCCTGCCAAGGACGGCGAAAAAATGCGAGCCAAATCGGCCCCCTCCGGCAGAATTACGGCAGCTTTGTGTGCTTTGCTCTTGCCAAGTCAGTCAATATTTTGCGATCAAACACATGACGCGGTTTCTCAAATGCCGCGAGAATGACCAGGACGATGGGACGGAGTTTGTCTTGGATCAAATCATAGCGGGAGGACTCATGCGATTTACGGCAAAAACAGCGCAGAGGATGGTGTAGCGGTGAGCGAGCACGTAACCAATCACGACGCTTCGGGTGAACCGACCCGTCGCGATTTTCTTTACCTAGTGACGGGAATGGCGGGCGCTGTCGGTGCTGCCGCCGTCGCATGGCCCTTTATCGACCAGATGCGTCCCGATGCATCGACGCTGGCGCTCGCCTCCATCGAGGTGGATGTCACGGCCGTCGAGCCGGGCATGTCGCTTACCGTGAAGTGGCGCGGCAAGCCGATTTTCATCCGCAACCGCACGGAGAAGGAAATCGAGGAAGCCAAGGCCGTCGCTCTCGGCGATCTGAAGGATCCCGTGGCGCGCAATGCCAACATCGCCGTCGACGCGCAGGCGACGGATATCGACCGCTCCGCCGGCGAGGGCAAGGAAAACTGGATCGTCATGGTCGGTTCCTGTACCCATCTCGGTTGCGTTCCGCTCGGCCAGGCCGGCGATTTCGGCGGGTGGTTCTGTCCCTGCCATGGCTCGCACTACGATACGGCGGGCCGCATACGTAAGGGTCCGGCGCCGGAAAACCTCGCCATCCCGACATTTGCATTCACATCCGATACCGTGATCAAGATCGGATAAGGGGACAGATATTCATGAGTGGTCATTCCAGTTATCAGCCGTCCACCGGCATCGAAAGGTGGATCGATTCGCGGCTTCCCTTGCCGCGCATGATCTATGACAGCTTCGTTGCCTATCCTGTCCCGCGTAACCTGAACTACGCCTACACCTTCGGCGCGATGCTTTCCGTCATGCTGCTGGTGCAAATCCTCACCGGCGTCGTGCTGGCCATGCATTATGCGGCCGAAACGACGGTCGCCTTCAATTCCGTCGAAAAGATCATGCGCGACGTCAACCACGGCTGGCTGCTGCGCTACATGCATGCCAACGGTGCGTCGTTCTTCTTCATCGCGGTTTACCTGCACATCGCCCGCGGCCTTTATTACGGCTCCTACAAGGCCCCGCGCGAAATCCTCTGGATTCTCGGCTGCGTGATCTTCCTGCTGATGATGGCGACGGGCTTCATGGGCTACGTTCTGCCCTGGGGCCAGATGTCCTTCTGGGGCGCAACCGTCATCACCGGCTTCTTCACGGCCTTCCCCGCCATCGGCGAATGGATCCAGCAGTTCCTGCTCGGCGGCTTTGCCGTGGACCAGCCGACGCTGAACCGCTTCTTTGCGCTTCACTATCTGCTGCCCTTCATGATCGCAGGCGTCGTGATCCTGCACATCTGGGCGCTGCATGTGACCGGCCAGACCAACCCGACCGGCGTTGAAGTGAAGAGCAAGACCGACACGGTTCCCTTCACGCCCTATGCGACGCTGAAGGATGCACTCGGCGTTTCCGTGTTCCTGATCGGTTATGCCTGGTTCGTATTCTACATGCCGAACTTCCTTGGCCACCCCGACAACTACATCATG
Source organism: Agrobacterium sp. LMR679 (assembly GCF_027157905.1). Classification (NCBI taxonomy): domain Bacteria; kingdom Pseudomonadati; phylum Pseudomonadota; class Alphaproteobacteria; order Hyphomicrobiales; family Rhizobiaceae; genus Agrobacterium; species Agrobacterium sp. LMR679. Next base: position 448,345 of record NZ_JAPVOJ010000002.1, on the reverse strand, counting down.
GCCGATCCGCTGAAGACGCCGGCGCATATCGTTCCGGAATGGTACTTCCTGCCGTTCTACGCCATGCTGCGCGCCATCACCTTCAACATCTGGATCATCGATTCCAAGCTGGGCGGCGTTCTCGTGATGTTCGGCGCGATCGTCGTGCTGTTCTTCCTGCCCTGGCTCGATACGTCGAAGGTGCGTTCCGCCGTCTATCGCCCCTGGTACAAGATGTTCTTCTGGCTGTTCGTGGTCAATGCCATCATGCTCGGCTGGCTGGGTTCACGCCCGGCGGAAGGAACTGGCCTGATCGGCCTGCTCACCGGCGAGCTGAAAGGCAATTATGTCGGCTATTCGCAGCTCGGCACGCTTTATTACTTCGGTTTCTTCCTCGTCATCATGCCGATCCTCGGTCTGGTCGAAACGCCCCGGCGTATTCCGAATTCGATTACCGAGGCCGTTCTCGAAAAGAACGCCGCCAAGACGGGTGCCGCATCTGCGGCTGCCGAAGTCTGAGCGCGAAGGAAGGATGACGACAATGAAGACGCTTCTCACGAGCATCGCGCTTTTCGCCGCCATCGGCTGTTCCGTCACCGTCGCTTCGGCGGCGGAGGAGAGCCACGATCTCGCCGCCCAGGCCACGCATGCGATCGCCGGCAATCACTTCCCGGTCATCAAGCCCGAGGAACAGAGCTGGTCCTTTGCCGGACCCTTCGGCAAATACGACAAGGGCCAGCTGCAACGCGGCCTGAAGGTCTATAAGGAAGTCTGCTCCGCCTGCCATTCCATGAGCCTCGTTTCCTTCCGCACGCTGGAGGATCTCGGTTATTCGGACGAGCAGGTGAAGGCTTTTGCCGCGGAATATGAAGTGCAGGACGGGCCGAACGCCGATGGCGAAATGTACAATCGCAAGGCCGTGCCTTCCGATCATTTCCCTTCGCCTTTCCCCAACCATGAGGCGGCCGCTGCCGCCAACGGTGGAGCGGCCCCGCCCGACATGTCGCTGCTCGCCAAGGCGCGTGGCGTGGAGCGCGGCTTTCCGCAATTCATCATCGACATGATCCCGATCGTCGGTGGTTACCAGGAAGGCGGCCCGGATTACATCCATGCGCTGCTGACCGGATATCAGGATCCGCCTGCCGGCATAAAAAACCCGGATGGTTCGGAGTACAAGGTGTCGGAAGGCACGCACTTCAATCCGTACTTCGTCAGCGCCACTTCCTTAAAGATGGCGCCGCCGATCAGTGCCGATCAGGTAACCTATGACGACGGCGCACCGCAGACCGTGGACCAATATTCCAAGGACGTTGCTGCGTTCCTGATGTGGGCGGCAGAACCGCATCTGGAAGAGCGCAAGCGCACCGGCTTCATGGTCATGGTGTTCCTGTTCATCTTCACGGCGCTGATCTATCTCACCAAGAAATCGGTCTACGCCAACAAGGAACATTGATCGGCATTCAGAAGATGCCTGTCAGTCATTGGCCCCCACGGTCTTCCGTGGGGGCCTTTTCATGTGTCGAGAGGGATGGTGGAAATGACGAAAATTCGTAACGGCGGCTGCCTGTGCGGCTCCATCCGCTTCGAAGCGAAGGGCGAGCCCGGTAATCCGCACACTTGCTCCTGCGATATCTGCCAGCGGCATTCTGGCGCCCCCAGCCTTGCCTGGGTGGAGTTCGAGAAGGATGCGGTGACATGGACGGGAGAGGGCGGCGCGCCTTCGACTTTCCGATCCTCCGATTATTCCAGCCGGGCCTTCTGCCCGATCTGCGGCAGCACGCTTGGCGCCATCGACGACGCGCCGACGGTTGCGCTGGTCTCGGGAAGTTTCGATGACAGGGACGACGAGGCGCTGCGGCCCCTGTCGCATTCCTTCGAGGATGTCTGCCCTGCCTGGGCGCGGATCGAGGGAATGTCGCCGGCGGAATGAGCGCCGGTCCTTTTTAGTTGGTCCGCAGCCGTCAAGTTGATAGGGTGGCCCGAACCTTCTGATCCATTTCCCTTATCTCAACTGGAAATACCATGACCGTTATCGCTTCGGAGCTCTCCGCTGCCATCCGCTCCATTCCCGACTATCCGAAGCCGGGCATCATCTTCCGGGATATCACGACGCTGCTCGGCAACCCCCGCGCTTTTCGCCGTGCCGTGGACGAACTCGTGCAGCCCTATGCGGGAACGAAGATCGACAAGATCGCTGGCATGGAAGCACGCGGCTTCATTCTGGGCGGGGCGGTGGCGCATCAGCTGTCGGCCGGTTTCGTGCCGATCCGCAAGAAGGGCAAGCTGCCGCACACCACCGTCCGCGTCGCCTACAGTCTTGAATACGGCGTCGACGAAATGGAAATGCATGTGGACGCGGTCCAGCCGGGCGAAAAGGTCATTCTGGTCGATGATCTGATCGCCACCGGCGGCACTGCCGAAGGTGCGGTCAAGCTTTTGCGGCAGATGGGCGCGGAGATCGTTTCCGCCTGTTTCGTTATCGACCTGCCCGATCTCGGCGGCCGCAAGAAGCTGGAAGACCTCGGTGTCGAGGTGCGGACGCTGGTGGAGTTTTCCGGCCACTGAGATGGTAACGGGGCAATGGTGACGCTATTGCCCCGACACTTTTCTATTCGAATTCCAGAACGCCGCTCTGGAAGGTCAGCACCGTCTCTCCAGACTGGTTGACGCCCTCGTTAAATGTGGTGTTCAGCCAGACGCCGGCTCTGGATTCCAGCGCTCGGGTGTCGAGCAGGGTCACGAAATAGGTGACATCGTCTCCGGCAAAGACCGGTTTTTTCCATTTCAGTTCGCGAAAGCCGGGGGAGGGGCCGAGTTTGGGCGGCTCAAGGCCCTGTAGCTTCAACCTTTTCACCTCTTTGGCCCAGTGAGAGAGGAAGCATTTCATCCAGCCTGCGCCGGTGTGCCAGCCGGAAGCGCAGAGAGCGCCGAAAACGCTGTTCTTTGCGGCCTCCGCGTCGAGATGAAAGGGCTGCGGATCGAAATCGCGGGCAAAACGGATGATGTCTTCGGCGGAAAAATGCAGCGTATCGAGGGTGACGCGTTCGCCGATGGGAGAAAGTTCTGCCAGTTTCATGCTGCAACGCCTCCATTGCCGCGCATCAGGAACATCACGGTGTTTTCGCCGTGCGATACCAGAACGCCGCGCTGGTTATAAAGCTCGTGGCGTAATTTCACGAGGCCGATGCCGGGGCGCGACGCGGAGGGCCGCTGTTCCAGCACTATGGATTTTCCGACAAGCGTATCGCCCGCCAGAACCGGCTTTTTCCAGTCGACGAAATCGATGCCCGGGCTGCCCTGTGAGGTCGAATTCGAGATGTAGCTGTCCGCCATCATCCGCATCAGCAGGCTGCAGGTGTGCCAGCCGGAAGCCGCCAGCCCGCCGAGAATGCTCTGGCGGCCAGCCTCTTCGGAAAGATGCATCGGCTGTGGGTCGAATTCGCTGGCGAAGGCGATGATCTGCTCTGCGGAAATCGATTGCGGGCCCAAAGGAAATTCCCGACCGACGGAAAAATCCTCATAGGCATATGTCGCGACCGGCGTCATGGTTTCCTCCCTTCGCACAGTCAATATCGGCGGCATCTAAAATGATTTTTCCCTTTACGTAAAGGTCAAATCGGGGATGCGATGCGGAGGAATGGGGCGAGCGGGTGCTGCTTGTTCCTTCTCCCCGAGGGGGAGAAGGTCGCGGCAGCGGGATGAGGGGCGAGGGTAGAGATATACGGAGAGCTTGCCCCCTCATCCGACCCTTCGGGCCACCTTCTCCCCGGCGGGGAGAAGAAACCGTGCCGCGATGTCCGGGCGAGTACGCCCCGACCGTCCTCACCTCAACCCAGATCAGGTATTGAAGCGGAAGTGGATGACGTCGCCGTCCTGAACCACATATTCCTTGCCTTCGTCGCGTGCCTTGCCGGCTTCCTTCGCGCCGACTTCGCCCTTGAAGGCGACATAGTCGTTGTAAGCGATGGTGTTGGCGCGGATGAAGCCGCGTTCGAAATCGGAGTGGATGACGCCGGCGGCCTGCGGGGCCTTGGTGCCGCGCTCGATGGTCCAGGCGCGGCATTCTTTCGGGCCGACGGTGAAATAGGTGATGAGATCGAGCAGCTTGTAGCCGGCGCGGATCAGGCGGTCCAGGCCTGCTTCCTCAAGCCCGAGGGCGGAGAGGAATTCCTTCGCCTCTTCATCGGGAAGCTGCGCGACTTCGGATTCGATCGCGGCGGAGATGACGACGGATTCTGCGCCCTGGGCCTTGGCCATTTCGGCAACGGCCTTGGTATGTTCGTTGCCGTCGACGGCGTCGCTTTCGGCGACGTTGCAGACGTAGAGAACCGGGTGCGCAGTCAGGAGGTTGAGGCCCTGAAGGATGCGCAGTTCCTCGGCATCCAGCGTGGAGAGCAGGGTGCGGACTGGCTTGCCCTCGTTCAGAAGCTTGAGCGATGCTTCCATCAGCGGCAGCTGCGCCAGCGATTCCTTGTCCTTGCCGGTGGCGCGCTTGCGGGTCTGTTCCGTGCGGCGCTCAAGGCTTTCGAGATCGGAAAGCATCAGCTCGGTCTCGATGGTTTCGGCATCGGCCACCGGGTTGATGCGGCCTTCGACGTGGGTGATGTCGTCATCCTCGAAGCAGCGCAGAACGTGAACCACGGCGTCCACTTCGCGGATATTGGCGAGGAACTGGTTGCCGAGGCCTTCGCCCTTCGATGCGCCGCGCACCAGGCCGGCGATGTCGACGAAGGAGATGCGGGTGGGGATGATTTCCTTCGAGCCGGCAATGTCGGCGAGGATTTTCATGCGCGCATCCGGAACCGCCACTTCGCCGGTATTCGGCTCGATGGTGCAGAAGGGATAGTTGGCCGCCTGCGCCGCTGCCGTTTTCGTCAGCGCGTTGAAGAGAGTGGATTTGCCGACATTCGGCAATCCAACGATACCGCATTTGAAGCCCATGGCTCGAAACCTGTCCGTTTGAAAGAATTCGTTGAGGAGCCTTTTGCGGAAACGGCAGGGCAAGGTCAAGCCCGCGGGCCGATTTGTGCGGGCAAAGCCTCTTTAATGGTGCGGAATTTCGGGCAGGGTTGCCGATGCCACGGTTGCGGCGCAATATAAGCGGGTCAAGCGATCGATCTTTCGTCATCAACGGGGTTTTTCCATGAGCAACCGCGATGAGCGACAGGCACGAGCGACCATGATGAGTGACAGTCCTGTCGATCTCAAGCCGAAACCGAAAGTCAAACCGAAGCTGGAGCGGCCGAAGCTCTACAAGGTCATTCTGCTGAATGACGACTATACGCCGCGCGATTTCGTGACCGTCGTCCTGAAAGCCATCTTCCGCATGAGTGAGGAGACCGGCCACCGGGTGATGATGACGGCGCACCGCTTCGGCAGCGCGGTCGTCGTTGTCTGCGAGCGCGATATCGCCGAGACCAAGGCCAAGGAAGCGACCGACCTCGGCAAGGAAGCGGGATTTCCGCTGATGTTCACCACCGAGCCGGAGGAGTGAGCGTTAATCCTGCCTTATCTGAAAGCCCGTCTTGTTCTGCACGAAACCGCAGCTTTCGTAAAAGGCGTGGACCTCCGGGCGTTGTCGCCCGGTCAGCAGCATCACCTTGTAGCAGTTCGCCGCAAAAGCCGCCTCGACGGCATGGCGCACCACCGCACGGCCATATCCGCGGCCGCGACGGTTTTCCAGCGTCACCACGTTTTCGATAAGGGCATAGGGGCGGGCGGCGCGCGTCAGGTTCGGAACGATCTGCAGCGTGGCGGTGGCGACCGCTTCTTCGCCTTCAGTCGCAAGAAACACGGTCAGGCCCGGCTGGGCGAGCATGGCCGCGAAAGCCGTGTTCGCTTCTTCTGCCGTCATTTCTGGGTCGGACGGATTGAGCGCCCGGTAAAGGTCAAGCAATCCGGCCAGATCGCCGGCTCCGGCTGCGCGAAGGACGGAGGGCTCCGAAGACATTCGCGATCTAGTCCTTCTTGCTGAACATGCGTTTCAGCATTTCCGCCATCGGGCCGGTTTCCGGCAGCTTTTTCGGCTGGGCGCTGTTGCGTGCCTGATGGATGTGGGACTGTGCGGCGGGCTTGGCTGCCTTGGCCGGCTTTTCGGCTTCCGGCTTGCTGCCCGTGGCCAGCGCCAGCTTGTTCATCAGCTGCGAATCCTCGGCTTTCACCAGCATGGCGGCGTTATCGGCAATGGCGTCCAGAAGCGGATCGAGCCAGACCCGGTCTGCCTTGGCGAAATCGCCGAGCACATGGCCGTGCACACGCTCCTTGTCACCGGGATGGCCGATGCCGAGACGCAGGCGGCGATAGTCCTTGCCGCAATGAGCGTCGAGCGATTTCAGGCCGTTATGGCCGCCATGGCCGCCGCCGGTCTTGATGCGGGCGCGGCCGGCCGGCAAATCCAGTTCGTCGTGGATGGCGATGATGTCTGCCGGCGCAAGCTTGAAGAAGCGCATGGCTTCGCCGACGGACTCACCCGAAAGGTTCATATAGGTCAGCGGCTTCATCAGCAGGACCTTTTCACCGCCGATTTCGCCTTCGGAAATCTCCGCCTTGAATTTTTTCGACCAGGGCGCAAAGGACGGCAGGCGCTGCAGCGCATCGACGGCCATGAAGCCGATATTGTGACGGTTTCCCGCATATTGCGCGCCGGGATTGCCGAGGCCTGCGATGATCTTCATGGGGCATGTCCGCGTGTTGCCAGATGATGCTGTTGTCACCACCCCGAAAACCGCCGGCTGTCAATCTTTTTATGGAATTTCGGATGGGCTCAGGGGCTGACGAGATTGTAGCGGTCGAATATCCGCTGCTGCGTTCCATCGGCGATCAGCCTGTCCAGCCGGGCCTGTAATTTCGCGATGACCTCGTCGGGCACGCTTTTGTTGCAGGCAAGCCCAAGCTGCTGCCGCGAGAGAGTTATCACTTCGCTGAAAGTGTCGGCGGGCAGGCTTTTGAAGGTGCTTTCAGACATCGGCATCAGGTCGATGCGGCCGGCCTTCAGCTTGTGAAGCGTGATCTCGAAATCCGCGCCGACATCCACCTGCGGGAAACCGAGCTTTTCCAGAAGCGCTTCGGTGTAATCTCCACGCTGGGTTCCCACCCGATATTTCCTGGCTTCCTCAAGGCTGGAGGCTTCGATATTCGCGTTGCGGCGCGCCACGAGAATGTTGCGGTCGATATGGATCGGCGAGACCCATTTGAACTGCTTTTCCCGCTCCGGCGTTCTCGCAGCGGCGAAGACGCAGTGCATGGCCTGCGTTCTGGCCAGTGCGATGGCCCGCGCCCAGGGCATGACGGCGACCTCGTAACCGGTGCCGGTGTCCTCGAGCACGGTTCTGAGCTGGTCGAAATAGACACCCCGCACGCTGCCGTCGCTGGCCTGCAGATTATAGGGCGGATAGACCTCGGTGGTCAGGAAGAGCTTGGCCGCGCTGGCCGGAGTGGCGAGCGCAAGAAAGATCAGACAAAAGCGGATCAATCCCATGGCTGCCCCCTGCCGGTTCATGCTTGCCGCGCCGCAGCGCGGTTTTGCCCGGACGCCGTGTCGAGTGAGGCGATCAGCCTTTCGACCGGCTGCGGACGCGCGAAGAAATATCCCTGCCCGAAATCAGCGCCTATATCGGTCAGAAGCGCCTTCTGTTCGTCCGTCTCGACGCCTTCGGCAATGACAGCGCAATTCATCTTGTGCGAGATGGCCGCGATGCCTTCGACCAGCATGCGGTTGCGCTGCCTGATGTCCATCCTGTCGTCGCAGATCGAGCGGGTGAAGGACTGGTCGATCTTGACGATATCGACCGGAAAACGGCTGAGATAGCTGAGCGAGGAATAACCCGTGCCGAAATCATCCAGCGCGATGCGGCAGCCGAGCTGGTGGATGGCATTGAGGATCGCCCGGATTTGCGGATCGTCCTTCATGATAACGGCTTCGGTGATCTCGATGACCAGCCGTCTGGGAAGAATGCCATGGCGGTGCAGAACGCCGGCAATGCGCGTCGGCAATCCCGGTTCGAATTGCAACGGCGAGAAATTCACCGCCACATAGGTCTGTTCCATGCCCGGCAGGCGCGACAGCCTGGCGAGATTGGCGATAGACTGATCGAGAATGACATTGCCGATGCGGTGGATAGTGCCGTTTTCCTCCGCAAGGCTGACGATTGCGGCCGGGGAAAGCAGGCCCTTGTCCGGGTGGTTGAGACGCAGCAGCGCCTCGAAACCCGCCGTCTGGCCGGTGGCGAGGTTTTGAATCGGCTGGAAATAGGCCTCGAACCAGTCTTCGGAAAGTGCCTGCGCGATATCCCGTTCCAGCTCCGCATGTTCGCGCGCCCGGTCCATGATCGAACTGTCGAAGACCTGCGAGCCGTTCTTGCCCGTGCGCTTGCGGGTATACATGGCCATGTCGGCATTCTGCAAAAGCTCGGAGGCGCTCGCGGCGTGCAGGGGATAGACCGCCATGCCGATGCTGGCGCTGAGGCGGATGCTGTTGCTTTCGATCTCGAAGGGCGTGTCCAGCATGGCGCAGATGCGCTCGCAGAATTGCAGGGCGCGCTCTTCCACCTTGTCGCCGGCCAGAAGAATGGCGAATTCGTCGCCGCCAAGCCGCGATGCGCTGTCCAGCGGCGTCAGCAGCGGTTCGAGCTTCAGCGTGAATTGTTTGAGAACGGCGTCGCCCGCGGCATGGCCGAGATTGTCGTTGATCGCCTTGAACCGGTCGAGGTCGATGAACAGGCAGGCCAGCTCGCTGCCATTGCGGTCCGCATCGCGGATCTGCAGGTCAAGAATGGCCTCGAAGCCCTGGCGATTGAAAAGGCCGGTCAGGTGGTCGGAAATGGCCTGCTGGCGGTTGCGCTTTTCCGACTGGCGCAGTTCGGTCACGTCCGTCATGACGCAGAGGCAGGTGCTTTGATGGGCCGCATCGCCGGAATCGAGGGCCTTTTCGAGGATGAGCGCATCCATGACGCTGCCATCCATGCAATGGAAACGCACGGTAATGCCGCTATGCGAGGCATCGGGCAAGGGATGAGCCGTCTTGCGCTGCTGGAACAGAAGCCGGTCATCGGGATGGATGAGATCGGCGAAATTCAGGCCGAGTATCCGGGTGCGGTCGTAACCGGTCGCCTGCACCCAATAGTCGCTGACGGCGGCAATGCGGTCGTGCCTGTCGAGCGAAAACAGCATGGCGGGCGTGCGGTTGTAGATTTCCGTCTTGCGCTCATGCGCGTTCTTGATCTCCAGCTCTTCCTTTTCGAGCTGGGTCTGCATTTCATTGAAGCTTTTCGCCAGCCGGCCGATTTCGTCCTTCGAACGCCAGTCGACGTGGTGGCGCGAGCCGAGACGCCGCGTCGCCTCGATGGCGGCCGCCAGCCGCATCAGCGGGCGGATGACCATGAAACGGTTGCCGGCGATGGCGGCAAGAACGATGGTGAGGACGGCGAGGATGAAAATCGTGATGAAGGCCAGTTCGGTGCGGCTCAAAGAGGTCAGAAGGCTGACATTGTCGTAATAGATCGTCAGTTGCCCGACGGTGACGGAGCCCTTCGTGGTCTTGTAGGTCACTTCGCGCGTCGTTAAGGCTGCATCCTGAATGATGTCGCTGCCGGCCGTCTGGACGATATCGAGCTGGCCGGACGTATCCCTGACCTCCACCATCCTGATCATGGGGTCGGAGATGAGGGTGCCGGTAATCTGGTTTATGGTGTCGTCATCAAGGTCCCACAGGGGCCGGGCAAGCGCCTGCGCATTGGTCGAAAGCAAAATCTCAAGGTGGTTACGCTGGCTGCGAATGGCCTCGTGGTAGGAGAGCGTCAGCAAAAGCGTGAAGAGCGGGGCGACCACTGTAAGAAGTGCGCCGGAAACAATCGCGATAAAGCGACTTTCGACGGAATGAGCCATGTTCGATTGCAGCTACCCTTTGCCCCAGACTTGCTGCGCTCCGCTTCGTCCGCCCGGAGGGTTTTGCGAGGATTTTCGGCAAAAGCCTGTTTTCCCACGCATTTCCTCAGCCCGGCCGGTGTTTCACGACAGCGCGAGGGTATCGTTTCATGGAAGTGTTAATCGACACTGAAACGGGTTCCGTATCAGGTGAGGATGGCAAGCTTTCTGGTTTTAAAGTTCATAAAGACTAAAAGGCCCGTTCCGAAAACGGAACGGGCCTCATTGTTCAAAGCTGTCCGGCCTTGCGGCCGCCGATTATTCCTCGGAAGCTTCTTCGGTCGTTTCTTCTGCAACGCCAGCGGCCGGAGCGACGATCGTTGCGATCGTGAAGTCACGGTCGGCGATAACCGGCGTGATGTTCTTCGGCAGCTTCACATTCGAAATGTGGACGTTGTCGCCGATCTTCAGACCAGCGAGATCGACCGTGATGAATTCCGGAATGTCGTTGGCCGGGCAGTGGAATTCCACCGTGTGGCGAACGATGTTCAGAACGCCGCCGATCTTGATGTCCGACTTTTCTTCGTTGACGAAGTGAACCGGAACTTCAACGTTGACGAGCGTGTTGCCCGAAACGCGCAGGAAGTCGACGTGCATGGTGAAGTCGCGGACCGGATCAAGCTGGTAATCCTTCGGGAGAACCTTGATCTTCTTGCCGTCGACGTCGATGATCGCAACCGTCGTCATGAAACCGCCGGCGTGGATACGCTTGGTGACTTCGTTGGTCGAGAGCGCGATGGAAATGGGGGCCTGCTTGTCACCATAGATGACAGCGGGAATCAAACCGTTGCGGCGAAGTTCACGAGAGGACCCCTTACCAACTCGTTCGCGCGCCTCGGCCTTGAGCTCATACGATTCTTTGCTCATGGCAATTCCTTTCGAGGTTATATGGAGAGTTCATGCCGAACGAAGCGGCCTGAACCGGAGAGGCCAAAGGCCATCCCGCCCGCGTTGCCTCCAAGGGTGTCTACACGGGTGCGGGCGCTATAATACAAACGGGACATAAAGACAAGAGCGGCCCGTTTTTGATGGGTGCCGCTTTATAATTTTATTAGAATTTACTAATTCACTCGCTTGTTGCAACCTTTAATATATGCTTATCCATGCACATAAACCCGGTGAAAACTTGGCGAATGATAAGGCTATGCAAAATTCCAATTGCGTAGATGACAATGCTCAAAGTTCTCCAGTGCCTCACCATCGATCACGACTATCGATACACCGCCGCAGCAGTCTTCGTCTGCATGCTGGGCAGTTTCGTTTCGATGCGCCTTTTTTCGAAAGCACGGCTGGCGACGGGGGTGCAGAAGGTCAACTGGCTGTTTCTGGCGGGCGTCAATGGCGGGGCGGCGATATGGACCACCCATTTCGTGGCGATGCTGGGCTATGTCGCAGCGGGCGATGTCGGATACGATCCCTATCTCACCGGGCTGTCGCTTCTGATCGCCATTACCACGACGACTGCCGGTTTCGGCATTTCCGCCTATGGCGGGCGCAGCGTGCTGGTGGAAGCCGGTGGTGTCGTCCTCGGCCTCGGCATTGCGGCGGTGCATTACACGGGCATGGCCGCCTACAATGTTCAGGGCATGATTTTCTGGGATCGGGCCTATGTCGTCGCCTCGCTGATTTTGGGGGCGGTGCTGGGCGCCATTGCGGTCAATCGCATTTCCCGGCCCCTCAACCGTTTCTGCCAGTATAGCGCGGTGGCGTTTCTCATCCTGGCCATCGCCTCGATGCATTATACCGGCATGGCGTCGATGTCCTTCGCCTTCGACCCGCGCATCGTCATTCCGGAAAACCTGCTGCCGCCAGCGATCATGGGCGGAGGCGCCATTGCGGTGACGCTTCTGCTTCTGGCGCTCGGGCTCTCCACCTATGTCATCGATGCGCAGTCCACCCAGCAGGCGGTTGCCCGCTATCGCCATCTTTCGTTGCACGATCCGCTGACGGGCATTCCCAACCGGGCGGCATTCATTGAACATCTCAATCGCCGCACGCGCCATGTCTCGCTGGGCGCGCATACCGCGCTTCTGTCCATCGATCTCGACCGTTTCAAGGAAATCAATGACGTGCATGGCCATGCGGCAGGCGACGCCGTGCTGCGCGCCATCGCCGACCGCGCGAGTTCCGTGCTGAAGACCGGGGAGTTTCTGGCGCGCATGGGCGGCGATGAATTCGTGGCGATGACCCATTCCTATTACACCCGCGCCGACGGCGCGGAATTCGCCCAGCGATTGATCGAGCAGATCAGCAAGCCGGTGGAATGGAACGGACAGACATTTTCCGTCGGCGCAAGCGTCGGCATATCGGTTCGCAATACCGGCTCCATCGATGCCGATACGCTGATGGCTCAGGCGGATGTCGCCATGTACCGGGCAAAAAGCGGCAGTTCCGATACGATCTGCTTTTACGACAAATCCATGGACGAGGCCGCGCGTGAGCGCAATGCGTTGGCCATCGCCATGCGCAGCGGCCTCGCCAATAAAGAGTTCGAGCTTTATTACCAGCAGCAGAACGACACAAAAAGCGGCAGCATCGTCGGTTTCGAGGCGCTTTTGCGCTGGAACCATCCCGAACGCGGCATGGTCTCCCCGGCCGAGTTCATTCCGATCGCCGAACAGACCGGCTTTATCGTCGAACTGGGCGAATGGGTTCTGAGAGAAGCCTGCGCGCAGGCCGCTCAGTGGAAAAAATCGCTCGCCATCGCCGTAAACGTCGCGCCGCAGCAGCTTGCGGATAATGATTTTCCCGACAAGGTTGAGAAAATTCTCGCCGAGACGGGGCTCGCGCCGGAAAGGCTGGAACTGGAAATCACCGAAGGCAGCATCATCGCCGACCATCGCCACGCGCTCGTCACCATCCGCAAACTCAAGTCGCTCGGCGTCAAGATCGCCATGGATGACTACGGCACGGGCTATTCCTCGCTTTCGACGCTGCAGAGCTTCCCCTTCGACAAGATCAAGATCGACCGCGCCTTCATAGATGGCCTGTCGACCAACGTGCAGTCGGAGGCGATCGTTCGCTCGACGCTCATCCTGGCGCATAGCCTCAATATTCCGGTGCTTGCGGAAGGGGTCGAAACCAAGGCCCATATCGAGTTCCTGCGGCGTGAAGGCTGCCTGCAGGTGCAGGGCTTCTTTTTCGGCAAGCCTGGACCGCTGACCTCCATCGCCAATCTCGTGGACGATACGTTCCTTTCGGCCGAGGATGAAACGGACGTGACCGCCGGCCGGCGTTATTTCAAGGCGGTCCGATAGTCTGGCGCAGCCCGCGGCCGCGCCCAGCAAGGCCGGTCGCGAAATTTTTTGTTGAAACATGGCCGCTTCCAGCGCACCATCGCCGAAAAGCTTTGGGAGGAGCGTATGCCGACAGACATCGCCCATGCGGAACGCGTGTATGAAACCGCGCGCCATCGTTCCGCCGCCGCAAGTTCTCCGATTGTCGCCTCCTGGCGTCGCTGCATGGTCAAACATCATCTTGCACCGGAGGAAAACCGCAAGCCGATCTTTCTCAGCGAGTATGAGTTCCGCCGCGCCCGCGAAAGTGCGGCCGGCCTGATTGCCGAAAGCACGGATGAACTCGACCGCATTTTCCAAAGCGTCGGCAAATCCGGCTGCTGCCTGCTTTTGACCGATGCGCAGGGCGTTGCGCTGGAGCGGCGCGGCGCCTCGGGCGACGATCGTGATTTCCGGGCGCTTGGCCTCTGGTCCGGGGCGGTCTGGAGCGAAGAAAGCGTGGGCACCAACGGCATCGGCACGGCGCTGGTGGATGAGCGCTCGGTAGTGGTCTATCGCGATCAGCATTTCTTCACGTCGAATACCGAACTCTGCTGCACCACGGCTCCCATCCGCGATCACACCGGCCGGGTGACGGGCGCGCTCGATATTTCCACCTGCCGCGACGACATCAACGAGATGACTTTCTCCTTCGTCACCCAGGCGGTGAAGGATGCGGCACAGCGTATCGAGGGCAATCTTTTCCGCCGTGCCTTTCCGGGTGCGCGCATCGTCGTGGTGCCGAGCGGGTTCGGAGCGGCGCTGTCGCTGCTGGCCGTGGATCAGGACGATCTCGTGTTGGGTGCGACCCGTGCCGCACGCCTTGCGCTGAAGCTGGACGATGCCCGCATCGCGCAGGGACTGCCCGCCGCCGATGTTCTTCAGGAACAGCGCCACGATGGCGGTTCCGATCTTGCGGAAGCGGAACGCTCGGCGCTGCGGCGCGTGTTGTCGCGCACCAACGGCAATGTCACGCAGGCCGCTTCGCTGCTCGGCATCAGCCGCGCCACGCTTCACCGCAAGATGAAGAAATTCGACGTGCATTGAGGTGCGTGTGGGGGCGATCCGGCCAATCATGCCGGATCGAGGCGCCTTTGTCGCAGATGTGAGACAATGTGCGCTGCGGAACCGCGCCGCCCCTCTACCGAACCGCGCCATCTAGGCCCACCTTCCTCCCATGCGGTCCGCTGCGGATCGTTTTCATCAGGGAGGATGAAATCATGAACATTCAGGTTCAGCAGAAAGCGGGCGAAGCGCCCTTCAGGCTGAAATACGGCAATTACATCGGCGGCAAATGGGTGGAGCCGAAATCCGGCCGCTACATGGATAATCTTTCGCCGGTCACCGGCCACAAGATCTGCGAAGTGCCGCGTTCGGACGCATCCGACATCGAGTTCGCGCTCGACGCAGCCCACAAGGCTCGCGACAAATGGGGCAAGACCAGCATAACCGAGCGCTCCAACATCCTGCTCAAGATCGCCCAGCGGATCGAGGACAATCTCGATCTCATCGCCCGGGCCGAAACCTGGGATAACGGCAAGCCGCTGCGCGAAACCACCAATGCGGATATTCCGCTCGCCATCGACCATTTCCGTTATTTCGCGGGCTGCATCCGCGCCCAGGAAGGCACGATCGGCGAAATCGACAATGATACCGTCGCCTATCACTTCCATGAGCCGCTCGGCGTCGTCGGCCAGATCATTCCGTGGAACTTCCCGATCCTCATGGCCGCGTGGAAGCTTGCGCCGGCGCTTGCCGCCGGCAATTGCGTGGTGCTGAAGCCTGCCGAACAGACACCGGCCTCGATTCTCATCGTGATGGAACTGATCGAAGACCTGCTGCCGCCCGGCGTCCTCAACATCGTCAACGGCACGGGCCTCGAAGCCGGCAAGCCGCTGGCGCAGAGCAACCGCATCGCCAAGATCGCCTTTACCGGTTCCACCTCGGTCGGCAAGGAAATCATGCGTTATGCGGCCGACAACGTCACCAACATCACGCTGGAGCTGGGCGGCAAGTCGCCGAACATCTTCTTCGCCGATGTGATGAACGAGGACGATGCCTTCCTCGACAAGGCGCTCGAAGGTTTCGCCTTCTTCGCGCTCAATCAGGGCGAGGTGTGCACATGCCCGTCGCGTGCGCTGGTGCATGAATCGATCTATGACCGCTTCATGGAAAAGGCGATCAAGCGGGTTCAGGCCATCAGCCAGGACGATCCGCTCAATCCGTCGACCATGCTGGGCGCGCAGGCCTCGCAGGAACAGTTCGACAAGATCATGAGCTATCTGGAGATCGGCAAGAAGGAAGGCGCCAGGGTTCTGACCGGCGGCGACCGCAAGACGCTGACGGGCGATCTGAAGGATGGTTATTACATCCAGCCGACGGTCTTCGAAGGCAACAACAAGATGCGGATTTTCCAGGAGGAAATCTTCGGTCCTGTCGTTTCCGTCACCACCTTCAAGACGGTGGAAGAGGCGCTCGAAATCGCCAATGACACGGTTTACGGTCTGGGCGCAGGCGTCTGGAGCCGCGATACCAACATCGCCTATCGGGCCGGCCGGGGCATCGAAGCGGGCCGCGTATGGACGAACTGCTATCACGTCTATCCCGCGGGCGCTGCCTTTGGCGGTTACAAGCAGTCGGGCATCGGTCGCGAGACCCACAAGATGATGCTCGATCACTACCAGCAGACCAAGAACCTGCTCGTGTCCTACAGCCCGAACAAGGTCGGTTTCTTCTGAGGTCCTCCCCGGAAGCCGGCGAGGGGCTGTGGTGCCAGGTCGCCGGCGTGTTCCCAGGGGCTTCGGCCCCTGGGAGCCCGGCTTCAAACAGAAAGGCCGGAGGTTTCGCCTCCGGCCTTTTTTCGTTGCGGTTTATGCCGCGTAACGCTGGTCCCGTTGGCGGGCGCCGCCGACCGAGAACTGCCCCACCTGTTCGGTCAGGCCGTCCGCCTCGCTGGATAGCGAGAAGGCGGCCGCCGTCGTTTCCTCCACCATGGCCGCGTTCTGCTGCGTTACGTGGTCGAGTTCGTTGACGGAGGCGTTGATTTCGCTGAGGCGGCCGGACTGTTCGCGCGATGCGGTGGCGATCTCGCCGATCTGGTCGTTGACCGACTGGATGCGTTTCTGAATCTGCTCGAGGCTTTCACCCGTCTTCAGCACCAGCGCCACGCCGCTTTCCACATCGCCCGCCGAGGTGGCGATCAGCGTCGTGATGTCCCGGGCGGCGGCTGCCGATTTCTGGGCAAGCTCGCGAACTTCCTGCGCCACCACAGCGAAGCCCTTGCCGGCTTCGCCGGCGCGGGCGGCTTCCACACCGGCATTCAGCGCCAGCAGATTGGTCTGGAAGGCGATCTGGTCGATGACGTCGATGATCTGGCGGATCTTGGCCGACGAGGTCTCGATGCGTTCCATCGCGACGATCGCTTCTTTAACGACGGCCGTGGACTTGTGCGCATCCTGCATCGTGCCCGCCGTCGCCTCGACGGCGACATTGCAGCGTGACAGCGAGAGATTGACGGCCTGCGTCATGTCTCCGAGTGCTGCTGCCGCTTCCTCGAGTGCTGCGGCCTGGCGTTCGGTGCGCCGCGACAGGTCTTCCGACGCGCTTTTCAGTTCGCCGGAGCCGGAGCGGATGGCATTGGCGCTTTCGCCGATGTTGGAGATGGTCGCTTCCAGGCCCGCCATGGAGTTGTTGAAGTCGATGCGCAGATGATCGAGCGACGGCACGAAGGATTTGTCGATGCGGAGATCGAGCCTGCCGGCCGCAAGATTGGCAAGACCGGTGGCAAGTGCGTCGACAGCCTCTTCCAGCTCTTTCGCGCTTCTTGCCTTTTCCATCTCCCGCTGGGCGCGTTCTTCGTCCAGTTCTTCGCTCTTGCGATGGGATTCGGCTTCCATGCGCTGCTTGTCCAGAATGCCCTGACGGAAGGATTCCAGCGCGCGCGCCATGGTGCCGATCTCGTCGCCACGGGAAACGGCCTTGATCTCGATGTTGTTTTCACCGCCGTTCAGGCGCTCCATCAGCCCCGCAAGGCCGGTCAGCGGCTTGGTGAGGCTTGCGGAAACGAAAATGCCGATCAGCGTCATGATCGCAAGCACAGCCAGCGTCGCAACCGTTGCCCAGAAGGCGAGATCGTTGGCGGCGGCGAGAACCTTGCTTTCCTGCTGGCCGATGGCCAGAAGATGTTTCTGTCCGAAGACGGAGACCGGGCGATAGGCATAGAAGATGTTGCCCGCAGGTGTCTGCGCCATCACCGTTCCGGCGTTGTTTGCGTTGGAAAGGGCGGCGAGGCTTTCGGAAACCGCAGCGTCAGCACCGCCCGAGAGTACGCCTGCCCGACGTTTGCCGTCGGCGCTCAGGAGAACGGCGTCATCGATGGTCTTGCCGGTTTCCTCGGGCGTCACCACCGCGCCGATGCGATCAGCGGCGATGCGCATGATGACGGCGCCCTTGCGCTGGAGCTGGCCCCAGTTGGAGACGGCGAGCGGCATGCCGATCATGGCCGAATCATTTTCGCCGCCGCTGAAGCCAGTGGTGCTGACCACGCCGTCCTTGCCGGCTTCGATGCGGTCGAACAGGTCCTTGATCGCGGCGTTCTGCGGTTCCGTCACGCTGGTGAGGAAGTTCTTCCCCTTGGTCACGGTGTAAATAATGAGGCCAGTCTTGTCGATCACATAGATGTCGCTGACACGGGTGTTGCGCCAGACGCTGGCGATGGCGGCGTTGATGGTGGCGTGGCGAATGGCGTAAAGCAATCGCAGGCCTTCGCCATTGAAAGAGGCGCGCTCCTCTTCGGAGACGCCCTCGCGCCGGAAAGCCTGGATGATCGCATCCCTTTCCGTCGGCACAACGGTGGTCATCGTTTCCAGCGCCTGTGCGACCGCGGCGTTCTGCGACAGTTCGGAAATGCTCTGTTCGACGCGCAAAGTATAGGCATCAAGCTGCTTGGACTGGTTGCCTGCAACCGTTTCGAGCCTGATTTCGCTGGCGTCGATCAGTCCCGACTTTCCCATCTCGTAGGACAACAGCCCCACGGAAAGACATGAAACCAGCGTTGCACCCGTGACGAGCGCCGCGAATTTGGCCTTTATCGACAATGATTTAGCTTTGACAGCAGTCGGATTTACACCCGGCATCCTGTTTCCTCCCCCAAAAAAACGTGGCCATACCGTGGCAAAAATTGTTTACGGCCGCGTTAAAAGCGCTGGGAATTGTACGATTGTTTCCCGCATGCCGTGAAAAAATAGCCGGCCGCCACTGACGCGTTTCCCGTAATAAAACTGCAATAGAACGGGCGCATATCGAGTGAAGTTCAACGGCTGTTCATGTTCATGCAAGCTTTCCGCGCTCCTTCTCTCGCCAATATCAATGATGTCTGCGGACTGAGTGCGGACGGATATGACGGAGCCAGCGTGAAACCGAGGCCGGATTTCGCCGTTGTCGTGCCCATGCACAATGAGCAAGCGAGTGTGGAGACGCTCGTGGCGGAGATTTTTGCCGCCTGCCAGCCCGTCGGCGCCTTCGAGATCGTGGTGGTGGACGACGCATCTTCCGACGGCACGGCCGATGCGGTGCTTGCGCTTGGCGATCGTTACCCGATGCTGCGGCTCGTCCGGCATGATCGTCAGGGCGGACAGTCTGCGGCGATCCACAGCGGTGTGCAGGCGGCGCGTGCGCCTGTCATCTGCATGCTGGATGGAGACGGGCAGAACCCGCCGGACAATCTGCCGGCTCTTCTCGCGCCGCTTCTCTCCGCCAGCGCTCCCAGCCGGCTCGGTCTTGTGGCCGGCCAGCGTGTCGGTCGGCGCGATACGCTTGGAAAACGTCTTTCCTCCCGCTTCGCCAATGGGCTTCGGGCGCGGATCTTAAAGGACGGCACGCGCGACACCGGGTGCGGGCTCAAGGCCTTCCGCCGCGACGCCTATCTCGCCTTGCCCTATTTCGATCATCACCACCGCTATTTCCCGGCGCTGTTCAATCGCGACGGCTGGCAGGTCACCCATGTCGACGTCACACACCGGGCGCGGCTGCACGGAAATTCCCATTACACCAATATCGGCCGCGCGCTTGTCGGCATCCACGACCTGATCGGCGTCGCCTGGCTACTGCGCCGGCGAAAGCGGTCAAGCTGGGCTGAAACTTTCAAAACGGAGACATCGCCGTGAATGCACCGGCTTTATGGTCCATGCTGCATGTGAACAGCTGGAAGGAATTTCTGTGGGTCTGCACCGGCTTCATGGGCCAGATGCTGTTTACCATGCGTTTTCTGGTTCAATGGATTTCTTCGGAACGGGCGAACCGCTCGGTCATTCCGGTGGCCTTCTGGTATTTTTCCGTTCTCGGCGGTCTGGTGCTGCTTTCCTACGCCATCTGGCGGCGCGATCCGGTCTTTATTCTGGGTCAGGCGTCCGGCCTTTTCATCTATGCCCGAAATCTCTGGTTGATTCATGCAGAACGCCGCCAGCATGCATGAGGCGGCGACCCTGCCTTATGCGCAGGCAGGCGATGAGCGCCGATGGCTGACCTTCGCGTTTTCAGCGATTGTCCTCGTAACCGCGTTGCGCGTCCTTGGGCTGGCCTTCAACCGCACCGACCTTTTCGTCGATGAGGCGCAATATTGGCTATGGGGCAGGGAGATGGCGCTCGGCGCCTATTCCAAGCCGCCCCTGATCGGCTGGCTCATTCGCGCGGCAACCGTTCTCGGCGGCGGCGAGGGCACGTTTCAGGTGCGGCTGGCCGCGCCCGTGGTGCATGGCGTGGCGGCGGCGGCCATTCTTGCGCTCGGCCGCATGATCTACGACGTCAGGCTTGCATCCCTGGCCGCCCTTATCTATCTGACCTTGCCGGCCGTAACGCTCGGCAGCCTGCTGATCTCGACCGATACGCCGATGATGCTGTTCATCGTGCTGTCGATGATCTCCGTGCGGAAGCTTGCGCTGGCCCGCAGCGAGGGCAGGGCGGCGTTGGGCTGGAGCATCGCCCTCGGTCTCTGTTTCGGCCTCGGGCTGATGTCGAAATATGCGATGATCTATTTTCTGCCCTGCTTCATCGCTGCCGGCTGGCTCTGTGAGGCGTGGCGCATCCGGCTGCGTGACGCGGTAATTGCTACGCTCGTCTGCGTTGCCGTCATCGCGCCCAATCTGTGGTGGAACGCGGCGCATGATTTCATGACCGCACGCCATACGGCGGATAATGCGAACTGGCATGGCGTCCAGCTGAAGATCGGCTCCGCGCTGGAGTTCTTCTTTTCGCAGGCGGGCGTGGTCGGACCGTTCGTTTTCGTCGGCATGATCGTCGCAACAATTCGTGCGAAGAATGCCGAAACCCGGGCGCTGGTCGCCCTTTCGGTGCCGATCGTTCTGCTGATTACCGCGCAGGGTTTGATGTCGCGGGCGCTCGCCAACTGGGCGGTCGGGGCCTATGCGGCCGGCGTGCTTCTGGCGGTGCCGGTTCTGGCGTCGCGGCGCTGGCTTATCGTGTCCACGCTTGTGCTTGGTAGCATCGTGGCCGTCGCGCTGCCGCTGATGACCATTGCCGGAACGCAATTGCGCCTGCCGAAAGGTGAACTGGCGATGGCGCGGTATCTCGGGCGCGCCGAGCTGGTGTCGACCGGCCTGTCACGGGCGCGCGAGGCGGGTGCGGACGCCATCGTCGCTACCGACCGTTCGATACTTGCCGAGCTTTTTTACCAGCTCCGGGATGAGAAGCAGGTGATGACGCGCGCACTGCCCGAAACCGGCGTGCCTTCCAGCCACTATGCGCTTCTTTACCCGCTGAAACCCGGCGAGGCGAAAAATCCCCTGTTCCTGGCAAGTGCGGATGGCCTGCCGGCCTGCCTTGCCGGCGAGGCGCCTGTCGCTCGCTGGACCGCCGGGCCGGGTTTCCTCGAGGGCAGGGAAATCGGCCTCTGGCGTCTGCTGCCGCGATGCATGCCGGAGGGCAGCAATGGACAATGATCTTTCGCATATGCGGATCACGATCTGGGTGACATTCGCCACATTGGCGCTCGTCATCCTGTTCGCGACCTTTCCCTCCGTCGATCTCAGATTCTCCGCCCTGTTTTTCTCGCCCGTCGAGCAGCCATGGTCCGGTCGCGAACCGTTTCCCGAATGGTTGCGGGATACGCTGCGCGAAGGTACGGAGCTTGCCACCCTTCTGGCTTTCGTGATTCTTGTCGGCAATCTTCGGCTGGGCACGCTGCAAAGAACCGGCTGGCGGGTCTGGGCCTTCCTGTGCGGGCCGGTGATCCTCTGCGCCGGGCTTCTCGTCAATGGTGTGCTGAAGGCGACCATCGGTCGTGCGCGCCCATTCAGCGTCACCGAATTCGGCGGGCAGCAGCTTTTCACGCCGCCTTTCCAGTACAGTGCGCAATGTTATTCGAACTGCTCGTTTTCTTCCGGCGAAACCGCGCTGATCGCCAGTTTTTTCCTGCCGCTCTGCGTGCTCGTCTGGCCCCGGCTGCAACGCCGCGGGCGGTTGGTTATGGGAAGCATCGCTGCCGGTATGGTCGTTCTCATGTCCGGCTTGCGCATCGCGGCCGGCGGGCATTTCCTCAGCGATGTGGTGATGTCCATCCTGTTTTCCGCCCTCACGACCCTGTTTCTCTACCGGGCGCTGGTGATCGGACGTCATCGCCATCTGTTTACCGGCGATGCGGTCACAGCCGATACGGTCAGTATCTGGCGTAACGGTCGCCATGCCGTCCTGACCCGGGTTCGGCGCTGGTGGCCGAAAATAAAGGCCGCAGCCTCACGTCTGCAACGGCCGCCGGATGCGGGTGCGGCATCGTCTTAAAAAGAAACTTCGAGTTCGCTTCAATGAGGTGAATGGCGAAGCGCGCCAGACACTCCTGCGTCATCCTTGGGATTGTCCCCGAGGATCTGCGACCTGTTGATTTTATTCAACGTGACTAGGTCCTCGGCACAGGGCCGAGGATGACGTCGAGGCAACCAGCGATTTCAAGATGGACCGCAGCCTGCCCGGAAATCTGAACCGGGCGGCAATTCGCCAAGTCCCAGAATGATTGCCGAGGTTTCCGCAGTTTCTCAGTCGAACAGGCCGGAAACCGACTGTTCCTGGGCTGTGCGATTGATCGCTTCGCCGAGCAGGCCAGCGGTGCTGACCACGCGGATATTGTGCGCGGACTGGACACCGGTGGTCGGCTGGATGCTGTCGGTGATGACGAGTTCGCGCAGCTTCGAGGAGGCCACGCGGGCAACCGCGCCGCCGGAAAGCACGCCGTGGGTAATATAGGCTGTAACGCTGGTGGCGCCCTTTTTCAGCAGCGCTTCGGCGGCGTTGCAGAGCGTGCCGCCGGAATCGACGATATCGTCGATGAGGATGCAGTCCTTGCCGGAGACATCGCCGATGACGTTCATGACTTCGGATTCGCCCGGACGGTCACGGCGTTTGTCGACGATGGCCAGAAGACAGTCTAGACGCTTGGCGAGTGCACGGGCGCGAACCACGCCGCCAACGTCGGGCGAAACCACCATGACATTGTTGGTGTCGTAATGGTCCTTCACGTCGCGGGCCAGAATGGGCGCTGCGAAGAGATTGTCGGTGGGAATGTCGAAGAAACCCTGGATCTGGCCGGCATGGAGATCGAGGGTGAGAACGCGGTCGGCGCCGGCTTCGGTGATCAGATTGGCGACGAGCTTGGCGGAAATCGGAGTGCGGGGGCCGGCCTTGCGGTCCTGGCGGGCGTAACCGAAATAGGGAAGCACCGCGGTAATGCGCTTTGCCGAGGAGCGGCGCATGGCGTCGATCATGATGAGAAGTTCCATCAGATGATCATTTGCCGGGAAGGAGGTGGACTGGACGATGAAAACGTCTTCGCCGCGCACGTTCTCGCTGATTTCTACGAATATTTCCTGGTCAGCAAACCGCTTTACAGTGGCATTTCCGAGAGGAACGTTAAGATACTTGCAGATCGCTTCGGCAAGGTGCCGGTTCGAATTGCCTGCGAAAACCTTCATTGCGGCCGCCTGTTTCCATGCCATCGCCTTGCATCACGGGGCTCAATCCACCGTAACCAAGCGTCGTTCAAGGGGAGGAACATCCGGCTGAAAAGCCTTTGCCGGATACGCCTTGTTGCCATGCGCGCCTTAATAGCGCTGTTGCTTCCGATTGCAAGAGGACTCCGCGCTTTCGCAATGATTTTCGTGAAATCTCTGTGACTTCTCCCGCCGTTTTCACCTCATCCCTGTTGAGACTGCTTCCAAGACGAATAGTCGTTGAGCGTTTTTGCAGCGATATCCTGCATGACCCTGTCGGTCACGGCGGCCCATGGATCGCTACCTTTTGCCGCCACCGTTTCCTGCCCCTGCAGGCGGTGAAGCCGCACGCCATTGGCGTCCAGAATGTCCCAGACGTAAACGACATTGACCTTGGCGCCATCGGCAAAGGCGGAGAAATATCCCTTCAGGATGTTTTCAGCCGAATTGTCGTTGGAGGCCCGGATGGTCAGCCCCTTCGCCCGCGCTTCTGCCCCGAGCTGGCGCGAGAGCGGCGTTACCGCCTGAACCGGCGCTCCGATGATCGGCAGGAAGCGGATGGAATTCCCGGAAGCCGCAGGTGCAAGCGATGCCGTCTGCTGTGCGGGTGCGGTTTGAGCGGCGGCGGGTAGCTGGGTTGCGGTCTGGTTCTGGCGAAGCGGCTCGCCATACTGGCTGCCGTTGGACAGCGCCTGTGCCTGCGCTTGCAACGAGTTTTGCGGTGCATAGGCGGGAACGGATGTTGCGGTTGCCGGAGCGCCCGTGGGCGCGCGGTCGGCGGCGGCGGCCATCTGGTCGAGATCGCCCTGGGTCACGGGTGTCGACTGCGAGGCATTGTGGCCTACATCCACCTGCGGTGTCAGCGCTTCCGTCGTGTTGCAGCCTGACAGGGCCAGCATCATCGCTGGAACAATGATGGCCGGAAAAAGGGGGGTGAACCCCGTCCGGCTCATGCGATTTTCCCTCTCATGTTCCGCTCCTTCTTGCCCAAGGTGGCGCAATGTAAGGGCGGTTTTCCCGCTCTGTCAAACCCGGCGGCGATTTAAGCTGTGAGAAGATCGAGGTTGTGGCGCGAGAGCGGCTCCGGCGCGCCGTCGGTGGTCAGATAGGTCTGGCCGAGCGTCATGGCCGTGCCGGAATCGGAATCCATCACGATCATATGCACGAAGAGCGTCATGTCGGCGGTGATCTCCTGCGGACTGCCGGCGTGGAACATCTGATGCTCCATCCAGGACGGCGAGAAGCGCGCGCCCAGCGAATAACCGCAGGAGTTCAGCCGGTGACGGGTCAATCCGCGTTCATCCATAACGCGGGCATGGACGTCGAAGACATCGCCGAACGTCTTGCCCGCCCGCAGCACCTCTTCGATGGCGGTGAGGTTTTGCAGGCAGGCGCTGTAGAGCTCCTTCTGGCGGAAGTCCTGTTCGCCGATCACTACTGTGCGCATCATGGCGGCATGGTAATGGGCGCTGACACCGGCCCATTCCAGTGTGAGCTGATCCTTGGCGTCGAGCCTGCGGCGGCCGGCCTTGTAACGGCACAGCAGCGCATCCGCGCCGGAACCGACGATGAATTCATTGGCGGGATAATCACCGCCGCCGGCCAGAACCGCTCCCTGCATCGCCGCGAGAATTGCGGCTTCGTCCGCACCCGGTTTGATGAGCGGCAATGCCGCGTCCAGCGCCGCATCGGCCAGTTGGCCCGCCTTGTGCGCATAGGCGATCTCGGCCGGGCTTTTGACGAGCCGCAGGGTGCTGACCAGATAGGAAGCATCACTCATCTGGCAGAAGCTGGCGAGCTGGTTGTCCAGCAGGCGGGCGACGCGGCCGGTCATGCCGTGCGTGTCGTATTCGACGCCGATCTTTGCGCCCAGCAGGTCGAGATCGCTCAGCAGGTTCTTGAGATCGAGCGTCGGGTCGGCATTGGGCCGGTCGACCCAGATCAGGATATTCTCGATGATGGAGGTATTGCGGGCCTGACGCAGATCCGCCGAGCGGGTCAGAAGCGTCATGGAGCCGTCCGATTTGACCACCAGCGTCTGGAAGAAGCAGTAGCCGAACGTATCGTAACCGGTCAGCCAATACATGCTTTCCTGCGCGAAAAGCAGAAGGGCGTCCAGTTTCTCCTCGGCCATTTTCGCGAGCAGACGCTCGCGGCGGGAATCGAATTCCGAAAGCTCGAAATGCAGGGCCATGTCAGTCCTCCAGAATTGCGATTGCGGAAATCTGCCGCCCGTAATCCGGTTCGGCGCGGTGGGTGGTCCGGCGGTAGGAATAGAAGCGATGTTCGTCGGGATAGGTGCAGAGGCCGAGATTTTCCGCCTTCACACCGGCTTTCGTCAGCCGGTCGATGGTGAATTGCTTGAGGTCGAATAACGCGTGGCCTTGCCTTTCCGTCCCGGCGAAATAATCCGCATAGGCCGGATCGATATCGGTGAAACGCGCCACATATTCCGGACCGACCTCATAATTGCTCTGGCTGATCGAAGGGCCGAGCGAGGCGGCGATGCGCTCCCGGCTGGCGCCGAGCGTCGTCATGGTCTCGATGGTGTTTTCGAGCACGCCGAACAGCGCTCCTTTCCAACCGGCATGTGCCGCACCCACGACGCCGGCTTCCGCATCGGCAAACAGGATCGGGCCGCAATCGGCGCTCAGCACGCCAAGCACGAAACCCGGTGTCGCGGTTACCATGGCGTCGGCCTGCGGGCGGCTGCCGTCATAGGTTTCATCGACCACGAGAACATCGGGGGAATGGATCTGGTGCACGGTGGCGAGGCGCTCCGCCGACAGGCCGAACCATTCTGTCACGCGCCGACGGTTTTCCTGCACTCGTTCCGGTTCGTCATGCGAGCCGAGGCCGACATTGAGGCCCTGATAAAGCCCCTCCGATACACCGCCCTGCCGGGTGAAAAACCCGTGACGAATACGGTTTTTGCTATAGTCGGCGAGCAGGGGACTCTGGATGGGGAGCGGCAGCGTTGCGTTCTGCATGGTGTGGGAGTTCCTTGGAGAATATCGCTGTTGGCCAGTGAGGTACGGTTAAGCGAGATGTTTCCGGTTGCCGCGGCGTTGCGCGGCGTGTGTGATGCAGTGTGCCTGCTTCGTGTGTCGCGGCGATGTTGGCCCAGAGGTGATTGCGCTGTCAATCCACTGCGCGAAACGGCAGGAGATGAAGCGCGGGACTTGAAACGGCGATGACCTTGAAAAGTTCCCCCATCTTGCCGGCGCCTTCGCCGGCGAGGCGGTTGACCGCTTCGGCGATTTCCAGCGTCTGGTCGGGCGTGGCCTTGGCGGCAAGTGCGGCCGCGCGTTCCTTGAGACCGAGGCCATAGAGAAAGTCGCCCTGTCTCAGGGTGCCGTTGACGTGTACACCGGTTGCTTCGGCTGTTTTCACGAGGCTTTCGAAATCGACATGGCTGGTGAGATCGGCTTCGCCGGGATGCGCAAGCGCCGGGTCGAAGGCATGGTTGCGCATGGCCTGCAACGTATCGCCATAACCGGCGACCAGATGGCCGTAATCGATGGCGAGCGCCGTGCCGCCATGGGCGGAGATGCGCTGGCAGATCGCGGTCATCACGGCTTCGCGGGCAGGCGAAATCTCGAATACGGCGCCAATCGGCTGCCGTTCCGGCTGGGGCGGCAGCAGGGCCGGGTCTATGCCGGCAAGCCCGGTCGAGAACACAAGTTCGTCATTGGCGTCGAGGCTGACGACCCGTTCGCGGAAACCCTGCGGCGTCTTTATGAATTGCCGGATCGGAATGGCGTCGAAAAGCTCGTTGGCGACGAGGAGCAGGAAACCTTCCGGCACGTCGTCGAAACTGTCATGCCAGGTCAGTCTGTCCGCGTGTGGGGCCAGCGTCTCCTTCTGGATGGCGGAAAGGCGGGGGCTGGTTTCCACCAGATGCACCTGCATCGTCTCGTAAAGCGGCGGTGCGATGCGGCGGATGACGCGCAGCATGTCCGACATCATGGTGCCGCGGCCGGGGCCGATTTCCACCAGCTGCGTTTCCATGGGGGCGCCGTGCCTCTGCCAGGCATGAACCACGAAAACGCCGAGCATTTCGCCGAAAAGCTGGCTGACTTCAGGTGCGGTGATGAAATCGCCCGAACGGCCGAAGGGCTCGCGGCTCCTGTAATAACCGTGCTCCGGGTCAGCGAGGCAGAGCGAGAAGAAGTCGGTAACGCTAAGCGGACCGTTGAGCCGGATAAGTGATTTGATGCGTTGCGCGAGCGGTGTCGTCATGGCGGGTCATACCGTTCAGGCGCTTTTTGCTGCGCTGCGCGCCCGCAGAACCGCCCAGAGGCCGAGAGCGAACATCGGCGTGGAGAGCACCATGCCCATGGTCAGCCAGTTGCCGGCGAGATAACCGATCTGGGCGTCCGGCTCGCGGAAGAACTCCACGAAGATGCGCGACAGCGCGTAACCGCAGACGAAGATGCCGGTGACGACGCCGGGCGTCTTCAGCGCCCTGAAGGCATAGATGGCGATTGCCAGAACGATGACGAGCACGAGGCCTTCGAGACCCGCTTCATAAAGCTGGCTCGGATGCCGCGCGAAGGGGCCGCCGGTCGGGAAGACGACCGCCCATGGCACGTCGGCGATGCGTCCCCACAATTCGCCGTTGATGAAATTGGCGATGCGCCCGAACAGCAGGCCAATGGGTGCTACGGCCGCGACGACATCGAACATGCTCCAGACCGGAATGCCGTTCCTGCGGGCGAAAAGGATCATGGCGACGGTGGTGCCGATCAGGCCGCCATGGAACGACATGCCGCCATTCCATATCTCGATCGCCCTGATGGGATTGGCGGCGACCGCGGCGAGATCGTAAAACAGGATGTAGCCGATGCGCCCGCCGAGCACGATGCCGCCGGCTGCCCAGAGGATGAAATCGTCAAGATGCTGCGCCGAGATCGGCGACGTCTCGTTCGGCCACAGGCGATCCGTGCGGGCGAGGCGGCGAGCATAAAACCAGCCGAGCATGATGCCCGCGACATATGCGATGCCGTACCAGTGGATCGAAAGCGGGCCGAGGGACAGCGCTACCGGATCGATATTGGGGAAGGGCATGATGGCGAGTTGGGTGGGAGCGGCTGACAATCCGTATATTCCGTCATCGTTGCGGGGCGGACAACGGAACGAGCCATTGCCTAAAGGGGCCGGGCGATGATGCTCACCGGTCTCCCTGACGTCAAGGAAAATGGCGATTGCGATGGCGGCGGTCAAGGTGATTCTTCAAGCTCCGGTTCAAGATACCGTAGGCCATGCAAGCTCTTGCGATTTTTCGATTTCGCTTGCAAGGCGGCGATGGAGTGCCTACCTGAAGGCTAGCAACAGCGGGCAAGACGATGCCCCTGAACCGACGAAGGATGAGCGCCATGAGCACGACAGGCACCAACCGTTTTCTGGATGAATTCGCCAAGCTGATGACCGATGCGGCCGGCGCGGCGCAGGGTGTGCGCAAGGAAGCCGAAGCCGCTTTTCATGCGCAGGCGGATCGCTGGCTGAACAGCCTCGATGTCGTCCGGCGCGAGGAATTCGATGCCGTTCGCGAAATGGCCATTCAGGCGCGTGATGAAAACGACGCGCTGCGCGCCCGCATCGAGGCTCTGGAAGCGAAGCTTTCCGCCGCCAAGGACTGATTTTTTAACGCTTTTTCCGATGGGTCCCGGATCGCTTGCGATTCCGGGACTTTTTGTTTTCGGCCCATTCCGCCCGAAATGACTCCCGGTTGTTAAAAACAGGTCCCCCGGCGCGAATTTTTTGGGGCCTGTGGACACTTCCAAAAAACGCAATCGGCAGAGTCGCTTATGTATCTCGCCTGAGGTGATGGGGGAGGAGATATCCACTGTTCAAAAAGCAAAAATGGCGGGGAAGGGGTGGCAGCAGGACTCGGCCATTATACACTGATTTTAAATGATGATTCGAAAAGACCTGGTAAGCTCCAGACAGGGTGAATGCGTAATTCTGGTGGTGTCGGGCAATCGTCTCAAATGTTTATCCCGGTTTGTATGTGCGTTTTGTGCCCGGCGTTCAAAACAGGACATTCCTACCGGCTGAGAAGGTGCCGCATGAGTCTGATAGAATTTGAAATTGAGCGTCAGTCCAATCCCGTGGACATGATCGAGATCGTCGCCGCCTCGAACGACTGGTCGTTCGAACGTTCGGGCGAAGATGAGATCGCCATGACTGTCGCCGGTCACTGGGCCGACTATCACGTCTCCTTTTCATGGATGGAAGAGTTCGAGGCGCTGCATCTTGCCTGCGCCTTCGACATCAAGGTGCCGGACCAGCGCGTCAACGAAGTCATTCGTCTGCTCTCCCAGGTCAACGGTCAGGTGCTGATGGGGCATTTCGATCTGTGGCGGCAGGAAGATGTGGTGATCTTCCGCCAGTCCCTGCTTCTGGCGGGCGGCGCCGAACCGAACAACCAGCAGGTGGAAGTGCTGCTTTCCAGCGCTCTGGAGGCCTGCGAACAATATTATCAGGCATTCCAGTTCGTCGTCTGGTCGGGGCTGGATGCGAAAAGTGCAATCGAAGCGGTCATGTTCGAGACCGTCGGAGAAGCGTAAGATGGTATATAAGGCTTCCGGGCCGCTCGTCCTGGTGGGCGCCGGCAACATGGGCGGCGCTCTGCTTTCAGGCTGGCTGAAAAAGGGTGTGCCGGGATCGCAGGTCATCGTCATCGATCCGCGCCCTTCCGACGCCATGCGGACGACGATTGCGGAAGCCGGAGCCGCCCATAGCGAAAGCGTGCCCGAGGGCGTCAAGGCCGGTATTCTTTTCGTGGCGGTGAAGCCGCAGATGATGGAAGCCGTGCTGCCCTCACTGAAACCCCTGCTGGGCCCGAATACGGTCGTCGTGTCGATTGCAGCGGGCACGACCATCGGCACATTCGTTTCGCATTTCGGCAAGGTTGCCGCCGTGCGGGCCATGCCCAACACACCGGCCATGGTCGGCCGTGGCGTCACGGGTGCCTATGCCAACGAGCTGGTGACGCCGGAGCTTAAAACGGTGGTGGACGGGCTGCTGAAAGTCAGCGGCCCGGTCGAATGGGTGGATGCCGAAAGCGATATCGACGCGGTGACCGCGGTTTCGGGAAGCGGCCCGGCCTATGTCTTCTATCTGGTGGAATGCATGGCCGAAGCCGGCCGAAAGGCCGGTCTGCCGGCGGATGTGGCCATGCGTCTGGCACGCGAAACCGTGGCCGGCGCCGGCGAGCTGCTGCATCAATCCTCCGACGAGGCGGCGCGCCTGCGCCAGAATGTGACCTCGCCGGGCGGCACCACGGCTGCGGCGCTCTCCGTTTTGATGGCCGAAGACGGCATGCAGCCCCTGTTCGACAGGGCGGTCGCTGCCGCAAAAACGCGCGCCGAAGAACTGGCGGGCTGAAAGGGGCGGGCCATGAGCGGTGAAATTTCCTATGCCGATTTCGAGAAGGTCGATATCCGCGTCGGCACCATCATCGAAGCCGAGCCTTTTCCCGAGGCGCGTAAGCCTGCCTTCAAGGTGAAGATCGATTTCGGGCCGGAGATCGGCGTCAAGAAATCTTCGGCGCAGATCACGGTGCATTATACGCTGGAAAGCCTTGTCGGCCGGCAGGTCCTGGGCGTGGTGAATTTTCCGCCGCGCCAGATCGGCCCTTTCCGGTCCGAAGTCCTGACGCTTGGTTTTGCCGATGCCAATGGCGATATCGTGCTTGCCGCCGTCGAGCGCCCGGTGCCGAACGGCGAGAAAATGTGCTGATGGAACACGACGGCTCAGTGCCGGAGTGACGGAAACGGCAAGTCCGAGTCACACTTTTCGACCCGGTGCTCTAGAGCATTTCCAGGAAAAGTGGAGCCCGGTTTTCCGTCCGGAAATGCGCTGGAACAAGGAGTTAGAGTGTTTTCGCGATTCGAAGAAAAGCGAAAAAACTCTAAGCCGGAATTTTGACGATTACCCGCAATCCACCCATCGGGCTTTCATCGAGCGTCACATCGCCGCCGTGGCTGCGGGCGATATCGCGGACGATGGAAAGGCCAAGGCCGGTGCCCGAAGCATTGAGGTTGCGCGCCTCGTCCAGCCGGAAGAACGGCTTGAACACATCCTCGCGTGAACTCTCCGGAATGCCCGGCCCGTCATCGTCGAATGTCATGATGATGGAACGCGGCGCCTTGCGGATATCGATGTGGAGATTGCCGGCGTAGCGCCGTGCATTTTCGGCCAGATTGGCGACGAGCCGGGACAGCGCGTTCGGCCGCGCGATGATCCTCTCGATATTATAAAGCTCGTAGCTGAATTTCTTGCCGTGCAGCTCGAAATCATGGCCGATTTTTTCGAGAAGGGCCGGAAGCTCCAGCGTGCCGACATCCTCTTCGACATCGGTACGGGCGAAGGTCAGATAGGCCTCCAGCATCGACTGCATGTCCTCGACATCCTTGTCGAGCCCCTCGAGGTCGGGATTGTCCCCTGCGAGCGCCAGTTGCAGCTTGAAACGGGTGAGGATCGTGCGCAGGTCGTGGCTGACGCCGTTCAGCATGGCAGTGCGCTGCTCCATCTGCCGTTCGATGCGCTCGCGCATCAATATGAAGGCGAGGCCCGCGCGCCGCACCTCATCCGCACCGCGTGGGGAATAGCCGCTGATCTTCTGGCCCTTGCCGAAGTTTTCTGCCGCCTTGGCGAGCGCTTCGATGGGTTTGATCTGCCCGCGCAGGAAGAGGATGGAGATGGCGATCAGCACCAGCGATGCCCCGACCATCCAGACAAGGAAGATATGGGTGTTGGAGGCATAGGCCGAACTGCGGCGGGTGAAGACGCGCAGGGTCTTGTCTTCGAGCTGGATGCGGATTTCCACCAGCGAGCCGTTGCCATAGGTATCGATCCAGAACGGCCTGCCGATCTGCTGCGTCAGCTGATCCGCGAGGATCCTGTCGAGGATCGAAAATAGCGGCTCCGGTCTCGGGGCCGGCAGGTCTGTCTTCGGTTCGATATAGACGCTGAGATCCAGCTTGTCGCGGGCGATGCGGATGACGCGTTGATAGTCGTCTTCCTCCGGGTCCGTCTGCAGAAGCTCGATGATCGCGGCGATATCGCGCGTCACGGCGGAGGAGAGGCGTTCCGTCACGAGTTGCCAGTGACGTTCCATGAAAACGGCCGCGACCACGGCCTGAAGCAGGATCATCGGCAGGATGATGATGAGCAGCGAACGGGTGTAGAGGCCGGTTGGCAGCCAATGGCGCAGCCATCTGCCCGACATGCGCCAGGCCTTGGCCACGCCGCTGTTTCTGACCGTGCTGAGAAAATCGAGGCTCGCCATGGCCGTGCGTTCGCCCTTCGTTGGGTGCTCGTCAGTCCACGCTCAGGCGGTAACCGATGCCGCGCACCGTTTGCAGATAAACAGGATTGGCAGGGTCGTCCTCGATCTTGCGGCGAAGACGGTTGATCTGCACGTCGATGGTTCTTTCGCCCACTTCCGATTCCGCTTCCACCAGCTCGTGGCGGGGAATGGTATCGCCGGCGCGCAGCGCAAAAAGCAGCATGATCTCCTGCTCGCGATCCGTCAGGCGGATCGTTTCGGGGCCGCGCCGCAATTCCTTTTTGGGGATGGAGAAGCTGTAGGGGCCGAACATGATCTGTTCGATCTTGGGCGTATCGGGCGAGGTATTGCGCCGCAGGATGTTATTGATGCGAAGGACGAGCTCGCGCGGGTCGAAGGGTTTGGCGAGATAATCGTCCGCTCCGGCTTCCAGCCCGGCGATGCGCGAATCCGCTTCCGACCGGGCGGTCAGAAGGATGACCGGCACGGATTTGTCCTCGTTCAGCGAACGGGTCAGCGAAAGTCCGTTTTCGCCCGGCATCATCACGTCGAGGATGAGCAGGTCGAAACGGATGCCCACCATTTTGCGCCGTGCTTCGGCGGCATCTGCCGCCACGGAGATGCGATAGCCCTTGTCGCCCAGAAAGCGCTGCAGAAGATCGCGAATACGGGCATCGTCGTCGACGATAAGGAGATGGGCCGCATCGTCATCCGCCGGTGGACGTTTTGTCGGTGCTGTCGCCATCGTCACTCGTCCTCCACGGTGGTTGTCGTCGTCGGGCTGCGCATCTGCGCCAGGAATTTGCGCACGCAGGCGCGGGCGTCCGGCCCGAGACCTTCCAACGCGCGGTCGATGCGGCGCGACTGCGGCTCGCTCAGCGCCAGCGCCAGTTCACGGCCCGTCAGCGTGGGGTAAAGCCTGCGCTGGCGGCGGTCTTCCGGGCCCGCCATCTGGCGGATGTAGCCGTCGTCGATCAATTGCTTCAGCACACGGGCAAGGCTCTGCTTGGTGATCTGCAGCGTATCGAGCAGATCCGCCACCGTCATGCCCGGCTGCCGGCTGACGAAATAGACCACACGGTGATGCGCCCGCCCATATTCCAGTTTCGACAGAATGACATCGGGATCGGAGACGAAATCGCGATAGGCGAAAAACAGCGCCTCAATCGTGTCGAAGTCGATCTTGCCGTCGTCAACCTTCGGGAGTGCCGGTGTCTGCCTGGCGGCTGCGGTTTTAAGCGATTGCGGTGGCACTACGGTTCCTTCATATTCTGCGGCTGTCTGATCATAGGCTGACAGGCGTCGATGCGCCAATATTCTGTAAACATAGCCGAAAATGCGTCCGCTCGGGAGAATGCCGCGATCATTTTCTGTTGCGGTGGATAATATGGCGCGGGTGCGGGTGCAACTGGAATCCTGAGTGGCCTTTACCGGAAATAGAAAAGAGCGCGGAAACTCCGCGCTCTTCATCCGTCTCTTGATGTCCGGCGTGCGTTTACTGATAGACGTAGACGATCCGTCGCGTCGAAGGCTCGACCAGAACCGGCACGTCGTTCACCCGGACGTAACGATATTGATAGTCCGGAATTTCGACGAGACGTGTATCCGAGGGCAACACGCTACCGACGGCTATGTCGCCGTCATAAGTAACGGTGTCTGCGGGATGTTCGTCAATATAGGTCATCACCGATTGCGGCGGATCGACCTCGCCGACGCGGCCGAGATTCGGGTCGCCGGCATTGGGTTCGGCCTGTACGCTCGAGGTCGTTTCATAGGTCACCACAGGCACGCTGAGTTCGGAGCGGCGCTGTTCGAGAATGACCGGTGAGCCCTCATACATGACATTCAGGTAATCGGCATGGGCCCAGCCGCGCAGGCCGTTGACTTCGATGCGGCACCAACTGCTGCCTTCCATGCAGCCATCCAGAACCGCGTTGCTGCCGCGGGTGGCCAGTCCCACTTCGGGATAGTCTTCACCGGGGCCCGAGCGAACGGAAATATCCGATGCGGTGGTGGCGACCATGGCGGCGTTCGCGAAACCGGCCATCAAGGCGAAGGCGCCGCCAGCCATGAGCATTTTAAGCGTCTTGTCCATGTGTCTCACTCCTTTCAAGACTGGAGCTAGAACGTCGCAACCATCGGGGCGTTCCACATTTTTTGCCGGCAATTCCCGTCAACGACCGAAGATCTATTGCTATCGCACTGTTTCCACGATGATTTTTAGAATGGTACAGTCACTGAAAGCCGGCGTCTTTTCCGCCGCCATTGTGCCGCACCCGGTCGCGGGCTATAGGAGGCGGGAGCTTTCAGACAGGAGACACAGGATATGGGAAAATTGCAGGCGGGCATTATTCCGGTCACGCCATTCGAGCAGAATTGCACCATCCTGTTCGATCAGGACACCAAGGAGGGCGTCGTCGTCGATCCCGGTGGGGATGTGGACGTCATTCTCCAGGTCGTATCTGAAAACGGCATCACGCTGAAGGAAATCTGGCTGACGCACGGGCATCTCGATCATGCCGGTGGCGCCGACGAACTGCGCGCGAAACTTTCCTTGCCGGTCATCGGCCCGCATGAGGACGACCGGCCTCTGCTGGAGAGGATCGAGGTGCAGGCGGAGAAATACGGCATCAGCGGTCTGAAGAATGTGGTGCCTGATACATGGTTGAAGGAAGGCGACAAGGTCTCATTTGGGGACCACGTCTTCGAGGTCTATCATTGCCCGGGTCATGCGCCCGGCCACGTCATATATTATAACCGGAATCAGAACTTCGCCCATGTCGGCGACGTGCTGTTTTCGGGATCGGTGGGGCGCACGGACCTGCCGGGCGGAAACCACGAGCAATTGATGGCGTCCATTCGCGACAAGCTTTTGCCGCTGGGTGACGATGTCGGTTTCATCTGCGGCCATGGCCCGGGTGGACGACTGGGCGAGGAACGGCTCACCAACCCCTATCTCAAAGGGCTCTGAGTGCTGGCCCATTAGAGTTTTCCGCATTTCCAGACGGAAAACCGGATTCCACGTTTCCTGGAAATGCTCTAAGTCCTGCTGGACCGCACAAAAAAACCCGGCATTCCTGCCGGGCTTCAACTAGAAAAGAAAGCCGTTTTAGGGTCAGCCAGCAATCTGCAGATTGACTGCCTTCGGCCCCTTGCCGCGACGATCCGGTTCCGTGTCGAAGCTCACTTTCTGATTTTCTGAAAGTCCGGACAGGCCAGAAGCCTGTACGGCAGAGATGTGAACAAAGATATCAGCGCCACCATTGTCTGGCTTGATGAAGCCGAAGCCTTTGTCTGTATTGAAGAATTTTACGGTGCCAGTTTCGGCCATGCATCAGGTCCTTTTCGCTCTGCCCGCGTTCAGCTACAGGCAGCATTACAGTTTTGCCCCGCGTGGGCGTTGGCAGGCAGTTTTTGACTATTGAGAAAATGGACCTTCGCAGCGGGAAGTAATGGCGTTCTCATCCAACGTTTTTCGTCCCACCGCCCGAGGTTTATAGCGTCCCCAGTGCGCAAAATTATAGGCCTTCCCATGCTCGCAAATTGCCCGAACCGCGGTAGAGTGATGCGTTTATCGAAAATTGGCAAGCAAAAGTTTTCACGGGCTTTTTGTCAGATAAAAAACCTGCGGTAGAATAAGATTGCGCAATCGCATATTTTTTCCGCAGAAGCGACAATTGATGAAATAATTGCCGTTTACCGCAGGATTTCACGGCAAAATTTGAATGCCCTATCTGGATTTACGGCGGAACGAGAAAAATAAGTTCTTTTTGCGTCAGGCCGCTCCAGCCATGGATTTTTGCCGTTTGCGCGTCAATTCCGGCACCAGTTCCACGATCAGGATCGCGACGAATATGATCAGGCAGCCGATATAGCCGGCGCTTGAAATGGTTTCCTTCAGGAACACCGAAGCCAGCAAAGCGCCGAAAAGCGCTTCCGAGGACAGGAATATCGCGGCCTGCGGGGCGGTGGTGTAACGCTGGCCGATGACCTGCAAAACGAAGGCGAGGCCGGAGGAGACGAGGCCGACATAGAGGATTTCCGCCAGCGACGCCTCGATGGAGGCCATGCTGATCAGTTCGAACACAACGCCGATCATGCAACTAAGAAGGGAGCAAACGGCGAACTGGGTGCAGGAAAGCGCCAGCGGCCTTCCGCTTTCGGAGACGAAGCGCCCGGCAAGCGTGATCTGGATCGCCCAGAAGAAGGCGCAGATGATGCTGAGAATATCGCCCGTGGTCAGCGCCTCGAATGCGCCTCCGGAGAGCAGGAATATGCCGCCCAGCATCATCAGCGCGCATGGCCAGACGATCCAGTGGGGATGACGGCGGTAAAGCACGACGGCGATCACGGGTACGAAGATGACGTAAAGCCCGGTCAGGAAGCTGGAATTGGTGACAGTCGTGGTCAGGAGCCCGACCTGTTGGGTGGTGGCGCCGCCGAACAGGGCCAGACCCACGAGGATGAAGCTGCCGATTTCGCGCCGGCGCGGCGGCGATTTCAGCGACCGTGTTTCCATGAGCGCGAAGGGCAGCACGGCGATGGCGGCAATGGCGAAACGCAGGCCGACGAACCAGAACGGGCCGATGGAGGCCATGGCGGAGGATTGCGCGACGAAGCCGCCTCCCCAGATTGCTGCGGCGAGCAGAAGCAGCATATTGGCCTGAATACGCGTCATTGTTGGCACCAGCACGGCAGGGCCGGAAGATCATTCAGTCGCGGCCGTGGCAATTCGGGGATTTTTGAAATATCGATCCGCGATGCGGATGACTGTTTCCGGGTGCTTTAGCAGCAAGCTGCCGATGCCGCAAGTCAAGGGGAGGGCCGCTTATTTGTAGCGGCGGGCCTCGTCCTTCAGGCTGCGCCGGGTGAGCGTCAGGCCGCCAATGCCGAGGCCGATGAAGGCCGCGGCCGAAAGGACGACGAGCAGGATGTGGGGACCCGCCTTCGTCGTCGCCGCCACCTGCGGAATGGCGGAAGTATGCAGGGTATCGACCGCCTGGGCAGCCGCATTGGCCGAGGTTGCGATGCCGGCGGCCATGGTGACGATGACAAGAAAAGCCGCAACGGCCATCCAGAGGGAAAACAGCGTTCTCTGCGCCCTTAACCTTTCAACGGAAGTCCGATCGTTGGTAAACATGGCTGTCGCCTCTTGTCCCTGTTCTTAAAGGATAAAAGAGGCTTCGAAATGGACGGCTTGGAGACCGAATTCTGGCGTTCCGCGGCATTTATTGCGGCAATATTGTGGCAAAGCCGGTTAGGAGAGCCGTTTGGCCGGATTTGGCGTCACAGGCCGCGTTTTCCGAAGGTCCGGGTCTGGCGCAGCGGGTGCGGATCGGCGGGGCGTTCTTCCCGGAAAAATGCCGGTGGCGCAGGGCCTCTTTCCACCCTTGACGAGGCGAAATATTCACTGCCGAGTTCCGGGAAACGTGTGTCGAAACTAGTCGGGGCAAGTTCTGGCTTTGCCAGTACGTAGCCCTGCATCAACAGGACGCCGAGTTCTTCGCACAGATCGACCTGCCATGCAGCTTCCAGCCCTTCGAAGACCGGCTCTATGCCATCGGCGCGAAACTGGCTGACGATGACGCGGAGAAGGGCGGCACCCGCCGAATTCTGCATGAAATCGCGCACCCAGCCGGCTTCGAATTTCACATAGTCCGGCTTGATGAGCTTCACCCGGTCGATGTCGGAATCGCCCGCGCCATAGTCATCGAGCGCCACGCGAAAGCCGATATCGTGCATGTGGTAGGCGAAGTCGGCGACCATCTGCGTGTCGGAGGCTTTTTTCTCGGAGATTTCGCAGACGATGCGATCCGCCGTCATGCCGGCCTCGTGGGCGGCAAGACGCATGCGCTCCACTTCCTGGCGCATCTTGGCCGGGGTCTGGAACAGGCCCGGATGGAAGTTTACGAAGATGCGGGCGCGGGACCGGTTGAGCCTGCCGGTGTTGAGAATGTGGATCGTGCGCAGGATACTGTCGATATTTTCGATGTCTTCCGGCGCGACCAGCGAGAAGAATTCGCCCGGCGTCACCGGCTCGCCATTGCGATGGGGACGCACCAGACCCTCGAAGGAATCGATGTCGAGAATACCGCTCGCCGTGCGGCGGAAAATGGGCTGCAGGGCCGATTTCAGGTTGAAGGTGCTATAGGCCGTGGACCATGTGCCATCGACCTCGCGGACAAGACTGGAAAAGATGCTTTTGAGCGCCATTTTTCAACCAGCTATAGAGACACGACCTCTAGGCTCGCGAATGTAGCGTATCAAGCGTTACTTCCGGGTTAAGGAAGGTTTAAATTCTGCGATGCAGCACATAAGCCGGCTTTTGACCTTGAAAGAAGGCCTGTCTTTCGACATAGAAAATGCCGCAGATGACAAGTTTTCCAACCTCTGCCGATGTCAACCCCAATAGGACCGATTAAAAATGGCCTTCCTTGCCGACATTCTCTCCCGCGTAAAGCCATCCGCCACCATCGCCGTTACCCAGAAAGCCCGTGAGCTGAAAGCGAAGGGCCGCGATGTGATCAGCCTTGGCGCCGGCGAGCCGGATTTCGATACGCCCGAAAATATCAAGGAAGCGGCCATCGACGCCATCAAGCGCGGCGAAACGAAATACACGCCGGTTTCGGGTATTCCGGAACTGCGCAAGGCGATTGCCGACAAGTTCAAGCGTGAAAACGGGCTGGACTACAAGCCGGAGCAGACGATTGTCGGCACGGGCGGCAAGCAGATCCTTTTCAACGCCTTCATGGCGACGCTGAACCCCGGCGATGAAGTCATCATTCCGGCGCCCTACTGGGTCAGCTATCCGGAAATGGTGGCGATCTGCGGCGGTACGCCGGTTTTCGTCGACGCTACGCTGGAAGATAATTTCAAGCTGAAGCCGGAAGCGCTGGAAAAGGCGATCACGCCGAAGACCAAGTGGTTCGTGTTCAACTCGCCGTCCAACCCTTCGGGCGCCGCCTATTCGCATGACGAGCTGAAGGCGCTGACCGACGTGCTGGTCAAGCATCCGCATGTCTGGGTGCTCACGGACGACATGTATGAGCACCTGACCTATGGCGATTTCAAATTCGTCACGCCGGTCGAAGTCGAGCCTTCGCTCTATGACCGCACGCTGACGATGAACGGCGTCTCCAAGGCCTATGCCATGACCGGCTGGCGTATCGGTTACGCTGCCGGCCCGCTGCCGTTGATCAAGGCCATGGACATGATCCAGGGCCAGCAGACCTCGGGCGCAAGCTCGATTGCGCAATGGGCCGCTGTCGAAGCCTTGAACGGCACGCAGGATTTCATTCCGGCGAACAAGAAAATCTTCGAAGGCCGCCGTGACCTCGTCGTCTCCATGCTCAACCAGGCCAAGGGCATCAGCTGCCCGGCTCCGGAAGGCGCATTCTACGTTTATCCGTCCTGCGCTGGCCTGATCGGCAAGACCGCGCCGTCGGGCAAGGTCATCGAGACGGATACGGATTTCGTTTCCGAGCTTCTGGAAGCCGAAGGCGTCGCCGTCGTGCAGGGATCGGCTTTCGGCCTCGGCCCGAACTTCCGCATTTCCTACGCCACGTCGGAAGCGCTGCTGGAAGAGGCCTGCAAGCGCATCCAGCGCTTCTGCGCCGATTGCCGCTGATCGGTTGTGATCTCAAATGAAGAAGCCCGGCAGCGATGCCGGGCTTTTTTCGTTTTGGTCAAAGCCCCAGAAACAGCAGCATGATGAAGGTGGCGAAGAGAATGAAATGCGTCATTCCTTCGATCGCGTTGGTCTCGCCGTCATTGAGATTGATGGCGGCGGCGATGAGGGTGATGAAGACCATGACGGTCTGAACCGGCGTCATCGCCATGATGAAAGGCTGGCCGGTATAGAGCGCGATACCTTCCATGACCGGCACGGTCAGGATGACCGTCGACAGGGATGCGCCCATGGCGATATTGACCACGGCCTGCATGCGATTGCGCAAGGCGGACCGGAGCGCGGTGAGGATTTCCGGCGATGCCGAGATCGTCGCCACCACCACCGCCATCAGCGCCGGCGGCGCGCTGGTGCCCTCGAGGCTTTCGCTTAAGAAGGCCGACATGAATTCCGCCAGCACACCGATCAGCACCACGCCGGCGATGATGAGGCCGATGGAGAGCGGTACGCTGCCTTCGTCCTCCTCTTCCGCATGGCCGTCCGATGCCTGGCCGGCCGGATGCGCCTTGCGTGGATAGGCATAGCTGAAGAAATAGCTGTGCGGGCCGACCTGCATTTTGAGGAACAGTGCGTAAAGCGCGATCATCGCGACAATGGTGAAGGCGGAGTAGACATGCCAGCTTTCATTGGGGATGAATTCCGGCACGATCATCGAAATACCCATGGCGGTGAGGATCATTACGCCATAGGTCTTGCCGGAATCGTCATTATAGGGCTGCTCGCCGTGGCGAAGACCGCCGAGCAGCGCCGCGAGACCGAGAATGCCGTTGATGTCGATCATCACGGCGGAATAAATCGTATCCCGCACCAGAGTGGGCGAACTGGATTCGCTCATGATAATGGCGAGGATCAGCACTTCCACGGCGACAGCCGACAGCGTCAGGATCATGGTGCCGTAAGGGTCGCCGACCTTGGTGGCGAGGATTTCGGCGTGATGGGCAACCCGCATGGAGATGAGGACGATGAGCCCGATCAGCGCCACCGCGGCGATAAGCGCCGCTGTTTTTCCGGCTTCGAATATTGCATGTTCGGCCAGATAGGCGACGATTGCCGCCGGTATTGCCAGCAGCAGCATGCGCTCCTGTTTCAGAATAGAACCCGCCATCGATTTCCCTTCCCCCTGATCGGCTCAGGCTGTGACGTATCGTCTCCCAGATCAAGCAGGATTTGCGCTTGAATGCTTTTGGTAGGATAGTGGTGTTGCAGGACATGCTGCTCATGCCGCGGTGTCCCATCGGGTGCAATGCTTGAAACGCGGTTGTGGTTGCCATGTCGCCTACCGAGACAGGAGGACCATGCATGACCAAAGTGGTATATGAAATCGTCGAACATGACGGAGGCTTCGCCTACCGCATGAACGGCGCTTATTCCGAAACATTCCCTTCTTATGCGGATGCCGTCGAGGCTGCGCGCATCGTCGCCGCCGAACAGCAGGTGGGGGGCGATGACGAGGAAATCAGCTATCAGGATGAGAGCGGCCACTGGCATGAAGAATACAGCCAGGGCGGCGACCGGCCGGAAGCTGAGGTGGTCGACAAGACGACGCAGCAGGCCAGACCGTTTTGATCGGCGATCCGTGGATTCCCAGCAAAGCCGGGATCACTTTGCCGGGAGTTGTTCGGCATTAGCGCCGTTTCGGCGGAGCGCCCGGATCGGTTTCTTTAAGATGCCCCTTGAGGCCTTCGACGAGGGCGCTGAACACGGCACGACATCGCGGCGAGGTCTTGAGATTTTCATGCATCGCGACCCATGTGTGGAGCGGGATGTCGATTTTCGGAAGAACCTGAACGAGCCGGGGATCCTTGCGTGCCAGACCGATCTGACAGACGCCGATGCCTGCGCTGGCGCGGATCATGGCAAGCTGGGCTAGATTGCTGTCGGCGCGGATTTCAAAGGAAATTTCCTCAATATCGGGTATGTCCGGATCGAGCGAGCGCATCCGCTGGATGGCCGCCCGAATGAAAGGCGTCTTGCGGTCGAAACCGACCATCCGGTGGTGGTTCAGATCTTCCATGCTCTTCGGGGTGCCGGCTCTTGCCAGATAGTCGCGCGTCGCATGAAATCCCAAGCGGAAATTGCCGATATAACGCATGACGATCGCATCCTGCTGCGGTTCGGTCATGCGAATGGCGATATCCGCCTCGCGCCTTAAAAGGTCTTCCAGCGTATCGGAGAGTGAAAGCTCGATTTCAAGCCGCGGGTGAACCTCCTGCATGGCCGTGATGATCGGCGGCAGCATTTCCACGCCGATGATATCACTTGCGCTGATGCGCACCGTGCCTTCGATCTTGCCGACTTCGCCGGAGGCCGCGCGCATGAGGGCGGCGGTCGTCGCCGCCAGATTTTCCGCATAGGGGCGGAGCGCAAGCGCCGCTTCCGTCGGCATCAGCCCGTGCGGCGAGCGGATGAACAGCGGAAAGCCGACGGCCTCTTCCAGCGCGCCGATGTGACGTCCCGCCGTCGGCTGGGTGATGCCAAGCTCGCGGGCGGCGGCGGACAGCGAACCGTCGCTCAGCACGCTGAGGAAGGTACGATAGAAATCCCAGCTGATGTCACGGTTTCTAGTCATAAGATTTTGTATAGCTGCTCCACTCATTTCGATAATTTCGTATATCGCGGAACGGGACGATACTCCAGCCCACAACAAGGAGTACGGCGATGATATATGAAAACAACGCAAATGCAGCGCGGAATGAACGGCCTCTGGCCCTGATTTTGGGGGTGAATGGCGGCGTCGGCAGTCAGGTCTCCAGAATGCTGCAGCAACGGGGATGGCGGGTGAGGGCAATGACGCGCCAGCGGACGTCAACGGGCCCTACGGACGGCGTCGAACGTGTGACCGGGGACGCCATGAACCGGCAGGATGTGATGGATGCGGCAAAAGGCGTGAGCCTCATCGTCCATGCGGTCAATCCTCCCGGATATCGCAACTGGGAAAGCCAGGTGCTGCCGATGCTCGACAACACCATTGCCGCCGCCGAGGCCTGCGGGGCGAGAATCGTCTTTCCGGGCAGCGTCTATAATTTCGGCCCGGACGCCTTTCCGCTTCTGACGGAAGACAGTCCGCAAAAGCCTTTTACCCGCAAGGGCGCGCTGCGTGTCGAGATGGAGCGGCGGCTGAAAATGGCGTCGATGCGCGGCGTGCCGGTGCTGATCGTCCGCGCCGGGGATTTTTTTGGGCCGGACGCGAGAAACAACTGGTTTTCGCA
Organism: Agrobacterium sp. LMR679; assembly: GCF_027157905.1. Classification (NCBI taxonomy): domain Bacteria; kingdom Pseudomonadati; phylum Pseudomonadota; class Alphaproteobacteria; order Hyphomicrobiales; family Rhizobiaceae; genus Agrobacterium; species Agrobacterium sp. LMR679. The sequence continues at coordinate 404,981 of NZ_JAPVOJ010000002.1, read as the reverse complement.
GATGCTGGTGAAGCCCGGAAAGCCGGTCCGGAGTGTCCAGAATCCCGCCGCACCCTATGCCGGGCATCAATGGGCCTATCTGCCGGATGTCGCCGAGACCATTGGCCGGCTGCTGGACCGCGCAGGCGAGCTTCCGGTTTTCGCCGTCTATCACATGGAAGGTTTCTGGGATTTCGACGGGCTGCAACTGGTTGAGGCCATCGAGCGGGTTGTCGGTCATCCGGTCAAGAGGCGGCAGCTATCCTGGTCGGGCATCAAATTGGCCGCTCCCTTCGTTCCCCTATTCCGCGAAGTGCTGGAAATGCAATATCTCTGGCAGATGCCGATCCGGATGAGCAATCGCAGGCTCATGGATTTCCTCGGAACGGAACCCAGAACACAGATCGACCTCGCGGTAGCGACGACACTGGCGAGCCTCGGCTGTCTTGAACAGAGGCCACAGCCGTCGAGCCTTCCGCATCCGGCCGATGCCGGGGGCAGGGTGTGATGGCCACGGTTGCGAGGGATGTCGGCCCGGCGTCGCGTGTTTGCCGTGATTTCGGCAAGCGTGCCGGTGCTGATCTTCGCGCAGGTGCTGCTGGCCGGGCTGTCGATCTATTACGATGGATCGCTGCTTTCGCTGCACAAGGGGCTCGGCTTTCTGATCGCCGTTCCGATCCTGTCACTGGCGGTTCTCGCTTCCCTATATGACGATCTGCGGCCGAACCTTGGCCGCACGCTGGTCCTGCTTGGTCTTTACTGTCTCCAGGTGGCCCTGATGAGCATCGGCCGGGAAACGGGCAATGGCTTCCTGCAGGCGCTGCACGTGCCCAACGCCTTCGTCATGGGCGCGTTTTCTGATTTTGCCGCGCGGCAGGCGCGAAGCCTGCGCTGAAAGAAAACGCCGCACCGCTTTCGGGCAGTGCGGCGTCTTTGCTTTATCCTTTATCAGGCAAGCGCCGGATAGTCGGTGTAACCTTCCGCTCCGCCGCCATAGAAGGTCGGCTGGTTCGGCTCGTTGAGCGGCGCGTCGTTTTTCAGGCGGCGCACCAGATCCGGATTGGCGATGAAGGCCTTGCCGAAGGCCACGGCGTCGACTTTACCGCTTTCAACCGCCTCGATGGCGCTCTCACGGTCGTAGCCATTATTGGCGATCCAAAGGCCTTTGCCGCCGGCATTGCGATAAGCGGCCTTGAAGGCGGCATAATCGAAAGGCTTGTCGCCCTGCTTGAAATCGCGCGGGCCGCCGGTTGCGCCTTCAACGACATGGATGAAGGCGAGATTGCGCTTGCCGAGCTGTTCCGCCACGTAATTATAAAGCGGCTGCGGATCGGCTTCGAAAATGTCGTTGGCGGGCGTGACGGGCGAGAGGCGAATGCCGGTACGGCCTGCGCCGATCTCTTCCGCCACCGCATCGACAACTTCGAGCAGGAAGCGGGCGCGGTTTTCGATAGAGCCGCCATAATCATCCGTACGCTGGTTGGTGCTGGATTTCAGGAACTGCTCGATCAGGTAGCCATTGGCGGCATGGATTTCGACGCCGTCGAAACCGGCCTCCAGTGCTGCCCGGGCACCGCTGCGGTAATCCTCGAGGATGAGGCCGATATCGTCGATGGTGAGCGCACGGGGCTCGGAGGTTTCGGCAAAAGCGCCGGTGCCGTCATCATTGATGATATAGGTCTTCGACTTGGCCGGAATGGCGGAAGGCGCGACCGGCTGGCCGCCATGCGGCTGCAGCGAGGTGTGGGAAATGCGGCCCACATGCCAGATCTGCGCGACGATCTTGCCACCGGCGGAATGCACGCCATCGGTAACCTGTTTCCAGCCCGCGATCGCTTCCCGCTTGTAGAGGCCGGGAACGTCAGCGTAACCTTGGCCCTGCTGGGAAATCGGCGTGCCTTCCGTGACGATCAGCCCGGCTGTGGCGCGCTGCTCGTAATAGGTGGCGTTGAGATTGTTGGGAATGGCGCCCGGCGAACGGTTGCGGGTGAGGGGGGCCATGACGATACGGTTGGCGAGTGCGATATCGCCGGCCTGTGCCGGTTCGAAAAGACTTGTCATGCGACTTCACTTTCTGGTCGGTTGGCGAAATTGCGCGGGGGACGCGCTGTCTTTCTGATTGGGTGCCGGAATGAAAGCCGCATTGCGGTCTCCGGTCCGTCACCCCGAGGCTCAAAGCTTGGGAGGCTCAGAGATTGGCTTGCAGATAATTGCGGAAGGCGTCGATGGTTTCCTCGTTGCGTTCGAAAAACACCCATTGCCCGACCTTTTTCGACCTTATCAGGCCGGCCGCCTGCAACACCGCCAGATGCGACGAGACGGTGGACTGTGACAGACCGCTGATCTGAAACTGGTTGGCGCATACACCCATGCTGAGCGGATGTTCCTGGCAGAAGTGACTTTCCGGAGACTTCAGCCATTCCAGGAATTTCAGCCTTGCGGGGTGCGAAAGGGCTTTGAGGATTTCCTCCGGGTTCATCGGTGTTTCTTCAATATCTGGCATGTCCGATATTTATATCGGTCATCATCGATATACAAGTCACGTCTCTGTGAGGATCGTCTGTGAGGATCGAGGGGGGCGCGGGCAGGCATTTCCAAAGAAGGCCGCTGGATATCTCCGCGGCCTGATAAGTTTGAAGGTCAAAACCTCCAGAGGGGAACAGCTGTCGCGTGCCTTGGGCGAGCGTGACAGCTGACTAAAATATGGGTGTGGGAATAATGCAAAACAAGGTTGCATCATGCGATATTTCGCCAAATTGGAGAAAATTCTTGCGGGTAAAAAAAGAGGGCCGCCGGATGGATCCAGGGCCCTTTAAGTGTGAAGGTCAAAAACCTCCAGAGGGGAACAGCTGATGCGGTGGAACTGGGAGGAAAAGCCACCGTGTGCATCAGCTGAGAGCGATATGGTGCTTTTTTGTGCACGAAACAACTCTTTTTTGTGCAGGTCAGGCATGCGCACCGCGCAGCCCTCGATATTTCCGGTATATTTTATGTGCAAAGCTGAAGAGGGGCGCCTGTGCGCCCCTCTTGCTTCTGCCTTTGTAAGGCTTTGAATTTGAAAGATTATCCTTTGACGTCGATTATTTTAACGTCAGAAGTTCCAGTTCCGAGCCTTGGCGACGATGAAGTCACGGAAAGCCTTCAGCTTTGCAGCGTTTTTCATTTCGTCCGGATAGCAGAAATAGGTATCGAATGACGGAATATCTGCCGCGAGCGAAAGCTGGATGAGGCCCGGATCGCGGCCGACGATATAATCCGGCAAGCAGGCAATACCGATTCCCAGCAGGCAGGCGCGCTTGATCGAGGTCTGGCTGTTGATCTGCAGATGCGGCGTGCGCGTATTGTCGGAAGAACGTCCGGCATTTTCCAGCCAGTTGACGTCCAGCAGATAGTTGGGCGCCGGTTCGCCGAAGGAGATGATGCGGTGGTTGTCGAGATCCTCGATCGACTGCGGTTCTCCATGGCGGTTGATATAGGACGGTGCGGCATAGACGTGCATGTGCACCGTGAACAGCTTGCGCTGAATGAGGTCCGACTGCTGCGGCTGGCGCAGGCGGATGGCGCAGTCGGCGTGACGCATGTTCACATCCAGCTCCTCATTGTCGAGGATGAGCTGGATCGACATTTCCGGATAGAGCTGCAGGAATTCCTGCACCTTGTCCGTCAGCCAGCCTTGGCCGAGACCGACGGTGGTCGTCACGCGCAGCTTGCCGCTCGGCTTCTCCGTCGTTTCGGTGAGCTGCATCTTGACGGTTTCGAGCTTCAAGAGCACGTCATGGGCGGTGCGGTACAGCAACTCGCCCTGTTCGGTGAGGATGAGACCGCGGGCGTGGCGATGGAACAGCTTGACGCCGACATCCTGCTCGAGCGCGCTGACCTGACGGCTGATGGCCGACTGGGACAAATGCAGCTTGTCAGCAGCATGGGTGAAAGACCCTGCTTCGGCTGCGGCATGAAAAATGCGCAGTTTATCCCAGTCCAATGGCATTGCCATGCCTATCCTGCCTTTCGGTTATTCCGCTGCGACAGCAAGCGGTTGATGCGCGGTGAGATAACGTTCCGCTTCCAGCGCGGCCATGCAACCCATGCCGGCGGCGGTGATCGCCTGACGGTAGATGTCGTCGGTGACGTCGCCGGCCGCGAAAATGCCTTCCACGTCGGTCGCCGTCGGATCGGGGGCGGTCCACATGTAGCCGTTGTCTTTCAGCTTCACCTTGCCCTTGAACAGCTCGACCGCCGGCGCATGGCCGATGGCGACGAAGACGCCGTCGATGGGGAATTCGCTGATCGCACCGGTCTTGGTGTCACGCAGCTTCACGCCGGAAACGGAAGGCGGCATTGGCGGCTTTGCGGGCGCGCCGGTAATTTCGGCGATTTCCGTGTTCCAGAGAATCTTGACGTTTTCCTTGGCGAACAGCCGTTCCTGCAGGATTTTTTCCGAGCGGAAGCTATCGCGGCGGTGAACGACGGTGACCGACTTGGCGATATGGGCGAGGTACAGCGCTTCTTCCACGGCGGAGTTGCCGCCGCCGACCACGATCACATCCTTGTTGCGATAGAAGAAACCGTCGCAGGTGGCGCAGGCGGAAACGCCGAAGCCCTGAAAATGCTGTTCGCTCTCGATGCCGAGCCACTTGGCCTTGGCGCCGGTGGCGATGATCAGCGTATCGGCCGTCCAGACCTGGCCGGAATCGGTCTTGACCACGAAAGGCCGTACATTGGTTTCAACTTCGGTGACGAGGTCGCTGACGATTTCCGCGCCCACATGCGTCGCCTGTTTCAGCATCTGGTCCATCAGCCACGGGCCCTGGATCGGATCGGCAAAGCCCGGATAGTTCTCGACATCGGTGGTGATCATCAGCTGGCCGCCCTGTTCCATGCCGGCGATCAGCACGGGTTTCAGCATTGCGCGGGCCGCGTAGATCGCCGCGGTATAACCGGCGGGACCGGAGCCGATGATCAATACCTTCGTGTGGCGGGCAGACATGGAAGCGTTCCTTTCAATAACGGGGCCTTTCCCTGGCAGCGCCTTTCGACACCGGGCCCTGGAGCCGCATGACGGCGGACAGGCCACAACCCCTTCGTTGCCCGGTATTTAAGGTTGTCTAGTGTCTTTATTCAAGGGCAGCCTTGCGTTACCAACAAGGCAGTTGTGGATGCGCGCGCAATTTTGTGACCGGGCGGTGGCATAATGTTGCGAATCCCGCGCCGAATAGTACAAGGAAGTTCTACAGCTTAACGAGGTACTCCTCCGTGACCAGCGTCGAACTCGATGCCATCGATCTGAAAATCCTGCGCGAATTGCAGCGCGACGGGCGCATGACCAATGTGGAACTGGCCGAAAGGGTCGGTATTTCCGCGCCGCCCTGCCTCCGGCGTGTCCGCAAACTCGAAGAAGCGGGCGTGATCGAGGGTTATCACGCCATGTTGAACGCGCCGAAGCTCGGTTTCGATCTCGTCGCCTTCTGCATGGTCGGCCTCAAGCGCCAGTCGGATAGCAACCTGAAGGCTTTTGCGGCGGCAACCGCCGGCTGGTCGCTGGTGCGCCAGGCCTGGATGGTATCGGGCGAGAGCGATTTCCTGCTGCATTGCGTGGCGAAAAACCTGACCGAGTTTCAGGATTTCGTCATCGAGGTTCTGACGGCGGACGAAAACGTCGATACGGTGCGCACCATGCTCACCATCCGGCAGGTCAAGCGCGTCGGTCTCGTGGAAATCTGAGCGGCAGGCTTTGTTCCTGCCTTAAGATGCGTTACCCGCGCCGCAAAGCCTCATAGACTTCGCCGAGACTCGTGGCCTCTTTTTCAAGCGGAAATGTGCTGCGTACATGCGAAAGGCCGGCCTTTGCATGGCTCTCGGCCAGAGCCGGGTCGACAAGATAGGTCCTTATCGCATCCCTGAGCGATGCATAGTCACCCGCCTCGACGACTGCACCGGTTTCGCCCCTGACGATCATTTCCTCATAGGCGCCGGCAGTGCTGGTGACGACGGCCGTTTCCGACGCCATGGCCTCGAGCGGCGTCAAGCCGAAACCTTCATTGCGCGATGGGGCGACATAGAGCGTCAGCCGCCGGTACCACGGCTTGATGTCGTCCACCTCACCCTGAAATACGATGCGATCCGAAAGGCCGGCGGCCTTGACATCGGCCTCGAGTGCTTCGGCAAAAGCTTTATGTTCCGCCGTTACGCGGCCGGAAACAATGGCTGTCCATTGCGGATGGGCGGGCAAAAGCTCGATCATGGCGCGCACGAAGAGATCGGTGCCCTTCTGGTGGCGCACCCGTCCAAAGCAGCCGATGAGATATTGTCCCGGCAGGCCGGTTGCCGCGATTGTGTCTTCCGGACCGGTTGCCGGATGGAACAGGTCGGTATCGACGCCATGCATGACGACGCGATGGGGTACTTCCAGAAACGAGCCGGAGCGGGTGCTGGTCGCAACCACTGCATCCATCTTCGAAATCAGAAAACGCGTATAGGCGGAATGCCGCCTTTGTGCGGCCGAGGTGAACAGCAGCTTCACCTTCATGCGCAGCACGTCACGCATGAAAAGACCCGGCAACATTTCGAGGTTGCGCCGGGCATGCCAGATGCGCGGGCCGCCCTGCGGGCCGTTTTGCCAGAGCCGCCACAAATCGCGGAAGCGCACATGCGGCAGATGCGGCGGCAGGCCGGGGCCGATGACGGCCACCTTCTGTCCCAGCCGGTTCTGCACCGGAATGAGCTGAACGATGGTGGAGGTGACGCCGGAAAGCCTGCGTTTGAAGTTCGGCGCAAGCACCTGCACATCTTTCAGACTGACGTGGGACAAGATGGGCTTCCGTCTTTGCGGCTAATTCGGGGGATTGAAAACGTCAAGAAAAGCAATGCGCCCGCATGGGGCGCATTGCATGTAAGGGCATCAGCCCCACTGAACCGCGAGAATCTCGTAGCCCTTGGCGCCGCCCGGAGCGTTGACTTCGATGCTGTCGCCGACTTCCTTGCCGATCAGCGCGCGGGCGATGGGCGAGGAGATGGAGATGCGGCCGGCCTTCACATCGGCTTCCTGGTCGCCGACGATCTGATAGGTCTTTTCCTCGTCGCTATCCTCGTCCACAAGCTTGACGGTGGCGCCGAACTTGATCTTCGAGCCCGACATCTTGGAAAGGTCGATGACTTCCGCGCGTGCGGTCAGGTCTTCGAGTTCGGTGATGCGGCCTTCATTGTGGCTCTGTGCTTCCTTGGCAGCATGGTACTCGGCGTTTTCCGAAAGGTCGCCATGGGCGCGCGCTTCCGCAATCGCCTCGATGATACGGGGGCGTTCCTCCTGCTGGCGCCAGCGCAGCTCCTCCTGCAGCTTGACGAATCCACCCTGAGTCATCGGTACTTTTTCTACCATTTTTTTATCCTTCGCATTCCGGTCGCTTTACTTGCAGACACAAAAAGAAACAGGTTCCGGAGGGGAACTCCGGAACCATGCCAAAATCATAACTGAGCCGACTATATCAGAAGACGACAGCGAAATGCCAGCAAATTTGAGGCGTGCATATTTCATTACGTAATCAATGACTTAGCCTATGTCATTGACATTCGTCTATGGAACATATAGTGAACATACCTATGAAGAAGTCGATCAGGCAACGGCTGGCCATTCTCTCCGACGCGGCGAAATACGACGCCGCCTGCGCATCCAGCGGCACGACAAAACGCAACTCCGCAGCATCGGGCGGTCTGGGCTCCACGGAAGGGTCGGGCATCTGCCATGCCTATGCGCCGGATGGGCGCTGCATTTCGCTTTTGAAAATCCTGCTCACCAATTTCTGCATCTATGATTGCGCCTATTGCATCAACCGTTCCTCCAGCAATGTCGAGCGGGCGCGGTTCACGCCGGAAGAGGTGGTTTGGCTGACGCTGGAGTTTTATCGGCGCAACTATATCGAGGGGCTGTTTTTGTCCTCCGGCATCATCCGCTCCTCCGATCATACGATGGAGGAGATGGTGCGCGTGGCGCGGGAGTTGCGCGTTACCCATGGTTTTCGTGGGTATATTCACCTGAAATCCATTCCCGAAGCATCGCCCAGGCTCATCGAGGAGGCAGGGCTTTATGCGGATCGTCTCTCGATCAATATCGAATTGCCGACCGATAGCGGAATTGGCCGTTTCGCGCCGGAAAAGCAGCCTGTCAATATTCGCCGCTCCATGGCCGATATCCGCCTGAAGATCGAGGAGGCCGGGGAGCCGACCGTCCGGACACGCAAGACCAGGCGCTTTGCGCCGGCCGGGCAGAGCACGCAGATGATCGTGGGGGCGGATGGCGCTGACGATAGCACCATTCTCTCCACCAGCGCCCGGCTTTATGGCAGCTACGGCTTGCGGCGCGTCTATTATTCGGCCTTCAGCCCCATTCCCGATTCGTCGAAAAACCTGCCGCTCATCAAGCCGCCGCTGATGCGGGAACACCGGCTTTATCAGGCGGACTGGCTGTATCGCTTTTATGGCTTCGATATTAGCGAGATAACGGCGATCGGCGGTGACGGCATGCTCGATCTCGATATCGACCCGAAACTCGCCTGGGCGCTGAAACATCGCGACCGTTTCCCGGTGGACGTCAATGCGGCGGATCGGGAAATGCTGCTGCGTGTGCCCGGTTTCGGCACCAAGACGGTGGCCTCCGTTCTCTCGTCACGGCGGTTCCGGCGGCTGCGGCTGGAGGATATCGCGCGTTTCGGTGTTTCCGTGAAGAAGGTGAAGGCTTTCATCGTCGCCGAGGGCTGGACGCCGGGCAAGCTGACCGAGCGGCCGGATTTGCGGGCGATGTTTGCACCGCAGCCTGAACAATTATCGTTGTTGTGATGTATGGCCCAGTTCTGGAAGGGCGGGGCGATTTCGGCGAGTGGCGCGATGCCGCGCGTGCGGCCCTTGCCGCCGATATTCGGCCGGAGACGATTGACTGGCGGTTGCGGGATGACGGGGCAGGGATGCTGGATTTCGCCGGTGAGCCCTTGCCGACGGTCGATGCCGGCAATGGGCAGGTTTCCGTTCCGGCCTCGTTCGTGGCCCTGGCGCAGGCCGTCATCTGCCACGGCGATCCCGGCCGGTTTGCGCTGCTTTACCGGTTGTTGTGGCGGCTGAAGCGGGATCGCGCCCTGTTGCAGTTCAAGTCCGATCCGGATGTTGCAGAGGCCCGCTTGCTTGAAAAATCGGTGCGCCGGGATTGTCACAAGATGACGGCTTTCGTCCGTTTCAAGGAGTTGCCCTTGCCGCAGGGGCAGGGCGGGCGACGGCGGTTCGTGGCCTGGTTCGAGCCGGATCATTTCATCGTCGAGCGAACGGCAGCGTTTTTCCAGCGACGGTTTACCGATATGGACTGGCTGATCGCCACGCCGAAAGGGTCTGCCCGATGGGATGGAAGCGAGTTGCAAACCTCGCGGGAGGCGGCGGCGAAGCCTGATCTGACGGACGAGACGGATGAACTCTGGCGGACCTATTATGCCAATATATTCAATCCGGCGCGCCTCAAGATCAAAGCCATGACGGCGGAGATGCCGAAAAAATACTGGAAGAACCTGCCGGAAGCCGATCTCATTCCCGACCTCATCCTCGGTGCGGAGGCGCGGGTGCTGGAGATGGCCGCCAGGGCGGCAAGCCAGCCGCAGCCTTTTCACCATCGCCTGCAGGCTGCGGCCGCCGCACGGGAGATGCCGCAACCCGTGCCGGACGGCACGCTCGCATCGCTGGCGCGGGAGGCTGGCCATTGCACCCGCTGCCCCCTGCATTGCAGCGCCACGCAAACGGTTTTCGGTTCGGGGCCGGAGGATGCGGAAATCATGATCGTTGGCGAGCAGCCGGGCGATCATGAAGATCTCGCTGGAAAGCCTTTTGTCGGCCCGGCCGGCCAGCTTTTCGACCGAACTCTTGCCGATGTCGGTATCGAGCGCAAAAAGCTTTATGTCACCAATGCCGTCAAACACTTCAAATACGAAACGCGCGGCAAACGACGCATCCATCAGCGGCCGAATGCGGGCGAAGTGGAGCAATGCCGCTGGTGGCTCAATCAGGAAATCGCGCTTATTCGGCCGAAACTGATCGTTGCCATGGGCGCAACGGCGCTTTATGCGCTGACCGGCGGCAAGGAAAAACTCTCGGAGATTCGGAGCCGTCCTCTGCCGATGGAGGAGGGCCGAACGCTTTTTGTCACCGTGCACCCGTCTTATCTCCTGCGCCTTGCCGATGGGCAGGCGAAAGAGGTGGAAATGATGCGGTTCAAGAAAGATATTAGTTTTATTAGAATGTTCTAATGAATTTTTATTTGCTCGCTGGGGATTTATTCAGGTCTCTGGCCAAAACTTGCAGTAGTATCATTCGCTGATTATTTATCTGTTATTTTTATTGAAATTTTATACTTTCTATTATAATTGATTTCTCCGAATTTATTTACCGTATGGACAAATCATGTTGGGTGAACTCGACCTTGCGACAGTCATACTGATGCAAAAGTGTTCTTACATCGTTGGGCTTTTGAGTTTTATCTATCTGAAAATGACCAATCGCGGCTTGCGCGGTCCCATCCCCCTTGCGGCGGGTTTCGCCTCGATGGCGATTGGCTCCACGCTTGCCGGTTACGGCGAATGGGGAATATTGTCGCCCGCCTTATGGCGGCTCGGCAGTGTCGTTTTCGGTATTGTGGGGTACGCGCTGATCTGGCTCGGCTTGAAGGCGTTGAGCGATGGGCGTTCCGTCGACCGACGGACCGTATCCCTTGTCTGCCTCATCTCCGTGCTGGCGATGGTTGTCGCGCAGCAGGTGGCGGACAATAATGCGTATCGCGCGGCGCTCTTCAATGGCTGCGCGTCGCTCGCCTATCTCGCCGGGGCATTGGGGCTTTTCGCCAGATGGCGCAGGGAGCCGCTGCTCTCGCGTCTGGCGCTGGGTGGGATCACCGGCATCTCCGGTCTCATTTCGCTATCGGTGGTGAAAAGCGTGCTTTTCCCCGATTTTGCCACCATCAATCTGGTCAATGCGTTCTTCTTCATCATCATGCTGAACTTCGCCATTGCCCTGTTCGTGATGATGCTTGTAGCCGAGCGGTCAGAACGCAAACTGCTGGTTCTTGCGAATACCGACCCGCTGACGGGCGTCAAGAACCGGCGCTTCTTCTTCCAGACCATGCCTGCGACGCCCGATCCCGCCGATGCGGCCATGTTGCTGGATATCGATCACTTCAAGTCGATCAACGACCGTTTCGGCCACGCCGTCGGCGATAGCGTCCTGCAGGAAGTGGCGAAGCGCATCGGCGGCAGCATCCGCGGCGGGGATGTGCTGGCGCGTTACGGCGGAGAGGAATTCATCATCTACCTGCCGGGCGCCGGCGTTCGCAAGGCTTGCATGATCGGCGAACGCATTCGCGATGCGATTGCGGTAACCGAGGTCGATTGCGGCGGCCTGCGCGTCGGCGTCACCATCAGCATCGGCGTTGCCGCCACTGGCGAGATGCGCTGCGATCTCCAGACGCTCGCGGAAATGGCGGATCGCGCACTTTACCGCGCGAAGATGGAAGGGCGCAATTGCGTTCGGGAGGCGCAGGCGGCATAGGCGGGGCTGCGGGCCGTCGATCTTTCCGCAGGGCCGCACCGCGTCTTTTTGTCGTGTAGCGTCGTTGTTGCCCTTCGGTCTAAAAGGGCGGCTTGTCTGCTTCATCCGCCGTGGCGCGACGGGACAGGGCCTCTTTCAGAAGAACCTCGATCTGGGCATTGACGCTGCGCAATTCACCGCTCGCGGTGTGCCGGATCATGTTCAATATTGCGGGTTCGATCCGCAGCGGAAAAGCCACACGCTCCGGTCCCGGTGGACGTCCAGCCATGGTCAGTTCCTCAAGGCGTTTTGGCTTATCGGGGCCAGATGTTCCCATCGCCGGGACCGGATGGCGGGGCGATTCAGCATCTTAATGGACCATTTGGCCGGAGCTTTGGCAACGCCGCGGCGAATGGCTGCGGGCGATCCGTCATTGCGGAATAGGGACATCATGGGCCTCGTTCGAACCTGATGTTTTGATACCGGTAATGAATTGCAGCAGGATTACGCGATGCAAAACGCCGCGGGCATGGTGACCCGCGGCGTTTTGTTTTCATTCAGCGTTGGAACCTGGGGTTCCCGCAGCTTACTGGAAGTAGCTCTGCAGCGGCTTTACTTCCAGATTGCCGGCCTTCAGCGCCTTGATGGCAAGCGCTGCCGCTTCCGCGCCGGCCATCGTCGTATAGTAAGGCACCTTCTGCATCAGCGTCGCGCGGCGCAGCGACTTCGAGTCAGAAATCGCCTTGTTGCTGTCGGTGGTGTTGATGACGAGCTGGACCTGACGGTTGCGGATGGCGTCTTCGATGTGCGGACGGCCTTCCTGCACCTTGTTGATCTTTTCGGCGTTGATGCCCTTTTCGGCGAGGAAGCGCTGGGTGCCGCCGGTGGCCAGCACCTTGAAGCCGCTTTCCACGAGAATGCGGATGGCAGGCAGAACGCCTTCCTTGTCCTCGTCACGCACCGAGACGAAGACTGCACCGGAGCGGGGCAGGTCGACGCCTGCGCCGAGCTGGCTCTTGGCGAAGGCCAACGCGAAATCGGTATCGAGGCCGATGACTTCGCCGGTCGAGCGCATTTCCGGTCCGAGCAGGATGTCGACGCCGGGGAAGCGGGCGAAGGGGAAGACGGCTTCCTTGACGGCAATGTGCTTCAGGTTGCGCGGATCGGGCTTTTCGCCGTAAGCGGCAATCGCCGGATCGAGCTTCTCGCCGGCCATGACGCGGGCGGCGATCTTGGCGATCGGCGCGCCGATGGTCTTGGCGACGAAAGGCACGGTGCGCGAGGCGCGCGGGTTGACCTCGAGAACGTAGATCGTGCCGTCCTTGATGGCATATTGCACGTTCATCAGGCCGCCGACATTGAGCGCCTTGGCAAGCGCGGTCGTCTGGCGTTCCAGCTCGTCAACGATTTCCTTTGACAGCGAACGGACCGGCAGCGAGCAGGCCGAGTCGCCCGAATGGATGCCGGCTTCTTCGATGTGCTCCATGATGCCCGAGACGAAGACGCTTTCGCCGTCGCACAGCGCATCGACGTCCACTTCCACGGCGTTGGTCAGGTAGCTGTCGAACAGCAGCGGGTTCTTGCCGAGCAGGGTGTTGATCTGGCCGGTTTTGTCGTTCGGGTAACGCTGCTTGATGTCCTCGGGGACGAGGCCCGGAACCGTGTCGAGCAGATAGGTCTGGAGCTGGCCTTCCGAATGGATGATCTGCATGGCGCGGCCACCCAGAACGTAGGACGGGCGAACGACCAGCGGGAAGCCGATTTCCGAAGCCACGAGGCGGGCCTGCTCGACCGAATAGGCGATGCCATTGTTCGGCTGGGCAAGATCCAGCTTCATCAGCAGCTTCTGGAAGCGGTCGCGGTCTTCGGCAAGGTCGATCATGTCAGGCGCGGTGCCGAGGATCGGGATACCGTTCTTTTCCAGCGCTTCGGCGAGCTTCAGCGGGGTCTGGCCGCCGAACTGCACGATGACGCCGACCAGCTCGCCCTTTTCCTGTTCGGCGCGCATGATCTCGATCACGTCTTCGGCCGTCAGCGGCTCGAAATAGAGGCGGTCGGAGGTGTCGTAGTCGGTGGAAACCGTTTCCGGGTTGCAGTTGATCATGATGGCTTCGAAGCCGGCATCCTTCAGCGCGAAGGCGGCGTGGCAGCAGCAATAATCGAACTCGATGCCCTGGCCGATACGGTTCGGGCCACCGCCGAGGATGACGACCTTCTTGCGATCCGAAACCTGCGCTTCCGAGCGGGCTGCGCCGACGAAGGGAATTTCATAGGTCGAATACATGTAAGCGGTGGGCGACGCGAATTCGGCAGCGCAGGTGTCGATGCGCTTGAAGACCGGGCGGACGTTCAGGCTGTTGCGCAGCTCGGCCACTTCCTTCGGGCGCTTGGACGTCAGGCTGGCGAGGCGGGCGTCGGAGAAGCCCATGGCCTTCAGCATCCGCAGGTTTTCGGCGTCCTGCGGCAGGCCATGCTCGCGGATGCGGGCTTCCATGTCTACGATGGCCTTGAACTGGGCGATGAACCACGGATCGATCTTCGAGTTTTCGTGGACTTCCTCTTCGCTCATGCCCATGCGCAGCGCCTGGGCGACCATGCGCAGGCGGTCCGGCGTCGGCGTGCCGATGGCGGCGCGGATGGCGTTCTTGGAACCTTCGCCTTCCTCGTAGCCGGGGATTTCGATTTCATCGAGACCGGTGAGGCCGGTTTCCATGCCGCGCAGCGCCTTCTGCAGCGATTCCGCGAAGGTGCGGCCGATGGCCATGACTTCGCCGACCGACTTCATGGCGGTGGTGAGGATCGGCGAAGCGCCGGGGAATTTCTCGAAGGCGAAACGCGGGATCTTGGTGACGACGTAGTCAATCGACGGTTCGAAGGAAGCAGGTGTCGCGCCGCCAGTGATGTCGTTTTCCAGTTCGTCCAGCGTGTAGCCGATGGCGAGCTTGGCGGCGATCTTGGCGATGGGAAAACCGGTCGCCTTCGATGCCAGAGCCGACGAGCGCGAGACGCGCGGGTTCATTTCGATGACGACGAGGCGGCCGTCCTTCGGGTTGACGGCGAACTGCACGTTCGAGCCGCCGGTTTCCACGCCGATCTCGCGCAGCACCGCAATCGAGGCGTTGCGCATGATCTGGTATTCCTTGTCGGTCAGCGTCAGCGCCGGCGCGACGGTGATCGAGTCACCCGTGTGGACACCCATCGGATCGATGTTTTCGATGGAGCAGATGATGATGCAATTGTCCGCCTTGTCGCGGACGACTTCCATCTCATATTCCTTCCAGCCGAGAACCGATTCTTCGACCAGGACTTCCGTCGTCGGCGAGGCGTCGAGACCGCCGGAGACGATGTCGAAGAATTCCGAGCGGTTATAGGCAATGCCGCCGCCGGTGCCGCCGAGCGTGAAGGACGGGCGGATGATGGCCGGCAGGCCGACATGATCGATTGCCTGCGCGGCGATTGCCATGGCATGGGCCATGTAGCGCTGCTTGCGGTCGGTTTCGCCGAGGTTCCACTGGTTTTCGAGATCGTCCAGCGCCTTGTCGAGATCGGGGCCGGAAAGCTTGCCCTTCAGCTCGGTGCGGGCGGCTTCGTGCTTCTTGCGGTCGGCGTCCTTGATTTCGGTGGCGTTTGCCAGCATGGAGCGCGGGGTTTCAAGGCCGATGCGGGCCATGGCTTCGCGGAAGAGGGCGCGGTCTTCGGCCATGTCGATGGCTTCGGGCTTCGCACCGATCATTTCCACATTGTAACGGTCGAGAACGCCCATGCGCTTGAGAGAGAGCGCGGTGTTGAGCGCGGTCTGGCCGCCCATGGTCGGCAGAAGCGCATCCGGACGCTCCTTGGCGATGATCTTTGCCACGACTTCCGGCGTGATCGGCTCGACGTAAGTGGCGTCGGCAAGGCCGGGATCGGTCATGATCGTCGCCGGGTTGGAGTTGACCAGAATGACCCGGTAACCCTCTTCCTTCAGCGCCTTGCAGGCCTGTGTGCCGGAATAGTCGAATTCACATGCCTGACCGATGACGATCGGTCCCGCGCCGATGATGAGGATGGACTTGATATCTTGGCGCTTCGGCATGGCTCTCTCGTTCCGCTTTTCGGTTGCGCAAAACACCGGCCAGGGTGAAGGATCACCGGTCGGGGGGCGCAATTCAAATGTTTTCAGGCTAGAAGCGGCTTATAGGCAAATGTTTTTGAGAACGGAACCCCATAAATTCCGGAATCGACAGAAACTCTTAACCGGCAGGGGCGTGTGCGGTGAAACGGGCCTGGACCGCTGCACTATAGGAGCGGCTGACGGGAATTTCCGTGCCGTCCTGCATCACCACATAAAGACGTCCTGCCTTTCTCAGCAGCGAGGCCACGCCGGCATCTGCCACCCAGTGGGAGCGATGCACCTGCAAGCCCTGCGTATCGCCGATTTCCCGCAGCGCATCGGCAAAACGCAACAAAACGAGTTGTCTGCCGCGTGTGGTGACGATTTCGGTATAATGGTCTTCCACGGAAAGCCGCAGCAGCGGGCCGCGCCGTGCCGGCTCCAGACGATCCAGAATGGCCGGGCGCTCCCTGACTGACGGCGATGGCGGGTTTTCCGCCTCAGCCGCTTCCACCGGTTCGTCTCTATGCCCGAGACCGGCGGTCAGATAACTCAGGAAACAGAATATAAGGCAAAGCGGCAGCGCAGCCTGCGCATCCTCACCAATCGATGCCGTGTCGATGGATTGCGCGAAAAACGCATGGTTGGCGAGGGTTATGATTGCGCCGATGGGCAGGGCGGCGGCGATGGCTCCGGCCATCATCCGGGCAAGCGGGCTTGTCAGCGCCCGAGCCAGCGCGGCATTGGCGAAGGCCGAAAAACCGGTGGTAATGATCCAGCCCGAGCCCAAAAGCAGGGTCCAATAGGCAGCCCTTGGCCAGAAGGTCATTTTCTGGCCCGTACCATAGGGACCGGTCAAGATGAAGAGAAAGAGGATGGCGAGAAACGTGCTCCACAGCGAACGGGAACGCCCCATCGCTTGCAATTGGCGAAGCGTGGATTGCACGACAGTGCCGTTCACGAAATTCTCCCGCTGTTTGCGCCATTCCGGTTGAGCCGCGCCATGTTTCGCTGAAATTGCCGCCGAGTTCAACCGGGTGAGATAAATGTCCCTTCAGCCTCTTCTTGATGCGCCTTTCGCCGTTCAACTGCATGTGGCGACGGTCATTCCCGCCGCCATCATCGGTGCGGTGGTTTTATTCTCTCCGAAAGGCACGCCTTTTCATCGACTGCTTGGCAAGATCTGGGTTGTCCTGATGATTGTCACGTCGTTCTCGACATTTTTTATACATGAGCTGAATGTTTTCTACGGTTTCAGCCCGATCCACCTGATGTCGATTTTCACCATATATGGCTGTCTGCAATCGGTCTATTTCGCGCGCAGGGGTGAAATAAAGCACCATATGCGCATCATGCAGGGCGTCTATCTCGGCGGTATCGTCATAGCGGGCGGCCTCACCTTCCTTCCCACGCGTATTATGAACGAGGTTGTTTTCGGCAATGGCGGGGATGATTTTCTGACACTTTTGGTCGGCGGCCTGTTGTTTGTTTTCCTGTTCGTCGCGGTCTTCAGGCAAAGACGGCGAGCCGCCTGAGAGAGGCCACGCTTCCTTCCGGAACAAGATGTATTATAGTGCCGTTATAAGGCAGCTTGTTAAGGCGATATCCGCCGGGAGAATAGCATGGAATGGAGAGGGCGCCGCCAGTCGGACAATATCGAGGACCGGCGCGGCATGTCGGCGGGATCGGGGCCAGGCGGTAGCGATCCTTTTTCTCGTGGCGGAATGCGTGTGCCTATCGGGCGGCGCGGCGGCGGTATCGGTATTGGCGGCATTCTGGTCATCCTGCTGATAAGCTGGGTGCTTGGCATCAATCCGCTGACGCTGCTTTCGGGCGGCGATATTTCACTGGATGGCGGCGGCACCACGCAGCAATCCGGCGGCCAGCAGGCTGGCACGCGTCCGCAAGGCCAGTCGTCGGACGAGACGACGGCTTTCGTGCGCACCGTACTGGCCGAGACGGAAGATACGTGGAGCGGCATTTTCCAGTCCGCCGGTGAGACCTATCAGAAGCCGACGCTGGTTCTGTTCTCCGGTCAGGTGTCTTCCGCCTGCGGTTATGCTTCCGCCGCCAGCGGCCCGTTCTATTGCCCGGGCGACCGTAAGGTCTATCTCGACACCAGCTTCTTCAAGGAACTGGACCAGCGTTTCGGCGCGGCCGGCGATTTCGCGCAGGCTTATGTGATTGCGCATGAGGTGGGCCACCACATCCAGAACCTGACCGGCGTCCTGCCGGAGTTCAACCGTCGCCGCCAGTCGATGAGCCAGGTGGATGCCAACAAGATGTCGGTGCGCGTCGAGCTTCAGGCCGATTGTTATGCCGGCATCTGGGGCAAGTTCACCGAGCAGAAGGGCATTCTCGAAACCGGCGACCTCGAGGAAGCGCTGAACGCCGCTCACCAGATCGGTGACGATACGCTGCAGAAGCAGACCCAGGGCTATGTGGTGCCTGACAGTTTCAACCACGGCACCTCGGCACAGCGCGCGGAATGGTTCAAGCGCGGTTTCCAGAGCGGCCGTGTCGAAGATTGCGATACGTTCTCGGCGAATATCTGAGAACCGGACAGGAGAGGGGGCTTTTCAGCCCCCTTTTCATTTAGCGCATCAAAAGCGCCACGGCATACATGCCGAGGGCGAAAACCGTATGGGCCACAAGGTTGAGAAAGCGGACCTTGTTCGGGTTGGGGGTCTTCGACGCCGCCCAGCCGATGCCGAGCCCCGGCTGCAACAGGAACCAGCCCGCACCGACCGTTATGATGCCGACGATCCACGGCTCAATGAACGAAGGATTGGCAAACCACGCGGCCGGGACCACCAGCGCAAGAATGACGCCATAAACAATGCCGACGGCATAATGCGAAATCCAGCCGAGCGCCAGTTCATGTTCATAGGGTTCCGCCGTGGCGATGCTATCGTGAAATATCGTACCTTTCGGCACGTGCCAGAACCAGCGGCCGACCGGCGCCCAGTTTGGCGCGGACTGGCCGAAGAACCGGTGCAGCACGATTGCCCATATATCCATAAACACGGTGCCGCCAATGCCCATGGCAATGCCGCGCCAAATCAGTTCCAGCATGAATCCCTCCGCATATCGTGATCGATCAAGCTCTAGCGGATCGTGTGAATGGCGGGAACCGACTATTATGAGGGTGGACAAAAAAATGGCCGGATCGCTCCGGCCATGAGGGTGAGAAAGGCGCAAGACCTCACCTCCGTCATGCTCGGGCTTGTCCCGAGTATCTGCGACGTATCTTTTAAACGAGGCGTGGTTGGATCCTCGGGACAAGCCCGAGGATGACGTCGGGTGACTGTCGGCCGTGATCTGGTTGCAGTAGCGATCCGGCCAATATTGTCTCCCCCTCAAGCGGCGCGCCCATATTCCGCCTGCCGCCGGGTGGCCGTGGCGAGCTGGAACTGCGCGAGCAGCTCGTTGAGCGCCGCCGCTTCCGAGGCGAGCCCGTGGCTTGCGGCCGTCTGCTCCTCGACCATGGCGGCATTCTGCTGCGTGCCCTGATCGATGGTGTTGATGGCGGTGTTGATTTCCTGAAGTCCGGTTGACTGTTCGCGCGACGACGTCACGATGGCGTCGATGTGGCGATTGATCTCCTGCACTTCGCGAACGATGGTTTCCAGCGCCTTGCCGGCATTGCCGACGAGGTCGACGCCGGACTGCACCTGCGACGTTGAGGCGTTGATCAGTGTCTTGATCTCCTTCGCCGCATTGGCGGAGCGCTGGGCAAGCTCGCGCACTTCCTGGGCGACGACGGCAAAACCCTTGCCGGCTTCACCCGCACGCGCAGCTTCCACGCCGGCATTCAGCGCCAGAAGGTTGGTCTGGAAGGCGATCTCGTCGATCACGCCGATGATGTTGCTGATCTCGGACGACGATTTTTCGATGCCCTCCATGGCGCGCACCGCATCTTCGACGATGACGCCGGACTGTTCGGCATTGTTGCGGGCGCGGTCGACCAGACGGCCGACTTCTTCCGCACGGCGGGCGGAATCCTTGACCGTGGTGGTGATTTCCTCAAGCGCCGCCGCGGTCTCTTCCACGGAAGCGGCCTGCTGCTCGGTGCGCCGCGCCAGATCGTCGGCGGACTGACGGATTTCGCCGGCGCCGGCGTCGATGGCGCGGGCGTTCTGGCCGACGGTGCTGAGCGCTGCGTTCAGCTTGGCGACGGAATTGTTGAAATCATCGCGCAGGCGGTCGATGCGTGTCACGAAGGGCGTGTCGATGCGGTAGTTGAGGTCGCCATCGGAAAGATGCGCCAGTCCATGGGCAAGCGAATCGACCGCGAACTGGATGTCGGCGGCGTCCTTTGCCGCCAGTCTTTCGCGCTCGCTGCGCTCCCGTTCGGAAAGCGTGCGGTTTTCTTCGGCATCGCCCTCGAGGCGCAGGCGTTCCATGGCGTTCGACCGGAACACGGCGACGGCTGCGGCCATGGAGCCGATCTGGTCGGTGCGCTCCTGACCGGGAATGGCGACCTCGAGATTGCCGGATGCGAGGCCTTCCATGGCTGACGTCATCTGCGTCACCGGGCGAACGATGAAGCGGGACAGCACGGTGGCCAAAAGACCGATCATGATCGCGGCGGCGAGAATTGTGGCGATGGTCGCCGCCAGGCGGAACTGGCCAATGGCGCCATAGGCAACATTGGAATCAACGACAAAGCCGAGATACCAGTCGACCGAGGGCAGGCCGGCAACCGGAATGAAGCTGGCGATCTTGCCCTTGCCGTCGATTTCCGTCTGCGAAATGGCGGAGGAAATGGCCGGCGCATTGACCTTGAAGAGATCGGTCAGCGGCTTGTCGACGAATTTCGGATCGGGGTGAATAAGGATCTTGCCGTCCTTGCTGACGAGGAACGCATATCCGTCCGTGCCAGCATCGACCGACTTGATCATGTTGACCAGCGAATTGAGCGAGAAGTCGCTGCCCGTCACGCCGGCCAGCTTGCCGTCGATGGAGACGGGAATGGCAGCGGTGATGATGAGCCCGCCGGTTGAGGCGTCGTTATAGGGTTCGGTCAGAACCGTCTTGCCGGCCTTGACCGCATCCAGATACCACGGACGCTTGCGCGGGTCATATCCTTCCGGCAGCGGCGTTTTGGGGAAGGTGGTGAAGCTTCCCGTTTCGGCATTGCCGAAATAGGTCGACATGAACTGCGCGGTCAGAACGTCGTTTTCCAGAAACCGCAGCTTCGCCTCTTCCTCGGGAAGCTTGGCAAGCGTCTTTGCCACTGTTTCCGTCAGCATGATGCGGCCATTCAGCCAGTTGGCGATGCTTTGCGCGGCCTGCTTGCCGGAAGAATCGATATTTTCCGCCACCGCTTCCGTCGTGACGCGGTGCTGCAGGCTGTCGATGTAGAAGGAAAAACCGGCAAAGGCGGCGACGACAAGCGAAGACGCCGCAAAGAGGATGCGTGTCATGAGGTTGGTTTTTTTGGGCAAGCTACACGTCCTTGGAACAGGATGTACCGTTCGGCTCATCTTGTGAAATGGTGGGAAAGACATGCCAGAAAGGCGGGAATATTCTGCATCATGCAGCTTGTGATTTAAAAGAACTACGCGATGTTCTAATGAATAAAGCGGAATGGTAAAATTCAGCTAAATTTATCTTATGTCATGTCGTTTACGCCGAGGCCGGCGCGGGGCCATTCGTTTGCGTAAATTTTGATCACTCATCCGCAAAGGTTGCGTGCAGGAAGGGAATATTTTATTCATCACCATGCTGCCGTTGCGCAATTCGCGGGCAACGGCCAAAGTTCAGGTGAATTACAATGTCTTCGTCGGTTGTTGCAGAAACCGTTCCGTCCGGATCGGGGTCGTGGTTTTCGCATTTTCAGGCTACGCTTGCGCTGGGAATTCCGCTCATCGGTGCGCAGCTCGCACAGCTTGGCATCCATACAACGGATATGGTCATCGTCGGACAGCTTGGCGCTGAAAAGCTGGCGGCCATGGTGCTGGCCGGCCAGTTCTTCTTCGTCGTCTTCATTTTCGGCTCCGGCTTTTCCGTGGCCGTGGTGCCGATGGTAGCGCAGGCCTACGGGCAGGGAGACGCGACGGCGGCCCGTCGCTCGCTGCGCATGGGCATGTGGGTGGCAATCGCCTATTGGGTGCTCGCCCTTCCGATCTTCTTCAATGCCGAGCGCATTCTCATTTCTCTTGGGCAGAACCCCAATGTGGCGGCGCTGACCGGTCATTATCTCGCCATCGCCAAGTTCGGCCTTTTGCCGGCGCTGCTGTTTTATGTCCTGCGCGGGCTCGTCAGCGCCATCGGGCGCGCCGGCATCATTCTTTATGTCACCATCATCATGCTGGTGATGAACGGCTTGCTTGCCTATGCGCTGGTGTTCGGCCATTTCGGATTGCCGGCCATGGGCATGAACGGTGCTGCCGTCGTTGCCGTCATCGTCAATGCCTTCAGCTTCATCTTCATCGTCGCCTATGTGCAGACGCGGGAGGAAACCAAAAAATACGAGCTGTTCGTGCGTTTCTGGCGGCCGGACTGGCATGCGCTCTTCGAAGTGCTGCGCCTCGGCTTGCCGATCAGCATCACCATCCTTGCCGAAGTGACGCTCTTCGCCGCCGCTTCGATCCTGATGGGGCAGATCGGCACCGTGCAGCTTGCGGCGCACGGCATCGCCCTGCAACTCGCCTCCATTGCCTTCATGATTCCGCTCGGCCTCTCGCAGGCGGCGACCGTGCGGGTGGGCATCGCCCGCGGTCAGGGGGATTTCAAGAACCTCATCCGCGCCTCCATCATGGTCTATGCGATTGCCTGCGGCATTGCCATTTGCGGCGGCATACTGTTTGCGGCCGTGCCGGAATTTCTGGCGAAATGGTTCCTGGATGCGAAATTGCCAGAGGCGGCGGAAGTGCTCGCCTATGCCAGCAGCCTGGTAGTGATCGCCGGCATCTTCCAGCTTGTCGATGGCATTCAGGCCGTCACGGCGGGCCTGCTGCGCGGATTGAAGGATGCACGCATTCCGGCGATGCTGGCGCTGATTTCCTATTGGCCGATCGGGCTGGCGCTTGCCTGGACCATGGCCTTTCCGCTCGGCTTTGGCGGGCGCGGCGTCTGGTTCGGTTTCGTGATCGGCCTTTCGACGGCGGCCGTTCTGCTCACCATCCGCTTCATCCTTCTGGTGAAGCGTGAAATGCAAACGGCCCGCTGAAAAGCGGGCCGTACAATCTTTCCTGATTTTACGAGGTATCAGCGCTCGGCGAGCGCTGCCTCGCCTTGTCTCTCGCGCAGCAGGTTGACGAAGCGGCAGAAGAGATAGTGGCTGTCCTGCGGGCCGGGCGATGCTTCCGGGTGGTGCTGGACGGAGAAGACCGGCTTGCCGACGATGCGCAGGCCGCAATTGGTGCCATCGAACAGCGAGATATGGGTCTCTTCGACGCCTTCGGGCAGCGACTTGGTGTCGACCGCAAAGCCATGGTTCATGGAGACGATTTCAACCTTGCCGGTGGTGAAGTCCTTGACCGGGTGGTTGGCGCCGTGGTGGCCCTGGTGCATCTTCTCGGTCTTTGCGCCAACGGCGAGACCGAGCATCTGGTGGCCGAGGCAGATGCCGAAGATCGGCAGCTCGCTCTTGATGAGGTTCTGGATGACCGGCACGGCATATTCGCCCGTCGCGGCCGGGTCTCCCGGGCCGTTGGACAGGAACACGCCATCCGGCTTCAGCGCCAGAATGTCTTCGGCCGATGTCTGGGCCGGAACGACCGTGACCTTGCAATCAAGACCTGCGAAAAGGCGCAGGATGTTGCGCTTGACGCCGAAATCCACGCAGACGACGTGATATTTCGCATCGGCTTCGCCGAGCGTGCCGTAACCCTTGTTCCAGACCCACGGCGTTTCAGACCAGGTGGAGGACTGGCCGGAGGTCGCTTCGATGGCGAGGTCGAGACCGACGAGGCCGCTCCAGGCCTTGGCTTCCGCCTTCAGCGCTTCGATGTCGAAGACGCCGTTCGGGTCATGGGCGATGACCGCGTTCGGCGCGCCGTTTTCGCGGATCCATGCGGTGAGCGCGCGGGTGTCGATGCCGCAAAGGCCGATGACGCCGCGGGCCTTCAGCCAGGCATCGAGATGCTTGGCAGCGCGGAAGTTCGACGGATCGGTGATATCGGCCTTGAAGATGACGCCGACGGCGCCGCGACGGGCGGCGGGCGTCAGGTCTTCGATGTCTTCCTCATTGGTGCCGACATTGCCGATATGCGGGAAGGTGAAGGTGACGATCTGGCCGAGATAGGAAGGGTCAGTGAGGATTTCCTCGTAACCCGTCAGCGCCGTGTTGAAGCAGACTTCGGCCTGAACCTTGCCGGTTGCGCCGATGCCCGTTCCTTCAATCACCGTGCCATCGGCAAGAACAAGCATTGCGGTCGGTTTGCGGGTAGTCCAGGGCGCTGTCTCGGTCATCTCGTTCCGTTTCTGCCGCTTCGCACCCCGCCTCTTGAAAGGCAGGGGGGAAGGGGCCATTTTTGTCGCAGGCTTCGTGACATAAAGGGGCGCGCGATAAAGCTCGCGTTCCGACCCTTCGTTAAAATCTCGTGCAGGTGCCGGAAAATAACGAAAGCAGCCCAAGCGGTCAACCGCAGGGCCAAGATTTACGTGGAATTAAACCACCGTATTTTCAAGGTCTTATGCATTTGATTTGCTTGAGCGTGTCTGCTCGTTTATGTCGTTTCGCAAAATGAGGTGGAAAGTTTCCGTATCGAGAAGCTGCGGAAAGCGCTTTCCTAAGGAGAAGAAAAATGATGCGCGACACGTTCGCAAACGCTTTGAAGGACGCATTGAAGGCTCGTGATGCACGCCGCACCTCGACCGTGCGCCTCATCCAGACCGCCATCAAGGATCGCGATATCGCCAATCGCGGCGTGGGCAAGGACCCCGTCAGCGATGAGGATATCATGCAGATCCTGACGAAGATGGTGAAGCAGCGGGAAGAATCCGCCACCATCTATGAAGGCGCCGGCCGCCCCGAGCTTGCCGCTCAGGAGCGCGAGGAAATCGTCATCATCAAGGAATTCATGCCGGAAGAAATCCCGGCCGAGAAGGTGCGCGAACTCTGCCAGGCCGTCATCACCGAGACCGGCGCCTCGGGCCTGCGCGACATGGGCAAGTGCATGAATGCGCTGAAGGAGCGTTATCCCGGTCAGATCGACTTCGCCAAGGCTTCCGGCGTCGTCAAGGATTTGCTGAAGTAAGTTCGGGCATCCTTAAAAAGTAAAGGCAGGGCAGATGTGGGCTGCCCTGCCTTTTTTCTGTCGACGAAAACGCATTCCGGCGGATCAAAATGCGATCCTTCACAGGCTTTTTTCGGGGGACGTGCCTGCGGGCGTCGGCAGATTATACGGAGGTCAATTGCTGCCTTCGCTGATGTTTTTACATCGCCGCTTCGGCTTGCTCAAATTACAAAAACATAATTTTGGGTGATGCTGCGGTGCCATAAATTTGCCCGAAGCAGGCGCAATGGCGATTTGCTGTCTTCAACCCTGCCGCTTTTTCTGTTCATGCACATAATGGCGCAGAACGGCGTTCATACGTGTCTGATATCCTTTGCCGGTGGACTTGAAAAAGTCCACGACGTCCTGATCGACACGGATGGAAATGGATTGTTTGGCTGTGGGGAAAACCACCTCAGCCTTTGACCAGTCGATATCCTCAAAGCCCGCCCAGTCCGGGTCGTCACGTGTGGCGCGTTCGATGTCCTCGTCGGTCATGGCGTCGACGCGCGCCCAGTCGGTTCCATCTTCGCCCTTGGCGATCTTTTTGCGGATTTCATCCGGAGAATATCTGACGATACGTTCTTCGCTCATTTTTCCTCGTCGCCCTTGCTGATATGATCCGGCAAACCTCGCCCCGCATCGTATAAATGATGGCGATGAGATCGTCTGTATCCGGGCATATCGCCAGAATACGACTTTCCCCGTTTTGATCGGAGCGACTTTCCAGATGGGGTTGCGAAAGCGCCCGCGCCGCCCGTGGAAAGTCGATGCCGTGCTTCTGAATATTAATCTGCCGCTTGTTTTCATCCCATTCAAAGGAAATGAAATCTTTCGTCACAATGTCCATGAGCAGCCTGAAACGGGTTCCACTTCAAAGGCCCTCATGCGCCACTTTTGTATGTTCATCTGTATATACATCAATGTCAACACCGCCTGTGAATAGTGGGTATTATTTACCTGCCCGTTTTGTATTGCGGCTTTTCTGCGCTTATATGAAAGACTGGCCTCGAATAGGTAACCCATGCGCTTTTCCAATTCTTTCCTCGATGAGATACGCGACCGCGTGAACATCTCCGATGTGATCGGCCGACGTGTGTCCTGGGACAAGAAGAAGACCAACACGTCGCGCGGGGATTATTGGGCCTGCTGCCCTTTCCATGGCGAAAAAAGTCCGAGCTTCCACTGCGAGGACCGCAAGGGGCGCTATCATTGTTTCGGGTGCGGCGTTTCCGGCGATCACTTCCGCTTTCTGACCGAGCTTGAGGGCCTGAGTTTTCCGGAGGCCGTGCAGCAGATTGCCGATATGGCCGGCATTTCCATGCCGCAGCCCGATCCGCAGGCGGAAAAGCGCGAGCGTGAGCGCACCTCGCTTCAGGACGTCATGGAAATGGCGACGCTGTTCTTTCAGGACCAGTTACAGACCGCGCTCGGTGCACGGGCGCGGGCTTACCTGCGCGATCGCGGGTTGACCGGGCGCACCATCGAGACTTTCCGACTGGGTTATGCGCCCGATAGCCGCAATGCGCTGAAAGAGCATCTGGCGAGCAAGGGCGTGACGAAGGAACAGATGGAGGCCTGCGGGCTGGTGGTGCATGAGAATGTGCCGGTCTCCTACGACCGCTTCCGCGACCGCATCATGTTCCCGATCCTGTCGTCGCGGGAAAAGGTGATCGCTTTCGGCGGCCGTGCGATGGCCGCGGATGCGGTGGCGAAATATCTGAACTCCAACGAAACGGAGCTCTTTCACAAGGGCAATGTTCTCTACAATTTCGCCCGCGCCCGGCGCGCCTCGCAGGCGGCCGGCGGTTCGGTCATCGCCGTCGAAGGTTATATGGATGTCATCGCGCTCTATCAGGCGGGTGTGGAAAATGCCGTCGCGCCGCTCGGCACGGCGCTGACGGAAAGCCAGCTCGACCTTCTCTGGAAAATGTCGCCGCAGCCGGTTCTCTGCTTCGATGGCGATGGCGCCGGCATTCGCGCCGCCAACCGTGCGGCCGATCTTGCCCTGCCGCATATCAAGCCGGATCGTTCCGTCAGCTTCGCGCTTCTGCCTGACGGAAAGGACCCGGACGATCTCGTGCGGCTGGAGGGACGTGCACCTTTCGACCGGGTGCTGTCTGAAGCCAAGCCGCTGGCCGCGATGATCTGGAGCCGCGAGACCTCCGGCGTCACTTTCGATACGCCGGAAAAACGCGCGCAGCTTGAAAGCCGGTTGCGGCAGATCGTGGCCGTTATCGGCGACGAGACGGTGCGCCGTTTTTACCAGCAGGATATGCGCGACAGGCTGAACGGCTTTTTCCAGCCGCGTTTTCAGCAAAGCGGGGCTCAGAACGGCAGTTTCCGCCGCAACGGCGCGCAGCCGGCGGGACGCGGTTTCCAGCGCAATGCGCCGGGGCGGGGCGGGGCGATGGCCGCGCCGGCCAGCAGCATTTCAGACCGGCTGGTGCAATCCGGTCTCGTCAGGGGCTATCAGACAAAGCCTTCGCTCCGGGAAAGCGTTCTCGCCATCACCATCGTCAACCATCCCGAATTGCTGCTCGAGGAATATGACGAGATCGCCGCCATCGACTATGAGAACCGCGATCTGCAGCGCCTGTGGTCGACGGTGCTGACCTATGCGGCGGAAAGTGCGGCGGAGATTTCGCGGGCAGGGCTGATCGAGCGCCTGTCGCAGCAGGGTTTCGAGGTGCTTTTGAAGGCCATGGATCAGCAGGTTCGCAATGCCCGCCTGTGGACGGCGACGGAGCAGGCGGCGATGGAGGATGCGCGCGAGGGTTACGTGCAGGCGCTTTCCCTGCATAAGAGGACGAAATCCCTGCTCTGGCAGAAAAAGGAACTGGAGCGGGAAATCGCCGAGGCGACGGATGACGAACGCGGTACATTGCTGGTGCGGGCGCTGGCCGAAGTGCAGCTGGAAATCGGCCGCATGGAAAATCAGGAGGCGATCATCGATGGTTTCGGGGTCATGTCCGGCCGGGTGAAGGGGCCGGCCGTCGGCCATGGCTGAGGGTGGTCGGCAGAATTGAAAGGTGTTTGGGGTTGCCTTTTGCGGCAGGCGTCCTAAATAGGGGATAGTCTGGTGATAACCCGCAAAATGCGGCTCTTTTTAAGAATTTCCTTGGCTGTCTCGCCCTCAAAGGCTTGACGGGGCGGGAAATAGCGGGAATCACCATTTCAGGAAAAGTAAGGTGGAATGAGCCTTGGCGGATAGAAATTGCATGAGCAAGCATTTCCGGGTGCACTGTCTTTGCATTCTGCCTGAGGCTGCCGTGGTTAATCGGCAATTAAAGATCACTCCGTTAGGTGTCTGACAGTGATTCGCGGCAATGCGCCGGATGCTCAAGGGGCGGACGGCGATGCGGCGGAACAGGTGTTAGCGTCAGGGAAAGCGACGAGATAGATGGCAACCAAAGTCAAAGAAAACGAAGAAGCAGAAAACGAACGCGACGGTGCGACGGACGGCCCGCTTCTCGACCTTTCGGATGACGCGGTCAAGAAAATGATCAAGGCCGCCAAGAAGCGCGGCTATGTGACGATGGACGAGCTGAATTCCGTTCTGCCGTCTGAAGAGGTGACCTCCGAGCAGATCGAGGACACGATGGCGATGCTGTCCGACATGGGCATCAATGTCATCGAGGACGAGGACGCCGAGGAAGCCGCCAGCAGCGACGACGACAGCGATTCCGATAGCGACGATTCCGAGGGTGGGGAACTTGCCCCTTCCAGCGGCACCGCGCTTGCGACCGCCAAGAAGAAAGAACCGACCGACCGTACCGACGACCCGGTGCGCATGTATCTGCGCGAAATGGGTTCCGTCGAGCTTCTGTCGCGCGAAGGCGAAATCGCCATCGCCAAGCGCATCGAGGCTGGCCGCGAAACGATGATTTCGGGCCTGTGCGAAAGCCCGCTGACGTTCCAGGCGCTGATCATCTGGCGCGACGAACTGAACGAAGGCACGACGCTGCTGCGCGAGATCATCGATCTCGAAACCACCTATTCCGGTCCGGAAGCCAAGGCGGCTCCGCAGTTCCAGAGCCCGGAAAAGATCGAGGCGGACCGCAAGGCTGCCGAAGAGAAGGAAAAGACCCGCAAGCTGCGCGCGCCGACCGGCGACGAGGATGTGACGGATGTCGGCGGCGATGGCCTGCCGCCGGAAGAGGAAGAAGAGGACGACGACGAGTCCAATCTTTCGCTTGCCGCGATGGAAGCCGAACTGCGCCCGCAGGTCATGGAAACGCTCGACACCATCGCTGATACCTACAAGAAGCTGCGCAAGCTTCAGGACCAGCAGGTTGAGGCGCGTCTGGCCTGCACCGGCACCCTGTCTTCCGGTCAGGAGCGTCGTTACAAGGAATTGAAGGATCAGCTGATCACGGCCGTCAAGTCGCTGTCGCTGAACCAGAACCGTATCGACAGCCTTGTCGAGCAGCTCTACGACATTTCCAAGCGTCTGATGCAGAATGAAGGCCGGCTGCTGCGCCTCGCCGAATCCTACGGCGTCAAGCGCGACAGCTTCCTTGAGCAGTATCACGGTGCGGAACTCGATCCGAACTGGATGAAGTCGATTGCCAATCTGGCCGCCCGTGGCTGGAAGGAATTCGCCCGCGAGGAAAGCAACACGATCCGGGAAATCCGTCAGGAAATCCAGAACCTCTCCACGGAAACCGGCATTTCCATCGCCGAATTCCGCCGCATCGTTTCGATGGTGCAGAAGGGCGAGCGCGAAGCACGTATCGCCAAGAAGGAGATGGTTGAGGCCAACCTGCGTCTCGTGATCTCGATTGCGAAGAAATATACCAACCGTGGCCTGCAGTTCCTCGATCTCATTCAGGAAGGCAATATCGGCCTGATGAAGGCGGTTGATAAGTTCGAATACCGTCGCGGTTACAAGTTCTCCACCTATGCGACCTGGTGGATCAGGCAGGCGATCACCCGTTCGATTGCCGACCAGGCCCGCACGATCCGTATTCCGGTGCATATGATCGAAACGATCAACAAGATCGTTCGCACCTCGCGCCAGATGCTGCACGAGATCGGCCGCGAGCCGACCCCGGAAGAACTGGCCGAGAAGCTGGCCATGCCGCTGGAAAAGGTGCGCAAGGTTCTGAAGATCGCCAAGGAGCCGATTTCGCTCGAAACCCCCGTGGGCGACGAAGAGGATTCGCATCTCGGTGACTTCATCGAGGACAAGAACGCGCTGCTGCCGATCGACGCCGCCATTCAGGCGAACCTGCGCGAGACGACCACCCGCGTTCTGGCTTCGCTGACGCCGCGTGAAGAGCGCGTTCTGCGCATGCGTTTCGGCATCGGCATGAACACCGACCATACGCTGGAAGAAGTCGGCCAGCAGTTCTCGGTCACGCGCGAACGTATTCGTCAGATCGAAGCGAAGGCGCTGCGCAAGCTGAAGCATCCGAGCCGGTCGCGAAAGCTCCGCAGCTTCCTCGACAGCTAAGCGTTCCGCTTCCTTTAAAATTGAACCCGGTCAGTCAGTGCTGGCCGGGTTTTTTGTTTCCCGCACTGGCGAACTCTGCGACAAGCCTTATGTGTGAAAACAGGCATTCCGCTTTTGCTGGATAAGCCCGGGTTCGATTTGGTTCGATGAGATGCAACAGATTTCGGCAGGCAAATGGCGGAGGGGAGGATGGGCTGTGCCCGTCTCCGTGCTGCTGCATCTTGCCGTCGTCGCGCTTTTCTTTTTCGAGCTGCCGGAGCGGATAGCCGAGCCGCAGGAGCCGGAAAGCATCAGCGTCGATCTCGTGTCTCCGCCCGAGGAGAAAAAGGCGGAGGAGGCCCCGCCGCCGGGTGAAGAGAAGGCGAAAGAGGAAAAGCCGCAACCCCCACCGCCGCCGCCCGCTCCTCCGGCGGAAGAGGCAAAACCTTTGCCGCAGCCGCAGGCGACGTTGCCTGCCATCGCCATGAGGCCGGAGGAAACGCAGGCGGACCCCGAGGACAAGCCGGGCAAGACGGAGGAAACGGAAAAGACCGAGCCTGCCGAGGAGCCTGCAAGCCAGCCTGAAAAAACGGCTGAGGAAAAGCCCGCAGCTCCTGCCGCCAACAGCGATCTTCAGGCTTCCGCCGCACAGGGGGAGATCGCGGTTTCACCGGTGAAGGAAGAAGCGCAGCCCGATCAGCCGCCCGTGCCGCAGGCAAAGCCGGCTGAGGAAAAGCCGGCGGAAGTGACGGAAAAGAAGCCCGCGAAACTTCCGGTGGCCAAAAACCTCCTGTCTTCGTCCATGCTGTCACCGGCCCAGAGACGCCAGATGTTTGGCGATCTGCCACCGCGTCGCCGCGTTGTTCAGCTTTGCAGCACCGAAGCCCTGGCCCAGATTCAGGGCGCGGGATTTGCCGCCAGAGGCATGATCCCCTATTCGGACACGGGCGGCAGGATTTCCGGTAATTCGATCGATGCTTCCGGCGGCGCCTTCAACACGGGCAATGGCTGGCATGACGTCTCGTTCCAGTGCGAAGTCGATCTGGAAAACTACACCGTGACGGAATTCCGGTTTAAAATCGGAAATGAGGTCAGCCCGGAAGACGCGAAAAAGCGGGGCTTTACGAGATTTCAGTGAGGGCGGGTTTTCCCAATCAGGAAGCCTCGTTCACATAAGTCTCCTAAACCCGCTCCGCATCCCCCACCAGCAGCCCAATGCCTGCCATCAGCGCATCCTCATCATAGGGCTTCCTGATCACCGGCACGGTACCGAATTCATCCGGCACCATGCTGCCATCCGCATAACCGGTGGCGAAGAGGAAGGGGACGCCGCGGCGGTGGAGTTCGCGGGCGACGGGGATCGATGTATCGGAGCCGAGATTGATGTCGAGAATGGCGACATCCGGCACATAGGTCTTCAATTTTTCAATGGCCATTGCCGAGGAGGTTGCCGTTTCGATTGCCTTGATGCCGTTGTCTTCCAGCATGTTCTCGACATCCATGGCGATCAGCATCTGGTCTTCGACGAGTAATACTTTCAACGGCTCCTCCCGGTTATAGCGTCTGGGCTGCGGCGCGGTTTCATCTTCGGTTTGCGTGTCGGCGACTGCCGTGGCCGAGGAAACGTGACGGGAGGGCAGGAGAATTTCCGCCTCCAGCCCATCAGGCAAATAGCGTAACGTGCTGCGTCCGCCGAGATCGTATGGGATGCTGCGGCTGATGAGTGCTGTGCCGAAGCCCGCGCGCGATGGCGGGGGCAGTTTGGTGGGCAGGATTTCGCGCCACTCAATCTCGCAATCGCGGTTCTCGTCGAGGGTCCAGCGCACGTGCAATTGCCCGCCATTTTGCGAAAGCGCGCCGTATTTGGCGGCGTTCGTCGCCAGCTCATGCAGAACAAGAGCCATGACGGAAAAAGCGCGCGAATCGAGCGTCACCTGCGGGCCGGTCAGTTTCACAACCGTTTCCGGCGAGCGATGCGGCGACAGTTCGGCATCCAGAAGATCGCGAAGCGCGCCGCCGCCTTCACCGCGAATGATCTGGTCATGGGCAAAGGACAATGCCTGAATGCGGCCCTTCAGCGCTGTCACATATTCCTGCAGGGTCTTGCCCTCCTGCGAGGGATTGCCGACCAGCGATTTGATGATGGCCAGAACATTCTTGACGCGGTGGTTTAGCTCCTCGTTCAGCATGCGCTGGCGCACTTCCGCGCGTTCTCTTTCGCCCGCCATCAGCTCGCTGTGATGGAATGCGACCTCGACCAGCGCGATCCTCGCCGCTTCCGCGATCTCCCGGTCGGCTTCCGACCAGGGCTGCGCCTGCAGGCGGACCGTCTCTTTCCAGATCGCAAAGCTCTTGCGCGGGGTGAGGCGGTCGCCCATCGGGCCGGTCTCATAGGATTTTTCCGGATTGCCGGCCCAGTTCAGGTTTTGCACGATCTCCTTGCGGAAAAACAGCAGGTAGTCGTTTTTCACCTGCGACAGCGGAATGGCGAGCATTCCGGCTGCCGTGCTGGCATAGATTTCCGCCTCCGGTATGGCCTGCGACAGCGCGTGCGTCGCCCAGACCTTACCTTCCGATGTTGAGGCGACGAAGCGCGCCAGCCTTGGAATGGCGTCATGCGGCGGCGTTGCGCCATGGCCGTGCCAGTTGTTTCCCACCCACAGGCCGACGCCATCGCAGGGCATCAGATCGGCAAAATCCTGAAAGCTGTCGATCAGCAGTTCTTCGATGTTGGCGTGATGGGCGGCAAGCCGAAGGAAGCGGTCAAGCGCGGCATGGGCATGGTGGACGGTATCGAGCCTGCGCTTCTGTTTGAGAACCTGCAAATGCATGGAGAAAAACTCTCCGAACATTTCAGCGGCGATCCGGACCGGCATGGTCAGCACGCGCGGGGAATAATGATGGCAGGCGATCAGGCCCCAGAGCGCCCCGTCGACAATCACCGAAATCGACATGGAAGCCGCAACACCCATGTTGCGAAGATATTCGCAATGGATGGGCGAGACGCTGCGCAGATGGGCAAAGGACATATCGAGAGGTTCGCCCGATGCGTCGAGCGCCGGCAGGACGGAAACCCGGGCGCCACTGGCATCGGAGATGATGCGCAATGTGTTCTTGAGATAGAGCGCGCGGGCCTGCTGGGGTATGTCGCTGGCGGGGAAATATTGACCGAGAAAGCTTTCCAGCTCCGGCTGCTTCGCTTCCGACACGACCTTGCCGGCGCCGTCTTCCTCGAAACGATAGATCATCACCCGGTCGTAACCGAGCGTCGCCTTTATCAGCCGCGTCGTTCTGGAGATCAGGCTTTCGACACTGTCCGCCTCGCGGATGCGGTCCACCATCTTGCGCGCGGTGCCGAGCGGCTGCGTTTCGCTGCGGGAGGGCTCGAATTCAATGATCGTGGTGGATTTGTAGCGGTGCAGGGAAATATCGAAACTGCGGCCGTCGCTCATTTCCATGGCGGGCAGCATGGCGGGGCGCGTGGTTCTGCCGGTGACGGTGAGCGCATTGCGAAGATCGTGGACGAGCTTTTTGCCGAGCACCTCCTCGGCGGTCCTGCCATTGATATCGCCCTGGACGCCCAGCAGTTCGCGGCAGTTTTCAGAATGCCGCAGCACCATGCGCATGGCGTTGTCGCAGGCGATGAGACAGCCGTGCGGTTGAATATAGCCTGGGATGTGGATGGGTTCGCGGTCGCAATTGGTCAGGTCGACATGATAGTCACTGGGGGCCATGAATAAGTCTTTCGCACCCTGTGCCTGTCTTGTACGGGGAGTGTTTTGTTCGTCGAGGAACGGGTAAGCTTGAATAATTCATTCTGATAGTGCCAACCCTTCCCCGTTTTTTGCAACTGTGACGCCGGTTTTCCGTTCTGCTTTTATAAGCCGTCGTCACGCAATTGTCGTATCCCTTACGTCATCGGATACAATTTGACATGCTGAAACGTTGGCAGCGCCGATTTTGTTCCAACGCGTTGAAGGAAAAAATGTGCCGCAGAGAAAAATGATCGTCGCTACCCGTGGGCAGGGTCTTTATGAATTCACATCCGAGGCCAAGGCATTCGTCAGCCACGCCGGCGTGGAAGAAGGACTGCTGACGATCTTCGTCCGCCATACATCCTGCTCGCTGCTTATTCAGGAAAATGCCGATCCCGATGTGCGGCGCGATCTCACGGTGTTTTTCTCCCGTCTCGTGCCGCCTTCCGACGATCCTTCCATGCGCTGGATCATCCACACGCTCGAAGGCCCCGACGATATGCCTGCCCATATCAAATCGGCGCTCACCACGGTTTCCATCGGCGTGCCGATCAGCGATGGCAGGCTCGTGCTCGGCACCTGGCAGGGCCTTTATCTTTTCGAACACCGCGATGAGTCGCATCGGCGCGAAATCGTGCTGCATATCTCGCCGTGATAGCTGGATCCGGATCAAGGCGTTCCGCGTTAACCTCCCTGAACGCCTGCTGAACATTCGGTTCTGCTGATATTCAGGCGGGCGGGTCTAGGGTCTCGTCAATCGCCGGGGGATGTTCCCCTGTCGGCAAAGCAACAAACGGAGTGAGTTCATGTTCAGCACCTTCGCAAAAGCCGGCCTGGCTGCCCTCATCGCCCTCGGTGGAATTTCCTTTACTGCGCCGGCGGCTTCCGCAGGCTCGGACGTTCAGTTCAGAGTTCAGGTTCAGGATGGCTATGGCCATCGTCCCGGCTGGGGTCGCCCGGATCGCCCGCGCCGTGGCTGCGCGCCCTGGCTGGCGGAAGAAAAAGCGAGCCGCATGGGCCTTCGCCGCGCCCGCGTCGTTGATGTATCGCCGCGCCGTGTCGTGGTTGCAGGCTTCGACCGTCGCGGCCGTGACCGCGTCGTTTTCGCCAATGAGCGCGGCTGCCCGGTCATCCGCCGCTAATATGTCATCCGCCGCTAACAGCGGCGACCTTATCGATCTGCCGATATCCCCGTACGGCAGATGGATCAAAAATGCCCCTCGCTTGTCCGGAAAGGCAGGCGAGGGGCATTTCATTTCGGGTTATGCGAGTGGGTGAACGCGAGATGGGGCAGGAGCGGCGCCTGGGCGCCGCCCGCCGTCGATCTTATTGCTCGAGAGCGAAGGTGACGTTGACCACCACGCTGTAGTTGTTCTCACCCGAAGCGATCGGCACGCTGTCGGCCTCCTTCATCATCGAAGCGCGCATCATGCCCGCCGGTACCGGCATCGGGCGCTGCGAGTTTTCGCTGATCTGAATGACCCGGCCAAGCTTCACGCCTGCCGCTTCCGTCAGCGTTTTCGCCTTGGCCAGAGCATCGGCAACGGCCAGCTTGCGGGCTTCGGTCACCGTCGCTTCGGGCTTGTCATTGGTGAAGGTAATGTCGCCGCCCTGGTTGATGCCGAGCTTGACGGATGTATCGAGGATCGTGCCGAGCTTCTTCAGGTCGCGCACCCGCACGGTCAGGCCGTTGGACACCTGATAACCGGTGATCTCGGGCGCGACATAGACGCCATCCTTGGGTTCATAGTGCTTGTAGAGCGGCTGCACCGAGAAATTGCTGGTCTGCAGGTCGCGGTCCTCGATGGCGGCCTCTTTCAGCGCCTTCAGAACATCGGCAAGCGCCTTGGAGTTTTCGGTAAGCGCCGCAGCCGCGGTCTCCGCCTGCTTGACGACGCTGAAGGACAGGATCGCCATATCGGGGGCAATGGCCGACTGGCCTTCACCGGAAACACTGATGGTGGCTTCGCGCGGGGTAGCCTCCTGCGCAGACACCTGGGCGGCGAGCGGCATCATGGCTGCTGCGGTCATTACGGTGAGTGCGAAAAGGCGGGCCGTTTTTGTCTTCATGGTGTTTCCTCGTTGATTGAGTCCCTTTGAAGGGTATTGCCTTAGATTGTGTAGCTAATACGGCGGCACTGCTTTGCGAAAGCATCATTGGCTTGTCGGGCTCAAAAAATTACGTTAGAGCGTGACCCACCGGATTCGAGCCATTGCGAAATCGGTGTTTCGGACTGGTTTTTCCGAAAAGGGCCTGTAGCTCAATGGTTAGAGCCGGCGGCTCATAACCGCTTGGTTGGGGGTTCGAGTCCCTCCGGGCCCACCATTTTCTTTCAAGATCAATTGCTTGGGATGTTTTGTGGCTCTTCGCGAGCGCGCCTCTGTCACGTCTGAGGCGTGATCTCTGCTATGCCGATGGCAAGTTCCGGCTGCGGAATGAATGCGTCGGAGCCGATCCGGCGTGCCGATGGGGCAAGCCGGATCGAGAAAGCTTTAATGTCAGTTACAAACCCGCATACTTTCCGTATGCCAGCCGCCGTCATAGGAATTGGGAACGCGGCGGTCTTCGAACCAGCAGCGCGGGCGGGGCGGCGGTGGCGGCTCGTAGTAGCGCGGGCCGTTATTGCTGTTGGCGATGGCGCCGCCGATCAGGCCGCCGATGACGCCTGCGGCGAGGCCGCCGGCAATCGCTGCGCCGTCATTGTGGCGGCGGTGCTCGCGATAGGGCGGCGGGGGTGGGCCGCCGCGGTCGTAGCCACGGTCATAGCGCGGGCGATAGGGATAGTCCTGCGCGGCAGCGGTGCCATAGGATGCAAAAATGCTGCCGGTGGCGACCAGCGCGGCAATAGTGGAAAGAATTATCTTTTTCATCGGGGCTACTCCATAAGCCTGCTTCGGGAGATAGAGGCTCATTATGCCCGGATCATGGCACGGGACGGGTGAACGGCCTGTGAATATTCCATTTCAGCACAGTTCATATTTTTCTGATTTCAGAATGTAAGAATTCAAGCCGGTTCAGGCTTTCAGTAACGGAAAAGCCCGGCGTATGGCCGGGCTTTTTGTCGAAATCGATTGGTCGCGATCAGAACTTCACGCCGAGACCGACCTTCACAGTGTGCTGGTCGACATCGGTGTTGATGCCGAAGATGTCCTTGTCGCTATAATCGTTGTAGCGATATTCCAGCCTGCCGAACACATTGTCGGTGAAGGCATAGTCCAGACCCGCGCCAACGGTATAGCCGTTGAAGGTGGTGCTGTCCTTGCCGGCGCCGGGCGTTTCGATGAAGCCGCGTGTCGCGGTCCAGCCGGCGGTGGCATAGAGCAGGGCATGGTCGAACGCATAACCGACGCGGCCGCGAACGGAGCCCTGCCAGTCGGTGCCGATTTCGGTGCCCGCATAGTCATTGTCGTTCCAGTTATAATCGACGTCGCCTTCGATGCCGAGGACCAGATTATTGTCGAACTGGTAATTGTAACCCACGAAGGCGCCCAGAATGCCGCCGTCGAAATTATCCGAGGCGACCGGACCGCCCGCCGAAAAATCGCCATTCGCCCAGCCCGCGCCGCCTTGAATACCAAGATAGGGGCCAGACCAGGTGAAGACGGGCAGGGTTTCCTGCGCGACCGGAGGTGCGGGCGTTTCGTAGACGGCATCCGCGGCCATTGCGGTGCTGGCCGACAGGGCCAGGAGTGACGTTACGATCAGCGTTTTCATCGTTTTTCTCCCTGAGCTGACTGACATCCATAGCATAGATTAGCTGCTTTTAATATGGGTCGGGGTTCGGCGGTTCCAAGAGGCGCTCTTGTCCTCCCGGCTTTGCTGGCCGTCTTGCCCCGGATCGCGGCTTTTTATCGCCCCGCCATGCTGTTCTGATGCGGCGAACGTCTTTGGCCGTGTTTGGTTCCCTTCGCCGTTTCGTCAAAAGTCCGGCAGGGCGGCCGGCCGACGTCACGCTTGGTTGTCTTGACAGCGCAGGGCGCGACCATAGAGTTGTGGTAGACTATGGCGGTGCCGATGCTTTTCGCTGCATTGCCGGCGGCATGAGCTGCGGTTGAGACTACACCGTTGCGGCTTCCCGGTGAGGGGGATCGTTGCGGGCGGAAAGGGCATGGGAGGATGAGATCGCATGAGGCTTTATTTTAGCGGAGGAGGGGCGACGTGATTGTCGGAGCCGTTCTCAGCGCCATTCTTCTTCTCACCCTCATTGCATTTCCGCGGCATCTCAAACCCGTTGTCATCTGCCTGTTGCTGATCTGGACGGCCACCGCCGCCTTTGTGATTTATGACTGGTGGCGCGGCAACCAGCGGCTTGACCATATCGTCGCGAGCGCCGGATTCGATGCGGCCTGCCCGGATGCGGCATTGCCGATCCGCGTCAGCTTCCGCAACGACAATAATGTCGCCGTACAGCGGCTGACCTATACGCTCGAAGGGTTCGAACCGGCCTTCCGTGCCTCCGTTTCCTTCGATCCCTATCAGGTGAGCGAAAGACGGATCGAGGCCGGGGAGACTTTCTCGGCCTGCCGGGCGTTCCGGATGCGCAACAATGAAAGGGTGGAGCCGCAACGGCTGGAATGGCGTGTCACCGTCATTTCCGCGGAGTTCGACTGAGCGGTTCGTGCGGCTGCCGGTTATCACGGCATTTTGAAAAATTTCGCGCCGGTGAGCCGCGGCCGAAAAATCCCTGCATCACAGAGGTTTCAGGCGGATGGGTGAATTGCCATCGTTCGCAACGGAACCGGCTGGGGCAGTCGCTGACTTGTTTTCGTCCATTTGCGATGCCATTTCCCCCTCCATTCGATGAATGTCGCGGGTTGATGTTTTGCGTATTGTGCTGAAGTTTCTGAAAATAACCGCCATCGGCCTTGTCGCCCTGCCGGTTCTGGCGGGTGCGCATATGGGCATCGGTCAACTGACCGGAAATTTTCACGAAGTCATTCCCGGCGAACTCTATCGTTCCGCCCAGCCGAGCGGCAAGGACATCGCGGCCTATGCCAAGGCTTATGGCATCAAGACGATCATCAACCTGCGCGATGAAAAGCGTGAAGGCTGGTATGATGCCGAAAGTCTTGCGGCCAAGAACAACGGCATCCGGCTTGTCGATTATCCGCTGAGTTCAAGCGAAAAGGTCTCGGTGGAAGATTCGGAAACGCTGGCGGCCGTGCTGCGCAATGCGGAAAAACCGATCCTCATCCATTGCGAACATGGCGCGAACCGCACCGGGCTCGCCTCCGCCATCTATGTGGCCGCCGTGGCCGGCAAGAGCGAGGCGGCTGCAGAGTTCCAGCTTTCGCCCTATTACGGGCATGTGCCGATCCCCGGTATCGGGCGTTATGAAATGTACCAGTCCTGGGACGATTTCGAGGAAACCATCGGGTTTTGAGACGTCGCCATACATCGTCACCTCGGACTTGATCCGGGGTCCAGTGCGATCAAGTGCTTGATCGCGAAAGGCTCCTCTCACGGCGCAGACGCGCCGTGGCTGTATGCCGGCTCAAGGCCGGCATGACGAACGGTTGCGCAGCGCGCCTCAATAATCCCCGCCGCTTTCCCTGATCACCTTCGTCAGGCTTCCCGTCGCCGGGAAAAGCGGGATGAGGCAGGCCTGAAGCGCGTGGTAGATATCGCCCTTGCCGGGGAACAGCGTGTGGGCGGGAACCAGATCTTCCGTCAGCTCCTCATGCCAGCCGCCATTGGCATGGTCGATGAAGTTGTTGGCGATGGTGCTCCAGATGCGGCGATAGCTGTCTTCATAGAAGTTGTCCGCCGGCAGGTTCTCGTTGAGGAAGTGGGCAGCGCCCGCCGCCTCGGACATGGGCCACCACAGCTTGGCCCGCTTGTCGGGATTGTCGTTCCAGTCGAGCGTATAAAAGAAGCCGCCCTTTTCCCGGTCCCAGCCGAGCGCCATGGATTGCACGAACAGCGATTTAGCGGCCACCGGCATCCAGTCGTGTCGGCGCTCTCCCAGCACCCACAATTGCAGGATGAGGCGGGCCCATTCCAGCCAGTGGCCGGGGGTGGAGCCGGAGGGGCGGAACATTTCGTTGCCGCGATACTCCTTGTCGAGTGTCCAGTTCTCGTCGAAATGCTCCGGCACGCGGAAGTCCAGCTCGCCGGCGCGGCGGCGGATGACGAGATCGGCGATGCGCTCCGCCTTGCTGAGGTAGCTATTGTCGCCGGTGACCTCATAGGCCGCCATCAGCGCCTCGGTCAGGTGCATGTTGGAGTTCTGGCCGCGATAATTCTCGATGGGCGACCAGTTGCGATGGAATTCCTCGGCGATGGCGCCGTGTTTTTCTTCCCAGAAGCGGGTTTCCAAAACCTCGGTAATATCGGCCAGCATCTTGTCGGCCAGCGGGTGGCCGACGGTCTTGGCGGAAGAAGCGGCCAGAAGCACGAAAGCGTGGCCATAACCCTGCTTGGTGGCGTCCACCGGGCCGGCATCGTTCACCTGCCAGAAATAACCGCCATGCTCGCCATCGCGGTGCCTGTTCCAGAGATAGGTCATGCCGTGATCGACGATATCGCCGCAGCCCGGGCGGCCAAGCAGGTGGCCGATGGAGAAGCAATGCACCATGCGGGCCGAAGCATGGATGCCGCGCACGGGGTCGTTTGGCTGCAGCGGTGCGCCCGTGGCATCGAGATCGAAGAAGCCGCCGGCGGGGTTGACGGCGCGATACTGGAAGAAATCGAAAAGTCCCTCGGCCTGTTTTACCAGCCATTGGCGATGCCAGGGCAGGGTGTTCCAGTTGCGGCTGTTGTGATCGTCCTCGGGCATTCTCGTCCTCCATGCGGTTTGCTGCTTCGGCTTATATCCTTGCCGTATAAACCTGTCATCTGTCAGCGATATTTCGTAACGTGCCGCAACTGCGCAAAGCCATGCCTGTCCCTTGAAGATATATTGACATAAACATATCTTTATGTGACTTGACGGCTTGCGATCTTGCAAATCGAAATGAGGAGTGTGCCCGTGTTTGACGATCTGTTCGGCCCTGAAGGGGCAAAGCGTGACGGCGCGGAAATTTTCAAGGCGTTGCGCGAAGCCGCCAGCGAACGCATCCTCATTCTCGACGGCGCCATGGGCACGCAGATCCAGGGGCTGGGTTTTGACGAAGACCATTTTCGTGGCGATCGTTTTATCGGCTGTGCCTGTCACCAGAAGGGCAATAACGACCTTCTGATCCTGACCCAGCCTGATGCCATCGAAGACATCCACTATCGCTACGCCATGGCGGGTGCGGATATTCTCGAAACCAACACGTTTTCGTCCACACGCATCGCGCAGGCCGATTACGAGATGGAAAATGCCGTCTACGACCTCAACCGCGAGGGTGCCGCGATTGTCCGCCGCGCCGCCCAGCGCGCCGAGCGGGAAGATGGCCGCCGCCGTTTCGTGGCGGGCGCCATCGGCCCGACCAACCGCACGGCCTCCATTTCGCCTGATGTCAACAATCCCGGTTATCGCGCCGTCAGTTTCGACGACCTGCGTATCGCCTATGGTGAGCAGATCGATGGCCTGATCGACGGCGGCGCCGACATCATCCTCATCGAGACGATCTTCGATACGCTGAACGCCAAGGCGGCGATCTTTGCCTGCGAGGAGCGTTTCGAGGCGAAGGGCATCCGCCTGCCGGTGATGATCTCGGGCACGATCACCGACCTTTCCGGCCGCACGCTTTCCGGCCAGACGCCTTCGGCGTTCTGGAACTCGGTGCGCCATGCCAATCCCTTCACCATCGGCCTGAACTGCGCGCTGGGTGCCGACGCCATGCGTCCGCATCTTCAGGAACTGTCTGACGTGGCCGATACCTTCGTCTGCGCCTATCCGAATGCCGGC
This sequence comes from Agrobacterium sp. LMR679, assembly GCF_027157905.1. Taxonomy (NCBI): domain Bacteria; kingdom Pseudomonadati; phylum Pseudomonadota; class Alphaproteobacteria; order Hyphomicrobiales; family Rhizobiaceae; genus Agrobacterium; species Agrobacterium sp. LMR679. Next base: position 363,105 of record NZ_JAPVOJ010000002.1, on the reverse strand, counting down.
CTGCCGAATGAATTCGGCCAATACGACGAAACACCTGAGATGATGGCGCGTCAGGTCGAGGGCTTTGTCCGGGACGGTCTCGTCAACATCGTCGGCGGCTGCTGCGGTTCGACGCCGGAGCATATCCGGGCGATTGCGGAGGCTGTGAAAGGCTACAAGCCGCGCGAAATTCCCGAGCACAAGCCCTTCATGTCGCTTTCGGGCCTCGAGCCTTTCGTGCTGACCAAGGACATTCCCTTCGTCAATGTCGGCGAGCGCACCAACGTCACCGGCTCGGCCCGCTTCCGCAAGCTCATCACCGCCGGTGATTACACGGCGGCGCTGGCTGTTGCCCGCGATCAGGTGGAAAACGGTGCGCAGATCATCGACATCAACATGGATGAGGGTCTGATCGATTCCGAAAAGGCGATGGTGGAGTTCCTGAACCTCATCGCCGCCGAGCCGGATATCGCCCGTGTGCCTGTGATGATCGACTCATCCAAGTTCGAGATCATCGAGGCCGGCCTGAAATGCGTTCAGGGCAAGTCGATCGTCAATTCGATTTCGCTGAAGGAAGGCGAGGAGAAGTTTCTCCAGCAGGCGCGGCTCGTCCATAATTACGGTGCGGCGGTCGTGGTCATGGCCTTCGATGAGGTCGGGCAGGCCGATACTTACGAGCGCAAGGTCGAGATCTGCTCGCGCGCCTACAAGCTCCTGACCGAGAAAGCGGGCCTGTCGCCGGAAGACATCATCTTCGATCCCAACGTCTTTGCCGTTGCGACCGGTATCGAGGAACACAATAATTACGGTGTGGATTTCATTCAGGCCACCAGAACCATCCGCGAAACCATGCCGCTGACGCATATTTCCGGCGGCGTTTCCAACCTGTCCTTCTCCTTCCGCGGCAATGAGCCGGTGCGTGAGGCGATGCATGCCGTGTTCCTCTACCACGCCATTCAGGTCGGCATGGATATGGGCATCGTCAATGCCGGGCAGCTTGCGGTTTACGACAATATCGATCCGGAACTGCGTGAGGCCTGCGAGGACGTGGTGCTGAACCGCCGCGAAGATGCGACCGAGCGTTTGCTGGAGGTCGCGGAACGTTTCCGTGGCACGGGCGCCAAGGATACCAAGGTTCAGGACCTTTCCTGGCGCGAACTGCCCGTCGAGAAGCGGCTGGAACATGCGCTGGTCAACGGCATTACCGACTATATCGAGGCCGATACGGAAGAGGCGCGCCAGAAGGCGGAGCGTCCATTGCACGTCATCGAAGGGCCGCTGATGGCCGGCATGAATGTGGTCGGCGATCTCTTCGGTTCCGGCAAGATGTTCCTGCCGCAGGTGGTGAAATCCGCCCGTGTGATGAAGCAGGCCGTGGCCGTGCTGCTTCCTTACATGGAAGAGGAAAAGCGCCTGAATGGCGGGTCTGAGCGCAGTGCCGCCGGCAAGGTGCTTATGGCGACCGTCAAGGGCGATGTGCATGATATCGGCAAGAACATCGTCGGCGTCGTTCTCGCCTGCAACAATTACGAGATCATCGATCTCGGCGTCATGGTGCCGACGACGAAAATCCTTGAGACGGCGATTGCCGAAAAGGTGGATGTGATCGGCCTTTCCGGCCTCATCACCCCGTCGCTGGACGAGATGGTGCATGTGGCGGCCGAAATGGAGCGGCAGGGTTTCGACATTCCGCTCCTGATCGGTGGTGCGACGACCAGCCGCGTGCATACGGCGGTGAAAATCCATCCGCGTTACGAGGCGGGACAGGCAATCTATGTGACCGACGCCTCGCGTGCGGTGGGCGTCGTGTCGGCGCTTCTTTCCGCCGAGCAGAAGCCCGCTTATATCGATGGTATTCGCAGCGAATATGCCAAGGTGGCGGAGGCGCACGCCCGCAATGAGCGGGAAAAGCAGCGCCTGCCGCTTTCCCGCGCCCGCGAGAATGCGCACAAGATCGACTGGTCGGCCTATAGCGCCGTCAAGCCGCAATTCTTCGGCACCAGGGTGTTCGAGACTTACGATCTTGAAGAGCTTTCCCGTTACATCGACTGGACGCCCTTCTTCCAGACCTGGGAATTGAAGGGTCGTTTCCCGGCCATTCTCGATGATGAAAAGCAGGGCGAGGCGGCGCGGCAGCTTTACAGCGATGCGCAGGCGATGCTGAAGAAGATCATCGACGAGAAGTGGTTCCGGCCGCGCGCGGTGATAGGCTTCTGGCCGGCCAATGCGGTGGGCGACGATATCCGGCTGTTCACGGATGAAAGCCGCGGCGAAGAGTTGGCGACCTTCTTCACGCTGCGCCAGCAGCTTTCCAAGCGCGACGGTCGCCCCAATGTGGCGCTCTCCGATTTCGTCGCGCCTGTCGATAGCGGCGTTGCCGATTATGTCGGCGGTTTCGTGGTGACGGCGGGCATCGAGGAAGTGGCGATTGCCGAGCGGTTCGAGCGGGCGAATGACGATTATTCGTCCATCCTCGTCAAGGCGCTGGCCGACCGTTTCGCGGAAGCCTTTGCCGAGCGCATGCATGAGCGGGTGCGCAAGGAGTTCTGGGGTTATGCACCGCAGGAAAACTTCAACGGCGATGAGCTGATTGGCGAAGCCTATGCCGGCATTCGCCCGGCACCCGGCTATCCGGCCCAGCCCGACCATACCGAAAAGAAGACGCTGTTCGCCCTGCTCGACGCCACCAATGCGGCGGGTGTGGAACTGACGGAAAGCTACGCCATGTGGCCCGGCTCTTCCGTCTCCGGCATCTATATCGGCCATCCCGAGAGCTATTATTTCGGTGTCGCCAAGGTGGAGCGCGATCAGGTTCTCGATTATGCGCGCCGTAAGGACATGCCGGTGGAAGAGGTGGAGCGCTGGCTCGGTCCTGTCCTCAATTACGTGCCGACGAACGGCGCGGAGGAAATCGACAGCGCGGCGTGATGGTTCGGTGTGCTGCCATTCAATAAAAAAGCGCGGGTCTTGCCCGCGCTTTTTGCGTTCATTGGGTGTTTAAGACCGCAACGCCGCCAGTTCCTCGATGCCGACATGGCTCTCGACCTCGCTGCCGCGCAGGTAAAGATAGAGCCCGATCGCGAAGGCGAGGACGGCGATGAAGACCAGGTACCAGGCATGGGCCATGGGGTTGACGGCGAGCGCCGTGGTCACGCCAATCGGCGTCAACCCGCCGAAGACGGCATAGGAGACGTTATAGGCGAAGGAGAGACCCGAGAAGCGGACCGAGGCCGGGAAGGCGCGGACCATGACATAGGGTACGGCCCCCGCCATGCCGACCGACAGGCCCATGACGCCGTAAAGCACGAACATGGTTTGAAGCGATGTGCCGGCATAGCTGTAGAAGGTGAAGGTGGCGATGCCGAAGAAGATGCTCGCCCCCATGAAGAAGATGCCGGAGCCGACACGGTCGATCAGCCCGCCGGCGATGATGACGCCAAAGATCAGGAACAGCGTGCCGAAGCTGGTACCGGCTAGCGCCTGTGTCGGGGTATAACCGTAAAGCTTCTGCAGGAAGGTGGCCGTCATCAGCGTCGTGACGACGATGGCGGCCGAGAGAACCCAGGTCAGCAGGGCGGAAATGACCACGCCGCGCATATGGTGCTTCAGCACCAGCCCGAGCGGCAGCTTGTCCGTCAGCGATTTCGACTTCTTCATCTCGGTGAAGATCGGCGTTTCTTCCAGCCAGCGGCGCAGATAAACGGCGATGAGGCCGAAAATGCCGCCGAGCAGGAAGGGGATGCGCCAGGCGTAACCGGCCACGTCTTCCGGTGTGAAGAGCGAGTTGATGGCGAAGGCGATCAGCGAACCCAGCATGATGCCGAAGGAAAGGCCCGATGTGAGGAAGCCGCAGGCGAGGCCGACGCGGCGGAAGGGCACGTGTTCGGCAACGAAGGTCCATGCGCCCGGCACTTCACCGCCGATGGCGGCACCCTGCAGCATGCGCAGGATGATGAGCAGGATGGGGGCGGCCACGCCGATGGTGGCATAGGTCGGCATCAGCGCCATGCCGAGGGTCGAGAGCGCCATCAGCAGGATGGAGAAGGCGAAGACGCGCTTGCGGCCGTAACGGTCGCCATAATGCGCCAGCACGATGCCACCCAGCGGCCGCACCAGATAACCGGCGGCGAAGATGCCGAAGGTCTGGATCATCACCAGCCAGTCCGGCATTTCCGGCGGGAAGAACAGATGGCCGATGACGGTGGCGAAAAATACGAAGATGATGAAATCGTAAAATTCCAGCGCGCCGCCGAGGGCCGAAAGGCCAAGAGTTCTGTAATCCTGACCGTTGAGGGGCCGGGCTGCCGCCGGTGTGGTGGTGGGAGACATGAAGCTGCTTCTTTTCTAAATTACGTATTACTTATGGGCATGCGGCAAGCGCGGCGCGATTTCAAGCCTAATCGACGCTCAATCGCTCAGGTATTTCGAGGGACGATCAAGAAAGCGGCGCAGGAAATTGATGTTCTCCAGCTCGTCATAGAGGCGCTCGGTGATGCCGTCTGCGTCGAAATGATAGATGGTCGCCTCGGGAATGGCCAAAAGCACCGGCGAATGGGTGGCGATGATCAATTGACCGCCGCTATCGGCGGCGTCACGGATAAGGGCCGCCAGTTCGAGCTGCTTTTGCGGCGAAAGCGGGCTTTCCGGTTCGTCGAGAAAATAGAGGCCGGCGCCATGCAGCCGCTGTTGCATGATATCGAGAAATCCTTCGCCATGGGAACGCCGGTCGATGACATTGTTCCTGACGATCCTGCGAAACGTATCCGGGGTTTCTTCCGGAAAGTCTTCGCCCTTCTTGAGGGCCTTTTCCCGCTCCCAGCGAAAATCGTCCAGCGCATCCTCGTTCTGCCGGCGGATATAACCAAGCACGTCTTCCGCGCGCATGAACATGCGGATTTTCGGATATTTCTTGCGGGCGAAATAGAAGGACTTCGCCACGGTTTCGGCATGCTGAAGGTAGAGGTCGCCGGCAACCTGGCCGTGATTACCGATGGCATAGGCCGTCATTCCCGCCGCCAGCCCTTCCAGCAGCGTCGATTTACCCGAACCATTATTGCCGGCAAAAAAGGTGATCGGCGTCTTGAACTCGAGGCGTTCCAGATGGCGCAGCGCCGGAACCGAGAAAGGATATTCATCCCGTCCGCCCGGGGTTTCTTTCTTGGTTACGCTATCGAGAAACAGCATGTCGCGTTCCTTGTATCTCATCCGTCATGTTCGCCGACGTTGCGCTCTGTCGCATCATCGCGGCGCTATGCTCAAAGCAATTGCGTGTGATTGCGGCTTAACGTGGGGCGCTGTTCGCACCAATGGTTTATAGCGTTGGCGGAGATACGTCATGTCGCATCGTTAGAAGTCCATTTTATTATAAATTAGTGGGTCTAATTATAAGTAATAAATCGATCTACATTAGATATATGCAATATATATCTTAAATTTAAGATGTTATCGTAATTATATACTTCAAATTAATTCAGTAATGCCAGTTGTCATCATTCTCGTTGTTTTTGGAGAGAGTGAATGAAGCATACTGCGCTTTTTTCGGTCGCGTTTCTATTTTCCGCGATATTCGTGAGCGAAGCTGAGGCGCGGAAGTCCCGTTTTTTTGTCATCCCCGGATTCGGCGGCGGCGAGACCGTCGATCTCGTTTATGATCTGCCGGACAACGAGCCTTTTCTTCGCGACGGGGAAGCATTCGACGTTGGTTATCTCAACAGCGGGGATAGGAGCGGTTATGTGCTGTATCGTGGCGAGCGGTACAGCAGGCTCAGCGATGCGGATATCGCCAGGCTGAAGGCGACGCTTGGTTTTGATCCGACGACAAAAGACCGCATGGAGCGGGCGGCGAGGGACAGCGACGCGCCCTGGAACCTTGTGATTATCATAGCGGTCGCAATTGCTGGTATCTTTGTGCTTGTTCACAAGGGCATGCAGCTAGTGCGGTGGATTTCGCGACTGGCGACGATCTCCGCAGTTGCGGGAAGTCAGCGGCAGGAGGAGGAGGACACTCCCGACCCCCTGGAGGTCCGCAAGAAGCAGTTGATGAACCGTCAATGGAGCGATAGCCAGACGGATCACGCGGCGCGTATCCCGGCAGCATCGTCGGTCCACGCGTCTGCCCCGGGAGCCGCTCCGGTCCGGACATTCGGACGCAGGAGCGCCTGATCGGTGCGGAATCCTTAAACCTCAGACGGTCTCAGGAGCCTGCACTATTCGAACCGGTCGATGATGCTGATGCCGCTTTCCCTGAAGCTGTCCATGGCGGGCAGGGCGGTTGCTGCCTCAGTCAGTGAGATGTGGCGGCCGATCAGCTTTTCCGGCGCGAGCCTGCCGCTTTCGATCATCGCCAGCATGTCCTCGTAACGCCACGCCTGCATGCCGTGGCTGCCATAGATCTCCAGCTCATGCGCGATCACCCGCGCCATGGGAATGGCGGGCATGGCGTGGTCTGCCAGCATCAGCCCCACCTGCACATGGCGGCCGCGCCGACGCAGATTGCTGATGGAGTTGCAGCAGGTCTGCGGGTGGCCGAGCGCATCGACAGAGACATGTGCACCACCACCCGTCACCTCGCGAACCGCCTCGGCAACATCGGCAACCGCGCGGCTGTTGATGGTGGCGCTTGCTCCAAGCTGCCGCGCAAGTTCGAGCTTGTCTTCGGCAATGTCGATGGCGACGACCTGCGCGCCGAGGCCAGCGCCGATCATGATGGCGGAAAGACCGACGCCGCCGCAGCCGTGGACCGCCAGCCATTCGCCGCCCTTCAGGCGCCCCTGATCGGTCACGGCCCGGAAGGAGGTGGCGAAACGGCAGCCGAGGCCGGCGGCGGTGGCGTAGCTCATCGTATCCGGCAGATGCACGAGGTTCTGATCGGCATAATCGATGGCGACATATTCGGCGAAGGAACCCCAATGGGTGAAACCGGGCTGGAACTGCGCCTCGCAGACCTGCTGATTGCCGGAACGGCACTCATGGCAATGGCCGCAGCCGGAAACGAAGGGCACGGTGACGCGGTCGCCGGTCTTGAAGCGGGTGACGTTCCTGCCCACAGCGGCGATCACGCCGGCGAATTCGTGGCCGGGAACGTGCGGCAGGCGAATATCCGGGTCATGCCCCATCCAGCCGTGCCAGTCGCTGCGGCAGAGGCCGGTCGCCTTTACCTCGATGACCACGCCGCCATCGGTCGGTTCCGGATCGGGCAGGGACGCGACAACCGGGGTCTCGCCGAACAGTTCGTAAAAAAGCGCGCGCATCATGGCCTCACATGGTTGGTATGCAGGTTCGAAGTCATACCTGCTCTACCATTTCCCGCAAATGGGCGAAGCGGTTTTACGTCTGGAAAAGCGCTTTAGTCCTTGATGACCATCAGGTCGCCGGCTGCGAATTTCAGCGTCACCTGCTCACCGACGGCGGGCGGTGCTGTGCCGGGATCGTTGAACATGTCGAAAGACAGGGTCGAGCCGCCGAGATCGAGGCGGGTGCGGATCACGGAGCCGAGGAACTGGCTGGAGGTGACGAGGCCGGAAATGGCGACATCGCCTTTCGCATCGCTGCCGAGCGAGCCCGCTTCCGGCCGAAGGGCAAGGGTGATTTTTTCGCCATTTGCCGCATCGACCGGCCTGTGGAGGGTGATCTGCTGCTCTCCGACACGGATGGTGTTGGATGAGGAATCGACCACAGCGGCGTCGATGAGGTTCAGCGTGCCGACGAAAGAGGCGACGAAGCGGGTCGCGGGCTTGTTGTAGATATCGAACGGGGAGCCGATCTGGTCGGCGCGGCCGCCATTCATGACGACGATGCGGTCAGAAATCGACAGGGCCTCTTCCTGATCGTGGGTTACGAAAATGGTGGTGATGCCGAGTTTCTGCTGAATCTGGCGGATTTCCTCACGCAGCGACACGCGAATCTTGGCGTCAAGCGCGGAGAGCGGTTCGTCCAGCAGAAGCACTTCCGGTTTCGGCGCGAGCGCGCGGGCAAGCGCCACGCGCTGCTGCTGGCCGCCGGACATCTGGTAGGGGTAACGGTCCGCGAGATGCTCCAGATGGATGAGCTGGAGCATTTCTTTCACGCGGGCGTCGATCTCGGCTTTCGGCTTGCCGGCGACTTTCAGGCCGAAGGCGACGTTTTCATAAACATTCATGTTGGGGAACAGCGCATAGGCCTGGAACACCATGCCGATATTGCGCTGGTTCGGTCTGAGCGCCGTCTGGTCCTTGCCGTTGATGACGATGGATCCGCCGCTCGGGGTTTCGAAGCCGGCGATCATGCGCAGCACGGTGGTCTTGCCGCAGCCCGATGGCCCGAGGAAGGAGACAAACTCGCCCTTTTCGATGGCCATGTTGAAATCATGCACGACCTGCACGGAGCCGAAGGATTTCTTGATGTTGCTAAGTGTCAAAAAGCTCATGAAATATTGTCCTCAGGCCTTGGGAGGCGCGCCCTTCTGGTAGCGTGAAACGAGTTGGATCAGACCCAGGCAACCCCAGGTGATGCCGAAGGAAATCACGGCAAGTGCGGCCGGTTCATAGGCGCGGTTGGCGCCAAGCAGCTGCATGTAGGGGCCGAAGGCCGGGCGGTTCAAAAGGGCTGCCATGGTGAATTCACCGATGACGATGGCGAAGGTCAGGAACGCACCGGACAGCACGGCGACCAGAACATTGGGCAGGATGATGCGCGAGAGGATGGTCGTCCAGCCCGCGCCAAGGCTCTGAGCCGCTTCCGTGAGCGTCGCCACATCGATGGTTCGGAGGCCGGTATCGACGGCGCGGTACATATAGGGCAAGGCCAGTGTGGCATAACCGAACATCAACAGCAGGTTGGTGCCGAAGCTCGTGCCGGTCAGCGGCAGCCAGCTCGACGTGTTGTAAAGCCGGATGTAACCGAAGACGATGACGATGGCCGGAATGACCAGCGGCAAAAGCGTGATGAACTCGATATAGGGGCGCAGGCCTGGCAGTTTCAGGCGCACCCAATAGGCGGTGGGCACCACCAGCAGAACCCCGAAGACGATGGTGAACAGCGCCATCACCACGGAATAGCTGAAGGTTTCCTGAAAGCGCGGATCGGTCAGCACCTTGGCATAGGCGTCGAAGGAATATTCGCCGCGCCGCATTTTCAGCGAGAAGTTGGTCATGCCGATCAGCGGCAGGGCGAAATAGAGCAGGCCGAAGATCAGCGCGCCCCAGGCGAAAAACCGCTTCATTTCAGCCACCTTTCGCTGCGGGCGCGCAGCCAGATATAAAGCGCATTGGCGATGCCGGTGACGACGATCATACCGAAGGCGAGCGCGTAGCCGAGATGCGGGTTGCCGAGAACGTCGCCGCGAATCTGTGCGAAAAGCAGGATTGGCACGATGTTGAGCGAGGAGCCGGTGAGCGCGATTGCGGTCGCCACCGCGCCGAAGGCGTTGGCGAAGAGCAGCGACATGGTGCCAAGCAGCGACGGCAGCAGGATGGGGAAGGCCACCATGCGCCAATATTGCAGGCCGGTTGCGCCGAGGATTTCCGCAGCCTCGCGCCATTCGCGTTTCAGCCCGTCCAGCGCCGGCGTGATGATGAGGATCATCAACGGTATCTGGAAGAACAGATAGGTGACGGTGAGACCCCAGAAGGACAGGATGTTGAAGCCGAGGAGCCTGAGATCGATGCCGACCTGCGTCTTCAGAAAGACGGTCAGGAGGCCGACCGGGCCAAGCGTGGCGATGAAGGCGAAGGCGAGCGGCACGCCGGCAAATTGCGAAGCGACGCCGGAAAAGGTCAGAAGCGGTCCGCGAATGCGCTGCGGCAATCCGCCAAGCACCACGGCGGCCGCCACGGCAAAACCGATCAGGCAGCCCAGCGCCGCCGAAGCGAGGCTGATCTTGATCGAAATCCAGTAGGCCGCAAGGATGGAGGAGGTGAAAAGCCCGGCGATATTGTCCAGCGTGAAGCTGCCATCCGTCCGCTGAAACGCGCCGATGACGATCTTCATCGTCGGCAGAATCAGAAACAGCAGAACAAAAACGGCAAAAGGTACGATCCCTATCCAGTGAAGAGGCAGTTTTCTGCCCGCGTCGGAAGGTCCGCCGGTGTTGGTCGATGACATGCCTTGTCCCCAAACGCCGCTTTCAAAACGGTCTGTCTATTAAGGTATTCATTATAAAAGAAGCACCCCGGCTTTGATCGGCCGGGGTGCGTTTTCAACAGTTTACTTCACGTTCGCGCCGACAACGCTGTCCCAGCCGCCGGTGACGGCAGCCTTGTTGGCGTCGACTTCCTCGAGCGTCGGGAAGATCGCCTTTTCATAGGCTGCTGCCGGCGGCAGGCTGTCGATCAGTTCCTGCGGAACCTTGCCGGCCTTGACCATGGCGTTGAAGCGGATCGGGTGGCAATAACCCTTCAGCCAGCCGAGCTGACCGTCGTCGGAATAGAGGTGCTCCATCCACAGCTTGGCAGCGTTCGGGTGTGGCGCGTAGGCGGAAATGCCCTGCACGTAAACGCCGGCGAGAACGCCCTTCTCAGGGACGACGACTTCCGTCGGCGGGTTGTCGTTCAGCGTCTTCTTCCAGGAAAGGGCGTTATAGTCCCAGGCGACGATGATCGGGGTCGCGCCCTGCGCCAGCGTACCGGCCTTGCCGATGACCGGCAGGAAGTTGCCGGCCTTGTTGAGGTCGGCGAAATATTTCAGGCCGGCTTCACCGGCTTCCTTGCCAGACTTTGCACCGGTGGAAAGACCGGCGGCGAGAACGCCGAGGATCGCCTGGTTGGAGGCGCGCGGATCGCCGGCAAGCGCTACCTGACCGGAATATTCCGGCTTCTGCAGGTCGGCCCAGTCCTTCGGCGTGTTCTTGACGAGGTCCTTGTTCACGAACATCGACATGACGCCGTAATAGTCGCCGTACCAGTAACCTTCCGGATCCTTGACGTTGTCAGGGATTTCGTCCCAGGTGGAGACCTTGTAAGGCTGCAGCAGGCCTTCGGCCTTCATCTGCGGGCCGAAAGCGAGGCCGACGTCGACGACGTCAGGAGCCTGCGGGCCCTTGTTGTCCTTGTTCGCCTTGATGGCTTCGACTTCGTCGGCGGAGCCGGCGTCCGGGTTCAGTTCGTTGACGGTGATTTCCGGGTACTTCGCCTTGAAAGCGGCGATGACGTCGCCGTAACCGCACCAGTCGTGCGGCAGCGCGACCGTGGTCAGCATGCCTTCCTTCTTGGCGGCAGCGATCAGTTCGGCGCTCGGCTCAGCGGCGGCGATCGCGGTGGAAGCGATGACCAGTGCGGTGGTCGTAGCAAGCAGTCGGCGGCAGTGAGAGATCACTTTTTTCTCCTCTTCGTGTTCTCATATTGCGGACGCTGATACGGATTCTCGATGAAGCTAATGTGACGGCTGGATTGCAATTTATTTATCCGGATTCCGCCACTTTACACTCGTTTTCCGCCATTATCAGGCTTGTGTGCCTGCAATTGCGGGAGTTGCCCGTTGTCGTCCGTTAGATCAGATGCGTTCCCCAGCTTGGTGTTTTCCCCTGCTTTATCGTGCTGGCGGCGATCGCAGGTATCCAATCAGCGTGCGGCATCCGCGTCAAGTCGTATGCCGGCTATGCAAATTCATGTTCTTTGCGGCCTGCGGAACAGCCGCGTCTGTTCGAACAGGCCTTCCAGTGCATTCATGCGTTCCCTGGTTTCATCCCAGGTGCCGCTCTGCACCGCTTCGATCAGGGCTTCGACCACGAACAGGGTGACAACGGAGGAATCCCATGCCGAGGGAGCCTCGATCCTGACGCGGAAAATGTGCAGCGCGTGGCGCGCCACCGGCGATGTCCATTGATCGGTGAAGAGAATGATCTGCACGCCGTTGGCTTTCGCCACTTCGGCCAGCGTCGTCATGTCGTGCTCGTAGCGGCGGATGTCGAAGATAACGAGCACGTCGCCGGCGCTCATGTTCAGCATATATTGCGGCCAGGCGCTGGAATTCGACGACATCAGCGCCGTCTTCGGCCGGATCACCTGCATATGGGTGAAGAAATATTCGGCAATCGCACCGGTGATGCGTCCGCCGACGAAATAGATGCTGCGCTTGCGGTCGGAAAGCAGCGCTGCGGCATTGTCGAAGACGGCGGTGTCGAGATCGCTCAGCGTATCGCGCAGATTGCCGGTGATGGCATCTGCGAAGCGGTTGAGAATGTGCAGGCCGGGCGCATTGGTCGCCCAGCGGTCATGTTTGGCGATGGGGCCGGAGATCGTCGCTTCCAGTTCCTGGTGCAGATGCGCCTGAAATTCCGGATAGCCCTTGTAGCCGAGCTTCTGCACCATGCGCGCCACCGTCGGCGTCGAAACGCCGGCATTTTCCGCAATGGTGGTGATGCTGCCGAGGCCGGAGACGGGGTAGTTGCCGAGCAGGCTCTCCGCCAGCCGTTTTTCCGAACGGGTCAGCGCATCGTAGTGGGCATGGATGACATCCGACACGGTCGCCGTCGTGCTGCGCAAATTTTTCCCCTTCCGGTCTTCTGCCGGTGCATGGCTAAAATAAACATCTGTGCCAGCTATCGAGTCAATGGGAAAATGAAGAGAAAATTTCAAAATTCCATTTGACACTCGCAATAATGTGAAGAATTCTTTTCGGTATTGACGGAGCGCGGGGTTTCCGGGCGGGGTTCGTGCATGACGGTGCGGTCACGGTTTTTCACAGAAGCGGAAGGGCAGGCCGTCGGCATCGAGAATGCTGGGGCTAAGGGCGACGTCCTTCTCGTCTGCGAACATGCCTCCGCCACCATCCCGCAGAAATTCGGTACACTGGGTCTTTCGCCGGAGGTGCTTTCGAGCCATGCGGCGTGGGATCCGGGCGCTCTGGCCGTTGCCCGGCTGCTTTCGGAAAAGTTTGACGCCACGCTCGTCTACCAGCGATTTTCGCGCCTTGTCTACGATTGCAACCGGCCGCCCGAATCGCCTTCCGCCATGCCGGTGAAAAGCGAGATTTACGATATTCCCGGCAATTTCGATCTCAGCGAAGCGGAGCGGTTCGCCCGCACCTCAGCACTTTATGTGCCGTTTCATGACCGGGTGAGCGAGATCATCGCCGCGCGGCAGGCGGATGGCCGTAACGTGGTGGTGGTGACCATCCACAGTTTCACGCCGGTTTATCACGGCCGGTTCCGAAAGGTTGAGATCGGCATCCTGCACGATACCGACAGCCGTCTCGCGGATGCGATGCTGGCGGGCGCCGAAGGGTCCTCGCTTACGGTCAACCGTAACGATCCCTATGGCCCGGAAGACGGCGTGACGCATACGCTGCGGCTGCATGCGCTGCCGGACGGGCTTTTGAACGTCATGATCGAGATCCGCAACGATCTCATCACCAATGAAGGAGAGCAGGCGGCAATCGCCGGTTTTCTCCACGAGCTTATGGGGAAGGCGCTCTCATCTATCGATGAGTGAGGGAGCTATGGCCGGCCGATGGTGAAAACACCGGGGCCGGCTGCCAGATGAGACTGCCGCCATTTTATAAAAACCGGCCATGCAGCCGGAAAAACACGAAGCGGCAAGGGAACAGCAAGTGCGTGCGGCCAATCGCGGGAGACTCCCGGGTGAGGCCAAAAACTGGGGCACAATCGGCCAATAACGGCTGACTGGCTTGTTTTTTTCTTATTCAGGAGAGAAGGGCATGGACAGTTCATCGTCAGGCGTCAGCTACAAGAAGGCTGATGCATCCTATTTCGAAAAACGCGGACTATCCCGCTATGCGGGCGTGTGGTCGCTCTGGTCGCTCGGCGTCGGCGCGGTCATTTCCGGGCATTTTTCCGGATGGAATTTCGGCTTTTCCACCGGCGGCTGGGGCGGCATGCTGGTGGCGGGCATCATCATCGCCATCATGTATCTCGGGCTGACATTTTCGATCGCGGAAATGAGCCCGGCCTTGCCGCATACGGGTGCGGCCTATTCCTTTGCCCGCACGGCCATGGGCCCATGGGGCGGCTTCATCACCGGACTTTGCGAGAATGTCGAATATGTGTTGACGCCGGCGGTCGTCGTCACCTTCATCACGGCCTATGTGAACTCCATTCTGGGCCTCGATCCGGCCTATTCACCCTTCGTGTGGATAGCATTTTACGCGATATTCCTTGCGCTCAATGTCTTCGGGCTTGAGCTTTCCTTCAAGGTGACGCTGGTCATCACGCTGATTTCGCTTGCCGTTCTGGTGTTCTTCTGGATCAGCGCCATCCCGAACATCGATTTTTCGCGTTTCGCGCTCAATATCGGTGTCGGACCTGACGGTAAGGCGGTGGAGCTGCCGGAGGGCGGCGGTTCCTTCTTCCCCTTCGGCTTCTCGGGCGTTCTCGCCACGCTGCCTTTCGCGGTCTGGCTGTTTCTCGCCATCGAGCAGCTGCCGCTGGCGGCGGAAGAATCGGTCGATCCCAAGCGCGACATGCCAAAGGGCATCATCCTCGGCATGGTGACGCTGATGGTTTCGGCCTTCATGATCGTGCTGCTCAACCCGTCCCTGCCGGGCGTCGGCGCCTTCCATCTCGGCTCCTCGCTGGAGCCGCTGCTCGATGGTTTCAAGGCGATCTACGGCGATGGCGGCGTGGTGCTGCTCGGTCTCGTCGCGCTTACCGGCCTGATCGCCAGCTTCCACACGATCCTCTACGCGCAGGGTCGCCAGATCTATTCGCTGTCGCGTGCGGGTTACTTCCCGACGGTGCTGTCGATCACCCATTCCAAATACCGCACGCCATACGTGGCCAATATTTCCGGCGCGATTGTCGGTCTCGCGGTCATGCTCGTCATCTGGTTCGCGCTGGGTGCGGAACAGGGCGGCAGCATCATCGGCAGCGTACTTTTGAACATGGCCGTGTTCGGTGCGATGTTCTCCTACATCATGCAGGCGATTTCCTTCATCCTGCTCAGGAAGAACCTGCCGCATATCGAGCGGCCGTTCCGTTCGCCCTTCGGCATTCCGGGCGCGGTGCTGACCGTTATCATCGCCATCGTCACGCTGCTTTACCAGATCCAGGATCCGAACTTCACCAAGGGCGTGCTCTGGGTGGCGGTCTGGTTCGCCGTGGCGATTGCCTATTTCGCCTTTGTCGGACGCCATCGCCTCATCCTGTCGCCGGAAGAGGAATTCGCGCTGGAGCACAAGCAGGCTGCGGTTGCCGCAGCGGCTGCAAAGGCCTGATGTTCAAACAAACGGGCGGCCGCATGCCGGCCGCCCGGCCACGACAATAAAGGGAACGGACAAAATGACGAGCTATACATTCGACGCGCTTAAAATGGATGTCGCCGAGGGGCGCATCGACACGGTTCTGGCCTGCCTTGTCGACATGCAGGGGCGTCTGATGGGCAAGAGATTTCAGGCCGAATTCTTCGTTGAAAGCGCCTTTGAGGAAACCCATAGCTGTAATTACGTGCTTGCCACCGACATGGAGATGGAGACCGTTCCCGGCTATAAATCCTCCAGCTGGGAAAAGGGTTATGGCGACTATGTGCTGAAACCCGATCTTTCGACGCTGCGGCGCGTGCCGTGGCTGGAAGGCACGGCGCTGGTGCTCTGCGATGTGCTTGACCATCACACCCATGAAGAGGTGCCGCATTCGCCGCGTGCGTTGCTGAAAAAGCAGGTGGCGCGGCTGGAGGCCATGGGGCTGAAAGCCTTCATGGCGACCGAGCTGGAATTTTTCCTGTTCGACCAGACTTTCGACGCGGCGCGCGCCAGCGGTTACAAGGGCCTGAACCTCGCCAGCGGTTACAACGAGGATTACCACATCTTCCAGACGACCAAGGAAGAGGACGTCATGCGGGCGCTGCGCAAGGGCCTGCAGGGCGCCGGTATTCCGGTTGAAAACTTCAAGGGTGAGGCGTCTCCCGGCCAGGCGGAAATCAACGTTCGTTATGCCGAAGCGCTGACCATGGCCGACCGGCACGCCATCATCAAGAACGCGACCAAGGAGATTGCGTGGTCGAAGGGCAAGGCGGTGACTTTCCTTGCCAAGTGGAATTACAACGCCGCCGGCAGTTCCTCGCATATTCACCAGTCTCTCTGGAGCGCTGACGGCAAGACGCCGGCCTTCCTCGACAAGGACGCCAAACACGGCATGTCGGAGCTGATGCGGCATTATGTTGCCGGGCTTCTCGCCCATGCCAGCGAGATAACCTATTTCCTCGCGCCCTATATCAATTCCTACAAGCGGTTCATGGCCGGCACGTTTGCGCCGACCAAGGCGATCTGGAGCCTCGACAACCGCACGGCCGGATATCGCCTGTGCGGCGAGGGCACGAAGGGCATCCGCATCGAATGCCGTGTCGGCGGATCCGATCTCAATCCCTATCTCGCGATGGCGGCTCTTCTTGCGGCGGGCATTGACGGCATCGAAAATAAACTTGAACTTGAGCCCGCTTTTGTCGGTGACGCCTATGGCGGCAAGGATGTGCGCGAGATACCCAAGACCCTGCGTGACGCCACTGCCTTTCTGGACGGATCGAAAATGCTGCGCAACGCCTTCGGCGACGATGTGATCGATCATTACGTTCATGCCGGACGGTGGGAACAGGAAGAATACGACCGCCGCGTGACCGACTGGGAAGTGGCGCGCGGTTTTGAACGGGCCTAATCATTACGGGAAAATATCATGACCATGATCCAGAATATCTCGCCCATCGACGGCTCGGTTTATGCCGAGCGGGAGGCGATGTCGCTGGAGGCGGCGCGGGCCGCCGTTTCGAAATCGCGCAAGGCGCAGAAAGACTGGGCTCGACGTCCGCTTGAGGACCGCGTTCAGCTGGTTCTGAAGGGTGTGGCGCGCCTCAACGAAATGGTGGCGGATGTTGTGCCGGAACTGGCGCATATGATGGGCCGACCGGTTCGTTATGGCGGCGAGTTCAAGGGCTTCAACGAGCGCTCCAATTATGTCGCGTCGATTGCCGCCGATGCGCTGGCGCCGCTCGTCATCGAGGAAAGCGGCAATTTCGAACGTCGCATCGAGCGCGAGGCGCATGGCGTGGTCTTCGTCATCGCGCCGTGGAACTATCCTTACATGACGGCGATCAACACCGTCGCGCCCGCTTTGATGGCCGGCAATACGGTGGTCATCAAACATGCGGCGCAGACGTTGCTGGTCGGCGAACGCATGGTGCGGGCTTTTGTCGAGGCTGGGGTGCCTGATGATGTCTTCATCAACGTCTTCCTCGACCATGGAACGACTTCTGCGCTGATTTCCGAGGGCCTGTTCAACTTCGTCAATTTCACCGGTTCGGTGGAAGGCGGTCGCGCCATTGAGCGCGCCGCTGCCGGCACCTTCACCGGCCTCGGGCTTGAACTCGGCGGCAAGGACCCCGGTTATGTGATGGAGGATGCCGATCTCGATGCCGCCGTCGATACGCTGATGGATGGCGGCACCTATAATTCCGGGCAATGCTGCTGCGGTATCGAGCGCATCTACGTCAATGAAAACCTCTATGACGAATTCGTCGAGAAGTCGGTGGCGTGGGTTTCGAACTACAAGCTCGGCAATCCGCTGGAGCAGGAAACCACGCTCGGGCCGATGGCCAACAAGCGGTTTGCCAAGGTGGTGCGGGCGCAGATTGCCGACGCCGTTGCCAAGGGCGCCAAGGCGCTGGTCGATCAGACGCTTTTCCCGGCCGATGATGGCGAGAGTGCTTATGTCGCGCCGCAGATCCTCGTCAATGTCGATCATTCCATGGAATTCATGACCGAAGAGACTTTCGGTCCCGCCATCGGCATCATGAAGGTCAAGAACGACGATGAAGCCATCGCGCTGATGAATGACAGCAAATACGGCCTCACCGCTTCGCTCTGGACGCAGGATGCGACACGGGCAGCAAGGATCGGCCGCGAAATCGAGACCGGAACCGTGTTCATGAACCGCGCCGATTATCTGGATCCGGCGCTTTGCTGGACCGGTGTGAAGGAAACCGGCCGTGGCGGTTCACTTTCCGTCCTCGGTTTCCAGAACCTGACCCGCCCGAAGTCCTACCATCTGAAGAAAGTCACGAAATGAATATCGTCGCCAACTGGAGCTACCCCACCGCCGTCAAGCTTGGCCGTGGCCGGATCAAGGAACTGGCGGAAGCCTGCAAGACGCTCGGCATCAGGAAGCCGCTTCTCGTGACGGATCGCGGCCTTGCCAATATGGCGATCACCGCGCATGCGCTGGATGTGCTGGAAGAGGCAGGCCTCGGCCGGGCGATCTTCGCCGAGGTCGATCCGAACCCCAACGAGATCAACATGGAAGCCGGCGTGAAAGCCTATCGCGATGGTGGCCATGACGGCGTCGTCGCCTTCGGCGGCGGCTCTGGCCTTGATCTGGGCAAAACCATCGCGTTCATGGCCGGGCAGACACGCCCGGTCTGGGATTTCGAGGATATCGGTGACTGGTGGACCCGGGCGGATGCTTCCAAGATCGCGCCCATTGTCGCCGTTCCGACAACCGCTGGTACGGGTTCGGAAGTCGGCCGCGCCAGCGTCATCACCAATTCGCAGACCCATGTGAAGAAGATCATCTTCCATCCGAAGCTCTTGCCGGGCGTCGTCATCTGCGATCCGGAGCTGACGGTCGGCATGCCGAAGGTCATCACGGCCGGCACGGGCATGGATGCTTTCGCCCATTGCCTTGAAGCCTATTCCTCGCCGTTCTATCACCCGATGAGCGCCGGCGTGGCGCTGGAGGGCCTGCGTCTCGTCAAGGAATTCCTGCCGCGCGCCTACAAGGACGGCACGGATATCGAAGCGCGCACCAATATGATGGCAGCGGCGGCGATGGGGGCGGTGGCCTTCCAGAAGGGCCTTGGCGCCATTCACTCGCTTTCGCATCCGATAGGCGCTGTCTACAACACCCATCACGGCATGACCAATGCCGTCGTCATGCCGGCGGTGCTGCGCTTCAACCGCCCTGCCATCGAAGACAAGATTGCCCGCGCGGCCGCCTATCTCGGTATCTCCGGCGGTTTCGACGGTTTTTATGATTACGTGCTGGAGCTTCGCAAGGAACTCGGCGTACCGGAAAACCTGACCGCCATGGGCATCAAGCCGGATCGTATCGACGAACTGGCGGCGGAAGCGATCAAGGATCCGAGCTGCGGTGGTAATCCAGTGCCGATGACGCTGGAAAATACCAGGAAGTTGTTCGAGGATTGCTTTTAAAGGTTGGGCAGAGTGACTGCGAGATTCTCACTTTTTTCGTCACTGATCGCGGTGGCGTTGTTGGGGGCGCCTGTCGTTGCGCAGGCTGCTTCTTTTAAGGAACTGTCAGGGCAGGGCTACAAAGTTGGAGCCCTCTCGAGCAACAAGGCGGGAATTCGAGGCTGGAACCTGTCTAAAGGTTCTGACCGCTATTTTTGCGAGATGCGCGCGACCATGGCCTATTCCGGAAAAAATGGCATCGTGTCCTTCACCAGTGCCGGGCGCATGATTTCGCTTGATCGCAATACCGTTGAGAAAAGGCTGGGCGGTTCGCTGAATCTGCCCAAATATGAAGATCTTAAAGCCGGCCGGTTGCGGGCGGACGATGTGGGCTCCTGCCGCAAGCTGATGTAATCCACTGAACTGGAGAAGCCCGCGACGACCCGGTCGCGGGCTTTTCGTTGCCCGGCATAACCGTTCTTAGCCTTTTATTAACCCTGTTCGTTAAGATTGTGGAAAGCACCATGAATTGCTTCGGTGCGTGAATGAGCATGAAACGGCTCTGACCAACAGGGGTGTCATGTCAGTCATCACTTTCGCCAATACCAAGGGCGGTGCTGGAAAAACCACCGCCGTGCTGCTTCTGGCAACCGAACTGGCCCGCAGCGGTCACCGCGTGACGGTTCTGGATGCCGATCCGCAATTGTGGATTTCCCGCTGGCACGAATTATCAGGCGATATCGAAAATCTTTCGGTGATTTCGCATGTGACGATGGCGTCGCTTGAGGGCCATATTCGCGTGAATAAAACCAGCACCGACTGTTTCATCATCGATCTGCCGGGAGCGAAGACCCCGCTTCTGACCATGGCTCTTGGCATTTCCGATCATGTGCTGATCCCGGTTCAGGGCTGCGCCATGGATGCACGCGGGGCCGCCGAGGTTCTGGACCATATCGAATTTCTGAACCGAAAGATGGGCAAGGAGATTGCCCATTCCATCGTGCTGACGCGGGTCAACGCCATGGTGGCGACGCGTTCGCTGCTGCTGGTCAAGATGCTGCTGGCCGAGAAAAATGTCTCGGTTCTCAACACCCCGATCGTCGAGAGAGCCGCCTATCGCGATATTTTCGACCTTGGCGGCACGCTTCTCTGTCTCGATAAGACCAAGGTGAGCAATATCGACAAGGCGGTCGAGAATGCCAGAGCATTCGCGGACGAAGTGCTTGGCCTGCTGCCGAAACGCCTGTTGCGGCTCGGTACGCCACCCGCGCGCCTTTTCACCCGTAAAGCCGCCTGAAATATTGCTTTCAATTTTCGATCCGTCTGCGGCGCTCATAACCGCAGACGGATGATGCTGCCTCGGACCATTGGCGGCCGTCAGGCTTGCCGGCGTGTCAGTCGTCGCTTTTCAGCGATGGCTTCATTATTTGCTTGATTTGGAAATGATCGTTTCCTATATTCCGGCCATGAGCAATATCAACCAGACCCTTTCACCGGAACAGCGCCATCGCGGCAGGCCGCGCGAGTTTGACGTCGACCGTGCGCTCGATGGGGCGATCCGTGTTTTTTCGCGACGCGGTTATCATGCCACCTCCGTCGGTGATCTCACCGATGCGATGGAACTGGCGCAGGGCAGTCTTTACAAGGCTTTCAAGGACAAGAAAGCCATCTTCATCGCCACGATGGAGCGCTACAGGATCGTGCAGACAGAGCGTTTCGAGGCGGCGGTGGCCGGTTGTGACACCGGTTATGAGCGTCTGAGAGCGGGCCTGATGTTCTATGCGGAACGGTCGCATGGCGGTGTCGGCTCTGACGGATGTCTGGTGGTTGGTGCTGCTGCCGATCTGGCGGCTCTGGATGACGATATTGCAATCGTGGTCGAGCGGGCGGTGAAGGCGAGGGAGCGAATTGTCGCCCGCCTCGTTGCCGAAGGGCAGAAGGATGGTTCCGTGCGTTCGAAGGCCGATCCCGACGATCTCGCCCGGGCGATGCTGTGCATGATGTACGGCATGCGTGTGGTGGGAAAAACGGGGCGAAGCCTCAAAGACATGGTGGCCGTGGTGGATATCGCCATGAAGCTTGCCGATTGATTTTGTGACTATTTAGGAAACGATTGTTTCCATATTGGAGAAAATGATGACGACGCGTGTAATTGAAGGGGATGATGTCGAGGCAACATCCATTTCCCCGGCCTTGACGTTCCTCTTGGCGACAGCCTGCGGACTGATTGCCGCAAATCTTTATTATGGCCAGCCGCTTGCCGGCATCATCGGGGCGGAGCTTGGTCTTTCCGCCGGCGCTACAGGCTTGATCGTGACCCTGACGCAGATCGGTTACGGTGTCGGCCTGCTGTTCGTCGTGCCGCTTGGCGATCTCGTTGAAAACCGCAAGCTGGTGGTCGGTTCCGTCTCGATGGCGGTGCTTTCCCTTGTGGCAGCGGCATTCGCGCCGCATGCGGCCCCGTTTCTGATTGCGGCCTTTCTGGTCGGCGTCAGTTCGGTCGCAGTGCAGGTCATCGTTCCCTATGCCGCCCACATGGCGCCGCACGCGATTCGCGGCCGGGTGGTCGGCAATGTCATGAGCGGGCTGATGGCCGGCATCATGCTGGCGCGGCCGGTCTCCAGCCTGCTGTCGGAAGTCGTTTCGTGGCGCGGCGTCTTCCTGACGTCGGCGGCAGTCATGGCGCTTCTTGCCGTCGTGCTCTTCCGGCTTTTGCCGCCGCGCATGCCGGAGGCAAGGCTGGGTTACGGCTCGCTGATGGCCTCGATGGGCAGGCTTGCCCTCCACACGCCGATCCTGCGGCGGCGGGCAATTTACCATGCCTTCCTGTTTGCCGCTTTCAGCCTGTTCTGGACCACGACGCCGCTTTATCTGAGCGGGCCGCATTTCAACCTGAGCCAGGGTGAGATCGCGCTGTTTGCGCTTGCCGGGGCTGCGGGCACCGTGGCTGCGCCAATTGCCGGGCGGATGGCCGATCGCGGCTGGACCCGTGCGGCCACTTTCCTTGCATTGGTGGCGGTGGCGCTCTCCTTCGCCATCACGCATCTTGCGCCCGAAGGCTCGCATCTGGCGCTCGCCATCTTGGTGGTCGCTGCCATCGTTCTGGATTTCGGCGTCACCACCAATCTGGTGCTTGGCCAGCGCGCCATCTTCACGCTGGGGGCGGAATTCCGCAGCCGCCTGAACGGCATCTATATGGCGACGTTTTTCATGGGCGGCGCAATCGGTTCCGCCGTGGGCGGCTGGGCTTATGCTGTCGGCGAATGGCAAGCCGCCTCATGGATCGGTTTCGCCTTGCCGGTGGCCGCCCTGCTGTATTTCCTGACGGAAAAGCACGACTGAAACGCCGCCAAATGAAAAAAGCCCGACGGACCAAACCGCCGGGCTTTTTCTCTTTATTCCGGTCGATCCTATTCCGCGAATTCGACCACTACGCCGGGGCGGACCATCTTTGCCAGTTCCGTTGCATCCCAGTTGGTCAGGCGGATACAGCCGTGGCTGTTTGTCTTGCCGATCTTCGAAGGTTCCGGCGTGCCGTGAATGCCGTAGGTCGGCTTCGACAGGGCAATCCAGACCGTGCCGACCGGGCCGTTCGGACCCGGCGGGATCTGCAGGATCTTGTCGTTCTGGCCCTGCTTGAAGTTGATCTTCGGATTATAGGTGTAGCCGGGATTGAGCGCGATGCGCTCCACCGTGTGCGTGCCGCTCGGTGAGGGCGTATCCGTGGAACCGATGGTGGCCGGATAGGCGGCAATCAGATTGCCGTCCTGACCATAGGCGAAGACCTGCTTGATGCCCTTATGTGCGACGATGCGGGCAACCTGTCCCTTTTTCGTCTCGCCCGGATTGACGACCTTGATGATGGTGCCGGGAACGGAAAAATCGATGCCCGGGTTCAGTTCCTTCAGATAGTTCTCATCCATGTGGAAGCGTTCGGCGAGCGCTTCCGAAGTCGAGGTGAAGGAGAGGGCAGGCAGTTGCGACTTCTCTGCATAGTCGTCCGGGATGGAGGCGACATAGGGGCCGGCGGCGTCGGCGGCGGTGATGGTGTAGTCGACAATAGGCATGCCGCCGGAAGCGCGCAGACGCTCCAGAATGTCATCGGAATTGTTGGGGTCGAGCTTCTCGCCCGTCATGTCCTGCCAGGCGGCAATCGCCTTGTTGACGTTGTCGCCCATCTTGCCGTCGATCACGCCGGGCGAGATGCCCTCGCGATCAAGGAATGTCTGAAGCGCGACGATTTCCTGGCGCGAGCGATTGACCGGCGTTGTTACCGGCGTATGGCGCTCGATCAGGTGGTCCGGCTGCGGAACGGCGGCCGTGGTGCTTTCGCCCGGCATCGGCTGGCCGAGCGGGCCGCTTTCCACCGCACCGGGTGCGGGAACGGAGCCGGTATAGAAATTCTCGTCGGAACCGTCGCCGCGATATTCGCGGTAATCGCGCACGCTGCCATTGTCCTGATAGCCGTAGTCGCGCTGCGGCTCGCGATACTGGCCGCCGGGGGCCGGCGGATAATAGGTGGTGTCGCGCTGGCGCGCCTGCTGCCGCTGCTGGTAGCCGGAGGGCATTTCGGTGGCGAGAAGATTGCCGTACTGGTCGTAAAACACCGTGCGTCCCATGGAATCGCGGCTGATGACGATATCGCCGCGCTCCGGCATGAAGTCGAGAACGCGACCGTCCGGAGTGACCAGCATCGTCTGCTGATCGCCATAACGCTGCTGCGCGCCAGCCTGTAGCGGGGCGATAGCTGCCACCAGCGCGACTGTCAGACCCAGAGCTGCGTTAAGAAACTGTTTCACGATTCTGCTATCCCTTGCTTGTTCACCGATAAACACACCGCAATCTTGACCCTATTGTGAAAAAGGTGAATTCGCGGTTAATGCAATCTTAATTTCCGTCACGACTAGTAGCGTTTCCGTGATTCATGCGTTTTTACTGCCACAGGGAGGTTGTCTTGCGTTCGTTTCAGGCCGGCAGATCGCCACGCATTTTCCTCGATGAAACCTCCGTTTTCGATATCGGCGCCTGTGTTGTCGATGGCATCGACATCGCGCCCGGCCGCGCCATCCCCGACGATGGCGATGCGCGCATCGACCATTCGCTGGAAGGCTTTCTGTTCACCTGCGGCCCCGACCATATCCGCCATCCCGAGCCGATCCATGGCGACGGTGAGGGGCGTCGATATCCGCTGCATGGATCCTTTTCCTCCCATCCCGCGACGATCATCGCGTTCGATGTTCATGAGTCCAATGCACTGGCGCGCGTCGAGGTTCCCGTGAAGCTTGCCGATGGTGGCACCGCACTTCTGGAACGGACATGGCGTATCGACGGGGAAAGCGGCGAAGTCAGCCTCGATGACCGGATCGTTAACACGTCCGAGCGGCCGATCCCGGTGTTCCTGATGTATCACATGAATATCGGTGCTCGTCTGTTTGACGATGCCGTGCGGCTTAAGGGTGTGATGCTGGATGACGGCGGCCATGGCTGGCGTTTCGGCGAGGAGCCGGGCAATGTTTTCTGTGTTCCCGCCGGCAATGATGATTGGGCGGAATTGAAGCTTGGTCCCGTCGCGGCCATTGGCGGGAAGACGCTGACCGTGCATTTTCGCACGGAGACGCTGCCCTATCTGCAGATGTGGCGGAACCAGCAGGAGCCCGCCAATGTGCTCGGCATCGAGCCGGTTTCGCATCGCTGGGTGGGGCGGAGCGAGCTTGAGGCCGCCGGCGAATTCAATATTGTCCAGCCGGGTCAAAGTCGCTCCTTCGGCCTGCGCTTTTCCATCCTCTGAATGCCGTACCGAATGAGGACACCACATCATTGACGCATGGGTTTTGAGCCCTTACATCGGATGCGGATTTCTAAGGGTGGCGAGAGCGTGCCAGCGGCGCGGACGCCGGTTTCAGCGGAGGCATGACATGGATATCAGGCGCATAGACGACGAATATTCGGTAACGGGACAGATCAGCGTCGCCGATCTCGACGAGATCAAGGCGCTCGGCTTCAAGTCGATCGTCTGCCACCGCCCTGATGGTGAAGAAGACGGCCAGCCGCTTTTCGCCGATATTGCCGAGCGTGCCGAACAGCTTGGCCTCACCATCATGCATGTGCCGGTCGGTCGCTATGGCGTCGACGCCGACGCCGTTGCCGGCATGGTGGATGCGCTGGACGAATTGCAGCGCCCGATGCTCGGCTATTGCCGTTCCGGCGCGCGCTCCACGGCGATTTACGAAAAGACCCATCACCTGCGCGGCTGATTTTTCGCGCTTCATTTTGTTTTAAATGCCAATCAACAGGAGTTTTCCATGACCATCAAGCGTATCGAGCCGGGCAAGCGCATGAGCGGCGCCGTCGTTCACGGCAACACCGTTTATCTGGCCGGCCAGGTTGGCGAGGGCACGAGCGTTACGGAACAGAGCAAGTCCGCTCTCGCTGAAGTCGACCGCCTGCTGGCCGCTGCCGGTTCGGACAAGTCGAAGATCCTGCAGACGATCATCTACCTCTCCGACATGTCCACCTTCGGCGAAATGAACGCTGTCTGGGAAGGCTGGATCGACCCGGCAAACCCGCCGGCCCGCGCCACCAGCGGCGCACCATTGGCAACGCCGGACTACAAGGTTGAATTCATCGTGACCGCTGCTCTCTGAGCATCCGTCTGAGTTTTTAAGAAAGGGCCGGGTCGCGGAATGCGGCCCGGCCTTTTTTGATGGGATGGGGTCAAAAACGCTCCCCGTCATGCCGGGCTTGACCCGGCATCCAGCCACGGCGCGTCTGCGCCGTGAAAAGAGTCTTTCGCGATCAAGGACTTGATCGCGCTGGACCCCGGATCTAGTCCGGGGTGACGGCGCGGCGTGGCGACATGGCCACAAAATGCCAAGTAGAAGCAATTTTCATGTTTTTTGAATCGCTTGCGTCCGTCACCTCACCGGCGAAGCAAGCGCCTTCTCAAACTGCTTCAACGTCGTCACCCGCTCCTCAAACCAAAGCCGGGCCAGATCGCTGGCCGAGGCGAGATCGATACCATCCGGGTCGATGGAGGTGATCGTCCAGCGGCCGCTTTTTGCGCCGGCCAGAACGGCAAGCCGGGCCGCTTCGCCCTTGATGGCGTTAAGGCGGGTTGCTTCGCTTTCCGCCGCCGCCATCAGTTCGTCTGCGCCTGAGAGATTGGTGCGCAGATCGGCGGGGGTGATGTTGCTGGCATTGCGGGCCGGGCCGCCATTGATCTGCACACCTTCCGTCCGCAGCCGATAAAGCCTCGTGTCGGGAAGGGAGAGATAAAGTTTCGCTTTGGGGTAGCGGGCAATGTAGCGCGCGATGGCGAGCGGCGCTTCATCCGGGTCGATTTGCTCCGCCTTGCCCACCAGTGTCAGGCGCGGCAGCGTCAGTGCATCGCCTTTGCCGAAGGGGGCGAGCGTCAGCGAGATGCGCGCGTCCGCCTCCATGTTGCGGGCATGCAGCGTCAGCCCCGCCGCGAAGAAGAACGGCGTGCCATCCGGTTCGATGCCGATATTGGTGGCGGTCGTGTAGGGATAACCGCTGACGGGATCGAGGGTCGCAAGCGCTGCCGTGCGGGAAGTGTGCAGCACATCCCGGGCCACGCGCACGGCCTCGAAAGGCGCGCCCGCCGAGGGCTCGATTTTTGCGCCGCGCGGGGTGATGACGGGAGAGGCTGCATCCGGCATGTCGTTTCCTGATCCAAAGGGCTGCTGAAAGAAGTGCGAGATCCCTCTTTCGTCATGCTCGGGCCTGTCCCGAGCATCTGCAACCGATGAACTTTACGATACGTGATTGGATCCTCGGGACAAGCCCGAGGATGACGTCAAGCGAGCGTCAGGATTTACACCATGCCGGAGCCGTGTCCATGCATAATGTCAGCTTCCGGTCCTGATCTGCGTCAGGGTACGCGTCGGCGTGATGGCTTCCGCATCGAGCTTCACCTCGATGATGGCCGGCTTGCCGCTGGCCCGCGCCCGTTCGAAGGCGGCGGCGAAGTCTTCGGTCTTTTCCACCGTTTCGCCGTGGCCGCCATAGGCTTTGGCAAAGGCGTTGAAATCCGGATTGACAAGATCGGTGCCGCTGACACGTCCGGGATATTCCCGCTCCTGATGCATGCGGATCGTGCCATAGGTGCCGTTATTGACCAGTACCGTGATGATCGGCAGGCCGTAACGGACCGCGGTGATGAATTCCTGTCCGTGCATCATGAAACAGCCGTCGCCGGCAAAGCAGATCACCTCACGCTCGGGGAAAAGGTGCTTCGCGGCGACCGCCGCCGGCAGACCGTAACCCATCGAGCCTGATGTCGGGGCCGATTGCGTGTTGAAGCGGCGGAAGCGGTGGAAGCGGTGCACCCAGGTGGCATAATTACCCGCTCCATTGGTGAAGATCGCATCCTCGGGCACATTGGCCTCGATCCAGTCCATGATCGGACCCATCTGCACCGCGCCGGGGCCGGTCTGCGGTGGGGTGGACCAGTTGAGATAAGCAGCGTGCATGGCGGCCGTGCGCTCGGCCCATGCTGTTTTTGCCGGAAGCGAGATGGAGGAGAGGGCAGCGACGAAATTTTCCGGTGCGGCGCAGATTGCGAGATCGGGACGGTAAACGCGGCCAAGCTCTTCGGCTTCCGGATAGATATGGACGAGTTTCTGCGACGGGTAGGGGATGTCGAGCAGCGTATAACCGGAAGACGGCATTTCGGAGAGGCGGCCGCCGAGCAGCACCACGAGATCGGCCTCCTTGATCTCCTTGGCCAGCGCCGGATTGATGCCGATGCCGACATCGCCCACATAGGAGGGGCTGAAGTGATCGAACAGCATCTGGCGGCGGAAGGAACAGCCGACGGGCAGCTTGTTGTTTTCGGCAAAAACCTTGAAGCCTGCGACGCTTTCCTCGGACCACCGGGTGCCGCCGATGATGAAGACCGGGCGCTTTGCCTCGCCCAGCATGTTTGCGAAGGCGGCCATCTGCGACGGGCCGGGATGTGCCTCGACCGGAGTATAGGGCTTTGCCTCAGGCGCTTCGACCTCTTCCACCAGCATGTCTTCGGGCAGCGTCAGAACCACCGGGCCGGGACGGCCGGAGGTGGCAACAGTGAAGGCGCGGGTGACGAATTCGGGAATGCGGCGGGCATCGTCGATCTCGCCCACCCATTTGGCGAATTCGGTGAAGGCGCGGCGATATTCCACTTCCTGAAAGGCCTCACGCTCACGCGCTTCGCGCTGAACCTGGCCGATGAAGAGGATCATCGGAATGGAATCCTGCCTTGCGATGTGCAGGCCCGCCGAGGCGTTGGTGGCACCCGGTCCACGGGTCACCATGCAGATGCCGGGTTCGCCCGTCAGCCGGCCCCATGTATCTGCCATCATCGCAGCGCCGCCTTCCTGGCGGCAGACCACGGTTTCGATGCCGCTTTCATAAAGCGCATCCAGCACAGCGAGATAGCTTTCGCCCGGAACGCAGGAAACGCGAGAGACGCCATTGGCCTTCAGCGCTTCGACGATCAGTTGCCCGCCTGTTCTTTTCATTCCGGCTGCAGTCATGGCGTCGTGGTCCTTTCGATGTTTTCCAGTTCGGCCAGCACCTGCGCCTGATGTTCGCCGAGCTTCGGGCTTGGGCGTTCATAGCGCAGCGGCGTTTGCGACATGATAATGGGTGTGCGAACACCGGGGATGACGGTGCCGTCTTCCGCCTCCAGATCGACGCGGAGGCCGCGCGCCTTCACCTGCGGATCGGCGAACATTTCCTCGATGGAATTGATCGGCCCGGCGGGGACGGCGTTCTTTTCGCAGGCGGTCAGAAGATCGCGCTTCTGCCATTTCAGCGTTTCGGTGGAAACGATTTGCCGGACTTCCGCTTTGTGGGCCACGCGGGCCTTGTTCGTCGCGTAACGTTCGTCATCGGCAATCGCGCCGATGCCGAGAATGGTGCAAAGGCGGCGGAACTGGCCGTCATTGCCGACCGCAAGGATCAGGAAACCGTCAGCCGTCGGCACCACCTCATAGGGGGAAATATTCGGGTGGGCGTTGCCGAGCCGGACGGGAGGCTTGCCGGAAATCAGATAGTTCATGTTCTGGTTGGCGAGCACGGCCGATTGCACATCGAGAAGCGCCATGTCGATATGCTGGCCTTCGCCGGTGCGGATGGCATGGATCAGAGCCGCCTGAATGGCCGATACCGAATAGATGCCGGTGAAGATATCGGCCACCGCCACGCCCGCCTTCATCGGCTGGCCGTCGGCTTCGCCCGTGATAGACATGAAGCCGGACATGCCCTGCACGATATAATCGTATCCGGCGAGATCGGCATAAGGGCCGGTCTGACCGAAGCCGGTGATGGAGCAATAGATCAGTTTCGGATTGAGCACTCTCAGGCTCTCGTAATCGAGGCCATATTTGGCAAGCCCGCCGCGCTTGAAGTTCTCGATGACGACATCGGCGGTGCGCACCAGCCGGCGCACCAGCTCGCAGCCCTCGGGTGTCTTCAGATCGGCGACGATGGAGCGCTTGCCGCGATTGGTGGCGTGGTAATAGGCGGCGGAGAGGTTTTCCCCATCGCCGCTTTCGACGAAAGGCGGTCCCCATGCGCGGGTATCGTCGCCGCCCTCGGGGTTTTCGACCTTGATAACGTCAGCCCCCATATCGGCCAGCATCTGCCCTGCCCAGGGACCGGCCAGAACACGCGCCAGCTCGATGACGCGAATGCCTGATAGCGGCGGTTTCCTGTTCGGCATGTCGGTCATCGGTCCCCCGGTATTTTGTGTCTGCCGGTTTATAGACCGCTGCTTGCCGCGTCGCATGTGATTTTA
Source organism: Agrobacterium sp. LMR679 (assembly GCF_027157905.1). NCBI lineage: Bacteria > Pseudomonadati > Pseudomonadota > Alphaproteobacteria > Hyphomicrobiales > Rhizobiaceae > Agrobacterium > Agrobacterium sp. LMR679. The sequence goes on along the minus strand of NZ_JAPVOJ010000002.1, from coordinate 333,218 downwards.
TCTCATGGACTTATTCCGTTTCGGCAAAGGCCCCTCAATCGCCGACGACGCGGCCGCACCAGGCGGCGAAATCCGCCGCGACGGGCTGCCAGCCGATTTCGTTCAAGGTCTCGTGCCGCATGCCCTTGTAGATCGTGTGCTCGACATGGCTGAAACCCGCTGCACGGAAGCGTTCGGCAAGCCAGACGATCTCCCTGCCGTCATTGGTGGCTTTGTCCTGATCGCCGCTGACGAGGAGAAGCGGCAAATTCTTGGGCAGGCGCTCGATGAGTTTCGGTGCGCGATAGGACAGTTCGAAGACATCCTGCCACAGGGAAACGCTTGCCTCGAACTGGCAGAGCGGATCTTCCACATAGGCGTCCACCGCCGCCCTGTCGTGGCTCAGCCAGTCGGCATGGGTGCGCCTTTCCGGCATTTTCGCATTCCACACGCGGAAGGTTGCCTTGGGCAGAATGGCGCTCGGCACATCAGAACCTTTCAGCATTTTTTCCAGCCGCAGCAGAACCTGTGCAACACGGCCCATGAGGCCGGGATTGAGGTTGGAATTCCAGATCGACAGTCCATCGAAGGCATCCGGATGGCTGACGGCGGTGTTGAGCGCCACGAGGCCGCCCATGGAATGGCCGAACAGGATCGTGGCCAGGCCGGGATGTCTTTCACCGACCATCACGCGCATCGCCATGACGTCTGCCACGACCTTTTCAGCACCGTTCCTCCAGGCGAAACGGCCGAGAGGCGCATCCGCCGCTTTCGTGCGACCGTGGCCGCGATGGTCGTGGGCATAGACCTCGAAACCCTGCTGCGACATGACGTCGGCAAAACGGCGGTAACGGCCGGCATGTTCCACAAGGCCGTGGCAGATCATGAGCACGCCGCGGGCGGGGAGGGTGGAAGGCTGATGACGGAAGGCGATGGAGGCGCCGGAAGGGGCCTCCAGTCTCTGGATCTGGCTGAACGCGAGGTTATCGGTCGTCTCATTCATCATCGCACCCATCGTCTCATCGCGCAGCTTGTCATAATCATGGGGTCATAATCGTGCCAGAGGTTGCCCCAAGGTCCTATTTACCCTACATAGCGGCAAATTTCCCGATACGTACTCTTAAAAATCCGATGTGGAGCATTCGCTACAATGGCACGTCAATTCATCTATCACATGGCCGGGCTGAACAAGGCCTATGGTGCGAAGAAGGTTCTGGAGAACGTTCATCTCTCCTTCTACCCCGACGCCAAGATCGGTATCCTCGGCCCGAACGGCGCCGGTAAGTCGACTGTTCTGAAAATCATGGCCGGCCTCGACAAGGAATATACCGGCGAGGCTTGGCTGGCCGAAGGCGCGACGCTCGGTTATCTTGAGCAGGAGCCGAAGCTCGACGAAAACAAGACCGTGATGGAAAACGTCATGGAAGGCGTGGCGAGCAAGACGGCCATCGTCGACCGCTACAACGAACTGATGATGAACTATTCCGACGAAACGGCGGATGAGGGCGCAAAGCTTCAGGACATCATCGACAGTCAGAATCTTTGGGACCTCGAAAATCAGGTCGAAATGGCCATGGACGCGCTGCGCTGCCCGCCCGGCGACTCGGCTGTAACCGGCCTTTCTGGTGGTGAACGCCGCCGCGTGGCGCTGTGCCGTCTGCTGCTGTCGCAGCCGGACCTGCTGCTGCTCGACGAACCGACCAACCACCTCGACGCGGAAACCATCGCCTGGCTTGAAAAGCACCTGCGCGACTATCCCGGCGCCGTGATGATGATCACCCATGACCGCTACTTCCTCGACAACGTCACGGGCTGGATTCTCGAGCTCGACCGTGGTCGTGGCATTCCTTACGAAGGCAACTACTCCGCTTACCTGCAGGCGAAAGCCAAGCGTATGCAGCAGGAAGCCCGTGAAGACGCCTCCCGCCAGAAGGCCATCAGCCGCGAAAGCGAGTGGATCGCCTCCAGCCCGAAGGCACGCCAGACCAAGTCCAAGGCGCGTATCAAGGCCTATGACGAGCTGGTGGAAGCAGCGGAAAACCGCCGTCCCGGCGATGCGCAGATCGTCATTCCGGTTGCCGAGCGTCTCGGTCGCGTCGTCATCGAAGCTGACAATCTGACGAAGTCCTATGGCGACCGCGTGCTGATCGAAAACCTCTCCTTCAAGCTGCCGCCCGGCGGCATCGTCGGCGTCATCGGTCCGAACGGTGCGGGTAAGTCCACACTGTTCAAGATGATCACCGGTCAGGAAAAGCCGGATAGCGGTTCTGTGACTGTCGGTGAGACGGTTCAGCTCGGTTATGTCGACCAGAGCCGCGATACGCTGGCGGGTGACAAGACCGTGTGGGAGGAAATCTCCGGCGGCAACGACATCATCAAGCTCGGCAAGTTCGAAGTGAACTCGCGCGCCTATTGCGGCGCCTTCAACTTCAAGGGCGGCGATCAGCAGCAGAAGGTCGGCAACCTCTCGGGCGGTCAGCGCAACCGCGTTCACCTCGCCAAGATGCTGAAGGCCGGCGGCAACGTTCTGCTGCTCGACGAACCGACCAACGACCTTGATACCGAAACGCTGGCAGCACTTGAAGAAGCGCTGGAAGCCTTTGCCGGCTGCGCCGTTATCATCAGCCACGACCGCATGTTCCTCGACCGCCTGGCCACCCACATCCTTGCTTTCGAGGGTGACAGCCATGTGGAATGGTTCGAAGGCAACTTCGAAGACTACGAAAAGGACAAGGTCCGCCGCCTCGGCCCGGAAAGCATCAAGCCCGGCCGGGTCAGCTACAAGCGCCTGACGCGCTGATCCTTTTCCGCATCCCCTTTCAAGAAAGGCCCGCCGTAAAGCGGGCCTTTTCTTGTGCAATAATGGAGTTGATGGCGGCGCATTACAGTTTGCGCTTGCATCGAATGCCACATCGACATAAAGATATCTTTATATCTTGATTAGCTTGCGAGGCGCGGCAGAGTGGCGTTCGGTCTGGACAAATTGGTGGATCTCCTGAAAGCGGCGGGCGAGCCGACGCGCTTCCGTTTGCTGGCGCTTCTTTCGGCCGGCGATCTGACGGTTACCGATCTTACCGAAATCCTCGGCCAGTCGCAGCCGCGCATCTCCCGTCACCTCAAGCTTTTGACGGAAGAGGGGCTGATCGAGCGTTATCAGGAAGGCGCATGGGCCTATTTCCGTTTGCGGCAGGATGGCGAGCCTGCGGGCGTTGTGCGGCAGCTGCTTGCCGCTGCATCGCCCTCCGACGCGGTTCTCCAGCGCGACAGCGAACGGCTTGCCACCGTCAAGCGGGTGCGGGCGGAGCGGGCGCAGGATTATTTCAGCCGTAACGCCTCCGCCTGGGACGAGCTGCGCCGCCTGCATGTCAGCGACGAGGCGGTGGAAGGCGCGCTCCTGAAGCTGGTGGGCACCACGCCGGTCGATTCGCTGCTCGACCTCGGTACGGGCACCGGTCGCATTCTGCAGCTGCTGAGCGGTATCTATCGCCGCGCAATCGGTGTGGATGCCAGCCGTGACATGCTCTCGGTGGCGCGTGCCAATCTCGACAAGGCGGGCGTGGTCAATGCATCCGTGCGCCATGGCGATATTCTCAACCTGCCGCTGGAAGGCCAGGATTTCGATCTGATCGTCATCCATCAGGTCCTGCATTTTCTCGACCAGCCGGAGATTGCGCTTTCCGAGGCCGCGCGCATGCTGCGCCCCGGCGGGCGGCTGATCGTTATCGATCTTGCGCCGCATTCCTTCGAATATCTGCGCGACGAGCATGCGCATGTGCGGCTCGGTTTCTCGCATCCGCTGATGGAAGAATGGCTGAAGAAGGCCGGGCTTTCTCTGGAGCGTGCCGTCGATCTTCATTCTGAAAAAGCGTCCGACGAAGCTCTGGATGTTACGATTTGGGTTGCCCGTGACCAGCGGCTGCTGATGGCAGACGATGTGGTGCAAGAGGCCGTTTTACTTGCTGCCGGGAGGGCATGATATGTTGAGGTCGGAAACCGCGCGCCGTGATGGCGATATCCGGTTGTCTTTCGAGTTTTTCCCGCCCAAGAATCCCGAGATGGAAACCCAGCTCTGGGAAACAGTTGCCGAGCTGAAGAAATGGAACCCGGATTTCGTGTCCGTCACCTATGGCGCCGGCGGTTCCACCAAGGCGCCGACGCTGGATGCGGTGCGCCGGATGATCGGCGACAGCCATCTGGCGACCGCCGCGCATCTGACCTGCGTGGATGCCAGCCGTGAGGACGTGCATCAGGTCATCGAAGAGTTTCGCAACGCCGGCGTTCGTCATTTCGTGGCGCTGCGCGGCGATCCCTCCACGGGCATCGGCACGGCCTATAAGCCGCATCCGGAAGGGTATGAGAACGCCGCCGCTCTGGTGAAGGGGTTGCGTGAAATTGCCGATTTCGAGATTTCCGTGTCGGCCTATCCGGAAAAGCACCCGGAAAGCGCAAGCGAAGCGGTCGATATCGAGATGTTGAAGCGCAAGGCGGATAATGGCGCGACGCGGGCGCTGACGCAGTTCTTCTTCGATAATGACGTGTTCGAACGCTATATGGAGCGGGTGACGGCTGCGGGCATCACCATTCCGGTGGTTCCGGGCATCATGCCGATCCAGAACCTCACCCAGCTCAAGCGTTTCGCCGGCCGTTGCGGCACCAGCATTCCCGGTTTTCTGGATGAGCGTTTCGAAGGTTATGACGACGATCTGGAAGGTCGTGCCCGCGTGGCCGCAGAGGTTGCCGCCGAGCAGATCGCCGATCTTCAGCGGCGTGGCGTCAATGAATTCCATCTCTACACCATGAACCGCGCGCCGCTGGTTGATGCGGTGCTTGAAAATCTCGGGCTGGAGCGTCTGCGCCGCAGCGCCGCCTGATTTTACAGAGCAGATTACCGACATGAAAAAAGCGCAGGTCCCTCAGGGCCTGCGCTTTTTAAACTCGTGTCATCTACGGTTCTTATCTGCGTTTGGTCTTCACGTCTCGTCAGATGAAAAGCATCATCGCTACGAACAAAAACGCCAAACCGACTGCCAAGGCATTGAGAGATTTTGTAAGTCCCATGGGTGCCTCCTCTTGTTGACAGGTTCGATAATATGACCGTTTTGTGGCGGTTGAAAAGCGGTTTTTGTGATGCAGTGCAGCACGTCTCCTGTCGGCATAAAAAAGAAATTTCTGTAATTATTTGAAAATAAAAGATTATTTTCTTATCACGCAGTGCTTCATATGTTTAAAAAAAGTAAATGACCGGGGTGTTATCCCCAGTCATCAGGTCGAGATTAACGCTTTATGCCTTGATTCCGTCCGACAGATTAAGGGCCGGAAGGCGCCGTTAAGATTGCTTACAGCGCCTGCAGAAGTGCGGTCGAAGGCCAGCCATCGGCGGGCATTCCGAGACGCTGCTGCTCCTTCTGGATGGCGACGCGGGTGCCGGAACCGAGAATACCATCCACCTTGCCGACATTGTGTCCGCGCGCTTCAAGCTTGGTCTGAAGCTCCTTCATGGTCGCATCATCGAAACCGGGCTCCGGGTTGCCCTTGTTGTAGACGGGAGAGCCCATGAGGCGGGTGGCGAAATAGGCGGCCGAGGTCGTGTAGATGAACGACTGGTTCCATTCGAGATAGATGTTGAAGTTCGGATAGGTGATGAAGGTCGGTCCCTTGCGTCCCTGCGGCATGATGAGGGCCGCGGGCAGGGTGGCGAAGTTTCTATTGCCGTCGCGCGGGGTCACGCCCAGCGCGAACCAGTCACCCGCGGTCAGCGGACCGCCGAGGCCGGATTTTTCCCAGGGCAGGTTTTCCGGCAGCGAGACTTCCTGAATCCAGGGTTCGCCCTTCTTGAAACCGAGATGCTGGATGAATTTCGCAGCCGTCAGGATCGCATCCGGGGCGCTGCTCTTGACGTTGATATGGCCGTCGCCATCGCCGTCGACGCCGAAGGCGATGATGTCCTTGGGAAGCATCTGCACCTGACCGATTTCACCGGCCCATGCGCCGGTATTGGCGGCGGGATCGAGATCGCCGTGCTGGACCATTTCGATCAGCGCCAGCAGCTGCGGGCGGAAGAGTTCCGGGCGGCGGCAATCATGCGAGAGGGTCACCAGCGCGTTGCGGGTGTTGAAATCGCCCTGAACCGCGCCGAAATCCGTTTCCATGGCCCAGAAGGCGGCGATGACGCCGGCCGGAACACCGAATTCGTTTTCGGCACGGGCGAAGGTGGAGGAGAGTTCCTGAAGTTTCTTGCGGCCGATATCCAGACGGGCCTGGCTGACGGTGCGCTGGGAGAATTCCAGGAAGGTCTGGCGGAAGACGCCCTGTGCACGGTCACGCGAAAGCACCTTCGGATCGATCTGCGCGCCGGCAAGCGCCTTCTGGATCGCATCGGCCGGAATGCCCTTGGCAAGCGCATCGGCTTTCACGCCTTCGAGGAATGCGCCGAGATCGCCGCCGCAGGCAACCTGCTTGGGATCGTCAGGCGAAGCCACTGGCGGTGTGGCGAGGGCGGAGCCGGTGGAAAGAAGCGACAAAGCGGCGGCAAAAATGATGCTGCGCGACCGGAACGTGGGCATGGGAATTTCCTCGATAGGTTGTTAGCCCGCTTTACCCATATGTTTGCGACAAAAAAACGGACCGAATGATCTGACGTTGCAGAACAACGCCGATTTTTCAAAAGTGTTGCTTCTTGGCCGTGTTATTTGGCGGAAGCAATCCATTTCCGCCAGTTTTTCTCCGTTCCGGCAAAGACATTGATGTCGGTCGGACCGTTCACGCCGGGCACGACGCCGGTTGCGGTATATTGCCAGAAGGCCCATTTGCGATCTTCGTAAATCCTGGCCGGATGGGCGGCGACGGAGCGGACCCAGAAATGGTAATCCTTGAACTGGCCGACGAGATTGTCGCGGTGGAAGTCCACCGAGGTATAGATGATCGGACGCTTGCCGTAGTGGGCTTCGATGCGGTCGAGGAAACGCTGCATCTCGGCGCGAACGATGCCGGGCGCCGGGCGCGTCTTGCAGGTGGGCGAGGCCGGGTTCCATTCCACGTCGAGAACCGGGGGAAGGGTGACGGCCTCTTTCGGCACGTTGCGAATGAACCAGTCGGCCTGGGCGTCTGCTGTCGAACAGAAATAATAGAAGTGGTAGGGCGCGTGCAGAACATCTGCCGCCGCCGCGCTGCGCCAATGGTCGCCGAATTTGGGATCGATGCGGTCCGATCCCTCCGTCGCCTTGATGAAGACGAAGGACACGCCTGATTTGCGCACGGTCGGCCAGTCGACATCGCCATTCCATTTGGACACGTCGATGCCGTGCACCTCATGGCGGTGCGGGTTGTTCGTGCCGAAATCCTGCGGATCGGTATCGGAAAATTTCGGCCTGGAAACGGATGCAGTTTCCAGCAGGTCATAGCTGGTGGAGGTGCAGCCGCCGATCAACAGCAAAGCCGACAATAGTGCCGATAAACGCAGCCGCATTGAAACCCTGATGAAAGTGTTGCCCATCCCGCGGCCGCAAAACGGCGCGCCGTATCTCCCGATTTACGCATAACATGGTAAACAAGCGGTTATGGCAAGGGGCAAGGTGCTTTTTTGCATCTCGCAAGCCGCTGGATTTGAAGCGATTTGCGATTTTTACTGCTGAAACCTCGCCGGGCGGAGCCGTGAAGACTACGCTACAGACGCGCAGGCGGGTTTCGCAATCCGCCGGGAATCAGGCGTCGGCCAATATGCGGTGGATTTTCGGCTGCTGCGCTTCGGCAACCGGAAGCGTGATGACAGCCCGCCAGGCATAACCCCGGGCGATTTCCTCGAATTCGAGATTACCGTCGAAACGGCCGGCCATATTGGCCAGAACATAGCGGAGATTGGCGCGGGGCGTGACGTGGAAACGGGTGAGCCAGGCTTGCAGAAGGGTGCGGAACCACTTCGGCAATTGTTCCTGCTGGCCGAAATCGACGATATGCAGCGAGCCGCCGGGTTTCAGCGCCGTGAGCGCCTGTTCGATCGCCTTTTCCCAGTCCGGTATCATCGACAGGGCATAGGGGATCATGACGCGGTCGAAGCCGTCGGGCTGGCCGAATTCGGAGGCGCGAAAAGCGGTGGCATCGGCCACGCGCAGAATGGGGCGTTCCGCCTTGCCAGCGAAATTTTCGGCTGCGGTCAGCAGCATTTCGGCGGAAATGTCGAGGCCGAACAGTCTTGCCTGCGGAAATTTGCGGCTGGCCAGCAGCAGGTTGCGGCCGGTGCCGCAGCCGACTTCCAACAGCGTGCCGCCCTTCGGCACGTCGAGGCCGGAAATGGTCCGGTCACGGCCGAGAAGGTAATATTTGCGGGTGATATCGTAGATATGCCGCTGGTGGCGATACATGCGGTCCATCAGGCTCGCATGCGCGCTATCTGCAAGGCCCACATTCTCGCCGATGGTTTTCATGCCATAGCCCTCTGATAGATATGGAAGCCGCCGTAGATGGCCGAACGGTCCATGGCGTTGAGCTCGTTGGAGCGCTCTTCGAGATAGACCCACTGGTTGCGGATATCGGGCGAAAGCCGGCCTTCGATGACGCTCTTTTCGGCCGCGGTGCGGAAAATGACGCGCGCACCGGGCGCGGCGGTGCGGCTGATCTGCGACCACAATTCGTTGAGCTGCGTGTCGGTCATCCAGTCCTGCGCATCGAGGAGGATATAACGGTCGACGGCGCTTGCCGGCTTTCTGGAGAGAAGCTCGGTATAGGTGGCGTGGTGCACGGCAACGCGGGCCGTGTTGTTGCGGATCGTCTCGTAATATTCCGGTTTGAGATAGGCGGGCAGCGCGCCCTCATGCGGTTCGGGATAACGGCGCACAAAGGCCTGCCAGGCGAAATAATTGTCGCTGAGCGGGAAGTTGCAGGCGAGCTTTTCCAGCCGCGCCTTCAGCACGGATGCGACCGTGCCATTGGCGGAGAGGCTGGCCAGCTCGTCATATTGGCGAGGCGGAATGCCGAGGCCGAACAACGAGCTTTTGCGCTTCGTCAGCCAGCGCACCACCGGCTTGTCGAACAACGGCGCCACCTTGCTGTCGAAAAACTGGCGCTGTTCGTCCAGCGTGCGGGTCTTGGCCATTTCGGTGAGCTTCACGCCGTGCAGACGGGCCATGAGATGGCCGGCGCCGATGAAGCGGCCGAGCAGGCCGGTGCGATAGATGTTCCTGTCGAAGACAGAGATGCGGCGGCGGCCGGAAAGGGTGCGCTTCGACCAGTAAGCCTTGGTCGTGGCGTCGAGATGCTCGGCGATGAAGCGGTCGTAACCGTGGCTGTTGCTGCGCGTATTTGCGCGGCCGAAGTGGCGCACCACGTCCTGATGGGCGGGCAGATGGCGGAAGGCGGCGAGCTTGAGCTTGTTCAGCGCGATGTGGTGCGGGTTGAGGTCCACGACATCGATGCTGGCCGGATTGCGGGAGAGATAGGCCAGCATGTTGCAGCCGCCCGAGCCGATGGTGACGATGCGGTGACCTTCGCCAAGCTCCATCGCTTCCATGTCGATTTCCGGGTCTTCCCATATCTGCGGATAGACGAGGCCGGAAAAGAGGACGCCGAAGAAGCGCTCGGACAAACCGCTTTTGGAGAGTGCCTTGTGCTGGAGCAATGCGGACTTCAGTTTTGTGTTCTTGCTGAAGCCGGTCTTGGGTGCCGCACTCGTCATATGTTCACCTCTCAGTCGATTGAGAGGCGTCTACAGCCGTGACACTACAATTTGATGACAGGGGCTGTGGGCAAAGCCGGGGAATAGGGGTGTCGGTGGAAAACCAGCCCGCGCCGCCCAATCAGGATGACGAAATGAAAATACCCGGCGGCTTAAGAAAAGCCGCGCGGTTGCATTCGCATAACAGAGCCGGAGGCCATCACTTGCGCAGAACGTGCAGCATGCCCTTGCGCTTGGCGTCGTAATAATAGCCGCGCGCGTAAAGCCGGACTGCGTTGTCGCGGTCGTTGCCTGCCACAACCCATGCGCCGCGCAGATATTTGACGGCGTATTTGAGGTTGGTTTCGGCATCGAAAAGGCCGGAGGCAGGGCCATCGAAGCCCATGGAGCGGGCCGTGGCGTGCCGGATCTGCATCAGGCCGAAATTGCCGCTGCTATAGGCGCCGGGATTATACATGCTTTCGCGCCGCACCACGCGGTGAACCAGATCTTCCGGCACATCATACATGGTGGCGTATTTGGTAATAAGGCCGCTCAGCTTTTCGCGTCCGGCCGGGGCCGAATTGAGTGGCGTCGTCATCGATTCGTTCTGGCGGATGGCGGCCAGCGCGGCGTTGGTCGGGCCGGCGGCATAGGCCAGAACCGTGCTGTCCGGTTTCGGCAGCGGAATCACTTTGCGTTCGGCCGTCAGCTCGGTGCCGATGGAGGGCGAACCGGGCGGCGGCGGTGCGGGCGGGAAGCTGCCCTTGACGGCAACCACCTGCGGCAGATCGGCGGCGGCGTTGTGGGCAGCCGGCTTGGCCGCCACGTCAGCCGTTTCGATGGCTGCGGCCGCCGGAGTGGCGTTTGTCGGTGCCAGCGCCGTGGCCGTGGTCGGCGCAGATGTCGTCACACTCGCCTGGGCGACTTCGTTCTGCTGCGGCTGCATCTGGGCGGCGATGGCTGCGGCTGCAGCAATTTCAGAAGCCGGCGGCAGCGCCACGCGTCCGCCCTTGACGGCGACTGCGGTGGGAAGTGCTGCAGGCTGGGAAGAGGTTGCGGTTTCGGCGGTCTGCACCGTTGCTGCTGCTGCCGGGGTCGCGCCCGCTGCTGCTTCGGCCGTTGCCGGCTGCGCCGATGTTTGCGCAGGAGTGGTCGCGGGATTGACCGTTGCGATCTTCGGGCCGTTCGGCCCTTCCTTTGCGGTATATTCGACGCTGGTGCATGCGCTCAATGCCAGTGCCAGACCCACGGTGGAAGACAGAAGAAGTGCACTTCCTCCGCGGAATTTTCCCGAATTTCGCATGTTGCCGCCTTCGTTATGCCTGTCTTTCGATACCCCCGCGTCGAGCGAAGCAGGCAGTGTCCCGTCGAGCCTTCATTAACCTATTGTAAGGATAGCGGCAAGCCGGGACGTTTCTCCCCGGCTTTCGGGCGGTTTTTCAGGCCGCGATGCGCCTGTATCCGGCGCTGACGGCGCGGCCGGAAATGAAGTGGGTGCGGTATTTCGGCCGGATTTTCTTATCGCCCGACATGCGGCGCACCATCGCCAGAGTTGGCCCGGCAAACAGCGCCTGCGCGGTCAGAATCACCAGCGCCAGAAGCAGGATGGCGGCCTGCGCCATGGCAAGCGTTTCAATTGCATTGCCGGAGGTGGACACGAATTGCGGCAGCAACGCCAGAAAGAAAGCGAAGTAGCGCGGGCGCAGGGCGGCAATGGCGTAACAATCGCGGAAAATGCCGCTCCAGGATTTGCCCGGCAGATTGTCATTATCTGCATTGGCCGCCTGTGCGGCAGGCGTGGCGAAGGTCCACAGGAGGAACAGCATCAGCCAGCCGATGCCGGCCCATTGCACGATTTCGACGAAGGATTGCGGCAGCCAGGCGAGACCGGCCACCGGAATGGCGGAAATCGTCATGGCCGTGACGATGCCGAGCGCGCCGCCGCCGACGGAGGCGAAGACCGTCTTTTTGCCGCGAATGGCGGCATAGGAGGCGACAGAGAATACAAGGGGAGAGGGGAGTGCGAACACAACGGCACATGCTGCACAAAAAATCAGCCAGGCCTGTCCAGACATTCTCTTCCTCCTTGCCCTCCCTGTCGCCGTATTATTTTAGCCTATCGTAAAATCAGGCCGCTGTGAACGGCTGACCGACGTGTTCCATCACTTCGGTAAACCATTTTGCAGAGAGGTCGAAATGCTTTCCGCCCTTGATACGCGGAAACTCGATGGTCCGCAATTTGCCATTCTGGTCTTCGTCATGGCCGGTGACGCCGGAGACCTTGTTGAGCGCGCTTTCGACGGCGAGATCGACCATGCCCTGGATGAGGCGCAGGTCGTCGCCATTGGCGGCGGCGGAGCGGGCGAAATAGCCTGATTTCTGCACCATGGAGCGTTCCGCACCGATGAGGCTGGCGAACTGCTTCTGGAACCAGCCGCCGACATTGATGGTGTCGATCTTCACATGGCCGAAAGCGTCGCGCTTGACAGCCTCGCCGGAGGCTTCGCGCTCGGCGACGATGGAATCGAGGCCCGCACCTTCGGAAACGAACAGCGTGACATAGCCGTTCCTGTCCATGATTTCCTTCAGTCGCTCGGCTTCCGCCTCGATGTCGAAGGCCATTTCCGGCAGGTAGATGCCGTCGATGTTCTTCATCTGCGTGTTCATCATCAGGCCTTCGACATAGTCATTGCCGCTGGTCTTCTGGATATAGGCGCGGGCGGTGGCGGCCGTCAGCCAGCCGCAATGGCGGCCCATGACTTCGTGGATGACGAAGGTCTTCGGTGCTGCGCTCTGCTCGTTGCTGACATTGTCGAAGAAGGAGGCGCCGACTTCGGCCGCCGTCCAGGCGCCGAGCGACTGCTTGATCGGCACAACGTCGTTATCCACCGTCTTCGGCAGACCGACAACGGTGAGATTGTAGCCGTTGGCGCCGAGATAGGCGGCAAGGTCGGCAGCCGTCGTGTTGGTGTCGTCGCCGCCGATGGTGTGGAGAATGGTGATGCCGTCAGCCGCCAGCCGGTCCGCCGCGACGCGAAGCGGATTGTCGCCTTCCTTGACCAGACCGCGCTTGGCGCAATCGGCTGCATTGGTGAGCTTGACGCGGCTGTTGCCGATCGGCGAGCCGCCGTAACGGTGCAGCAGATGCGCCTTTTCCCGCATATCCCTGGTGATCTCGATACGGTCACCCAGAAGTACGCCCTGATAACCGGAGCGATAGGCCACGATGTCGATATCAGGCGCAATGTCGCTGTAACGCTCGATCAGGCCGCCCACGGCCGAAGAGAGACAGGGCGCAAGGCCACCCGCGGTCAGCATTGCGACTTTCTGTTTGGCCATCATGGCTCTCCTTTTCACATATACCCAAAGACATGTCTGGCAAATGGATGCGACAGCCGCGTGTAGGTGTAAAGTGAATTTATGAAGAAAAACGCCGATTTCTCGCGGTTTTTCAGCGGCTTGAGCAAAGTGGCGAAATATAATCGTTTCAATCGGCATAGCCGGTGGCCGGCTTCCCGCCATCTGTGGAAAACTGTGGCGTCATCGTCTGGCGCGCTCTTGTTCCTGAAGCAAAACTGTCGCAAAGATGAATAAAAGTTAATGCCGCCGGCCCGCTGGACATATTGCATTCGCGGCAATATCCCGTCATGCTTGTCGCATGATGTTCGATTTCGCCTGTCTGCAAATTTCATCCCTGTGGGAACGGCTGCTCGGCGCAATCGGCGACGCGGCAGGCGGTGCGCTCGGGCGCGTGGTGGAAGCCATCCGCACCCTTTTCGAGGGTGATCCGGAAACCCGCCGCAAGGTTTCCTTTTCCGTGGCGATCATCGCGCTTTCCGCCAAGATGGCGAAGGCCGACGGTGTCGTCAACGATGCCGAGGTGCGCGCCTTCCGGCAAATCTTCGATTTTCCGGAAGAAGAAGCCAAGAACGTCGCCCGTCTTTATAATCTCGCCCGCCAGGATGTTGCCGGTTACGAGGCCTATGCCGAGCGGCTTGCCGGTCTTTGCGGTTCCGGGCATGCCAATTGCGAGATGCTGGAAAGCGTCATCGACGGGCTGTTCCACATCGCCAAGGCCGATGGGCTGATCCATGAGCGGGAACTGGCCTTCCTCGGCCGGATTGCGGAAATCTTCCGTATCACCGAAGATCACTTCGAAACGATCATGGCGCGGCATGTCCATATGGACGGGCGCGACCCCTATCGCGTGCTCGGCGTTTCGCCTTCCGACGATTTTTCCGATATTCGCCGGCGTTACCGTTCGCTGGTTGCCGAACACCATCCTGACAAGCTCATTGCACGCGGCGTTCCCATGGAATTGCATGCGGCCGCGAATGAGCGTATGGCGGCTCTCAACGCCGCCTATGCGGCCATCGAGAAAGAACGCCGCGTCGCATGAGTGAATGTCTGCCGGATTTTACCCCGGATTTCGGGGGCGCAGCCGTTGCGCCTTCGCCTAACCATGGCGAAAGGCTGGGTGTGGCCGGCCCCGATATTATCCTGCTGCATTATACCGGCATGACGACGGCCGACGGCGCGCTATCGTGGCTCTGCAATCCGGAAAGTCAGGTTTCCAGCCATTATTTCATCTTCGAGGACGGGCGCGTCATCCAGCTCGTGCCGGAAATCCGCCGTGCCTGGCACGCGGGCAAAAGCATCTGGGCGGGGGATCAGGACATCAATTCCCGCTCCATCGGCATCGAGATCGCCAATCAGGGCCATCCCGGCGGCCTGCCGGAATTTCCGGAAAAACAGGTGGAAGCCGTCATCGAATTGTGTCGCGATTGCGGCCAGCGCTGGTCTATCGCCCCTGAAAGGGTGCTGGCGCACTCGGATGTCGCGCCGATCCGCAAGGTCGATCCGGGTGAAAAATTCCCGTGGGACATCCTGTCGCAGCATGGTGTCGGCCATTGGGTGGAGCCTGCGCCGATCCGTGGCGGCCGTTTTTTCCAGCGCGGCGATCATGGCCAACCGGTCGAAGCGCTGCAGTCGATGCTGTCCATTTATGGTTATGGCGTTGAAATTACAGGCGCTTATTGCGAGAAAACCGAAGGCGCCGTGGCTGCCTTCCAGCGGCATTTCCGTCCCGCTCTGGTGGATGGCATCGCGGATTTCTCCACCATCGACACGCTGCATCGGCTTATCTCCAGCCTGCCGAGATTTTCGGCCGCCTGAACGCGAATCCTGGAAAATCGTTCCCGATTTTCTTGCCGTTCAAGTCGCTTTTTTTACCGTGCCACAGTTAATCCGCATTGAGGAAGTTTAAGAACGTCACTGCATGCGGTGTCGTTCTTCAGGGGAACCTGCCGTCAATATCAATCAAGGAGACCGGACAGCGGAGGGTCGTGATCGACTTTCCGGGCGCAGATTATTTGTGTCGCTTCATTGTTTCTGTCATCCGATCTGGAGACTTTTTCTACATATGAACAGGGTTGTTGTTGCTGTCGTGGCGGGCGTTGTTATGCTCGCTTCGCAGGCGGGGATTGCTTTTGCCAAAGACGAGGACGTCAAGACCAAAACCGTGACGCTGGAGACCTTCTTCCGCAAGCCCGGTTATCCCATTCCCGAAAAGAGCCTGCCTTCCTCGCTCAGGAACGACTATTCCGATCTGATCGTCAAATATGCCAAACGTTACGGCGTTCCCACCAATCTGGCGCATGCCGTGGTTTCGGTGGAAAGCAAGTTCAATCCGAAGGCCCGCGGCAGCGCAGGCGAGGTCGGGCTGATGCAGATCAAGCCGGCGACGGCGCGGATGATGGGCTATCGCGGCACGACCAAGGCGCTCTACGATCCTGAGACCAATATTCGCTGGGGCATGCAATATCTGGCGACGGCGCATCAGCTTGGCGGCGGCCAGGTGTGCAGCACGATCCTGCGTTACAATGCAGGCCATGGCGCCACCCGGATGAACCCGGTGTCCAAGCGTTATTGCGGCAAGGTGCAGGCGCTGCTGGCCGGCTGAGGCCGCCATCGTTCGTCTGCGAAATTGCGAAAAGCGATTCCGGTTCGGCCCGGCATGCTGTAGTCAGAAGCAAATCTGATACGGAGCATGGCATGCCGGATTTCAAATATATCGTCGTCGGGGCCGGAATGATGGGGGCTGCTGCGGCGCGGCATCTCTCAGCGCAAACGGATGGCGTGGCGCTGATCGGCCCGGGCGAACCCGCCGATCGCAAGACCCATCAGGGTGTGTTTTCGAGCCATTACGACGAAGCGCGCATTACCCGCGGTTTTGATGGCGATCCGGTCTGGGCGGAACTCGCGCAGCGCTCCATCCGCCGTTATGCGGAGATCGAGGCCAAAAGCGGCATCCGCTTTTTCACGGAAGCGGGCTGCCTGTTCACCGGAAACGGCAAGGGGCTTGCGGGAGATTATGTCTCGCGTGCGCTTGCCTCGGCCGACCGTCTCGGTCTCGATGTCGAGACACTCGGCACTGATGCGCTGGCTGGCCGGTTTCCGATGTTCTCCCTGCCGGCCGATCACAGCGGTTATTTCGAAGCGCAATATGCCGGCCACGTCAATCCGCGCGCCTTGGTGAAGGCGCAATGCACGATTGCCGTCGCACAGGGCGCGCGGCTTGTGCGCCAGACGGCGGCGCATATTCGCGATACTTCCGATGGCGTCGAGGTTTCTACACGAGAAGGGGCGGTTCATACGGCTGAAAAGGTCATCGTAGCGGCCGGGGGTTTCACCAACATGGCCGAGCTTCTGCCTTCTCGCGTCGATATGGCGGCCACGGGCCGCACCATCGTCTTTTTCGAACTGGATGAGGCGCGGCAGGCGCTGTTCGGTGCCATGCCTTCCACGATTGTGCTGGCGGAGACTGAGGACGATATCGTCTATATCCTGCCGCCGGTGCGTTATCCCGATGGCAAGGTCTATCTGAAGATCGGCGGCGAGAGCGAAAAGGGCAGGCTTGAAACGCTCGCGGAAGCGGTTGACTGGTTCCATTCGGACGGCACGCCGGGTGAGGTGGAGTTTCTGAAAAAGCGGGCGCTCTCCTTGATGCCGGAGCTTTCCGGCTGCCCGGTCACCTCAGGCTCCTGTGTCGCCTCTATCACCCGCAGCAGCTATCCCTATATCGGCTATACGCAATCCTCCAATATCGCGGTTCTGACCGGCGGTAATTTCGTCTCCGCCAAGTCTTCGGACGAAATCGGCCGGCTGGGCGCCATGCTGCTTTTGAACGGCCAGCTGACCGAGGATGAATTCGCCGCCGAAATGTCGCCGGTTTTCGTCTGACATTCAGGGACGAAGCAGCTACAAGGTTGCGACGGAAGTGAGCGGGTGAAGAGGGCGGCATGTCGGGACATTTCAGATACATCGTCGTGGGTCGCGGCATGATGGGTGCCGCCGCCGCCCGCCATCTGGCCGAAACGGTGGATGGCGTCGCGCTGATCGGCCCCGGCGAACCTGCCGACATCAAATCGCATCTGGGCGTTTTCGCCAGTCACTATGACGAGGCGCGGATTACCCGCACCATTGATGGCGATGCCGACTGGGCGCTGCTCGCCAACCGCTCGATAGCGCGTTACGCCGACATTGCCGCACGAAGCGGCGTTGAATTTTATGCACCCGTCGGCTGCCTGATGGTGGGGCCTGAACGGGGCGGCGATAATCCTTTTGTCGACGATGTCCGCAAGGCGGCGGCGCGGCTCGGCGTGTCCACGGAACTGCTGGGCGGGGAACACCTCGAAAGCCGCTTTCCCTATTTCTCCTTCGAGCCCGGTTGCGAGGGCGTGTTCGAAAGGGACAATGCCGGATACGTCAATCCGCGTGGGCTGGTGAAGGCGCAGGCCATTCTGGCGGAAAAGGCCGGCGTTACGCTTATCGACGATATTGTCGTTTCGACTCGGGAAGAGGATGGTCGCGCACGGGTGGAGACGGCCTCGGGCGCGGTTTATACCGCAGACAGTGTGCTGGTGGCGGCGGGCGGCTTCTCGATCACGAAAGATCTGCTGCCGCAGCCGGTGGCCCTCGATGTCTATGGGCGCACCGTCGCTTTCTTCGAGGTAAATGAGGGCGATCTGGATCAATATGCGGACATGCCGTCGCTGATCTATGAACCGCGCGACACGACGAAACATATCTATCTTCTGCCGCCGGTACGTTATCCCGATGGCAAATTCTATCTGAAGATCGGTGGCGATCCCGACGACAAGAGGCTCGGCAGCGACCCGGAAATCCGGGAATGGTTCCGCTCCGGCGGACGCGAAAGCGTGCGTGATCATCTCTCGGAGATCGTCGGATCGCTGGTGCCTTCCATCGATCTTTCGCGTGTCTCGATGGCCGCCTGCGTCGTCTCCAAAACGCAAAGCGGTTATCCGGCCATCGGCTTCACCGCCTCGCCGAAGATTGCGGTTCTGACCGGCGGCAACGGCACGGCGGCCAAGAGTTCCGATGAGATCGGACGGCTCGGCGCTGTGCTGCTGCGGGACGGAAAGATCGCCGACGGCGCCTTCGCGACGGATTTCAAGCCGGCATTTCTTTGATCCTCGCATGCGCTTTTCGGTGGCTTTCGCCTCGGAACATGGTTATGCAGCCCATGCCAGTTGGCCGGGCAGCCGCGCTTTACCAATGTCGAAAGACGGTAAGGTGAGGAAAGTCCGGGCTCCACGGAAATACGGTGCCGGATAACGTCCGGCGGGGGCGACCCCAGGGAAAGTGCCACAGAGAGCAAACCGCCATGCATCGCATGGTAAGGGTGAAAGGGTGGGGTAAGAGCCCACCGCGCTTCTGGTAACAGCGGCGGCAAGGTAAACCCCACCGGGAGCAAGACCGAATAGGGATGACACGGGATGGGCGAAAGCCCGTTCACAGCCGGTTTCCGGGCCCGTCATCCGGGTGGGTTGCGCGAGGCGGCATGCAAATGCCGTCCCAGATGAATGGCTGCCACGTTCCGGGTCAAACCGGGGCCATACAGAACCCGGCTTACAGGCCAACTGGCGAATTTTCCTCGATCTTGCGGCGGCTCGTACATGCCGCTTCCCCCATGGATGATCAGGAATGTGTATGATTAAATCATACCGTGTGATACAAGGGTGAATGAAAGGCGAAAACCATGCGCACCACCCAAGCTTTCAGCATCACACTTCCCCTGGAATTGGCGGAAATGGTCAAGGCAAAGGTCGCTTCCGGCGAATATGCGACCGAGAGCGAGGTTATCCGTGATGGCCTTCGCACCCTGGCAGCCCGCGATGCGGCCGTGGAGCGCTGGTTGCAGGAAGAAGTAACATCCGCATACGATGCTCACAAAGCAGACCCGGGCAGGGCCAAGCCCCTCAATGAAGGTTTGGCCGAGGTCAGGGCGCGGATTGCCAAGGGTGAGGGGCGCACATAGCTCCCACCTGTCGGAAGCCCTTTATCTATTTATATTTATGCAATTCGTAATGCCAAGTTGCCGCATGTTTTTGCTGGAAACGCTTTTAAATGAAGTATTACGTTGTGCGCCTGTCACCCGAAGCGCAGACCGATCTGGTGCATGTCCATCAAAATATCGTCGGCAAATCAGGGTCGTCGGCTGTCGCAGATCGGTACATTGATCGCATCGGTATATTTCTTTCAACTTTGAATGTCTTTCCCGAACGGGGCACGGTGCGTAACGAATTGCGTATGGGGCTCCGCATAATCGGTTTTGAACGTAGCACCAGTGTCGCTTTTGTGGTGGAGCAGGATGATGTGGTCGTTCTGCGTCTTCTGGCTAAAGGCCAGGAGTTTGATGAGGAAGCACTGCGTCCTGAGAATGCGGATACAGAGCGCAGCGATGGAAGCCATCGTGACTGAGCTTCTCATCGATTCCATTATTTTCTGACGTTGACGGCCTGACCCAACTGCCCGTGAAGCCGGATAATGTGGCCATTTCCTTGTTTTTACAAAGAAAAACAGCGCTTTCACCGCATCTTCCTGTGCCGTGAAAGCGCATCGTCGCGCCGCCCGGTAAACCATTCGTTAAACTTAACGGCTTATGAATTTCCGATGCGAAGTCGGTATCGTGCCGGCTTCTCCCATTGACGCCCATAGTGTCCCATGATATCCCAAATGCACACCACATTGGGTCGTGTTTTTGACCCGCAATCGCTGAAACGAGTGAGGAGCCTACGAGGGGCTGCTGCAGGGCACGTCGCCCTGGCGCTTGGCGATGTGTCGTGCGTACCGGTGTCGTCTGTGAAGTGGATGGTTCGCTTTGCGGAATGCGGTTTTGGCGAGTTGAGTAATGGACCGCTTTTTATCGAACGTGACGAACAGGATCGACGCCAAGGGGCGCGTTTCGGTTCCGTCTCCGTTTCGTTCGGTGCTGGTCAGGCGCGGCATTCAGGAGCTTTATTGTCTTCAGGATTTCGCCTTTCCGGCAATCAGTGTCGGCGGTCCGGATTTGCTGGAACGCTACGAGCGGCAGATTGCGTCGATGGATGCCTTCTCGCCGGAGGCGAACGCGATGTCGCTGCTGGTTCACGGCGGCGGCGTTTTCATGAAGCTCGACCAGGAAGGTCGATTGATGGTGACGGATTTCGTGCGGGAATTCACCGGCATATCCACCGAAGTCACCTTCGTCGGACGGGCGGATCATTTTCAGCTTTGGCAACCGAATGCGTTTTTGGCGGCGCAGGCGGAAGCAAGAGCGGGGCGCGGTTTTTCGGCTGCTCGCCCCGCCTAGGACGGGGACACGGAATGGCGGCGAATTCTGGCGGACGATCTTCTGATGCCGATGGCGGACCTCAGCGTCACATACCGGTCCTGCTTCGCGAAGTCATTGCCGCGCTGGAGCCATCATCCGGCAAGATCATTCTCGACGGCACGTTCGGCGCCGGCGGCTACACCCAGGCCATTCTCGATCAGGGCGCCGACGTCATCGCCCTCGACCGCGATCCGACCGCTATCGCCGGCGGTCAGGCGATGGTTGCCGCCAATGGCGGTCGGTTGAGCCTCATCCAGTCGCAATTCTCCGATCTCGCGAAGCATGCCCCGCAAGGCGGGCTCGATGGCGTCGTTCTGGATATCGGCGTTTCCTCCATGCAGATCGACGAGGCCGAGCGCGGTTTTTCCTTCCAGAAAAACGGCCCCCTCGACATGCGCATGTCTGCTTCCGGCGTTTCGGCGGCCGATGTCGTTAATCGTGCGAAGGTCAGCGATCTGATCCGCATCTTCGGTTTTCTCGGTGAAGAAAAGCAGCCGGGCCGCATCGCCCGCGCCATCGAGAAGAAGAGGGCGGAAGAGCCTTTCCGCACCACCCGCGATCTGGCGGGCCTCATCGAAATCGTCACGCCGCGTAAGGCCAAAGACAAGATTCATCCCGCAACGCGGGTGTTTCAGGCGCTGCGCGTTTTCGTCAATGACGAGCTGGGCGAGCTGGCGCAGGCGCTTTTTGCCGCCGAGCAGGTTTTGAAACCCGGCGGCCGGCTGGTCGTCGTCACGTTCCATTCGCTGGAAGACCGTATCGTCAAGAAATTCTTCTCCGACCGTTCGGGCAAGGCCGCCGGTTCCCGGCACCTGCCGATGGTGGAGGACAAGCCCGCCATTTTCGATAATATCGGCAAGCCGATGATCGCCGCCAGCGATGAGGAGGCGGAACTCAATCCGCGTGCCCGATCCGCCAAACTGCGGGCCGGTCTGCGCACGACCGCACCGGCGCGCGCGGCGGATTATTCGATCTTCGAGCTTCCCGATCTCGCCAGCCTTGAAAAGATGGGAGGCTGATATGCTGCGCACTTTCGATGTCATCTTGATGGGTGTGATGGTCGCCGCGGCCGTCGTGACCTATTCGATCAAGCACAAGGCCGATCTGAAGCTTGAGGAGGTCCGCAAGCTGGAGGCCGAGATCAAGCTTGAGAAGGATACGATTGATCTCTTGAGGGCCGACTGGGCGCTCTTGACGCAGCCGAACCGTCTGCACCGGCTCGTGAATGCTTATCAGGATGAGCTTGGCCTTTCGCCGACGCTGCCGACGCAACTCGCGCAGCCGCGCGAGCTACCCATGCTGCGCTCGCAACTGCCGCAGCCGCCCGAGCCGGAAGGCATGAGCGTCGAGGATGTCATCGCCGCCGCCGTCAACGGTTCCAAGCCGGGTGCGACGCTTGGCGCGGCCACCAAAAAGAAATCACCGCCGGCGGGCCAGATTGCCGTCAACGGCACTCCGGTTCCGACACCCCGGGCGCGTGTTTCCCGTCCCACAGCGGCTCCGGCCGTCTCCGCCGTCGCGGGCGATGAAACCGACGACATGGATGACACGATAACAGGATCGGTGAACCGCTGATGTCTTTTCTCTCCCGCGTCATGGTTTTGAAGAGCAAGGCTCATTTTTCCGCCAGCACCACCGGCGTCTATACCGATCATGCGGCCTTTGAAGGCGCGCGCAAGAAGCGCGCCGCCCAGGCAAAAAGCCGCGTCGGCCTGATCATTTTCGGTTTTGTGGCCTTTTACGCCGTCGTTGGCGGGCGTCTCGTGCAATATGGCATGGCGGAGCAGGAAACGGTGTCGAGCATCGCACCCGCCGACCGCTTGATGGCGTCGCGCCCCGATCTTCTCGATCGCAATGGCGAGGTTCTGGCCACCGATATTCGCACCGTCTCGCTTTTCGCCGAACCGCACCGCATCGTCGATATCGATGAGGCTATCGAGAAGCTGCGGACGGTTCTGCCGGATCTCGACCAGCGCAGCACCTATCAGAAACTCTCCTCCAATTCGCGCTTCCAGTGGTTGCGCCGCCAGCTTACGCCGAAGCAGCAGAGCCAGATTCTGGCGCTCGGCATTCCAGGCGTCGGCTTCCGCCCGGAAAAGCGCCGCTTTTATCCCGGCGGGCCGACCGCCGCGCATGTCGTCGGTCACGTCAATATCGACAATCGCGGCGTTGCCGGCATGGAACGTTACGTCGACAGCCAGGGCCTTGCCGATCTGACGGCGCTCGGCATGACCAGCGACCAGCCGCTGGAGCCGGTGAAGCTTTCCATCGATCTGCGCGTGCAGTCCATTGTCCGCGAAGTCGTGACCTCGGCCATCACCAAGTTCCAGGCGATCGGCGCCGGCGCGGTGGTTCTGGATGTGCATACCGGCGAAGTCCTCGCAATGGCCTCCGTGCCGGATTACGATCCGAACAACCCGGCCGAAGGCGCCAAGGAAGGCTGGCTCAACCGCATGTCGAACGGCACGTTCGAAATGGGGTCCACCTTCAAATCCTTCACGATTGCCATGGGTCTCGATTCCGGCCGCGTCCGTCTCGGCGACACCTTCGATGCGCGTTATCCGATCCGCATCGGCGGTTTCACCATCAAGGACTTCCACGGCAAGGGCCGGATGCTATCGGTGCCGGAAATCTTCCAGTATTCCTCCAATATCGGTACGGCCAAGATTGCCGATACCGTGGGAACGGAAGGCCACAAGGAATTCCTCACCCGGCTTGGCCTTTTGACCCGCATGCAGACCGAATTGCCGGAAGTGGCTCTGCCGTCGCAGCCGCGCGAATGGAAGAAGATCAACTCGATTACCATTTCCTTCGGCCACGGCGTTTCCACGACACCGCTGCAAACGGCGGTTGCCGGCGCCGCGCTCGTCAATGGTGGCAAACTGATCGAGCCGACTTTCCTGCCGCGTACCCGCGAACAGGCCGATCAGGTGGCCAAACAGGTTCTGAAACCTGGCGCCAGCAAGGACATGCGTTTCCTGTTCGAGTGGAACGGTGTCAACGGTTCCGGCCGCAACGCGCGCGTCGATGGTTTCAACGTCGGCGGCAAGACCGGCACGGCCGACAAGGTCGTCAACGGCCGTTACGTGCATGACAAGAACTTCAACGCCTTCCTCTCGGCCTTTCCAATGGACGATCCGCAATATGTCGTGCTGTCTTTCATCGACGAGCCGAAGACGGACAAGGGCAATGGCGCGGCACTCGCCGGCACATCCGCAGCGCCGATGGTGCGCGATATCATCACCCGCACGGCGGCGGTGCTGGGCGTGAAGCCGAAGTTCGGCAAGGATGGCTCGGCCTTGCTCGTGTCTTATTGATTGTTAGCTTATGATGTTCCGGCGATTCGCGCCGGGGGGACAAGACGGACACAGTCGATGAATTTGCGAGATATATCCGGAAATGCGTTTCCGGAATTGAAAGAATTGCTCCTGTCTGAGATCGGGGCGATCGAAATCGGGGGGATCACCGCAGACAGCCGCAAGGCTGCGCCCGGCAGCCTGTTCGTGGCGGTTGCGGGCACCAGGGCGGACGGCGCGGCCTATGTGAAGGACGCGGTTGCCAAGGGCGCGGTCGCTGTTGTTTCCGGACACGCGCTGGATGCCGATGTGCCGGTGCTTTCGGTCACCGATCCACGCCTTTATCTCTCCCTTGCCGCTTCCCGTTTTTACGGAAAACAGCCGGAAACCATGGTCGCCGTCACCGGCACTGCGGGAAAGACGTCCGTTGCTTCCTTCGTGCGGCAGATCTGGGCTTTCGCCGGCCATGCCGCAGCGCAGATCGGCACGACAGGTGTGATTGCACCCGGCCGCGAGGATTACGGCGCGCTCACCACGCCCGATCCGGTGACGCTGCATGCGCTTCTGGCCGAACTTGCGGCCGAAGGTGTGACGCATGCGGCGATGGAGGCGTCCAGCCATGGTCTCGACCAACGCCGTCTCGATGGAGTGAGGCTGGCTGCGGCCGGTTTCACCAATCTCGGCCGCGACCACATGGATTATCATCCCACCGTCGAGGACTATATGGCCGCGAAGATGCGGCTCTTCGATACGCTGATGAAAAAGGGCGCTCCCGCCGTGATCTTCGCCGACGATCCATGGTCGCAACAGGCGATCCGCGCGGCGGGCGAAGCCGGTCTCGATGTGCGCACGGTCGGTCGCAAGGGCGAATATCTGGCCCTGAAGCGGGTGGAGCACTTCCGTCACAAGCAGATGATCGAAGTGCATCATGACGGCGAGATTTATGAAGTCGACATCCCATTGGCGGGCGATTTTCAGGTTGCGAACGCTCTCGTCGCAGCCGGTCTTGCCATGTCCACCGGCGTTCCCGCTGCAACCGCGCTGAAGGCGCTCGAAAAGCTGATCGGCGCTGCCGGCCGTCTGGAACTCGTGGGCCAGACGAAAAACGGTGCGCTTGCCTATGTGGATTACGCCCACAAGCCGGATGCGCTGGAAAATGTGCTCACCTCGGTCCGGCCCTTCACCTCGGGCCGCATCATCACCGTCTTCGGCTGCGGCGGCGACCGCGACAAGGGCAAGCGCCCGATCATGGGCGAGGTTGCGACGCGGCTTTCCGACATCGTCATCGTTACTGACGACAATCCGCGTTCGGAAGATGCTGCAACGATCCGTTCCGAAGTCATGGCGGCAGCGCCCGGCGCATTGGAAATCGGCGACAGGGCGGACGCTATCCGTCATGCAGTGTCGCTGCTTTCGCATGGCGATACGCTGATCGTCGCGGGCAAGGGGCATGAAGAGGGGCAGATCGTCGGTTCGGTAACGCTGCCGTTTTCCGATCATGAACAGGTGCGCGCTGCACTGGCAGGGCTGGAAGGATCGAAGATTTGAGCTGGTTATGGACAGTCGCCGACATGATCGCCATCACGGCAGGACGCCCCGTGGGCAACCTGCCGACCGGAATCACCGGCATTTCCATCGACAGCCGGACGGTCAAGCCGGGCGAAGCGTTCTTCGCCATCAAGGGCGACCGGGTGGACGGTCATGATTACACCAGCTTCGCCGTTGCAAACGGGGCGGGACTTCTGGTCGTTGCCGAGGCCAAGCTGCCGGCGCTCGGCCGCCTGACCGTGCCGATGATCGTGGTGGAAGACGTGCTTGCCGCACTTGGCAAGCTCGCCATCGCGGCGCGTGAAAGAACGTCCGCGCGCATCATTGCTGTGACCGGTTCGGTCGGCAAGACGACGACCAAGGAAATGCTGCGGCAGGCGCTCGCCCCTTCGGGCCGGGTGCATGCGGCTGTGGCTTCCTTCAACAACCATTGGGGCGTGCCGCTGACGCTGGCGCGCATGCCGGCGGACACGGAATTCGGCGTGTTCGAAATCGGCATGAACCATTCCGGCGAAATCCGGCCGCTGGTGAAGCTGGTGCGCCCGCATGTGGCGATCATCACGACCATCGCACCGGCCCATCTCGGCAATTTCAAGAACATCGAGGAGATCGCCGCCGCCAAGGCGGAGATTTTCGAGGGTCTGGAGGAGGGCGGTTCCGTCATCCTCAACCGCGATAACGCCCAGTTCGAACAGCTTGAAGAAGCGGCGCAGGAACAGGGTATCGAGCATATCCTCACCTTCGGGCAGCATGCCAAGGCGGATTTCCGCCTCGCGGATTTCGAGAGCACGACGACGGGCTCGACGATCTGGGCGATCCTGAACGGCGAAACCAGCGAATTGCACATCAATATTCCCGGCCGGCACATTGCCGATAACGCCATGGCCGTGCTGGGCGTCGTTGCCGTCACCGGCGCCAATCTCGACCGCGCGTTCGAGGCGCTGGGAACGCTCGAGGCGGTGAAGGGGCGCGGCCAGCGCCATCAGCTGGCAATCAACGGCGGCACCTTCCTGCTGATCGATGAAAGCTACAATGCCAATCCGGCCTCCATGCGTGCGGCGATTGCCGTGCTGGCGGAAACGGAAACGCAGGGTCACGGTCGGCGCGTCGCCGTTCTCGGCGACATGCTGGAGATGGGTGAGTTTTCCGCGCAGTTGCATGAAGAGTTGGCGGGCCCACTGCTCGCGGCCGGTATCGAACACGTCTGGCTGGCGGGCGAGGCGATGGCCGCATTGCGCGATGCGTTGCCGGACAGCGTCACCGTCATCTGGTTCCCGACGACGGCGGAACTGACCGATTTCGCCCTGCAATGGGTGCAACCGGGAGACGCGCTGATGGTAAAATCGTCACTTGGCCTCGGTTTCGGCAAGATTGTCGCCGCCCTGCTTGACAAGTATCCGGCATTCCCCGAGACGGAACGCCAAGTCTGAAATAGCCTTTTGAAAGGGCAATTATGCTGATCTGGCTCGTCGAACTGTCGGATAAAATTCAAATCTTCAACCTGTTCCGGTACATCACCTTCCGGGCGGGTGCCGCGATGTTCACCTCTGCGTTGATCGTCTTCCTGTTCGGACCAGCGATCATCAATTCGCTGCGCGTGCGTCAGGGCAAGGGCCAGCCGATCCGCGCCGATGGGCCGCAGACGCATTTCAAGAAGGCCGGCACGCCGACCATGGGCGGGCTGATGATCCTTGCGGGCATTCTCGGCGGTTCGCTGCTTTGGGGCGATCTGTCGAATGTCTATGTCGTCGCCGTTTTGATGGTGACGCTCGGTTTCGGAGCCATCGGCTTCTACGACGATTATCTGAAAGTGACGAAGCAGAGCGACAAGGGCTTTTCCGGCAAGGCGCGTCTCGGCATCGAATTCCTGATTGCGGCGATTGCCGTGTTCTTCATGATGAAGATGGCGCTCGCTTCCGCCCCGCATGGCGGCACGCTCGGCAGCTCCATCGCCTTTCCGTTCTTCAAGGAATTCGTGATCAATCTCGGCTTTTTCTTCGTGCTGTTCGGTGCTTTCGTCATCGTCGGCGCGGGCAATGCCGTGAACCTGACGGACGGCCTCGATGGTCTCGCCATCGTGCCTGTGATGATCGCCGCCGCCACCTTCGGCGTGATCGCCTATCTCGCCGGCAACGCGGTTTTCGCCAATTACCTGCAGATCAATTTCGTGCCCGGCACGGGTGAGCTCGCCGTCATCGTCGGCGCGGTCATCGGCGCGGGCCTAGGCTTCCTGTGGTTCAACGCGCCGCCCGCCGCCATCTTCATGGGCGATACGGGTTCGCTGGCGCTCGGTGGCCTCATTGGCTCCATCGCTGTCGCGACCAAGCACGAGATCGTCATGGTCATCGTCGGCGGTCTCTTCGTCATGGAAACGCTGTCGGTCATCATCCAGGTCTTCTGGTTCAAGCGCACCGGCAGGCGGGTCTTCCTGATGGCGCCGATCCATCACCATTTCGAGAAAAAGGGCTGGACGGAAAGCCAGGTGGTTATCCGTTTCTGGATCATCTCCGTTGGCCTCGCGCTGCTCGGCCTCGCCACCCTGAAGCTGAGGTGAGCGATGATCCCGGTCACGTCGTTCAAAGGTAAGAAGGTCGCTCTCTTCGGGCTCGGCGGTTCGGGTCTCGTCACCGCCCGGGCGCTGGTGGCCGGCGGGGCGGATGTCGTTGCTTTCGACGACAATCCCGACAGTGTCGCCAAGGCCGAGGCCGAAGGCATCAAGACGGCGGATCTTCGGACGATTGACTGGCCGAGCTTCTCTTCCTTCGTGCTCGCGCCCGGCGTTCCGCTGACGCATCCGAAACCGCATTGGTCGGTGGACCTTGCGAAAGCTGCGGGCGTCGAAATCATCGGCGATATCGAGCTTTTCATCCGCGAGCGCCGTGCGCACGCGCCGGATTGCCCTTTCATCGCGATTACCGGCACTAACGGCAAGTCGACAACGACGGCGCTGATTGCGCATATTCTTAAGGCGTCCGGCCGCGATACGCAGCTCGGCGGCAATATCGGAACGGCGGTGCTGAGCCTCGATCCGCCGAAGGCACAGCGCTTCTATGTTGTGGAATGCTCGTCCTACCAGATCGATCTCGCACCGACGATCAATCCGACCGCCGGAATTCTTCTCAACCTGACGCCCGATCATCTCGACCGGCACGGCACGATGCAGCACTATGCCGATGTCAAGGAACGGCTGGTGGCCGGCAGCGGAACCGCAATCGTCGGCGTCGATGACAGCCATTCGACGCTGATTGCCGACCGTATCGAACGCGCTGGTGTGAAGGTGGAGCGCATTTCCAAACGCAATGTCGTTTCCGAAGGTCTCTATGCCGAAGGCAGCCGCATTTTCCGTGCGCATGGCGGCACTTCTTCGCTGCTCACCGATCTCGACGGTATCCAGACCCTGCGCGGCAGCCACAATGCGCAGAATGCTGCGGCGGCAATCGCCGCCTGCCTTGCCGTCGGGGTTTCCGAAGACGAGGTTCGCGCAGGCCTGAAGTCTTTCCCCGGCCTCAAGCACCGTATGCAGCCGGTCGGCCGACGTGGCAACGTCACCTTCGTCAACGACAGCAAGGCGACCAATGCCGATGCTGCGGCACCGGCGCTTTCAAGTTTCGACCGCATCTACTGGATCGCCGGCGGTCTGCCCAAGGCGGGCGGCATCACCAGCCTTTCGCCGCTTTTCCCGCGCATCGCCAAGGCCTATCTGATCGGCGAGGCGGCGGCGGAATTTGCCGCGACGCTTGGCGAAGC
Source organism: Agrobacterium sp. LMR679 (assembly GCF_027157905.1). Classification (NCBI taxonomy): domain Bacteria; kingdom Pseudomonadati; phylum Pseudomonadota; class Alphaproteobacteria; order Hyphomicrobiales; family Rhizobiaceae; genus Agrobacterium; species Agrobacterium sp. LMR679. The sequence continues at coordinate 304,324 of NZ_JAPVOJ010000002.1, read as the reverse complement.
CGTGCCTTACGAAATATCCGGCACGCTGGACAAGGCCGTGCAACATGCGGCGGCGGATGCGGAAAAAGATGCGACGGCCGGCAATATCGTGATGTTATCCCCGGCTTGCGCAAGCTTCGACCAATATAAGAACTTTGAGATCAGAGGTGATTCGTTCGTCGCGCAGGTCGCGGCGCTCGATGGCATGACGATGCTGGTTGACTCTGGAAAAGGGGGCTGAAGGCCATGGTAAGCCGAGTTGATCGCGGTCCGGTCGCGGAGTGGTTCTGGACCATCGACCGTTTCTTTCTGGCGGCGTTCATCGCGCTGATGGGCATCGGCCTGATGCTGTCGTTCGCGGCCTCGCCTGCGGTTGCCGAGCGCATTGGCCTTAACAGTTTCTTCTTCGTCGAGCGTCAGGCGATGTTCATGGTGCCGTCGCTGGCGATCATGGTCGGCCTGTCCTTCCTGTCGCCGCGTCAGGTGCGCCGCGTCGCGGTCATCATGCTCATCGCTTCGCTGCTGATGATGATCTTTGCGCTGTTTTTCGGCATCGAGGTCAAGGGTGCACGGCGCTGGATTTCCATCGGCACCTTCTCGATCCAGCCGTCGGAATTCATGAAGCCGGCCTTCGTCATCGTCTGCGCCTGGCTGTTTGCCGAACGGGCGCGCCATCCTGAAATTCCCGGCAATCTCTTCGCCATCATCACCTTCGGCATCGTGGCGGCGCTCCTGATAGCCCAGCCGGACTTCGGCCAGACGATCCTGACCTCCGTGGTCTGGGGCGGCATGTTCTTCATGGCCGGCGTGCCGTGGTTCTGGATCATCATGCTCGGCGGCGTCGGCGTCGGCGGCATCATCTCCGCCTATCTGATGCTGCCGCACGTTGCCGGTCGTATCGACCGTTTCTGGACCGGCGAGGGCGATACGTTCCAGGTGGACACGGCGCGCGAGGCTATCATTCGCGGCGACTGGTTCGGTCGCGGACCGGGCGAGGGCATCGTCAAGCGCATCATTCCCGATAGCCATACCGACTTCATCTTCTCGGTGGCGGCGGAAGAATTCGGCATCGTTTTCTGCATGTTCCTGGTGGCGATCTTCGCCTTCATCGTGCTGCGCGGCCTCTCGCACGCCTTCAAGGAAAAGGACGATTTCTGCCGTTTCGCCGTGGCCGGCCTCGTGCTGCAGATCGGCATGCAGTCTATGATCAATATAGGCGTCAATCTGGAGCTGATGCCCGCCAAGGGCATGACGCTGCCGCTGATTTCCTATGGCGGTTCGTCGATGATGGCGATCTGCGTCACCGCCGGTTTCCTTCTGGCGCTGACACGCCACAGACCCGAAAAGCGGGCGCAGGAGCGGAGTTTCTTCCGCGTCGGTTCCGGCGTTCCCGCGGAGTAAACGATCATGAGCAAGGGTATTGTTCTTCTTGCCGCCGGGGGAACCGGCGGCCATGTCTTTCCAGCCGAGGCGCTCGCGCATACGCTGAAAGCGCGCGGTTATCAGGTGCATCTGGTCACTGACAGCCGCGCCGAGCGTTATGCGGGCAAGTTCCCGGCGGATGAAATCCATGTCGTGCCGTCCGCCACCATCGGCTCGAAAAACCCGATTTCCGTGGCGCGTTCGCTCTGGAAGCTCTGGGTTGGCCTGCGCGCGGCGCGCCGGCTGGTGGCGAAACTGAAGCCGGTCGCGGTTGTCGGTTTCGGCGGTTATCCCACCGTGCCGCCGCTTCTGGCATCCACCGGACTTGGCGTTCCCTCCATCATTCACGAGCAGAATGCGGTGATGGGCCGCGCCAACAAGGCGCTGGCAGGCCGGGTGAAAGCGATTGCCGGCGGTTTTCTGCCGCCTGCCAACGGCCAATATTCCGAAAAGACGGTGGCGACCGGCAATCCCGTGCGCCCGGCGGTGCTTGCGGCGTCGGAGATACCCTATACGCCCTCGCAGACGGGGGAGACATTCCAGCTTGTCGTTTTCGGCGGCAGCCAGGGTGCGCAGTTTTTCTCGAGCGCTGTGCCTGCGGCGATCTGCCTGCTGAAGGATGAGCAGCGCAAGCGCATCGTCGTCACCCAGCAGGCGCGGCCGGAAGACAAGGACAGCGTGATCGCCTCCTACCAGAAGCTCGGTGTGAAGGCGGATGTTTCGCCCTTCTTCGGCGATATGGCGTCGCGTATCGGCGAGGCCGATCTGGTCATCAGCCGCTCGGGCGCCTCGACGGTATCGGAGCTTTCGGTGATCGGCCGTCCGTCGATCCTCGTTCCCTATCCGCATGCGCTCGATCACGATCAGGCGGCGAACGCGGCGGCGCTTTCGGCGGCGGGCGGGGCAAGAGTCATCAAGCAGGCGGAACTGTCGCCGCAGAAGCTCTCCGGCCTGCTGTCCTCAGCGCTTTCGGAGCCGGACCGCCTTTCGGCAACGGCAGCGGCGGCAAAGGCGACGGGCAAACCGCATGCGGCGGATGTGCTGGCCGATCTGGTGGAGGCGATTGCTTCCGGCCGGTCCGTACAGGAATTCAAGAAGAAGAATGAAGGAGTTGGGGCATGAAGATGCCGAAAGCCATAGGCCTTGTGCATTTCATCGGCATAGGCGGGATCGGCATGAGCGGCATTGCCGAAGTGCTTCACAATCTCGGCCACCGCGTTCAGGGGTCGGATCAGGCCGATAGCGCCAATGTGCAGCGGCTGCGCGACAAGGGCATCGAGGTTTTCGTCGGTCATACGGCGGATAATATCGGCGATGCCGAGGTCGTGGTCGTTTCCACCGCCATCAAGAAGAACAATCCGGAACTCATCGCGGCGCGTGAAAAGCATCTGCCGATCGTTCGCCGGGCCGAAATGCTGGCCGAGCTGATGCGTTTCCGCAATGCCATCGCCATCGGCGGCACCCATGGCAAGACCACGACCACCTCCATGGTCGCGACGCTGCTCGAAGCCGGCAATCTCGACCCGACCGTCATCAATGGCGGCATCATCAATGCTTACGGCACCAATGCCCGCATGGGCGAGGGCGAATGGATGGTGGTGGAGGCCGACGAATCCGACGGCACCTTCCTGAAACTGCCGGCCGATGTGGCCGTCATCACCAATATCGATCCCGAGCATCTCGACCATTACGGCAATTTCGATGCCGTGCGCGCCGCTTTCCGTCAGTTCGTCGAGAACGTGCCTTTCTACGGTTTCGGCGTCATGTGCCTCGACCATCCGGAAGTGCAGGCACTGGTCGGCCGCATCGAGGACCGCAAGGTCATCACCTATGGCGAGAACCCGCAGGCCGACGTGCGGTTTTCGAATGTGCGCATCGACGGTACGCGCTCGGTGTTCGACGTGGAAATCCGCCGTCGCCGTACCGGCAAGATATTCTCCTTCAAGGACCTCGTCCTGCCGATGCCCGGCCGCCACAATGTGTCGAATGCGACGGCGGCGATTGCGGTTGCCAATCGTCTCGGCATTTCGGAAGCCGACATCAAGAAGGGCCTTGCCTCCTTCGGCGGCGTCAAGCGGCGCTTCACGCTGACGGGCGAAGCCAATGGGGTGCAGGTCTTTGACGACTACGGCCATCATCCGGTCGAGATCAAGGCCGTGCTGGCCGCCGCGCGGGAGGCGTGCAAGGGCCGTATCGTCGCGGTGCATCAGCCGCACCGATACAGCCGTCTTTCCAGCCTGTTCGACGATTTCGCGCATTGTTTTAACGATGCCGACACGATTATCCTTGCCCCGGTCTATGCCGCGGGTGAAGATCCTATCGAGGGTGCAAGCTCGGAAGCGCTGGTTTCGGCCATCAAGGCTGCCGGCCATCGGGACGCCCGTTTTCTCGAAAAACGGGAAGATCTCGCCTCAGTGGTTGCAGGCATTGCGAATCCGGGTGATTTCGTGGTTCTCTTGGGGGCTGGAAATATCACGCAATGGGCAGCGGTGCTGCCTTCGGAATTGAAGAGCATATCAGGAAAGTCTGAATGAGACAGGTCGATGGGGTTAAATTGCTGGGGAGGCTCGGCGACGGGGTAAATGAATTGCGGGGACGTCTGACACCGGATGCGCCCATGGACCGCGTGACGTGGTTCAGAGCCGGCGGTCTTGCGGAAGTCATGTTCCAGCCGCACGATACCGACGATCTGATTGCCTTCCTGAAAATTCTGCCGGAAGACGTGCCCTTGACCGTGGTTGGCGTCGGCTCGAACCTCCTGGTGCGCGATGGCGGCATTCCGGGCGTTGTCGTCCGTCTGTCGGCCAAGGGTTTCGGCCAGGTGGAGCTTGCCGGCGAAAACCGCATTAAGGCGGGCGCGATCTGCCCGGACAAGCATATTGCCGCTATGGCCATGGATAATGGCATCGGCGGTTTCCATTTCTATTACGGCATTCCCGGCTCCATCGGCGGTGCGCTGCGCATGAACGCGGGCGCCAATGGCGGCGAGACGCGCGAGCGTGTTGTTGAGGTTTATGCGGTCGACCGTCAGGGTAACCAGCATGTGCTTTCGAACGCCGATATGGGCTACAGCTATCGCCATTCCGGCGCCGATGCGGGCCTGATCTTCACGGGCGCGCTGTTTGAGGGTTATCCCGAAGACAAGGCGAAAATCCGTGCCGATATGGATGCCGTGCGCCACCACCGCGAAACCGTGCAGCCGATCCGCGAGCAGACGGGCGGTTCCACCTTCAAGAATCCCGAAGGTCATTCCGCCTGGGAACTGATCGATGAGGCGGGCGGTCGCGGTCTGGTCATCGGCGGCGCGCAGATGTCATCGCTGCATTGCAATTTCATGATCAATACCGGCCATGCGACCGGTTACGATCTGGAATATCTGGGCGAGACTATTCGCAAGCGCGTGTTCGAAAAGTCGGGTATCCGGCTGGAATGGGAAATCAAACGGCTTGGCCTTTTCATGCCGGGCCGTGAGGTGGAGCCGTTCCTCGGAAGCTGAAATCCGGTGTTGGCCGGTATGGTTGGCGACAAAACCTTGCGTTGATGCGGCCGTTGGCGTTTATCGTAACGGTCGGTCAATGGTTGTGGTCTATAGCAAGATGAAAGTGGAGAGGGTGTCGGCCCTCTCCAATATTTTAGACGATTTATATTAGAGTTTTTGACGACGTTAGATGATTGGGCGCTGCTGGGGATGGTGTTGGGTCTCTGGAAAAAACTGATCGAGATGATGAGTTTTTCGATTGCGACGTCGGAGCGTCGCCGGCGGCTTGAACCGCTGGAATTTGCAATCCGGGTCGCGTGCGTCGTCACGGTCATCGCGGTTCTTATCTGTTTCTTCGGTCTGCTTCTGCTGGCGGAATTCGGGCTGGTAACGGATCTCGTCAACGGGCTTATCCTTGGCATCACCCTGTCCGCCGCAATCTCGTTTACGATAACGCTGCTGGTTTGCTGGCTGAATGCCAGGGAAGTGAAGCTTCTGGCGCAATCGCATGAGCGATTTCTGTATCTGAGCCATACGGACGCCTTGACGGGCCTCAGCAATCGCCTTGGGCTCTATGCCGGATGTATCGATCTCGGCCCGCATTATTGCGTCGCCTTCCTCGATATCGATCACTTCAAGTCTGTGAACGACAGGTTCAGCCATCTGGCCGGCGATGCGGTGATTTCCAGCGTCGCACAGCGGATACGCGCCGCCTTCGCTGCCTCCGCCAGCGTTGCCAGAATGGGCGGCGAGGAGTTCGTTGTCGTGCAGGAAACCGGGCTGCAATCGTTCCTGGACGTTTGCGAAAGGCTGCGTGCGAGTATCGAGGCCGTGCCGGTTGATTATCAGGACATGCGGATCGGTGTCACCATATCGATCGGTGTCGCCGTCCGGAAGGATGCCGAAGTCTTCGAAAAAGTCCTGCACAATGCCGATCTGGCGCTCTATCAGGCAAAGGGAACGGGGCGTAACCGCATCTGCGTTTCAGGCCAGCGCGACATCCGGCAATCCGTCGCCTAGCGTATTTCCAAACAAAGCCGGGAAGAGATGCGCTGTTGCGCTGTGGGGCGCAGATATGAAAAGGCCCGCGAAACCTAAGGTTCCGCGGGCTTTCTTGTATTTTGAACCCTGCGTTGGCTCAGACTTCGTCCTTGCGGGACAGAAGGATGCAGGCGAGCGTGATGAGCGCCGATACGCAGAGATAATAGCCGACATACCCCATGCCGTAATTCACCTGCAGCCATGTGGCGATGTAAGGCGCCAGCGATGCGCCGAAGATGCCGGCCATGTTGAAGGTGATGGACGAGCCGGTGTAGCGCACGCGGGTCGGGAAGGGCGCGGCGAGCGCCGTTCCGATCAGGCCGTAGGTCATGCCCATCAGCATCATGGCAAGAGCCGCGAAGACGAAGATCGAGCCTTCGCCACCGGACATCAGGCCGGGCAGCAGGAAGGAGAACAGGCCAATCAGCACCGTCGTCAGGATCAGGATTTCACGGCGACCGAATTTTTCGGCGAGCTTGCCGGCGATCGGAATGAAGATGCCGAAAACGATGGAGCCGAGGATCTGCACTTCCAGCGCGTCGAGGAACGGGATTTTCAGGACCTTGACGTTGTAGGACAGAAGATAGGCGGTGCCGATGTAGAAGAGCACGAAGGTGGCCAGCGCCACGAAGGTGCCGAGCACGAGGCTGCGCTTGTGGTTGCGGAACAGTTCCGCGACCGGCACGGCCACACGTTCTTCCTTTTCGATTGCCTTCTGGAAGTCGGGCGTTTCGGTGATCGACAGGCGAACCCACATGCCGACCGCGATCAGGATGATCGACGCGACGAAGGGAATGCGCCAGCCCCAGCTCAAAAGCGCTTCCTGAGACATGAAGTGCAGCAGGATCCAGAACACGCCAGACGAAAGGAACAGGCCAACGGGTGCTCCGAGCTGCGGGAACATGCCATACCAGCTGCGCTTGCCCGGAGGGGCGTTTTCCGTGGCGAGCAGGACGGCGCCGCCCCATTCGCCGCCAAGGCCGAAACCCTGGCCGAAGCGGCAAAGCGCGAGCAGCAGCGGGGCCAGAACGCCGGCGGTCTCATAGGAGGGCAGGAGGCCGATCACGACCGTGGAAACGCCCATCGTGAGCAGGGCGGCGACAAGGGTGGTCTTGCGGCCGACGCGGTCGCCATAGTGGCCGAAGACCACAGCGCCCAGCGGGCGGGCGAAAAAGGCGATGGAGAAGGTGGCGAAGGACGCCAGAAGCGCCGTCATCGGGTCATTGTTCGGGAAGAACAAAGTGGGGAACACGAGCACTGCGGCCGTGGCGTAAACGTAGAAATCGAAAAACTCGATGGTCGTACCGACCAGGCTGGCAGTGAGAACTCGTGCAGGCGAATTTGTCTTTACAACGTTCGAAGTGTCAGCGGTCGGCGATACCGGAGATATCGCGTCGGTCATGGTATTGGTTCCATTTTGGATGATTGCAATGTCATGCCTTGGGAGGCGACGACTGCGTTAACGCAATTTTTGTTCTTATGGAATGCTAAAAAAGAAATAATGCAGATAATGTGATCCATCAGTGCGACACGTGTGGTTATGCGTCTCGGGGATGTTTTGGCGATTGAGAGACTGATTCAGGCCGCGGTTTTAAAACGCTGAAACGCCAGATAATTTTCCCTGGGGAATAATCCCGTCTGTTAACGTTTCGGCCTTGCCTTTATCGCGGAGCGGCAGACGCGCGAGCATCGTTTTATTTCCGATCATTGAAAACCTGCATGTTGCAATCCATGCAACTCTCTGATTCCAAGGAGGGAATCCGGATCGGTGCTGATTCTTTAACGAAACTCGGCACGTTGGACGCGGCGGTTAACGAAAGTAAACGATTCATTAACCTTAATGGCGTTTAACTGATCTCAAGGGTCATGTGCCAGAATCACCGTCCGTCAAATTCGGTCGGTTCGGAGCGTGGTTCGTAACGGAGAGTTGGTGTCAGAGGGTTCGATGAGCGGCAAGCACGTAGCTGTTCTTTTGGGTGGATTTTCGTCGGAGCGGCCGGTCAGCCTGTCGTCGGGCAACGCTTGCGCGCAGGCTCTGGAAGACGAGGGCTACAAGGTTACCCGGGTCGATGTGGGGCGCGATATCGCCGCCGTACTTGCCGAGCTGCGCCCGGATGTGGCTTTCAATGCGCTGCACGGCCCCTTTGGCGAAGACGGCACCATTCAGGGCATCCTCGAATATCTCGCCATCCCCTATACGCATTCCGGCGTGCTCGCTTCCGCGCTCGCCATGGACAAGGCGCAGGCCAAGAAGGTTGCCGCTGCTGCCGGTATCCCGGTGGCTGCCGAGCGCGTCATGAACCGCTTCGATTTCACCAGTGAGCATCCGCTTGCACCCCCTTATGTCGTGAAGCCGGTGCGTGAAGGTTCGAGCTTCGGTGTCGTGATCGTCAAGGAAGACCAGTCGCATCCGCCGCAGATCCTCACCTCGTCGGAATGGCGCTACGGCGATCAGGTGATGGTCGAGCGCTATATTCACGGCCGCGAACTGACCTGCGGTGTACTCGACGGCGAGGCGCTGGGCGTCACCGAAGTGGTGCCGCTCGGTCACAATTTCTATGATTATGATGCGAAATATGCGGCTGGTGGCTCGAAACATGTCATTCCCGCAGAAATTTCACCGAAAATTTACCAAAAAATTCAAACACTGGCGGTTATGGCGCATCGGGCGATCGGATGCCGTGGCGTAAGCCGTTCAGACTTTCGTTACGACGACCGTTTCTCAGAAGATGGCGAAGTTATCTGGCTTGAAGTGAATACGCAGCCGGGCATGACGCCGACCTCCCTGGTGCCGGAAATGGCGGCCCATGCTGGCCGCTCCTTTGGTAACCTTGTCAGCTGGATGGTGGAGGACGCTTCGTGTTTGCGGTGATCGGCAAAAAGTCGACGGCAAAAAAGCGCGAACAATTCGCGGCGGCGGCCAGCGCCGACGACCGCATGGTGTTGCCGCGTCCTCTGCGTCGCTTCGTGCGTTTCGGTGTCAGCCTCGCGACCGGACGCATTCACATTCCTGCCCATACCGGTACGATTTCGGCGGTTGCCTTTTACGCGGTGACCGGGCTTTACGGCATGTCGCTCGGCGGGCACACCAATATCGTTACCCAGACCACCACATCGGCCGCAGGCTTTGCGGTCGAGGATGTGAAGGTTTCCGGCAATCTGCAGACCTCCGAAATCGAAGTGTTCCAGCTTCTCGGCCTCGATGGCAGCACCTCGCTGATCGCGCTCGATATCGATGCGGCACGCCGCAAGCTGGTGCAGCTTCCCTGGGTGGAAGATGTCGATATCCGCAAGGTGTACCCCAAGACCGTGGAAGTCCGGCTGAAGGAGCGTCAGGCCTTCGGTATCTGGCAGCATGGAACGGAACTGTCGCTGATCGAAAAAAGCGGCAGCGTGATTGCGCCGCTGCGGGACAACAAATTCGCTGCCCTGCCGCTCTTCGTCGGCCGCGACGCGGAAACGGGTGCCGCCGGTTTCGTCGGGCAGCTGGCCGACTGGCCGGAAATCCGCAACCGTGTCCGCGCCTATGTCCGCATTGCCGGCCGTCGCTGGGACTTGCATCTCGATAACGGCATCGTGGTCAAGCTGCCGGAAGAAAACCTGCCGCAGGCGCTGCAATTGCTGGCGCGGCTCGATCTCGAGGAAAAGGTTCTGTCGCGCGATGTCGCCGCGGTTGATCTGAGGCTCGCGGACCGCACCACGATCCAGCTGACCGAGGGTGCCACGGAACGCCGTCAGGCCGCCGTCGATGCGCGCACCAAGGCTCTCAAGAAGGCGGAGAAGAACACATGAGCTTATTCGGTTCTTCCCATTTCGGCCTGCCTCGGCTGAAGCCGCTTTCCTCCAAGCGCAGCCACATCGTGTCGGTGCTGGATATCGGCTCGACCAAGGTCGTATGCATGATCGGCCGGCTGACGCCGCGTCAGGAAAGCGAAATTCTGCCGGGCCGCACCCACAAGGTCGAAATCATCGGCATCGGCCACCAGCGCTCGCGCGGCGTGAAGTCAGGCGTGATCGCCGATCTCGACGCGCTGGAAGGCGTCATCCGTCTGTCTGTCGATGCGGCCGAGCGCATGGCGGGTCTCACCGTCGACAGCCTGATCGTCAATGTTTCCGCCGGCCGGCTGGCAAGCGACATCTATACCGCGAGCATCGATCTCGGCGGCCAGGAAGTGGAAGCGAGCGATCTGCGCAAGGTTTTGGTGGCGGCAAGCCAGCAGTCCATGCGTCAGGACCGGGCGATCCTGCACTCGCTGCCGACGGGTTATTCGCTGGATGGCGAGCGCGGCATTCGTGATCCGCTCTCGATGTATGGCGACCTCCTTGGCGTCGACATGCATGTGGTGACCGTGGAGCGCACGGCGCTGAAGAACCTCGAGCTTTGCGTCAATCGTGCGCATCTTTCGGTCGAAGGCATGGTGGCGACGCCCTATGCCAGCGGTCTTGCAGCGCTGGTGGACGATGAAGTCGAACTTGGCTGCGCGGCCATCGACATGGGCGGCGGCACCACGACGATCTCGGTTTTTGCCGAGGGCCGGCTCATCCACACCGACGCGATCGGCCTTGGCGGCCATCACGTTACGACAGATCTTGCACGTGGCCTCTCGACACGAATCGAAGATGCGGAGAGACTGAAGGTGGTGCATGGTTCGGCTTTGCTGAATGGCGCGGATGAGCGCGACATGATTTCGATACCGCCCATTGGCGAAGATGATCGCGATCAACCATCGCAAGTTTCAAGAGCCCTTGTAACCCGCATCGTGCGGGCGCGTATCGAAGAGACGCTGGAATTGATCCGTGATCGTATCCAGAAGTCCGGCTTCAGCCCCATTGTCGGCAAGCGCGTTGTCCTGACCGGCGGCGCAAGCCAGCTGACGGGGCTGCCGGAAACGGCACGGCGCATTCTCGCCCGCAACGTTCGTATCGGCCGCCCCATGGGTGTGGCCGGTCTTCCGGTCGCGGCGAAGGGACCGGCATTTTCAACCGCCTGCGGACTGATGATCTATCCGCAGGTGGCGGACATCGAAATTCATGCGGCGCAAGGCGGAATGTTCTCGCCGTTTGGTACGGGTAGCGGCCGGATAGCCCGGGTGGGGCAATGGCTGAAAGAGAGTTTTTGAGTGGCCTCGTGGCGTAAGCCGGAGGTTTCAGAGTTGAGTTTTCAAGAATCGGCCAGCGGGGCGATGCGGCCAGAGAAAGAAGGAATGCTAAAATGACGATACAGCTGCAAAAGCCTGATATCACCGAGCTGAAGCCACGCATCACTGTTTTCGGTGTCGGCGGTGGTGGTGGTAACGCTGTCAACAACATGATCACGGCCGGCCTCCAGGGCGTCGACTTCGTCGTCGCCAACACGGATGCGCAGGCGCTGACCATGACGAAGGCAGACCGGGTCATCCAGCTCGGCGTCAACGTCACCGAAGGTCTCGGCGCCGGTTCCCAGCCGGAAGTCGGCCGCGCCGCCGCTGAAGAATGCATCGATGAGATCATCGATCACCTGAACGGCACCCACATGTGCTTCGTCACCGCCGGCATGGGCGGCGGCACCGGCACCGGTGCTGCCCCGGTCGTTGCACAGGCTGCCCGCAACAAGGGTATCCTGACGGTCGGCGTCGTCACCAAGCCTTTCCATTTCGAAGGCGGCCGCCGCATGCGTCTTGCCGAACAGGGCATCGAGGAACTGCAGAAGTCCGTCGATACGCTGATCGTCATTCCGAACCAGAACCTCTTCCGTATTGCCAACGACAAGACGACCTTCGCCGACGCCTTCGCCATGGCCGACCAGGTTCTCTACTCCGGCGTTGCCTGCATCACCGATCTGATGGTGAAGGAGGGTCTCATCAACCTCGACTTCGCCGACGTTCGCTCGGTCATGCGTGAAATGGGCCGCGCGATGATGGGCACCGGCGAGGCTTCCGGTCCGGGCCGTGCGATGCAGGCTGCGGAAGCGGCAATCGCCAACCCGCTGCTCGACGAAACCTCGATGAAGGGCGCTCAGGGCCTGCTGATCTCCATCACCGGCGGTCGCGACCTTACCCTGTTCGAAGTCGACGAGGCTGCGACCCGTATCCGCGAAGAAGTCGATCCGGACGCCAACATCATCCTCGGCGCGACCTTCGACGAAGCGCTTGAAGGTCTCATCCGCGTCTCGGTCGTCGCAACCGGCATCGACCGCGTTGCAGGCGTCGGCGAGCAGAACGTTGCCGATATGCGTGCCGCAGCAGCCGTTGCCAAGCCGCTTATCCGTCCTTCCGCGGCCGTTGCTTCCGCTCCGGCCGCAGTTCAGCCTGCTCCAGCAGTATCGCAGGCACAGAAGGCCGTAGACCCGATCGCCCAGACCATCCGTTCGGCGGAAGCCGAAATGGAACGCGAACTCGGTTTCGCCGCACACCAGCAGCCGGCTCAGGATTTCCGTCCGCAGAGCAAGCTGTTCGCATCTTCTCCGGCTGAAGCGCCGGCGGCTCTCCGTCCGGCCCAGCCGGTTCAGCAGGCCGCTCCGGCACCGGTCGCTCCGGCGCCCCTCTACCATGCACCGGAACAGGTTGCCGCTCCGGCGCCGCGCATGCAGCAGCCGCAGGCTCCTGTTTATCAGGAACCCGCACCGGTTGCCCGCCAGCCCGAGCCGGTACGCATGCCGAAGGTCGAAGACTTCCCGCCGGTCGTGAAGGCCGAGCTGGACCACCGCACCCACGCCGCTCCTGCCGCCCAGGAAGAGCGTGGCCCGATGGGTCTTCTGAAGCGCATCACCAACTCGCTTGGTCGCCGCGAAGAAGAAGAAGTTCCCTCCGACATGATGGATGCGCCGAGCATGGCGCCGCAGCAGCGCCGCGCCCCGCTTTCGCCGGAAGCCAGCCTCTACGCACCGCGTCGTGGCCAGCTTGACGACCATGGCCGTGCAACGCCTTCTTCGGCCAGCCATCACGACGACGACCAGCTGGAAATCCCGGCGTTCCTGCGCCGCCAGTCCAACTAAGGGCGATTCCATCCGCCTCTTCGAACGCCCGGGTTTCACGATCCGGGCGTTTTGTTTATTTTACGTTATTAACACTAAATTAATTCGTATTTTCAAAGGTTTACGCGTGTAACAATCCGAAACGAACAGTGATTTGTCGTGGCACCTACATGTGCGTATGTATGAGGCTGGGTAAAGGAAAACACGGACTTGGCCGGTTGCCAGACCGGCTCGAAAACTTGAACGGCGCTCAAGCGGCGCGGTTTGCAAAACAAGGCATATTCGCATGACTATCGGACTGCTCGGATTTCAGACAACTATCGCAAATGCTGTTCAGCTCAAAGGCATTGGCGTGCATTCCGGCAATCCGGTCTCTATGACGTTCCAGCCCGCAGAAGCCGGAACGGGCATCGTCTTCCACCGCCTTCATGACAATGGTAGCGTTACCGAGCTGAAGGCGGTTTCGGCCAATGTCGGCAATACCGACCTGTGCACCGTGCTCGGCCGTTCGCTTTCCCAGTCGGTGGCGACGATCGAGCACGTCATGGCTGCCATCTACGCCATGGGCCTCGATAACCTCATCGTTGAAGTCGACGGTCCGGAAGCGCCGATCATGGACGGCAGCTCCGCACCTTTCATCGAAGCGATCGAATCGGTCGGCATCAAGAGCCTCGGCGTGAAGCGCCGTTATATTCGCGTCACCAAGCCGGTGCGCATCGATTCGGGCGCCTCCTGGGCGGAATTCCGTCCCTATGACGGTACGCGCTTCGAGGTCGACATCGATTTCGACACACCGCTGATCGGCAAGCAGTCCTGGAAGGGTGACCTGACGGCGGAGAGCTTCAAGAACGAGCTGTCGCGCGCGCGCACCTTCGGCTTCATGCGTGATGTGGAGCGCCTATGGGCCGCCGGTTATGCGCTCGGCTCCTCGCTTGAGAACTCGGTCGTCATCTCCGACGACAACAGCGTCATCAACATGGAAGGCCTGCGTTACGCCAAGGACGAATTCGTCCGTCACAAGACGCTGGACGCCGTGGGTGACCTGGCGCTTGCCGGCGCGCAGTTCATCGGCTGCTACCGCTCCTATCGCGGCGGCCACAAGGTCAATGCCAATGCGCTGAAGGCGCTTTTGAGCGACCGCACCGCCTATGAGATCGTCGAAGCGCCGGCTGCCCGCAACCAGATGGTGCGCGCCCGCGAATTCGTTGCGGTCAACATGCCGGAATTCGCACCCTGGTCTGCGTGAATTCCTTCGCAGGCTATCAATTGACAGAAAAAGCCGCTCCCTTTGGGGCGGCTTTTTCGCGATGCGAACAAGAAGTTGCGTAATATCGCCTGATATTCATGCGATTGCACGGGTCGATGCCATAAAAATGCGTTAATGCGTCATCATTGCGTTGCCCTGCGGATGCTTTTATGGCTAGAACGCCAGTGCAAAGCCGATGCTTATGTATTTGCGCGGGAAGTGGGAACTGTCGAATGAAGCATGTAGGGTCTGGTGCAATGAAGGGTACGATGCGGGGGATCGCCGTCTCGTTGATGTTGGTCGGCGCGAGTGTCGCCGTCACGGCCTGCCAGTCCGATCCGGATATCGACATCACCAAGCTCGGCGTCGAGACCGATCCGCCGGATGTTCTGTACAAGCAGGGGCTTGCCAACATGAACGCCGGCAACATGACGGAAGCCTCACGCAAGTTCGAGGCGATCGACAAGCAATATCCCTTCACCGAATGGGGCCAGAAGGCGCTGGTGATGCAGACCTTCATTGCCACGCGCACCAACAAGAACGATGTGGCCATTACCAACGGCAGCCGGTTCCTGCGCCAATATCCGCGCTCCAAGGATGCCGCTTACGTTCAGTACATGATCGGCCTTGCCTATTCGAAGCAGATTTCCGATGTCACGCAGGACCAGCGCGCCGCACAGCGTACCGTCGAGGCGATGAACAAGGTCGTCAACGACTATCCCGATTCGGAATATGTCGCCGACGCACAGGCCAAGATCCGTTTCGCCCGCGACCAGCTCGCCGGCCGCGAAATGCAGGTCGGCCGTTATTATCTTGAGCGCAAGGAGTATCTCGCCGCCGTTTCGCGTTTCCGCATCGTCGTCGAGCAGTACCAGAACACCAACCAGATCGAGGAAGCGCTGGCGCGTCTGACGGAAGCCTATTACGCAATGGGCCTGGTGGACGAAGCGCAGACCGCGGCTGCCGTTCTCGGCAACAACTATCCTGACAGCCAATGGTATTCGGATTCCTACAAGCTGCTGAAGGGCAGCGGGCTGGAGCCGCGGGAAAACAAGGGGTCCTGGATTTCGCGCGCCGGCAAGAAGCTCATCGGCGCCTGAGACGGGGCATAGGCCATGCTGGTCCAGCTCTCGATTCGCGATATCGTTCTCATCGAAAGGCTCGACCTCGGTTTCGAGGCGGGCCTTTCCGTGTTGACGGGCGAGACGGGTGCGGGCAAATCCATTCTTCTCGATAGTCTCTCGCTCGCGCTTGGCGGGCGTGGCGATGGCGGCCTTGTGCGGCACGGGGAAGAGAAGGGGCAGGTTACCGCCACCTTCGAGGTCCCGAACAATCACCCGACACGGCTTCTCCTGCGTGAAAACGGTCTCGACGACGATGGCGACCTGATTTTCCGCCGGGTGCAATCCTCTGACGGGCGCACCAAGGCCTATATCAACGATCAGGCCATCAGCGTGCAGATGATGCGCCAGCTCGGGCAATTGCTGGTCGAGATTCATGGTCAGCATGATGATCGCGCGCTTGTCGATACCGATGCACACCGCACGCTGCTGGATGCCTTTGCCGGGCTGAGCGATGAGGCTCGCGGCGTTCAAGGCCTATACCGCACCTGGAAGGATGCCGAGCGTGCGCTGAAGACGCACCGCGCCAAGGTGGAGGCGGCGGCGCGCGAGGCGGATTACCTTCGCTCTTCCGTCGAGGAACTGGAAACGCTCTCGCCGCGCGACGGTGAAGAGGATGAGCTGGCCGAGCGTCGTGCGGTGATGCAGAAATCCGAACGCATTGCTGGCGATATCGCCGAGGCAAGCGAGTTCCTGAACGGCAATGCGTCGCCCGTGCCTGTCATCGCCTCGATGATGCGGCGTCTGGAGCGCAAGAGCCACGAAGCGCCGGGATTGCTGGAAGACACGGTGCAATTGCTGGATGCCGCGCTCGACAGCCTTTCCAATGCGCAGATGGAAGTGGAGGCGGCGCTGCGCCGCACCGAATTCGATCCGCGTGAGCTGGAGCGGGTGGAGGAGCGGCTGTTCGCGCTGCGTGCCGCCGGGCGCAAATATAATGTCGCCGTGCCCGATCTGCCGGCTCTCGCCGAAAAAATGGTGGCCGATCTCGCCGATCTCGATGCCGGCGAAGAAAAGCTCGGCAAGCTCGAGGCCAATCTCGGGGTGGTGAAGGCCGATTTTGACCGTGCCGCGCAATCGCTTTCCGACAAACGCCGCCATGCGGCGGATGCGCTTTCCAACGCGGTGATGGCAGAACTGCCGGCGCTGAAGCTGGAGCGGGCGCGGTTTACCGTCGAGGTAACCTCCGATCCCGAGCAGGCGACGGCCGACGGCATCGACACGGTGGAATTCCACGTCCAGACCAATCCGGGCACACGTCCCGGCCCGATCATGAAAGTGGCCTCGGGCGGCGAATTGTCCCGCTTCCTGCTGGCGCTGAAAGTGGCGCTGGCGGATCGCGGTTCGGCACCGACGCTGGTGTTCGATGAAATCGATACGGGTGTCGGCGGCGCGGTGGCGGATGCCATCGGCCAGCGGCTGCGCCGCCTGTCCAAAACCGTTCAGGTGCTGTCCGTCACCCATGCGCCGCAGGTGGCGGCACGGGCGGCGACCCATCTTCTCATTTCCAAGGGCCCGTCTGGCGACGGCAGTGAGCGAATCGCCACGCGCGTAGCCACCATGGAGCCGAAACACCGCACCGAAGAGATTGCCCGTATGCTCGCCGGCGCGTCGGTGACGGACGAGGCGAGGGCTGCGGCGGCTCGCCTGTTGGCGGCCAAGGACTGACGGCTGCGCGCTGCGTTGGGCGAGCGGATTCGGCTTGTGAGTCCAGCGGCAAAACTGTTTTTAATGTTTGTTATTTCGGCTAAAAGCGTTCGGTAATTCCGAAAAGAGGCCGTCATGTCGAAAGACCAGAAATCCGTCGAAAACCTCACCGAGCTTGAAGCCTCTTCCGAGCTTGCGTTTCTGGCAGCCGAGCTTGCGCGCCATGATGCGCTTTACCATGGCAAGGATGCGCCGGAGATTTCGGATGCGGACTATGATGCGCTGAAGCGGCGTAATGACGCCATCGAGGCGGCTTTCCCGGCGCTGGTACGGGCCGACAGCCCGTCGAAAAAAGTCGGTTTCGCACCGCTTCCGACCTTTGCGCCCATCGTGCATGCGCGGCCGATGCTGTCGCTCGACAACACGTTTTCGGAAGAGGATTTGCGGGATTTCGTGAGTTCCGTCTATCGCTTCCTCGGGCATCTGCCGGACGATTCCATCGCCTTCACCGCCGAGCCGAAGATCGACGGGCTTTCCATGTCGATCCGCTATGAGAACCGCAGGCTGAAGACGGCGGCGACGCGCGGTGACGGCACGACGGGCGAGAATGTCACCGCCAATATCAGGACCATCAAGGAAATTCCGAACGAACTGCCCGCCGATGCGCCCGATGTGGTGGAAGTGCGCGGCGAGGTCTATATGGCCAAGAGCGACTTTCTGGCGCTCAATGCCCAGATGGAGGCCGAAGGCAAGCAGACCTATGTGAACCCGCGCAACACGGCATCCGGTTCCCTGCGCCAGCTCGACGCCAATGTGACGGCGAAACGCAAACTGCGGTTCTTCGCCTATGCGCTGGGCGAGGTTTCGAATGGCGGCCAGCCGGCGCGGATTGCCGATACGCAATATGGCATCGTCGAGAAATTCCGGGAGTGGGGATTTCCGGTCAATCCGCTGATGAAGCGATTCACCTCCGCCGAGCAATTGCTTGAGCACTATAATGAAATAGGCGTGGCGCGGCCCGATCTCGATTATGATATCGATGGCGTGGTCTATAAGGTCGACCGGCTCGATCTGCAGGAACGGCTGGGCTTCCGCTCGCGCAGCCCGCGCTGGGCCACCGCCCATAAATTTCCGGCCGAGCAGGCCTTTACCACCGTCGAGAATATTGAAATTCAGGTGGGGCGCACCGGTGCCTTGACGCCGGTGGCGCGTCTCACCCCGATCACCGTCGGCGGTGTCGTCGTCACCAATGCGACGCTACATAATGCCGATTATATCGAAGGCATCGGCAATAGCGGCGAGCGCATCCGCCCCGGAGATCACGATATTCGCATCGGCGACACGGTGATCGTGCAGCGCGCCGGTGACGTCATTCCGCAGGTGCTGGATGTGCTTCTGGAAAAGCGCCCGGCCGAGGCAGTGAAATATGCGTTCCCGGAAAAATGTCCGGTCTGCGGCAGCCATGCGGTGCGGGAGCGTAATGAGAAGACCGGCAAGCTCGATTCGGTCACGCGCTGCACGGGCGGGTTCGTCTGCCGGGCGCAGGCGGTGGAGCACCTGAAACATTTCGTCTCGCGCAATGCCTTCGATATCGAAGGCCTCGGCACCAAGCAGATAGACTTCTTCTTCGAAAGCGACGATCCGGCGCTTTCGATCAAGACTGCGCCTGAGATTTTCACCCTCAAGGCGCGGCAGGAAGCCTCGCATCTGACCAAGCTCGAGAATATCGACGGCTTCGGCAAGGTCAGCGTCAGAAAGCTGTTCGACGCCATCGACGCTCGCCGCGAAATCGACCTGCACCGGCTGATCTTCGCGCTCGGCATCCGCCATGTGGGTGAGACCACGGCGAAGCTGCTGGCGCGCTCCTATGGCACTTACGAACATTTCGAAGAGAGCATGAAGGCGGCAGCCGACCCGGCGAGCGATGCCTGGGCCGAACTCAACAGCATCGACGGCATCGGCGAAGTGGTGGCCCGCGCCATCATCGAATTCTACAAGGAGCCGCGCAATCTCGATGTCATCGACAGGCTGATACGGGAGTTGCAGCCGAAGGAGGCCGAAAAGCCCTCGACCGATGGCAGTCCGGTGGCGGGCAAGACGGTGGTGTTTACCGGCTCGCTGGAGAAATTTACCCGGGACGAGGCGAAGGCCCGGGCGGAAAGCCTGGGCGCCAAGGTTGCGGGTTCCGTTTCGAAAAAGACCGATATTCTGGTGGCAGGGCCGGGAGCCGGGTCGAAGCTTGCCAAGGCGACGGAACTGGGCGTGCAGACCATGGATGAGGACGAATGGCTGGCCTTGATCGGCGGCTGATACACCGTCATGGCAATGTTGTCATCTGCCGCTAGAGCTTTGCGCCTGACACGGAGAGCACAGCATGGATGACCGCATTGTCGTCAGCACAGAGCAGGTCCGGGCGCTGGTTGACAGCCAGTTTCCGCAATGGGCAGGGTTAAATATCCGGCCGGTGGAACTGAGCGGCTGGGACAATCGCAGCTTCCGTCTTGGCGATGAGATGCTGATCCGCATGCCAAGTGCCGCCCGGTATGTTGCGCAGGTGGAGAAGGAACATCGGTGGCTGCCGGCGCTTGCGCCGCTCCTGCCTTTTCCGATCCCTGCGCCATTGGCGCTCGCGCAGCCGGGACAGGGTTATCCGTTCCGCTGGTCCGTCTATCGCTGGCTTGAGGGCGAACCGCTCGCCCGGTATCTGGATCGCGTTGATCTTTCAACCATCGCCATTGATGTTGCCGCGTTTTTAAGGGCATTGCACGGGGTGGATGCTTCGGATGGCCCACCCGCAGGCGCGCATAATTTCCATCGCGGCGGCTCGCTTTCGGTCTATGACGGGGAGGCGAAGGCTTCGGCGGCGCGGCTTGCCGATGAGGTGGATCAGGCGCTGGCCATGGAGATATGGCAGCTTGCGCTTTCGAGCCATTGGCGGAAGCAGGGAGTGTGGGTGCATGGAGACATTGCCGAGGGCAATCTGCTGGTGAAGGACGGCCGGCTTTCGGCCGTCATCGATTTCGGCAGTTCCGGCGTCGGCGATCCGTCTTCCGATCTCATCCTCGCGTGGAATGTGCTCGATGCGGGAAGCCGCGCCGTTTTTAGCCGGGCGCTGGATCTGGATGAGGCGACATGGCAGCGAGGGCGCGGCTGGGCGCTGTGGAAGGCTTTGATCGTGCTGGATGCGGAGCGCGGGCGTAACGACAAAATGGCCGAATGGTCGCGGCGGACCATTCGGGAAGTGTTTGCGGATCACCTGGATAACTGACCGGAACTATCGAAGACGCGCCATCACGTGGGCATCGACATATTTTCCGTCACGATAGGCGTCGTTGCGCAGGGTGCCTTCGCGTTCGAAACCGAATTTCTCGTAAAGCCGGATTGCCGGGAGATTGTCGGTGAAGACGTTCAGCTCGATGCGGCGTATATCGTGCCAATTGTCGGCCGTGTCGATCAACGCCGCGAGGATATATGATCCAACGCCCTTGCCTGCAAAATCGTCGTGGACACTGATCACCAGATCGGCGATGTGGGACTGTCTTCCTGCCCTGCGAAACAGTCCTGCATTGGCAACGATCTTTCCACGCCATTCGCCAACGATGGCGATATCGTTCGGGCCGCGGTTTTCCATCGATTTTCGCGTTTTTTCAACGGACTGAAACGGCTGCCGAAGCGTGCCGTGACGGACGCCGGGCAGGTTGAACATTTCGGTCAGGGCTCCCGCATCGTCCAGACGCGCCGCACGCAGGACGACTTCGTTCAAGCTGAATTGAGATTCTTCATTGTCGGCAAATTTTATATTCTGCATGCCTGTCTCCTTGGGCGTATGGGAGCAGGTTTGCGGACCCTGCTCTAATGGCAGGGTGGAAATGGATCGCTTAACGCGACGACATACCTCTCCCTGCCGGGTGGCCGGTGATGGTATGGCGGCGGGTGATGTTCTGTTTCGTTGCGATCATGCACGCAGGATGCTTTTGCCGCATGGTCCTGTCAAGCGGGTGCGTTGCGCAGCAGGCTTCTGAGTTTTGCCGGCAGCCTGCCGTCGATCGCCGCAAGACCGGCGGCGATCATTGCCATGCCGGCGAAGTGCTTCATCTCCAGTTGCTCGCCGAGGAGCAGCGAACCGAGCAGGATGGCGCTGACGGGAATGAGAAAGGTGACGAGGGCGAGGTTGGTGGCGCCGGCGCTGGCGAGGATGCGGAAGAAGATGAGGTAGGCGAGCGCTGTCGACAAGAGGGCGATGCCGACAAGCGCGCCCCAGGTTCCGAGGCCCGGCATGGCGAGCGTCCATGGTTTATCGATGAGAAGGGCGGCCGGGATGAGCATCAGGGTCGAAGAGGAAATCTGGCCGGTGGCGGTCATCAGCGGCGGTACGCCCATGGCCTTGAAACGGCGGCCGAAGATTCCCGCGAAGGAATAGGAGATGGCCGCGCCGAGAATGGCGATCTGGCCCCAGAGGCCGGATGAGCCGGTGAAGGCGGCCGGGCCGATCATGGTCGCCACGCCGGCAAAGCCGATCAGCACGCCGGTAAGCTTGTTGCCGGTCATCGTCTCGTCGGCGGTCAGAAAATGGGCGACGATGACGGTGAAGAGGGGCGTGGTGGCATTGAGGATCGAGGCTAGTCCGCTGGCAATATGGGTCTGGCCCCAGACGATCAGGCAGAAGGGGATGATGTTGTTGAGCAGGCCCATGCCGAAAAAGGCGCGCCACACCGCCCATTCACGCGGCAGGCGAAGGCCCATGATGCGGCAGACGATGAGAAGTGCGATTGCCGCCAGGCTGACGCGCAGCGTGACAATGGTGACGGGCGGCAGTTCCTTGACGGCGACGCCAATGAAAAAGAACGATCCGCCCCAGAGAAGCGAAAGCGCGACAAGCATCGCCCATTCGCGGGCATCCATCTGTTTCTGTATCGCCATCGTCATCTCCCAAAAGCATGAGTATCGACATGATCGCAGGCGGGCTCGTCGCCATCCACCCGATATCAGTTGAGCTTAGCTCAAACTGGAGATGGATGGTTTTAACTGCGTTTCAGGTCTTGTTGCGTCTATTTACTCCCTGTTTTATGGTGTTTTCAAACGATTGTTTCTCGTTCGATAATTGAGATGAGCTAAACCATGGCAGCCGAACTTCCGTCTTTGAAAGGGTTGCAGGCCTTCGAGGCCGCGGCACGGTATCGCAGTGTCACGCTTGCTTCCAATGAGTTGAATGTCACGCCCGGTGCCGTCAGCCTGCAAATCCGGGAACTGGAGGCGCGGCTTGGCGTGCAATTATTTTTCCGCAAGCCGCGCAGCATCCAGCTGACGCGGGAGGGGGAGCGTTATTACGGCGCGCTTCGCACCGCCTTCCGGATGATGCGCGAGGCGACGGCGGAACTGACGGCGCGCTCCGAGATTACGGTTCTGACGCTGAGCTGTACACCGACCTTCGCCGTGCAATGGCTGATGCCGCGATTGCCTGCCTTCCAGCAGCAACACCCGCAGGTGGATGTCCGCATCAGCGTGACGAACCGATTGGTGGACTTTTCGAGGGACGATGTCGATCTGGCGGTACGGCACGGATTCGGTCGGTATGAAGGGCTGGAGAGTATCCGCTTCATCGATGACGGCACTCTACCGGTCTGTTCGCCGCAGCTTCTGGAAAAATATGGGCCGCTTCAGGAGGCGGGGGACCTGAAATCCATTCCGCTTCTGCACGATGAAAACCGCAATGAATGGCGGCGCTGGCTGGAGGCGGCGGGAGATTCGGAGGTGGATGCCTCCGGCGGCACCGTCTTCATCGACAGCAATGGTGCGCTGGATGCGGCCAAGGCCGGGCACGGCATTGCGCTGACCCGGCGTTCGCTGGTTTCCCGCGAGCTTGCGGAAGGCGCATTGATTGCGCCCTTCGGCAAGGACATGGCCAGCACGCTCGCCTATTTCCTCGTTTATCCCAGGCGTATGCTGGATAATCCCGATCTGGTGACGCTCATCGACTGGATGCTTTCGAAAGCGGGTTCTGCCGAGGCTGGTTCTCTTTGACGTCAATCCGGTCTATGCCGGAATGAAACAACGGGAATCACTCTTGAAAACCATCGCCATCGATTTCGAGACCGCCAATGAGGAACGGGGCAGCGCCTGCTCCGTCGGGCTTGCATGGATAGAGGACGGCGAGATCGTTCGCGTCGAGGAACGGCTGATCCGGCCGAAGGACATGCGGTTTTCGCCCTTCAACATCGCGGTGCATGGCATCCGCCCGGCCGATGTCGAAGATGCGCCGGAATTTCCCGAGGTGATGGAGGAGTTCATCGACGACTTCCACGGCGCCACCATGATCGCCCATAATGCCGCCTTCGATTTCAGCGTCATGCGGGCGTCCTTCGATAAATACCGGCAGTCCTATCCCGATCTTTCCTATCTGTGCAGCGTCAAGATTGCCCGGCATGTCTGGCCCAATCTGGCGTCGCACAAGCTGAATGTCATCGCCCATCACCTGCAGCTGCGTTTCGTGCATCACAATGCCGCCGAAGACGCCGTTGTCTGCGCGGCCGCTTCGATTGCGGCGGCCAAGGCCTTGCGCGTCGCCCATATCCGCGATCTGCCGGAAAAGATCGGCATGGTCGCGGGGCGTCTCACCTCCACCGGTTACCAGCCCTGCAGCATGAAAAAACGCGCCGTCTCACGGGTTGCGTAACGGTGGCTTCCACCTATGTTTGAAGCAGCGTAACGGAGAAGATGCGATGACGATGAAAACTCTGTCGGGTTTGTTTGCGGGCTTTCTGGCATTGCTTCCGGTGACAGCGGCGCATTCGCAGGTCGTGGGAGAGGTCGGTGTCGACTGGATCGGCAACGATATCGTAATCGAGGCGATCGCCGATCCGAAGATCAAGGGCGTGACCTGCCATGTGACCTATTTCGAGCGCGGCGTCATCGACCGGCTTAAGAATGGCAACTGGTTCGAAGACCCTTCCAACAATGCCATTTCCTGCAGCCAGACGGGACCGGTGGAGATCGGCGACATCGATCTCTCCAAGGGCGGGGAAGAGGTGTTCCGGCAGGGCATGTCGCTGGTCTGGAAGAAGCTCGTCGTCAGCCGCGTCTATGACAGGGCGAACGATACGCTGATCTATCTGGTGCATGCGCGGGAGCTGACCGACGGTTCGGCCAAGATGGCGATCTCCACGGTGCCGCTTTATAACCAGCAGGTCACATGGCAAAAGGGCAAGCCGTGAGATTTTGTCCAACCCTGTCCGTCATGCCGGACTTGATCCGGCATCCAGCCACGGGGCGTCTGCGCCGTGAAAGAGTCTTTCGCGATCAAGGATTTGATCGCGCTGGACCCCGGATCAGGTCCGGGGTGACGGAGTGCTTCTGAAACGGGACTGCCAGACTATGCAACCCGCGCCGCTTCAACGGCGCTGGCGCCAAGCGCTCCAAATCCTATCAAGAGGCAATAGCCAGCCTGGATCAGGCCGCTTCGCGTGCCAGCTCGTCCGCAATCACGGTGTCGAGGTTGAGGAAGCAGACCATGCTCTTTTCCAGCGCCACGATGCCGCGGCAGAAGCTGCGCTGCTCTTCCGGAATGATATCGGGTGCGGGCTGCAGGTCTTCGGAGCGGATGGTCATCATGTCGGAGACCTGTTCCACCAGCAGGCCGACCAGCTTGCCGCCGATATCGGTGACGATGATGGCGGAGCGTTCGGACGGTTCGGTCATTTTCATGCCGAGGCGGCCAGCCATGTCGATGACGGGGATGACGGCGCCGCGCAGGTTGATAAGGCCGAGAACATAAGGCGGAGTGTGCGGCATCGGGGTAACCGGCGCCCAGCCGCGGATTTCGCGGATCGCCATGATGTCGATGCAGAATTCCTGATCGCCCAGATGGAAGGAAACGATTTCGAGATATGCGCCGGATTGCTTGATGGCGTTGGACATGACGGCAGGTTTCCTCTGATGGCTCTCTAACAGGCCCACGCAGGATTGAGCTTTATGCGGTGGCCGGAGAATGGACCGGGAGACATCATGTCGAGGCTTAAAAACCGCTATGGTCATAATGCACAGCAAGATTTTAAACTTTCCCTAACAATTGCTGCTGCTGCGCCGGCAAAACCCAGTATTTTGGCGGTTTTCGCGCTCACGCAAACAGGTTATGATGGGCATATGAACGCACTCGTTTCCCATCCGCTGAAGTTTATTCTGGCTAGTCTTGCCGCTGTGGCCTCGCTTGCCATCGTGCTTCTTGCCTTTGACGGCTGGGTGCGGCACGGCACGGATATTTTCCTGTCCACGGTACAGAGCGGCATCGCCTGGTGCCTGTGACGCGTTTTCCGGCTGCGGATTTGTGACAAATCAGCGCGGTTCCCGCAAATACGCCCAGTTGATTTGCCGTCCCCGTCGCCTTTCGTTATCTGTCTGCCAGGGCCTGCGATGTGCCGCCGGCTTTCGGGGTAGGATTGGACAATGAGAAATATTCGCATCGTATTGTGGGCCGTCGTGCTCGTTCTCGCCGGCGTTGTCAGCTGGTTGACGATCGAAATGACGAAGACGCGTAATGAAATGGTGGAGACGGCCTATGGTGTGCCCTTCCAACTCACGGCGCAAAACGGCCAGCCGATCACCGAAAAGGCCTTTCAGGGCAAGCCGACAGCGCTGTTCTTCGGTTTCACCCATTGCCCGGAAGTCTGCCCGACGACGCTTTTCGAGCTGAACGGCTGGATGGAGAAGGTGGACCCGGCCGGCGACAAGCTGCAGGCCTATTTCGTCTCCGTCGATCCCGAGCGCGATACGCCTGAAATCATGCAGCAATATGTCTCCAACGTCTCGAAGCGCATCACCGGCATCACCGGCCCGGCCGACAAGATCGCCGAGACGCTGAAGGGGTACCGCATCTATGCCAAGAAGGTGCCGGTGGATGAGAAGGATCCGAATGGCGATTACACCATGGATCACACGGCGTCCGTCATCCTGCTGGATGCCAATGGCCGCTTTTCCGGCACCATTGCTTATGGTGAAAACCCCGAAGTTGCCGAGCAGAAGCTCCAGAATCTTCTGAAGGGCTGATAGAGGCGGCATAATTGCGCCGGGCTTATTGGACTGGCCGAGGTTTTGTGGCAAAGGCAAGAACAATAACCTCATCCAGAGAAAGCAGCCCGCCGTGAGCGAAATCCGACTTTACGTCACCACGACCGAAATCCAGGCGGGTGAAATCCTCGATCTCATGTCGGACTATTTCGGCGAGGAGGATGTCGCGATTGCCACGACCGAGGTGGATGAGAAGCGCGATATCTGGGAAGCCTCGGTCTATCTGATGGCCGAGCAGGAGGAAGAGTTCCGCGAGCGTGTCAGCGCCCTGCTTGCTCCCGCCTTTCCCGGGCTCGTCATCGAGAAGGAGATCGTTCCTGATGTCGACTGGATCGCCAAGTCGCTCGAGGGGCTGAAGCCGGTGCGCGCAGGGCGTTTCATCGTGCATGGCGCCCATGATCGCGACAAGGTGCGGGCGAACGATCTGGCGATCGAAATCGAGGCGGGACAGGCTTTCGGCACCGGCCATCACGGCACGACGGCCGGTTGCCTTGAGATGATCGAGGAGGTTCTGCGGGCGCGGACCGTGCGCAATGCGCTGGATCTCGGCACCGGCAGCGGCGTTCTGGCAATTGCCGTGCGCAAGATGCGTCCCATTCCCGTGCTTGCGACGGATATCGACCCCATCGCCGTCAAGGTGGCGAAGGAGAATGTGCGGCTGAACGGCATCGTCTCCGGGATGGCGCTGGAGACCGCGCCGGGCTTCCACTCGGACGCCTTCCGCAAGCACGGCCCGTTCGATCTCATCATTGCCAATATTCTGGCCCGGCCGCTCATCAAGATGGCGCCGCAGCTCGTCACGCATCTGGCGCCCGGCGGCACCGTCATCCTGTCCGGCATTCTGGCGTCGCAGCGCTGGAAGGTGCTTTCCGCCTATAATGGCGCCCGGCTTTCCCATGTCCGCACCATCTGGCGCAACGGCTGGGTCACGCTGCATCTGCGCAAAGACTGAACCAGCGGCGACATCCCTTTCGGGCAAAAGAAAAGGCGGCGCTTTCGCGCCGCCTGGAAACCCGCGAGCATGGGAGGAGCTTGCTCAAGCGGGTCGACGTATTCCTGTTCGGCGCGGTGGAGGGAGGATCGCCGCGCCGGACGTCATCAGAATACGTAGCTGGACTTTGCCTTGCGACGAAGATCGGCGCGGTTCATGCCGAGCGCTTCCAGCGACTTGTCGTCGAGGTTCAGAAGGGCGGCGTTGACATGGCGGCTGACCTGACGCTCGCGTGCTTCAACGACGCGATCGAAGGCGGTGCGGAGGAAAGATTTTGCCATTGCTTCAAATCCTTGTTTGCCAGGAGAGTGTCTCTCTCGCTGTGTTGATCTGAAGATAAGCGATGTGTTTTTGTTTAGTTAGAGGGGATATCTCAGGGTAGATATGCATTTATCGCATGTCACTTTGCCATGAGTATTACTTATTTCGTAAAAACTGCACAATTTATCGCCGCAATCCGGTCTGTCATATATGGCTTGAAACCGGCTTTGTCCGCGTGGCATTGTCGTTGCGCGCCAATGATTTGACGGCGCAACTTGCAGCTTTTCTCCATGACAGTTCCCGAAAGACGCCCATGTTCCAGACCTTCGAAAACAAATCCGCGCCGCAATTCGGCAAGGCCCGTGTCGAGGCGCTGCGCGCCGGTTTCGATGCCCTTGGTATCGACGGTTTTCTGGTGCCGCGCGCCGATGAATATCAGGGAGAATATGTGCCGGAATGCGCCGAGCGCCTGTCCTGGCTGACCGGCTTTACCGGTTCCGCTGGCATTGCGCTGGTGACGCGCACGGAGGCGGTGGTTTTTGTCGATGGACGTTATACGACGCAGCTCAAGTCGCAGGTCGATCAATCGATCTTCAGCGGCGGCGATCTGGTTGGCGCGCCGCCTTCCGTCTGGCTGGCCGAACATGCTCCAAAGGGTTTCCGGCTCGGCATCGATCCATGGCTGCACACCGGCGCGGAGTTGAGGCGGCTGGAAAAGGTGCTTGCCGGCAAGGGCGGTTCGGTCGTTCTCCTGGAGAAGAACCCGCTCGATACCCTGTGGCAGGACCGTCCCTCCGAGCCGCTGGAGCCCGTCGTCATCCAGCCGGAGGCCTTTACCGGCAAGCTGGCGAAGGAAAAGATCGCCTCGCTGGCGGAGACGGTCTCGGCAAAGGATGCGGATGCCCTGCTGGTTACCGATCCGTCGTCCATCGCCTGGATTTTCAATGTTCGCGGCAATGACGTGCCGCATACGCCGCATCCGCTCGCCCGCGCCATCATCTATGCCGATGGCAGGGCGGATATTTTTCTCGACAAGCGCAAGACAGGCATCGAGACTGAGGCCTATCTGGCGCAGCTCGCGACACAATTGCCGCCGTCGAAGATCGCTGACCGTCTGCATGCCATTGCCAGTGCCAAGGGCCGCGTCATGGTGGATGCCGATCTGACCCCGGTGGCGCTGACCGGCGCGATCACCGCGGCGGGCGGCTCGCTGATCGAGGAGGCGGATCCCGTTCGCCTGCCGCGCGCACGCAAGAACAAGGCGGAACTGGCCGGTTCGGCAGCCGCCCATGTGCAGGACGGCGCGGCCATGGTCGAATATCTCTGCTGGCTGGACCGCCAGCAACCGGGCAGCATTACCGAAATCGCCGCCGTCAAGGCGCTGGAGGCCGCTCGGGCCAAGGTGGGGCAGGGGCTGCAAAACCCGCTCAAGGACGTGTCTTTCGATACGATTTCAGGTGCCGGTGAACATGCCGCCATCATCCACTACCGCGTCACCACCGATACCGACCGCACACTTGCGGACGGGGAGATGTTCCTCGTCGATTCCGGCGCGCAATATGTCAACGGCACTACTGACATCACCCGTACCGTCGCAATCGGTGCCGTTCCGGAAGAGCAGAAGCGCTTCTTCACGCTGGTGCTGAAGGGCATGATCGGCATCAGCACCGCACGGTTTCCGAAGGGAACGCGCGGTTGCGATCTCGATCCGCTGGCGCGCATCGCGCTGTGGAAGGCGGGAGCGGACTACGCCCATGGCACCGGCCACGGCGTCGGCTCCTATCTTTCGGTGCATGAGGGGCCGCAGCGCATTTCGCGGCTTTCGACGCAGGAGCTTCTGCCCGGCATGATCCTGTCCAACGAGCCGGGTTATTACCGGCCCGGCGCTTTCGGCATCCGCATCGAGAACCTGATCTATGTGCGCGAGGCGGAAGAGGTGGTCGGTGGCGACCAGCCGATGTTCTCTTTCGAGACGCTAACCTGGTGCCCCATCGACCGCCGGCTTGTCGTCACGGCGCTTTTGACCGACGAGGAGCTGGAATGGCTCAACGCCTACCACGCCGCGGTTCTGGAGAAGCTTTCCCCGCTCATCACCGAGGAAGAGGTAAAGGCGTGGCTCGTGGCCGCAACCAGGCCTTTGGAGCGGATCGCTTAAAACAGCGAAAAATGCCGGATGGCGATGACGATGGCCCAGCCGATGGCGAGCATCGTCAGGCCGGGAAAGCGCAGGCAGACCAGAAGGGCGGCCACCATGCCGATCTTCACCTCGTATCCGCCTTCGAAAAAGGCGGGTGCGACGAGCGTGGTCAAAACCGCTACGGGAACGGCGTTCAGCCCCGCCTCCATGCGCGGCGGGATGGATTTCATCCGCGTCATCAGGACATAACCGCCGATGCGGGTGAGATAGGTGGCGATGGCGGCGAGCGCGATCAGGATCAGCGTATCAGTGTGCAGCATGTCGCTCATGGCGTTTCCACCCCGCTTTCAGAATTCGGCTTCGGCGGATAGATGACCGCGACGAGAATTCCGGCGACGGCGCCGAGGCTGACATGCCACGGCGAGCCGACCATGTGATAGGCAACCGTTGCGCCCACCGCGCTTGCCAGCATGACAGGGTAGAAATTCTCCCGCTGGCGGAAGCTCAACACCATGCCCATGAAATAGATCGGCAGCAGCACATCGAGACCGATGGCTTTCGGATCGCCGACGAGATTGCCGAGCGATGCGCCGAGAATGGTCATGGCCAGCCACAACACATAGACCGGCGCGGCAAAGCCCATGTACCAGGAAAAGCCGACCGTGCCGGTATTTTCGTATTTCCTGACCGATTCGGCGAATTGCGGGTCGACCAGCACGAAGAAGCCCGCGGCCTTCTGCAGGAAAGACCAGTTCGAGATCATCCGGGCAATGGCGGCCGAATAGAGGATATGGCGAAAATTGACGGCGAAGACGGATAGAACGATCAGCCAGGGGGCAACCTTCTGGCCGAAGAGTTCGATACCCACGAGCTGGCTCGCGCCCGCATAGACGGTGCCGCTCATGATCGTGGCTTCGGTGACGCTGAGCCCGTTATCGACCGCGACCGCGCCGAACAGCGCACCGAAGGGGGCGGCGGAGAGGGCGATCGGGAAACCGCTCTTCAATCCCTCGCGAAAATCTGCATTGAACATTTCTGGAAACTCCTTGCCCGCCGCTCTATCGCCGTCCCGCCCGGCTGGCAAACGAATTGCATGAATGGATCGATTGATTCCCTTGAACCTTCCGTTACGGTAACGCCCCATATGGCCGGAGCCGGGCGGATGGTTTCACCGCCTTCCTCCCGTACCCCTCAACAGTCAGACGATGGAAGATCGATGCTGGAAAAGCAGGAAAAGGCCGCCCTGGCCGCACGTATCCGGGACTATCTTGCCCGGGAGACCGAAACCGAAATCGGCCTTCTGCAGGCGGAGATCTTCGTGGATTTTCTGGCCGAGGAGCTGGGGCATGTTTTTTATAATGAGGGGCTCAGGGATGCACATGCCGCGATCCTGAGACGCCTTGAGGATGCGGCAGGCGATATCGACGTGCTGGAGAAGCCGAAGCCGCGCTAAACTAGTCCCGCAATATGTCGCGGCTTTTGAGAATGGCCGCGCCTTTTTCCCGCATCGTCGAAATCGCGGCCTTGATGCCCTGCGGATCGATGCCGCGGCTGGCATCTTCGATGAAACGGACATTCACACCGGGCAGCATGTCGAGGGCATCGAGCACCGAAAAACTGACGCAATAATCGGTGGCAAGGCCGCAGACGTCGAGTTGCGTGACACCCTGACGGCTCAGATAGTCGGCCAGTCCCGTCGTCGCGCCCTGGTCATTGTCGCGAAAGGCGGAATAGCTGTCGACGGCGGGGTTTTCGCCCTTCTGCTGAATATAATCGAAGGCGTCCGTCTTGAGGTCGGGATGGAATTCCGCATCCGGCGTGCCCTGCACGCAATGATCCGGCCACATCATCTGCGGTTTGCCGGAGAGTTCGCCCATGTCGAAGGGCTTCTTGCCGGGATGCTGGGAGGCGAAGCTGCCGTGATTTTCCGGGTGCCAGTCCTGCGAGGCGACGATGAGATCGTAGCCTCCATTGTCGATCAGGGCATTGGCGACGGGCACGACCCTGTCGCCATCGGCAACGGCCAGATTGCCGCCCGGGCAAAAACCGTTCTGGATATCGATGAGCAGCAGCGCCTTCATGATGTGCCTCCCTTTTCAGGGCAGGATGCCAAGCCGGCTTTAACGGATCAAGCCCCTTTCGACCTCTCCGGCAGGCACGGATGTTTCGGGCAGGGGGCTTGCCCTGTCGCAGTCCTGCCGCATTTGCAGCAAATTTCCGGCCAAGTCGGAATTTACCTGACAATGCGGCGACGGAAATTTTTAGGCCGATGACGACCCTCTAAGGGGCATTTCCCCGGACGACGCAGTGCGGATGCACGCAGTCTCGGCGCAAGTCATTGTTTTGCCTTCGCCTTACAATGCGCAGACCTTAACGAATTATTTTTGCAGGGACTCGTAAACACTTTGGTTACCATAATTCGTCATGCTTCGAACCAGTCAGTTCCGAAACCGGCGTGGTGTTTGCCAGCCCTTCGGATGTCCCAAAATCCCTCCGGCGTCGGCCGGGTGTGCGTGAACGGTTCGAGTAACGAGTATCATGGCGTTTTCTGCTGCGGCCTATAATGGCGCCGGTCTTGCCGGTTCGTCTCGCCTCAAGAGAGGCAAATCCTTTGCGTTCGGCCGAATGTCCGCCCTCCTTGGCGGCGGCGCCTTTGCCGGCCTTTTCGCCTTCGCCGCCTTTGCCTCGCTGCACAGCATGGCCGCCGCTTCGCATGGTGTCGGGCAGTTTGAAAAGACGCTGGTGACGCGATTCGCTTCCACTGAGACGGCAATTGCCCACGCGGCCGCGCGGGACATTCACGTGCGCAAGTTTTCCCGCCTGAGCGACCATAGCCATGGCCAGCAGAAGGCGGTTCGGCTCGCCGGCATCATGCCCGAGATCGGTGCGAAGGAATTCGGCGAGCGCTTCGGCGCGGCTGCCAATGCCAAGGGGCAGGCGACAGTGAAGCAGCTTGCCGCCCTCAAGCCGTCGGCGATCGTCGATTCGGCGCTGGGTCGCACCTCCGAGGTTGCCTATCAGAGCGCCGTTCCGCAGCATCCGGCATTTGAAGTGGCGCTGGCGCGGCCGCAGATCGAGGAAGAGGCAAGCAGCCTGCTGCCCGATGATGTGCCGCTTCCGAGCTTCCGTCCCGAGGTTGCAACGGCTCAGACGGTCGAGCCGTCACCGCGTCCCGCGACATCGTCCAAGACCGAGGACCATGTTCCGGCCGTCGCTTCGGCGCCGGCTTTCGATGCGCCGGTTCCCCTTCGCGCCCCTGCGCCGCCGAAGCAGAGCACCGGCGCCATGCTCGCCTTTGCAAAGCCTGACAATCCGATGCGCGAGCCGAGCAAGATGGATGCGGTTCCGTGGCCGGATCGCGGCAATGGCACGGCGATCTACGATATTTCCTCCGGCGTGGTACACATGCCGAATGGCGAGAAGCTCGAAGCGCATTCCGGCATCGGTAAGATGCGCGACAATCCCGATTACGTGCATGTGAGAATGCGCGGTTCGACGCCGCCTTCCAGCTATCGTCTGACGATGCGCGAGGCGCGGTTCCACGGCGTCGAGGCCATTCGCCTGACGCCGGAAAACGGCGTCAACCCGCATGGTCGAGACGGTCTTCTGGCGCATACCTACATGCTGGCGAAACGCGGCGAATCGAATGGCTGCGTGGTGTTCCGCGATTACCCGCGCTTCCTTGCGGCCTTCAAGCGCGGCGAAGTCAAGCGCATGGTGGTGGTGCCGAAGTTGAACGGCAACCGGCCGACACTTGCGAGCAGCGGCGGTAAAAGCGGCGGCAAGACCCTGCTCGGCATGTTTTTGCGCGGCAGCGATTCCTGAGCTTTCCGCATTTTCCTGACTGGAAATGCTCTAGCGACCGCGCCGCTGTGTCAGCACCATGCCGGCGAAGATGAGCAGGATGCCGAGTGCGCTCGCCCAGAGTTTCGGCGGATGATCGCCGAAAAGATCGAGAACCACGCCTGAGACCATCTGGCCGCTGATGACCAGAAGGGCGGTATTGACCGCACCGATGCGCGGGATGAGCCAGCTTCCCGAAGCGATGAAGACGACGCCGATCGGCCCGCCGATAAAGGCAAGCCAGGGCGCATCGGCCGCGCCCGGCGGAATGAGGCCGCCGACGATGAGGCCGATGACCGTCAACACGGCAAAACCGACAATGTGGTTCCAGAACGATGCGATGAGCGGCGAGTTGGACAGGCTGAGGCGGCCGTTGATCTGGCGGCTCAGCGCCACGAAGACGCCGCCGGTAAAGGCCATGGCGATCCAGACGATCATGCCGTTCTCCCGACAAGGATGATGAGTGCGCTGCCGCACAGGATCAGCGCCACAGCCGCCATGTCCCGCAGGTCCGGCTTTCTTCTGGGCAGGCCGAAGAGGCCGAAAATATCCGCCAGGAGGCTGAAGATCACCTGTCCGCCAAGCCCGAGCGCAATGGTGCCGGAAAGCGCCAGCGGCGAAATGACGGCGGTGGAGGTGAGGATGACGATGGCGGCACCCACGACCCCGCCGCAATAGGCCCAGAGCGGCGCTTTCGGTTTTTCTGCCGCGCCCACGTCTTTCTTCGGACGCATGATGGCGAGATAGATCAGCGCCGCCACCGTGCCGGTGCCATGCGCCGTCCAGGAGGAAAACAGCGCATTGCCATAATGGGCAAGCTGACCGTTGAAATGCACCATCAATGTCAAAAGGCAGCCGCTGGCGAAGGCGGCGGCAAGATGCAGCGGGTTGAGGCGTGGATGCGTCGTGTCTGTCATGGCGGGCCGGAAAGCTGAAGATGGAGACGAGCTTTAGCCCATATGTGCCTGAAGCGGAATCGAATTGCGCCGGCTCACGGTTTTAGACGACATTATCCTGTGCGTTGCGGAACAAGCGATGCGGCCACGCATTATTCCACCATGAAGAAAACGACGCGCAAACCATTGAACCGGATGACGATTTTCGTCATTTCGATTTTCATTCTCGCAGCCGTGATCGCGGCCGTCTATCTCGTCGGCTTCACACCTGGCGAAGTATAAGACGGATCGATCAATGACCGGCCGGGGCGGTCTTGCCTTTGCCGCGCTCCATCGCAACGCACATTTTGGCGACGGCGAAGCGAATGCCGCGCAGCAGGAACCGGCTGGTTTCCAGATAGGCGCGATAGGGCAGAACGGTGAAATAGCGCCAGCGCGGCAGGCGGTAGATGCGCAGATTGTTCTGGATCTGGCTTTCCCCATCCGCATCCTGCGTGGCGCAGAGCGGGTAGAGGAAGGCCGCCTTCAGCCCCGCGAGATATTCCAGATCGAATGCGATGTCATAAGCGAGCCGCATGGGGATGAGCTTCGATATCCATTTTCCGGCGCGGCGGTTGACGAGATAGGCTCCCGAGCCTTTTTCCCGCGTGAGCGCGATGGCAAGCGAGCGGCCATTGGAAAGCGGGCGGAACGGAAATTTCCGGCCATTGCTGACGGTCGTGAGCCGCAGCAAATCCCAGTCGCCGCCATTCAGCACCGCCTCGTCTATGGCGTTGAGAAAATCATCGTCGAAGACCACGTCATCCTCGAGGATGAGCGCGATATCGGCATCGCCCGCCATGAATTTATTGGCGCAGGCGACATGGCTGAGATAGCAACCGATTTCCGGCGGCGAGGTGCGGCGGCCATGCATGAGCATGTAGGAAATCTCGCTAAATTCCGGGATGGGGTAATTCAGTTCCCTGCCATTGACGCCGGGGACACGCTCCGCCTTGAGCCCCATGGCGTCGAGGCGCGCGGTCATATCCGCGAGGCGTTTGGTGGCGCTGTCCATATTGATCAGGAAAACGGCGAGCCTGCGCTGGCTTTTCGGTAATATATACAAAGCTGTCCTCGCCGGTTCCACTTCCCCATTGCAACTCCTTTATTGCAACGGCATGACGCAGGCTATGGAAAAAGCAGCCTTCAGGCACTCACGGTTGTCGAATCAGACCTTTTCCACAAATCCGTCCAGCACGCGCTTCTGGCCGGCGCGATCGAAGTCGATCGTCAGCTTGTTTCCTTCGATGGCGGAAATGTTGCCATTGCCGAATTTGAGGTGGAAGACGCGGTCGCCGACGAAAAATTTCGATGGCGTGTTGGCGACGGATTTCGCCACCAGTTCACCATCGATAGTACGGGTGCGCGGGCCGCTTTCGCCATAACCGATCCGTTCCACCGCATGGCCCGAGCGGGTGCCCCAATTGTCACGGGTGGCGTCGCTGCGGTTCTGCTGCGCACGCTTCCAGCCGGGGGTGGAATAGTTGTTTGTGAAAGGATCGGCCTTGTCGAAACGCGACTGGCCGTAGCCGCCGCGGCCGCCATAACCGCCGTAACTGCTGTCGGATGCCGCGACATCCACATGGGCGGGCGGCAATTCATCGAGGAAACGCGAGGGCAGGGTGGATTGCCACAGCCCGTGAATGCGCCGGTTCGACACGAACCAGATATGGCAGAGCTTCTTGGCGCGGGTGATGCCCACATAGGCAAGACGGCGTTCTTCCTCCAGACCGGAGCGCCCGCCTTCGTCCAGCGCCCGCTGGTGCGGGAACAGGCCTTCTTCCCAGCCGGGCAGGAAGACGGTGTCGAATTCCAGACCCTTGGCGGAATGCAGCGTCATGATGGAGACGGCATCGAGATTTTCGTTCTGCTCGGCATCCATGACGAGAGCTACGTGCTCGAGGAAGCCGCGCATGCTCTCGAAGGCCTCCATCGAGCGGATGAGTTCCTTCAGGTTTTCCAGTCGTCCGGGCGCTTCGGCCGTCTTGTCGGCCTGCCACATGGCGGTATAGCCGCTTTCGTCGAGAATCTGTTCGGCAAGCGTGGTGTGCTCGGTGTTTTCCAGGAGGCCCTGCCAGCGGCGGAAATCCTGCACCACGTCGAACAGCGCCTTGCGCGCTTTCGGTTTCAGCTCGTCGGTTTCGATAATGTCGGCCGCTGCCGCCAGCATCGGAATATCGCGGGCGCGGGCATAGTCATGCAGGTTGCGGATCGTCGTATCACCAAGGCCGCGCTTGGGTGTATTGACGATGCGCTCGAAGGCGAGATCGTCGGCCGGCTGGCAGACCAGCCGGAAATAGGCCATGGCATCGCGGATTTCGAGGCGCTCATAAAAACGCGGACCGCCGATGACGCGGTAATTGAGGCCAAGCGTGACGAAACGGTCTTCGAATTCGCGCATCTGGAAGGAGGCGCGGACGAGAATGGCCATGTCGTTCAGATTATGGTTCTTGCGCTGGAGCTGTTCGATTTCCTCGCCGACCGCGCGGGCTTCCTCCTCGGAATCCCAGGCGGCATGCACCACGACCTTTTCATCATCCGGGCTGCTGCGTTCGGTGAAGAGCGTCTTGCCGAGACGGCCCTCATTATGGGCGATGAGATGCCCGGCCGCGCCGAGAATATGCTCGGTGGAGCGGTAGTTACGTTCGAGCTTGATGACCTTGGCGCCCGGAAAATCCTTGTCGAAGCGGAGGATATTGTCCACTTCCGCGCCGCGCCAGCCATAGATCGACTGATCATCGTCGCCAACGCAACAGACATTCTGCGGTTCGCCCCTGGCGCGCTGGGCGAGAAGCCTCAGCCACATATATTGCGCCGTATTGGTGTCCTGATATTCGTCCACCAGAATGTAACGGAACTTCTGGTGATACTCTTTCAGAATATCCGTATGGCGGCGGAAGATGCTGATCGGGTGCATCAGAAGGTCGCCGAAATCGCAGGCGTTCAGCGTTTTTAGCCGGTTCTGATAGGCGGTGTAAAGTTCGCGGCCCTTGCCGTTGGCGAAGGCGCGGCTGTCGCCCTCGGGAATGTCCGGCGGCGTCAGGCCCTTGTTCTTCCATCCGTCGATCATGCCGGCGAACTGCTTTGCCGGCCAGCGCTTGTCGTCCAGCCCTTCGGCCTGAATGAGCTGCTTGATCAGCCGCACCACGTCATCCGTATCGAGAATGGTGAAGTCCGATTTCAGGCCGACGAGTTCGGCATGGCGGCGCAAAAGCTTGACGCCGATGGAGTGGAAGGTGCCGAGCCAGGGCATGCCCTCGACAGCGCCGCCGACGAGAACGCCGATACGTTCCTTCATCTCGCGGGCAGCCTTGTTGGTAAAGGTCACGGCAAGAATCTGGCTCGGATAGGCGCGGCCGGTGGCCAGAATATGGGCGATGCGGGTCGTCAGAACGCGGGTCTTGCCGGTGCCGGCGCCGGCAAGGACGAGAACGGGGCCGTCCAGCGTTTCCACGGCATCGCGCTGTTCCGGGTTGAGGCCGGAAAGATAGTCGGGCGCAGCACGCGTCTGATCGCGCGCCGCCATGGCGCGGGCGGCAATGCCAAGCCCGCCGCCGCTTTCCGCACCGGCATTGTTCGTTGCCCTGCGCGGTGCGGCGGGTTCCTCATCGAAGAACGGCATATCGTCAAAACTGTTGCTCATGCGGCCCAATGTAGTGATTCGGGGTATAAAGGCCAGAACCGTGTTCTGCTTTTATTCCGGTATCAACCGTCAAAACGCCCATTCCAAGGCATTTTTTCGTTTCATGTCTGCCTGTCGGCGTCGAAAGCGGCGTCAACGGGCACTTGCAGCGCCACCGCAAGCTGGTTGGTCTTGGCGGCAAGCGCGATGACGCGCAGCAAATCGGCATGTTGTTCGGTGGTCATGCCTTTGGCTTTGGCGGCTGCCGTGTGGGAATGGGCGCAATAGGAGCAGCCATTGGTGACGGAAACGGCGATATAGAGCATTTCCTTCACCACGGGATCGAGCGCGGAAGGCGTCGCCATCACCGCCTTGACCTCGCCCCAGGTCTTTTCAAGCAGATCGGCATCGAAAGCGAGGTAGAGCCACATATTGTTGATGAAATCCGATTTGCGGGTGGCGCGGATGTCATCGAACACCGCCTTGACGCGCGGGTCGGTTTCCGGGTTTTCGGTCTTCGTCACGGTGCTCATCGCTTCCTCCGGTTATGACGTCTTAGGGGCAGATTAGCCCAATGGCGGATACTTGCGACAGGAATGCGCGGCCCGGATTGCCGTTTGGCTGCGCCGGGCGGCATTTGCGCCCAAATTACAATTACGTAAGGAACGGATTTGTGCGTTGCCTTGCCTTGGCCAAGCAGGAATACTGCATCTGTCCCGGAACGTGCGTTTTCGGGAATGCTTTGTGCTGCGCGGATCAACCGGAGAAATATATGCGGGTCTGGAAACAGGTGGGTGTCAGTGTAGCCGTGGTGGGAGCGGGGCTCTGTCTCTGGGGCTTCTATTCGCCGGAAGCCCGCAATGTGTTCGCCGCGATAGGGCTTGGCAAAACGCCTGCCGGGGCGATTGAAGTCGCCGCATCCGGCGGCCCGGCAACCGGTGCGTCCACAGGCCAGAATGCCGGCGGTGCGCGCCGCAACGGCAACGCCACACTGGTGGTGACGGCCCCGGTGAAGAAAGGCACGGTCAATGACCGGCTGAACGCCATCGGCAATGGCGAGGCGATCCAGTCGGTTGTCGTCATGCCACAGGCCTCCGGCACGCTTTCCGAAATTCGCACGTCGTCCGGCGCTCGTGTCGTGAAAGGCCAGGTGCTGGCGCGGCTCGACGATGAAGAGCAGGTGATCGAGCGCGACAAGGCGCAGGTGGCGCTGCGCAGCGCCGTTGAAAAATCCAATTCCTACAAGAACCTGAAATCTGTTTCCCGCCTCGATGTGCTGGATGCGCAGATCGCCGAGGAAGCCGCCAAGCTGGCGCTGAGCACTGCCGAACTCAATCTGAAACGCCGCGACATCGTTGCGCCGATAGAGGGTGTGGCGGGTATCGTCGCCGCCAATATCGGCGATAACGTCACCACGCAGTCAACCATCGTCAGCATCGACGACCGTTCGGAAATTCTCGTCAATTTCTGGGCTCCCGAGCGGTTCGCAACCGCGATCAAGGTCGGCATGCCGGTGGAGGCGACGTCGATTTCCCGACCGGGCGAGACTTTCAAGGGTGAGATCGAGGCCGTCGACAACCGCGTCGATGAGGCGAGCCGCACGATCCGCATCCGGGCGAAGTTCGGCAATGAGAAGGACGAGCTGAGGGCCGGCATGTCCTTCGGTGTCACCATGCGCTTTGCCGGAGAAACCTATGCCTCGGTCGATCCGCTGGCCGTGCAGTGGGATGCGGAAGGCTCCTATGTCTGGCGTGTGACCGACAATAAATCGAATAAGGTGCGTGTGCAGATCGTGCAGCGCAATCCCGATGCCGTTCTCGTCAAGGCGGAGCTGGCGGATGGCGAGCCTGTCGTGATCGAGGGGCTTCAGCGCGTGCGCGAAGGCGGCGCGGTCCGCGTCGGTAGCCAGCCGAAGCCCGAGGAGGTTGCCAGCCAATGACGACGCAGCCGCCCTCGGTTAAGGATTCCAAACTCGCATTTACGGCATTGTTCGTGCGCCGGCCGATTCTGGCGGCGGTTCTCAATACGCTGCTGGTCGTTGCCGGCCTTGCGGCGCTGGTGGGTGTCGAAGTGCGCGAACTGCCTGACGTCGACCGGCCGACGATCAGCGTCAGGACCACCTATGAGGGGGCCGCACCCGAAACCATCGATCAGGAAGTGACGCAGACCATCGAAGGTGCGGTGGCGCGTGTCAGCGGCGTCAAGTCCATTTCGTCCAACTCGCAGTTCGGCACCAGCCGCGTGACGCTGGAATTCGGCGACAATGTCGATCTCGCCGTCGCCGCCAATGACGTGCGCGACGCCATCGGCCGCGTCACCAACCAGTTGCCTGACGATGCCGACGAGCCGCAGATCATCAAGGCGGATTCCGACAGCCAGCCGATCATGCGCCTTGCCGTCACCTCCTCCACGCTCAGCATGGAAGACCTGACCAAGCTGGTGGATGACGAGATCATCGACCGTCTGGCCGCCGTCGATGGCGTGGCCGATGTGGAGCTTTACGGCGATCAGGAAAAGGTTTTCCGGGTCGATCTCAATCAGGCCGCATTGGCGAGCCGCGGTCTGACCGTGACCGACGTTTCCAATGCGCTTGCCAGCGCTGCGCTTGATGTGCCGGCGGGATCGCTGAAAAGCACGACGCAGGATATCGTCGTGCGCGCCACGGCCAGCCTGACGAAGCCCGAGGATTTTTCCAACCTTCTCATCAAGAACAATATCCGCCTCAGGGACGTCGCGACCGTCATGCTGGGGGCGGACGACGAATCCACCTCGCTGCGCTCCAATGGCGTGCAGGGCGTCGGTCTTGGTGTCATCCGTCAGGCGCAGTCCAACACGCTCAGCATCTCGACCGGCGTGAAGGCCGCCGTCGACGCCATGTCGGCCAATCTGCCCGAGGGCACGCGCATCGTCGTGACCAGTGACGATGCCGTCTTCATCGAAGGCGCGCTGCACGAGGTCGAACTGGCGCTCGGTCTCTCGGCGATCATCGTCGTCGTCGTGCTCTATCTCTTCCTGCGCGACTGGCGCGCCACCCTCATTCCGGCAATTACCATGCCGGTGGCGCTGATCGGCACCATTGTCGCCATCTATATGGTCGGCTTCTCGGTCAATATCCTGACGCTGCTTGCCATCGTTCTGGCGACCGGCCTCGTGGTCGATGACGCCATCGTGGTGCTGGAAAATATCGTTCGCCGCCGGGCGGAAGGCATGGGGCCACGGGCCGCTGCCGTTCTCGGCACGCAGGAAGTCTTCTTCGCAGTCATCGCGACGACGGCGACGCTTGCCGCCGTGTTCATTCCGCTCTCCTTCCTGCCGGGCCAGCTTGGCGGTCTGTTCCGCGAATTCGGTTTCGTGCTGGCCTTCGCGGTGGGCTTGTCCTCCATCGTGGCGCTGACGCTCTGCCCGATGCTCGCCTCGCGTATACTGAAGGAGGGGCTGAAGGAGCCAACGGGGCCGCTCGCATGGTTCGGCAATGTCTTTGCCTCCACCTACAAAACGACACTTTCCGTCTGCCTCAACAATCCGCTGATCGTCATCGTCGTGGCGCTGATCTTTTCCGGCCTGTCGTGGATCGCCTTCGGCATGATCCAGAACGAGTTGACGCCGCGTGAGGACCGCGCCTCGATCATGATGCGGGTCACCGCGCCGCAGGGCGTCAGCCTCGAATATACCCGCGACCAGTTGCAGCGGATCGAAGAAAACCTGCAGCCGCTGCGCGACAGCGGTGAAATCCGCAATATCTATTCCATCACCGGCATGAACGGCTCGTCCAATACCGGTTTCATGGTGCTGACGCTTGCGCCCTGGGCCGATCGTGAGAGGACGCAGAACCAGATCGCCGCCGATGTCACCTCCGCCGCCAACAGGGTGCCGGCGCTGCGCGGCAATGCAATGCAGCCGAACAGCCTCAGAATTCGCGGTGCCGGCAATGGATTGCAGATGGCGATGGTCGGCAGCAATTATGCGGCGCTGACCGAGGCGACGCAGAAATTGCTGCTTTCCATGGAGGAAAGCGGCCTGTTCGATACGCCGCGTTTCGACAATGAACCCAATCAGGCGCAAATCTCCGTCTCCATCGACCGCGAGCGTGCGTCGGATCTCGGCATCGATATCACTGGCCTGTCGCGCGCCATGCAGTCGCTGCTGGAAGGGCGCTCGATTGTCGACGTCTTCGTGGATGGCGATGCGATCCCGGTGCGGCTCCTGTCCTCCACCCGGCCGATCAATGATCCGACCGATCTGGAAAACGTCTTCCTGAAAACGGGTGACGGCAAGATCGTGCCGATGTCGGTGATTGCTACGCTGAAGGAAAATGCGGTTGCGCCGCAGCTCAACCGCGAGCAGCAGCTTCCCTCCGTCGGCTTTACCGCCAACCTTAAGGACGGCGTTTCGCTGGGCGAGGCGCTGCAAAAGGTGAATGAGCTCTCGCAATCCGTCATGCCGCCAGGCGCCCGTCTCCTGCCGCTCGGCGAAGCGGCGACGCTGGAGGAAAATTCGAGCGGCATGTTGCTGACCTTCGGTTTTGCCATCGCCATCATCTTCCTCGTGCTGGCTGCGCAGTTCGAAAGCGTCTTGAGTTCGGTCATCATCATGACGACGGTGCCGCTCGGCCTTGCCTGCGCGGTCATCGCGCTGTTGGTCACTGGGTCCAGCCTCAACGTCTATAGCCAGATCGGGCTCGTACTCCTCGTCGGGGTGATGGCGAAAAACGGTATTCTCATCGTGGAATTCGCCAATCATCTGCGCGATCAGGGCGCAACCGTGCGGGAAGCCATTGAAAAGGCCACCAGCATTCGTCTGCGCCCTGTCATGATGACGATGATTGCGACCATTCTCGGCGGTGTTCCGCTGGTGCTGGCGCAGGGTGCTGGCGCGGAAGCGCGCATCGCGCTCGGCTGGGTCATCGTCGGCGGCCTCGGTTTTGCGACGCTGGTGACGCTTTACATCACGCCGGTCTCCTACCTGCTGATCGCCCGCTTCGCGAAACCGCAGGCGGATGAGGAAATCCGTCTTCACCGCGAGCTTGAACTTGCCGCCCGCCGCAAGGCGCTGGAAGAGGACAAGCCGCTGCTGGCGGCGGAATAAAAACGGTTGCCGCGAAACAGTGTTTGGTGCAATCGCGATGCTGGACAAAGCGTTAACCTTATCCCATACCACCTGACGGAATTTCGTAACGGATCAGATCCTTTACGGGCAGATGTTGCGGTGGAGACGGACGATGGCGCTGAAAGATGTGGTGGCGGGAAAGCGGAACGAAGAGGGCATCGCGTCGGCACTCGCGGTGCTGAAGCAGCAGCTCGGCGACAGGCTCCAGACCGGACAGGCGTTCCGCGAACAGCATGGCCACACCACCACTTATCTGACGCTGCAGGCGCCTGACGGCGTCGTTTTTGCCGAGAGCGCCGATGATGTGAAGGCGGTGGTAAAGGTCTGCGCGCAATATAAGGTGCCGGTCATTCCCTTCGGAACGGGGTCTTCGCTGGAAGGGCAGGTGAATGCGCCGAACGGCGGAATCTGCATCGATTTCAGCCGGATGAATCGCATCATTGAGGTGAATGCCGAAGATCTTGACGTGACGGTGGAGCCGGGGGTGACGCGCGAGGACCTTAATGTCTATCTGCGCGATACCGGCCTGTTTTTCCCCATCGATCCCGGCGCCAATGCCTCCATCGGCGGCATGGCCTCGACGCGGGCCTCCGGCACCAATGCCGTGCGTTACGGCACGATGAAGGACAATGTGCTGGCCGTTACCGCCGTTGTTGCCAATGGCGAGGAAATCCGCACCGCGCGGCGCGCCCGCAAATCATCTGCGGGTTACGATCTGACACGGCTTTTCGTCGGTGCTGAAGGCACGCTCGGTGTCATCACTTCCGTGACCTTGCGGCTTCAGGGTATTCCGGAAAAAATCGCCGGCGGGGTCTGCACTTTCGACAGCATCAAGGCGGCCTGCGATGCCGTCATCATGACGATCCAGATGGGGGTTCCGGTCGCCCGCATCGAATTGCTGGACGAAGTGCAGGTGCGGGCCTGCAACGCCTATTCCGGCCTGAACTATGCGGAGAAGCCGACACTTTTCGTGGAATTCCACGGCACCGAGGAAACGGCGGCGCTGCAATCGCAGCAGTTCGCCGAAATCGCGGCCGAATGCGGCAGCGTCGACTTCCGCTGGACAGGCGATGCGGCCGAGCGCAACAGGCTATGGAAAGCGCGGCACGACGCCTATTGGGCCTCGCGGGCGCTTGCCCCCCATCTCGACGGGCTTTCCACCGATGTCTGCGTGCCGATTTCGCGTCTTGCCGACTGCGTTGTGGAAACGCAGCGGGATATCGAGGAGAATGGCTTTCTCGCGCCGATCGTCGGCCATGCGGGCGACGGGAACTTCCACGTCCTTATTCTGTTCGATGGCAAGGACGCGGAAAGTGTGGCGAAAACCGAAGCCTTCGTCGCCCGTCTCAACCGCC
This sequence comes from Agrobacterium sp. LMR679, assembly GCF_027157905.1. Lineage (NCBI taxonomy): Bacteria > Pseudomonadati > Pseudomonadota > Alphaproteobacteria > Hyphomicrobiales > Rhizobiaceae > Agrobacterium > Agrobacterium sp. LMR679. The sequence goes on along the minus strand of NZ_JAPVOJ010000002.1, from coordinate 260,128 downwards.
GCGCCATCGCCATGGACGGCACCTGCACCGGCGAACACGGCATCGGACAGGGCAAGATGAGTTTCCTCGCCGAAGAGGCCGGCAATGCACTGGATCTGATGCGCGCCATCAAAACGTCGCTCGATCCCGATAACATCTTCAATCCGGGCAAGTTGTTCCGGCTTGTCTGATCATTCTCACAATTGATTGGTACAAAAGGCTGCTTGCCGTTAAGGCAGAAAAGAATAGGTTTGCAGCGTTCGCGAAGGGAGATGCAGGTCAGTGCTCGGACGTATTCTGGTTTTTCTGGGCGGACTGCTGGCCGTGGTGCTGTTTTCGGCGCTGCTTATTCCCTATTTCGTCGACTGGACGGATTTCCGCCGCGATTTCGAGGATCAGGCGAGCCGTATTCTCGGCAAGAAGGTGGTGGTGCATGGCCGTGTCGAGGCCCGTATCCTGCCTTTCCCGTCGGTGACATTGCATGATGTGCGGGCCGGAACGGATGCGGATGGATCGCCGCTCATTCAGGTTGCGCGTTTCTCCATGGATGCCGAGCTTGCGCCTTTCCTCTCCGGCGAGGCGCGCATTTTCGACATGCGCATCGAGGAACCCAAGGCCAGGATAAGGCTGCTGAAGGACGGCACGCTGGACTGGATGCGCGGCAGCCGGGCGGAAATTCCCGCCCGCACCGTGGTTCTGGAAAGCGTACAGATCGAAGGCGGGCAAATCGAATTCATCGACGAGCAATCCGGCCGCAACCGTGTCGTGACCGGCCTCAATGCCGACATGTCCGCCAATTCGCTGGCCGGGCCGTGGAAGGCGGAGGGACGCGCCGCCGTCGATGGCCATCCGGGCTCCTTCTCGCTCTCCAGCAGCGAGCCGGATTATGCCGCCGGCCGCATGGGGCTCAGGGTGCGGGTGGTGCCGGATGAACATCCGGTCGAGGTCGATCTCGATGGGGCGATTGCTGCAACAGCGGGCAAGCCTGCCTATAGCGGTTCTTTCGCTTTCAGTTTCCGCGAAGACGAAAAGCAGAAGCAGCAGGCCGGACAATCGCTGTTTTCCTCGCCGCGCACCCGCGGCAGCTTTGAACTCACCAATGAGAGCGTGCGTATCCCGAGCTACCGAATGGAGCTCGGCGGCAGTGAAAATCCCTATGTCGTGACCGGGGAAGCGACGCTCGATACCGGCGCCAAGCCGGAATTCCTGCTGACGGCCGATGGCCAGCAGATCGATGTCGCCCGCTTTGCGCCGCCCGTCGTGCAGGCGGGCAAGACCTCGCGCCAGCCCACCGCCTCGGTTCGCCAGCGTATCGAGGCTTTTGCGGCCATGGTGGCCCGCATTCCGGTGCCGCCGGTGCCGGGCAAGGCCAGCATCAGCCTTCCGGCGCTCGTTTCCGATGACACGACCATTCGCGATATCAGGCTGGATGTGCGCCCTGAAGGCAGCGGCTGGCAGGTGGTGAATGCCGTGGCGACCCTGCCGGGCAGGACGCAGCTCGAAGCCAAGGGATCGTTGACGCTTCTCGGCGGCCCTGCTTTCAACGGCAATCTGCTTCTCGCCTCAAACCAGCCTTCGGGTCTGGCGAACTGGCTTTCCGGTTCCGTCGATCCGGCGATCCGCCAGCTCAATGCTGCCGGTTTTTCTGCCGATGTCTCGCTGACGACGCTCAACCAGCGTTTCGACAATCTGGAGCTTGCAGTTGGCGATGCGTCGCTGAAGGGTGAGCTGGAGCGACGTTCCGACGGCAAGACCTCCAATCTTTCCATCGATCTTGCCGGCAACGAAATCGATCTCGATGCGCTGAAGGCGCTCGGCAGTCTGGCGCTTGGCGATCAGGTCGGCAGTTCCGTGCTCGACCACCGCATTACCGCAAAATTCAAGGCCGACCGGTTCAACATGGCCGGTGTGACCGCCAATCACGTCGAGACCGCCTTCACCATGGCGGGCGGCGTTCTCTCGCTGGAGAACATGACGGCCGGAGACATCGCCGGTGCGGAAGTCAGGGCAAGGGGTGAGCTGCAGGGTTCGCTGCTGAAATATGCGGGCAAGGGCACGGTGAACCTGCATGCGGCGGATATGCAGCCGTTCTTCACCATGCTGCAGCAGAAATTGCCGAACCATCCATTCCTCAGCCGTCTGGCGGCGAGCGCTCCGTGGTACGCCAATTCCGATCTTTCAATGGATGTTTCGGTCAATAGCGAAAATGGCGGCGCCAATGTCGCCGTTTCCGGCACCGTCAATGGCAGCCGGCTGTCGGCCGTGGCCAAGATGCCGGATTTCCTGTCGATCACCGATGATACCGCCATGTCGCTGGAAGCGGTTCTGAAAAACCAGTCGACGGCCATCCTGTTCGGGCAGGCGGGGCTCGATCCACTGCCCTTCGATGCGGATGGCGAGGGGCTTTTGTCCATCAAGCTCAACGGCACGCTCGGCTCGCCCGCCCAGACCGAACTGCGTTTCTCGACGGAGCGCACGCATTTTTCGATGAACGGTTCCTTTGCCGTTTCGTCGGCCAATTTCGGTGAGGGCAGCGCCGACGTGGCGCTCGAAAGCGCCGACATCGAGCCCTATCTCATCATGAACGCCGTCGGTCTGCCGCAGCTTGGCGGCGGCATGGCGTTGAAGGCCAATGCGAAAGTGGCAGTGGATGGGCAAAAGATCGCGCTTTCCTCGATAGGCGGGCAGGCGGGCGGAAATCCGTTCTCGGGAAACCTGACCTTCCAGCGCGCCGCGCCCTATCCCGTCACCGGCGATCTTACTGTCAGAACGGCCGATCTCGCCTGGCTGGGTGACGCGATCTATGGGCCGGTGATCGATCCGGAAACCGGGGCGCTCAATGCCAAGCCGCTGGCCATGGCCGCGTTCCCGCAGCTCAAGGCTTCGCTTGCCTTGAAAGCGGAAAGCTTCGAGGCCGGGCCCTTCGGCACGGTCACGGGTGTTTCGGCCAAGGTCACGCATGATGCGGGCAGTCTCTCGCTCGATGATGTTGCCGGCACCTTCATGGGCGGCAAACTCACGGGACGGCTCGCAATGTCGACGGGCGAGGGGGCGGGCATTTTCCGCACCAAGATCGCGGTGACCGATGCCAATCCGGAGCCGATCCTGTGGGCGAATGCCAACGGGCCGGTCGCGGCAGGCCGGGTCGCCATCGACCTGACGGCCGAATCGACCGGCAAGAGCGTCGGTGAAATGCTGAAATCGGCAGGCGGTTCGGGTGAAATCCGGGTCGGTGGGCTGGTGCTGAAGGGGCTAAATCCCGGTGCCCTGCCGCCGATCCTGCAGGCGGCCGATGGCTTGCAGCAACCGATCGACGCGCCCAAGGTGCGGCCGCTGGTGGACCAGAGCCTGTGGCAGGGTGAAATCGGCCTCGGCGATGTGGCCTTGCCATTCTCGCTGAATGGCGGCGCGCTTCATTTCAAGAATCTGCGGGCGGGGATCGATCCGGTAACGCTGACGGCCGATGCGACGGTCGATCTTGCGGCTTCGACGGTGAATGGCGACCTCGATCTCCTGTTCAATCCCGGCACCGAAACGGTCGCGGGAGCTGAGCCTTCGGTACGCCTGAATTATAACGGCCCGCTTGCCGCGCCGGCTTTGACGACCGACGTTTCGGCGCTCAGCAATTACCTGTCGCTTCGTGCTTTCGAAAAGGAGCGCCGCCGGGTGGAGGCCATGCAGGCCAGCGTTCTCGAAAAGCAGCGACTGCGCCGGGAAGTGGCGCTTTATCGCTCTCAGGCGGCCGAGCGGCAGGCCGAGAAGGAACGGGCGGAGGCGGAAGCCAAGGCCAAGGCGGAAGAAGAGGCGCGTTTGAAGGCCGCAGCCGAAGAACGTCTGCGTCAGGAAAAGGAACAGCAGGAGCGGTTGCAACAGCAACAACAGCAGCAACAGCAACAGCAACAGGGGCAACAGCCGATGCCCGAGCGGCAATCCGCGCCTGTTCTGGTGGTGCCTCCGACGGAAAACGCCATCCGGCAACTGGCGCCGGAAAACGCTCCCGCCACGCCGTAAGCTTGCGTGGCAGGGAGGCCGATTTCCCTTTAAGCTAGTTGACGGACGGCGCGGGGCTTCCCTCCGTATGCCGCATCATGCTCTGGCCTGTTTGTTGATGCGTTTAGATTTTTGGCGCAGTTCCGAGGACGTCGAACGAATATGGGTTCTTCACCGGTGACTTTAAGGGCGCCGGACAGCAATGGCTTGACCTAGCGATAAGGCCAAATCTCGCAAAAGATTTGCGGTCTTCCGAGGCGAGCATTTTGCGCTGGCCATCAATCGCTTTGACGGAAAGATAACTGTCAAACCCAGGTTTCGCGTTCGCCGAATGGTGTGTCGGCGTCGAAATTTTTGGTGCCGATCCTGGCGCTTTCACCGGAAAGGCCGGGCTTTTCCGCATTCTCGCTCGAGGATGCCGATTTTTCGGCGCTGTTTTCGAGCGCCTCGAGCTGAGCCTTGAGGGACGCGATTGCGCTCTTCAGCTCTTCCTGTGCTTTCGCTTCCGTGGTTTGGGCAAGCTCCGACTGCTTTTCGGCAATCTGTGCTTTCAGTTCGGAGACGTTTGAAGACGATGTGGATGAAGAAGAAAGCAGGGAAACGGCGCTCGTTCCCGAAACGGCAGAAACCATGGTCGCCTCGTGGCGGATATGTGGAATGGAAGGATATGAAACAAAATCTGGAAGCAAGGCTACGCAATACGGGGATGCCTTGGAGCGCAGATTATGCCGCTAATGTTTAATGAATACTTTCACGGCGTTACGAGTTTTCGGCGGAATTTTTCGTAGTGGCTGGATGGGTAAAATCCGGCGGGCGAGATGCCCGCTCGTGGCAGCAGCCTCTTTGACAGGACAGGTTGCGGAAGGTCAGCGGGTTTTCAGCCAGTTCAGCACATAAACCCGCAGGGACGAGGACAGATTGCTGTCGGCGGAGCGGTTGTCGTCTATTTCGGCAAGCAGGGCCGCGAAACTGATCTTGCGTCTTTCCGCAATGGTTTTCAGCTCGTCCCAGAAGGCGTCCTCTAGTGAAATGCTGGTGCGGTGGCCGTGCAGCGTCGCGGAGTGCTTGCGGATCATCAGATCGGTCTCCGGTGAAACCGGTTGGAGGTCTGAATCATGTCTCCCCGGCAAGTCCCTGTTTTGCGATTCTTTTCCGATAGTCCCGAAATCCGCGGCGGTCGGCCTGCCTGTCAGTCTTTGCCGGTCCCGTCATCGTTTTTTTCGAGCCGCCCCTGGTCGAGCGCCTTTCCGGCCTTTTCGTTCAGGGCCGAGGTGAGATTTTTTTCGGTCTTGGTGCGGCCGAAGGACAGGCGGTTCTGCTCCGCCTGCTTTTCTTTTTCGCTACGGGCTTTCTGTTTCCGAAACTGGCGCAGATTGACGATATCGGCCGCCATGGGGATTATGCTCCTCGGGTTTCGTAAGCTCGGCGTAAAAGCCGTTATTGCTTCTTGCGGAAGGCATCCAGCGAAACAACCGAGCCTTCCTTCTTTTCCTCGCCGGATTTGGGCGTCTCGGCAGCGGCAGCGGGCTTTGCCTCATGGGAAACGGGATAAGCGGTGATCTCCGCGTCTTCGATTTCTTCCTCTTCGGCCAGAGGCACGTCGAATTCGAGTTCGAAATTGACGGAAGGATCGTAGAAACCACGAATGGCGTTATAGGGAATAACCAGCTTTTCCGGCGTATCCGAGAAGGACAGGCCGATTTCGAAGCCGGTTTCGGTTACTTTCAGGTCCCAGAACTGATGCTGGATAACGATGGTCATCTGCTCGGCATATTTCGCCTTGAGGTGCTGGGAAATCCGCACGCCCGGCGCGCCGGTCAGGAAGGTGATGAAGAAGTGATGGTCGCCGGGCAGACGGCCGGTTGCTGCCACTTCACCCAAAACCTTACGAATAACGCCGCGAAGGGCATCCTGTGCGAGAATGTCGTAACGGATATGATCCTGCCCCATGCGGTCCTGTCTTTCCCTTATTCGAACGTCTTTTCATGCACGGCGCGGCTTGCGCGCCAAGGACGCTGTAACACTTTGAATCTTCGCGTAATCCTTGAGCCGGGATCATTTTCGATCCTGACGCTCACGCGTTGGCCAAGTATACGCAATGTCCTGAACGGCAGCAACGGAAAAGCCGATGCCGATTGCGAGTCAGCTATCATATAACCAATTCAGGCAAAATGGAGAAGGTGGAGGTTTCTGTTGCCAGGTACCTCCGAACCCCGCCTCACGGGGCTAACCGTGAGGACTTTAGAGCGGAATTCCCGCACCGCCATTAGGCAGCGAGAGCATATTCCTTAGCGTTGTTGTCGTTTGCAACTACACTTGTGACCCGATAACGGCGGTATCATGCCGAGCAAAAGTTCGATCTTTACGCCCTTGTCGATCCTATTTCGCCCCCATCAAAAGCCGGCCTTCTTTTCATGAAAGTCCGCCGGTTTTTGGTGGAGGCGCCGGGTACCGCCCCCGGGTCCAATAGGTTTATTACACCGACCGTTTATCGCCATAGCCGGGTTGCCCCGGCAAGGCTCATATAGGCGTTTCGACCGCCTGAGAAAAGGGGGGTGATGACAATTCCATGAAAAGGTTTCGTGATTGCGGCCCGCACTTTAGACAATTCTTGACGACGAGGGATTGCTGTCCCATTGTCCATGCAACCGGTCACCAGAAGCAACACCGGGCCGGGGACACACGAAGGAGTGGACATGACTGACTATCTCGCAGATGTGAAGAAATACGACGCAGCAGCCGACGAAGCCGTGGTCGGCAAGATCGTCAAGCATCTCGGCATCGCCCTGCGCAACCGGGATTCCTCGCTGGTGTCCGCTTCCGATCCGGAAGAGCTTGCACGTGTGAAGGCGAGCTGGTGCGGCAAGAAGCTCGGCGTGACCGACGGTACGGCCGATCAGGCAATCGATGCCGTTGCCAAGGCCATGGCGGCGGACCGCTCCAAATCGCGCGTGACCTTTTATTATCTGGTCGCCAAGGAACTCGGGAAACTGCAATCTCTCTGATTTTTCCTGAAAGGCGGGGATAAGCGTTTCCCCGGTGATTGGTTCTGCCGCCCTGTGCTATTATATTCCCTCGATATCAGGGAATCGGCGGCAGAACGCATGAAACAATATCTCGATCTTCTCCGGCATGTGATGGAAACCGGCTCCGACCGTGGAGACCGCACCGGCACGGGTACGCGCTCGGTATTCGGTTACCAGATGCGTTTCGATCTCTCCGAAGGCTTTCCGGTTCTCACCACCAAGAAGCTGCATCTGCGCTCCATCATCCACGAACTGCTATGGTTCCTGAAGGGCGATACCAATATCGCCTATCTCAAGGAAAACGGCGTTTCCATCTGGGACGAGTGGGCCGACGAGAACGGCGATCTCGGTCCGGTCTATGGTGCGCAGTGGCGCTCGTGGCCCGCACCGGACGGTCGCCATGTCGATCAGATCGCGCTTTTGATCGAGGGCCTGAAAACCAATCCGAACTCCCGCCGTCACATCGTTTCGGCCTGGAACCCGGCGCTGGTGGATGAAATGGCGCTGCCGCCCTGCCATTGCCTGTTCCAGTTCTATGTTTCCGATGGAAAGCTGTCCTGCCAGCTCTATCAGCGCTCGGCCGACATTTTCCTCGGCGTGCCGTTCAACATCGCGTCCTATGCGCTTCTGACGCTGATGGTGGCGCAGGTCACCGGCCTGAAGCCGGGCGACTTTGTCCATACGCTCGGCGATGCGCATATCTATGCCAACCATTTCGAACAGGCGAAGCTGCAGATGACGCGCACGCCCAAGGCCCTGCCGACGATGCGCCTCAATCCGGATGTGAAGGACCTTTTCGCCTTTAAGTTCGAAGACTTTACGCTGGAAAACTACGAGGCCGATTCAAGCATCAAGGCGCCGATCGCGGTATGAGCGAGCCGCGGGTCACCATCATCGTCGCGGTGTCCGAAAACGGCGTCATCGGCCGCGACCTCGACATGCCGTGGAAACTCTCCACCGACCTCAAGCGCTTCAAGGCGATGACGATGGGCAAGCCGCTCATCATGGGCCGCAAGACATTTTTATCCGTCGGCGAGCGTCCATTGCCGGGCCGCCCGCATATCATCGTCAGCCGCAATGCCGATTACCGGCCGCAAGGCGTGGATGTCGTCTCCTCGCTGGAGGAGGCTTTGAAGCTCGCCAGAAGCAAGGCTGCGGAGCTGGGTGTGGATGAGGTCTTCGTGGCGGGTGGCGGTGAGATTTACCGTCAGGCCATGCCCTTCGCCGATCAACTTTCCGTCACCCATGTCGCGGTAAAGCTCGATGGCGACACTTTTTTTCCGGAAATCGATCCTGCCGTTTTTGAGAAAATCGAGGAAATCCCCGCTCCCGCAGGGGAAAAGGACAATTATCCGGTTCTGTTTACCACTTATGTGCGAAGAGCCGCGTCAAAGTGAACTATTTACCCTGATTGGGTATTTAGTTACCACCTCTGCGTTGAAACGGACGCTTCTCCTTCCTATAACGGGTCGATATTCCCGCCGCACGCGAGCAATCGCTTTCGAACGGAACCGGGAGAGGCTTTTATAAAGAGGTATTGATGCCCTGGAGCAATCAGAATGGCGGCGGCGGCCCTTGGGGCGGCGGCGGTGGAGGAAACAACCAGGGCGGCGGTGGCGGCCCATGGGGGCAGGGGCCTAACCGGCCTCGCGGCGGTGGCGGCGGCAATGGCGGCCCGCCCGATCTGGAAGAGATCATCCGGCGCAGCCAGGACCGTTTTAAGAATGTGCTGCCCGGCGGCTTCAACGGCGGCGCGGTTGCCATCGTGGTTCTCGTCGTGCTGGTTTTCCTCGGCATCCAGTCCATCTATACCGTCCAGCCGGACGAGCGCGGCGTGGAGCTGCGTTTCGGCCGCCCGAAGGACGAAATCTCGATGCCCGGCCTGCATTTCCATCTGTGGCCAATCGAGACGGTTGAAATCGTCAAGGTCACCGAGCAGCAGCAGAATATCGGTTCGCGCGCCTCGTCGTCTTCGTCGAGCGGCGTGATGCTGACCGGCGACCAGAACATCGTCAACGTGCAGTTCTCGGTGCTCTATACGGTTTCGGATCCGAAATCCTATCTCTTCAACGTCGACAGCCCGGCCGAAACCCTGCAGCAGGTTTCCGAAAGCGCCATGCGCGAAGTCGTCGGCCGTCGTCCGGCACAGGACATTTTCCGCGATAACCGTCAGGCGATTGCGGCGGATGTGCGCACCATCATCCAGTCCACCATGGACGGTTATGGCGCCGGCATTTCCATCAATGCCGTGGCCATCGAAGATGCGGCGCCGCCGCGCGAAGTGGCCGATGCCTTCGACGAAGTGCAGCGTGCCGAACAGGACGAAGACCGCTTCGTTCAGGAAGCCAACCAGTACGCCAACCAGAAGCTCGGCGCCGCTCGCGGTCAGGCCGCGCAGATCCTCGAAGAAGCGAACGCCTACAAGTCGCGCGTCGTAAACGAGGCGCAGGGTGAGGCGCAGCGCTTCATCTCCATCTATGACCAGTATCGCACCGCGCCGGAAGTGACCCGCCAGCGCATGTTCCTGGAAACGATGGAGCAGGTCCTGAAGGGTTCCAACAAGATCATCATCGACGAGAAACAGGGCGTGGTGCCTTATCTGCCTCTGAACGAGATCATGCGCAACAATCCGGGCGCAGCACAGCAGGGAGGCAACTGATATGGGTAACCGTCTTTCTGCCATTCTCGTCGGTCTCGCCGTCGTGCTTTTCCTCGGTTACTCGTCGATCTTCGTCGTCAACGAGCGCCAGCAGGCCATCGTCGTCCGCTTCGGTGAAATCCAGGATGTGAAAACCGCGCCGGGCCTCTATTTCAAGCTGCCCTTCGCCTTCATGGATGCCGACCGGGTGCAATATATCGAGAACCGGGCGCTGCGCTTCGATCACGACAATATTCGTGTTCAGGTTTCCGGCGGCAAGTTCTACGAGGTCGATGCCTTCGTGGTCTATCGCATCACGGATGCGCGCCGCTTCCGGCAGACGGTCTCGGGTGACCAGATGTCGGCGGAGTCGCGCCTGCGTACCCGTCTCGACGCATCGCTGCGCCGGGTCTACGGTCTGCGCGGCTTCGAATCGGCGCTCTCGGATGCCCGTGCATCGATGATGCAGGAAGTGCGTGACGATCTGCGTCCCGATGCGGAATCGCTCGGCATCAGCATCGTCGATGTCCGCATCCGCCGTACTGACCTGACGCAGGAAGTCTCGCAGCAGACCTTCGAGCGCATGAAGTCGGAACGTCTGGCCGAGGCCGAACTGATCCGCGCCCGCGGTAACGAAGAGGCGCAGCGCCGCCGCGCCATCGCCGACCGTCAGGTCGTCGAACTGGAATCCGACGCCCGCCGTCAGTCCGAAGTGCTGCGCGGTGAAGGCGATGCGGAGCGCAACAAGGTGTTCGGCGAGGCTTTCCAGCGCGATCCGAACTTCTTCGAGTTCTATCGCTCCATGTCGGCCTATGCCAATGCGCTGAACGGCAACGGCACGACGCTGGTTCTGTCTCCGGACTCGACCTTCTTCCGTTATTTCAACAATATCGACGGTGCGGCTCCTGCCGCTCCGGCTGCCCCTGCGCCAGCGCCGGCGAATTGATAGCGGATAAAATGATTTTGGAGGGGCCGGTTTTACCGGCCCTTTCTTTTGGTCCGTTTTCGTGCCAATGCTGTGGCTAAGGGCAAGGCGTCCCCCGCCTGTTCACGAAAAGGTATTTTTACACTTCATCATTCCGCCTTATGCTTTGCCGATATATGCAGGGCAAGACTATTTGAAACGCGAGGACGCTTATGGCCGTGACCCTTCTTTCGCCTTTTCGCAGCAGCATCGCCGCAGTCGCGGGCATCGCGCTTGTGGCAGGTAGCCTGACGGCGCCGGTTGCTGCGAGAGCGCAGAGCCATGGGCCGGAATCGGTGGCCGATCTTGCCGAGCCGCTTCTCGATGCGGTGGTGAATATTTCCACGTCGCAGAACGTCAAGACCGAGGGCAAGGGCCCGGTTCCGCCGCGTCTGCCGGAGGGCTCGCCCTTTCAGGAATTCTTCAAGGATTATTTCGACAGCCAGAAGCCCGAGGGCGGCGAAAAGGTGAGTTCGCTGGGCTCGGGTTTCGTCATCGATCCGGCCGGCTACGTTGTCACCAACAACCACGTCATCGAGGGCGCCGACGCCATCGAGGTGATTTTCCCGAATGGCTCGAAGCTCAAGGCGACGCTGGTCGGCACGGATACCAAGACCGACCTTTCGGTGTTGAAGGTGGAGCCGAAAACGCCGCTGAAGGCCGTCAAGTTCGGCGATTCGCGCAGCATGCGCATCGGCGACTGGGTGATGGCCATCGGCAACCCCTTCGGGCTTGGCGGCTCGCTGACAGTCGGCGTCATTTCCGCGCGCGGGCGTAACATCAATGCCGGTCCCTATGACAATTTCATCCAGACGGATGCGGCCATCAACAAGGGCAATTCCGGCGGTCCGCTCTTCAACATGAAGGGTGAGGTGATCGGCATCAATACGGCGATCATTTCCCCGAGCGGCGGTTCGATTGGCATCGGTTTCGCCGTGCCGACGGAACTGGCCCAGAATATCGTCCAGCAGCTCATCGAGTTCGGCGAGACGCGCCGCGGCTGGCTCGGCGTTCGTGTTCAGCCCGTCACCGACGATGTGGCGGCAAGCCTCGGCATGGACAGCGCAAAAGGTGCGCTCATCTCCGGCGTCGCCAAGGGCGGACCGGTGGAGAACGGCCCGATCCAGGCCGGCGATGTCGTGCTGAAATTCGACGGCAAGGATATTCATGAAATGCGCGACCTCTTGCGGATCGTGGCGGAAAGCCCGGTCGGCAAGGAGGTCGATGTGGTGATCCTGCGTGACGGCAAGGAGGAAACCGTCAAGGTCAAGCTTGGGCAATTGCAGGATACGACCGACGAAAAGGCCTCGGCCGAAGATCAGCAGAACGAAGATGGCGATGGCGGTGTGGTTGCACCGGAAGATGATGGCGGCGCCGACGATCAGGCGCAGGACCAGACGCCGGAAGTGCGCGAGGCGCCGCAGAGCGTGCTCGGCATGAATCTCGTGTGGCTGAGCAACGAGTTGCGCACCGAAAAGGGCATTGCCGAAAGCGTCGAAGGCGTGCTGGTCGCGAGCGTCGATCCGGGTTCGCCCGCCGAGCAGAAGGGCATGAAGGCCGGCGATATCATCGTCGAGGTCGGGCAGGACTTCATGGAAGTTCCGGGCGACGTGCTGGTGCGCGTCAACGGCCTGAAATCCGAAGGCCGCAAGAATGCGCATATGATGGTGGCCGATGCGCAGGGCAATCTGCGCGTCGTGGCGCTGCCGCTGGAATAAGGCGCTTTCCGCCCGGCCGGGCAGGAATCGGGTGGTTGTGATCCCGGCTGCTCTCTAATTCTTGGTCTCCATCGAACGGAGGCCAAGGACATGAAATTACTCGAAAACAAGGTTGCCATCATCACCGGCGCGTCATCCGGCATCGGCCGGGCGACGGCGATGCTGTTTGCCGCCGAAGGTGCGGCCGTTGTCATCAATGCGCGCGGCGAAAAGGCCCTGCATGAGGTTGCCGCAGACATTCGTGAGGCTGGCGGCCGTGTCCACACGGTTGCTGGCGATGCCGGTGTTGCCGAAACCCATTCCCGGTTAGCGGATGAGGCCATAAGCGTCTTCGGTGGCCTCGATATCGCCGTCAACAATGCCGGTGCGGTGGGAGCCATGAAGCCGCTGGCGGAGATTTCGCCAGCGGAATGGGATCATGCGCTCAACGTCAATCTCACCTCCGCCTTTCTGGGGGCGCGTTACCAAATAACGCCGATGTTGATGCGGGGTGGCGGCTCCATCGTCTTTACCTCGAGCTTTGTCGGCACCAGTGCCGGCATACCGGGCATGGCGGCTTATGGCGCGGCCAAGGCGGGGTTGATGGGGCTGGTGAAAGGCATCACCGCCGATTATGCCGTGAAGGGCATTCGCGCCAATGCGCTGCTGCCCGGCGGGGTCGATACACCTGCCGCAGGAGACGACGCGCAGAAGGAATGGGCCGCCGGCCTGCACGCGATGAAACGTATCGCTGAGCCGCCGGAAATTGCGCGGGCAGCGCTTTTCCTCGCGAGCCCCATGGCGAGCTTCGTCGCCGGTGCCGCTCTGTTCGCCGATGGCGGCAATGCCGCGGTGAAATGACCTTGGGAACTGGCGGGCAGGTTTCTTATCGCGCCCGCCATTCCTCCAGCGTCAGCGCATAGGTGACGTGCGGCCGCAGATGCGGATGTGTCTCTTCCGGTACGCGCGGATGGTCGAAGTCGCGGGAAGGATCGCGCTTCAGGCCGATGCGCTCCATCACCGCCGTCGAACGGTGGTTGTCGTGGACGGCGAAGGAGACGATTTCCGGCGTTTCCTTTTCATCGAAGGCCATGACGAGCAGCGACTGCGCCGCTTCCGTGACATAGCCGTGGCCCCAGAAGCGGGTGGCGAGCCGCCAGCCGATCTCCATGGTGCCGACCGGGAAGGGCGGATCGAGGTTCATGACCGGGGGAGATGCCGCAGAAGCCCATGACCTCGCCGGTTTCGCGCAGTTCCATCGCATAAAAACCATAGCCGCTGCCGCGGATCATGCCGTTGATGGTTTCCAGCACGGCGTCCGCTTCCGCATGGCTGCGGCGGAAGGGGAAAAACTCCATGACCTTTTCGTCGGCGTTGATTTCGCGGAACAGGTCACGGTCGCTCTCCTTCCACTCGCGCAGAATGAGTCGTGGCGTCTCTCGGATAATCATGGAGTGACAAAATCCGTCTTGCGATAGCCCTGGATGTAAAGAAGCGCGGTCAGGTCGCCATGGTCGATGCGCATCTGCGCCTCGGCGGCCACGGCCGGCTTGGCGTGCAGGGCAACGCCTGCGCCGGCCAGATGCAGCATGCCGAGATCGTTGGCGCCATCGCCGACCGCCATTGCCTCTTCCGGCGAGATGCCGAGCCTTGCGGCGATATCGTTCAGCGCATCCACCTTGGCCTGTTTGCCGAGGATCGGTTCGGCAACGGTGCCATCAAGCTCGCCATTGGCTTCGCCGAGCAGATTGGCGCGGTTCTCGTCAAAACCCAGCATGGCGGCGACGCGGCCGGTGAAGACGGTGAAGCCGCCGGAAACGAGGGCGGTGTAATAGCCCTTGCCCTTCATGGTGGCGATCAGCTCCTTGCCGCCGGGGGTAAGCGTGATGCGCTTTTCGATGACATCGTCGATCACCGAGACAGGCAGGCCCTTCAGCAGCGCCACACGTTCCCGCAGTGCGGGTTCGAAGGCGATCTCGCCATTCATGGCGCGGGCGGTAATGGCGGAAACTTTTTCCTTCAGCCCGACTTCGGCGGCCAGCTCATCAATGCATTCCTGGCCGATCATGGTCGAATCCATATCGGCGATCAGCAGTTTCTTGCGGCGCTGATCCTGTTCCTGGATGACGATATCGATCGGTTTTCCGACAAGCGTGGCTGCAATAGCACTGCGAGCCTGTTCGGCTGCGGTGCCGGAAGGCAGGGCGATATCGCAGGCGATGCCATCGGCCAGCCAATAAAGGCCCGATGCGTTGACGGCCTTTGCGGCCGCCTCGCCGAGGGCCGGTGTCAGAACAGGATTTGACGGATTGGCGATAAGCGTGGCAACGAGAGCCATGATGAAAAACCTTGATGAGAATTTTGATGCGATCCTGATAACCGGCCCGACGGCAAGCGGCAAGTCCGCGCTTGCGCTTCGTCTGGCGCGGGAGCGGGACGGCGTCGTCATCAATGCCGACAGCATGCAGGTTTACGACACGCTGCGGGTGCTGACCGCGCGGCCGTCCGAAGACGAGATGGAAGGCGTGCCGCATCTTCTCTACGGTCATGTGCCGGCGAGCAGCCTCTATTCAACCGGCGAATGGCTGCGGGACATTTCCGCCCTGCTTGCGGATTTGCGCGGGCAGGGGCGTTTGCCCGTCATCGTCGGCGGTACGGGGCTTTATTTCAAGGCGCTGACGGGCGGGCTTTCCGATATGCCCGCCATTCCGGATGACATCCGCGATGGGCTGCGTGCCCGGCTGATCGGGGAGGGGGCGGCTGCGCTCCATGCCGAACTCGCACGGCACGATCCGGCCATGGCGGATATGCTGCAGCCGGGAGACGGCCAGCGTATCGTCCGGGCGCTGGAGGTGCTCAAGGCGACCGGAAAGTCGATCCGGGATTTTCAGCGCGCCAGCGGCCCGATGATCGTCGATCCCGACCGGGCGCAAAAATTCGTCGTCCTGCCGGAAAGGCCGGTGCTGCATGACTGCATCAACCGGCGTTTCGAGATGATGATGGATAGCGGGGCGGTGGAGGAGGTGGAGGCGCTTCTCGCGCTCAACCTCGCATCCGATGCCACCGCAATGAAGGCGATCGGCGTTGCCCAGATCGCCGATATGCTGGCCGGGCGCATCGGCGAGGCGGAGGTCATCGAAAAATCGGCGGCCGCGACCCGTCAATATGCCAAACGGCAGATGACCTGGTTCCGCAACCAGATGGGAGACGACTGGAGACGTATCCAGCCGTGAGAGCGCCCGTCAGTCTTTCCGGTAGAGACTGCCGAGCGGCTTCTTCAGCAGGCTTTCGCGGAGCGAGGGACGTGCATCGCCGGGCGGCGGGCCATTCTGCGCCTGCATCTGGAAACTCGCCTTGCGCAATTCGTTGACCGCGCCGGAGGCGGCATCGGTTGCCGCCGGATTTGGCGATGCGGAGAGCGTGCGGCCGGGCAGCATGTCCGGGCGGTAGGGCTCGTATCCCTCTGGTGCGGCCGTTCCCAGTTCCCGCTTCCAGCGGTCGATGTCGTCCGTTTCCCGTGGTGCGGCTGCCGGCTCCGGCAGATCGGAAAAGGCTGCCTCGACGCTTTGCTGGAAGCCGGTGATAACAGGCTTGGCCGTGGCGCGCATGCGGGTGACGATGTTGTTCAGATCGACGGTGTCAGGGGTTTCATGGTTCGCATGGCTGATGGTGCCGCTTGCTTTCGGCAATTTGGCCGTGGCCACGCGGTCGAAACGCATGCGCATCGGTACATTGACGGCCTCGCCAAAGGCGATGGCCTCGCCATTGCCGATGGAAGACAGAAAGCTGGTGGTCGAGGTCGATGCGTTCGGTACGGCGGAGAGAATGATCTTCTGGTCGATCTCGTTCGACAGCCGCATGGCAAAAACGGTCGAGCATTGCGACAGGATGGTCTGGTCCAGCTCGCTTGGCCGCTGGCTGATGACGCCGAGCGAAATGCCGTATTTACGGCCTTCCTTGGCGATCTGGGCAATGGATTGCCGGGTGGGGAAAAAGCCGCGCTCGGGGTCGGCGGGCACATAACGGTGCGCTTCCTCGCAGACGACAAGCATATGCAGCGAGCCGCGCGCCAGCACCGCCAGTTCGAAAGACATGCGGCAGAGGACGGAGACCACCGAATTCACCACTTCGGAGGGGATGCCGGAAAGCTGGAACACCGAAATCGGCTTGCCTTCCCCGGGAATGCGGAAAATATGCGCGACCGTCTCCAGAATGGTGTCGCTGATCGTATTGCTGGAGAACATGAAATTGTAGCGCGTGTCGTTGATGGCCGAGAGGATGCGGCCTTTCAGCGAGCGCAGCGCGGGTTTTTCGCCACGCCCTTCCAGCCGGCCGATACGCTCGTCGATGAGGGCGAGAAGATCGGCCATGCGATAGGGCACCGGCGTATCCGGCGTGATCGCGCTCTTGTCGGAGGTGCGACGCACGGCGGAACCCTCGGTGCCGCGAAATGCCTTTTTTGCTTCCGGAACAAGGTCGCGAAGGACGTCCATTTCTTCAGGTACGGGCTTGCGGCCGCGGAAAATCACTTCCGCAAATTCCTCAAGGCGCATCAGCCAGAAGGGAAGATCCAGCGTATCGGTGTCGATGACGACCGAATGATCGGGAAAGGCGGCCGCGAATTCATTATGCGGATCGAGAATGAGGACGCGCAGCTTCGGGTCGGTCTCGATCGCCTTGTTCAGAAGCAGCGAGACGGCGGTGGTCTTGCCCACGCCCGTCGAGCCGACGACGGCGAAATGTTTGGCGAGCATCTGGGGAATGCTGATGGTGGCGTTGATCGTATCGTCCTGCGTCAGCCGGCCGATCGTGCAGGCGTCGCGCTTGCCGCTGTCGTAAATCTTGGCAAGATCGCTGGTGCGGATGCGATGTGCCACTGCACCGAGATAGGGGTAACGGGAAATGCCGGTGGAAAAGCGCTCGCTGCCGTCCTCGGTGCGATAGACTTCGCCAACCAGTTCAACCTCGATCAGCAGCCTGTTCGGCCTGTCCGCCGCCCAATAGTCCTCGCCGGTTCGCATGGAAAAGACCAGCGCTGCGACACGGCTCGTACCCATTTCGATGGAGATCAGGCGTCCGACGGACCAGAGCTGCGAGACATCGGTGGTGCCGGGTTCGGTCTCGGCAGCGATGGTGGCGTGCGCACCGTTACAGGCGATGACGCGGCCCAGCATGCGGTTCGCCGGCTGCTGGCCGGATCGCCGTTCGTTTTCGTCCATGCGGGACGCATTATGAAACGTGTCGTTACTCACATTTTTTCCCGGTACATGCGGATGATCGCGGTGGTTCGGGCAGTATCTGCGTTCTCGATATTAAAAGATTATGCTTAACAACATGTGTATCGGCTGCGTTCGAAAATTTCGCGCAAGCAGCCTTTCTGGTAATAAAAGAAGGCGGCGGCGATTTTTTCCCGCAATATGCGTTGACGGCTGGCGCTTTTGTGGCTAACACTCCGGCCCATGAAAAATCTTAACGTACTTATCGTGGTGGGACGGCGCATGGGCAGGATGATGTAACCATCCGGCGAAAGCACCCATGCGCTGAACGAGGCTCCTCTAGGGGCCTTTTTTTATGTCTTCAAACAGGCCCTCGGGCTCCTCGATATCCAAAGCCAAAGCGGGATGGAAACAGGCAATGACGGATAAGGACAATACGGAAAACAGCAATCGCATGACAGGTGCGGAGATCGTTCTGCAGGCGCTGAAGGACAATGGCGTCGAGCACATCTTCGGTTATCCTGGCGGTGCCGTGCTTCCGATCTATGACGAGATTTTCCAGCAGGAAGACATCCAGCATATCCTCGTGCGCCACGAGCAGGGCGCTGGCCACGCCGCCGAAGGTTATGCCCGTTCCACCGGCAAGGTCGGCGTCATGCTCGTCACCTCCGGCCCCGGCGCGACCAATGCGGTCACCCCGCTGCAGGATGCGCTGATGGATTCCATTCCGCTCGTCTGCCTGTCCGGCCAGGTTCCCACCACGCTCATCGGTTCCGATGCGTTCCAGGAATGCGATACCGTCGGTATCACGCGCCCCTGCACCAAGCACAACTGGCTGGTCAAGGACGTCAACGAGCTGGCGGGCATCATCCATGAAGCCTTCCGCATCGCGCAGACGGGTCGTCCCGGTCCTGTCGTCGTCGATATTCCGAAGGACATCCAGTTCGCCACCGGTACCTACACGCCGCCCTCCGCCGCCACCCAGCATGAGAGCTACAAGCCGAAGGTTCAGGGCGATCTGAACGCCATTCATGCCGCCATCGACCTGATGTCGAAGGCGAAGAAGCCGGTTTTCTATACCGGCGGCGGCGTCATCAATTCCGGCCCGGAGGCAACCCGGCTGCTGCGCGAACTGGTCGAGCTGACCGGCTTCCCGATCACCTCGACGCTGATGGGTCTCGGCGCCTATCCGGCTTCCGGCAAGAACTGGCTCGGCATGCTGGGCATGCACGGTTCCTACGAAGCCAATATGACGATGCATGATTGCGACGTTCTGGTCTGCGTCGGCGCGCGTTTCGACGACCGAATTACCGGCCGCATCAATGCGTTTTCGCCGAATTCGAAGAAGATCCATATCGATATCGACCCGTCCTCGATCAACAAGACGGTTCGCGTCGACGTGCCGATCATCGGCGATGTCAGCCATGTTCTGGAGGATATGGTTCGCCTGTGGCGCGCTCTGCCGAAGAAGGTTGAGAAGGCGCAGACGGCTGACTGGTGGGCGCAGATCGAGCGTTGGCGCGCCCGCAATTCCTTCGCCTACAAGAACTCCAACGATGTCATCATGCCGCAATATGCCTTGCAGCGGCTTTATGAGGCGTCGAAGGGCCGCGACACCTATATCACCACCGAAGTCGGCCAGCATCAGATGTGGGCGGCGCAGTTCTTCGGTTTCGAGGAGCCGAACCACTGGATGACCTCGGGCGGTCTCGGCACCATGGGTTACGGCCTGCCGGCGGCCATCGGCGTTCAGGTCGCGCATCCGGACGCGCTGGTCATCGATATTGCCGGTGACGCCTCGATCCAGATGTGCATTCAGGAAATGTCCTGCGCCATCCAGTACGGTCTGCCGGTGAAGATCTTCATCCTCAACAACCAGTATATGGGCATGGTGCGCCAATGGCAGCAGCTGCTGCATGGCAACCGCCTGTCCAACTCCTATACGGAAGCCATGCCCGATTTCGTCAAGCTGGCGGAAGCCTATGGCGCGGTCGGCATGTATTGCGACGATCCGAAGGAACTGGACGACAAGATTGCAGAAATGATCGCGGTCAAGAAGCCGGTCATTTTCGATTGCCGCGTCGCCAATCTTGCCAATTGCTTCCCGATGATCCCGTCTGGTAAAGCCCACAACGAGATGCTGTTGCCGGATGAGGCGACGGATGAAGCGGTTGCCAACGCCATTGACGCCAAGGGCCGTCAGCTAGTCTGAGCCGGGAGAGGAAAAGGACATGAACGCACACCTACAACCCACCGGCTCGGCCTATTTCATCCAGAAGGAAACGGCTGCCGTCGAAAATCACACGCTGTCGGTTCTCGTCAGCAACGAGCCGGGCGTTCTCGCCCGGGTCATCGGCCTGTTTTCCGGCCGCGGCTACAACATCGAAAGCCTGACGGTTTCGGAAACGGAACATGAGGCGCATCTGTCGCGCATCACCATCGTTACGCGCGGCACGCCCATCGTGCTGGAGCAGATCAAGGCGCAGCTTGAGCGCATCGTGCCGGTGCACCGGGTTCTCGATCTCACCGTTCGCGCCCGCGAACTGGGGCAGGAACGGCCGATCGAGCGCGAAGTGGCGCTCATCAAGGTCGCCGGTTCCGGCGAGGACCGTGCCGAGACGCTGCGCCTTGCCGATGCGTTTCAGGCCAAGGTAGTGGATGCGACGGTGGAGCATTTCATCTTCGAGATCACCGGCAAGTCGTCGAAGATCGACCAGTTTGTGGCGATCATCAAGCCGCTCGGCCTGATCGAGATTTGCCGCACCGGTATCGCGGCGATGAATCGCGGCCCACAGGGGATGTAACCTCCATATCCGGAGCATATGCTGGAATATAAGCCCGCGGTTCGCCGCGGGTTTTTTTATGGCTTCGCCCGGATCGGCATATATTCAACCATATGGTTGACTTTCCGGGGCGGCAGTCTATATTCAACAACATGGTTGAATTATCCGCTTCACATCTCGATACCGTCTTTCATGCCCTTGGCGACGCCACGCGGCGCACGATGCTACGCGATCTTTCCCTTGGTGAGCGAACGGTGAGCCAGTTGGCCCGGCCGTTCGACATATCGCTCGCTGCCGCCTCGAAACATATCAAGGCGCTGGAAAATGCGGGGCTTATCCGCCGCGAGGTGAGGGGGCGCATCCATGTCTGCCGCCTTGCGCCGGAACCGTTGGCGCAGGCGCATGAATGGCTCGATTTCTACCGACAGTTCTGGGGCAGCCGCCTCGATATTCTTGAGCAAATGCTCAGGGAGGATGATCAGGGAAAAATCCCTGCAGATGGAGGAAATGACAATGGCTGATATTGCAATGCCTGACGCCTATGGCCGTCTTGTCGAACCGACGACCCTGAAGATCGAACGGCTGCTGCCGGGGCCGATCGAGCGGGTATGGGCCTATCTGACACAAAGCGAACTTCGCCGTCGCTGGCTGGCTTCCGGCGAAATGCGGCTTGCGCCCGATGCGCCGTTCGAACTCGTCTGGCGTAACGATGAGCTTTCCGATCCGCCGGGCCGTCGCCCGGAAGGCTTTTCCGAAGAGCACAGGATGGCGTCCCGCATCATCACCGTCGTTCCGCCGCACCGCCTTGTCTTCAGTTGGGGCGAGGGCGCGGAGGTATCCATCGAGCTTCAGGCTCTGGGCAAGGACGTGCTTCTGACGCTGGTCCATCGCCGGCTTGCGGATCGCACGACCAAGCTCAATGTCAGCGCCGGCTGGCACGTGCACCTCGATATTCTCGCTGCCCGGCTTCAGGAAGAGGAGCCAGGACCCTTCTGGGATACCTGGCTGGGGCTGAAAGAGGAATATGAACACCGTATACCGTGATGAAGCGCGGTGCGTTTTCATGGTCTGACGGCGCGGCTTGTCGCGCCGTTTGGTCTGGTCTGGGACTGATGACGCATCCCCGAACAACGGGCCTGCTTTTCGGCCTGGCGTTCACATTCCGATTCAACCGCTTGAGCGATTGATTCCGAAGTGTTTCGTAACCCTCTGTTACCTCACAGCATTTCCAGCGAGGTCTTGCGCGTTGGCGGCGGGAAGACGGCGTCGAGAGCGGCCCAGTCTTCCTCAGTTATTTCAAGATCGGTCGCGCCGCGATTTTCCTCGACACGGGAAACGCTGGCGGATTTAGGAATGGCGATGACGCCGTCCCTCTCCAGAAGAAAGGCGAGCGCCAGTTGCGCCGGTGTCGCCTGATAGGCCTTGGCGATGCGGATGAGTTCGTGGTTCTTCAAGATGCGGCCCTGCTCGATGGGGGAATAGGCCATCAGCGGCACGCCGCGCTCCTGGCACCAGGGCAGCAGCGAAAACTCCGGCCCACGCCGGGACAGATTGTAAAGCACCTGATTGGCGGCGCAGTTCTTGCCGCCGGGAACCGCGAAAAGCTCCTCCATGTCGTCGGTGTCGAAATTGGAGACGCCCCAGTCGCCGATCTTGCCGTCGCTCTTCAGCCTTTCGAAAGCCGCCACGGTTTCCGCAAGCGAATGCTCGCCGCGCCAGTGCAGCAGATAGAGGTCGATATGGTCGGTGCCGAGCCTTGCAAGGCTGCGCTCGCAGGCCTCCGCCGTGCCTCTTTCGCTGGCGTTCCAGGGATAGACCTTGCTGACCAGAAACACGTCCTGTCGACGACCGGCGATGGCCGCGCCGACCACCTCTTCCGATCTGCCGTCCGCATACATTTCCGCCGTGTCGATCAGCGTCATGCCGAGATCGATCGCCTTGCAGATGCTTTCGACCTCCTGCGGCGCGGATGATCTCGTCTCCCCCATGTTCCAGGTGCCGAGGCCAAGGGCCGGAACCTCTTTTCCGGAGGGCAGGGTGACGGAAGGAATATCGTCATACATGGGTTCGCTCCAGCGGTTGGTAATCGGACAATAGAACTTTGTTCCGACTTCTCAAAGCCGGCATGGAGAGGATCGATCCATCAAAAAAATTGACCTCGGCCATCGATCCGGCGGGGTGGCCTGATGTTGGCCCGGCGGATAGGATTTCGGCTCAAGGAGAAATCATGACTGTCGAAACTCTTGTCGCGCTGGTGCTGTTTGCCTTCACCACATCCATCACGCCCGGCCCGAACAATATGATGCTTTTTGCCTCCGGCGTGAATTTCGGTTTCCGCCGCACCATCCCGCATATGCTGGGCATCGGGGCGGGGTTCCTGTCGCTGCTGATTGGGGTCGGCTTCGGTCTCGGCGCGTTGTTGCATTCGGTGCCCGTGCTTTACACCGGGCTGAAATTCGCAGGCGGGCTCTATCTCGTCTGGATCGCGTGGAAGATCGGTACCTCCCGCAGCCTGAGCGAGGGTTCGGCCGCATCGGAGCCGATGAGTTTCCTTGCCGCAGCCGCCTTTCAGTGGGTCAATCCCAAGGCGTGGGTGATGGCGGTGACGGCAATGGCGACCTATACGGATGAGCGGCAATATTTCCTCACCGTGCTTGTCGTCGGCGTGGCCTTCGCCGCGGTCAATCTTCCCAGCGTTTCCACCTGGGCCGGTTTCGGCTCGGCATTGCGGGAATGGCTGGCGGTGCCGGTCCGGCTCAAATGGTTCAATATCACCATGGCCGTGCTTCTCGTCATCAGCCTCTGGCCGATGTTGAAATAACGATCTTCACGTCGGGAACTGCCGGTAACATTCCTCGGCGATTGCCTGCACCTCGTCGCGCGTCAGCTCGGCGGACACGGCGTAACCCAGTTCATTGTCGATCCAGTAGAAGGTCTCGATGCCGTCGGCGCTGGCCATGCGGAAGCTGGTGGTGCGGTTTTCCTCGTTGTGGCCGATCAGCACCGTCACCCGACGGCCGGTCTTGTCCTGATACATCAGCATCGCGCCCGGTTTGCCGCTGACGGGGATAAGACGCCCGCCGACGAGGTCATATCCGATCTTCGAGAGATCGGGTATTGTAAAGGGGTAACCGAGCCGCTTGCCGAGCCATGTGGCGAGATGCTGTTGTTCTCCCGCGCCGACTTCGACGGGATGGCGCACCTCGCTCGCATAGATGAGATAGGCGGATTTCGCCTGCGCCGGAATATCCGTCGTCAGCGACGCCAGCGTCACGTCCTGCGGTGTGGAAAAAGACGGCGGCAGAAGCCTGCCCGCCGCAGCACCCGCCACGAAGATCAAAAGGGCCGCCGCTGTTTGCAGGAGAACCGGTTTTGCCCGCCATGCGCGGTCCTTCTTTTGCGGGCTGAGCATCGATGCATCATGCGGATGTGCGGCGGCATAGGAGGCGAAGGCATTGCGCAGAATATCGGCCTGTTTTCTCCATTCCTCCACGCGGGCCTGCTCTTCCGGCCTTTCCGCCAGCCAGGCCTCGACAGCCGCGCGGTCATCGTCGGAAAGAAGTCCGTCGACATAGGCGTGCAGATCGTCTTCGGTTATGGCCTCTAGCCGTTTCATCTTGGTCTCCGCAGGGGAATGATATTATCCGCCGCCAGATGCTGGCGAAGGGTTTCGCGGGCGCGGGACAGTCTGGACATGACGGTGCCGAGCGGGATGGACAATGTCTCGGCCGCCTCCTGATAGCTGTAGCCTTCCACCGTCACCAGCATCAGCACGGCGCGCATGTCCGGCGAAAGAAGGGCGAGTGCGCCGTGCAGCCGGTCGTTCTCCAGCGTGTCGGAGAGCGTCTCCGCGCCGGCGATGCTCTCATGGCCGTCCAGGCTCTCGGACGGGTGGCGTTTCTCGGCGCGGTGGCGGTTACGATAAAGATTCGTCATTATCGTGTAAGCCCATGATTTCAAACCCGTTCCGCGCCATTGCCTTTTATTGGCCAGCGCCTTTTCCACGCAGTCCTGCAAGAGGTCCTCGCCATCGGCATCTGAACGGGAAAGGCTGCGGGAATAACGGCGCAGCATGGGCATCAGCGCCAGCATTTCGGTTTCGAAGCTGCCGGCTGCGGGGGAATGGTTCCCCCGCTTTTCGTCCTTCATGCCATCAGGGTTTTGCGGCATCCCATACACCGTTCACACCATCACCGGTGGCATCGCCCTTCTTGGTATCCTTGACCCAGTAATAAAGCGGCATGCCATCCTTTGCCCACTGCATCTTGCCATCCTTGCGCTTCACGAGGGAATAGGCGCCCTCGGCCTTGTCGCTGGCGGCTGCGAAAAACGGCGGCCAGTTCACCGCGCATTTGTCATAACAATTGGATACGCCCTTCTTGTCGTTCTTGAAAGTGTAGAGCGTCATGCCTTTTTCGCCCGCCAGCACATCGCCCTTGGCGGTCTTGACGGTTTCGACCATAGGGGCGGCGTAGGCCGTTCCGGCAAAAGCCAGAACGAGGGCGGGAACGATAAAGCGGATCTTCATGGACATATCCTCCTTGGTTCGGGCGGCCTCTGCCGCCAGCACATCAAGAGACACCGCAACCCGACGGATTATTCCCTGCGGCAAAGAATTTTCGCGATTTTTAAACTTATCCATTGAGCTAACTATTTCGACGTGATAGTTAGCCTTATGGAAAACTATTCAGCCGCGCTCGACGATATCTTCCAGTCTCTTGCCGATCCGACCCGCAGGGCGGTGATCCTGAGGCTGGGCGGCGGGGAGGCGAGCATCGGAACGCTGGCCGAGCCCTTCGACATGGCCCTGCCATCCTTCATGAAACATATCCGCCAGCTGGAAGAGGCGGGGCTGATCGTGACGCGCAAGCAGGGGCGTGTCCGGTTCTGTTCCCTGGAGAAGCAGAGGTTCTCCATGCTCGATGGCTGGTTGTCGCAACAACGCGCCATCTGGGAAGGCCGCACGGACCGGCTCGAACAATTCGTCATGGCGCAACAGGACAGGATGTCCAGCAAAGGGGAGAATGACCAATGACCGAGACTTTCAATCCCGATCTCGATCTGAAGATTTCACGCATCATCAGGGCGCCGCGCCGGCTCGTCTGGAATGCCTGGACGGACAAGGCCAGCCTCGAACAATGGTGGGTGCCGCATCCCGGCCAATGCCGGGTCGACCGCATGGAGCTCCATCCCGGCGGCGCCTTCGAAACGCGCTATAGCGAGGACGGCACGGCCTTCGGTCCGCATGTCAAAGGATGTTTTCTGGCGGTGGATCATGAGCAGCGTCTGGTTTTTACCGACGCGCTGACGGCGGGTTTTCGCCCCTCCGCCCAGCCGTTCCTCACCGCCGTGATGACATTTCGCGATCACCCCGACGGCATGGAATATGTGGCCTATGCCATGCACAACAATCTTGAGGATCGCGACAGGCACGCGGAGATGGGCTTCTTCGACGGCTGGAACACGGTTGCGGAGCAATTGGCGCAACTTGTCGAGCGACAGGCGGTCAATTGAGCCTTCATATTGGCGAGATGATTCATCTTTCGTTCTTTTTCTGTTGCGCATGACGCTCGAATCCTGCGATGAGGGCGCATGTTATTTTCACCGCAACAGGACGAAGCGCTGAAGGCTGTTTCCCGCTGGCTTAAGGAAGGCCGGACGCCGGTTTTCCGGCTGTTCGGTTATGCCGGAACCGGCAAGACGACGCTTGCCAAGCATTTCGCGGAAAATGTCGATGGCGAGGTGCTGTTTGCGGCCTTCACCGGCAAGGCGGCGCAGGTGCTGCGCTCACGCGGGGCCACCAATGCCCGCACCATCCATTCGCTGATCTATCGCCCGCGCGGCGAAGAAACGGTGGAAGACGAGGAAACCGGCAAGACTTCGATCGCGCCGATGTTCTCCATCAACCGCCAGAGCCCGCTCGCCAAGGCGGCGCTCATCATCATCGATGAATGTTCGATGGTGGACGAGCAGCTCGGCAGGGACCTGATGAGCTTCGGCACGCCGATCCTCGTGCTCGGCGATCCCGGCCAGCTGCCGCCGGTTTCGGGCGGCGGTTTCTTCACCGAGCAGGAGCCGGACTATCTGCTGTCGGAAATCCATCGCCAGGCCAAGGACAATCCCATCATCCATCTCGCCATGGACGTGCGGGAGGGCCGGGAGATCATGCGCGGCGATTACGGGACCGCGCAGGTGATTTCCAAGTCCGAAGTGACGCAGTCGCTCGTGCTCGAGGCCGATCAAGTGCTCGTCGGCACCAACCGCACCCGCCGCCGCTACAATCAGCGGCTTCGCGAGCTGAAGGGTTTTACCGCCGATTACCCGCAATCCGGTGACAAGCTGGTCTGCCTCCGGAACGATCCGGCCAAGGGGCTGCTCAACGGTTCGCTCTGGCAGGTGATGAGTTCATCGCGCGAGACGGTGAAGCCCGGCATCAACCTGATGATCCGGCCTGAAGACGACGATATGGATCGCGGCGCGGCCAAGATCAAATTGCTGAAGGCGGCCTTCGAGGATGTGGAGACGGAAATTCCGTGGTCCACGCGCAAGCGTTATGACGAATTCGATTTCGGCTATGCGCTGACCGTGCACAAGGCGCAGGGTTCGCAGTGGAACAACGTGGTTCTTTTCGACGAGAGCTATGCTTTCCGGGACTCGCGCGAGAGGTGGCTTTACACCGCCATTACCCGCGCGGCGGAGACACTGACCATCGTTCGTTGATCGTGACTATGCGCGGATGACGCCGAGCAGAACCGCCTTGGCGACCGCCTGAAAGCGGTTGCTGGCATTGAACTTGCCGATGATCTTCGCCTCGAGAACATTAAGGTCGCTGCCCGAAAGACCAAGGGCGCGGGCGAGCCGCACCGGCGCATAACCCTCCGCCATCAGTTCCAGGCATTTGCGTTCGGTGTCGGTGAGGGCGATGTCCTTTGCCGGGCCCCGTTCCGCGCCATCCATGCCGTCCGCATCGGTGTCAGTGACCAGCAGTTCCTCGATCTGCTGGGCCTGGCGCTGAAGGGTGGAAAGCTCGGCCGTCAATTCCCGCTTCCGCTGCCGCAGCGCGGCGTGGAATATATCGTCCGCCTCGCTTTGCGAGAGCGAACGGACGAATTTTTCCATGATCTCGGTAATGGCGGCGACGGAAATGCCCACTTCGCGGCAGACGTTGATGACGGCCATGCGCTGGACGTTGCGGTGGGTGTAGACCCGCATCTGGCCGATGCGCTTCGAGGTCAGCAGCGCCTTTTCTTCGTAAAAATGCAGCGTCCGGTGGGTCACCCCGAAGATATTGGCCATGTCGGCGATGGGCACGGGTTCCGCGGGCAGGGAGGAGGGCAGGCTTATATCCGGTAGAAAGCTGCTGATCCTTAGATTGGGTTTGTCCTCGTCGCCGTGACTTTCGAACGGCATCCGGCCATCCTGCATTGTCTCCCCCTTCGCGCTCTTTGACAGTGTGCCTGCCTTTTTAAAGGTGTCCGTTGCTTGTTCCCCCAAGACGGACATGTTTTCCGATCAAGACCTCATGCCAAACGCTACATCAGAACCGTAACGTGTATTGCCTGTTTTCGTTCCCGCAATAATAAAAAATTTGCCGGCCTCCTTGCGATTGGCCTCAACCTGCGTGAAACAGGATGTCAATTCCGAACCGGAGCCACGATGCCATGCCCGCAAAACTTTCTGTCAATCTGAACGCAATTGCCATGTTACGCAACCGCCGCGATCTTCCATGGCCGGATGTCGCGCATTTCGGGCATATTGCACTGGCGGCGGGGGCAAGCGGGCTGACTGTACACCCGCGGCCAGATCAGCGCCATATCCGCTTTTCCGATCTGCCGGCGCTGCGCGCCCTGATCGACGACAGTTTTCCCGGCGCGGAATTCAATATCGAAGGTTATCCGAGCGAGGATTTCCTCGTGCTTTGCGAGAAGACCCAGCCGGAGCAGGTAACGCTGGTGCCTGACGACCCGTCGCAGGCGACGTCCGACCATGGCTGGGATGTCCGCAAGCACGCCGTTTTCCTGAAAGACGTGGTGGGACGCCTGAAGGCCGGCGGCATGCGCGTCTCGCTTTTTGCCGATGGCGATGGCGAACGCGAGCCGATGGAACTGGCCGCCGAGACGGGTGCGGCGCGCATCGAACTTTACACCGGCCCCTATGGCGGCTGTTTTGACGATCCGCAAAAGGGTGAGGCGCTTCTCGAAAAGCTCGGGCAGACGGCGGATCATGCAAGAGCGCTCGGACTTGCCGTCAATGCCGGCCATGATCTCACTGTCGCAAACCTGCCCAGGCTGATGAAACGTATCCCTTATCTGGCTGAGGTTTCCATCGGTCACGCGCTGACGGCGGATGCGCTTGAATATGGCATGGCTGAAACAGTCCGGCGTTTTTGTCACGCCTGCGGTCAGCCTATTTCATAACCAAAGTCAATTTTTTCGCCTATGCTTTGGCCGCGCATGCTCCGTGCGCGAGCTTTTGAAGGCAGAAGACATATGCAAGAACATCACGTTGTCGTCGTGGGTGGAGGCTTCGGCGGTTTGCAACTGGTACACGGGCTGGAGGGGGCCCCTGTCCGCATCACACTGATTGATCGTCGCAATCACCACCTGTTCCAGCCATTGCTTTATCAGGTTGCGACGACGGCTCTGGCGACATCCGAAATCGCCTGGCCGATCCGCCATCTCTATCGCGACCGCAAGGAAGTCACGACCCTGCTTGCAGAAGTGACCGGCGTGGACCGTGCGGCGCGGACCGTGCATCTGAATTCGGGTCAGGTCATCGGTTTCGATACGCTGGTGCTGGCCACCGGCGCCCGCCACGCCTATTTCGGCCGCGACGAGTGGGAGCGCTCCGCCCCCGGTCTCAAGACGCTTGAAGATGCGACGACAATCCGCCGCCGCCTGCTTCTGGCTTTCGAGCGGGCCGAACTCGCCACCAGCGAAGAGGAACGGCAGGCGCTGCTGACTTTCGTCATCATCGGCGCAGGCCCGACGGGCGTGGAAATGGCAGGCATGATCGCGGAGCTGGCGCACAAGGCGCTGCCGGCGGAATTCCGCAATGTGGATACCAGAAAGACCCGGGTGCTGCTCGTCGAGGCTGGCCCTCGCGTTCTCCCGGTCTTCACGGAAGACCTTTCTGCCTATGCGAAGGAAGCGCTCGAAAAACTTGGCGTCGAGGTTCTGCTCGGCACGCCGGTGACAGCCTGCAGCGATGAGGGCGTGACGGTGGGCGAGACCTATTACCCCTGCCGCACCGTGGTCTGGGCCGCCGGCGTGCAGGCGTCGCCCGCCGCAAAATGGCTCAACGCCGCCGCCGACCGGGCGGGACGCGCTGTTGTCGGGCCGCATCTTCATCTGGAAGACGACCCGAATATCTTCGTTATCGGCGATACGGCCGCCGTCAATCAGGAAAACGGCAAGCCGGTGCCGGGCATTGCGCCTGCGGCAAAGCAGCAGGGCGCCTATGTTGCGAAGGTCATCAAGGCGCGGCTGGCCGGCCAGCCGTCACCGCCGCCGTTCCGCTACAGCCATCAGGGCAATCTGGCGACCATCGGCAAACGCGCGGCGGTGATCGATTTCGGCCGGTTCAAGCTCAAGGGTGTGCTGGCGTGGTGGATATGGGGGCTTGCCCACATCTACTTCCTGATCGGAACCCGGTCACGGCTTGCCGTGGCTTGGAGCTGGCTGTGGATTTACCTGAGCGGCCAGCACAGTGCGCGGCTGATTACTCAGAAAGAGACGCTGAAGGATGAGGCCTGAGGGTCAGGCGGGCAAATGATAGGGGCGGGAAGCATGGCTTCCCGCCCTTGTGTTATGACAGCTGCGCCAGACTACTCCTCCGTCATGCCGGACTTGATCCGGCATCCAGCCGCCGCGCGTCTGCGCGGCGAGAAGAGTTTTCAGCCCAAGGACTTGGGCTGGCTGGACCCCGGATCTAGTCCGGGGTGACGGAGTGTGGATGGGGCGGGTTTGCCCAATCCAAGGCTCACGCGTCGAGCGATGCCATGTCGATGACGAAGCGATACCGCACATCGCTCTTCAGCACGCGCTCATAGGCTTCGTTGACGTCCTGGATATTGATCGTCTCGATCTCCGAGACGATGTTGTGCTCGCCGCAGAAATCCAGCATTTCCTGGGTTTCCTTGATCGAAC
Organism: Agrobacterium sp. LMR679; assembly: GCF_027157905.1. NCBI lineage: Bacteria > Pseudomonadati > Pseudomonadota > Alphaproteobacteria > Hyphomicrobiales > Rhizobiaceae > Agrobacterium > Agrobacterium sp. LMR679. Next base: position 229,687 of record NZ_JAPVOJ010000002.1, on the reverse strand, counting down.
CGATCATCGAGCCGGACAGGTTCTTCGCACCGAAGATCAGCGCGAAGGCGTGGACCGGGATCGGATGTTCCGGCGCACCGACGACGACCATGCTGCCCTTGGGCTTCAGGAGGCCGAGATAGGCATTCCAGTCGATGGCGACGCCGGCCGTGCAGATGATCAGGTCGAAGGTGCCGGCCAGCTTCTCGAAGGTCGAGGCGTCGCTGGTGGCGTAATATTCCTTCGCGCCGAGCTTCAGGCCGTCTTCCTTCTTCGACAGCGTCTGGGAAAGCACGGTGATATCCGCACCCATGGCCGCACCGAGCTTGACGCCCATATGGCCAAGGCCGCCCATACCGACGATCGCGACCTTCTGGCCGGGACCGGCATTCCAGCGGCGCAGCGGCGAATAAAGTGTAATGCCGGCGCAGAGAAGCGGTGCGGAAGCGTCGAGCGGCAGGTTGTCCGGGATCGACAGGACGTAACCTTCCTTGACGACGATCGAGTCGGAATAACCGCCATGGGTCGCGGTCTTCGTGAAGGGATCGACGTCGTTATAGGTCTGGACGAGGCCGGGCATGTAATGCTCGTTGTCGAGATCGCGGGCGGCGCAGCCGACGCAGGAATCGACGAAGCAGCCGACGCCGACATGGTCGCCGACCTTGAACTTCGTGACCTTGGAACCGACGGCTTTCACGACGCCGGCGATTTCATGGCCGGGAACGATCGGGTAGACGGCGTTCTTCCATTCGTTACGGACGGTGTGGATGTCCGAGTGGCAGATGCCGGCATATTTGATGTCGATGACGACGTCGTCATCGTTCGGCTCGCGGCGTTCGAAGGTGAACGGGGTAAGCGGCTTGGACGCGTCGGTCGCAGCGTAACCTCTAGCAATAGCCATCTGAATATCCTTTCGGGGGTTGGGGACGACGGAATATGCGATGGAAGCGCGAGGCAGCGTTAGAGCGATCCTCCGAGCTTTTTGCACGATCCTGCAAAAATATGGTGGCGCACTCTTTGCGCGGGCCGCGCGGCTTTCTAGATAAAAGGCAGCAGACGCACCTCTTCCTTCAGTTAAGGGATTTCCCCTATGTCCTTGCCGTTCAATGTCTATCAGGAGATTGCCTCCATTGCCGCGCGGCATGCTACCCAGGACGGCGAGGTGCAGACGGCAATCGACTCCCTCGGCATCAGCAGGCGTACGACGCCGAGTGCGCCTTGCCACGGCAGCTATCGCCCCTGTCTCGCCCTGGTGATCCAGGGCTCGAAAAGCGTTCAATTGGGAACGGACACCATCAATTATGGCGCGGGGGATTATCTCCTGACCTCGCTCGATCTGCCGGTTGCATGGCGCGTGGTGGAGGCGAGCAGGGAGGTGCCGCATTTCTGCATTGCGCTTGCTATCGACAGCGAGAAGCTGCTCGATCTCATGCGGCGTGTACCTATCGATCCGCCTGCCGAGCCGGCGAATGCGCAGCGCGGCATCGTCGTCAATACCGCCACGCCGGAACTTCTCGATGCGGCTATCCGCCTGTTGCGCCTGCTCGACCGTCCGGCGGACATCGCGGCCATGGCGCCGCTGATCGAACAGGAAATCCTCTACCGCATTCTGACCGGACCGGCGGGCGGGCAGCTTATGAACATCATCGCGGCCGGCAGCCATGGCAACCGCATCGCCCGCGCCATCGCCTGGCTGCGCGAGAATTTCGCACGCCAGTTGCGCATCGAGGATCTCGCCGATCATATCGGCATGAGCGTCTCGTCCTTCCACCACCACTTCAAGACGATCACGGCCATGACGCCGGTTCAGTACCAGAAGCAGCTGCGCCTGCATGAGGCGCGGCGGCTGATGCTGCTGGAGCGGCTGGATGCGGGCACTGCCGGCCACCGCGTCGGTTATCAGAGCCCGTCGCAGTTCAGCCGCGAATATAGCCGTTTCTACGGGTTGTCGCCGTCGCGGGATATCGATGCTTCGCGTGAGATTATCGCGGCGGAACAGGCTGTTTCGCCCTCGACCCTTCGGGCTTGAGCATAGGTCGTTGTTTTAAGGCCCGTTCCTTCCCGGAGGGGACGGAACGGGCCGGCATTTCAGCCGAGCAGCGCGGATCTATGCGCGCTGAAGAAATCCGCTGCGGATTGCGGCGTCGCGCCCGTCAGCGTTTCGAAGTCTCGGGTCACGATGTCGAAGTTTCCGGCGGCGATATTGGCGTCGGCGGAGGCAATCATGCCGGCAATGATTTCCGGCAATCCCGTTGCCGCTATTGCCTGCTTGAGCTGTTCGGGCGTGACCTGCACCACGGCAAGCGGCTTGCCCGTCGCCTCGCTTATCAGGGAAGCCAGCCCGTCGGCTGTCGATGTTTCAGTTCCGGTTAGCGTATAGGTCCGGTTTTCCGCCGGTTTCAGCAGGGCGGCGGCAGCGGCATGGGCGCAGTCTTCACGGGAAATATCTGCGACCCTGCCGTTGCCCCGCGCGGTGAACCATTGGCCGTTTTTCAGATTTTGCGGCATGCCGTGCAGGTGGTTGTCGAAATACCAGGCATTGCGAAGAATGGTGTAGGGCAGGCCGCTTGCCTTGATCGTTGTTTCCGTTCCCAGATGATCGGGTGCGAAGCTGACGAGAGATTTGTCGGGGCTTGGCATCGACGTATAGGCGATATGCCGGATGCCGGCTTTTGCGGCGGCCTCCACCGCCGTTTGATGTTGTCTGAGGCGAAGGCCGGGGACCATGAGCGCGTCGGTGGAGATGACCAGCAGCGTGTCGATGCCGGAAAAGGCCGCGTCAAGCGAAGCCGGGTCGTCGAAATCCGCCCGTCTTACTTCGATGCCCTTTGCAGCAAGGGCGGAGAGCCGGGATATGTCGCGGGTGGCGGCGACGATACTGGCGGCGGGGACATGGTGGGTTTCCAGGAGGTGGCGAATGACGGCCTGTCCAAGCTGTCCGGCGGCGCCGGTCACCAGAATTCTGCTCATGATTTCTATCCTTTCGGTGGTCTCAAAAAGAGAGCAGCACTAAAATAGGAATTGCCGAAACGCTGTAAAGAAGGCAGGTTCTGTGCGGATCGTTACCAAAAGGGAACCATGCTTATGAACGTTGCCGGGCCCACAAGGCAGGAAAACAGGCTGGACGAGGCCTTTGGGCTGGTGTTTTCCGCCACCAGTCTTGCCGATTGCCCCGTGCGGGATGTCATGAACCAGATCGGCGGCAAATGGTCCACTTTGCTGTTAGGGGCGATAGCATCGAAGCCCTACCGTTTCGGCGAACTGCGGCGCATGGTGCCGGATATTTCCCAGCGCATGCTGACCCAGACGCTGCGTGATTTGCAGCGCGAAGGTTATATTCACCGGCAGGTCTTTCCGACGAAGCCGCCGAGCGTGGAATACAGCATTACTCCGCTCGGGGCGTCGCTCTACGCGCCGCTTAAAGTCGTCATTCAGTGGGCGCTCGACAATCACGATGCGATACGCGAGGCGAGAAGCCGGTACGATATCGAGAACTGAATGCTGGCGTCTGCCGCGCTTCATGGTGCAGCGCGTCAATTCTCGTCCTCCTCTGAAGAATCCGCTTGACCGGGAAGCTGCCTCCGCTTAAATGGCGCTCGAACCGTACCGTACGGTACATTAATCGAGCCCCTGGAGTGGAAAAGACTTGGCTTCCGACCCGATCACAGCGCAGGAATTTTCGCCGCGCCAGAACGCCGTTCTGGATCAGGCATTGCGTCTATTGGTCGAGGGCGGCGAGAAAGCGCTCACTACATCCGGGCTGGCGCGCGCTGCAAACTGTTCCAAGGAAAGCCTCTATAAGTGGTTCGGTGACCGGGACGGCCTGCTGGCGGCAATGATCACCTTTCAGCAGAGCAAGGTCCGCACCTTCGAAAAGGCGGGCGACCGCGTTTCCGCGCCGCAGCTTGCCGATCATCTCGAGGTTTTCGCGCATGATCTGCTGGATGTGCTGGCGGGTGACGTGTCACTGGCGCTTAACCGTCTGGCGATAGGGCAGGCGAGCCGTGACGGCTCGAAGCTCGGCGATCTTTTACTAGAACGCGGCCGTCGCCAGATCGACCGCCGCGCCCGTGGACTGATCGAGGCGGGTCGCCGTTCCGGCTACCTGCGTTTCGATGACGCTGAAGAGGCGTATCGCAGTTTTTACGGTCTCATCGTTTCGGATCTGCATGTGCGCATGCTGCTGGGCGAGGCGCCGGACAAGGATTTTTCCGCCCGGGCAAAGAAGGCGGTCGTCGCCTTTCTGACGCTCTACGGCACGGAAAAGGTACATTCGGAACTCAGCGGCAAACCCGCCTGAGATTCCGGTTCAGACAACTGAGAGACAAGCATTAGGGAAGGACCATAAAATGCGCGTTTATTATGATCGTGATGCCGATCTCAATCTCATCAAGGCGAAGAATGTCGTCATCGTTGGTTACGGCTCCCAGGGCCGCGCCCATGCGTTGAACCTTAAGGATTCCGGCGCCAAGAACGTCGTCATCGCCCTGAAGGCCGGTTCGCCGACCGTCAAGAAGGCAGAAGCCGACGGCTTCAAGGTTATGACGGTTGCCGAAGCCGCCAAGTGGGGCGACCTCCTGATGATGGCGACGCCGGACGAACTTCAGGCCGACATCTACAAGGCCGACATCGCCGGCAACATCCGTGATGGCGCTGCTATCGCTTTCGCACACGGCCTCAACGTTCACTTCGGCCTCATCGAGCCGAAGGCATCGCTCGACGTCGTCATGATCGCACCGAAGGGCCCCGGCCACACGGTTCGTGGCGAATACCAGAAGGGCGGCGGCGTTCCCTGCCTCGTTGCCGTTCACCAGAACGCTTCGGGCAACGCGCTTGAACTCGCTCTCTCCTACGCCTGCGGCGTTGGCGGCGGCCGTTCGGGCATCATCGAAACCAACTTCAAGGAAGAGTGCGAAACCGACCTCTTCGGCGAACAGGTCGTTCTCTGCGGTGGTCTCGTCGAGCTCATCCGCGCCGGTTTCGAAACCCTGGTTGAAGCCGGTTACGCACCGGAAATGGCCTATTTCGAGTGCCTGCACGAAGTGAAGCTGATCGTCGACCTGATCTATGAAGGCGGCATCGCCAACATGAACTACTCGATCTCCAACACGGCCGAGTGGGGCGAATACGTCACCGGTCCGCGCATCATCACCGCCGACACCAAGGCTGAAATGAAGCGCGTCCTGCACGACATCCAGACCGGCAAGTTCACCTCCGAGTGGATGCAGGAATGGAAGGCCGGCGCTGCCCGCTTCAAGGGTATCCGTCGCAACAACGACGCCCACCAGATCGAAGAAGTCGGCGCCAAGCTGCGCGGCATGATGCCCTGGATCGGCAAGAACAAGCTGGTCGACAAGGCTGTCAACTAAGCTTCATTGACTGGTAGAGAACAGGAAGGCCGGAGCGAAAGCTCCGGCCTTTTTGTTTTCGATGTGCCGTCACACGATGGCGTCGTCTTCCTCGATGACAACGGAAACGGGGAAGTGATCGGAAAAACCACCGAGATTTACGTTTTTGACCGCATCACCTTTCGACAGGCCGAAGCGGATCGGTCCCTCATTCTTGCTGTGGCTGACCATGGCGGCAATCGCTTCGATTTTTGCCGTCTCCTCACGCGCCTTGAAACCGCTGCTACCGGTCAGAAGCGATCGGGAAACGAGGATCTGATCGAAGATATTGGCGTCTCCGTTGAAATAGAGCGTGCCGTAGATCGTTCTTGCCGTGCCGACGGAATCGACCACCGGCTGGCGCAGGTAATTCCAGGTGAGATTGTAGAACATCGCCGATTGCGAATTTTCGACATCGTCGCGCTCGCGGGTGGAGTTGGCGTGGTAGCGCAGCGATGCATCGGAAGGATCGTCGTTGAAGTCGCCGAAGGCGATGACGGCGATGTCGTTGCCTTTCTCTTCGCGAATTCGCTGATGCCAATAGCCCAGCGTTTCACCGGCCGTCATGCGAAAACCGGCGCTTTCCACCGCGCCGCCAGAGCGCGACGGCCAGTGATTGGAGAGCGCGATAAGCTGGCGACCGCCTTTGGTGATGAAGGTGCATTGGGTAATGTCGCGCGTGCCGGTGCGGCGCATCACGAAATGGCTGAAAATCTCGTTTTCGTTGATCAGCAGCTTTTTGCTGTCATAGATGAAGGCGGTATCGATGCCGCGCTGGTCCTTGCTGGAATCGGCATGCACGACCCGATAGGCGCGCGCGGGCATGAGGTCGTTCAGATGTTCCGCCAGCGTCTCCAGAACGAAACGGTTCTCGACTTCGCACACACCGAGCAGATCCGGCCCCGCGCCGCCGATCTGGCTTATGATCAGACCGAGCTGTTTGACCTTGGTTTTGAACAGGTCCTCGGTCCAGCCTTTCAGATCGTTCTTCAGCCGCTCGGCAATCCACGGCTCGCGCGCCGGATAACCCTCCGGCGCAAACAGGTTTTCGACATTCCAGAACGCCAGGACATATTGGGTCATGATCCGCACACCTCCGGTTGGATTTTCAAGCCTAGTGGAAGTTTTTGTCATAACAACTTGAAATTGTCATGAAGGCCGGCGGCCAGCGCAATTTTCCCGTTTTTGGCCTTATGTGGCCGGCGGGATGACGCCCTTCGTCAGAAGGAAGCAGCCATAAAATCGTGTCTCGCCCGTGGTGATGACGCAATAGGCTTTTTTCGCCTGTTCGTAGAAGGCGAAGCGCTCGATGCCATACATGGGAGCGGATTTTCCTTCCGCCGCGTCGATTTCCTTCTGCACTTCCACCTGTACCGGCTCCAGCTGATCCGGTGCGCCCATCACTTCCATGCGGCCGACGGAAGGCTGCAGCGGTGTATCGAGCGGCAGGACGGAGAGGATCGCCTTCATGGCGCGGGCTGCGGAGACGTTGTCGATATGCAGTACCTTGCCGACGGTCGTGTGGCGGGCAACCGAATCGGAAGGGAAGTTGGTGTCGGAGATCACCAGCGTATCGCCATGCCCCATGGCGCGCAGCGCGTGCAGAACATCGGCATTCAGCGCCGGGTCGATGTTTTTCAGCATGTCGTCAAACTCCCATGATGCTTTCGCCGTGTTGCGGCGCGCGCGCAATCCAGCCGGAAAACCATGCCGCGTCAATCGCAAAGGTGTGATTGTGAAGCTTTGCGCAAGGGTGTATTTGGCTTTGTCCGCAAAATCGGGCCTCAAGGCAGGTCGGTTGCGGGCAATGTGCAGGGAGGCAGAAATAATTCGAAAAACTGATAAGTCAGTATTGCTGACGTATCGACATTTCTGTAAAGATGCACGCATAAAAACGACACAAGAGGAAACGTACCCATGCTTAATTGGGAACAAATTTTCGCCACGCGCTCTTCGCGCATGAAAGCGTCCGAAATCCGTGAGTTGCTGAAGCTGCTCGAACAGCCCGATATCATCTCCTTTGCCGGCGGTATTCCGGACCCGGCTCTTTTCCCCGCAGAGGAGTTCCAGCAGGCTTATGCGGAAATTTTTTCGGGTTCGCAGGTAAACTCGGCGCTGCAATATTCTGTCAGTGAGGGTTACAAGCCGCTGCGCGAATGGCTGGCCGGCGAAATGGCCGAGATCGGCATCGACTGCACCGCCGACAACGTCTTCATCGTTTCCGGTTCGCAGCAGGGCCTCGATTATCTCGGCAAGCTGTTCCTGTCGCCGAAGGATACGGCGCTGGTGACCTGGCCGACCTATCTCGGCGCGCTTTCCGCCTTCAACGCCTATGAGCCGAATTACGACCAGCTGAACCCCGGCGGTAACCGCACGCCCGAGACCTATCGTGAGAATGCCGCCAAGCTCGGTGGCGCGGTGAAGTTCGCTTATCTCTCCGCCGATTTCTCCAACCCGACCGGCGAAACCGTCGATCTGGCCGGCCGCGAAAAGGTTCTGGCACTGGCCGACGAGCTGGATATAGCCGTCATCGAAGACGCCGCTTACCAGTCGCTGCGTTACGATGGCGAGGCTGTTCCGCCGATCATGGCGCTCGACATCGCCCGCTCGGGCGGCATCGAGAACACCCGCACCATCTATTGCGGCAGCTTTTCGAAGACGCTCGCACCTGGCCTTCGTGTCGGTTACATCGTTGCCTCCGCGCCGGTTATCCGCAAGCTGGTGCTGATGAAGCAGGCAGCCGACCTGCATTCCTCGACCATCAACCAGATCGCCATCGAACGTGTCGCCTCGCGCGGCTTCGACAAACAGGTCGCCAAGATCAAGGCAGCCTATAGCGCGCGGCGCGATGCGATGCTGGCCGCGCTCGACAGATACATGCCGAAGGGCACGCGCTGGACCAAGCCGGAAGGTGGCATGTTCATCTGGGTGACGTTGCCTGAGGGTATGGATGGCGCGGCACTGCTGGCGAAATCCATCGCCACGGAAAAGGTTGCCTTCGTTCCCGGCCGCGCTTTCTTCGCGGATGGCTCCGGCACGAATACGCTGCGCATCAGCTTCTCCTGCGCCAACGAGGCGATGATCGAGGAAGGCATGAAGCGGCTTGGCCGATTGATTGCGACGGCGCAGGCGGAAACGGGCGAGGCGATCGCGGCGATTTGAGGGCGGCGGTTCTCGGCAGCGACGGAGTTTGTGGCTTCACCCCCTCTGTCCTGCCGGACATCTCCCCCTCAAGGGGGAGATCGACCTGTGGAAAGGTCTCCCCCATCTCAACGTTTGCGAATGAAGTGGCGGTAGCGCCTCTTGCCAATCTCCCCCTTGAGGGGGAGATGCCCGGCAGGGCAGAGGGGGTGAGCCGCAAGCGCCAAGGGGTACTGTTCCCCTCAATCCCGCTTGCCCCAACAGATCCACCCCAAAAATCCTGCCTGTCACATACATGTTATGCAATCATGTTTTAGCGGTCCCACCAAACAACAGGGACTGGACCCATGAAAACGCTGCTCTCCGCTTTCACCGCCATCGTGTCGCTCGGCTTCATCGCCACCGCCGCCAATGCCGCCGATCTGGTGCTTTACACCAGCCAGCCCAACGAGGACGCACAGGCGACCGTTGACGGTTTCAAGGCCGCCAATCCCGGTCTCGAGGTTGAATGGGTACGTGACGGAACGCCGAAGATCATGGCCAAGCTGATGGCTGAGATCAATGCCGGCAATCCGGTTGCCGACGTGCTTTTGATCGCCGATACCGTGACGCTGGAACGCATGAAGCAGGCCGGTCAGCTCCTCGCCCACAAGTCTGCGGAAGCCAAGAATATCGACGCCTCGCTCTACGATGCGGACGGCTTCTATTATTCCACCAAGCTCATCACCACCGGCATCATGTACAACACGGCTGCCGCGATGAAGCCGACGAGCTGGAAGGATTTGGCGAAGGCGGAAGCCAAGGGTCTGGTGACCATGCCAAGCCCGCTGACCTCGGGTGCAGCGCTGATCCATGCGCAGACGCTTGCCGCCGCAAACGGCCTCGGTTGGGATTATTACAAGCAGTTGAAGGCCAATGAAGCCATTGCCGGCGGCGGCAACGGTGCGGTTCTGAAGTCGGTCGCTTCGGGCGAAAAGGCTTATGGCGTGGTCGTCGATTACATGCCGATCCGCGAAAAGGCGAAGGGCGCGCCGGTCGAGTTCGTCTTCCCGGAAGAGGGCGTTTCGGCCGTCACCGAGCCGGTCGCGATCATCAAGGGCACCAAGCATGAGGAAGCGGCGAAGAAGTTCGTCGATTACGTGCTGTCCGAAAAGGGCCAGCAGGGCTTCGTCAAGCTCGGCTACATCCCGGTTCGCGCCGATGCCGGCATGCCGGAAGGTTTCCCGGCCCGCGAAAAGATCAAGGTCCTGCCGCTCAACGCTGCCGATGCGCTGAAGAATTCCGAACAGGACCTGAAGACCTTCTCCGACATCTTCGGCTCCAAGGGCTGATATAGCGGAATGACCCGTTCCAATGCCTATGGAAGCAGCCAGCCGCGCTGGCTGTTTCCTTTTGTGGTCAGCGTTGTTTTTGCGCTCAGCGCCCTGCCGCTCGGCCGGCTCGCCTATACCGGCATCATTTCGTCACTTAACGGTGACATATGGCGGCTTCTCGCCGATCCGGCCCTGTGGGATGCGGCGCTGAACACGCTCTCCACATCGTTTTTCGGCATGCTGATTTCGCTTTTGATCGGCGGCGCTTTCGCGCTTTCGCTGACGCTTTGCGACATACGCGGCAAGTCGATCCTGAGTTTCCTGTTCATGCTGCCGATGATGATCCCGCCGCAGGTGACGGCGCTGTCGTGGATCGGCATGACCGGTCCTTCGAGCACGCTGTTGAAGGCCTTCGGCCTTGCGCCGCCGATGGGGTCGCCGCAGCCGCTTTATTCGATTGCGGGCATCGCGCTTCTGCTCGGTGTGCAGCATGCGCCGCTCGTCTATCTGTCGCTGCGCGCCGGTCTGCTCGCCTTGCCGCAGGACGGCATCGAGGCTGCGAAGCTCTCCGGCGCGTCGCCGCGTCGCGTACTGTTCGATATCATCCTGCCGCTGTCGACGCCGGGATTGATCGCAGGCGCGGCGATCTCCTTCGTCTCCAGTGTGGGCAATTTCGGCATTCCGGCGATCCTCGGCATCCCCGCCTCGATCTTTACCCTGCCGACGCTGATCTACAGCCGTTTTGCCAGTTTCGGCACAAGCACATTCGGCGATATCGCCATTCTCTCCACCATGATCGCCATCATCTCCGTCGCCGGGCTTGCGCTGCAGGAACGGGCGATGAAGGGCAGGGACTATCGCATCATCGGCCTTTCCGGCAAGGCGGCGACCTTCCGGCTGGGGCTGTGGCGGGTGGCGGCGGAGCTTGCCCTGTGGCTCGTGCTGTTTTTCATGCTGGTGGCGCCGCTGACGGCGCTGGTGGCAAGCTCGCTCGCGCCCGCCTATGGCGTGCCGCTCAGCCTCAAGACGGCGACGCTGCATGCTTATGAAGAGTTGCTCTATCGGCAGAGCGTAACCCGTACGGCGTTCCGCAATTCGCTGTTTCTGGCGACGGCGACATCCTTGTGTCTCCTGGCGGTGACGGTGCTGACGGCTTATTTCCTCGTGCGCGGCAAAAGCCGTTTCATGTTCCTGCTCTCGGCGCTGGTGGATATTCCCTATGCGCTGCCGGGGGTGGTGATTTCCGTCTCCTTCGTGCTGCTTTTCGCCGCTCCCATTCCACTGCTTGGCATCACGCTTTACGGCACGATCTGGATCATTCTGCTCGCCTATTTCTCCTCCTTCTTCGCCGTCAGCCTGAAACCCATGGTCAGCGCCTTCCTGCAATTCGATCCGTCACTGGAAGAGGCGGCAAGGCTCTCCGGCGCCGGTTTCTGGCGGCGGCTGAAGGATATCATCCTGCCGCTGGTCGGGCCCGCAGCGGGGGCTTCGGTCATTCTCGTTTTCCTGATCGCCTGCAATGAGCTGACGGTCTCGGCGCTGCTGTGGTCCGCGGGCACGCAGACGCTCGGCGTGCTCATCTACAATCTCGATGATAGCGGCAGCTTCGATCTCGCCTCGGCACTTTCGGTGCTTGTCGTCATCATGGTGATTTTCCTCATGGCTCTGCTGGAAATTCTGGGGCGCTATCTGCCGAAAGGAGTGGTCCCTTGGCGAAACTGATCCTCAACCGCCTGTCGAAGAGTTTCGGTGCCGGTTCGAAGCCAGCCGTGGACGATGTGTCGCTGACGGTGCGTGACGGTGGTTTTCTCGCTCTGCTCGGGCCTTCCGGCTGCGGCAAGACGACGGTGCTGCGCATGATCGCCGGTTTCGAACAGCCGACCGATGGTTCCATCCTGCTCGGCGAGCGGGTGCTGGCCGATGCCGGCAGCATGGTGCCGCCGGAGCGGCGCAACATGGCGATGGTGTTCCAGTCCTATGCGCTGTGGCCGCATATGTCGGTTGCCGACAATGCCGGTTATCCCTTGAAGGTGCGCGGTATTTCCGGCGAGAAATATCGCGAGAAGGTGCGTCAGGCGCTGGCCGCCGTCCGCCTCGAGAGCTTCGCCGATCGCCGCCCCGCCGAATTGTCCGGTGGCCAGCGGCAGCGCGTGGCGCTTGCCCGCTGCCTCGTTACCGAGCCGGACGTGGTGCTGCTCGACGAGCCGCTCGCCAATCTCGACCGGCATCTCAGGCAGGAGATGGAGGAGACATTCCGCGAGTTCCATATCCGCTCCGGCGCAACGATGATCTATGTCACCCACGATCAGGCCGAAGCCATGGCGCTGGCAACCGATGTCGCCGTCATGTCGCAGGGCAAGCTGCTGCAGGTCGCGCCACCGGCGGAGCTTTATGCGCGGCCTGAAGGCAGGCTGGTCGGCTCGCTGGTGGGGCAGGGGTCAATCCTCACCGTGCCGGTTCCGGAAGGCACCTCTCGGGATATCGACGGGACGGCGCTTCGGGTCGCGATGGAAAGCGGCCGGCAATTGCCGAAGGCGGATATTCTCGTGCGGCCGCAGGATGTGGTGCGGGATGCAGACGGCATCGCCTGCACCGTCACCTCGGTTCTTTATGAGGGCGAGCGTTATTCCCTGCGTCTCGACCTGCCGGACGGGCAGGCGCTCAGAGCCTATTCGCGCGAAGCGGTTGACGTCGGGGACCGTCTGCCGGTCGCCATTCGCGCGGCATGGCGGCTTTAGTGCGATAAGTGTACTTCCCTCATCCCTGTGCTTGTCACAGGGATCCAGCCGACGCGCGTCTGCGCGGCGAAAAGAGTCCTTTCAGCCCAAGTCCTTGGGCTGACTGGATTCCTGTGACGAGCACAGGAATGAGGGAGGGTGAAGGACGTGGCCCTAGCTACTGGCGAGGCGGCGCGACACCGGCTAAGCTTTCGCTGTAGCAATAGGATTGATTCATGTCGCTTCGGCTTGCCACCTTCAATATCGAAAATCTCCTCACTCGTTTCGATTTCACCGGCTTTCGCAACCAGACGCGGCGCGACAGGGCGATCCAGCTTTTCGATATTCGCGACGAGGCGACCTATCAGGCGCTGGAAAGCGCGCGGATGGTGTCTTCCACAGACGATACGCGCCAGCTTTCGGCGCTCGCCATCGCCGATGCGGATGCCGATATTCTCTGCCTGCAGGAAGTGGACAACATGGCCGCGCTGCAGGCCTTCGAATATGGCTATCTCTATCGCATGGTCGGCAATGGCTACCTGCAGAAATATCTGGTCGAGGGCAATGACAGCCGCGGCATCGATGTCGCCGTTGTCATGCGCGAGGAGACGCGGGACGGCGACAGGATCGAGGTGGTCGATATCAAGAGCCATGCGGCGCTGACCTATCGCAATCTCGATCTCTTCAATCCCGCGCTTGCCGCCACAAACCAGATCGACGACAAGATTTTCAAACGGGATTGCCTGGAAATCGATCTGAGGATCGGCGGCAAGCCGCTCACGCTTTACGTCACGCATTTCAAATCCATGACCAATGCCCGCGATGCGGTCGACGCCCGCATCGCCACCATGCCGATCCGCGAGGCGGAGGCCATGGCCGTGCGCCGTATCATTGAAAACCGCTGGGGTGTGGGCAATACCCGCAACAAGAATTTCGCGATCTGTGGCGATATGAACGATTATCAGGAGCGTGTCGCGATTTCCGGCGACAGGCGCAGCGGCTACAGCTTCGCGCCCGTCAAAGAGGAGCGCAGCGCCCTTGATATCCTTTCGGCCGATGGTTTCGTGGTCAATCCGATGATGCGGCGTGATGTCATGGATCGCTGGACGCTTTACCATTCACGCGGGCCGCAGGAGCAGCATCTGTGCCAGCTCGACTATATCTGGCTGTCCCCGCGTCTGGCGGAGACGAACGCCACGCATGTCCCCGAGATCATCCGCAATGGGCAACCTTTCCGGACGGTATTCCCGCCGGGGCAGGAGGTCGAACGTTATCCCCGCACCGGCTGGGATCGCCCCAAGGCTTCCGATCATTGCCCCGTGGTCATGACGCTGGATTTGATCTAGTCGAAGCAAAACCCGCCGCCGGCGATTTCTTAACCGTTCGCGACCTTTGGGAAATAGGTTGCCCAGACCCGGTTGCGGCCCGCGCGCTTGGCTTCGTAAAGCCGGTCGTCGGCGATGGCGATCAACTCGTCCCAGCTGTTGATCGCACGCGCTTCCTGCCAGACCACGCCGAAACTTGCCGTCAGTGACAGGCCGCTTTGCTCGTCGATGGTCTGGGCTTCGATCAGGCGGCGAAGGCGGTCGGCCGTGGCCGTCGCCGTGGCATGGCTGACATCCTGCAGCACGACGACGAATTCCTCACCGCCATATCGGGCGAGAATGTCGTGCTTGCGCAATGCGCTGCGCAGCAGGCCTGCGGTCTTCTGAAGCGCGATGTCACCCATGGCATGGCCGTAACGGTCGTTGATCGATTTGAAATGGTCGATATCGACAATCATCACGCCAAGCGACTGACATTGTTCGTCGCCCGTCAATATGGAACGAACCGCCTTTTCGAGTGCGCGGCGGTTGAAGACGCCCGTCAGCGCATCGGTTTCGGAAAGGGTGCGCAGTTGTTCGGCCAGCGCACGCTGCTGGTTTTCCATTTCGCCCTTCTGGCGAAGCTGTTCGCGCAGGAAATCCAGTTCCTCGAACATCTTCTTCACTTCCGGAGCAACCCTGTCCTCATGATTGCTCTCGGAAAGATCACCGCCAGCGATGGCGGCGATCTGCGTCTGGACGGATTGCATGGGACGGAACAGCGCGGTTTTGTAAACCGATGTCAGCCGCAACAGCACCAGCACAGCGATGCCGGCGAGAAAGAGCGAGGTGCCGCCATAGATCAGGGCCTCCTGCTTTTTCTTTTCGATCCGCGCACGCGTTTCGGACAGAATAAGGTCGCGCAGGGTGTCTGACGACCGCATGCCGGCAATATAGTTTCTGGAGAATTCAAGCGCGCTTGGCTGGGCGGATGGCACCGCCATCACGATCGTGTTCTGCGCGTAACGTAAAGCCTGACCGAAATATTGGGTTTCAAGATCGCGCAATGCGCCGTCCAGTCGCGGCGTCGAGAGATAGGCGGCGGTATAATTGGTCAGCGATGCTTTCAGCGACAGCAGGCTCTGCATCTCGGTATCGAACTTGGCGCGATAACCGAGCTTTTCCTGCCTGTTCGCCTTGAGACTCATGATGACATAGGAACCGAGGCGACCGATACGGTCGCGCATCACGCCCGCCGTGCCCGTCATGGCGATGTCGATCGCCACGTCGGGCGTCACCTTGATGATGGCGCGTGCGGCCCTGCCGCGCAGCAGATTGACGCTGTCCGCCGCCTTGAACATCGATGCAATCGCATTGGACATCGCGCCGTGGTTACGCGCGTCAGGGGGGAGCGCGGCAACCTGATCGACCAGTTCCCGCGATTGCTCGAGCTTCTGGCGGGTATCAGCAAGCGACTTCGCCAGTTCAGGCTGTGTTCTGATATCGTTGGCGAAGGATTTCTCCAGCTCCGACAGCTTGTCGTCCGTTGCCTTGCGCGCGGCGGCAAGCCCTTCGGTCAGCCTTGCGTCCGGCACGGATGCGCCCATCAGATTATTGGCGGGGCCTCGCTCGGCCGACACCAGCCATGCGGACTGGAGAGCGGTTTCAAAGCGGCTGAGCTGCGCGGCATTGGTGCGATAGCGCAGATAATTATAGACGCTGGGCAGCGCGGCAAGGGTTGCCAGCAGGATGGAGCTTACGGCGATGATGATCGTGCCCGTCAGCTGGATTTTCTGTATGCTCGCGCGCATATGATGCGTTGTTCTCACTGGAATGGTTATGTTTCATCGCCATTCTAGTGGTGCTGCGTAAATACTTCGCTTATTTTCCGGGCCTTTTGCTACAATTGCGATCATGAGGACAGCCCGGCCGGCGACGGTGTGGAAAAGCGGTCTGTCGGTGCCACGGTGTTAGTTTTTACTTTACACCAAGTCAGAATCTGATAGTTGGCAAGGCACTGGCTTGCCCTTGTAGCTCAGTTGGTAGAGCACCTGATTTGTAATCAGGGGGTCGCGGGTTCGAACCCTGCCGGGGGCACCAGTAAAATCAATCGCTTAATCCTGAAATCTATTTGGTTGAATGAACCGTGCGACGGGTGACGCTTTGCGTCTGCCGCTGCGGGTGGTTGAGCCCCGATGAAACTGGAATGCCCGGCTTCGGCGTGCCGGCCCGGGGAACTTTCGCATCGGGAAGCTGGTCCTGCCCACTGGAAGGCGAGATCGGGAAGGGCGGGGCATCCGCCAGAGTTGTAAAGCCCGAAGGTTTAAGCATATTGTTCGGCGGATAAGTTGAGCAACAGCGGGCGCTTTCAATGGATGCATATGGTCATTTGCGGATATTGGTAAGCCTCATCCTCGGCCTGGCCATTACCAGGGTGTTGTCCGGACTTTCCAGAAGGCTGCAGGAGCCGCAGAAAACCGACCGCATGCACGCGCAGATCGTCTGGTCGATTGTCCTGCTTCTTGGAGCTGTTCATTTCTGGTGGTGGGAGTTTGCCCTGCGGCTGATCCACAACTGGAATTTCTGGATTTACATTTTCGTTCTGGTCTACACGTCGCTGTTCTTTTTGATGTCGACGCTGCTTTATCCCGATCACATTCAGGAATTGTCCGAACGGGAAAGTTTTTTCGTGCGCAGGCGACATGCATTCTTTGCCCTGTTTGCCGCCTCGTTCGTCTTCGATCTGCTGGACACCTACATCAAGGGCAGGGAACACTTCGAGCAGCTCGGGCCATGGTATCTGGCAAGGATAGTCGGCGGTCTGCTTATCGCGATTGTGGCGATGAGAACCGATAGCAGCCGCAAAATCATGTGGCTCGGTGTTATCTGGCTCTTCTTTAACGCGCTCTGGATAACGGCGATCTACAGCGACCTGTTCTAACTCCTTCATCGGAAAAGTAACCGGATCGCGAGCGGGGTGGCGGTTTCGATGATCGCCTACGGCTTTATGTGATAGAGCTTGTGCACGATCGACCAGTTGCCGTCGCGTTCCAGCAGGGAGAGATATTCGTAAAAATCCATGCCGTCGAAACGGGTCGTCAGCTTCACCGAGGCGCTGTCGCCTTCCTTGTCGATGCCCATGATTTCAAAAGCGGGATCGTGATCGGGGAGGCCGCGTTCGCTTTTGCGCATCTGGTCGACAAAGTCCTCCAGGGACAGCCATTCGATTTCGCCTTCGAAGGTTCCGACGATGCTGGCGCGCGGGTCGAAAACGTCGCGCATCAGGCTCTCATCCGCATAGGCCATGGCATGGACATAGTCCGTGACGGTCTGGGTAATCGTTTGCGGCATCGGATCGTCCTCCCTTTCAATCCAAAAGCCGAGCTTACACCCGTTGGCGTCTTTCCACCATAACCCCCTGAAAACGCGCCGGTTACGCTTCTCCCCATGGTGTTTTCCGGCCGGTTGCGGCGGGCGCGGTGCGGAACCGTGCGGCATGTTTTGCCGCCGCTTTCCACAATTTTGTCCCGCCTGTCATTATAGTCGCCTTGGGTCCGACAAATTTCGGCATCAAGGGCTTTTCCGCCCGTTACGATGCGGCGCGCCGCGAGGCTTTGTGTGGGCTTTGCCGGTTTAACCGCCGGGGCGGGGTGCCGCGCCGGGCGGAATTGGCCTATGATCCGCCCGCGTGCCAGACGGGAGTGGTGTTGGGCATGCGGGTAACAGTTTGCGTTTGAAGGTGTTTTTGTGATTGATCCCTATGTTTTGCTTGGCGTGGAGCGCGATGCCGACGAGGCGGCGATCAAGTCGGCCTACCGCAAGGTGGCCAAGGCCGCGCATCCCGATAGCGGCGGCGATGCCGAGCAATTCGCGCGCCTGCAGACGGCCTATGAGCTGCTGAAGGATCCGGTGCGCCGCAAGGTATTCGACGATACCGGCTACGATCCGCAGCTTGCCGACGCCAAGGACCTCAAGGGCTTGCTGATGCTGGAAACGCTGGTGAATGAATTCATTCTGGACGAACGCGAACCCGGCAGTTTCGACCCCGTGGCCGCCATGCGCCGCAAGCTGACCGACGATATTCTGAAAAGCCGTTTCCATATTCTCGAGCTGGAACGGCACCGCACCCGGGTTCGCAAACATATGGACCGTCTCGGCCGCAAGCCGGAAACCGATGTGCTGAGTTCGATGCTGCGCGCCCGCAGCCAGTCCATCGCCGAAGCCATCCGTAATGCCGAAGCCCAGATCGAGGCAATCGAACAGGCCTATACGATGCTCGAAGGTTATTCCTACGAGCTGGAAAGCGTGACGCTGGCCGAGCCCCTGCTGAAAGGCGAGGCGGCGGAATAGGCGGCCGTTCAGGGGCCGTTGACGAGGGCGAGGATGAGCTGATGCACCCGCCCGCCGGGGGAAAGCTCGTCGCGGTCGAAATCGCGGCCGCGCTGGCGCTGCTCGTTGGAAAGCTCACCCAGACGCTGTTGCAGAACGGCGCGCACCTTCTGGCATTTTGGATCGTTCTCCGCCCTCAGCCCGATGCTGAAGGCTTCGATCTTTTTCACCATGTCGAGAATATGGTCACCATGGACGCGCTCGTGGGTTTCCACGCCGGAGATGAAGGTTCTCCAGCTGGCGGCGACGCCGGGCGGCAGATTGGCCGGCGCTTTCGGCCAGGTGTAGATGATGGTGAGATTGGGCCTCGCGGTGGCCAGCACGCAGGCGCCATCCGGCTGCGGACGGTAATCCCGCCGCCATGTCAGCTTGAAGGTGGTGTGGGCAATGGCCTGCACGCCGGCGGTCGGACCACGCTCGCCAATCGATTGATAAAGCGCACCGCCCGAATTGCCGTTGATGGCGTAGGTTTTTATCTGCTCGGCCGGTTTCCAGTCGGCCGCCTGCGCTGACAGCGGCAGGGCGCCGAGCGCGATGGCGGTGCTGATGGCAAAGGAAAAGAGGCTATTGGCGGGCACGCAGCGATCCTTGGTGATTTGCGCGCCGAAGATAGGCGAGGCGCGCGCCGTCAGGCAAGTGCCCTCCGGCGGGGCGTGCCGGGTTTTTCCATAGGGTGCCACATATGAAAACCCCCGCGACAGGGCGCGGGGGGACAAGCTTGCGGACTGCAGGGGTAATCAGTCGTCCAGCTTGTCGTAATCGAGCTTCGGGGCGTTCTGAAGCGCTTCCTTGGTAGTGTCGACATAGGCCTTCCAGGTGCCGTTGTCGTTGTGGACCGCGACGGAAGCCGGGTCGAGCACCACATAGCTTTTGTCGATGCCGAGGAAACCGCCGACGCTGGCCACAAGGCCGATCACCGACTTGCCGTCGCCGATGACGACATCCTCGATTTCGCCGATGTTTTCGTTCTGCGCGTTATAGATGTCCATGCCATCGAGCTGGGACGCGGTGAGGTCGGTCTTCTGGACATTGACGAACTTCAGCGGGCCGCTGGCCTTGGTGCCCATGGTAATGCCTGGGCCGGACAAAGTGGCGTCCGCGCCGGCAGCAGGAGCAGTAGTGGCCGTCTGGGCAAAAGCCACGGAAGAGGAGAGCGCTGCTGCCGCAGCGAGAGCGATGACCTTGATTTTCATGATGTTTCTTCCCTTTGTATGCTGAACGTTGCGTTCGGGGAGGAAACGGCGGGAGGCGGATTTGGTTCCTCATGGGAGGACAGGAAAATTTCGTCTATGCTGAAAAAAAGGAACAGGCGTGCGTCGAAATCGGGAGGAAGCCATGGCGAAAAACACGATGACGAAAGATGCGGAGGAGACCGCACCATCGGACTTCATCGACCGCAAGATCGCGGAGCTCGGCGACTGGCGCGGCGAGACGCTCGCGCATATTCGCGCGGTGATCAGGAAGGCCGATCCGGAGGTGGTGGAAGAGGTGAAATGGCGCGGCGTGCCGGTCTGGTCGCATGCGGGTATCCTCTGCACCGGCGAAACCTACAAAAGCGCGGTGAAGATGACATTTGCGAAGGGCGCCTCGCTGGAGGACCCGGCGGGGCTGTTCAATTCGAGCCTTGAGGGCAATATGCGGCGGGCGATTGATTTTCACGAGGGGGATATCGTGAATGAGGAGGCGCTGGCGGCGCTGATCCGGGCGGCGGTGGCGTTGAACGCGGTGGGGAAGGGCGGGAAAAAGCGGGCCGGAAAGTAACCGGATTTATCCGGTGAGGAGAAAGAGGCCCACGCCTCAATCCTTGGCTTTGTCGGCAGCCTTGTCCCATTCCCCATCGATGAACTTCAGCGCGTCGATAATCGAAACCTTCCACACCGACCAGACGTGATCGCCGTCGGTCACCCGCAATTCGGATTTGCGCTTGTCGGCCTGCAGCGTTTCATGCAGGGCGATGGCGCCGCGCCAGAGGAAGAAGCCGTCATCGTCGCCGACGGTCAGATAGGTGGCGGGCAAATCCTGGCTTTCGGCCACATGCTGCGCCACGAGGGTGAAGACGTTCTTTTCGTTGAAGAGCCTTGCATCGAAAGGTGTGCCGAAGGCGCCGGAGAAATGGTCGCCGGTTGAGGGAAGCACGATGCCGCTGGTGACGGTGGTGCGGTCGACCCGGTGGAAAAAGGCGCTGTCCTGAATGAGCTTGAGTTCGGCCGGCGTCTTGTCGAGATCGGAGGCGGGGACATTCTGCCAGATGGCGCCCGACAGGCTGGCCACTGCGCCATAGAGGTCTTCATGGCCATAGGCGAGATGCAGGGCGCCGAAACCGCCCATGGAGAGGCCGGCGATGGCGCGGCCTTGCCGATCCTTGCGCACCGGCAGCGTTTTTTCGATCTGGTGGCGCAGATCGCCAGTCAGGGCGGTTTCGTAATCGCCGGGGCCGCCGACAGCGGCGGAATCCACATACCAGCTGTTCTTGACGCCCGGCATGACGACGACCAGCGGGCGGATGGCGCCGGCAGCGATGAGCGTATCGAGCGTCTTTTCGATATTGCCGAGATCGCGCCAGCTGTTCTGGTCGCCATCATGGCCGTGTAGGAGGTAAAGCACCGGCCAGCCGTTTTCCGGCGGCGCGCCGTCCGGGCGATAGATGTTGACGGGAAGCGGCGCGTTCAGGACGGGACTATGGAAGGTCGCATCCTCGATCTGTCCGGCAAAGGTCGGGGTGCAGGTGACGAGAAGGCAGAATGCCGCCAGATTTTTTCGATACATGCGGTCGCTCCCTGCTGCCGTTCCGAGAACATATCAACGTGCGCGCGCACTGGGCGTTCCGGAACCCATAATGTTGCGGCAATGTCGACCGTGCAAGTTTGCGCGCGATGCAACGGTTTCGGAAAACCCGATCCGGCAACCGTTCTGCATCGCTGCTGCTTTTCAGGTTTTGATCATGATAAAATCGACTTTATCGCATTTCACACGATTGCTTGTTTTGCTCCTGCTTCTTTCCGGCTGCATGACAGTGCCCATTTCCAGCATTCCCAAGCTCATGCGGCTCGATTTTTTGACAATGAATTTCGAGCATGTGCGGGTGGGTTTGCAGCTTCCTGCCTATCTTTCGTTAGGTTCCGGTGATGCGGTGATGATTATTCGCAGCGCTACAGATGGCGTAAAGGGCGAGACTGTCGACACATTTGCGTTGATCGAGGATGCAGACACCGTTGCCCGCGCGCAGTTCCACGCCGAAAAGCGGGCGGGAACTGCCACAAGCGTGTGGAGAATAAAGCCCGAGGAGGTTTCAAGGCTTACAACATTGCAGGAGAAGGTGCGCCGTTCCCGCATCGAGGGGCCACGCATCAGGGGAAGCACGGAGATCGAGATATTGCGTGCCTGTGTCGCGGGCGTCCTCCCGACCGGGCCGATCTATTTCTCGACTTACATCAAGCCGGCGGAAAATGAAGACTATATTCCCATGACCATGGATGCCGATCTGGTAAGAGTCTTCGGTGCGGGCGAGGTAGCGGCGCGGATCAGGCAGTGCGAAAGCTGATCGCCGTTGCCGGAGCGCGCAAGTGCTCCGGCCATGTTTTTCCCAATAGACACGCCTGGCGTCGAAGATCGCGGGCGCGTGCGTTAGCGCCCCGGCCGGCCCGTCTTGCCCTTGGTCCGGCTCTTGCGCTTCTGCTCACCGGCATCCTCATAGGAACCCGCGCCAATCTTGCCACGCACCAGCGGCCGCGGGTCATCCGTGGCGCGTTCGGGCTGACCTTCGAGAAGTGGTGAGAACCGTTTGCCGGGCTCGGTCTCGGGCTTGTCGGGCACCGCGCCGCGCACGGGTTTTTCGGTCCTGCCCACCGTCATCTCGTCCAGCGTGTTCCTGCGGAAAAGCGGTTTTCCCGCATCCGAGCCGGGGCCCATTTCATCCAGCGAGGGTTTGGCGAAGAGGGATTTGCCGCTTTCGTTCGCTGCGGCGCCCGCCTCCGTCCTGCCGGATGTCTCAGCCTCCGGCGGGGAGATCGACAAGTGGCTTCGTCTGTTGTTCTTTCCGCCGCCTTCGATGGCGCGGGCCTCCTCCTTGGCCATCGGGTCGTCCATGGTCGCCAGTTCGGCGGCCTTGAGGCGTTTGATTTCGTCGCGCAGGCGGGCGGCTTTTTCGAAGTCGAGATCGGCTGCGGCGTCGCGCATGGATTTTTCCAGCGCGTTGAGATGGGCCTGCAGATTGTTGCCGACGAGGTGGCCGCCATCGGCGAAGCCCTTGCCGGAAACGCCAGAAATATCGGCCCTTACGTGATCGCGCTCATAAACAGAATCAAGAATGTCGGAGATCTTCGCCTTGACCGATTCCGGCGTGATGCCGTGTTCGGCGTTATAGGCCATCTGCTTTTCGCGGCGGCGGGAGGTTTCCTCCATCGCCCGCTTCATCGAGCCGGTGATGTTGTCTGCGTAGAGGATGACCTTGCCGTCGACGTTACGGGCGGCGCGGCCGATGGTCTGGATCAGCGAGGTTTCCGAGCGCAGGAAGCCTTCCTTGTCGGCATCGAGGATGGCGACGAAACCGCATTCGGGAATGTCGAGGCCCTCGCGCAGCAGGTTGATGCCGACGAGTACGTCGAAGGCACCGAGGCGCAGGTCGCGGATGATCTCGATGCGCTCCAGCGTGTCGATGTCAGAGTGCATGTAACGGACGCGAACGCCCTGTTCATGCAGATATTCGGTCAGGTCCTCGGCCATGCGTTTGGTCAGCACGGTGCAGAGCGTGCGGTAACCCTTGGCGGCGGTTTCGCGGATTTCGCCGAGAACGTCGTCGACCTGGCTGCGGGCGGAGCGCACTTCCACCGGTGGATCGATGAGGCCGGTCGGGCGGATGACCTGTTCGGCGAAGACGCCGCCGGACTGCTCCATTTCCCACGAGCCGGGGGTTGCCGAAACCGCCACGGTGAGCGGGCGCATCGCGTCCCATTCCTCGAAGCGCAGCGGCCGGTTGTCCATGCAGGAGGGCAGGCGGAAGCCGTATTCGGCCAGCGTCGCCTTGCGCCTGAAGTCGCCGCGATACATGCCGCCGATCTGGCTGACGGATACGTGGCTTTCATCGATGAACAGCAGCGCGTTATCAGGGATATATTCGAACAGGGTCGGCGGCGGCTCGCCGGGATTGCGGCCGGTGAGATAACGCGAATAGTTCTCGATGCCGGCGCAGGAGCCGGTCGCCTCCAGCATTTCCACATCGTAGCGGGTGCGCTGTTCCAGCCGCTGGGCTTCCAGCAGGCGTCCGGCCTTTTCCAGTTCGGCGAGGCGGCCTTTCAACTCTTCCTTGATCGACTTGATCGCGCCGTTGAGCGTCGGGCGCGGGGTGACATAGTGCGAATTGGCGTAAATCTTGACGGATTGCAGCTCGCCGGTCTTCTGGCCGCTCAGCGGGTCGAATTCGGTAATGGAATCGATCTCGTCGCCGAACATCGAGATGCGCCAGGCGGCGTCCTCAAGGTGGGCGGGGAAGATTTCGATGGTATCGCCACGCACACGGAACGAACCGCGCTGGAAATCCATGTCGCGGCGTTTGTATTGCTGGGCCACGAGGTCGGCCAGAAGCTGGCGCTGGTCCAGCCGGTCGCCCACCTGCATCTGGAAGGTCATGGCCGTATAGGTTTCCACCGAACCGATACCGTAGATGCAGGAAACCGAAGCGACGATGATGCAGTCGTCGCGTTCCAGCAACGAACGGGTGGCGGAGTGGCGCATCCGGTCGATCTGTTCGTTGATCGAAGATTCCTTCTCGATGAAGGTGTCGGAGCGCGGCACATAGGCTTCCGGCTGATAATAATCGTAATAGGAGACGAAATATTCCACCGCATTGTCGGGGAAGAAGTTCTTGAACTCCGAATAGAGCTGCGCGGCCAGCGTCTTGTTGGGGGCGAGAATGACGGCCGGGCGCTGCGTCGCCTCGATCACCTTGGCCATGGTGAAGGTCTTGCCCGAGCCGGTGACGCCGAGCAGCACCTGGCTGCGCTCGCCGGAATTGATGCCTTCGACGAGATCGGCAATGGCGGTCGGCTGGTCGCCGGCGGGCTGGTAATCCGAGGCCATGCGGATGGCGACACCGCCTTCGGACTTCGGCGGGCGGGCCGGGCGGTGCGGCGTCCACAGCTTGCCGTCCTTGAACAGCGGATTGCCGCTCTCGATCAGCTTCGACAGCGCGTCCACCGTTGCGGTGACTGCGCCCGGCGCGAGGTTGGCGGCATCCTCCAGCGACACATCCATGCCGGCGACCGGATTGAGACCCGCGGCGGCGCGGGTTTTCGGATCGCTGGATGCGCCGATGGAAACGCCGCGTGCGGTCTTGGAGGCGGTGGTGTTCTTGGCCGTCTTCGGGGGGGCTTTCTGGGCCTCCTTGCGTGCCTCGATCTCGATCTTCTTGCGGTGCTTGCCCGCCTTCGAGGCGATTTCGCGCTGGGTTTCCACGGAGGACGCCTCCGCTTCCGCCTCGAGCTGCTTCACCCAGTCAGCGACGCTGCCGCTGAGCGGCGCGCCTTCGAAGGACGATTGCGGAGCTTCCTCGAAGCCCGAGGGCGAGGAGGGGGACTTTTTCGGTGATCTGGCCATGGGCGAAATATGGAGGGAGTCACGCATAAAGGGAAGGGGATGTGGTGAAAAAATGAGTACAAAAAGGAAACGAAGCGCGGGGAACAAATTTTGGCCGAATGCGTTGCGTAGCGGCTGACGATAGCTCTGATAAAATCCTTAGAAAATCGATTCCGGTTTTCGGGCGGATGCGCTAGAGCAAATCCATACGGGCAGAATGAGGGTTCCCTTCTGACTGCCTTCTCCTGCCACATTTCATGACATCCCTCCCTTTTTTCCAGGACCCATCATGCCGTTCTCAATCAGCCCTGCCCATATCTGGCCTGTCCTGATGCTTATCGCCTCCAATGTTTTCATGACCTTCGCCTGGTACGGCCACCTCAAGCACAAGGGCAGCGCGCTCTTTCTGGCGATTGTCGCCAGCTGGGGTATAGCCTTCTTCGAATATGTGCTTGCCGTTCCAGCGAACCGCATCGGTTCGGAGGTCTATTCCACCGCGCAGCTCAAGACCATTCAGGAAGTCATCACGCTCGCGGTCTTCGCGCTGTTTTCGATCTTCTGGCTGAAGGAAAGCATCACCATCAATCACGTGATCGGTTTCGCGCTGATCGCTTTCGGTGCGTCCTTCATTTTCCGCTCCTGAAAACCAACGAATAGACCGGCGCTTGCCGGCCTGGAACCAGTCGCAACGGATATGAGGTGATGTATCGATGAAAATACGGCCTGCGAAAGTTGACGATGCAACGGGAATGGCGGCGGTTCAGAACGAGATATTCTCGGTCGGCCTTCGAAAAGCGCCGACGGATATCACGGCGGTGCTGGAGAATTACATCCAGCACGCCGACCGTATCGAATGCTCGGTCGCCGAGGACGACGACGGGCGTATCCTGGGGTTCCAGTCGCTGCGTTATGCGCGGACGGACAATCCCTATGGCGTGGCGGAAGGCTGGGGCATCATCGGCACCCATGTCAGCCCGCGGGCGGCGCGAAGAGGTGTGGGATCCGCCCTCTTCGCGGCAACGCGCAGGGCGGCGGAGGCGCGGGGCCTTAAAAATATCGATGCCAGCATCGGCGCGGACAACATGCTCGGGCAGAGTTATTACGACGCCATGGGCTTCACGACCTATCGCCAGCCGGAAGGGCTGGTCTGCAAGGTTTACCGGCTGGGCTAGACGCGGCCTGCTTCCGGTCAGCCGCGATTGTCGTTTTCGGAATATTGCAGGCGCGCCTTGCAGATGCGAACGTGGTTCTCGTCAGCCCATTGCACCAGCAATTGCATCGGCACCAGAAACGAGCGGCCGAGATTGGTCAGCTCATATTCAACGCGCGGCGGCACCTCGGCATAAAGCGTGCGGCGGATGAAGCCATCCTCTTCCAGCCGTTTCAGGGTGCGGGACAACATCTGCTTGGAAATATCGTCGATCCTGCGGTTCAGCTCGTTGAAGCGCAGCACGCCGCCCTGCAGGGCTTCCAGAACCAAGAGGCTCCATTGATCGCCGATACGGTCCAGCACGTCGCGGATGGGACAGGGCTGGTCGAAGGCAAAAACTTCTTTCGTCTGCGTATCCGCCATGTCCTTATCCCTTGCCCTTTTTACCCTTGCAGGTCATCGCCATGTGACCAGATCAGCCGCCGCTGACTTCTTGCGACTATGGCTGCGATACCATAGCTCTTCTTCGCGGTCTATAATCTAGACCGGCAACGATAGTGACAAGAGGAAAGAAGCCATGGCTAAAATCGCGCTCATCGGCGCTTCCGGCAATGCCGGGTCCCGTATTCTGAAGGAACTTTCCGACCGGGGACATCAGGTGACGGCAATCGCCCGCAATCCTGAAAAGATCGCCAGCCTGCCGAATGTGGTGGCAAAGAAGGGCGATGTTTTCGATCAGGCAGGGCTTTCGGAACTGCTGAAGGGTCACGATGCCGTGATCAGCTCGGTGCATTTCACCGCCAGCGATCCGGCAACGCTGATCGAGGCCGTGCGCGCCTCCGGCGTTCAGCGCTATCTCGTCGTCGGCGGCGCCGGCAGCCTTGAAATCGCGCCGGGCCAGCGTGTGGTCGACCTGCCGGATTTCCCGGCCGCCTACAAGGCCGAAGCGACCAAGGGTGCGGAGTTTCTGGATATTCTGAAACAGGAAAAACAGCTCGACTGGACCTTCCTGTCGCCCTCCGCCGAATTCGTGCCGGGCGAAAGAACGGGCAAATTCCGCATCGGCAAGGATAATCTCCTCAGCAACGATAAGGGCAGCCGCATTTCCTTCGAAGATTATGCCATCGCGCTTGTCGATGAAATCGAGAAGCCGCAGCATTCCCGCCAGCGTTTCACCGTCGGTTATTGAGAGGTATCACCCATGAATTTCGTAACACGCCGTCTTGCCATCGCCGCCTTCGCCCTCGTGCCCGCCTTGATGGCGGCACCCGTTCTGGCGCAAACCGCAACGCGGGATTTCGCGCAGGAAGAAGCCAACCGCAAACTGGTGATCGAGTTTTACGACACGGTCTTCAACAAGCATGATGTGGCGAAGGGCGCCGCCGTCCTCGTCGACAGCTACAAGCAGCACAATCCGATGGTGCCGGACGGCAAGGCGCCGTTCGTCAATTATTTTACCGGCTTCTTCAAGGAGAATCCGCAGTCGAAAGCGCGGATCGTGCGCAGCGCCACGGATGGCGATCTGGTCTATCTGCACATCCATTCGACGGAAAATGAAGGCGATCGCGGCAGGGCCATCGTCGATATCTTCCGGGTTACCGATGGCAAGATCACCGAGCACTGGGACGTGATCCAGGAGGTGCCGGAAAAGGCGGCGAACAACAATACGATGTTCTGAGGGCCGTTGCCGTCGCATTGCCGATAACAGGGAACAGCCGGGATTTTCGCCCGGCTGTTTTCATTTTCAGATTGTGCGTCGTTTCTGGCGGGACTGTACGATCAGATCCAGCGCCAGCATGGCCAGCAGGCTCGCGCCCACCAGCGGGAAAATGATGCCGCCGATGGCGAGTATGGCGAGCAGGCCGTACAGGACGCGTTTTTCCTGCGGCAAAGGCGGCACGCCGAGCGACCCTTTCGGACGGCGTTTCCACCACATGATGCCGGCGGATACGGCAAGCAGCACAATGCCGATACAGGCTGCCAGAAGCACGATCTGGTTGGCGAGGCCATATTGCTGGCCCAGATGCACGTTGATGCCCCATTCCAGCGCCTTGCCGAGCGGGCCGTAATCGGCGTAGCTCATATCGATCAGCGGCTCGCCGCTATATTGGTCGAGATGGACGACCCGTTGCTGCGCCAGATCGTCGGGATAGACGGAGCCGCTATAGACGCCCGTTGGTTTTCCCGGCAGGGCGACAGCGTAACCGGCGGCAAGACCGAGCGCGTCGAAACGTGCTATCGCCTCGTCGATCCCGATTGGCTGGCCTTCCGCGGAATGGGTGGATTTCGGGATTTTCGCCTGCTCCAGCGACCAGCTTGTTTTCGCCACGTGATCGAGATGCTCGCCCGACATCGGTACATCGGTGCGAATGCCCGCCGGATATCCGAAGTTGCTGCCATTCGCCCATTCGTTGACCTTCGCACCCCAGACGCCGGACCAGGGCATTCCGGTGACGGCAAGGAAAACGATGAAAAAGCCGACGAAAATGCCGGTGACGGCATGGGTATCGCGCCAGAACACCCGCTTTTTCGGCGTGCCGCGCACGGTCACGACACCGCCGGTCTGCTTTCGCGGCCACCAGAGATAGATGCCGGTGGCGACGAGAAGGATGGACCAGCCGGCGGCGATCTCGATCAGATAGCGGGCATAGGTGCCGAAATATTTCAGGCTGTGGAGATAACGGACCGTCCACATGACGGTACCGCGATCCGGCAGGGAGCCGGCCACCTCAGCAGTGTAGGGATTGACGTAGACGGCGCGTTTCCCATCTGCCGTATTGACGGTGATTTCCGCCGACGCGCCCGGATCGGCGGGGGTGGTATATTTGACGGCGGTGCCGGGAACGGCCGCAAGCGCTGCGGTTACGATCTCGGAAGGCAGCGCTTTCGGCGCGTCTTGCACCACTTCGATCCGCTTCAGATCCGAATGGATGAGATTATCGAACTCGTCCCGGAAGAGATAAAGCGCGCCGGTGACGGCGAGCGATATCATGAAGGGCAGGACGAGCAGACCGGCGTAGAAATGCCAGCGCCACACGGCGCGATAAAGATTTGCGGACGAGGAATGCGCAGGCGCACGCTCGCCCCCGAAAGAGGTCGTAACGGACATGGATGTCTCCGCAAGAGAATTGATTTTCCGGCAGGCCGGACAGTGTTCTAGCGCTGCGAAGCGGAGGGAGGTGCGCGTGGGCGCGATTCCAGATTGGGCGGCGATGGCGGCAACGCCGCGTCGGCGTTCAGGAAGGTGACTTCGACCGCAGGGAGAATATTGTCCGTGCGCTCGATGGGAATAGCTGGAAGAGCGGCGACCGTCGCCGAGGCCAGACGGCAGAGCGTGCCGCAACAGTCGTCAGCAATCTTGCCGGCGGGGTTCTGTTTGCCGGAGCCGCCTTCCGGCATATGGCTGGAACAGATGATCTCATCCGCCGCCAGCGCGGCCATCGCCATGTTGCCGCTGGTCAGGCCATTGGCGAGACCCTGCAAAAGGAAAAGCAGAACCGCCAGCATGGCGATGGCGCCAGCCGAACTTCTGTCCTGCATGATCCTGCGAATGAATCCCATGCAATCGGAATGTCATATTTGCGGCGAGATGTCACCGCGACACAATGACGGCAACACAGGTCAGCGACCCTCAGCATCCTGACCCGGCCATGTAATTATACTGATAATTACTTTCGATTTTAATTGGATTTATAAATTAAATCCGTTTATGTCTCTGCATAGATACGATTTTTATTTAAGAATACGAATATAATCATGTTATTTTGTTTGTATCGTGGAAATAAAATAACTGAATTATCTCACGTCATTTCGCTCATGCCGCGATCATGATCCGGAGTTTCTGTAATTTGGTGCACTTGGCGAGACAAAAAAACGGCGGCCGCAGGGTATCCCTTTCATGAAAATAGCCATCGTGCAGTTCGATAGCCGTCCGCTCGATGCGCTGGGAATTCTCGCGCCGTTAATCGTCCGCAATTCGCATTATGCAGAACAGCAGGGGTACGAGCATTTTTTTGTCAATCGGCTCGGGATAGATATTCCGCCCTTCTGGGCAAAGCCTCTTGTCGTGACGTCCTATCTGCGGTCGGGCTATGACATCGTGTTATGGCTGGATACCGATGCGGTCGTTCACGATCTTTCGGTACCCGTCACCCGGTTTTTCGTGGGAGAAGAGGTTTTCATATATGCCTCGGATAACCCTTACTGGCGCAGTCCCTTCAATGCGGGCGTGTTCATCTGCAAGGGTACTCTCGCATTGGAGCTTATGCTGGAGTGGGCGGCGCTGTATCGGCCGGACCAATGGGAACAGCACGGCGAGCAGTGGCGATGCCGGGATGCGCGATGGGCGGGACCAGCCTATGAGCAGGGCAGTTTCGTCATCAACATCCTGCCAAAATACGGCCAGTCGGTTCTCTTCAAGCAACTGCCGTGGCAGGTGCTGCAAAGCCCGTTCCCGCTCGACAATTCATTCACCCTGCATTTTGCGGAGCGGTTCAAAGCCAATATCGGCGTTTATTGCGCCGCGTTCCCGCAAACCCGGCTTGCCCGCGAAGAATGATCGAGGCAATGCGTGTGGGCCGACGTGGCTTGCCGGATATATCCCTAAATGGAGAGCGGCGCTGAAGCCCAGCGCCGCAGCGCGCTTATTCCGCTGCCGGAATGGGCGTGGGTTGTCCGGTTTCGTCCATCGCCACCATGATGAAGGTTCCCGCGGTGACTTTTTCCAGCTTGTCGTAACGCGACCGCTGCGCCCAGGCTTCCACCGTCAGCGTGATGGAGGTGCGGCCAACGCGGGCGATATCGGTATAGATGGACAGCGTATCGCCGATCTTCACCGGCAGCTCGAAGGCCATTTCCTTGACCGCCGCGGTGACGACGCGACAGCGGGAACGCTCCGCTGCACGGATGCCGCTCGCCAAGTCCATCTGCGACATGACCCAGCCGCCGAAAATATCGCCGGCCGGATTGGCGTCGGCCGGCATGGCGAGCGTTCTGAGCGTCAGCTCGCCGGTCGGTTTGATGGTCTGGTCGGTCATGTTGAAATTTGCTCCTTGCGAAGACAAAAGCGCAGCATGCGTTGCGCTTTGCGATTTCGCAAGGAAGGCGAAGCGTCAGGACGACGCTTTGCCCAGAAATTGCTGCGTTGCATAAAGGGCGATGGCTGCGGCATTCGAAACGTTGAGCGATTTGATCTCGCCCGGCATATCGAGACGGGCGAGCGCCGAGACGGTTTCGCGCGTTTTCTGGCGCAGGCCCTTGCCTTCGGCGCCCAGCACCAGCGCGATTTTTTCGCCGCTGAACGTCTGTTCGATGGGGGCGGGGCCTTCCGAATCCAGACCGACGGAGAAGAAGCCGAGCTTGTGGAGCTCGCCCAGCGCATCGGCCAGATTGGTGATCTGGATATAGGGAATGAGTTCCAGCGCACCGGAAGCCGATTTCGCCAGTACGCCTGACTCGGTCGGGCTGTGGCGCATGGTGGTGATGACGGCGCCGGCGTTGAAGGCGACCGCCGAGCGCATGATGGCGCCGACATTGTGCGGATCGGTGACCTGATCGAGCACGAGAATGAGCGGGCTGTCCTTCAGCGCCCCGAGACGCTTGACCGGCAGCGGCCGGGTTTCTAGCATCACGCCCTGGTGGATGGCCTCGGGGCCGAGGACCCTGTCGATATCCTGCGGCGAAACCATCTCGACGGGGAAGGGCTGGGCATCCGCCTCACCGATATCCAGCCGCGCAAAGGCGTTCTGGGTGACGGAGAGCCTGACAATCTGCCGTTCGGGATTGGCGAGCGCCGCACGCACGGTATGCAGGCCGTAAAGATGCACCTGATCGGGCGCAAGCTGCGGCGGCTTCCAGTCGTCTGCGCCACGGTTCTTGCGCTTCGGCTGCTGCGGGGTCGGAATTTCGCCGCGCTCGCGCTTGGCGTCGCGCACGGCGCGGCGCAGGTTGGCATAGTGCGTGTCGCGGGTGGATTTGTTCTTGGGATCGTCTTTGCTCATGGCGCCTTATATCTCTGCCGTGAGGCGCGCACCAGCCCCCGCGATAATCCACAGGGCCGTAAAGAGGTTTGAATTTTTTCCCGAAAATTCGTGAAAGGGCGTGTTGACAGAAACGAACGAGGCCGTCATATACGCGCCACAGACGACGCAACGGCGCTTCGCCGCAGCGAAATCTGAAGAGCTTGGTCGCTCGATCCTAGCAGAAAGCTGGAGGGATGCCCGAGTGGTTAAAGGGGACGGACTGTAAATCCGTTGGCTACGCCTACGTTGGTTCAAATCCAACTCCCTCCACCATTCTGCACGGATCGAAATCACCACCGCGGGTATAGCTCAATGGTAGAGCAGCAGCCTTCCAAGCTGAATACGCGGGTTCGATTCCCGCTACCCGCTCCAGCTTCTCCCCAATATCATCGATAAAGTTTCTTTAGCGCCGTTTTTCCGCCTTTTGCCTCGGTGGAAACATGCGGCCGTCTTCTGGCATTTTTCCACCTCTAGGAAGCGTTCTTCCTGAGCGCTTTGTTCTGAGGTCTAAGGATTGCGTCTGTGGGCTCCTGCCATGCAGACCTCGTCTTTCAGGATGGCTCCAGCGCCGACTGGATCCGCAGTTTCTCCGCATCCAGTTCGCTCAGCCTTCCCATATGCGCCGTGATTTCCTCAAAGATCGAGGTGCGATCCGTTTTCGACAGGCGCTCCACGCGACGCAGGGCCGTGATGACTTCGATCAGATCAAGTCGTTCCTGCTCAAGCTTTTCCAGATTCCAGAACATCGCGTTTTCCCCGTTGGCACGCGTCGAAACGGCTCGCAGGGCAAAAGGTTCAGATCAGTAGAATTTAAGGTAAATTTTATCTTGTCGGCAACGGCCCGTACTGGGGATGCAGCCCGGGCCTCAGCCGAATCAATAGGGTGAACGGCACTGCGTCCGCGTGCCGGCAGGGGCCATAAAGCTGTTGTCGGTGGGATGGTAGGATGCGTAACGCGCCGCACACCATTTTATATGGTCGATCTCGGCTTGAGACAGGGCATAGCCGTTGGGCGTGGCTTCTTCGCCTTTCCCGGCCGCAAAGGCAGACGCGGGGTAGCCTCGCTGATCTGAATTCTGCGCCTGCGCCTGTGTTTCGTAGGCCGGCTGTATGAGGCTCAACGCATGGGCGGGCACGACAGCAGCGGCAGATATCGCGACGCCAAGAGCGAGCGCGGAGATGGTCTTCGGCATCCTCAACATCGATAAATCCTCGTTATTCGTTCGGTATGCTAACGAAAACTTAGGAAATTCGTTCCGGTGAAGGGTTGACGCCACACGAACACGTGATTCTCCGGGCTGGGCGCGGGAGGCGGTTGAAGCGGCAATATCGGGGTGCTCTCGGTCCTGCGGCGGCTTTCATGATGACGGTGCGATGCTGCCCTCACCGGGAAGACGGTGTGTCCGGTGAGCAAGTTCCATTCCCGCCTGCTTCGCTTCCCGTCCTTTCGCACTGCTCGTTGACAAGCGGAAAATCCGGTCAGATAGTCGGCCGGCAATCATGCAAACGGGAGTCTTCAATGTTTAACAGGGTTGTCATTCTCTCATCCTTTGCGCTGCTGGCATCGGCGGCGTTTGTCTCCCCCGCAGCCGCACTCACCATGAAGGAGTGCAGCGTGAAATATCAGGCGGCGAAAGCCGACGGGTCGGCCAAGGACGTCAAGTGGAACGACTATCGCGCCAAGTTCTGCGGCAGCGAGGCGGCAGCCGAGGATGCGGCCGACGACAAGCAGGTCGCGGCCACCACCGAAAAAGAACCCGCAAAAGCGACGACAAAGGCCCCGAAGGGCGTCGCTTTCCCGAGTGCTGTCGATAAGAAATATTCAAGCGAGACGCCTGCAAAGGCCCGCCTGAAAACCTGTGTCGACTCCTATCACAAGAACAAGAATGACGGCACGCTCGGCGATCTGAAATGGATCCAGAAAGGCGGCGGCTACTGGAGCCTGTGCAACACGGCCCTGAAGAGCTGAGACAGGCAGGGGCGGATTACCTCCGGGACTGGCGCGTTATCCGACATGGTTTCGGATAACGCGTGAGCCGATCTGGCCGTGGTCGTTTGCCCCTGGGCACTTTTCCCCTAGCCGCCATTCGCCGGCAGATGCGGATATCGCTTCCTGTCCGCGATCAGGACCTGATCGCGGATGAGTCCGTTCCTTGATGGGTGGAAACGCGCGGCATGGGGCAACCCCGTTTTCGGGCGGGTAAAATCTGCGAATGGCTTGCGATTCAGTCTCTTGATAGAAAGACTTGACCCTGCGGCTCGATCCGCATCCAGCAATTCAACGGCTGCGGCTGTCCGATGACGGCTCGCCGGCAATGTGGGCGGATGACCAGACGATTTCGAAACTATCTCACCGTGCTGGCCATATCGCTGCTGATGTGGACGGTGATCCTTGGCGTCGTTTATTGGCTTTTTCGATAGGTTTTGCCACAGCTTGCCGGCCTGAACGATAGCGCCGCAGGGCCTGTGCGGCGATAAAGCTGCCTTGCGCCTGGGAGGCCGATATTCCCGAAAATTTGCTATGGTGAGAGGCGGCCGCCCCATTTCGGCTTCACTGGCGTGACCTTATGGTTCGGTGAAATCAGGAAAGGGTCATCATGAAAAAATCCGTTGCCGCGACATGCCTTGCAGCTTTCTCCATGTCGGTCGCTACTGGCGCCATGGCTGAAGAGCTGGTGATTCCGCTTCCGAAAGACACGACGGTCGAAAAGGTGGAGACCGTCTATCAATGCGCCACTGATAAGGTGGAGGCCGTCTATTTCAATGCCGGTGAGATCAGCCTCGTACGGCTGGGGCTGAAGGATGGCGTCACCGTTGCCGCAAATGTCATTTCCGGGTCGGGCGCCAAATATCAGGGCGGCATTTATGTCTGGTGGTCGAAGGGCGAGGAGGCGGATCTTTACGATCTGATGGCGGATCCGGAGATGAAAAAGCCGGTTCATTGCGTGGAAGCGAAGAAATCCTGACCGTCGGGAGCTTTGCCTCAAAGGAGCGGCGGCAGGGCGGTTTTTTGAAAACCTTGCCATGCCGCCGGTCAGCGTGGGAGTGCGCGCGCGGCGCGTTCAGCCAAGAACGAGCGACGCAAGAAGCGCCAGCAGGATAAGAGAGCTGGCGACAACACCGAGCCTCACCCTGCGAAGGCGGCGGGTGCGACCGCCGCTCCAGTCATAAGCCATTGGCAGCTTTACCTTTCTTTTTATTATTATGACTTATTGCCTAGCTCCCTAGGCTTGCCCGTGGCTGACCTCAATTGTCAGAATCCATCGGCGAAAATTCACGATTTCCCTGTCTTCTCCCGATGTTGCAG
The DNA here is from genome assembly GCF_027157905.1 of Agrobacterium sp. LMR679. Classification (NCBI taxonomy): domain Bacteria; kingdom Pseudomonadati; phylum Pseudomonadota; class Alphaproteobacteria; order Hyphomicrobiales; family Rhizobiaceae; genus Agrobacterium; species Agrobacterium sp. LMR679. Next base: position 194,410 of record NZ_JAPVOJ010000002.1, on the reverse strand, counting down.
CAAGCGCGACGGTTGATTCTTCCTGTCCTGCGACGGCAAAGAGGATGAGGAGACCTAACGGGCGCAGGCCATGAAAAAAGGCCCGGAAACTGGCGTTTCCGGGCCTTCTGGAGAAGCGTGTCTGCTGGTCGTTTCAGCTCAGATAGGGCTGGAGATAGGGCAGAACCTCGAGGGTGCCGTGATACAGCATGTTGAGGGCGACATAGATGATGACCATCAGGCCGAGATAGGAAATCCAGCGGTAGCGGTGCAGCAGCTTGGCGACGAAGTTGGCGGCAAGACCCATGAGCGCAATCGAAACGACGAGGCCGATGATGAGCACCGTCACATGTTCCTGTGCGGCGCCGGCGACGGCAAGGACGTTATCGAGCGACATGGAGACGTCGGCGATGACGATCTGGGTCGCGGCCTGGAAGAAGGTCTTGTGACCCTTGGTCAGGTCGGCCTCTTCGTCCGTCACCTCGTCTTCGATGGAGCCTGCGGCTTCGCGCAGCTCGACCCACATCTTCCAGCACACCCAGGCGAGCAGCAGGCCGCCGAACAATTGCAGGCCGACAATGGCGAGAAGCTGCACGGTGACGGCGGCAAAGCCGATGCGCAGAACCGTGGCGGCGATGATGCCGACCAGGATCGCCTTGCGGCGAAGGTGAGCGGGCAGACCGGCGGCGGCAAGGCCGATGACGATGGCGTTGTCGCCCGCCAGCACGAGGTCGATTGCGATGACCTGTAAGAATGCCGTGAAACCGGCGGCTGTGAAGATTTCCATGGGATGGTCCTGAAACGGATAGAGAGGTCGCGAGGGAGGCGACGGATCGAGATATGGCTTGGGATGGCGCGCCCGCGCCGGATTCCAGTCGCCCGTCTCCCCCCGGCGATGAAATGTCCTTAAGCCATCATGCCGGTGCAGGTAAAGAAGTTGTGATAGAAATATCTTATTTAGTGATCGGCCATTCCGGAGGAGGGGGCCGTCGGGCGGATGCCCGCCTCGCGCTCGCGAGGGTTTGAATGTCGCAAATCAGATACCATATACGGGCCTCAAGGCACGCTTAGGGCGCGCGCGAAGACGCTTTCACAATTAAGTCTTGCGCATTCGCTTACAAAGCCTTAAACGGCGACACCAAACCGGTACGCCGGGGAAACTACTTCACGTTCACAGGAAGCAATTCACATGGCAAAGAGCAAGTTTGAGCGCAATAAGCCGCACGTCAACATTGGCACGATCGGTCACGTTGACCATGGCAAGACGTCGCTGACGGCAGCGATCACGAAGTTCTTCGGCGAATTCAAGGCGTATGACCAGATCGACGCCGCGCCTGAAGAAAAGGCCCGTGGTATCACGATTTCGACGGCACACGTTGAATACGAAACGCCTGCCCGTCACTACGCGCACGTCGACTGCCCCGGCCACGCCGACTACGTGAAGAACATGATCACCGGTGCTGCCCAGATGGACGGCGCGATCCTGGTTTGCTCGGCTGCCGACGGCCCGATGCCGCAGACCCGCGAGCACATCCTGCTTGCCCGTCAGGTTGGCGTTCCGGCAATCGTCGTGTTCCTCAACAAGGTCGACCAGGTTGACGACGCCGAGCTTCTCGAGCTCGTCGAGCTTGAAGTTCGCGAACTTCTGTCGTCCTACGACTTCCCGGGCGACGATATCCCGATCATCAAGGGTTCGGCTCTTGCCGCTCTTGAAGATTCTGACAAGAAGATCGGTGAAGACGCGATCCGCGAGCTGATGGCTGCGGTTGACGCCTACATCCCGACGCCTGAGCGTCCGATCGACCAGCCGTTCCTGATGCCGATCGAAGACGTGTTCTCGATCTCGGGCCGTGGTACGGTTGTGACGGGTCGCGTTGAGCGCGGTATCGTCAAGGTTGGCGAAGAAGTCGAAATCGTCGGCATCCGTCCGACCTCGAAGACGACTGTTACCGGCGTTGAAATGTTCCGCAAGCTGCTCGACCAGGGCCAGGCCGGCGACAACATCGGTGCTCTCGTTCGCGGTGTTAACCGTGACGGCGTCGAGCGTGGTCAGATCCTGTGCAAGCCGGGTTCGGTCAAGCCGCACAAGAAGTTCAAGGCCGAAGCCTACATCCTGACGAAGGAAGAAGGCGGCCGTCATACGCCGTTCTTCACGAACTACCGTCCGCAGTTCTACTTCCGCACGACGGACGTAACGGGCATCGTTACGCTTCCGGAAGGCACGGAAATGGTTATGCCTGGCGACAACGTGACCGTTGACGTCGAGCTGATCGTTCCGATCGCGATGGAAGAAAAGCTGCGCTTCGCTATCCGCGAAGGCGGCCGTACCGTCGGTGCAGGCATCGTTGCCTCGATCGTCGAGTAATTTCAAACCCGCAAGGGATTTGAGAAAACCCCGCTGGAGACAGCGGGGTTTTTTATTGCCTGAAGGGGCTCAGCAGTCGATGCGGACGATGTCGCCATCCTTGAGATGGAAGAATGCGTCCTGCGGCACATCAAGGCGCAATGCTTCCTCCTTTGGAAGGTTTGCATAGACGCCGCGCAACAGGCGGCTGGTGATGCCGTGGCAGATGACGATCGCATCGCGAGCCTGTCTCTGCTGAATGGTCTCCAGGCTGCGGGCCACCCGGCTTGTCATTTTTTCGAACGTCTCACCGCCCGGCGCGTGGAAGAACCATTCGTATCGATCCAACCCGTCGCGCATGCCGGGATATTCATAATCGATCTCGTAATCCGTCATGCCATCCCATACGCCCATGCCGATCTCCATCAGGCCGGGATCGAGGGTGATGCCGTCGATCATGCCGATTTCGCCTGCGACGATCTCACAGGTTTGTCTCGCCCTGCCGAGCGGGCTGGAGAAAATATGGACTTCATCGGTTTCGATCAGCGCGGCGAGCCTGCGGCCCATGCGTATCGCCTGTTGTCGCCCCAGTTCCGTCAGCGGCGAATCGACCTGACCCTGCCAGCGGCGAACGGCGTTGAATTCGGTCTGGCCGTGACGGACGAGATAGATGCTCATGGGCGTTCCTGTGAAATGCGGGGAAGATCAGCGAATTGAACGATGTACCCCGTGGGCGCGTGTGCCGGGGTATTTTGCCAGACAATGTGAAAAAACAAAAAACACACTTGCCATTCTTTTCCCTGCACCTTAAAGGAGCGCATACCGAATTGGCCAAGCGATTTCGCGGCCGGTTCAGGTGATCAAGGGGTATAGCTCAGTTGGTAGAGCGGCGGTCTCCAAAACCGCAGGTCGGGGGTTCGAGCCCCTCTGCCCCTGCCACTTTCCATTCGCAAGCGCGGGTCCTCGCTGCATGGCAGATGGGTGCCGGATTTCCGGCGAATTTCGCGGAATGTCGATTTCCTCTTGTTAAAATGGGAATCGGTGTTTATGTAGGGTCAAAACAGACACGCGGTGCGTGGGGCTGATCAGTATCGGCTTTACGCGCCGTAATTGCGTGGGCAGTCAATGGCATCCAAAACCAATCCGTTTACGTTTCTGCAGCAGGTTCGCGCCGAAGCGTCAAAAATCACTTGGCCGTCGCGCCGCGAGACCATGATTTCGACGGCTATGGTGCTGGTGATGGTCATTTTTGCGGCTCTGTTCTTCTTTGCTGCGGATCAGCTCATCGGCTGGCTGCTCAGCCTGGTGCTGAACGTAGGCCGGTAACGGCGCGGTCAAAGGCCCGGTGGAAGGATCGAACGGAGAATAAAAATGGCAGCGCGCTGGTATATCGTTCACGCATATTCGAATTTCGAAAAGAAGGTCGCCGAGTCGATCGAGGAAAAGGCCCGTCAGAAGGGTCTGGATCATCTTTTCGAGAAAATCCTCGTGCCGACCGAAAAGGTGGTCGAGGTGCGTCGCGGCCGCAAGGTCGACAGCGAGCGCAAGTTTTTTCCAGGTTACGTGCTGGTGCGCGCCAACCTGACGGATGAGGCCTATCACCTCATCAAGAACACGCCGAAGGTTACCGGTTTCCTCGGTTCGGACAGCAAGCCTGTTCCGATTCCCGATTATGAAGCCGAGCGTATCCTCGGTCAGGTTCAGGAAGGTGTCGAGCGTCCGAAGTCTTCGGTTTCGTTCGAGATCGGCGAGCAGGTTCGCGTTTCCGACGGTCCGTTCGCGTCGTTCAACGGCGTGGTTCAGGATGTCGACGAAGAGCGTTCGCGCCTGAAGGTGGAAGTGTCGATTTTCGGCCGCGCTACGCCGGTCGAGCTGGAATACAATCAGGTCGAAAAGGTCTGATTGGCGGGGCGAAGCCCCAAGCGCGTGGAAGGCTAACTGGCTCTTTAAGCCGGGGCAGGGCGCCGCACCACGCAACCGCAGCCGCCGGAGCAATCCGGCTTAAGAGAAGCCGGGCAACCGGTTTGAATTGAAAGGCAGAGAGATATGGCTAAGAAAGTTGCAGGCCAGCTCAAGTTGCAGGTAAAGGCCGGGGCGGCCAATCCGTCCCCGCCGATCGGTCCGGCACTTGGTCAGCGTGGCATTAACATCATGGAATTCTGCAAGGCGTTCAATGCCGCCACGCAGGAAATGGAAAAGGGTATGCCGATCCCGGTCGTCATCACCTATTACCAGGACAAGTCCTTCACCTTCGTCATGAAGCAGCCGCCGATGACCTACTGGCTGAAGAAGGAAGCAAAGATCACCTCCGGTTCCAAGACGCCTGGCAAGGGCGCCAAGGTCGGCTCCATCACCAAGGCTCAGGTCAAGACGATCGCTGAAGCCAAGATGAAGGATCTGAACGCAGCCGACATCGAAGGCGCAATGGCAATGGTTGAGGGCTCTGCCCGCGCCATGGGCCTGGAAGTGGTAGGTTGATCATGGCCAAGGTAGCAAAGCGCATTCAGAAGATCCGCGAAGGCGTGGATCCGAACAAGCTCTACGTCCTCACCGACGCCATTTCGATGGTCAAGGAACGTGCAGTTGCCAAGTTCGACGAAACCGTTGAAGTTTCGATGAACCTCGGCGTTGACCCGCGCCATGCGGACCAGATGGTTCGTGGCGTTGTCAACCTGCCGAACGGCACCGGCCGTGACGTTCGCGTCGCCGTCTTCGCCCGTGGCGCCAAGGCTGATGAAGCCACGGCTGCTGGCGCTGACGTTGTTGGTGCAGAAGAACTGGTTGAAATCGTTCAGGGCGGCAAGATCGACTTCGATCGTTGCATCGCGACCCCGGACATGATGCCGCTCGTCGGCCGTCTCGGCAAGGTACTCGGCCCGCGTGGCATGATGCCGAACCCGAAGGTCGGTACGGTGACGATGGATGTTGCCGGCGCCGTCAAGGCGTCCAAGGGCGGCGCTGTCGAGTTCCGCGTCGAAAAGGCCGGTATCGTACACGCTGGCGTTGGCAAGGCTTCGTTCGACGCCAAGGCTCTTGAAGAAAACATCAAGGCTTTTGCCGATGCCGTCATCAAGGCAAAGCCGACCGGTGCCAAGGGCAACTACGTCAAGCGCGTCGCGATTTCCTCGACCATGGGTCCGGGCGTCAAGATCGACCCTTCGTCGGTTACGGCTTAATCAATTCTCGCGCTTCCCAAGGGAAGTGTGAATAAAAGAATTTCCGGCTCCCAGGAGCCGGAGATTTCCGGGGAAACCCGGAACTCCTGTCCGAGATTGCGGGTGGCCATGTCTTTCGGGAACTGGCCTTAATCATTCAACCTGCATGAGACGGGTGAGGCTGGATTTGAGGCATCGTGGATGCCTGACTGTCCGGTTCGAACCTGGTGTGCCTGTGCCTGAAGCCGTTTGCGGCGACAGAGCGGGGGACAGGATCCTCGAGCGTCGCTCGGGATCTTTGTAAAAAGGTCCCTTGGGGCAAAGGCAAACCCGACGGGTTCACATGTTGTGTTCCCGTCTACTGGAGACAGACAGTGGAAAGAGCGGAAAAACGCGAATTCGTCACGGAGCTGAACGAAGTCTTCAAGGCTTCCGGTTCGGTTGTCGTGGCCCACTATGCTGGTGTCACCGTTGCGCAGATGAACGACTTCCGTTCGAAGATGCGCGCTGCCGGAGGCACCGTCAAGGTCGCGAAGAACCGCCTGGCCAAGATCGCTCTTCAGGGCACGGAGTCGGAAGGGATGACAGATCTCTTCAAGGGCCAGACGCTGATTGCATACAGCGTCGACCCGATGATCGCTCCGAAAGTCGTCATGGATTTCGCCAAGACCAACGACAAGGTCGTTGTTCTCGGTGGCGCCATGGGTGCAACCACGCTCAACGCCGAAGCAGTCAAGTCGCTTGCGACCCTGCCTTCGCTGGACGAGCTGCGCGCAAAGCTGCTGGGCCTTCTCAACGCCCCGGCAACTCGCGTCGCTACGGTTGTCGCCGCACCTGCAAGCCAGCTGGCACGGGTGTTCTCGGCTTACGCCAAGAAGGACGAAGCCGCTTAAGGCGGTTTTTCGCTGTAAATATTCAAACTGGTTCGAACTGAACAAAAGGAACTATCAAAATGGCTGATCTCGCAAAGATCGTAGAAGACCTCTCCTCGCTGACCGTTCTGGAAGCTGCAGAACTGTCCAAGCTTCTCGAAGAAAAGTGGGGCGTTTCCGCTGCTGCTCCGGTAGCCGTTGCTGCTGCTGGCGGCGCTGCTGCTGCTGCTGCTCCGGAAGAAGAAAAGACCGAGTTCGACGTTATCCTGGTTGACGCTGGCGCCAACAAGATCAACGTCATCAAGGAAGTTCGCGGCATCACCGGCCTCGGCCTCAAGGAAGCCAAGGACCTCGTTGAAGGCGCTCCGAAGCCGGTCAAGGAAGCCGTTTCCAAGGCTGAAGCTGCTGATCTCAAGAAGAAGCTTGAGGACGCAGGCGCCAAGGTTGACGTTAAGTAATCTTGCGATTGCTGGCGGGAAGGGGCTTCATGCCCCTTTCCGTCGTCATCGTTTTTAAAACTCATTACCCAAAAGCCGCGTGAAAATGGCTTTTGGGTAATGGGTTCTTCAAGAGAATGGTTCCGAACCGGCTCATCTAGGCAATCCGGCCTGATCGATCCGGGATGTGGAACGAGATTGATGATACCCATTGCTTGACGGGATCGACTGGCCATCGGTTCCCGTCCGTTGCAGGCCCGGATGCAATTTTAAAGGAGCGACGATGGCTCAGACCCTTTCGTTTAACGGTCGCAGGCGCGTACGCAAGTTTTTCGGCAAAATTCCAGAAGTAGCGGAAATGCCGAACCTCATCGAGGTTCAGAAGGCTTCGTACGACCAGTTTCTCATGGTTGACGAGCCCAAGGGTGGCCGTCCCGACGAGGGATTGAATGCGGTATTCAAGTCCGTATTCCCGATCACCGATTTTTCCGGCGCATCCATGCTTGAATTCGTGTCCTACGAATTCGAAGCGCCGAAGTTCGACGTCGAGGAATGCCGTCAGCGCGATCTGACCTATGCTGCGCCGCTGAAAGTGACGCTGCGCCTCATCGTGTTCGATATCGATGAAGATACGGGCGCGAAGTCCATCAAGGACATCAAGGAACAGTCCGTCTACATGGGCGACATGCCGCTCATGACCAATAACGGTACGTTCATCGTCAACGGCACCGAGCGCGTCATCGTTTCGCAGATGCACCGTTCGCCGGGCGTGTTCTTCGATCACGACAAGGGCAAGAGCCATTCTTCCGGCAAGCTGCTCTTCGCTGCCCGCGTCATCCCGTATCGCGGTTCCTGGCTCGACATCGAGTTCGACGCCAAGGACATCGTCTATGCGCGTATCGACCGTCGCCGCAAGATCCCCGTGACCTCGCTGCTGATGGCGCTTGGCATGGATGGCGAAGATATTCTGTCGACCTTCTATACCAAGGCTTCCTATGAGCGCGACGGCGACGGCTGGCGCATTCCGTTCCAGCCCGAGACGCTGAAGAACGCCAAGGTCATCACCGACATGATCGACGCCGATACCGGTGAAGTCGTTGTCGAAGGTGGCAAGAAGCTGACCCCGCGCCTGATCCGTCAGCTGACGGAGAAGGGCCTGAAGGCGCTGAAGGCAACCGACGAAGACCTCTACGGCAACTATCTGGCCGAAGACATCGTCAACTACGAGACGGGTGAAATCTATCTCGAAGCCGGCGACGAAATCGACGAGAAGACCCTCGGTCTCATCCTGCAGTCCGGCTTCGACGAGATTCCGGTCCTCAACATCGACCACGTCAATGTTGGCGCCTATATCCGCAACACGCTGTCTGCGGACAAGAACGAGAACCGTCAGGAAGCCCTGTTCGACATCTACCGCGTCATGCGTCCGGGTGAGCCGCCGACCATGGAATCGGCGGAAGCGATGTTCAACTCGCTGTTCTTCGATGCAGAGCGTTACGACCTGTCGGCCGTCGGCCGCGTCAAGATGAACATGCGCCTCGACCTCGATGCGGAAGACACCGTGCGCACGCTGCGCAAGGAAGACATCCTCGCCGTCGTCAAGATGCTGGTCGAACTGCGCGACGGCAAGGGCGAAATCGACGACATCGACAACCTCGGCAACCGCCGTGTCCGTTCTGTCGGCGAACTGATGGAAAACCAGTATCGTCTGGGCCTTCTGCGCATGGAACGTGCGATCAAGGAACGTATGTCCTCGATCGAAATCGACACCGTGATGCCGCAGGACCTGATCAACGCGAAGCCGGCAGCCGCCGCCGTTCGCGAATTCTTCGGTTCCTCGCAGCTGTCGCAGTTCATGGACCAGGTGAACCCGCTTTCGGAAATCACCCACAAGCGCCGTCTTTCGGCTCTTGGACCGGGCGGTCTGACCCGCGAGCGCGCCGGCTTCGAAGTCCGCGACGTTCACCCGACCCATTACGGCCGTATTTGCCCGATCGAAACGCCGGAAGGCCCGAACATCGGTCTGATCAACTCGCTTGCAACCTTCGCCCGCGTCAACAAGTACGGCTTCATCGAAAGCCCGTACCGCAAGATCGTCGACGGCAAGGTGACCAACGACGTGATCTACCTCTCCGCCATGGAAGAGGCCAAGTATTACGTCGCGCAGGCCAACGCGCCGCTCAATGAAGACGGTTCGTTCTCGGAAGAGTTCGTCGTCTGCCGTCACTCGGGCGAAGTTATGCTCGCACCGCGCGACAACATCAACCTGATGGACGTTTCGCCGAAGCAGCTCGTTTCGGTCGCAGCGGCTCTCATTCCGTTCCTGGAAAACGACGACGCCAACCGCGCTCTCATGGGCTCGAACATGCAGCGTCAGGCCGTTCCGCTTCTGCGCGCCGAGGCACCGTTCGTCGGTACCGGCATGGAGCCGATCGTTGCCCGTGACTCCGGCGCTGCCATTGCAGCCCGTCGTGGCGGTGTGGTCGATCAGGTGGATGCGACCCGTATCGTTATCCGCGCCACAGAAGACCTCGATGCCGGCAAGTCCGGTGTTGACATCTACCGTCTGCAGAAGTTCCAGCGTTCAAACCAGAACACCTGCGTCAACCAGCGTCCGCTGGTTTCCGTCGGCGACAACATCTCCAAGGGCGATATCATCGCGGACGGTCCGTCGACCGACCTCGGCGATCTGGCTCTCGGCCGCAACGCGCTCGTCGCGTTCATGCCCTGGAACGGCTACAACTACGAAGACTCGATCCTGATGTCGGAGCGTATCGTTTCCGACGACGTGTTCACCTCCATCCACATCGAAGAATTCGAAGTGATGGCGCGCGACACGAAGCTTGGTCCGGAAGAAATCACGCGCGACATTCCGAACGTTTCGGAAGAAGCGCTGAAGAACCTCGACGAAGCCGGTATCGTTTACATCGGTGCGGAAGTTCAGCCGGGCGACATCCTCGTCGGCAAGATCACGCCGAAGGGCGAAAGCCCGATGACGCCGGAAGAAAAGCTTCTGCGCGCCATCTTCGGTGAAAAGGCTTCCGACGTTCGCGACACCTCCATGCGCATGCCTCCGGGCACGTTCGGTACGGTCGTGGAAGTTCGCGTCTTCAACCGTCACGGTGTGGAGAAGGACGAGCGCGCGATGGCTATCGAGCGCGAAGAGATCGAGCGTCTGGCGAAGGACCGCGACGACGAGCAGGCGATCCTCGACCGTAACGTCTACGGCCGTCTGATCGACATGCTGCGTGGCCACGTTTCCATCGCCGGTCCGAAGGGCTTCAAGAAGGGCGTCGAGCTTTCCAACGCCGTCGTTTCCGAATATCCCCGCTCGCAGTGGTGGATGTTCGCAGTCGAAGACGAAAAGGCTCAGTCCGAGCTGGAAGCGCTTCGTGGCCAGTACGACGAATCCAAGTCGCGCCTTGAACAGCGCTTCATGGACAAGGTCGAAAAGGTCCAGCGCGGCGATGAAATGCCTCCGGGCGTCATGAAGATGGTCAAGGTCTTCGTTGCCGTTAAGCGCAAGATCCAGCCGGGCGACAAGATGGCCGGCCGTCACGGTAACAAGGGCGTCGTCTCGCGTATCGTTCCGGTCGAGGACATGCCGTTCCTCGAAGACGGCACGCATGTCGACATCTGCTTGAACCCGCTCGGCGTGCCTTCGCGCATGAACGTCGGCCAGATCCTCGAAACCCACCTCGCATGGGCATGCGCAGGCATGGGCAAGAAGATCGGCGAGATGCTCGAAGAGTATCGCAAGACGATGGACATCAGCGAGCTTCGCAGCGAGTTGACGGAAATCTACGCGTCTGAAGCCAATGACGAGGTTCAGCGTTTCGATGACGACTCGCTGGTCAAGCTTGCCGAAGAAGCCAAGCGCGGTGTTTCCATCGCGACCCCGGTTTTCGACGGTGCGCATGAGCCTGACGTTGCCGCGATGCTGAAGAAGGCAGGTCTGCATGAATCCGGTCAGTCCGTCCTTTACGACGGTCGTACCGGTGAGCCGTTCGACCGCAAGGTCACCGTCGGCTACATGTACATGATCAAGCTGAACCACCTTGTCGACGACAAGATCCATGCTCGCTCGATCGGTCCTTACTCGCTCGTTACCCAGCAGCCGCTGGGCGGCAAGGCGCAGTTCGGCGGACAGCGCTTCGGGGAAATGGAAGTCTGGGCTCTGGAAGCATACGGTGCGGCTTACACGCTGCAGGAAATGCTCACCGTCAAGTCGGACGACGTGGCGGGCCGCACCAAGGTTTACGAAGCGATCGTCCGTGGCGACGACACCTTCGAAGCCGGTATTCCGGAGAGCTTCAACGTTCTCGTCAAGGAAATGCGGTCGCTCGGTCTTTCGGTCGAACTGGAAAACTCGAAGATCGAGAACCAGCCCGAAGACCAACTGCCCGACGCGGCGGAATAAGACGATAGAGGCGGGCGCCTTCAAGGGCGCCTGCCGGTTTCCCGAACGGTATTGGCCGGTTCGGGACACTTTCGCCGCATTATGCGGTTAATCCGTATTTAAAGCTCTGGACGGTGACCCGGGAAGAAGCCGGTCCGGATGCAAACAGGGGCAGCAGCTAGCCTCTCAAGGAGACAAGGCATGAACCAAGAGGTCATGAATCTTTTCAATCCTCAGGTGCCTGCGCAGCATTTCGATTCCATCCGGATTTCGATTGCTTCGCCGGAAAAAATCCTGTCGTGGTCCTACGGCGAGATCAAGAAGCCGGAAACCATCAACTACCGTACGTTCAAGCCGGAACGCGACGGTCTCTTCTGCGCGCGTATCTTCGGACCGATCAAGGACTACGAGTGCCTGTGCGGCAAGTACAAGCGCATGAAGTACAAGGGCATCATCTGCGAAAAGTGCGGCGTCGAAGTCACGCTGTCGCGCGTTCGCCGTGAGCGCATGGGCCACATCGAGCTCGCAGCGCCGGTTGCCCACATCTGGTTCCTGAAGTCGCTTCCCTCGCGTATCTCGACCCTGCTCGACATGACGCTGAAGGATGTCGAACGCGTTCTTTATTTCGAGAACTACATCGTCACCGAGCCTGGCCTCACTTCGCTGAAGCAGAACCAGCTTCTGTCCGAAGAAGAGTACATGATCGCCGTTGACGAGTTCGGCGAAGATCAGTTCACCGCCATGATCGGCGCTGAAGCCATCTACGAGATGCTGGCTTCGATGAACCTCGAAAAGATCGCCGGCGACCTGCGTGCCGAACTTGCTGAGACCACGTCTGATCTCAAGCAGAAGAAGCTGATGAAGCGCCTGAAGATCGTCGAGAACTTCATGGAGTCGGGCAACCGTCCTGAATGGATGATCATGAAGGTCGTTCCGGTCATTCCGCCGGACCTGCGTCCGCTGGTTCCGCTGGATGGCGGCCGTTTCGCGACGTCCGACCTTAACGATCTCTATCGCCGCGTCATCAACCGTAACAACCGTCTGAAGCGCCTGATCGAGCTTCGTGCGCCTGGCATCATCATCCGCAACGAAAAGCGTATGTTGCAGGAATCCGTCGATGCGCTGTTCGACAACGGCCGTCGCGGCCGCGTCATCACGGGTGCTAACAAGCGTCCGCTGAAGTCGCTCTCCGACATGCTCAAGGGCAAGCAGGGCCGCTTCCGCCAGAACCTTCTCGGCAAGCGCGTCGACTATTCCGGTCGTTCGGTCATCGTGACCGGTCCGGAACTGAAGCTGCACCAGTGCGGCCTGCCGAAGAAGATGGCGCTCGAACTGTTCAAGCCGTTCATCTACGCCCGCCTCGACGCCAAGGGTTATTCCTCGACCGTCAAGCAGGCCAAGAAGCTGGTTGAAAAGGAAAAGCCGGAAGTCTGGGATATCCTCGACGAGGTCATCCGCGAGCATCCGGTTCTCCTGAACCGCGCACCGACGCTGCACCGTCTGGGTATCCAGGCTTTCGAACCCATGCTGGTCGAAGGCAAGGCGATCCAGCTGCATCCGCTCGTCTGCACGGCCTTCAACGCCGACTTCGACGGGGACCAGATGGCTGTTCACGTGCCGCTTTCGCTGGAAGCCCAGCTGGAAGCACGCGTGCTGATGATGTCGACCAACAACATCCTGCATCCGGCAAACGGCCACCCGATCATCGTTCCGTCGCAGGACATGGTTCTCGGCCTTTACTACCTGTCGATCATGAACCAGAACGAGCCGGGCGAAGGCATGGCCTTCTCGGATATCGGTGAGCTGCATCACGCACTTGAAAACAAGGTCGTGACGCTGCATGCCAAGATCCGCGGCCGCTTCAAGACCGTGGATGCCGATGGCAAGCCGGTTTCGAAGATCCATGAGACGACCCCTGGCCGTATGCTGATTGGCGAACTTCTGCCGAAGAACGTCAACGTGCCTTTCGACGTCTGCAACCAGGAAATGACCAAGAAGAACATCTCCAAGATGATCGACACGGTCTACCGCCATTGCGGCCAGAAAGACACGGTCATCTTCTGCGACCGCATCATGCAGCTCGGCTTTGCCCATGCCTGCCGCGCCGGCATTTCGTTCGGCAAGGACGACATGGTCATTCCGGACAGCAAGGTGAAGATCGTCGGCGACACCGAAGCTCTCGTGAAGGAATACGAACAGCAGTATAATGATGGTCTCATCACCCAGGGCGAAAAGTACAACAAGGTTGTCGACGCCTGGGGCAAGGCAACCGAAAAGGTCGCCGAAGAAATGATGGCACGCATCAAGGCTGTCGAGTTCGATCCGGAAACGGGCCGCCAGAAGCCGATGAACTCCATCTACATGATGTCCCACTCGGGTGCTCGTGGTTCTCCGAACCAGATGCGTCAGCTGGGCGGCATGCGCGGCCTGATGGCGAAGCCGTCGGGTGAAATCATCGAGACGCCGATCATCTCGAACTTCAAGGAAGGCCTGACCGTTAACGAGTACTTCAACTCGACCCACGGTGCCCGTAAGGGTCTGGCAGACACCGCCCTGAAGACGGCGAACTCGGGTTACCTGACCCGTCGTCTCGTCGACGTCGCGCAGGATTGCATCGTCAACTCCAGGGATTGCGGCACCGACAAGGGCCTCACCATGACCGCCATCGTCGATGCCGGTCAGGTCGTTGCCTCGCTCGGCGCGCGTATCCTCGGCCGTACGGCTCTGGATGACATCGACAATCCGGTCACCGGCGAGAACATCGTCAAGGCTGGAACGCTGATCGACGAAGCCGACGTTGCGACCATCGAAAAGGCCGGCATCCAGTCCGTCCGCATCCGCTCGGCGCTTACCTGCGAAGTGCAGATCGGCGTCTGCGGCGTCTGCTACGGTCGCGACCTTGCACGCGGTACGCCTGTCAACATGGGCGAAGCCGTCGGCGTCATCGCCGCACAGTCTATCGGTGAACCGGGCACGCAGCTCACCATGCGTACGTTCCACCTTGGCGGTACGGCAAACGTGGTCGACCAGTCGTTCCTCGAAGCCTCGTATGAAGGCACGATCCAGATCAAGAACCGCAACATCCTGCGGAACTCCGAAGGCGTTCTCATCGCCATGGGCCGTAACATGTCCGTTACGATCCTCGATGAGCGCGGCGCGGAACGTTCCACGCAGCGTGTGGCCTACGGTTCGAAGATCTTCGTGGACGATGGCGACAAGGTTAAGCGCGGTCAGCGTCTTGCAGAGTGGGACCCCTACACCCGTCCGATGATGACGGAAGTGGAAGGTACCGTTCACTTCGAAGACCTCGTCGATGGTCTCTCCGTTCTGGAAGCGACCGACGAATCCACCGGCATCACCAAGCGTCAGGTCATTGACTGGCGTTCGACGCCGCGCGGTTCTGACCTCAAGCCTGCTATCGTCATCAAGGACGCTTCCGGTGCGGTTGCGAAGCTTGCCCGTGGTGGCGAAGCCCGCTTCCAGCTGTCGGTCGACGCCATCCTGTCGGTCGAGCCGGGTGCGAAGGTCTCCCAGGGTGACGTGCTTGCACGTTCGCCGCTGGAAAGCGCCAAGACGAAGGACATCACCGGCGGTCTGCCGCGCGTTGCCGAACTGTTCGAAGCCCGTCGTCCGAAGGACCACGCCATCATCGCCGAGATCGATGGTACGATCCGCCTCGGCCGCGACTACAAGAACAAGCGTCGCGTGATGATCGAGCCTGCGGAAGACGGCGTCGAGCCGGTCGAATACCTGATCCCGAAGGGCAAGCCCTTCCACCTTCAGGAAGGCGACTATATCGAAAAGGGTGAATACATCCTCGACGGTAACCCGGCGCCGCACGACATTCTGGCGATCAAGGGCGTGGAGGCTCTGGCTTCCTACCTCGTGAACGAAATCCAGGAAGTCTACCGACTGCAGGGCGTTGTGATCAACGACAAGCACATCGAGGTGATCGTTCGCCAGATGCTGCAGAAGGTCGAGATCACCGATGCTGGTGACAGCCAGTATATCGTCGGCGACAATGTCGACCGTATCGAGCTGGACGACATGAATGACCGTCTGATCGAAGAGGGCAAGAAGCCGGCTTACGGCGATCCTGTTCTGCTTGGTATCACCAAGGCTTCGCTGCAGACGCCATCCTTCATCTCGGCCGCATCCTTCCAGGAAACCACCAAGGTTCTCACGGAAGCTGCGATCGCCGGCAAGACGGACACGCTGCAGGGCCTCAAGGAAAACGTCATCGTCGGCCGTCTCATCCCGGCCGGTACCGGCGGCACCATGACGCAGATCCGCCGCATCGCCACCTCGCGCGACGACCTCATTCTCGAGGAACGCCGCAAGGGCACCGGTGCAGGTTCCGCGAACCAGATGCTGCAGGACATGACGGACCAGGCTCCGGCCGCCGAATAAGGCGGGAAGGGCAGGGGCTTTGCGAAGCCCCGCCAAAGTTCAGAACAAAACGCCCGGAGCAATCCGGGCGTTTTTGTTTGTGCGGAATAGGGGCTGTCGCTTTTGCGGTCGGCCGGTGTCTCCAGCCACGTGCGGCGGGGTCAGCCCTGTTCGCGGATGTTA
Organism: Agrobacterium sp. LMR679; assembly: GCF_027157905.1. NCBI lineage: Bacteria > Pseudomonadati > Pseudomonadota > Alphaproteobacteria > Hyphomicrobiales > Rhizobiaceae > Agrobacterium > Agrobacterium sp. LMR679. The sequence goes on along the minus strand of NZ_JAPVOJ010000002.1, from coordinate 178,652 downwards.
TAACGGGTCAGGACGGAGAGCCGGCGAACGAGATCGGTCTGGCCGGTGCTGCCGGTCTTCGCGTAGATCGACTTGGCGTTGCTGCGCACCGTTTCGTGGGAAATCTGCAACTGCTTCGCCACGGCGGGAAGCGAAAGCCCCTTCATGATTTCCAGCGCCACACGGGCCTCGCCTCTGGTGAGGTCGTAAAGCCCCTTCAGCAGTGAGGTCGCGTCGGCGACGGTGCCCATGGGTTGCGATATCAGCACGATGGCGCAGCCTTTCGGGGACAGATCCAGCGCGTTCCTGCGCAACGGTATGACGTGCAGGATGCAGGAGCGGTCTTCGCCGGTCGGCAGGGGGAACGAGCCGATATTATGCCCGGCAAGCGCCTTATAGAGCAGTCGGTTCACTCTTTCGTCGGAGATCACGAGCCTGTCGTGGGCGCGGGTGGAAATACATTTCCTGAGGGAGAGAAACATGTCGTTTGCCGAAAGCACACGGCCGCTCGCCTGAAGCACCGCCGCCGGCGCGCCAATGGCGTTCAGCCCAAGCGTCATGGCATCGGCTTTCTGCCGCTGCAAGCGGGTTGCCAGCGTGAGGCTGCGGGCAATATGCGGCCTCAGCCGGCCCAGCGCCGCCATGGTTTCCGGCCCGATGACGCCGCTATCGAGCTTGCGTTCGAAAAGTACCGTCATTGCCGGATGGTCGGGCGGGGCAACCTGGGTGGCCGCGCCATATCCCAGGCCGCGCGGCATGAGGAAATCGCGCACGATCGGCAGTCCCGCCCATTCATCATGGGTAAAGACATCGAAATCCTGCACGAAGGAAAATTGCCCCTCACGGATTGCGCGGGTCAGGCGGTCGTTTCGGCGGTTCCAGCCGCCATCCATGAAGGCCTGCATCAGCTCCTGGAAATTGGGCGTGTAAAGCCAGGCTTCTTCTTCACCCTTGCCCCAGGTAAGGGCGCCACCCCAGAAATCCAGCCGGTGGCCGATGGCGGCAATGACCTGTGCCCAACGATCGGGGAAAAGCGCTGCCTCATAAATGTCATCGATAATGTCTGCCGACAATATAGTATTCAACCCGTCACTGGAATCTTGCGTCGGGTGTATTTAAACATCATATTCCGGTATTGTTCAACGTATAATCAAATAATACTATTGTATTCAAAGTATATAATCTATGAGTGACTTAATATATTGACCAATTTGCCAAAGGGATCGCGCAGAAACAGCCGGCGCACGCCCCAGGCCTCGGTAACCGGGCCATAGTCGATCGGCAAGCCCGCTTTCAGGATTCTTTCGTGGACCTCTTCGAAATTATCGACCTCGATGGAAAGGTCCGGCACTGCCGTGCCGGAGCCGCCTTCGCTTGCGAAGCTGACCTGCGCCCTGGCTTCGAGCGGACTGGCATAGGTCAGTATCCAGCCGTGGTCCATGGCGACGGTCATGCCGAGAATATCGCCATAGAACGCCTGAGCCCGAGCGGGATCGGGCGTTGCGATGTTGGCGACGACACGTCTTACCGCCACGGACCTGCGCCTCAGGCAAAACGGATGATGGCGACTTCGCCTTCGAGCGCGCCCTGATAGGCGGAGGCGTGCGGCTCTTCATCGGGGATTTCGGTCAGCATGCCGATCTGGTCGAGATCGGCTTCGATGAAACCTTCCTCGGAAAGGGCATTCAGCGTTTCGCGCACGGCGGTATCGTCGTCCGGCGCCCGCAGGATGACGTGGATGTCGATGCCCTCGGAATTGTCGGTCTCATAGGCCTTGCCGATGACGATGAAGACCATCGGCTCGTCGCGTCCGTTGTCGTTGTCGGGGAGGGTGCTCATGACGCGGTTCCTTGATCTGTCGTTGCTGTGATGCGGGCCGAGGGAATCGGTCCCGCCCATGGCGAAGCCGCTCCGGCCCGCCATGGGGAATCAATAGACGGATTTTATGAAAAGCCAAAGCGCGGAGGTCAAAATCGCTGCCTTCCGTGCCGACTTATGTTAAAGCGGGTTGGAAATGGCCCGGACGTGGGCTTTGCGGCCATGGGTGGCGGCGCAAAATGTGGATTCACCCTTGACGAAAGCTGGCTAAAACAGTAGTACGCCCGCCATCGGAGCCTCTGTGGGTGCTGGCCGTTCGGTAACCTTTTTCCCGAACATCATCTCAAACGGGTCTCCATTGCACGTAGAAGACACGAATGTTGCACGCAAGACGCCTCATCCGGTGTCCTCTGCTCTTGGTGGTCCATCCGTGAAAACGGATCGGGCCACGTTTTGCGCATGAGGATATATGCGTGCATCGTCGCCGGCAACGGCATAGCCGCCACCCGTGAGGGTGGCTAAAGTAGTTTTTGCAAGGGATGGTTATATGCCTACCGTAAACCAGCTGATCCGCAAGCCTCGCCAGGCACAGGTAAAGCGCAACAAGGTTCCTGCTCTTCAGGAAAACCCGCAGAAGCGTGGTGTTTGCACCCGCGTTTACACGACGACCCCGAAGAAGCCGAACTCGGCTCTGCGTAAGGTTGCCAAGATCCGCCTCACCAACGGCTTCGAAGTCATCGGCTACATTCCGGGCGAAGGTCACAACCTTCAGGAACACTCCGTGGTCATGATCCGCGGCGGCCGCGTAAAGGACTTGCCGGGCGTGCGTTACCACATCATCCGCGGTGTTCTCGATACCCAGGGCGTCAAGAACCGCAAGCAGCGCCGCTCCAAGTACGGTGCGAAGCGTCCGAAGTAATTCGGGTTTCAACAAATTCCGGCGCTGCGCGAGGTTCTCCGCGTGGTTTAGCGTCAATAACATTGAGAGACAAAGAATATGTCCCGTCGCCATAGTGCAGAAAAGCGTGAGATCAACCCGGACCCGAAGTTCGGCGATCTGGTCGTCACCAAGTTCATGAACGCCATCATGCTTCACGGCAAGAAGTCGGTCGCAGAAAGCATCGTTTACGGCGCGTTCGACGTCGTTCAGGGCAAGACGAAGCAGGAGCCGCTCGGCGTGTTCCACTCCGCCCTCGACAACGTTGCTCCGCACGTTGAAGTGCGTTCGCGCCGCGTTGGTGGTGCCACGTATCAGGTTCCCGTCGACGTTCGTCCCGAGCGCCGTCAGGCCCTCGCTATCCGCTGGCTGATCACGGCTGCCCGCAAGCGCAACGAAACGACCATGGTCGATCGCCTTTCCGGCGAACTCATGGACGCTGCGAACAACCGCGGTTCCGCTGTCAAGAAGCGCGAAGACACGCACAAGATGGCCGACGCCAACCGCGCATTCTCGCATTACCGCTGGTAATCTTAACCGGTCGCATATCGAAAGGCAGTCCATTATGGCTCGCGAATATAAAATCGAAGACTACCGCAATTTCGGTATCATGGCGCATATCGACGCCGGCAAGACGACGACCACCGAGCGTATCCTTTATTACACCGGTAAGTCGCACAAGATCGGCGAAGTTCACGATGGCGCTGCCACGATGGACTGGATGGAGCAGGAGCAGGAGCGTGGTATCACCATCACCTCCGCTGCCACCACGACCTTCTGGAAGGGTCGCGACGGCAAGATGCGCCGCTTCAACATCATCGACACCCCCGGCCACGTCGACTTCACCATTGAAGTCGAGCGTTCGCTGCGCGTTCTCGACGGCGCCATCGCGCTGCTCGATGCCAACGCCGGTGTTGAGCCGCAGACGGAAACCGTCTGGCGTCAGGCCGAGAAGTATCATGTTCCGCGCATGATCTTCTGCAACAAGATGGACAAGACCGGTGCTGACTTCTACCGCTCGGTAGAAATGATCAAGACCCGTCTCGGCGCCATCGCCGTTGTCATGCAGCTGCCGATCGGCGCTGAGACCGAGTTCAAGGGCGTTATCGACCTGATCGAGATGAACGCACTCATCTGGCGCGACGAATCGCTCGGCGCTCAGTGGGACGTCGTCGAAATCCCGGAAGACATGAAGGCCAAGGCTGACGAATATCGCGAAAAGCTGATTGAGACCGTTGTCGAGATCGACGAAGAAGCGATGGAAGACTACCTGAACGGCATCATGCCCGACAACGACAAGATCCGTGCGCTCGTTCGCCGCGGCACCATCGACGTGAAGTTCCACCCGATGTTCTGCGGTACCGCGTTCAAGAACAAGGGCGTTCAGCCGCTTCTCGACGCTGTTGTCGACTATCTGCCTTCTCCGCTGGACATTCCGGCGATCAAGGGTATCGACTTCAAGACCGAAGCCGAAATCGAGCGTCATGCCGACGACAGCGAGCCGCTTTCCATGCTCGCGTTCAAGATCATGAACGACCCCTTCGTCGGTTCGCTGACCTTTGCACGTATCTACTCGGGCAAGCTCGAAAAGGGTACGTCCGTCATCAACACGGTCAAGGACAAGCGCGAGCGCGTCGGCCGTATGCTGCAGATGCACTCCAACAGCCGTGAAGACATCGAAGAAGCCTTTGCCGGCGACATCGTTGCTCTGGCTGGCCTCAAGGAAACCACCACTGGCGATACGCTCTGCGATCCGCTGAAGCCGGTTATCCTCGAGCGCATGGAATTCCCCGAGCCGGTCATCCAGATCGCGATCGAGCCGAAGACCAAGGGCGACCAGGAAAAGATGGGCCTCGCGCTCAACCGTCTGGCTGCTGAAGATCCTTCGTTCCGCGTCAAGACGGATGAAGAATCCGGTCAGACGATCATCGCGGGCATGGGCGAACTTCACCTCGACATTCTCGTTGACCGTATGCGTCGCGAGTTCAAGGTTGAAGCAACCGTCGGCGCTCCGCAGGTTGCCTACCGCGAAACCATCACGCGTCAGCACGAAGAAGACTACACGCACAAGAAGCAGTCCGGTGGTACCGGTCAGTTCGCGCGCGTCAAGATCATCTTCGAACCGAACCCCGAAGGCGAAGACTTCAAGTTCGAGTCCAAGATCGTCGGCGGTGCTGTTCCGAAGGAATACATCCCGGGCGTTCAGAAGGGTATCGAAAGCGTTCTGTCTTCCGGTCCGCTGGCTGGCTTCCCGATGCTCGGCGTCAAGGCGACGCTGGTCGACGGTGCATTCCACGATGTTGACTCGTCGGTTCTCGCCTTCGAAATCGCATCGCGTGCCTGCTTCCGTGAAGCAGCGAAGAAGGCTGGCGCACAGCTTCTCGAGCCGATGATGAAGGTCGAAGTCGTAACGCCGGAAGACTATGTCGGTGACGTTATCGGCGACCTGAACTCCCGTCGTGGTCAGATCCAGGGCCAGGAAAGCCGTGGTATCGCCGTCGTCATCAACGCGCATGTTCCGCTTGCGAACATGTTCAAGTACGTCGACAACCTGCGCTCCATGAGCCAAGGCCGTGCACAGTACTCGATGACGTTCGACCACTATTCGCCGGTTCCGTCGAACGTGGCGCAGGAAATCCAGGCTAAGTACTCCGGTCAGAAGTGATCGGGGTACGCCCCACCGAATTTTGAAGATTATTCCCGTCAAGGGACAAGAATGGAGAGCCACTAATGGCAAAGAGCAAGTTTGAGCGCAATAAGCCGCACGTCAACATTGGCACGATCGGTCACGTTGACCATGGCAAGACGTCGCTGACGGCAGCGATCACGAAGTTCTTCGGCGAATTCAAGGCGTATGACCAGATCGACGCCGCGCCTGAAGAAAAGGCCCGTGGTATCACGATTTCGACGGCACACGTTGAATACGAAACGCCTGCCCGTCACTACGCGCACGTCGACTGCCCCGGCCACGCCGACTACGTGAAGAACATGATCACCGGTGCTGCCCAGATGGACGGCGCGATCCTGGTTTGCTCGGCTGCCGACGGCCCGATGCCGCAGACCCGCGAGCACATCCTGCTTGCCCGTCAGGTTGGCGTTCCGGCAATCGTCGTGTTCCTCAACAAGGTCGACCAGGTTGACGACGCCGAGCTTCTCGAGCTCGTCGAGCTTGAAGTTCGCGAACTTCTGTCGTCCTACGACTTCCCGGGCGATGATATCCCGATCATCAAGGGTTCGGCTCTTGCCGCTCTTGAAGATTCCGACAAGAAGATCGGTGAAGACGCGATCCGCGAGCTGATGGCTGCGGTTGACGCCTACATCCCGACGCCTGAGCGTCCGATCGACCAGCCGTTCCTGATGCCGATCGAAGACGTGTTCTCGATCTCCGGCCGTGGTACGGTTGTGACGGGTCGCGTTGAGCGCGGTATCGTCAAGGTTGGTGAAGAAGTCGAAATCGTCGGCATCCGTCCGACCTCGAAGACGACTGTTACCGGCGTTGAAATGTTCCGCAAGCTGCTCGACCAGGGCCAGGCCGGCGACAACATCGGTGCTCTCGTTCGCGGTGTTAACCGTGACGGCGTCGAGCGTGGTCAGATCCTGTGCAAGCCGGGTTCGGTCAAGCCGCACAAGAAGTTCAAGGCTGAAGCCTACATCCTGACGAAGGAAGAAGGCGGCCGTCATACGCCGTTCTTTACGAACTACCGTCCGCAGTTCTACTTCCGCACGACGGACGTAACGGGCATCGTTACGCTTCCGGAAGGCACGGAAATGGTTATGCCTGGCGACAACGTCACCGTTGACGTCGAGCTGATCGTTCCGATCGCGATGGAAGAAAAGCTGCGCTTCGCTATCCGCGAAGGCGGCCGTACCGTCGGCGCAGGCATCGTTGCCTCGATCGTCGAGTAATTTCGACCTTTGAAATTCTGACTGGCGGCGGTGTGAACAACACCGCCGCCGGACTTTTGGTAAAAAGCCTGGCGGCGTTGCATTTTTAGTGCTTGAAAAATTCGGTGAAAGCGCGTAAACGCGCACTCACACTCACCGCTGGATTCGCAAGCGATTGCGAAACGCGGTGTTTTAGCAATACAGACAACTGAAATGATTGGGATGCGACAGCGCATTTCTCTCGATTTTTGAAAATCTGCGGCGCCACGATCAATAGAAGTTCATGTGTTTCCGCGTGCGGAAACGAATAACAAAGAACAAGGACAAGACGAATGAACGGCCAGAATATCCGTATCCGCCTCAAGGCGTTCGATCACCGGATCCTCGATGCCTCTACCCGTGAAATCGTGTCGACCGCAAAGCGCACCGGCGCCAGCGTTCGCGGCCCGGTTCCGCTCCCCACCCGCATCGAAAAGTTTACCGTCAACCGCTCTCCTCACGTTGACAAGAAGAGCCGTGAACAGTTCGAAATGCGGACGCACAAGCGTCTTCTCGATATCGTTGACCCCACCCCGCAGACTGTCGATGCTCTGATGAAGCTCGACCTCGCTGCTGGCGTTGACGTGGAAATCAAGCTCTGAGACCCGGCCCGATCCATTAAAGGTGAGGGCTGAAGTAACAAGGCCGGACCTCACTTTTGGGTGGGGGGCAATAACAAGGAAGGTACGTGGAGTAATCCAACGACTTCCAAACCGGAGACCGGAAACATCGTGAGATGTCGAAGGGCACTCCTTAACAAAGGCCAGAGAGGGTTTTCCCTTCAAGGCTCGCAAGAGGATGAACCAATGCGTTCAGGTGTGATTGCACAGAAAGTGGGTATGACACGCGTCTATAACGACGCAGGTGAACATATCCCCGTAACAGTATTGCGACTGGATAACGTACAAGTCGTTGCCCAGCGCACGGAAGACAAGAATGGCTATACCGCAGTTCAGCTCGGTGCCGGCCAGTCCAAGGTCAAGAACACGACGAAGGCGCTTCGCGGTCATTTTGCCGCTGCCAATGTCGAACCGAAAGCCAAGCTCGTCGAGTTCCGGGTTTCCCCCGAGAACCTGATCGACATCGGTGCAACACTGACCGCAAATCATTTTCAGTCCGGCCAGCTGGTCGACGTCACTGGAACCACGATCGGTAAAGGTTTTGCCGGTGCTATGAAGCGTCACAACTTCGGTGGTGGCCGCGCTTCGCACGGTAACTCCGTATCGCACCGTGCACACGGTTCGACCGGTAACAACCAGGATCCGGGCCGCGTCTGGAAGGGCAAGCGCATGGCTGGTCATATGGGCCAGACGCGCGTTACGACCCAGAACCTCGAAGTCGTTTCGACCGATGAAGACCGTGGCCTCATCCTCGTGAAGGGTGCAGTTCCCGGCTCGAAGGGTTCCTGGATCATCGTCCGCGACGCCGTCAAGTCGGCTGCGAAGTAAGGGAGCCTTATCATGGAATTGAACGTCAAGACCCTCGAGGGAAAAGACGCCGGCAAGGTTTCTCTGTCGGATGAGATCTTCGGCCTCGACCCCCGCCAGGACATCCTGGCCCGCATGGTTCGCTGGCAGCTTGCAAAGAAGCAGCAGGGAACCCACAAGTCCAAGAACCGGTCGGAAGTTTCCCGCACCGGCGCGAAGATGTACAAGCAGAAGGGTACGGGCCGCGCTCGTCACCATTCGGCTCGCGCACCGCAGTTCCGCGGCGGCGGCAAGGCCCACGGCCCGGTCGTTCGCAGCCATGCACACGATCTTCCGAAGAAGGTTCGTGCGCTCGCTCTGCGTCACGCCCTGTCTGCAAAGCTGAAGGCTGAAGAACTGATCATCGTCGATCAGCTCGTCGCGTCCGAAGCAAAGACCAAGGCTCTGCTGGGCAGCTTCGCTTCGCTTGGCCTGACCAACGCTCTCGTTATCGGCGGCGCCGAACTTGATGGCAACTTCAAGCTCGCTGCTCAGAACATCCCGAACGTGGACGTTCTGCCGGTTCAGGGCATCAATGTTTACGACATCCTGCGCCGTGGCAAGCTGGTGCTTTCCAAGGCTGCTGTAGAGGCTCTGGAGGAGCGGTTCAAATGACGGATCTTCGCCACTACGATGTGATCGTATCTCCTTCGATCACGGAAAAGTCGACGCTGGTATCCGAACAGAACCAGGTCGTATTCAACGTCGCCAAGAACGCTTCCAAGCCTGAAATCAAGGCTGCCGTGGAAGCTCTCTTCGGCGTCAAAGTCACGGCTGTGAACACGCTTATCCGCAAGGGTAAGACCCGTCGTTTCCGTGGATTCGCCGGTAAGCTGAAGGACGTCAAGAAAGCCGTCGTCACGCTCGCCGAAGGTCAATCCATCGACGTGTCCACCGGACTCTAAAGGTTAGGCCCAAGCGGGCAAAGACCCAAAAGGGAACAAGAAAATGGCATTGAAAAGTTTCAATCCGACCACGCCGAGCCAGCGCCAGCTGGTTATCGTGGACCGCGCTTCGCTCTACAAGGGCAAGCCGGTAAAGGCTCTCACCCAGGGCCTCAGCTCCAAGGGTGGCCGTAACAACCAGGGCCGGATCACCGTCCGTTTCCAGGGTGGCGGTCACAAGCGGACCTACCGTCTGGTTGACTTCAAGCGTCGCAAGTTCGACGTAGAAGGCACCGTTGAGCGTCTGGAATACGACCCCAACCGCACCGCGTTCATCGCGCTGGTTACGTATACCGACGGCGAACAGGCTTACATTCTCGCGCCACAGCGTCTCGCTGCCGGTGACAAGGTGATCGCCTCCGACAAGGCAGTGGACGTGAAGCCCGGCAACACCATGCCGCTTCAGTACATTCCGGTCGGTTCGATCATCCATAACGTCGAGATGAAGCCGGGCAAGGGCGGTCAGATCGCCCGCTCCGCCGGTACGTATGTCCAGCTCGTCGGCCGCGATGCCGGCATGGCCATCCTGCGTCTCAACTCGGGCGAACAGCGTCTGGTGCACGGCTCCTGCCTCGCATCGATCGGTGCTGTTTCGAACTCGGACCACGCCAACATCAACGACGGCAAGGCCGGTCGTTCCCGTTGGCGCGGCAAGCGTCCGCACGTTCGCGGCGTCGTCATGAACCCGGTCGACCACCCGCACGGTGGTGGTGAAGGTCGCACGTCGGGTGGTCGCCACCCGGTTACTCCGTGGGGCAAGCCCACGAAGGGCAAGCGCACCCGTTCGAACAAGTCGACCGACAAGTTCATCATGCGCTCGCGCCATCAGCGTAAGAAGTAAGAGAGGTAGTCACTAATGGCTCGTTCAGTATGGAAAGGTCCGTTTGTTGACGGCTATCTTCTCACCAAGGCTGAGAAGGTGCGCGAGAGCGGACGTAACGAAGTAATCAAGATCTGGAGCCGTCGCTCCACGATCCTGCCGCAGTTCGTTGGTCTGACCTTCGGCGTCTACAACGGCAGCAAGCATGTGCCCGTCTCCGTCAACGAAGACATGGTCGGACACAAGTTCGGTGAATTCTCTCCGACCCGTACCTATTACGGTCACGGCGCGGACAAGAAGGCAAAGAGGAAGTAATCATGGCGAAGGCTAAGACCGAACGCCGGCTGAAGGACAACGAGGCTCAGGCCGTTGCCCGTACGCTCCGCGTCAGCCCCCAGAAACTGAACCTGGTTGCCGCTCTTATCCGTGGCAAGAAGGTTGATCGCGCTCTCGCCGAGCTCGAATTCTCCCGCAAGCGCATTGCAGGCACCGTCAAGAAGACGCTGGAATCTGCAATTGCCAATGCGGAAAACAACCACGACCTCGACGTCGACGCTCTCGTCGTCGCCGAGGCCTATGTTGGCAAGTCCATCACCATGAAGCGTTTCCACGCTCGTGGCCGTGGTCGTGCTTCCCGCATCGAAAAGCCGTTCGCTCACCTCACGATCGTTGTTCGTGAAGTCGAGGAAAAAGGGGAGGCCGCATAATGGGTCAGAAAATCAATCCGATCGGCTTCCGCCTCGGCATCAACCGTACCTGGGATAGCCGCTGGTACGCTGACACCGCGGAATACGGCAAGCTGCTGCATGAAGACCTGAAGATCCGGGCTTACCTGATCAAGGAACTCAAGCAGGCCGGTATCGCCAAGGTCGTCATCGAGCGTCCGCACAAGAAGTGCCGCGTTACGATCCACTCGGCTCGTCCGGGTCTGATCATCGGCAAGAAGGGTGCGGACATCGAGAAGCTTCGCAAGAAGCTTTCCGAGATGACCAACTCCGAAACGCACCTCAACATCGTTGAAGTGCGCAAGCCGGAAATCGACGCGACGCTGGTTGCCCAGTCGATCGCTCAGCAGCTCGAGCGCCGCGTGGCTTTCCGCCGTGCGATGAAGCGTGCTGTTCAGTCCGCAATGCGTCTTGGCGCCGAAGGCATCAAGATCACCTGCGGCGGCCGTCTCGGCGGTGCTGAAATCGCTCGTACCGAATGGTACCGCGAAGGTCGCGTTCCGCTGCACACGCTGCGTGCGGACATCGACTACGGCACGGCTGAAGCTGAAACCGCATTCGGCATTTGCGGCATCAAGGTCTGGATCTTCAAGGGCGAAATCCTTGAGCACGATCCGATGGCTTCTGAGCGTCGCGGTCTCGAAGGCGACGCACAGGGCCCTGCAAGCCGTGAGCGTGGCGATCGTGGCGATCGTCGTCGCGAAAACGCTTGATTGACGCTGGCGAAAGATAAGCTCGGAGAAGTAAGAAAATGTTGCAGCCAAAGCGTACTAAGTACCGTAAGCAGTTCAAGGGACGCATCAAGGGCGTCGCCAAGGGCGGCTTTGACCTGGCATTCGGTGAATTCGGCTTGAAGTCGCAGGAACCGAACCGCGTGAATGCACGCGAGATCGAAGCGGCCCGCCGCGCGATCACGCGTTACATGAAGCGCGCAGGTCGCGTGTGGATCCGCGTATTCCCCGACGTTCCGGTCACGGCAAAGCCGACCGAAGTTCGTATGGGTAAGGGCAAGGGTTCGGTCGATTACTGGGCATGCAAGGTCAAGCCCGGTCGTATGATGTTCGAGATCGACGGTGTGTCCGAGGAGATCGCCCGTGAGGCGCTTCGTCTCGGCGCTGCCAAGCTCTCGGTCAAGACGCGCTTCGTACAGCGCATCGCAGAGTAAGGAGCAAGGCACATGAAAGCCGATGAAGTTCGCGGCCTCAGCGCCGACCAGCTCAAGGACAAGCTCGCCGATCTGAAGAAGGAGCAGTTCAACCTGCGCTTCCAGAAGGCAACTGGTCAGCTGGAGAAGTCCTCGCGCATCAACGAAGTCCGCAAGGATATCGCCCGCGTTAAAACCATTGCCCGCCAGAAGGCGGCAGAAGCCAAGGCCTAAGGAAGAATAATATGCCGAAACGCATTCTGCAGGGCGTCGTTGTGTCCGACAAGAACGAGAAGACTGTCGTAGTTCGCGTTGAGCGTCGATTCGCTCACCCGCTGCTTCAGAAGACCGTTCGTCGTTCGAAGAAGTACAAGGCACACGACGAAAACAATCAGTATAAGGTCGGCGATGTCGTTTCCATCGAGGAATGCGCACCGATCTCCAAGGACAAGCGCTGGACGGTCGTTTCCGCCCAGGCTTAATTTCATCAGAATCGCGCCTTGTGTCTTGCACTTGGCGCGAATTCCTGTATGAAGCAGCGCAAGGACGCTCGTGACCCGAGCGTCTTTTGCTTTGATGCGCACGGAAGGTCCTTCGGGAAACCACCCTGTCACGACATTTCCGCGCAAAAAAAGAGATATTCATAAGCTGGGGCAGGGGGCTCGCTCGGGAGAGTTTGCCCAACCGTTCCGGTAACAACAAGAAGGCGACCTGACATGATTCAGATGCAAACAAACCTCGACGTGGCGGATAATTCCGGCGCACGTCGTGTCATGTGCATCAAGGTGCTGGGCGGCTCGAAGCGCAAATATGCTTCTGTTGGCGACATTATTGTCGTTTCCATCAAGGAAGCTATTCCGCGCGGCCGCGTCAAGAAGGGCGACGTGATGAAGGCGGTTGTCGTGCGCACCGCCAAGGACATCCGCCGCGCTGACGGCAGCGTCATCCGTTTCGATAACAACGCAGCCGTTCTTATCGACAACAAGAAAGAGCCCATCGGCACCCGTATCTTCGGACCGGTTCCGCGCGAACTTCGCGCCAAGAACCACATGAAGATCATCTCGCTGGCTCCGGAAGTACTGTAAGGAGCGAAAGCGATGCAGAAGATTCGTAAAGGCGACAAGGTTGTCGTATTGACCGGTAAGGACAAGGGCCGTACCGGCGAAGTAATCCAGGTTTTGCCGAAGGAAGATCGGGCCGTTGTGCGTGGCGTTAACATGGTGAAGCGTCACCAGCGCCAGACCCAGGCCCAGGAAGCCGGCATCATCAACAAGGAAGCATCCTTGCACATCTCCAACATCGCCATCGTCGACAAGGATGGCAAGCCGACCCGCGTTGGCTTCTCTGTTGTGGATGGCAAGAAGGTCCGCGTGGCCAAGCGTTCGGGAGAAGTGATCGATGGCTGATAAGTACGAGCCGCGTCTCAAGACGGAATACGTTTCCCGTATCCGTGGCGCCATGCAGGAGAAGTTCTCCTACGCAAACGTCATGATGATCCCGAAGCTTGAAAAGATCGTGATCAACATGGGTGTTGGCGAAGCAACTGCCGACTCCAAGAAGCCCACGATTGCTGCCGGTGACCTGGCTGCGATTGCCGGCCAGAAGCCGGTCGTTACCCGCGCTCGCAACTCGATCGCTGGTTTCAAGGTTCGCGAAGGCATGCCGATCGGTGCGAAGGTTACCCTTCGTGGCGCCCGCATGTACGAATTCCTTGATCGTCTGGTCAACATCGCGCTGCCGCGCGTTCGCGACTTCCGGGGCCTGAACCCGAAGAGCTTTGACGGCCGTGGCAACTTCGCCATGGGCATCAAGGAACACATTGTGTTCCCTGAGATCAACTACGATAAGGTTGATCAGATGTGGGGCATGGACATCATCGTTTGCACGACGGCGACGTCGGACGACGAAGCTCGGGCTCTGCTGACAGAGTTCAACTTCCCGTTCCGTCACTAACCGTAACGACGAGCGTAGAAAAGGAACTCCGATATGGCGAAAACAAGCGCAGTTGAAAAGAACAAGCGCCGCCGCAAGTCGGTCGCCCAGCAGGCCGCCAAGCGCGCTGCTCTCAAGGCGATCGTTATGAACCAGTCCCTTCCGATCGAAGACCGGTTCAAGGCCACTCTGAAGCTCGCTTCGCTGCCGCGTGACGGCTCGAAGACGCGTATCCGCAACCGCTGCGAAGTAACGGGCCGTCCGCGCGCGTTCTATCGCAAGCTCAAGATGTCGCGTATCGCGCTTCGTGAGCTGGGCAATTCCGGCAAGGTGCCGGGCATTGTCAAGTCGAGCTGGTAAGGAGACGGGCACATGACCATGACTGATCCTTTGGGTGATATGCTCACCCGCATCCGCAATGGTGCTGCTCGCCGCAAGTCTTCGGTAAGCACGCCGGCTTCCAGCCTCCGCGCACGCGTTCTCGACGTGCTGCAGGCTGAAGGCTACATTCGCGGTTATTCCAAGGTCGATTTCGAAAACGGCAAGTCCGAATTCACGATCGAGCTGAAGTACTACGAAGGCGCGTCCGTGATCCGTGAGATCGGCCGCGTTTCCAAGCCGGGCCGCCGGGTTTATGTCTCGGTAAAGTCCATTCCGCAGGTCGCGAACGGCCTCGGCATCACCATCCTTTCGACCCCGAAGGGCGTGATGGCCGATCACCAGGCTCGCGAACAGAACGTTGGTGGCGAGGTTCTTTGCTCGGTCTTCTAAGACCCGAGCAAGGATCTCCATAACGAACAGACAGGATTGAATAATGTCTCGTATCGGTAAAAAGCCCGTTCCGGTTCCAGCAGGTGTGACGGCCAATGTCGACGGCCAGAAGGTTACTGCTAAGGGCCCGAAGGGTGAACTGTTTTTCGTCGCTAACGACGACATTCAGCTGAAGCTCGAAGATAACGGCGTTTCCGTAACGCCGGCTAACGGCACCAAGGAAGCTCGTTCGAAGTGGGGCATGTCCCGCACGATGATCGAGAACATCTTCAAGGGTGTTAAGGACGGCTATGAGCGCAAGCTCGAAATCAACGGCGTCGGTTACCGTGCCGCCATGCAGGGCAAGAACCTGCAGCTGGCTCTCGGCTTCAGCCACGACGTTGTTTACGAGCCTCCGGTCGGCATCACCATTGCCGTTCCGAAGCCGACGGAAATCATCGTTTCCGGCATCAACAAGCAGCAGGTTGGCCAGGTAGCCGCGGAAATCCGCGAATACCGCGGTCCCGAGCCCTACAAGGGCAAGGGCGTGAAGTACGCTGAAGAGCGTATTGTCCGCAAAGAAGGCAAGAAGAAGTAAGGATCACGCGAAATGGCTAGCAGGAAAGAAGCACTTGCACGTCGCGCGAGCCGTGTGCGCCGCCAGATCAAGGCGGTTGCCAACGGCCGCCCGCGCCTGTCGGTTCATCGCTCGTCGAAGAACATCTACGCCCAGATCATTGATGACGTTGCTGGCAAGACGCTTGCGTCTGCCTCCACGCTCGAAGCCGATCTGCGCGGCTCGCTTAAGACCGGCGCCGACGTTGCAGCAGCAACTGTCGTAGGCAAGCTGGTTGCCGAGCGTGGCGTCAAGGCTGGCGTCAAGGATGTAGTATTCGACCGTGGCGCGTTCATCTACCACGGCCGCATCAAGGCCCTGGCAGACGCTGCCCGCGAAGGCGGCCTGAACTTCTGATTTTTTTCCGCCCGGACAACGATCCGGGCGGAATTTCACCGGACCATGCGGATCTCTTCATCGGGGCCGCTGGTCTTTTCGTTTGCCGTTCCACCCGTAAAAGAAAAAGGACAAGGACAATGGCACAGGATAAAAGAGGTTCCCGCGAAGAGCGTCAGAACCGCGAAGAGCGCGATAGCGAATTCGTCGACAAGCTGGTCGCGATCAACCGCGTTGCAAAGGTTGTTAAGGGTGGCCGTCGCTTCGGCTTCGCCGCTCTCGTCGTCGTTGGCGACCAGAAGGGCCGCGTTGGCTTCGGTCACGGCAAGGCTCGTGAAGTTCCGGAAGCGATCCGCAAGGCAACTGAAAGCGCAAAGCGCGATCTGATCTTCGTTCCGCTGCGCGATGGCCGCACGCTGCACCACGACGTCAATGGCCGTCACGGCGCAGGCAAGGTTCTGCTGCGTTCGGCCAAGGCCGGTACCGGTATCATCGCCGGTGGTCCGATGCGCGCCGTTTTCGAAACGCTCGGCGTTCATGACGTTGTTGCAAAGTCGACCGGTTCGTCGAACCCGTACAACATGGTTCGCGCCACGTTCGACGCTCTGAAGCATCAGGTTCATCCGAAGGACATCGCTGCACAGCGCGGTCTGAAGTATGCGACCCTTCAGGCTCGTCGTGCCGCTTCCGGCAACGCTTCTGAAGAATAAGGAGCTGGATCATGGCCAAGAAAACTACTGAAGCCAAGAAGACTGTTACGGTCGAACAGATCGGCAGCCCTATTCGCCGCCCGGCAATCCAGCGTCAGACGCTGGTCGGTCTGGGTCTCAACAAGATGCATCGTCAGCGCACCCTGGAAGACACTCCGGCGGTTCGCGGCATGATCCGTGCGGTCCAGCATCTCGTTCGCGTCGTTGACGAGAAGTGAGACGGAGTAACCTATCATGAAACTCAATGAAATCAGAGACAACGAAGGCGCCTCCAAGGATCGTATCCGCGTAGGTCGCGGTATCGGTTCCGGCAAGGGCAAGACCGGTGGTCGCGGTGTGAAGGGCCAGAAGGCTCGTTCGGGCGTCGCCATCAACGGCTTCGAAGGCGGTCAGATGCCCATCTACCGTCGTCTGCCGAAGCGCGGTTTCAACAACATCTTCGCTTCCGAATATGTTGTCGTATCGCTCGGCCGCATTCAGACCGCCATCGACGCCAAGAAGCTTGACGCTTCCGCAACGATCGATGCCGCTGCTCTCAAGGCTGCCGGCGTTATCCGCCGCGCCAAGGACGGCGTACGCATTCTCGCCGACGGCGAGCTGAAGGCCAAGGTCGCTTTCGAAGTTGCCGGCGCTTCCAAGCCCGCAATCGAAAAGATCGAAAAGGCTGGCGGTTCGATCAAGCTTCTCGCAGTTGCAGCAGAAGCCGCCGAGTAATATATAGACTTCAGACGCCCGGGGCTCGTCGCTCCGGGCGTTTGCGCTCCCTGGCCTATGGTGCTTTCGATCTAAATCGATTTATGGAGCATCAGGGCAATCTCTTCGCGGTGTGCTTCCACGGCCCCGCTTGCGGCAGAAAGTGCTGCAGGGAGAGCCTCACAGTTCTTGAACTTCCGTAGGGGAGGGGATAGGACATAAAAAACAGGGTGAGGCATGATGGCGGCGCAGAGCCGCGTTTGTCCGAAGCCCGGTTTTGACCAGTATCTTTTAGACCTTTCCGCATCGGCCGGTTGCGCTGGCTGGCAAGGGTCATTCGGAGAAATTTATGGCTTCAGCAGCGGAACAACTGGCTTCGAACCTGAATTTTTCGACCTTCGCTAAGGCGGAGGATCTGAAAAAGCGTCTCTGGTTTACTCTTGCCGCACTTCTCGTCTACCGTCTCGGCACCCACATTCCGCTTCCGGGTCTGAACCCCGAAGCCTATGCGCAGGCCTTCCGTGGCCAGGCCAACGGTATTCTCGGTCTTTTCAACATGTTTGCGGGTGGCGCCGTCGAGCGCATGGCGATTTTCGCGCTCGGCATCATGCCTTACATCTCCGCTTCGATCATCGTGCAGCTCATGACCTCGGTCGTGCCCTCGCTCGAAGCGTTGAAGAAGGAAGGCGAAGTCGGCCGCAAGATCATCAACCAGTATACGCGCTACGGCACGGTGCTGCTCGGCACGCTGCAGGCCTATGGCATTGCGGTCGGCCTCGAAAGCGGCAACGGTCTCGTGGTCGATCCGGGCTGGTTCTTCCGCATTTCCACCGTCATCACACTGCTCGGCGGCACGATGTTCCTGATGTGGCTCGGCGAGCAGATCACCTCGCGCGGTATCGGCAACGGTATTTCGCTGATCATCTTCGCGGGCATTGCCGCAGGCCTGCCCAAGGCGCTGGCCGGGACGCTGGAACTCGGCCGTACCGGTGCGCTTTCCACCCCGCTCATCCTGACGGTCGTTGTGGTCGCCATCGGCGTCATCGCGCTCATCGTCTTCGTGGAGCGCGCGCAGCGCCGCCTGTTGATCCAATATCCGAAGCGACAGGTCGGCAATCGCATGTTCCAGGGCGATACCTCGCATCTGCCGCTGAAGCTCAACACGGCCGGCGTCATTCCCGCGATCTTCGCATCGTCGCTGCTGCTGCTGCCGGCAACGGCTGCGGGTTTTGCCGGAAACACCAACCTGCCGGGCTGGGCAACCTCGATCATCGCGTCGCTGCAGCACGGACAGCCGCTGTTCATGGCGCTCTACGGCCTGCTGATCGCGTTCTTCGCGTTTTTCTATACGGCGATCGTCTTCAATCCGAAGGACACCGCAGATAACCTCAAGAAGCATGGTGGCTTCATTCCGGGCATCCGTCCGGGCGAGCGCACCGCGGAGTACATCGATTACGTCCTGACCCGCATCACCGTGGTCGGCGCGATTTATCTTGTCTTCGTCTGTATCCTTCCTGAGACACTTATCGCACGCACGGGCATTCCATTAGCCCTTGGTGGTACTTCGCTTTTGATCGTTGTCAGTGTAACTCTGGACACGGTTGCGCAAATTCAGGGCCACCTGATCGCGCAGCAGTATGAAGGGCTGATCAAGAAGTCGAAGTTGCGTGGAGGAAAGAGGGGACGATGAGACTGATATTTTTGGGTCCGCCGGGTGCGGGCAAGGGAACCCAGGCCAAGCGGCTGACGGACAAGTACGGGATCCCGCAGCTTTCCACCGGTGACATGCTTCGCGCTGCGGTCAGCGCGGGCACCGAAATCGGCAAACGCGCCAAGGCCGTCATGGACGCCGGCGGGCTTGTTTCCGACGATATCGTCAATCAGATCGTTTCCGAACGCATCGAAGCACCGGACTGTGCCAAGGGCTTTATTCTCGACGGCTATCCGCGCACCGTTCCGCAGGCCAAGGCGCTTGCTGACAACATGCGCAAGAAGAATCTGGTCCTCGATGCCGTCATCGAACTCAAGGTGGACGAAGAGGCGCTGATTCGCCGAATCGAAAACCGCGTGGCTGAAACCATTGCCGCCGGCGGTACGGTTCGCTCGGACGACAATCCGGAAGCGTTCCGCAAGCGCCTGACGGAATATCGCGAGAAGACCGCGCCGCTGTCCGCCTATTACAGCGAACAGGGCGAGCTCGTGACGCTGGATGGCATGGCTGACGTCGATGCCGTCACCGAGGCTATCGAGCGCGTTCTCGAGAAAGCCTCCGCCTGATCGACGGAGCGGATGGGCGAGGCTGTTGCGCTCTTGCCCATATCTCGCTTGCGCATGGCGGCAGATCCTTTGGATCGTAAAAGAATCTTGGCGGAGCCGGTTGCTTTTTTGCGCTGATTCCGTTAAACACCGCGCCAACTCGCGACATCCCAAGCGACTGGCGCGGATTTCCCTAAGGGAAGGGAGATCCGGGTTCGGTCGTTTTGACTTGTCACGGACACCAATTTGAACTGGCGGTCTTGTCGGCCGCTCGAATGGAATCACCACTTGCCGGATGGCAACTGGAACCAAGGAGAAGAGACGTGGCACGTATCGCTGGCGTCAACATCCCGACCGCGAAGCGCGTTGTTATTGCGCTGACCTACATTCACGGGATCGGTCCGAAATTCGCGCAGGAAATCATGGACAAGGTCGGTCTTCCGGCTGACAAGCGCGTTCATCAGCTGACGGATGCTGAAGTTCTTCAGATCCGCGAAGCCATCGACCGCGACTACCAGGTCGAAGGCGACCTGCGTCGTGAGACCTCGATGAACATCAAGCGTCTGATGGACCTCGGTTGCTACCGCGGCCTGCGTCACCGTCGTGGCCTTCCGGTCCGCGGTCAGCGCACGCACACCAACGCCCGCACCCGCAAGGGTCCGGCGAAGGCTATCGCTGGTAAGAAGAAGTAATTTTCCGGTTCTCCGGAAAGGGGAGGCTGGTGCAGTCCGCGCCAGCCTTTCTGAGTTTGGCGTGAAGCCCCGATGGGGTTGATCGCCGGTGTAGCCGCTGGTGTTACGGCGGTGAAGAGATCAACGAAAGGTATAAAATGGCCAAGGAAGCCGCACGTATTCGCCGTCGCGAACGTAAGAACATCACGTCGGGCGTTGCGCACGTCAACTCGACCTTCAACAACACGATGATCACCATCACCGACGCACAGGGCAATGCTATTGCTTGGTCGTCCGCTGGTGCCAAGGGCTTCAAGGGTTCGCGCAAGTCGACTCCGTTCGCTGCCCAGATCGCTGCTGAAGATTGCGCGAAGAAGGCTCAGGAACACGGCATGAAGTCGCTTGAAGTTGAAGTTTGCGGTCCGGGTTCCGGTCGTGAATCGGCACTTCGCGCCCTGCAGGCTGCCGGTTTCATGATCACTTCCATTCGCGACGTGACGCCGATCCCGCACAACGGTTGCCGTCCGCGCAAGAAGCGCCGCGTCTGACGCGACCGTGGTTCGGAAATTCCGCCTTACCTCAGGTCTGGCGGAATTTTCGTGTATCTGGCGTGTGCGCGTCGATTTCGATCGACGGACTTGCGCTCAAGAACCCACCGATGAACCGCTGAATTAGGTTCCTCTCGGTGTTTTCATGCTCGGTCCGTCACGATTGGATGGTGGCGGCGAACGGAAGGTTTAAAGATGATTCAGAAGAACTGGCAGGAACTTATCAAGCCGAACAAGGTCGAGTTCACCTCGTCCAGCCGCACCAAGGCAACGCTGGTTGCCGAGCCGCTGGAGCGTGGTTTCGGTCTTACCCTCGGCAACGCGCTGCGTCGCGTTCTGTTGTCTTCTCTGCGTGGCGCTGCTGTAACGGCCGTGCAGATCGACGGTGTCCTGCACGAATTCTCCTCCATCCCCGGCGTTCGGGAAGATGTGACGGATATCGTGCTCAACATCAAGGAAATCGCCATCAAGATGGACGGCGATGATTCCAAGCGCATGGTCGTGCGCAAGCAGGGTCCGGGCGCCGTGACCGCTGGTGACATCCAGACAGTTGGCGATATCGAGATCCTGAACCCCGACCACGTGATCTGCACGCTGGACGATGGCGCTGAAATCCGCATGGAATTCACCGTCAACAACGGCAAGGGTTACGTACCGGCTGAGCGCAACCGCGCGGAAGATGCCCCGATTGGCCTCATTCCGGTGGACAGCCTCTATTCTCCGGTCAAGAAAGTGTCCTACAAGGTGGAAAACACCCGTGAAGGCCAGGTTCTCGACTATGACAAGCTGATCATGACGATCGAGACCAACGGTTCGGTTTCCGGCGAAGACGCCGTTGCCTTCGCCGCTCGCATTCTTCAGGACCAGCTCGGCGTCTTCGTCAACTTCGACGAGCCGCAGAAGGAAGCAGAAGAAGAATCGGTTACCGAACTCGCGTTCAACCCGGCGCTTCTCAAGAAGGTCGACGAGCTCGAACTGTCCGTTCGTTCGGCAAACTGCCTGAAGAACGACAACATCGTTTATATCGGCGACCTGATCCAGAAGACCGAAGCCGAAATGCTTCGCACGCCGAACTTCGGTCGCAAGTCGCTGAACGAAATCAAGGAAGTTCTCGCTTCCATGGGTCTGCACCTCGGCATGGAAGTGCCGGCATGGCCGCCTGAGAACATCGAAGATCTCGCAAAGCGTTACGAAGACCAGTACTAACAATCAAAAAGGCAGACCCTTTAAAGACTGCCTTTCCCCGTCAAACAGCAGGTAAGTCACCTGCATGTGCCAGGAAACGGCAGGCCTTAGAGAAGGAACCTGCGAAGAAGGAGAATAGCAATGCGCCACGGTAATTCAGGCCGCAAGCTCAATAGAACCGCCAGCCACCGCAAGGCAATGTTTGCCAACATGGCTGCTTCGCTCATCACCCATGAGCAGATCGTAACCACGCTTCCGAAGGCGAAGGAAATTCGCCCGATCGTTGAGAAGCTCGTCACCCTCGGCAAGCGCGGCGACCTGCACGCTCGTCGTCAGGCGATCTCGCAGATCAAGGATCAGGACGCCGTTCGCAAGCTGTTCGACGCGATCGCAGCCCGCTACGCAAACCGCAATGGCGGCTACCTGCGTATCATGAAGGCCGGCTTCCGCCAGGGCGACAATGCCGCTCTCGCCGTCATTGAATTCGTCGAGCGCGACGTTGACGCCAAGGGCGCAGCCGACAAGGCTCGCGTTGCCGCTGAAGCTGCTGCTGCCGAAGCTGCATAAGGTTTGACGCCGTTCAGGCGTCATGAGTTAAAAAGCCGGGCGAGAGATTGCCCGGCTTTTTTTGTTGCTGCACTTTCCGGATTTAAGGCTGTCGACCCGGCAAGTAGCGGCTGATTTGACGAATAAGGTCAACAAGTGTGGCCATCAGAACAATGCGGTCCGAAACATGATGCGCGAGCCAGAGCCTTTGCAGGTCTTCTTCTTTAACGTCGTCGTTCTCAATGCGTTCAACAAGCCCTGATAACGCCTGCCGATGAGCACTGTTCAAGGCGCGGGCAATTCGAGCAGGGTCGAAAGCCGCGCCAGTTGCCATTGTGTTGAATATTTCGGAGAGAGCCGCTTGACCGGAAATGGAGATTTCAGGGCGGTGGGCAGTTCGGAGGTTTTGATCGGTCGGCTTCATGATCGTGATGGGCGTTGCAGAGAGTTCCTGTCAGCGCGTCTCCCCCGCTTCCTTGCCATGATCGATGGCCGCACCAGCCGATAGCCGAGCAATACCACCATCGTACTGATATAAAACACCGGCTCCAGCGTGATCGACTTTCGCGCCAGCACGAAATGCAGCACGCCGACGATGAGCACGAGATAGACGAGTTTGTGCAGCGTGTTCCAGCGGCTGCCGAGTTTGCGGATCGACCAGCGGTTGGAGGTGAGCGCCAGAGGAATGAGCATGAGAAGGCCGGCCATGCCGAGCATGATATAGGGGCGCTTCAGTATATCGCCGGCGATGGAACCGAGGATCAGGCCGCGATCCAGCACCAGATAGACGGTGAAATGCGCCAGCACGTAATAAAAGGCGATCAGCCCCAGCGCGCGGCGATAGGCGATGAGGTTGATGTTGAAGAGATCGCGCAGCGGCGTCACCAGAAGCCCGAGGCAGAGGAAGCGCAGCGCCCAGATGCCGAGCAGGTGCTCGAAATCCTTGACCGGATTGAAGCCGAGGCCGCCGGTTGCCGCGAGATAGAAATACCAGAGGCCCGGACAGAGGCCGATCGCATAAAGCGACCAGATTGCTGCCGGCTGGTAACGCTTCGGCAGCGAGGGAAGAGGCAGGGCGAAGGCCATGGTCAATAATTCGCTTTCAGATCCATGCCGGTATAAAGGCTCGCCACCTCGTCATAACCGTTGAACATCAGGGTAGGGCGGTTCTGGGTGCCAAAGAAGCCGCCTTCGCCGATGCGCTGTTCCGTCGCCTGGCTCCAGCGGGGATGATCCACATTCGGATTGACGTTGGAATAGAAGCCATATTCGCGGGCGTTGGAGTTTTTCCATGTCGTTTCCGGCTGTTTCTCGACCAGCGAAATGCGGACGATGGATTTGATGCCTTTGAAACCGTATTTCCATGGAACGACGAGGCGGATCGGTGCACCGTTCTGGTTGGGCAGGGTCTCTCCATAAAGGCCGACGGCGAGAATGGTGAGCGGATGGCGCGCTTCGTCGAGGCGAAGCCCCTCGACATAGGGCCAGGAGAGAGGCTGAAAGAGGCCGCTTTGCCCCGGCATTTCGTCCGGCCGCACCACGGTTTCGAAAGCGACATATTTCGCGCTGCCAAGCGGCTCCACCTTGTCGAGAAGGGTGGCGAGCGGGAAACCGATCCACGGAATGACCATCGACCAGCCCTCGACACAGCGCATGCGATAGGTGCGCTCTTCGAGGGGATATTTCATCAGCTCTTCTATGCCGAATTCCTGCGGTTTGGAGACGAGGCCATCCACCTTCACCGTCCAGGGGGTAGGCTTGAACTTGCCGGAATTTTCCTTCGGGTCGGATTTTCCGACGCCGAATTCGTAGAAATTATTATAGCTGGTGACAGCATCGAGCGGGGTGAGCTTCTCATCCAGCTTGTAGGCGCCGGGTTTTGCGGAAAGCGGCGCGGCAACAGCCTCGCGCCCTGTCAGCCCGATTGCCGCCAGCCCCGCCGCCGTGCCGAGGAAGCCCCGTCTGGACAGGTAGATATTCTTCGGCGTGATTTCATTTGCCGAGATGAGGGGCGGACGATAGGCGGGCATTGGAACCTCCACAAAAGCCGGGTACATCGGCGATAAATCGATTATGATAGCCAATACGGCCGCTGCACAGATATGTTTCAGCGCTCTGCGGAAAAACAACGGTGGGGCGGCGGAAATCGCGCATTTGTGATGAAGGCGCGGCCCGATAGCACGATGAAGAGAAAGCGTACCGTACCGAACCGTACTGTTTTGCCCCAAGGTGACAGTGACAGGGCTTGCGGTTTGCGCTAGAAAAACCGCAAAATAGGGCAGAGGCCGTTTTGACCGCGCTACGGAAGACGCGTCTTCGCCCAAGAGATTGAGGAAAACACCATGCCAGCCTATCGCTCCAGAACGACAACCCACGGCCGCAACATGGCGGGCGCGCGCGGCCTTTGGCGCGCCACCGGCATGAAGGACAGCGATTTCGGCAAGCCGATCATCGCGGTGGTCAATTCCTTCACGCAGTTCGTGCCGGGCCATGTGCATCTGAAGGATCTCGGCCAGCTCGTTGCCCGCGAAATCGAGGCGGCCGGCGGTGTGGCCAAGGAATTCAACACCATCGCCGTCGATGACGGTATCGCCATGGGCCATGACGGCATGCTCTATTCGCTGCCGTCGCGTGAGATCATCGCGGATTCGGTGGAATATATGGTCAATGCCCATTGCGCCGATGCGATGGTGTGCATTTCCAACTGCGACAAGATCACCCCCGGCATGCTGAATGCGGCAATGCGCCTCAACATCCCCGCGGTCTTCGTTTCCGGCGGTCCGATGGAGGCCGGCAAGGTCGTCCTGCACGGTAAGACGGTCGCGCTCGATCTGGTCGACGCCATGGTTGCGGCTGCAGACGACAAGATTTCCGATGAGGATGTGAAGGTCATCGAACGCTCGGCCTGCCCGACCTGCGGTTCCTGTTCCGGCATGTTCACGGCCAATTCCATGAACTGTCTGACCGAGGCGCTGGGTCTGTCGCTGCCCGGCAATGGTTCGACGCTCGCCACCCATTCCGATCGCAAGCGGCTGTTTGTCGAGGCCGGCCACCTGATCGTCGATCTGGCGCGCCGTTATTATGAGCAGGAGGACGAAACCGTTCTGCCGCGCACCATCGCCAACAAGGCGGCGTTTGAAAACGCCATGTCGCTGGATATCGCCATGGGCGGCTCCACCAACACGGTGCTGCATATTCTGGCGGCGGCGCATGAGGGCGGCGTCGATTTCGGCATGGAAGACATCGACCGTCTTTCCCGCAAGGTTCCCTGCCTTTCCAAGGTCGCGCCCGCCAAGCAGGACGTGCACATGGAAGATGTTCACCGCGCCGGCGGCATCATGCGCATTCTCGGCGAGCTGGAACGCGGCGGTCTCATCAATCGCGATACCTATACCGTTCATGAGGCGACGCTGGGCGACGCCATCGACCGCTGGGACATCACCCGCACCAACAGCGAGACGGTGCGCCAGTTCTTCAAGGCCGCCCCCGGCGGCGTGCCGACGCAGGTGGCTTTCAGCCAGTCCTCGCGCTGGGACGATCTGGATACGGACGGCGAAAACGGCGTCATTCGCTCAGTCGAGAAGCCTTTCTCCAAGGATGGCGGTCTGGCCGTGCTTTACGGCAACATCGCGCTCGACGGCTGCATCGTGAAGACGGCGGGCGTCGATGAATCCATCCTGAAATTCACCGGTCCGGCAGTGGTTTACGAAAGCCAGGACGCGGCGGTGAAGGGCATTCTCGGCAACGAGGTCAAGGCGGGCGACGTCGTCGTCATCCGTTACGAAGGGCCGAAGGGCGGGCCGGGCATGCAGGAAATGCTTTATCCGACCAGTTACCTGAAATCCAAGGGCCTCGGCAAAGCCTGCGCGCTGATTACCGATGGTCGTTTCTCCGGCGGCACCTCCGGCCTTTCCATCGGTCACGCCTCGCCGGAAGCGGCGCAGGGCGGCGCCATCGGCCTCGTGCGTCAGGGCGACCTGATCGAAATCGACATTCCGAACCGTACGATCAACCTGAAGGTCACCGATGCGGAGCTGGCGTCGCGCCGTGCCGAGCAGGAAGAACTGGGCTGGAAGCCGGAAGCGCCACGCAAGCGCAATGTCACGACGGCGCTGAAGGCCTATGCAGCCTTTGCTTCCAGCGCCGACAAGGGTGCAGTGCGGATTCTGCCGGAATAATTTCCGGATTTGCTAGATGATAAAAAGCCGCCGTTGATAAACGGCGGCTTTTTTATGCCGATCACTCTTTATCGAGCCGATAAGGTCGAAGCGGCATGATTTTCCGCCGTTGCCTGCAAAAGGCATTTGCACGGCCGGTCGCAACAAAGCCTAGCTTCTCCATCAGACGGTGCGACGCCCTGTTGTCAAACAGGGGATTGGCATGCAGGGTCCTGATGCCCATGTGCTGAAAGGCATAATCGATGACGAGGCGTCCGGCTTCTTCTCCGTAGCCTTTTCCCCAGACGCGGCGATCAAGCCAAAGGCCGAATTCGCCTGAAAGGCCGATGAGACCGACCAGCCTGTCATCATCCACCGCCCATACCGGCAGCCGACGCTCAGTAATGCGCCTGATGAGGCCCCGTGCATCATCGGGTTCGAAAGGGTAGGCCGTGCGCAGCAGATTGCGCAAAATGAGCGGGTCGTTCGTCAACCGGGCGAGTGGCGAGGCGTCCGTCATTTTAAAAGGCCGCAGGACAAGGCGTGATGATTTCAGTTGCGGCATCGCTTCCCGTCTTTTGCATTTGCGGCAGGGCAATAGTCCTCAAGATCAGAAACTGATTCAAGCGCTTTGCATCTCGATTCCGGAATGCAGGCCAACGCCTTGTTTTCATAGAGATTTCGCGAGACCATCGAATTGGGGTGTGGAAATCCGGTGCTTGAAATCAGGTCACATTGGAGTGATTGGCGGCGTTTCCTCTTTTCATCGCCGTATGGCTTCCTAGCTCAGTGACATGAAAAGACGAACCGCACTTGCCCTTATCGCTTCCCTGCCTTTCGCCCCGCTTGCCCGTGCGCAAGGCACCGGCAATGGCATCCGTTTCGATCCGTTGCTGCGGGAGGCGGATGCGCTCTCCAGCCTCAAGGCGGTCATTGTCAGCATCGATGGCGAAGAGGTCGCGAGCCGCGCCTATCACGGCGCCGGTTTGAACGGCTCCACCAATATCAAGTCGGCCTCGAAATCGATCATCTCCGCTCTGGTCGGCATGGCCATCGATCGCAAGATTCTCGAAAGCGCCGACCAGCCGATCGCGACCGTTCTGCGCGGCGATTTT
The DNA here is from genome assembly GCF_027157905.1 of Agrobacterium sp. LMR679. NCBI lineage: Bacteria > Pseudomonadati > Pseudomonadota > Alphaproteobacteria > Hyphomicrobiales > Rhizobiaceae > Agrobacterium > Agrobacterium sp. LMR679. Next base: position 151,380 of record NZ_JAPVOJ010000002.1, on the reverse strand, counting down.
CCGCAAAATCCCGATCCCCGGCTGGAACGGATCACCGTCGGCAACCTGCTGTCGATGCAATCCGGCCTGGAGCGCATGTCCGGCCCCAATTACGGCCGCTGGGTCGCCAGCCGCAACTGGGTGCGGATGGCGCTGGGTTCCGGTTTTGTCGGGGAACCGGGCGGCGGCATGCTTTATTCCACCGGCTCCACCCATCTGCTCTCGGCGATCCTGACAAAAGCTTCCGGCCGTTCGACGCTGTCGCTTGCGCGCGACTGGTTCCGTCCGCTCGAAGGATTTTCCATCGGCGGCTGGGAGCGCGATCCGCAGGGCATCTATCTCGGCGGCAACCAGATGGCGATGACGGCGCGGTCTTTGCTGGCCTTCGGCGAGCTTTATCGCCTAGGCGGCGTGACACCCGGCGGTGAGCGGTTGATTTCTCAGGGCTGGATCGAGCAATCGTGGCGGCAACGTACCAATTCCGTCTTCAACGGCGACGGCTATGGCTATTGCTGGTTCATCAAGGAGATGGCAGGCGAGACGGTCTATTATGCCTGGGGTTATGGCGGCCAGATGCTCTATATCGTACCCGCCAGACGGCTATCGGTTGTGATGACCTCTCGCGAGGACGCACCTTCCGCCCGAACCGGTTATCGTGACCAGTTACATGGCCTTATGGAAAACATCATCCGGGCGGTGTGAGGAGGTCAGAGCGGCCGGTTGATGCTCTGGAACGCCTCTCCGAGACGTTTCATCCGTTCCTCGTAAGCGCTGGTAAGGCAGGCAACGTCCGCTGCGCATTCCTGGCGTTTCTTCAGCCACTGGCTCTGCTCGTCGCGCAGCGTGTCGCGTGCGCCCATGGCCATCAGCTGGGTGAGGATGTCGAAGGTGGTGGCCATCTTCACATCCTGATCGTTCAGCGTACGGTTGTCGCAGATCGCCTTTTCATCCGCAGCCAGATCGGTCTTTGCGCAATCGAAGCTCGCCGCGCTGGCCAGCGAAGCGAAAGAGGGGGAGAGGAGGATGCCGCAGGCAAGGAGGATCGGTTTCAGATGCATGGGTCGTCTCTTTTTAAGGAAAGTCATGTGCCGGTGAAACCGAAAAGGGGCGCTATTGGTTCCAATGTCGCCCACCGATCCATGCCTGGAAAAGGACGGCCATCATCTTGCCGCTCTTTGCTTTACAGGCTTTGGCGTTATAACTCCATCATACTGATGACGATGAGGAATCACATGCGAAGCGTGTTGAAGTATCTGTCCACCGGCTTTCTCGCCGCACTCATTCTCCTGCCCGTGGGTGCTGCGGCGCAGGATAACAGGACCGTGCCGTCGAGCCACACGGAAATGCAGCTTTCCTTCGCGCCGCTGGTCAAGCGCACCGCAGGCGCGGTGGTGAATGTCTATGCCGAACGTGTCGTGCAGCGGCGTCTGTCGCCCTTTGCCGGTGATCCTTTCTTCGAACAGTTCTTCGGCCAGCAGATGCCGAACCGCACGGAAAAGCAGTCGTCGCTCGGCTCCGGCGTGATCGTGACCGCCGGCGGCCTCGTGGTGACCAACAATCATGTCATCGACGGTGCCGATGACATCAAGGTGGCGCTGGCGGATGGGCGCGAGTTCTCCTCCAAGGTGCTGCTGAAGGATGACCGCGTCGATCTCGCCATTCTGCAGATCGATGCGAAGGAGCAGTTCCCGGTGCTGTCGCTCGGCAATTCCGATGCGATTGAAGTGGGTGATCTGGTGCTGGCCATCGGCAATCCCTTCGGTGTCGGCCAGACGGTGACGAGCGGCATCGTCTCGGGTCTGGCACGCAACCAGGTGACGCAGGGCGATTTCGGCTTCTTCATCCAGACCGACGCTTCCATCAATCCCGGCAATTCCGGCGGCGCATTGATGAACATGGCGGGCGAGCTGATCGGCATCAATACGGCCATCTTCTCCAAGGGCGGCGGCTCGAACGGTATCGGTTTTGCCATTCCCGCCAATCTGGTCAGGGTTTTCGTCGCTGCCGCCGAGCGTGGCGATGCGAGCTTCGAGCGACCCTATATCGGCGCGACCTTCGATCCGGTGACATCGGATGTCGCCGAGGCGCTTGGCCTGCATCGCGCCCGCGGTGCGCTGGTCGTCAGTGTCATCAAGGACGGTCCGGCGGAGAAGGCGGGTATCGAGCCGGGGCAGGTCGTCACCGCCGTCAATGGCCTCGAGGTGGAACATCCGGATGCGCTGGGTTATCGCCTGACGACCGCCGGCATCGGCAAATCCGCTGAACTGACTGTCATGGACAAGGGGAAAGAGAAAAAGGTGACCATCGCGCTCGATACCGCGCCGGAAACCGCACCGCGCGATGAACGGCTGATCGAGGGCCGCAATCCCTTCGCCGGCGCGACTGTCGCCAATCTTTCGCCGAAGCTTGCCGATGAATTGCGTATGCCCTCGCAGGTGACAGGCGTCGTCATTACCGATGTGAAGCGTGGCTCGCCGGCCTATCGTGTCGGTTTCCAGCCGAAAGACGTGATCCTGTCGCTGAACGGCGCGGATATCGCCACCACCGCTGCGGTTGAGAAGGCGCTGGATGACAATCCCGGATTCTGGCGGGTGGAAATCCTGCGTGACGGACAGCGCATCCGGCAGTTCCTGCGATGAGCGACGATCTCTTCGCCCCGCAAGTGCCCGTGGAGGTCGCCAACCGGCGGCCTCTCGCTGATCGTCTGCGTCCGAAGACGCTGGCGGAGGTGAGCGGGCAGCCGCATCTGACGGGCGAGGAGGGCGTGCTGCGCCGCATGATCGAAAGCGGCTCACTGGGGTCGATGATTTTCTGGGGACCGCCCGGCACCGGCAAGACAACGGTTGCCCGCCTGCTTTCCGGCGAGGCGGGTTTGGCTTTCGAGCAGATCTCGGCGATCTTTTCCGGGGTCGCCGATCTCAAGAAGGTTTTCGAAGCGGCGCGCACACGGCGGATGAATGGCCGGCAGACGCTGCTTTTCGTCGACGAGATTCATCGCTTCAACCGCGCCCAGCAGGATAGCTTCCTGCCGGTCATGGAAGACGGCACCATCATTCTGGTGGGCGCCACCACCGAAAACCCGTCTTTCGAACTCAATGCCGCTCTGTTGTCGCGGGCGCGTGTGTTGACATTCCGCTCGCATGACGAGGAGAGCCTGAGCGAGCTTCTGAAGCGCGCCGAGGAGGCGGAGGGCAAGTCGCTGCCGCTGACGGAAGAGGCACGGGCCAGTCTGATCCGTATGGCCGATGGCGATGGCCGCGCCGTGCTGACGCTCGCCGAAGAGGTGTGGCGGGCGGCGAGGAAAGATGAGACCTTCGATACCGAAGGGCTGACGCGCATCGTGCAGCGCCGTGCGCCCGTCTACGACAAGAGCCAGGACGGCCATTACAATCTCATTTCCGCGCTGCATAAATCCGTGCGCGGTTCGGACCCGGATGCCGCGCTTTATTATCTTGCCCGCATGTTCGATGCCGGCGAAGATCCGCTCTATCTCGGGCGGCGGCTGGTGCGCATGGCGGTGGAGGATATCGGCCTTGCCGATCCGCAGGCGCTCGCCGTCTGCAATGCCGCCAAGGATGCCTATGATTATCTCGGTTCACCCGAGGGTGAGCTGGCGCTGGCGCAGGCCTGCGTCTATCTCGCCACCGCGCCGAAATCGAACGCCGTCTATACCGCCTTTAAATCGGCGATGCGGGCGGCCAAGGAAAACGGCTCGCTGGTGCCGCCGAAACATATTCTGAACGCGCCGACCAAGCTCATGAAGGGTGAGGGTTATGGCGACGGTTACCGTTACGACCATGACGAGCCGGATGCCTTTTCCGGACAGGACTATTTCCCGGAAAAAATGGGGCGCACGACCTTTTACGATCCGCCGGATCGGGGTTTTGAGCGGGAAATCCGCAAGCGTCTGGACTGGTGGGCGAAGCTGCGTCGCGAGCGTGGATCGCGCTAGCATTTTACGCGATTGCGCCGAAAGCCATATCGCGGCCGATCTTAAGAAAAAGATTCAGGCTGCTGGCAAAAAGAGTCGCGAAACCGCGACAACTCGCTGTTTTTTAAGGAAGATCAGGATGCCTTGCGATGCTGTGCGGCCTGCGGCTGCGCGGGCAGCATCTTGACCGAGGATTCCGCCAGGCCGCTATGGCCTTCGGCATCGATCACCAGATGCCAGTGCAATGTCTCGGGAATGGCGATGCGGATCGGCGATTTTTTCGCGACGCCGCCGAGATATTTGAAATCGAGCAGTTCGGTGAAACGCTGGAAATTCGCGCCCGTCATCAGCCGGACATTGTTGACGGCTGACAGGGATATTTCAAGGGTAGTTCCTGCCCGCAATTCCTTCAGGTCATAATGCGTATAGCGAAAATTCGGCCGGGCCATCGCGCCCTCCCTGTAAAGTAATTTCGGTCAAAGAGGATAGGGGCCGCACGGTTAACGGTGTCTTTAAATGCCGCCGGCCGGTTTGAAAATTCACGCTTGCTGTGCCTGTCTGGCATGATGGCGCCAAGGAGTATGAGCATATAAGAACAATACCAACGTATAATATGTGTATTTAATAATAATAAATTTTTTGCCTTTAACATCGGCTGGTCGAAGTGCATCAGCGACGTTGAGGGGGAACATGAAAAACGTAACGATATCTACGCGGCTTTATGCGCTCGTCGCATTGTTTGTGGCAATACTGGCCGCGGCGCTGACATTCAGCCTGTTTGAAAGCTACCACGAGATGGAGCGCGAACGGAAAGCCGGGCTTGCGGCAATGAACGAAACCGCTGTTGCCATTCTCGATCAATATTACCGGCTGGAGCAGGGCGGAAGCCTGACGCGGGAGGCGGCGCAACAGCAGGCCAAGACGACCATTGCGGCAATGCGCTACGGCAATGGCAGCGGCTATTTCTGGATCAACGACATGCATCCCAAAATGGTGATGCATCCGATCAAACCCGAGATGAACGGCACGGACCTTACCGCCAACAAGGACCCGAACGGCAAGGCGCTGTTCGTTGAGTTCGTGAACACGGTCAAGGCGGGCGGCAAGGGCTTTGTCGATTATTACTGGCCGAAGCCCGGCGCGCCGGAGCCGGTCGAGAAATTTTCCCATGTCGCCGGTTTCGCTCCCTGGGGCTGGATTGTCGGCACCGGTGTTTATGTTGACGATCTTGAAGCGGTGTTCTGGCGCGACGTCTATTTTAATGGCGGTCTTTGCATCGCCGCCGGTCTTCTGGTTGTCGGCGTGGCCGCAGCCGTCGTGCGCAGCGTGACGCGGCCGATCGATCTTATCCGCCAGAGCATGCGGCGCATTGCCGACGGTGACGGCGCGGCGGATATACAGTTCGCCGACCGTCGCAATGAAATCGGCGCGATTGCCAAGACGCTGCTGGTGCTGCGCGACAGCGTCAATGAGCGCAGCGCGCTGCAGGCCCGCGAGGCCGACCAGCAGCGGGCGCTGGAGCAGGAGCGGCACGGTAACGAGATGGTTCTGCGCTCCGCTTCCGAGCGGCAGGCCCATGCCATGGAGCGACTGGGCGATGCGCTTGAGGCGCTCGCCAATGGCGACCTGACCGTTTCGCTTGCGGATATCGGCGCGGACTATGAAAAGCTGCGCCTGGACTTCAACCGTGCTGTCGGCGCCTTGCACGGCGCGATCGAGGCGATTGCCAGAACCGGCCATGTGGTCAATGACAGCGCCTCCGACATCAGCGGCGCGACCGGCAATCTTTCCCGCCGGACCGAACAGCAGGCGGCGGCGCTGGAGGAGACGGCGGCTGCTCTGGACGAGATCACCGCCACGGTGCGCACCGCTTCCGAGCGTGCCAACGAGGCCCGGCAGATGGTGCAGGACACGAAAACCAGCGCCGGCCGCTCGGGCGAGATCGTCCGCAATGCCGTCGACGCCATGGGCCGCATCGAGGAGTCTTCGAAGCGCATCGGCCAGATCATCTCGGTCATCGATGAAATCGCCTTCCAGACCAATCTTCTGGCGCTGAATGCCGGTGTTGAGGCGGCGCGTGCGGGCGAAGCCGGGCGTGGTTTTGCCGTGGTGGCGCAGGAGGTTCGCGAACTGGCGCAACGTTCCGCCAATGCGGCCAAGGAAATCAAGACCCTCATCAACCGTTCGGCGGAAGAGGTCGGCGGCGGCGTCGCACTGGTGCGCTCGACGGGCGATGCGCTGGAAGAGATCGTGGCGCTGGTCAATCGTGTCGATGGCCATGTGAACTCCATCGCCACGGCGGCGCGCGAGCAGGCGACCGGCCTGCAGGAGATCAACACCTCCGTCAACCACATGGACCAGATGACACAGCAGAACGCCGCCATGGTGGAAGAAACGACGGCGGCCAGCCAGACGCTCGCCGAGGAAAGCCGCCAGCTGCGCTCGCTGCTGTCGCGTTTCGAGCTTGGACATGGTGCCGGACGCGAGGTTTCGCGGGCCGCGTGATTTCAGGTGTTTCAGGAAGGTTGAAGGGCGCGGCTTTGGCCGCGCCCTTTGTTATGGACAGGACTTTATCCGACCGCTCCGTCATCCGGCGCAATTGTCGCGGTCTTGTGCGGATGGGACTGCGCCAAACACATCATTCGTTATTTCCCGCAACCAATAAGGTTTCGTTTACCTCATTTCTTTAAAATTTATCCTGTATTGCCGCGAATAGCGGCCGCTGAAGGTACAGGTTCTCGTATGGCGTATGTTTCCCTTCCGCGTCGTCTTGTGACGTTGCTGATGATTTCCACGGTCATGGTGTCGTGTTCGGCGGAGGGCCTCGTGCCACCGGCGGAGGTGGATGGCACCACACGCGTCAGCGCCATCCGCTCATCGCGGCAGCAGGGTTACAGCGCGCCGGCGGGTGCGGTGTATCAGGCCGAGCAGGCCGGGCAGGGCGCCGATTATCCGGCAGCCGTTTCACAGCCGATGCCGGAGCCTTACGCCTCGCAGGATGCCCTGTTGCAATCGCCGCAGGGCGGGCAGGGTTATTCGACACTCGATTCCCAGCACCAGGCGCGCATGGCGGCCAGCGGCCATGGCAATATGCCGGCCCAGACAATGCAGGGCCAGACGATGCAGGGGCAGACGATGCAGGGGCAGACGATGCAGGGGCAGACCATGCCCGCGCAGCAGATGACCAGCAACCAGATCGCCGAAGGCGAAGGCGGCGTGAACATGGATTCCATGCTGGGCGTGGAGCCGGTCCGCGGACTTGCCGAAGAACAGGATGCGGATATTGCCGAAGGCACGTCGGCGCAACCGGTGGTGGATGGTATCGGCACGGACAATCCCGTGGCCGTTCCTCCGGCCCGCCAGCCGCAACGGGCCAGCCAATCGCGGCTCATCCCGCCGCCGCCGCTCGGCTCCTCCTCCCGTCGTCAGCCGGTGGAGGAAGTGGCGATGGTGATGCCGAACGATCCGATGGCGGGTGGCGGGCTGCAAAGCAACCGCTCGATGCCGCCCGGCGTCATGCCATCTTCCGAAGTTGCCTGCCGTTCCGAGTTGCGCCGCCTCGGCGTTGCTTTCCGGGATGTTGCGCGCATTGCCGACGGTCCGACCTGCGGTATCGACTATCCGATCGAGCTCAGCGGTCTCGCCAGCGGCGTCGCCATCCGGCCGGCGGTGAAGCTCAATTGCCAGGTCACGCTTGCCTTCGCCAAATGGGTGAAGTTCGAGCTCGTGCCATCCTCGCGCTTTCGTTATCTCTCCGGCGTCGGGCGCATCACGCCGATGGGCGGTTATTCGTGTCGCAAGATGAATTCACGCTCCAGCAATCCGTGGTCCGAACATGCACGCGGCAACGCCATCGATATCGGCACCATCACGCTGAAGAACGGCAAGGAAATCGACGTGCGCAAGAAAAGCTTCTTCGCCTTCCGCGAAAAGGCGTTGCTGAAGGCGGTGAGGTCCGACAGCTGCAAATATTTCTCCACCGTTCTCGGGCCGGGCAGCGATCCCAATCACTGGAATCATTTTCACTTCGACCTGCGCACCCGCAAGTCAGGTTACAGGCATTGCGATTAAGTCGCGCCGGTGGAGGTTGACGCTGAGTTTGAAAGCGTCTCCTCCGTCATGCTCGGGCCTGTCCCGAGCATCTGCAACGTAGCGATCGGCGATACGTCGGCAGATCCTCGGCACAAGGCCGAGGATGACGTCGAATACGGAGTGCGGCTTGTCATCGGGCTGCCGCCGATGACACAGGCGGTGGATTTTTGGGTCAGGCCGGAATGACGAAGGTTGGGGATGCTTCTCTGCCGCTAGCTCGATAGCCGCCCGTCACATTCCCACAAAAAGACCGGCCCGAAGGCCGGTTGAAGAAGACAGCCTTATCGGGGGGATATCGGCGTCTTTGCAAGGGCATGCAATGGGAAACGATCCCATGGAGTGGTCCATCCGGCGCGGATGTGCGGCAAAAGATATCGCGCCGTACTGACCTGCGGCCAACATGGCTTGCCGCGCTCTTCTGATACGCTATGAGGGTCACATGTTTGTGACAACGGCCCTCGGGAGCCTGCCTTTATGCCCCCTGTTTCAGAGCTGATGGTCTTTGCTGCGGCGCTTGCGGCAGCGGGTGTGGTCGCCGGTCTTCTGGCGGGGCTGTTCGGCATTGGCGGCGGCGCGGTGCTGGTGCCCGTCTTTTACCAGGTCTTCGGGCTGCTGGATGTGCCGGAGGCGGTGCGCATGCATCTTTCGCTCGGCACCTCGCTTGCCATTATCGTGCCCACCTCCATCCGTTCGTTCCTGACGCATCGTCAGAAAGGCGCGGTCGATATCGATCTGCTGAAGGGCTGGATCGTCGCCGTGCCGCTCGGCACCATCCTCGCATCCGTGGTTGCCGCGCATGCCTCGAGCGTTGCGCTGCGGCTGATCTTCGCCTTCATCGCGCTGGCGCTTGCCTTCCGGATGATCTTCAACCGGGCAAGCTGGCATCTCGGTTCCGACCTGCCGCAAAACCCGGGCCGTTTTCTGGTGGGCACCGGCATCGGGCTTTTTTCCGGCCTGATGGGTGTGGGCGGCGGGGTGATGAACAACACCTTCATGACGCTCTACGGACGCACCATTCATCAGGCAGTCGCCACGTCGTCCGGCGTCGGCGTGCTGATTTCGCTGCCAGGTCTTCTGGGTTACATCTGGGCCGGCTGGGGTGATGCGGGCCTGCCGCCGTTTTCCACCGGCTTCATCAACTGGATCGCCGTGGTGCTCTTGATCCCCATTACGCTCGTGGTCGCGCCCTATGGCGCGCGGCTGGCGCATGCGCTCAGCAAGAAGCAGCTGGAGCGCGCCTTCGGACTGTTTCTGGTCTTTGTTGCGGCGCAGTTTTTCTATAGCGTTTACGGCTGATTTTCCTTAATCGCCGAACGCAGTGTTCAGCCCGTCGGACTGGCATTTGCGCATTCTACGGCCTATATGGCGTGCATCTTACTCGGTTTTTCGAAAGATTCGCCATGAATGCCATTGTTTCGATACGGAATCTGACAAAATCCTACGCAAACGGCTTTCAGGCGCTCAAAGGTGTCAGCCTCGATATCAAAGAGGGGGAAATCCTCGCTCTTCTCGGTCCGAATGGTGCTGGCAAGACGACATTGATCTCCATCGTCTGCGGCCTCGTCAATCCCGGTGAAGGCTCGGTGCTTGTCGGCGGGCACGATGTGGTGAAGGATTTTCGCCAGACCCGCGCCCTGATCGGCCTCGTGCCGCAGGAACTGACCACCGACCAGTTCGAGACGGTGTGGAACACCGTCAGCTTCTCGCGCGGCCTGCACGGGCAAAAGAAGAATCCGGAACTGATCGAGCGTATCCTGAAATCCCTGTCGCTCTGGAACAAGAAGGACAATATGCTGCGGGAGCTTTCCGGCGGCATGAAACGGCGTGTGCTGATCGCCAAGGCGCTGGCGCATGAGCCGAAGGTTCTGTTTCTTGACGAGCCGACGGCCGGCGTGGATGTGGCGCTGCGCCGCGATATGTGGAACGTGGTTTCCGAGCTGCGCGCCAAGGGCGTCACCATCATCCTCACCACGCATTACATCGAAGAGGCGGAAGAAATCGCCGATCGGGTGGGCGTCATCAATGGCGGTGAATTGCTGCTGGTGGAAGAAAAGACGGCGCTGATGAAGAAACTCGGCCGCAAGCAGCTTTTCCTGGAGCTTGCCCAGCCCGTGGAGCAATTGCCCGACAGTCTTGCGCCCTTCGGACTGACGCTTTCCGATGACCGCTGCACCGTCACCTACGAAATCGAGGATAATGGCGAGCAGAGCCGCATTGCCGATGTTCTGAGCGCTCTTTTCGCCGCCAACATCCATTTCAAGGATATTTCAACGCGGCAGAGTTCGCTTGAGGATATCTTCGTTTCGCTGGTGGGAGGCCAGAAATGAATTTCGAAGCCATCAAGGCCATCTATCTGTTCGAAATGGCGCGCACGCGGCGCACACTGCTGCAGAGCGTGGTCTCCCCGGTCATTTCCACATCGCTTTATTTCATCGTATTCGGAACCGCGATCGGTTCGCGGATTCAGGAGGTTGGCGGTGTTTCCTATGGCGCGTTCATAACGCCCGGCCTCATCATGCTGACGCTTCTGACGCAATGTATCGGCAACGGCTCCTTCGGCATCTATTTCCCGAAATTCACCGGTACGGTCTATGAAATCCTCTCCGCACCGGTGGCGATGACGGAAATTCTGGCCGGTTATGTCGGGGCGGCGGCGACCAAGGGGCTGATGATCGGCACGATTATCCTGATTACCGCTTCCTTCTTCGTGGATATCACCATCGCTCACCCGTTCATGATGATCCTGTTCTTCGTGCTGACGGCGGTGAGCTTCAGCCTGTTCGGCTTCATCATCGGCATCTGGGCGACGAATTTCGAGCAGCTGAACCTCATTCCCATGCTGGTGGTGCCGCCGCTGACCTTCCTCGGCGGCAGCTTCTATTCCATCGACATGCTGCCGCCCTTCTGGCAGACGGTCAGCCACTTCAACCCGGTGCTTTATCTCATCAGCGGTTTCCGCTGGAGTTTTTATGAGATCGCCGACGTCAATCCTGCCATCAGCCTGGCGATGATCACGCTGTTTCTGGCGCTGTGCCTCGGTGTTGTCGGCTGGATGTTCAAGACGGGGTATAGGCTGCGCAACTGACGGCATCCGCATTCCCCTCATTCCTGTGCCTGTCACAGGAATCCAGCCGACGCGCGTCTGCGCGGCGGGGAGGTCCTTTCAGCCCAAGGACTTGGGCTGGCTGGATCCCTGTGACAGGCACAGGGATGAGGGAGATCGGGGCGTCTGCCCCGTTCCCAAACAAGCCTTACGACATGATCAACCCGCCATCGACATTGATCGTCTGGCCGGTGATGTATGCCGCATCGTCGGAAGCCAGAAACGCCACCAGTGCGGCCACTTCGGCGGGCGTTCCGGCGCGGCGCATGGGGATGTTGCGCACCCATTCGGCCATTAGTTCGCCCGGCTTGTAATCGCCCAGCATCTGGCCCCAGACGCGGTCGTTATAGTCCCACATTTCGGTGTGGATGATGCCCGGGCAAATGGCGTTGACGGTGATGCCCTCAGGCGCCAGTTCCTTGGCAAGGCTTTGCGTCAGGCCGATAACGCCGAATTTCGAGGCGGCGTAATGCGGTGTATAGATGAAGCCCTGACGCGCCTGGCCGGAAGCGGTGTTGACGAGACGACCTTTGATGCCGCTTTCGCGGAAGCGGCGGATAGCCTCCTGGCAGCAGAGGAACGCGCCCTTGGTATTGACGTCGAGATTGAAATCCCACTGTTCCTGCGTCAGTTCCTCGATCTTGGAAATGGTGATGACGCCGGCATTCTGGACGGAGATGGACAGCGCGCCGATCGCCTCTTCGGCGGCACCATAGGCGTCGCGCACCGCTGCCGCGTCGCGCACATCGAGGATGACGCCGTGGGTGACCGCGCCAGTTTCGTCCGCCAGTTTTCTGGCGGCGTCATAGGTGTCCCTGTCGACAGAGGCGATGGCGACCTTCGCGCCTTCCTCGGCAAAACGGCGGGCGATGCCGTATCCGATGCCCTTGTTGCCTCCGGTCACGAATACGGATTGACCTTCAAAGCGCCTCATGTCTCCTCCTTATGGGATTTTGGCTATGTTTCCTTGCCGACCAGTCGTTCGGCGGTGAATTTATCGGTGACGAGCACGTCGATCACACCGGTCCTGAGTGCCCCGGCAATCGCCTCGGTCTTTTTCGAGCCGCCGGCCAGCGCAATGACGCGGTCGACATTGGAGAGGTTTTCCAGCGGCAGGCCGATGACCCGGTCGTCGAGCGGCGTCTTCACCGGTTTGCCGTCCTTGTCAAAGAAGCGCAGCGAGATGTCGCCCACCGCACCCGCTTGGGCGAGATCGGCCAGTTCCTTGGCGGAAAAAATGTTGCCGGACCGGGCGAGAAGCTCCGATGGTTCGACGGCGCCGACGCCGACGATGGCGAGCGTGATCGATCCGAAGAGATCGATGGTTTCGCGCACGAAGGGATCGGCGAGCATCAAGAGCTTGGCTTCGCGCGAGGTGGCGACGCCCGGCACGGGCAGCAGCTTCGGTTCGGCTTCCGTCAGCCGCGCCAGTCGAGTGGTGATCTGGGTCGCATGCGTCTGAACGGAAGGATCGCCCATGCCGCCCAGCGTCTGGACGATATAACGCGCCTTGGCACCTTTAAGCGGGTGGATGTTTTCCACCATCTTGAAGATCGTCTGGCTCCAGCTGGAAACACCGATGATCTCGTTCTGCGACAGCGTTACCTCGAGAAAATGCGCCGCTGCCTCGCCAATGCGGGCCATGATTGCGCCGTCGCGATCCTCGCTGCAATCGACAACGATGGCTTCCGGCAGGTCGAAACGTTCGCGCAGCTGCGCTTCCAGATCGCTATAGGTACCGGGCGGCGGAATGATGCTGGTGCGGACGATGCCTTCCGCCTCGGCACGCTTCAACATGCGCGAGACGGTGGCCTGCGACAGGTTGAGATGCTGCGCAATTTCCGCCTGCCTTTTGTGCTCGCTGAAATACATCTGCGCCACGCGGGATATCATTCGAAGTTCGTTTAGCCTACCCATAAGCCCTCCAGGGGTGAATTTTTATTCACCATTACCCGAGGTTACAGGCAAGGTCGAGCGGGCAATCGCATCGCGCCAGACGCTGAGCCGCTGGCTGTTTTCGCTCGCGGACGGCCCGATGGTGTTGCCGTTGCTGTTCAACGCCGCGATGGCATCGAGATCGCTCCAGACACCGAGGGCGAGGCCGGCGAGATAGGCGGCACCCAGTGCCGAGGCTTCCGGCGCGTCGCGTTGGATGACGGGGTGTTGCAGCATGTCGGCGACACATTGCATCAGGAAACGGTTCTGGCTCGGGCCGCCATCCACGAACAGGCGTCCAAAGCCCGAAGGCGACTGTGCGCGCATGGCGGCGAAGACGTCATGGACCTGAAAGGCAATCGAGTCAGTGACGGCGCGGGCCATCTGGGCACGCGTGGTGCTGAAATTGATCTGCGAGAACAATGCACGCGCATTGGTATCCCAATAGGGCGCACCGAGGCCAACGAAGGCCGGCACGAAACCGGGGCCGTTTGGCTCGGCAGTGGCGGCGAGTTCCACCAGCGCGGCGACATCCGGCAGGCCGAGAATCTCCGTCATCCAGGGCAGGGAGGCTGCCGAAACGAGAATATTACCTTCAAAGGCAAAGGTTGTTTTGCCGCCGAGCCGCCATGCAACGGTGGTGGTGATGCCGCGTTCGGGCGCGATGAAATGCGGCAGAGTGGTCATCACAGATGAGCCGGTACCGAAAGTGACCTTACCATCGCCGGGGTTGAAGGCGCCGTGACCGAAGAGGGCTGCGTGGCTGTCGCCGATGGCGGCGAGGATCGGTGTGCCGTCCTTGATACCGGGAACGCCTGATGTGGTGCCGAAATCGCCGCTGCTGTCGCGCAGATCGGGCAGGGTGTTGATATCGATGCCGAAGAGCTCGCAAAGCTCATCGCTCCAGACCTGCCGGTTGAGATCGAGCACCTGGCTGCGGGCGGCGTTGGAGGCGTCGCAGGCATGGACTTTACCGCCCGTGAAGCAATGGATGAGCCAGCTATCGATGGTGCCGACACGGAGTCTGCGCCCCTTCGGGGCACGCTCCAGCAGCCAGCGCATTTTTGCGCCGGGAAACATGGGGTCGATCGGCAGGCCGGTCAGCGCCATGACGCGCTCGGAATGGCCCTTTTCGATCAGTTCGGCGCAGTCCTGCGCCGTGCGGCGGCATTGCCAGCTGAGCACCGGGCCGAGCGGCTCGCCGGTTTCGCCATCCCAGATGGTGACGGATTCGCGTTGGTTGGAGATGGCGATGGCCGCGACATCGATCGCAGATGGTGCGGCGGCGAGACAGGCGGAGATCGCTTCACGGACCGAGGCCCAGATGCGGTTCGGATCCTGTTCCACCCAACCGGGCTGCGGATAGGTGATACCGACGGGAGATGAGCCGCGCGCCAGCAACTCTCCGCTTTCCGAGACGAGTATGGCCTTGGAATTGGTGGTGCCCTGATCGATGGACAGAATGGCGCGCATCATGGGAGTCTTTCGTCGGCAGTTTTTCGTTTCCGCCTTGCGGCGAGTAAACGACGATATTGCAGAAAGGGTGTCGCCGCGCATCCGAAGACACGCGACGACTCTGGGAGGAGACTTTATTTTCTCTTGATCAGCGCTTCGGCCGCATCCGCAATGGCGGCCGGCGCCATGCCGAATTCATCCAGCAGCCATTCGGCCGAACCGGTGTGGGCAAAGACACCGGGAACGCCGAGACGTTTCATCGGCACCGGGGCCTGCTCGACCACGACTTCGGCAATGGCCGAACCAAGGCCGCCGAAGATCGAATGTTCTTCAGCCGTCAGAATCGCGCCGGTTTCGTTCGCTGCGGCGACGATCGCCGCCTCATCGATGGGACGTACGGTCGCCATGTTCAGCACCCGAGCCTTGATGCCGCGGCTGGCCAGAATTTCGGCGGCCTTGACGACGCGGTGGGTCAGCGTGCCATTGGCGATCAGCGTTAGGTCGGAACCTTCACGCAGCAGGTTGGCGCGGCCAAGTTCGAAGACGTGGCCTTCCGGCAGAAGATCCGGCACGCCGACGCGTGACAGGCGCAGGAAGCAGGGGCCGGCATAGTCCGCGGCCCATTTGACGGCGGCGGCCGTTTCGATGCGGTCGCAGGGGGCGATGACCGGCAGGTTCGGCAGAACGCGGGTCCAGGCAAAGTCCTCGATGGAGTGGTGCGTCGGGCCGAGTTCGCCATAGGCCATGCCCGAGGATATGCCGATCAGCTTCACATTGGCGTTGGAATAAGCAAGGTCAGCCTTGATCTGCTCCAACGCGCGGCCGGTGAGGAAGCACGATGCGCCGCAGACGAAGGGCAACTGGCCGCCATTGGCGAGACCGGCGCCGACGCCGACCATGTTCTGTTCGGCAATGCCGACATTGACGAGGCGTTCCGGGAATTTCGACTTGAAGCCGCCGAGCTTCGAGGAGCCGACCGAATCGTTGCAGACGGCGACGACCCTGTCATTGCCGGCGGCCAGCGCTTCCAGCGTTTCGGCGAAGGCGTCGCGGCAGTCATAAAGCTTGGCGGCGGTTACGGGCGCGTTCATTACAATGTCTCCGAAAGTTCTTTGACGGCGATTTCATATTGTTCCCTGCTCGGAACCTTGTGGTGCCAGTCAACGCGGTCCTGCATGAAGGAAATGCCGTGACCCTTGTTGGTGTGGGCGACGATGCAATGCGGGCGGTCGCCGCGATGCTCCAGCGCCGGCACGACTTCCGCCATGGCGTTGCCGTTGATTTCGCTGACTTCCCAGCCGAAAGCCTCGAGCTTCGGGCGAAGCGGCGCGACATCATTGGTTTCCGAAAGCGCCGCACCCTGCTGGAAGCGGTTGTGATCAACGATCAGCGTCAGATTGTTGAGGCCGAATTGCGCGGCGGACATGATGGCTTCCCAGTTGGAGCCTTCCTGCATCTCGCCGTCGCCGGTCATCACATAGGTGTGGTAGTTCGCACCAGAAAGTTTGGCTGCTTTTGCCATGCCAACGGCAACCGGCAGTCCGTGACCGAGCGGGCCGGTATTGGTTTCCACACCCGGAACCTTGTTACAGTTCGGATGGCCGTTGAGGCGCGAATTCGGCTGCAGGAACGTCGAGATTTCCTCTTCCGGGATGAAACCGCGCTTGGCAAGCGTCACATACAGCGCGCAGGCCGTATGGCCCTTGGAAAGCACGAAACGGTCGCGGGCAGGGTTCTTCGGATCATCCGGCCAGATGCGCAGGACGCGGAAGTAAAGGGCCGTCATGATGTCGATCGCGGACATTTCGCCGCCGACATGGCCCGCACCCGCTTCGAAAACAGCCTGTACGTCGCGAAGGCGAATCTGGCGCGCAATGCGCTCTAGCTCCTGGGACTGCATGGAATCCTCTTCAAAACATGCGTGTGAATATTTATGCATCTATTTATATAATTGCAGAAGTGGCGTTTCTGTCAAGATGGAATTGCGGATTGTTTATCGTCCGGCGGTATCGGCATTGCCGTCAAAGCCCTATTGACAAGCTTCTCTCAACTGGCTTATGCATGTTTCACCGATGATGAATAATTATTCTAATCGGTTTAAAAAATGCAAGACAGTCATCGGGAGGAGCCATGTCCGCGCTTGAACGCAATGAGGGGGTCACGCACACCAGGAGCCCGCTTGCCTGGCTGAGTGGTGCGACCGGACCGCTTTTGGGCCTGCTGCTGCTGTGTGTCTTTTGACTTTCGCCAGCGAGAACTTCTTGTCGCTCCGAAACGGGCTCAACATTCTCGACCAGATCACAGTGCTCGGCATCATGGCCGTCGGCATGACCTTCGTGATCCTGCTTGGCGGCATCGATCTGTCCGTCGGCTCGGTGCTGGCGCTGTCGATGATGATCATGGGCTGGACGGCCAATGTCGCGGGCATGCCGATGGGCATGGCCATCGTGCTGGCGCTTGTCGCCTCTGCCGCCTGCGGCCTCGTGGTCGGTATTCTGGTGACGGCCTTCCGGGTGCCTGCTTTCATTGCCACGCTGGCGATGATGTCGGTGGCGCGCGGTCTCGCCAATATGATCACCGATGGACAGCAGATCGTCGGTTTCCCTGACTGGTTCATGATGCTGGCGATTGAGCGCCATTTCGGCGTGTTGACCGCAACCGTGCTGCTGATGCTGGTCGTGGTGCTTGTGACCTGGATTTTTCTGCGTTTCCGCTCCGAAGGCCGCACGGTTTATGCTGTTGGCGGCAACCCGGAAGTGGCGCGTCTTGCGGGTATCAACGTGCCGCTGGTGACGATCTGCGTTTATGTCGCCTGTGCGGTTCTGGCCGGTCTGGCCGGCATCGTTCTTGCAGCACGTCTCGACTCGGTGCAGCCCTCCAGCGGCTTCGGTTACGAACTGGACACGATTGCGGCGGTCGTCATCGGCGGAACCTCGCTTTCGGGCGGTGCGGGCGGCATCGGCGGAACACTTATCGGCGTGCTCATCATCGGCGTGCTGCGCAATGGCCTCAATCTGCTCAACGTCTCTCCCTTTTTGCAGCAGGTCATCATCGGTGTGGTCATCGTGCTGGCCGTGGGCGCTGAAACTTTGCGTCGCCGCAGAAGCTGAATTTGCCTGCGGACGGTGATGAGCCGTCCGCGCAATAAACGACCCTCCCGATATGGGAGGCGTGAAAAACGGCCGGAGGGGAGGAGGTTCGATCTGCCCGAAGGTCAACAATCAACAAATGGAGGAATAATCATGAAATTTTCACGCATTCTGCTGACATCCGCCGCCCTTCTCGCCCTATCGCTCGGCCAGGCCAATGCCGCCGAAGTCAAGAAGATCGGCCTTGCCGTCGCCAATCTTCAGGCGAACTTCTTCAACCAGATCAAGCAGGCCGTTGAAGCTGAAGCCAAGACGCGCGGCATTGCCGTCGTCACCGTTGACGCCAAGGGCGATGGCCCGACGCAGGTCAACCAGATCCAGGATCTGCTGACCCAGAATATCGATGCGCTGATCTACATTCCGGCCGGTGCCGCCGCTGCGACCGTTCCGGTAAAGCTTGCCAAGGCTGCGGGCGTCCCGGTCATCAACATCGACCGCAATGCCGATGGCGCGCCGGGCGATACCTTCCTTGCCACCGATTCCGTCGCCTCCGCCAAGGCGGTTTGCGATTACATCATCAAGCAGGCCGGTGGTTCGGGCAAGATGGTCATCATCCATGGCCAGAAGGGCACGACACCGGAAGTGGACCGCACCAAGGGCTGCATGGAATCGGTAAACGCCAATTCCGGCGTGAAGATCGTCGCCGAACAGTGGTCCAACATGTGGAGCCAGGATGAAGGCTTCCAGATCATGCAGAACATGCTGCAGGCCAATCCGGATGTTTCAATCGTCTTTGCACAGGCCGACGGTTTGGCGCTCGGCGCTGCACAGGCAATCAAGGTCGCCAACCCTTCGCAGAAGATCGTCGTTGGCGGCTTTGATGGTGATACGGCAGCGCTTGAAGCGCTGAAGAACGGCGTGTTCGACGTGACCGCGACGCAGCAGACCCAGAAGATGGGCCGCATGGCTGTGGAAATGGCCGTCAAGATCGTCGGCGGCGAGAAGGTTCCGGCCGTGCAACTCTCCGATGCGACGCTGACGACAAAGGAAAATGTCGAAGGCTTCATCGCCAACCATCCCTGATCCTGCTGCCCCGCGCGACCCATGGGATGCGCGGGGCATTCACTGGTTTGTCTTTAGATTATTTCGGACGCAAGGCTTTGGGCATTCCCGCTGCTTAAGGTGTCCTGGGAGGTCCCGTCATGCGCGAGCCGGTTCTTTCGCTCCGTGGCATCAGCAAACGTTATGGTCCGCTTGAGGTCCTGAAAGCCGTCGATCTCGATGTCTATCCGGGCGAAGTGGTGGCGTTGCTGGGTGAAAACGGCGCGGGCAAATCCACGCTGTCAGGTATCATCGCCGGTTCGCGCGAGCCGTCCGAGGGCAAGATGACATGGCTTGGGCAGCCTTACGCGCCTGCATCGCCACGCGAGGCGATCGACAAGGGCATCGTGCTCATCCACCAGGAGCTGAAGCTTCTGCCGGAGCTTTCCATTGCCGAGAACGTGTTCATCGGCCGCTGGCTGATGAAGAACGGCGTTATCGACCGCGCCGAGATGGTGCGCAGAGCCCAGCAGCAGCTGGCGCGCCTCAATCTCCACATTCCCGCCACCCGCAAGGTGGCCGGCCTTTCGACCGCCAACCAGCAGCTGATCGAAATCGCCAAGGCGCTGGCGCTGGATGCGAAACTTCTGATCCTCGATGAGCCGACGGCGGCGCTTGGCGGTGCGGAAACGCAGGCGCTGTTCGAGCAGGTGCGCAAGCTGCGCGCCGAGGGTGTCGGCATCATCTATATTTCCCACCGCATGGAAGAGATCAAACAGATCACCGACCGCATCGTCGTGTTGCGCGACGGCGAGCGGGTGCATGAATTTGCCGATAGCGCGACGCCGGTGCGTACCATCGTTGAAAGCATGGTCGGCCGCTCGCTGGAGCGCCTGTTCCCGGCGTTGCCGGAACCGCAGGACAAGGTGGTGCTGGAGGTAAAAGGGCTGACCGGCGCGACCAATGCCTTCCGCGACATCAGCTTCGGCGTTCGCGCCGGCGAAATCCTTGGTATCGCCGGTCTTATCGGCGCGGGACGCACCGAGCTGGTGCGGGCGATATCCGGTGCCGACCCGACGAGTGCGGGTGAGGTGCTGCTGGATGGCAAGGTGCTGACGCTGAAAAGCCCGGCGGACGCGATAGAGAAGGGCATCGTCATGGTGCCGGAAGACCGCAAATTGCAGGGGCTGGTGGTGGAGCACGAGATCGGCGAGAACCTGATCTATGCCAATCTCGACCGCGTCGGCACTGGCTGGATCACGCCGCGCATCAAGCGCGCCTTTACCAAGGAAGCCATCGCCAAATTCGGGGTGAAGGGCCGTAGCGAACAGCCGGCGTCGGATCTTTCCGGTGGCAACCAGCAGAAGGTGGTCATTGCCAAATGGCTTGCCCGCAATCCGCGCGTGGTGGTGCTGGACGAGCCGACCCGCGGCATCGATGTCGGCGCACGCGCGGGCATTTACGATATCATCGTCGGATTGGCCAAAAGCGGCGTGGCCGTCATCGTCGTCAGTTCCGATCTCGAGGAAGTGCTGGGCGTATCGAACCGCATCCTCGTGCTCGCGCAGGGAAAACAGGCCGGCATCCTCAACCGTGACGAAGCAAACGACGTTTCGGTCATGGAACTGGCTACCATTTGAAGAGGGAAATACCGATGTCCACCATCACGCTCAACGCGCCGAAACTGTTCGATCTTTCCGGCCAGGTGGCACTTGTCACCGGTGCCGGCTCCGGCATCGGCCAGCGCATCGCCATGGGGCTTGCCCAGTCCGGCGCCAATGTCGCGCTGCTTGATCGCCGCACCGATGACGGTCTGGCGCAGACGGCAGATTTCATCGCCAAGGCCGGGCGCAAATCGATCCAGATTGCGGCTGACGTCACCAGCAAGCAGGCATTGACTGAAGCGGTTGCGCGTACTGAGGCCGAGCTTGGCGCGCTTTCACTCGCTGTCAATGCCGCCGGCATCGCCAATGCCAATCCGGCCGAGGAGATGGAGGAAAGCCAGTTCCAGACGATGATGGACATCAACCTCAAGGGCGTTTTCCTCTCCTGCCAGGCGGAAGCCAGTGCCATGCTGAAGAACGGCCGCGGCGCAATCGTCAACATCGCCTCCATGTCCGGCGTCATCGTCAATCGCGGGCTGATGCAGTGCCATTACAACGCCTCGAAGGCCGGCGTCATCCACATGTCGAAATCCATGGCGATGGAGTGGGTGGGGCGCGGCATCCGCGTCAACACCATCTCGCCAGGTTACACGGCAACGCCGATGAATACACGGCCGGAAATGGTGCACCAGACCAAGCTGTTCGAAGAGCAGACACCGATGCAGCGCATGGCGGGCGTGGATGAGATGGTCGGCCCGGCGATCTTCCTGCTGTCCGACGCCGCGAGCTTCGTGACGGGCGTGGATCTGCTGGTGGATGGTGGTTTCTGCTGCTGGTAGGGTTTTGGTGCGGTAACGCTGCTTGAAAGGCTAACGAGGTCTGAGAAGCTTACCGGCGTCATCCTCGGGCTTGTCCCGAGAATCTGCAACCTATTGATTTTACGAGACGTGTTTAGATCCTCGGGACAAGCCCGAGGATGACGTTGCGTAAGAGGTAAGGTCTACCTCAATTTCACGCCCGGCTTGCGCCGGGCGTTTTCGTATTCACACCACAAGCAGCAGTTCACGCAACCTGCTTCTGCACCACGTCTTCAACAACCTCGCCCTTGAGGTAAGCAACGAGGTCCTTGATCGTCACGACGAGCAGGCCGTGGCGTTCGGCGAAGACTTCGAGCTGGGGCAGGCGGGCCATGGTGCCGTCGTCATTGGCGACTTCGCAGATGGTGCCGGACGGGAATTTCCCGGCAAGGCGGCAGAGGTCCACGGCGGCTTCCGTGTGGCCGGTGCGGCCGAGAACGCCCTGCGGATTGGCGCGCAGCGGGAAGATGTGGCCGGGACGGGCGAAGTCTTCCGGGCGCGAACCCTCCGACACCAGCGCACGCACTGTCTCTGCCCGGTCAGCGGCGGAAATGCCTGTCGTTGTGCCCGGAATATAGTCCACCGAGACGGTGAAAGCCGTCTTGAGGGATTCGGTGTTGCGCGACACCATCAGCGGAATGTCGAGCGCATCGAGGCGCTCACCCGGCATGGCGACGCAGACCAGCCCGCGCGCATGGTTCATCATGAAAGCGATCTGCTGCGGCGTGATGCTGTCGGAAGCGGCGATGATATCGCCTTCATTTTCGCGGTCTTCATCGTCAACCACAATCACCATCTCGCCACGGGAAATGGCGTCGATCGCGTCTTCAATTTTAGCAATGGTCATTCTATTTCAAGCCTTTCAAGGGGTTATGCCGTTTTGCGGCATTTTCGCGCTTCAAGAAGCGCCAAATATCCCTTGGGCGAACAATGCAATGCGAAGCCCGCTCACGCGCGGGCGCCTTATGCCTTGTCCTCTTCCATCCGGACTATACCGTCGGCTCCGGCCTCTCACCGGATCTGCTGACCTTCCGGCTTTGGAGACCGGAAGCGCTCGCGGGCTCCAGGAAAAATCCCGATACCGCCGGTGGGGAATTACACCCCGCCCTGAGAACGGAACCAACATAAATTATCAAATGGGAAGTAATCAAGGGGCAATGCTCTGCGACGACCGGTCGGTGCGAAAAGAACATCCCGATTGTGCCTAAAACGGGGTATTTCCTTTCTACAGCCGATGACGAGTGCGGGGTGTTGCGGCGGACCCCGTGATGCCTGAGGTTTACCGATCCCGCAACCGCAATTCATCGGTCTGCATCTGCAGCGAACCGAGCGTCGACAGGAAGCTCATGCCGAGCAGGCTCTGGCCCAATTGGCCATCCTGTGCGACGAGGGCGGGGATGTTGCGTCGCATGATCGGGCCAATGCTGATTTCCGAAAGGGTAACGGGCGCTGCCGCCGTGCGGCCATTCGCGGTCATCACCGGTACGGTATAGCGGAGATTTGCGGTGTCGATGCCGATTGCGGCCGCATCCGCATTGGCGAGCACCACGGAACTTGCACCGGTATCGACGAGCATGTGGATCGTCTTGCCCTCGACGCCGACATTTGCCTCGAAATGGCCGCTCATCGATTTGTGCAGGACGATTTCCTGTTCGCCGCTAGCCGTCGTCACCACCACGGCGCGGCCGGGCATCAGGCCGCCTAGCAACCGGTCGCCGAAGGATTGCAGGTCGTAGCGATAGAGATAGAGCGAGACGAGGCCGAGAATGATGACGAGCCATACGGCGAGCTGGCGGATGACGGTGCCGAAACTGCCGCGTCTTCCCGCCAGAATGCCGGCGGATAATAGGCCGGCAATGGGCAGAAGATAAAGCACGTGGGCGAATTGATCATTATCGATGCCGAGCGTTCGGCCGCCGTCGTGATTGATGAGAAGCAGGCCAAGGCCGACGGCCAGCAGGAGGAGAACGATGGTCAGCCTGTTCATGCGGTATGCGTCTCCTTGGCGGTCTCGGGCAGGTTTGCCAGTCTTTGCGGCAGCAACCGCATGATGTCGCGGCGCTTCTCGTCGCTATACCCTGCCCAGCCGCCGATTTCATCCAGCGTTCGCCCGCAGCCGATGCAGAGGCTCATGGTTTCATCGAGGCGGCAGATATGGATGCAGGGTGTTTCCATGATGATTTATATCAGGCCGTCACGCCGCAAGGGCAAGGGCGATGAGGGTAACGATCTCCGTGATCTGCTGGCACGCGCCGATAGTGTCGCCGGTATGGCCGCCGATCTTCCTGTCGCAGAGCCTGCCGAAAAGCACCGCCGCCAGAAAGGCTGCCGCCAGCACCAGGGCAATCGACAGGAGCGGCAGGGCATGCAGCGTGAAGAGTGTGAAAAGCAAAAACCCGATCACCAGCGCGATGTTGCGCTCGCTTGTGCCCGGCTGACCGGCGCCGGCGGCGATGCCGGAGGTTTTGGCGGCGGGCAGGGATTGCCAGTGCCACACCATCAGGGCGCGGCTGAGGACAAGCGCGGCGATCAGGGCAGCGGCGGCGGTCTTTGCCGGCAGCGTCTCAATGAGCGAGGCGAGCGCGGTGGCGCGGAGTGCAAAGGACAGGACGATGGCAATCGTGCCATAGCTGCCGATGCGGCTGTCCTTCATGATCTCAAGCATGCGCGCCTTTTCCTTGCCGCTGCCGAAACCGTCGGCCATGTCGGCCAGGCCGTCTTCGTGCAGCGCGCCCGTGATGAGCGCCGTCAGGCCGATGACGAGCCAGCCGGTAAGTTGCGGAGAGGCGTCGAAGGCTGCGAAAACCACAACAAGGAAAGCGGCGGGCAGGGCGATCAGCAGGCCGGCGGCGGGAAAGGCGCGGGCGGTGCGGCGCATCGACACGCCCTCGGCATCATCGAAAAACCGCGAGGGAACGGGCAGGCGGCTCAGAAAGGCGAGGGAATGCATGACATCTGTTATAAAATCCCCGGCCTTCATGCTCTCTCCGTTGCAGTCGCTGCATTTCCGGTTGTTCCGCGGCGCATCCGCGATTATGAGAGGCGCAACAAAGACCGATTTGCCGGAAAACACAAGTTCCGGACGCATGAGCCGATGCGACAGCCAACCCGACGACGAGAAAGACAGATATCATGAGCATGAGCGGATTGCCCTTCGACGATTTCCGCGCGCTGCTGCGCGAGCTTCCCGGCCCGGATACGCACGCGCTTGTGGCGGCCAAGGAGCGCAATGCGCAACTGACCAAGCCTGCCGGTTCGCTCGGACGTCTCGAAGAAATCGCCATGTGGCTGGCTGCCTGGTCCGGCCGTTCTCCGGCCGTCACCCGTCCGCTGGTGGCGATCTTCGCCGGCAATCATGGCGTTACCCGGCACGGCGTTACGCCCTATCCGACCTCCGTGACCCAGCAGATGGTGGAAAATTTCGCGGCAGGCGGCGCGGCGATCAACCAGATCTGCGTTGCAAATGATCTTGGTCTGAAAATCTTCGATCTGGCGCTCGATTACCCGACCGGCGACATCACCTGCGAGCCGGCGCTTTCCGAGCGCGACTGCGCCGCCACCATGGCCTTCGGCATGGAGGCGATTGCCGGTGGCACCGATCTTCTCTGTGTCGGCGAAATGGGCATCGGCAACACCACCATTGCGGCGGCGATCAATCTCGCGCTTTATGGCGGCACGGCGGAAGAATGGACCGGTCCGGGCACCGGCTCGGAAGGCGAAGTCATGGCCCGCAAGATCGCGGCGGTGAAAGCTGCGGTGGAGTTCCACAAGGATCATCTGTCCGATCCGCTGGAGATCATGCGCCGTCTCGGCGGACGCGAGATCGCCGCGATTGCCGGCGCCATCCTTGCCGCCCGCGTGCAGCGGATTCCCGTGCTGATCGACGGTTATGTAGCGACGGCCGCTGCCGCTCTCCTCAAGGCTGCCAATCCTTCGGCGCTCGACCATTGCCTGATTGGCCATGTCTCGGGTGAGCCCGGCCATCTGGCCGCCATCGAAAAGCTCGGCAAGACGCCGCTTCTGGCGCTTGGCATGCGGCTTGGCGAAGGCACGGGGGCAGCGCTTGCCGCCGGCATTGTCAAGGCCGCCGCCGCCTGCCATTCCGGCATGGCGACATTCGAAGCGGCGGGTGTGGACACCCGCATCAGTTCCCGCACCGACCATTGAGGCCGAAGATGGACGTGACGCCGCAAAAGAAGCAACCGGAACCCGCCTTTCGCAAGGAAAAAGGCTGGCGGCATCTTTTTGCCGCCGCGCGCTATTCCGTGCAGGGGCTTGGCCGGCTGTGGCAGGAAGCGGCGTTCCGGCATGAGGTTCTCGCCTTCGGCGTCGGGCTTGCCCTGCTTCTGGTCGTCGGCGCGCCGTTTGCGCATCTTCTTGTCTTTACGGTGCTGATGCTGCTTCTGTTTTCGGTGGAGGCGTTGAATACCGCCATCGAGGAGCTGGTGGACCGTATTTCACCGGAAATCTCCTCGGTCGGGCGGCATGCCAAGGACCTCGGTTCCTTTGCCGTCTTCTGCCTGTTGATGGCGAACGGATTTTTCGTGCTGTATTCGCTCGTGACGACGTTATTCTTCTGAAGTTGTTAGCCTTAAGGCATTTCCGGACGGAAAACCGGGGCCCACTTTTCCTGGAAATGCCCTAAGCGAAGGACCGCCGGCGCGGCTGGATGGCGTGGGTTTCTTCCACGGCGGGCAGGCTTTGCAGCACACGTTTGGCTGGCAGGATGGCGATGCCTTCTGTGCCCTCGCGCAGTTTCGATTTCAGGATGAACTGGCCGTCATGCTTGGCGAGAATGGCCTGAACGATGGGCAGGCCAAGGCCGGTTCCCTGTTCGGCGCTCTTGATCGCGATCGATCCCTGACCGAAGGCGGACAGCACCACGGGAATTTCGTCCTCGGGAATGCCGGGACCGTTATCCCTGATCGAGACATATTGGCCGCCGCCCGCGGTCCAGCCGGCTTTCACGAGGATTTCGCCGCCCTGCGGCGTGAATTTCACGGCGTTGGACAGCAGGTTGAGGATGACCTGGCGGATGGATTTCTCATCGGCCCAGACCTGCGGCAGGCTGTTTTCGAACTGCTGGGAAATTTTGATGTTCTTGGCGCGGGCGCGAAGCTGGATCATGCCGATGCAATCCTCGGCGATTTCCAGCATCGAGATCGCTTCTTCGTTCAGGTCATAACGGCCGGCCTCGATGCGCGACAGGTCGAGGATTTCGTTGATGAGATCAAGCAGATGCTGGCCGGAGCGATGGATATCGCCGGAATATTCCTTGTAGAGCGGATTGTTGAGCGGACCGAGCACCTCTGATGACATGACCTCGGAGAAACCGAGAATGGCGTTGAGCGGGGTTCTGAGCTCATGCGACATGGAGGCGAGGAAGCGCGATTTCGCCAGATTGGCTTCTTCCGCGCGCCGCCGCGCCTCGTCCGAAACCGAGTTTGCGACTTCGAGTTCTGCGATCAGGTCGTCCTTTTCCGTTTGCGAGGAGAGGAGCTTGATGCTGGTCTGGTAAAGCCGGCTGGTAATGCGATGACAGAAGAGGATCGCCATGCCGAACATCAGCGCCAAGCCGACATCGAAGGGATCGCGTGAAATGGCCGAGGTTATGCAGAGAGCCGCCAGCACCGGCAGGAAGGTCATGAAGGTCGCCCGCCGCAGCATGAAATTGGCCATGGCGGTCAGCGAAAGCGCGATCAGCAGCGTCGAGCCCTTGAAGAAAAGAACGAGCGTCGGGTCGTTGCGCACCGGTTCGGCCAGCGCAAACATTGCCCAGGCGCAGCCGATGAGGATCTGCATGCCGAGGAAGAGACTTTTCCAGTGCTGAAGATTGTCGGCCGTGATCTCCTGTTTTGCCGCCCGCTTGGCCAAGAGCAGGGAAAAGGCGTGGAAGCTCAGCGCAATCAGCGACCAGATGATCAGGCTGATGTCGCGGGTGATATAAAGGCCGATGATGGAGGCGAGCAGGATGAAAAGCGGCATGATCATCGCGCCCTGCAAGGTCTCGGCGATGTGCATGGTCAGCATTTCGCGTTCATAGGCGTCGCTTGCGCCGGCCCCCTGCTGCAAGCGTTCACGCGTCGTCTTCACCGTGTCGAAGACCGCCTTGTTGCGGTGCTTTTTCGACCGGTCGACGATGATCTTGTCGGTGGACGTGCTGACGCTTTTACTCATTGTTACAACGCAGGGTGACATGAACCCTTGCAGACTACGCGCAAAATCTTAAGAAGATGCTGCCGTGAAAGGATTTGTTTGCCATTTCTGACAAGGGTTTGTTGTTACATGAGACGAAATGGAGGCAAGGGCAGGCGGTTTTCGGCATTTCGCGATGGCGGGCTTTTTCTCGCCATGGTTTTTCTCGGCATTCTGATCGCGGCCAAGCTCGACCAGATCAACAGTGAAACCTATAGCGGCCGCTTCTTCGTGATCGATGGCGATACGCTGTCGAAGGGTGAGGAACGTTTCCGGTTGCTCGGCATCGATGCGCCGGAGCTTGCGCAGACATGCCTGCGCGGCAGCGAAAGCTGGCCGTGCGGCGAGGAAGCGCGCCGTGTTCTGCAAAGGCTGGCCGGGGCTGATGGTTTTTCCTGTTCCGGCAGTTCGAGAGACCGTTACGGGCGGCTGCTGGTTTATTGTTCCGTCGGCGGCAGGGATGCCTCATCGGAAATGGTGTCGGCGGGTTTTGCCGTCGCATCCGGTTATTTCCAGTTCTCCAGCGAGCAGGCGGCGGCGCGCAGGCAGGCACGCGGCATCTGGGTGGGAGAGTTCGAGAAACCGTCGCAGTGGCGGCGGGAACACCGTGCCGCGGATCTGGAAACGCCTGCTGCAGGTTTCCTCACCGTTGTCCGTCATCTTCTGGGGTGGGATCATGGTTGAAGGAGAGAAGGGCGCGTGTGATGACGGGCTGGACGGATTGCGCGGAGAAATCGCCCGCTGCCGTCTCTGTCGCGACAAGCCGCTCAGGGGAATGGCCGATCGCCTGCCGCACGAACCCCGGCCGGTGGTCGTCATGTCGACCAAGGCGCGCATCCTGATTGCCGGGCAGGCGCCGGGGCTTCGCGTGCATGAAACGGGGCTGCCGTTCAACGATGCCTCGGGCGACAGGTTGCGGCAATGGTTGAATGTCGATCGGCAGACGTTCTACGATCCGGATCGTTTCGCCATCGTGCCCATGGGCTTCTGTTTCCCCGGTTATGACGACAAGGGCAGCGACCTGCCGCCCCGGCGCGAATGCGCGCCGCAATGGCGTGAGCGGGTAATGATGGCGATGCCGCAGGTGGAGCTGATCCTCGCCATCGGCCAATATGCGCAGGCTTTTCATCTGGGGGAAAGGCGGCGCAAGACCATGACGGAAACGGTGCAGGACTGGCGCAGCTTTCTCCATGCCAATTCCGGCCCCGGCATTTTTCCCCTGCCGCATCCAAGCTGGCGCAACACGGGCTGGCTGAAAAAGAACCCATGGTTCACGGAGGAACTGCTGCCGGTTCTACGGCAACATGTGGAAATGCGGCTTTAGTGAAACAATTTTCTGTTTTTCTGCAAGAATTAGTGTATTAAAAGGAAATTAATTCAGGAGGATAGACGCATTGGATCGCCTAGACCGTAAGATTTTGCGCATTCTGCAAGAGGATTCCACGCTGGCCGTTGCCGATCTGGCGAAAAAGGTCGGCCTTTCCACGACGCCCTGTTGGCGGCGTATCCAGAAGATGGAGGAAGACGGCGTTATTCGCCGGCGCGTGGCGCTGCTCGATCCGGTCAAGGTCAACACCAAGGTCACGGTTTTCGTCTCCATCCGCACCGCCTCCCATTCCATCGAATGGCTGAAGCGTTTCTCCGAGGTGGTTTCCGAGTTTCCGGAAGTCGTCGAATTTTACCGTATGAGCGGCGATGTCGACTATCTGCTGCGCGTCGTCGTGCCTGATATTGCGGCCTATGACGCCTTCTATAAGCGCATGATCGCCAAGATCGAAATTCGCGACGTGTCCTCTGCCTTCGCGATGGAGCAGATCAAATATACGACCGAGCTGCCGCTCGACTACATGCTGCTGGACAATCCGAAATCCGGCGAGGAGTGATCCGCCGCCGGTCAGTTTTTCGACCCATGCCCTTTCCGGTTGCCGGGGAGGGCATTTTCATTTGCGGGTACCTTTTCCTCGCCGATCTGGCTCATCGCAGGGCGATCCTGTCGGAAGGTCTATCCGTTGGCCGCTGCCGGGGCACGACAATTCTATTCCGCGCATAGTGGCAAATTCGCACATTCAATTCTCTCGGCCCTGTCTCCGCGCAAACTGGGATTTTGATAAAATCTCTCGAATATCTACGCTTTTACTGTCGAAGGATGGAATAGCGAGGGATATCCATATGCTTACACGACGCGGAACATTGGGACTGATTGCAGGTGCGACCGGGGCGGTGTTTCTGCCGCACATCCGGCGGGCGAGTGCCGCAACCACCACATTGCGGATTGGCTGGCAGAAGAATGGCGTGATAGCGCTCGCGAAAAGCCAGGGTGCGCTCGAAGCGCTGCTGAAGGATCGCGGCATCGAGGTCAAATGGTCGGAATTCTCCTCCGGGCCGCCGCTTCTCGAGGCGCTGGGTGCCGGCGCGCTGGATATCGGCCCGACCGGCGATGTGCCGCCGCTTTTCGCGCAGGCTGCGGGCGGCAATCTGCGTTATGTGGGCACTTACAAAGCGGCGGCCGGCGGATCGGCCATCCTCGTGCAGCAGGATTCGCCGCTGAAGACGCTGGAAGACCTGAAAGGCAGGAAAGTCGCCTTCAAGCGCGGCTCCAGCGCCCACAATGTCACCGTCAAGGCGTTGCGAAAGGCAGGGTTGACGTTGAGCGACATCACGCCCGTCGATCTTGCTCCACCGGATGCGGCCGCCGCCTTCCGCAGCGGCAGCATCGATGCCTGGTCGATCTGGGATCCTTATTTCGCCGTGGCGGAAAAAGAGCCGACGACACGGGTTCTTTCGACCGCCGAAGGCATCGTCGATCCGTGGAGTTATTTCCTTGCCAATGGCGATTTTGTGGAGGCCAATCCCGATCTCGTGCCGCTGATCCTCAAGGAGCTGGCTAATGTGGGTGCGAAAGCCCAGGCCGATATCGATGCAACGGCAAAGTCGCTGGCGTCGATCACCGGTGTTCCCGAGGATGTCACCAAGGTCTCGCTGACGCGGCCGGGCGCCGATCTCGGGCGGGTTTCGCTGGTTCCGGATGAGGCCATCGCCTATCAGCAGGCGCTTGCGGATGAGTTCTACGATCTGAAGATCGTGCCGAAGAAACTCACCGTGGCGGATATCGTGTGGCGGCCGAAGGCGAGCTGAGGGGGCCCGAAAAGGTGAGTCTCTTCAACCTGCTGGCGGGTGTTGCTGAGAGGTTGATTCAGGAAAATGCCATTCTTGCCGCATAGGGCGAGCCCGTGCCGCTTGTTTCTTCTCCCCGGCGGGGAGAAGAAAACTGCCGAAACGTCGGGGGCACAAGCCTCCTATGTCGCATCAGCCCTTGAGCTTGGCAATCACCAGATGGCCGGGTGTCGGATTGCCGTCCTGCATGCGTACGTTGATGTCAGTCACTTCGAGAACCTCGAAACCGGTCGCGGCCAGTCTTTCGCGGACATAGGTTTCCGCATGGGCGAAACGCTGGTGCGGGCCGACCATATAGGGGCGTCCGGCCAGGGTTTCTTCGGGCAGGGTTTCCGACGAGAAGATCAGCAGGCCGCCGGCATTGAGGTTTTCGGCGGCGCCGAAAAACAGCGGTTCCAGCGCGCCGAGATAGGGCAGCACATCGGTGGCGGTGATGATGTCGAAAGGTTCGTCGTCATTATCCTCGAGAAAATCCTCGGCTTCGGCGACGTAGAGCGTCTCGTAGAGGTCCTTCTCATGGGCGATCTCGACCATGTTTTCGGAAATATCGATGCCGGTGATATCGTCGGCCATGTCGCGCAGCGCCTCGCCGGTAAGGCCGGTGCCGCAGCCGAGATCGAGCAGGCGCTTGAAGGGGCCGAGGTTCAGCGTCTGCAGCCGCTGGCGCACCATCATCGGCACGGCGTAACCGAGCTGTTCGACAAGAATATCCTCGAAAGCTTCGGCATGCTGGTCGAACAGGGTTTCGACATAGGCGTCGGGCGCCTTTGGCGGGGTTTCGCCCCGGCCCATGGCGGCGATGCGAACGGCCGCTCCGCCGTGATCGTCCGGATCGATGACCAGAACCTCTTCATAGGCCTTAACCGCCGCGTCCACATCGCCGGCTTTTTCAAGCGCGAGCGCGCGGTTATAGGCCTCGGCAAGCGCCTCTTCGTCGATCTTCTGGTTCTTCGTCATCGTGCCTTATCCGTCAGCATCTTCAGTTGAGGTTTGCTGTAAGCCGCATCGGGGACGGGCGCAATGTTTATGTGGCGCGATGGCTCAGTGGATGATGAACTCCCCCTTGAGCGCGCGCCATTCCTGCGCCGAGATTACCTGCCGGTGCACGTAGCGGACGGAGTGCAGCGGTCCGTCGAGCTTTTCTTTCCAGAATTTGAGGAAGCCATGCATCTCAGGGAAGTCCGGGGCAAGATCATAGTCCTGCCAGACATAGGTCTGGAGAACCAGCGGATGATCCGGCAGGCGATAAAATATCTGGGCGGTGGTGAGGCCGTAGCCTCTCAGCATCATTTCCATGTCCTTGTTCATGACGGCGGTTCCCGTTTCCATGATTGCCGATCACAGCGTTACCGCTGTATCGAATATGGGAACACGTCATGGTTAATCCAAGCTTGCCAAAGACATGGACTGTCACAAAATATTTATATTTTTCAAAATGTTGGCAGCCTTCATTGATGAGTGCTGCCAACGTTGCGACTAGCGCTTGAGATGCCGGGTCAGGCGGGCTTCCAGCCATGCCCAGACATGCCGCAGCGTTTCAACGATCGTCAGGTAGAAGATCGCGGCCCAGAGATAGGCCTGATAATCGAAGGTGCGGGAAAAGGCGTAGCGGGTCTGGCCCATCAGGTCGAAGACCGTGACGATGGAGACCACCGCCGAACCCTTGATCATCAGGATGATTTCGTTGCCATAGGGACGCAGCGCGACGATGAGCGCCTGGGGCAGGATGATCTTGCGGAAGGTGACGAGTTTCGACAGGCCGAGCGAGGCGGCGCCCTCATGCTGGCCGCGCGGCACGCTGCGGATCGCGCCGCGCAGGATTTCGGCCTGATAGGCGGCGGTGTTGAGGGTGAGCGACAACAGGCCGCAATACCAGGCCTCGCGGAAGAACCACCACAGGCCGACGGTTTCCAGCCCCTGGCGGAAACTGCCGAGGCCGTAATAGATCAGGAAAAGCTGCGCCAGAAGCGGCGTGCTGCGGAAGACGTAGACATAGGCATAGGCCAGTGCGCCGATGATGCGGTTTTCCGACATGCGGCCGAAGGCGATCGGCACGGAAAGAATGGCGCCGAGAATGATCGAGCTGCCGACGAGGGTGATGGTGGTGATGAGACCATCGATATAGCGCGGCCCGTAACGCTGGAATTTATCCCAGTCCCAGCCCTCGATCATGGCGAAGATCAGCGCGGCGGCGAGCAGCAGCCAGAGCGTGATGACAGCGATGCCGACGATGCGCGAAATATTGAGCGGCTTGTCCGCGACGGCCGGGGCGGGGCGCGCGGGAATGAGTTCCTGAATATGGCTCATCGGCTCACCTCCGACTTGCGCGACCAGCGATCGATGAAGCCGATGCCGATGGAGGAAAGCAGCGCGAGGATGAGATAGAGCAGGCAGGCGATGCTGTAGAAGAAAAAGGCTTCCTTGCTGACGCGGGCGGCGATGCCGGTCTGGCGAACGATATCGGCAAGGCCGATGATCGAGACGTAGGACGTGTCTTTCAGCAGGATGACCCAGAGATTGGTCATCCCGGGAAGGGCGATCCTGACCAACTGCGGAATGATGATGAGCACCATGGTGCGGCCCCGCGAAAGCCCCAGTGCCGCACCCGCCTCATATTGCCCTTTCGGTATGGCCTTGAAGGCGGAGAGCAGCACTTCGGACGCATAGGACGAAAACACCACGGACAGCGCCACCATGCCCGCCACGAAGGCGTTGATCTCAACCGGACCGGTGATGCCGACATAACCCGCCACCGATTGCAGCAGCATCTGGATGCCGTAATAGACGATGAAGAGCGTCAGGAGTTCCGGCAGGCCGCGGAAGATGGTGGTGTAGATACCGGTGGCCAGCCGCAGCGATTTTTCTTCCGATTGCGCGGCGAGCGCGATGAGGAAACCGATCAGCAGCCCGACGGGCAGGGTGGCGAGCGCCAGCGAGATGGTGACCTTGACGCCGAAGGCGATTTCATCGCCCCAGCCCGCATCGCCGCAGGCGACCAGGGTGCCGTTTCCGAAAAGCGAGAAGAGACCGACCGGCCCGCAAAAGGGATCGAGAAGTGTCGAGACATAGGTCCAGAACGCACCTATGGCGGAAAATGCTCCGCTCATGCCAATTTTCCCCTGCGGTCTTAAGCCGCCGTGATTGTTATCGTGACGTTTTCAAACAAAAATGGCGGAAGGGCAAGCCTTCCGCCACGAGATTTCAACAGATCGAACGGGCTTACTCGCCGTAAACGTCGAAATCGAAGTATTTTTTGTTGATCTCCTGATACTTGCCGCTGGCGCGAATGCCGGCGATGGCGGCGGTGAACTTGTCGGCAAGCGCCGTGTCACCCTTGCGGACGGCGACGCCCGCGCCATTGCCGTTGATCTCGACATCGACCGGAAGCGGCGTCAGGATCTTGCAGCAGGTGCCAGCATCCGTCTTCAGCCATTCCGACAGAACGACGATATCGTCGATGACGGCGTCGATACGGCCATTGGCGATGTCGAGCTTATATTCGTCGGCGGTCGGATACATCTTCACGTCGGCATCGGGGAAATGCTTTTCGGCATAGTTGGAGTGGGTGGTGGAACCCTGCGCGCCGAGCGACTTGCCCTTCAGATCGTCGACGGACTTGATCGGCGAATCCTTCGGCACGGCGATGGCCGGCGGGGTGTTGTAATATTTCTTGGAGAAGTCGACCTTCTCGAGACGCTCGGGCGTGATCGACATGGACGCGATGATGGCGTCGAACTTCTTGGCCTGAAGGGCGGGAATGATGCCGTCCCAGTCATTGGTGACGAAGGTGCATTCGGCCTTCATTTGTTCGCACAGCGCCTTGGCGATGTCGATGTCGAAGCCGGTCAGCGTGCCGTCGGCTTCGAGATTGTTGAAGGGCGGATAGGCGCCTTCGGTGCCGATGACGATCTTGTCCTGCGCGAGGGCTGCGCCGGAAAACAGCGAGATGGCGGCAATCGATACGGCTGCGAGCAGACGGGTGGAAATAGGCATTTCGATCCTCTCTTTTGGTCGTTCATCCGCGGTCTGTTGTTGTTTTCAGTGCGGACGCCATGGGCGCAGGGCGCAGCGGATGATACCGCCTGTAGCCTTCAGCGCGGATGCGATTATTCATCCGGTTGGTCAAAAAATGCAACTGCAATATTAGTGACCGCGATTGTGCCGCAGAGCTTCCACGAAAACGCCTTGATCTGTTCATTTCCGGTACAGAAGGCTTTGTCCATCATGGGAACCGAAGCGTGTGCGAGGCGTTGACCAGCGCCTGCACGCGCAGCCGGAATCAAGATGTCGCAAGACTGGCGACCAATAATGGCAGATGAGGAAACACCGATGCTGAAGAAGAACACATTGCTGACGGGGGTGGTTTTCCCCCTCATGTCGCTGGCGATTGCGGTGGAGCCGGCAGCGGCCGGTTTTGCCGGTGCTGCGCGGGCGCAGACGCCGGTGTCGCAGGCGCTTCCCGGCGATGCTGCGAGCGGCCGGATGATTCTGGCGCAGGCGCAGCCGGAAGAACCGAACCCGGAAGAAGAACTGCGCAAACGCCGCAAGCAGGCCGAAGAGGAGCAGCCGCAGGCCGAGCCGCAACGACAGGAGCGTGCGCCGGAGCCGCAGCGTGAACCGGAGCCCAAGCGCGAGGCCGCGCCTGCCGAACCGCGCCCTGAGCCGCAACGGGAACCCCAGCGGGAGCCGCAGCCCGAACCCCAGCGGGAACCGCAGCAGCGCGAGGCTCGCCCGGAGCCCGCGCCGGCCGAGCAGCCGCAGGAGCGTCCCCGCAAACCCGAACGCGCGCAGGAGCCGCAGGGCGAGGGCGAACAGCGCCCCGCACGCCAGCGCGAGGCCGCACCCGAAGCCGCGCCTGCCGAAGAGCAGCCGAAAGAACGTCCGCGCAAGCCGGAACGGGCCGAGCAGCCCGCAGGTGAGGGCGAGCAGCGTCCCGAGCGTCCGCGCAAGGAGCGCGCCAAGGATCCTGCCGCCGAACAGGAGCCCGCAGCACGGCCTGAAAATGCCGGGCGAGCCGGCCAAGCCCCGCGAACCGGCGCCTGCCAAAAAGCCACCGGTAGAGGAAAAGGCCCCGGAACAGAAAGCCGAACCGGCCGAAAAAGCCGTTCCAGAGAAAAAACCGGCCGCCCCCGAGCCCGCCGCGAAGGAAGCACCGGTTCCGACCGAAGCGCCGACGCCCGCGCGTCCGCCGGCACCTGAAGCCCAGCCCAACCCCGCACCCGGCCGTCAGCCTTCGGAACAGCCGCCGGTAGAGGGTCAGGGCAGAACCGAACCCGCAGCCCCGCTGCCGGGCGCGCCGACGCCGCCGCCGAACGGTGCGACGACCGGACAGGCGCCGGCCGGTGAACCCGTTCCCAATCAGGTAGCCACGCCGCAAACGGAAGCGCCGCCGATGACGAAGGAAGAGCTGGACAAGGCCAAGGCCATCGCCAAGGATCCCTCCAGGACCGCCGATACCGTCATTCTGCCGGTCGACAAGGGCGCCGCCGTGCTCGACAGCGACAAGGAAGTGGAACGCTCCGGCAATCGCCAGACCCGCGAGGAGCGCCGTCGCGAACGCGAACAGGCCGGTGACGTGAAGGTTCCGACCTCCGACGCCGAGGCGCAGCGCGCCGGCGCCGCTGAAGGCAAAGCCCCGCCGCCGCCCGTCAAAATGGAAGCCATCACTTCGCAGCAGGGCGAGCGTGTCGACCGTCGCCCGCAATATGAGCGGCCGGAAGGCGTGCGCGAATGGCAGCCGCGCGAAGGCCGTCCGCGTGACCGCGATCGCGATGCGCCGATCATCCTGCAATTCGGCGACCGCGTCGTGGTGCGCGGCGACGACAACCAGCGCTTCATCCGCGATGGCGGCGAGCCCTACTACGAGCGTCTGCCCGGCGGCCGTGTCCGCGAAACCGTGGAGCGTCGTGACGGAACGCAGGTGGTGACGATCCGCAACCGTTATGGCGACGTGATCCAGCGCTCGCGCATCGACGATCGCGGCCGCGAATATGTGCTGTTCTATGCGCCGGAGCTGATGGAAGATCCCGACCGCGATTACGTCTATCGCGATCCGGGCCTCGACCTGCCGCCGATGCGTCTGCGCATTCCCGTGACGGACTACATCATCGACACCTCTAGCGATCCGGACCGCGATTATTACCGCTTCCTGGAACAGCCGCCGGTCGAGCCGGTGGAGCGTGTCTATTCGCTGGATGAAGTGCGTTATTCGGCCCGTATCCGCGACAAGGTGCGCCGTATCGACCTCGATACCATCACCTTCGCCACCGGCAGCGCCGAAATCCCGATGACGCAGGCCCGTTCGCTGCGCAAGGTGGCGGATGCGATCAACAAGGCGCTGGACAAGAATCCCGGTGAAACCTTCCTGATCGAAGGCCATACCGACGCCGTCGGTTCGGATGAAAGCAACCTCGTTCTTTCTGACGAGCGCGCCGCTTCCGTCGCCAATGTCTTGACCGATGTTTACGGCATTCCGCCGGAAAACCTCGCGACGCAAGGCTATGGTGAGCGTTATCTGAAGGTCCAGACGCTCGGCCCGGAACAGCAGAACCGCCGCGTCACCATCCGCCGCGTGACGCCGCTGGTGAAGCCGGTCGCCCAGAACTGATCGGGTTCGACAGGAAAAACAAAGGCCCGGAAGCGCAAGCTCTCCGGGCCTTTTTCATTGGGACAGGCTTTCCAAATACGCGACGTCATCCTCGCCCTTGTGGCGAGGATCTAATCACGTTTCCTCCAGTCGAGACGTAGCAGATGCTCGGGACAGGCCCGAGCATGACGGGAGACGTGTTTGTTCCAGCCTCCAAAGCTCCGACAGCAATCTCTTTGGGGTCCGCTGCCGAACGGCCCGAAGAGGAGATGTGTGCCCCTCAGTTCAGCGCCACCGCGATTTCCGCAGCCAGCTGCGCATTGTTGCGCACCAGCGCGATATTGGTTTCCAGGCTGCGGCCATCCGTCAGGCGGAAGATGTCGCCGAGCAGGTAGGGGGTGACTTCCTTGCCGGTGATATCGTCGCGCTCGGCGTGGGAGATGGCGCGGTTGATGTAGATTTCCATCTCCTCGCGCGGAATTTCGTCCTCTTCCGGCACGGGATTGGCCACCAGCATACCGCCCTCGATACCCAGCTGTTCGCGGGTTGTCTGGAAATTGGCGATTGCCGCCGGGCTGTTGAGCGAGAGCGGGCTCGGCAGGCCGGAGGAGCGCGACCAGAAAGCCGGGAATTCTTCCGAGCCGAAAGTGACGACCGGCACGCCATTGGTTTCGAGAACCTCGAGCGTCTTCGGAATATCGAGAATGGCCTTGGCGCCGGCGCAGACGACGATCACGCCGGTCTTCGCAAGCTCGGTCAGATCGGCGGAGATGTCGAAGGTCTCTTCCGCGCCCTTATGCACGCCGCCGATGCCGCCGGTGGCGAAAACGCGGATGCCGGCGCGGGCGGCGGCGATCATGGTGGCGGCCACCGTCGTGGCGCCGGTGCGGCGCTCGGCGATCGCAAAGGCGATATCGGCGCGCGAGACCTTCATGGCGTCGGTGGTCTTGGCCAGCGCCTCGAGCTGGTCTTTCTCAAGGCCGATATGCAGGGTGCCGTGAATGACCGCGATGGTGGCCGGAACCGCACCCTGATCGCGGATGATCTGTTCGACGCTTTCCGCCATCTCGATATTGCCGGGATAGGGCATGCCGTGGGTGATGATGGTCGATTCAAGTGCCACGATCGGCGCACCGCGCTGCTTGGCGGCGGCGACTTCCTGAGAATAGACGATGGGCAGGAGCGGGGAGATAGGGCGGGTCATTTCATCTGTTCCAGTTTTTAAAAGCGGGTTCATGCCAGCATTTCAGCCCTGGGAACAAGCCCCAACATGGCTTCGACACTGTCTTTTGATAGTTCGTGGGAGGTGGCGAAGGGCGATTGCACGGTGATGGCGGCCGCCGCCGCGCCTTGCCGCAACGCTTCCGCTATCGTCTTTCCCTCGGCGATGGCGGCGAGATAACCCGACGCCATGGCGTCGCCCGCGCCGGTCACGTCCTTGACCTCGCGGATGAGAGGCGGGTGGAGGATCGCCGTTTCCGTCCTGCTGAAGGCCACCACCTCGCTTGCGCCACGGGTAACGACGCCGCCGGAAAGCCCGGCCTTGCGCAGAATGTCGGGCCAGTCTCGGACATTGGCCGCCGTCTCGCCGGTCAGCGCGCGGGCTTCCGCCTCGTTCATGAAAAGGATGTCGATATCGCCGAGCGCCGCTTTAAGCTTCACCGCCTTGGCGGGGGATATGGCGATGGCCGCCAGCGGCTTTTCACAGGCGCGGGCGACGAGGCCGAGCGCCGTCAGCGTATCTTCCGGCAGATTGGCGTCGCAGAGCAGCATATCGCTCCCCGTGATCGCCTCGCGCACGGCGCGTATCTTGAGGCGGCGCGGGGTGAAGAGCTTGTAAAGGTCCATATCGGCCAGCGCGATGACCAGATTGCCGTCGCGCTCCAGAATGGCGGTGTAGCTTGGCGTGCGGCGGTCCAGGAAGGTGAAGGGTGTGTCTTCCACGCCCGCCTGCCGTGCGGCCTCCGCCACCGCGTCACCGGTCGCGTCGCCGCCGCGCGGGGCGATGATGCGGACCTGAAAACCGAGGCGGGAAAGATTGCGCGCGGCGTTGAAACCGCCGCCGCCGGCCTCTTCCATCCAGGAGCCGGGGTTGCTCGCGCCGGGCGCCGTTTCAGTCTCGATCATGCCGCGCCTGTCGATATGCGCGCCGCCCAGAACGAGTATTTTCTTCACGCTTGCGTTTCCCTCTCTGGCGGATGGAAAGACCGGACGATTCGGCCTAAACTGACGTCTTCCTGACCTCGCATCCGGTTTGCGGCCATGGGCCGGGCACAGAAAAACGAAAGCAGAACAAACGACTTATCGCTATTTGTTTTCAATATGCTGGCTCAGCCTTGCGAAATGAGAACAAATAGAGTACATACCGTTTCCATACTGCTTCATTGCCTGTGCGGCTTCAATAACCTAAAGGTGGTTCGGATGGCACAAAATTCTTTGCGTCTCGTAGAGGATAAATCGGTGGATAAAAGCAAGGCACTGGAAGCGGCGCTCTCCCAGATCGAACGGTCGTTCGGCAAGGGATCGATCATGAAGCTCGGTTCCAATGAAAACGTGGTTGAAGTGGAGACCGTTTCGACGGGTTCGCTCAGCCTGGATATCGCGCTCGGTATCGGCGGTCTGCCGAAGGGGCGCATCATTGAAATTTACGGTCCGGAAAGCTCGGGCAAGACGACGCTGGCATTGCAGACCATTGCCGAAGCCCAGAAAAAGGGCGGCATCTGCGCCTTCGTGGACGCCGAACATGCGCTCGATCCGGTCTATGCCCGCAAGCTCGGTGTGGATTTGCAGGGCCTTCTGATCTCGCAGCCCGACACGGGCGAACAGGCGCTGGAAATTACCGATACGCTGGTGCGTTCCGGCGCGGTCGACGTGCTGGTCGTCGACTCCGTTGCGGCGCTGACGCCGCGGGCGGAAATCGAAGGTGAGATGGGCGACAGCCTGCCGGG
Organism: Agrobacterium sp. LMR679; assembly: GCF_027157905.1. Classification (NCBI taxonomy): domain Bacteria; kingdom Pseudomonadati; phylum Pseudomonadota; class Alphaproteobacteria; order Hyphomicrobiales; family Rhizobiaceae; genus Agrobacterium; species Agrobacterium sp. LMR679. The sequence goes on along the minus strand of NZ_JAPVOJ010000002.1, from coordinate 111,391 downwards.
TCTTCAGGCGCGTTTGATGAGCCAGGCGCTGCGCAAGCTGACGGCGTCGATCTCCAAGTCCAAGTGCATGGTGATCTTCATCAACCAGATCCGCATGAAGATCGGTGTCATGTTCGGTTCGCCGGAAACGACGACGGGCGGTAACGCTCTGAAGTTCTATGCGTCCGTTCGTCTCGACATCCGCCGCATCGGCTCCGTCAAGGAGCGCGAAGAGGTTGTCGGCAACCAGACGCGCGTCAAGGTCGTCAAGAACAAGATGGCGCCGCCCTTCAAGCAGGTGGAATTCGACATCATGTATGGCGAAGGCGTTTCCAAGACCGGTGAGCTTGTCGATCTCGGCGTGAAGGCCGGCATCGTCGAAAAGTCCGGTGCATGGTTCTCCTATAACAGCCAGCGTCTGGGGCAGGGGCGTGAAAACGCCAAGATATTCCTGCGCGACAATCCGGAAACGGCCAATGAGATCGAACTGGCGCTGCGCCAGAATGCCGGCCTGATCGCCGACCGCTTCCTGCAGAATGGCGGCCCGGAAGCCGGTGACAGCGACGGTGACGACGGCTGATCTGGGTGATGCCGCGGGGTGTTTTCCGCCCGGCTGCTGCGCTCGACATGAATTGGCATTACAAAAGGCCGTGCGATTTGCCTCGCATGGCCCTTTTTGTTTGTCGGCGCGCCTTCGCGGGCCTCCATGGCTGGACAGGGCCAGGTGCGGACGATAAAAGCCAGTGATTTTGCAATATAGCCATCCTTCGGGGTGGAAGTGATGGACTCCAGCTGTGAGCGGTGTGTGGGCATGAGCGGTGTGAATGAAATTCGGTCGACCTTTCTCGACTACTTCAAGAAGAACGGACACGAGATCGTGCCCTCCAGCCCGCTGGTGCCGCGCAACGATCCGACACTGATGTTCACCAATGCCGGCATGGTGCAGTTCAAGAACGTCTTCACCGGTCTTGAAAGCCGTCCCTATTCCACGGCCGCTTCGGCGCAGAAATGCGTGCGCGCCGGCGGCAAGCATAACGACCTCGACAATGTCGGTTATACCGCCCGTCACCACACCTTCTTCGAAATGCTCGGCAATTTCTCCTTCGGCGATTATTTCAAGGAAGAGGCGATCACCCATGCCTGGAACCTGATCACCAAGGAATTCGGCATCGACCGCAACCGTCTGCTGGTCACCGTCTACCACACCGACGACGAGGCCTTTAATCTCTGGAAGAAGATCGCCGGTTTCTCCGACGACCGCATTATCCGCATCCCGACCAGCGACAATTTCTGGGCGATGGGCGATACCGGCCCCTGCGGTCCCTGTTCGGAAATCTTCTACGATCATGGCGACCATATCTGGGGCGGCCCGCCCGGTTCGCCGGAAGAAGATGGCGACCGCTTCATCGAAATCTGGAACCTCGTCTTCATGCAATATGAGCAGCTGACGAAGGAAGAGCGCATCGACCTGCCGCGTCCGTCGATCGACACCGGCATGGGTCTTGAGCGTATTTCGGCGCTGCTGCAGGGCAAGCATGACAATTACGATACGGATCTGTTCCGCGCGCTGATTGCCGCTTCCGTGGAAGCGACCGGCGTTCCGGCCGAAGGCGAAAAGCGCGCCAGCCACCGCGTCATCGCCGACCATCTGCGTTCGTCCGCCTTCCTGATCGCCGATGGCGTCCTGCCGTCCAATGAGGGCCGTGGTTATGTTCTGCGCCGCATCATGCGCCGCGCTATGCGCCATGCCGAACTTCTCGGCGCGCGCGAGCCGCTGATCTACAAGCTGCTGCCGGCGCTGGTGCAGCAGATGGGCCGCGCCTATCCGGAACTGGTCCGTGCCGAGGCGCTGATTTCCGAGACGCTGAAGCTTGAGGAAACCCGTTTCCGCAAGACGCTGGAACGCGGCCTGTCGCTGCTGTCAGACGCCACCTCGACCCTGCACAAGGGCGACATGCTGGATGGCGAAACCGCCTTCAAGCTCTACGACACCTATGGTTTCCCGCTCGACCTGACGCAGGATGCGCTGCGCGCCCGCGAAATCGGCGTCGATATTTCCGGCTTCACCGATGCGATGGAGCGCCAGAAGGCGGAAGCCCGCTCGCACTGGGCCGGTTCCGGCGACAAGGCGACCGAGACCGTCTGGTTCGAGCTGAAGGAAAAGCTCGGCGCCAGTGAATTCCTCGGTTACGACACCGAAACCGCCGAAGGCGTCATCCAGGCAATCGTCAAGGACGGCAAGGCTGTGGAAAGCGCTGCCGATGGCGAGACGGTGCAGGTCGTCGTCAACCAGACGCCGTTTTATGGCGAGTCCGGCGGCCAGATGGGCGATACCGGCGTGATTTCCGGCGACAACGGCGCCTTTGCCGTTTCCGATACCCAGAAGAAGGGCGAAGGCCTCTTCGTGCATCTGGGCACGGTTTCCAAGGGCGGTCTGAAAGTTGGCGATGCCGTTCAGCTGACGGTCGATCATGACCGCCGCTCGCGTCTGCGCGCCAACCATTCCGCCACCCATCTGCTGCACGAGGCGCTGCGCGAAGTGCTCGGCACCCATGTCGCCCAGAAGGGTTCGCTGGTTGCGCCCGAGCGCCTGCGTTTCGACGTTTCGCATCCGAAGCCGATGTCGGCCGAGGAGCTGAAGGTCGTCGAAGAAATGGCGAACGAAATCGTGCTGCAGAACTCGCCGGTCGTCACCCGCCTGATGAGCGTCGACGACGCCATTGCCGAGGGCGCCATGGCGCTGTTCGGTGAAAAATACGGTGACGAAGTTCGTGTTGTCTCCATGGGCACCGGGCTGCATGGCGCAAAAGCCAACCGTCCCTATTCCGTCGAGCTCTGCGGCGGCACGCATGTGGCGGCGACCGGCCAGATCGGCCTCATCCGCATTCTCGGCGAAAGCGCCGTCGGTGCGGGCGTGCGCCGTCTCGAAGCTGTGACCGGGCAGGGCGCGCTTGCCTATCTGGCTGAACAGGATGAGCGGGTGAAGGCGCTTGCTTCTTCGCTGAAGGTTCAGCCGGGCGATGTGCTGTCACGTGTCGAAGGTCTGCTCGATGAGCGCAAGAAGCTGGAGCGCGAGCTTGCCGATGCCCGCCGGAAGCTTGCCATGGGCGGCGGTTCGGCGGATGCCGGCGCAAGCGATGTCAAGCAGGTTGCCGGCGTCAACTTCCTGGCAAAATCCATGTCCGGCATCGATGCCAGGGATCTCAAGGGTCTTGCCGATGAGGCCAAGGCCAATCTCGGCTCGGGCGTCGTGCTGCTGATCGCCGTTTCCGAGGACGGCAAGGCAAGTGCTGTCGCAGCCGTGACCGAAGATCTGACGGCCCGTTTCAGCGCTGTCGATATCGTCCGCACCGCTTCCGCCGCACTCGGCGGCAAGGGCGGCGGCGGCCGACCGGATATGGCGCAGGCCGGCGGCCCGGATGGCGCCAGGGCGCAGGATGCCATCGAAGCGGTGGCGGCGGCGCTGGCTGCCTGATCGGCGTGAATTGAAGAGGCGGGGTTTTAACCCCGCCTTTTTTGTTTCCGCCCTCAAAGACAAGATGATTGCGCGCCAAGGACGCGACGGAGGGAAGCGATGCGCTTTGTAAATCCTATTCCTTTTGTGCGCGATATCGGCCGTTCGAAGGCGTTTTATCGTGACAGGCTGGGCCTGAAGATCATCGAGGATTTTGGAAACTTCGTCCTTTTTGAAAGCGGTTTTGCAATCCATGAGGGGCGGTCGCTTGCGGAGACGGTCTGGGGCACATCGTCGGGCGCGGAGGAACCCTATGGCAGACGGAATATGCTGCTTTATTTCGAACATGCGGATGTCGATGCGGCTTTTCGAAATATCGCGCCGCATGTGGAGCTTATCCATCCACTCGAGCGACAGGCCTGGGGGCAGAGGGTGTTTCGCTTTTACGATCCGGACGGGCACGCGATAGAGGTCGGGGAGCCGCTCGGCCAGTCCGGTACATAACCCGCCGCGACGATCGATCGGATATTCGATTTTCGGGCGGGCTATTGTTTATCGGTAGCGGCGCGGCCGGCCCGCACTATCCGGTTGCCTGCAAGTCCTTCGCCGCTTCCTCGTCGAGCTGGGCGGCCCGCTTGTAGGCCGGGCGGTCGGTGAGGTGGGCCATGTAGTCGAGAAAGGCCGGGCGTTTTTCGATGGTACCGAAATGCAGGCCCCAGCCGATATGGGCGCCGACATAGACATCCGCCGCCGTGAAGAGATCGCCGGCGATGAAGCGGTTTTCGCTGACGGCCCGCTCGAGCGTATTCATCACATCCGCATGGCTGCCGCAGCCGGCCATGCGCAACTTCTCCTTGGGCACTTCGAAACCCATCGCCTTCATGCTCGCCGCCATTTCCAGCGGGCCTGCGGCGAAGAACATCCAGCGATAATAAAGCCCGCGCGCCTTGGGTGTGGGCGCAAGGTTCGCGCCGGGAAAGGCATCGGCGAGATAGGCGCAGATCGCCGCCGCCTCGGTGACGATGGTATCGCCGTGCTTGATGGCGGGCACCTTCGCCATCGGATTTATCAGCCGGTAGGCGGGCGATTTCATCGAGGTCTCGAAGCCCAGTATTTCCGTTCGGTATGGAACGCCCACTTCCTCAAGCATCCATCGCGCGATGCGTCCGCGCGACATGGGGTTGGTGTAGAAGATCAATTCACTCATGCTTTTGCCTCCCCAAGCAAAATCGTTGAAGCATCATGGGAAAACCGATGTGGATTTCGCGCCTGCGCTTCGCATTTTTAAAGTTCGCAACATCCTTCGCGTGTTCCCTAGGATCGCGCCGATGCTCCGATGAACGTTTGACTGTGCCGGGCAAGTTATGTGCAAGTAGATGCTGTTTAAGCTTTGTCTTATTGTTGTACTGGCCGCAGCACGCGGAATCGAAGTCTGCGCCTAGTACAACGGCTAATCAAGATACTGTGAACAAAAGAAAACCCGGCATTGCGCCGGGTCCGGGTGCGCTCATATCGGTGCCTGTCAACCATCAATCGCATTGGCGGCTGGGGCTTTGGAAAGAGAAGCCATCGCAGTCTCGTGGGTTGGTTTTCTTCCTGCATGCCTCGTTGCGGCGAGCAGCGCCAGAAAAAATGCGACCGTGGTGAGCACGGTGCGGAGAAGGTTTGAAAGTGCCCAGCGGTCCAGCAGTTCCTGCCAGTTGGCCGGCACGTCGGCGGCAACAGTCTTGAAAAACTCGTTGATCGGAACATTGACCATTCGCGTCTGAACGACGACGACGGTGTAAATTATCAAGGCCAATAACCATAGCAGTCTGCTGTTGCGATCAACGACCACGGCGGCGAGAAGGGCCCCCAGCGGTGCAAAGAAGGCGGTGAAGAAAACGCCGTTGCGGACGCTGATATTGATGCCGTTGAATGCCGGAATGAAGATATCGGGCCCCAGTTGCTGGAAAGCCATCATCACGGGGTTGCTGAAGGCGAAAAAGAATCCGGCCATCACGCCAAGGCTCAGCGGAGCAACGATGCGCAAGACCGATATTGCCGGTTCTCTTGCGATGGCCAGCGCGGGAAAATGCCTTGTTCTGATCTCGTGCAGAAATGAGCTGGACATCAAAACCTCCATCAAATAACCGTACATGTATGTACGGCATATCCGTACGCCTATGTACGGTTATTGTCAAGGAAGTGCGGATGCGAAACGAAAGCAGGGAATTGCGCCGGCGCGAGATTGTCGAACATGCCTTCGCCATGCTTGCCAGGGATGGATATGCCGCCTTTTCCATGCAGGCGCTGGCGAAGGTGAGCAGGTCCTCCAAGGAAACGCTCTACGGCTGGTTCGGCGGCAAGGCCGGGCTTTACGAAGCCATGGTCGAAGAAAATGCCGCAAGGCTGGTATTGCCGTCGGCGGAAGCGGCCGATGGCGTGAGGGAGCTTTCCCGTTTCGGGGCTGAACTATTGTCGATGCTTCTCGGGGAGCGGGCGGTTCTGCTCAATCGGGTTGCCGCGGCGGAAGCCGGCGATGACGCCACGCTCGGAGCATTTCTGGCGGAAAAGGGTCGTGACCATGTCATGCCGAAGCTTGCGGCGTATTTTCAGGCGCTGGCAAATCAGGGCGTCATGGGTATTGCGGCAGTGGAAGAGCCTGCGGAAATCTGGCTGTCGCTTCTGGCAGGGGATTTGCAGATAAGGCGTGCGACGGGGGCAATTAGCCTGCCGACGCAGGAGGAGATAGACGCTCGCTCGGCCCGCGCCGCGCAACTGACGTTTCAACTCTACGGTACAAATGAAAAACCCGGCGCTGAGGCCGGGTTTTGAAGTCGCTGGGAAGGACAGCTTAAGCCGCCATTGCCTTCTTGAGATTTTCGTCGATCTTGTCGAGGAAGGCGGTGGTGGAGAGCCAGGGCTGGTCCGGTCCGATGAGGAGCGCCAGATCCTTGGTCATGTAGCCGCTTTCAACGGTGTCGACGCAGACGGTTTCAAGCGTTGCGGCGAACTTTGCCAGTTCGGCATTGTCGTCCAGCTTGGCGCGGTGGGCGAGGCCACGGGTCCAGGCGAAGATCGATGCGATCGAGTTGGTCGAGGTTTCCTGGCCCTTCTGGTGCTGGCGGTAGTGGCGCGTAACCGTACCGTGTGCGGCTTCGGCTTCGACCGTGCGGCCATCGGGAGACAGGAGAACGGAGGTCATCAGGCCGAGCGAGCCGAAGCCTTGAGCAACCGTGTCGGACTGCACGTCGCCATCGTAGTTCTTGCAGGCCCAGATGTAGCCGCCGGACCACTTCAGCGCGGAAGCGACCATGTCGTCGATCAGGCGGTGCTCGTAGGTGATGCCGATTTCGTCGAACTGCTTCTTGAATTCGTTCTGGTAGACTTCTTCGAAGATATCCTTGAAGCGGCCGTCATAGGCCTTGAGGATGGTGTTCTTCGTGGAGAGGTAAACCGGCCACTTGCGCATCAGGCCGTAGTTCATGGAGGCGCGGGCGAATTCGCGGATGGATTCGTCGAGGTTGTACATGGCAAGCGCCACGCCGGCGCTCGGGGCGTCGAAGACGTCCTTTTCGATGACCTGGCCGTCTTCACCGACGAACTTGATGGTCAGCTTGCCCTTGCCGGGGAACTTGAAATCGGTTGCCTTGTACTGGTCGCCGAAAGCGTGACGGCCGACAACGATCGGCTTGGTCCAGCCGGGAACGAGGCGCGGAACGTTCTTGCAGATGATCGGCTCGCGGAAGATGACGCCGCCCAGAATGTTGCGGATCGTGCCGTTCGGGCTCTTCCACATCTGCTTCAGGCCGAATTCCTCGACGCGGGCTTCATCCGGGGTGATGGTCGCGCACTTGATGCCGACGCCATGCTTCTTGATGGCGTGCGCCGCATCGACCGTGACCTGGTCGTTGGTGGCGTCGCGGTTTTCAACCGAGAGGTCGTAATATTCGATGTCGAGATCGAGGTATGGCAGGATCAGCTTGTCCTTGATGAGCTGCCAGATGATACGGGTCATTTCGTCGCCGTCGAGATCGACGACCGGATTGGCTACCTTGATCTTTGCCATGAATTCCTCACCTTCGAAGCTGTGGCGCCGGATGGCGCCGGTATCCGGAAAAATATCCGGTGCGGCTATAGCATCGCGCGCGCCTGAGGCAAAGCCATGGGGGGCGCTTTTTTGGCGCAGCGCAATAACGCTTTGCGCATTGCCAAACCATAATGCCGGAATACAGTCAGGCGAATCGCTTCGCCCGCCTGTCGGGCCTATCCCGGGATCACATCATGCGGAATATTCTGCTTCTGACTGCCGCCGTCCTCTTTTCGCATAGCGCGCTCGCCGCCGGGCCTGCCGATCCCGTTCAGAAGGTGATGGATATCACCGTCAAGAACTGGTCGGGCGAGGCGGAAAACTGGAAATACGTCTTCGACGAGGACATGCTGACCAGCCTGTTCAGCAAGGATTTCGTCGCGCAATATCGCGAAGCCTCCAAGAAACCGGCTTATGAGGCCGAAAGCGGCGAAACCGGCGATCCCTTCGGTTACGATGTCGTGACAAACTCGCAGGATGGCTGCCCGCTGGCCGATGTTTCCGTGACGCCAGGCGCGGTGAAGGACGGCGTGACGGATGTGACGGCGAAATTCAAGCTCTGGGCCTGCATGGACGAGGCGGAGATGAAGGCGACGGTTGACGAAGTGCATTTCGACGTCGTCGAGGAAGACGGCCGGCCAGTCATCAGCGATATTCACCGGGTTGGCGATGAGGGCAGGGATTCGCTGCGCGAAGAAATGGCGACGATCATCAAGGGGGAGTGAGGGCGGAGATACGTATGCTGGGGCGCTTGAAAACCTCTCCTCCGTCATGCTCGGGCTTGTCCCGAGCATCTGCAACAGATTGATGTTACGTGACGTGCGTGGATCCTCGGGACAGGCCCGAGGATGACGTCGAATGGGAGGTGGCAGTCCTGCATCCACTCGAAGGGTCGCCCTTCGCCCTTCCGACTTTGATTTTAGTGCCGATCTGTGCCAGTGAGACGCGCTTTACAGTATCGGCGTGAAAGTCGATGCGGCGCTTTTAAAAAACGGACAAAAGACGATGGCAGGCACAAACAGCGATCTCGAACTTGTGGCGGAAGGCCCGGCGATCATTCTCGTCGAACCGCAGCTCGGCGAAAATATCGGCATGGTGGCGCGGGCCATGGCCAATTTCGGTCTGGCCGAATTGCGTCTGGTCAATCCGCGTGACGGCTGGCCGAGCGAGAAGGCGCGCGCCGCAGCCTCCAAGGCCGATCACGTCATTGACGCCACCAAGGTATTCGAGACGCTGGAAGAGGCGATCAAGGACCTGAACTTCGTCTATGCCACGACCGCGCGCGAGCGTTACGGTTTCAAGCCGGTGCGTGCGCCCGTCACCGCCGCCGATACGCTCAGGGCAAAATTCAAGGCTGGCGAAAAGACCGGTATCCTCTTCGGGCGAGAGCGCTGGGGGCTGACCAATGAGGAAGTGGCGCTGGCCGACGAGATCGTGACATTTCCGGTCAATCCCGCTTTTGCCTCGCTCAATATCGCACAGGCCGTGCTTTTGATGTCCTATGAATGGATGAAATCCGGCATGGACGATCTGGGAGAGACGCTTTTCCAGTCCGTCGAACAGCGCCCTTCGACCAAGGAACAGGTTTTCGGCCTGTTCGAACATATCGAGGAAGCGCTGGATGCGCGGGGTTATTTTCATCCCGCTGAAAAAAAGCCGAAAATGGTCGACAATCTGCGCGCCGTGCTGTCGCGACGCGGGTTTTCCGAGCAGGAAATCAGCGTTTTCCGTGGCGTGATCAATTCGCTCGACCGCTTTCCACGGCAATGGCCAAAGCAGGCGGGAAGGGCAGCGGGGCCGTCGGCCGAGGGAGCAGGGGAGAATGCTGAAGACGAGTGAGGCCGCGGCCGATGTGCTGAAACCGGTGCTGGTGTTCGATTCCGGCATTGGCGGGCTGACCGTGCTGCGCGAGGCGCGGGTGCTGATGCCCGAGCGCGGCTTCATCTATGTGGCCGACGATGCGGGTTTTCCCTATGGCGGCTGGGAAGAGGAAGCGCTGAAGGCGCGCATTCTCTCGCTCTTCGACAAGCTGCTGGACGACTATAGCCCGGAAGTCTGCATCATCGCCTGCAACACCGCCTTCACGCTCGCTGGCGCAGATCTTCGCGCCCGCTTTCCGCAGATGACCTTCGTTGGCACTGTGCCCGCCATCAAGCCGGCGGCGGAGCGCACCCGCTCGGGCCTCGTTTCCGTGCTGGCGACACCGGGCACCGTCAAGCGCGCCTATACGCGCGATCTCATCCAGTCCTTCGCCAGCCAATGTCATGTCCGCCTCGTCGGCTCTGAAAACCTGGCGCGCATGGCGGAAAGCTGGATCAGGGGCGAGCCGGTTTCGGATGAGGCTGTGCTTGCCGAAATCGAACCCTGCTTCATCGACAGCCAGGGAAAACGCACGGATATCGTCGTTCTTGCCTGCACCCATTATCCCTTCATGGCCAATCTATTCCGCCGGCTGGCGCCATGGCCGGTGGATTGGCTCGACCCCGCCGAGGCGATTGCGCGGCGCGCGCGCCACCTCGTGCCGCTGCCGCAGGATGCGGAGCATCCGGATGGTTTCGATTTTGCCGTCTTCACCTCCGGCAAGCCGGATTTCGCCACCCGGCGGCTGATGCAGGGTTTCGGTCTCAGCGTTTCGGCGGCCTGAGCGCCTGTTGTATTTTTGCATCTGTTTTATCCGTCTTTTGCAATTCGAGATTGCGACCACTTGTCGCGTCGGATTTCTTGTGTAAGATGCATCTTGTCTGTAACCGCTATAAATGGAGGCGTGGAATGACCAATGACATCAATATGCGCCTTAACGGCATGTCAGGCCTTTCCGGCATGATTATCGGCGGTTATGTGATGCGAGGCATCTCCCTCCGATAAGGCTTATGGCCTGATTTCCCTGCCGTTTGGCATTTTCACTTCGTCCGACATGTGATTTGCGCGTTTGCGTGGCATGAGTGCTGCGTGCACCGTTTCGGCATGTCGTTTTCCATCGATAAAGGACCTGGCCGCTTTGCCGCGCCGGGATGGATTTCCCATGCAGAAAAATCAACCATTGGTAGCATATGCGCTGCCGGATGCGGTCGATCGCTTGTTCGTCACATTCGGTGTCTGGAAAACCCTGAAGGCGGTTCTCATCGCCGCACTGGTGCCGCGCGCGCCGCCGACCGATCCTGCCGATTTGCCAGAACGGCTTCTGGTCGATATCGGCCTCGACCCTTCGCGGGTGAAGCGGCGGCGGGATTGGGAGGTTCCTCACTGGGCGCCCCGGTTTTGATTGGCAAAGGCCTCTCCGGCGAAGAAACGTCGGGGCGGCCGCCGCATCTCTGCCGTTACGTATTGTATAGCGATGCGATACAGGATACGTTGTGCCTATGATCGTCAGTTTCCGACACAAAGGGCTAGAAGCTTTTTATCGTTCCGGGACGACGAAGGGTATTCAGCCTGCCCATGCCGCCAAGCTTGGCCGAATACTAACCTTGCTTGAGGTTGCGGCAGGCGCTCCCGATCTTAATCTTCCTGGTCTCAAGCTTCATCCGTTAAAGGGCGATATGAGGGGCCACTGGTCCCTATGGGTGAATGGAAACTGGCGCGTGACGTTTCGATTTCTGGATAGCGACGTCGAACTCGTCGACTATCAGGACTATCACTGAAGGGAATTGTTCCAATGATGAAATTTCCTGTTCATCCCGGTGAGTTGTTACGGGAGGAGGTTATTGCCGCACTTCAGCTTTCCGTAACAGACGCTGCTGAAAGGCTTGGAATGTCGCGCGTAGCGCTTTCGCGGGTCTTGAACGGGCGGGCAGGAGTGAGCCCAGACCTTGCCCTACGGTTGGAGCGGGCAGGGGTCAGCACCGCGCGGGCATGGCTTGCCATGCAGTCGAATTACGATCTTGCACAGGCGATGAAACGTGAGCAGCCGCCCGTTCGTCCGTTGGATGACAGGGCGGCATAATCTTCGAAGATTTGGCTTGATACCTTCTGGTTTTGGTGGCTTGCTCCTAAAAATCAGATAGGGAGATTCACCATGCCGCTGGAGAACTGGCTGGCCTTCGTGGCCGCATCCGCCATCATGCTTGCCATTCCGGGACCGACGATCCTGCTGGTGATTTCTTATGCGCTGGGCCACGGCCGCAAGGCCAGCACGGCGACGGTGACGGGTGTGGCGCTCGGTGATTTCACCGCGATGACGGCTTCCATGCTTGGTCTCGGCGCGCTGCTTGCCACATCGGCGGCGCTTTTCACCGGGCTTAAATGGATCGGTGCGGCTTACCTCATCTATCTCGGCATCAAGCTGTGGCGTTCGCCGGTCAGCGGCGAGGGCCGGCAAGGGACTGGCGTGACCGGCCGCGAAAGGCCGCTCAAAATCTTCCTGCATGCCTATATCGTCACCGCGCTGAACCCCAAGAGCATCGTGTTCTTCGTGGCCTTCCTGCCGCAGTTTCTGGTGCCGACATTGCCCTTCTGGCCACAGGTGCTGATTTTTGAAGTCACGTTCCTCGTGCTTGCCACGGTGAATGCGGCGCTTTATGGACTTCTGGCAAGTGCCGCCCGCAATACGATCCGCAAGCCGACGGTTCAGCGCATCGTCAACCGCACGGGCGGCGGTCTCCTGATCGGCGCCGGTCTCATTGCCTTCGGCTGGAAGAGGGCGGTCTCGGCGTAACGCCCCTCAAACACCTGGGGTGTCGGTCGCCTGAAATTCGGACATAACAAAATGGCATTGCCGCATATTCTTCTCGCCCTGATCACCGTGTTTTTGTGGGGCTTCAACTTCGTCGTGATCAAGGTGGGCGTCGCCGATATGCCCCCTTGTTTCTGACCGGGGTGCGTTATCTTTTTGCGGCCGTGCCGCTGGTGTTCTTCCTGCCGAAACCCAATGTGCCGTGGCGTCACATGATCGTGTACGGCATGGCGATGGGCTTCGTGCAGTTCGGCCTGCTTTATCCGGCCATCAAGCTCGGCCTGCCGGCGGGGCTTGCTTCGCTCGTCATGCAGTCGCAGGCATTCTTCACGCTGGCACTTGCCGTGGTGTTCCTCGGCGAGCGGCCGTTGCCCTCACAGATCCTCGGCGCGATCATCGCTTTTGGCGGGCTCGCGGTCATTGGCGTGGAGCGCATGACGGCGGCAGCGTTGATACCGCTGCTGATGGGGGTCGGCTCGGCCATTGCCTGGGCCTGCGGCAACATCGTCAACCGCCGCATCGGCCAGGTGAATGCGGTTTCCTTTGTCGCATGGACGAGCCTTGTGCCGGTTCTGCCGTTGATTCTGCTTTCGCTGGTGGTGGAAGGACCTGATGCGATTGCGGAAGGCCTGCTCAATGCGACGCCGACGATGGCTTTTGTGGTGATCTACATGGCCTATGGTGCGACCATTGTCGGCGCGGGCATCTGGAGTTACCTGCTCCTGCGGTATCCGGCCGGAACGGTGGCGCCGTTTTCGCTACTGGTGCCGATTGTCGGTTTCATCAGCGCCTATCTCGCTTTTGCGGAGCACATCACCGTCTTCGAAGTGGTCGGTGCAGCATTGGTCATCATCGGGCTGATGCTGAATGTGTTCGGCAGACGGCTTTCGTTTTTGCGAGTCTCGTCCGGGACTGCATAGATGCGGCGTAATTGCCTGTGCATTACCGGCACGGGGCAGACGCAACCGGCGATTTTTTGGTAAAGAGCATGGTCGGCCGCCGCCAGGAGAATCGGCCGAATGACATGCAGCACGAGGAATGGAACATTGCAGGTCGGTATCGACATGGGAACCCTATCGGGCGGGCAGCAGGCCAAGCTCGATATCGAGGAATTGCTTGCGACGCGTTTGCTGGTGCAGGGCAATTCCGGTTCCGGCAAGTCGCATCTGCTGCGCCGGCTGCTCGAGCAATCGGCGCAATGGGTGCAGCAGGTCATCATCGATCCCGAGGGTGATTTCGTCACGCTTTCCGACAGGTTCGGCCATGTGGTGGTGGATGGCGAGCGTACCGAGGCGGAACTTGCCGGCATTGCCAACCGTATTCGCCAGCACCGCGTTTCCTGCGTGTTGACGCTCGAAGGCCTCGATATCGAACAGCAGATGCGGGCCGCCGCCGCCTTCCTCAACGGCATGTTCGATGCCGACCGCGAATTCTGGTATCCGGTGCTTGTCGTGGTGGATGAGGCGCAGATGTTTGCGCCCTCCGTTGCCGGTGAAGTGACGGAAGATGCGCGCAAGGCGTCGCTGGGCGCCATGACTAATCTGATGTGCCGTGGCCGTAAGCGCGGTCTTGCCGGCGTCATCGCCACGCAGCGTCTGGCGAAGCTCGCCAAGAACGTGGCGGCGGAAGCGTCGAACTTCCTGATGGGCCGCACCTTCCTCGATATCGACATGGCGCGCGCGGCTGACCTTCTTGGCATGGACCGGCGGCAGGCGGAAATGTTCCGCGATTTGCAGCGCGGCAATTTCGTGGCGCTCGGCCCGGCGCTCTCGCGCCGGCCGCTGCCCATCGTCATCGGCCCGGTGGAAACCTCGGCGCGTTCCTCTTCGCCGAAGCTGATGCCCCTGCCGGATGCCCTGCCAGACGTAGAAGACCTGATTTTCACGCCGGATCCGGAAGAGTTTACACGGCCTGCCGTGCGCCGCACGCCGCCAGCACCACGCCCGACCACGGATATTCTGGCCGAACTCTCCCGTTCCACGCCTGCTGCGGTCGGTCCTTCACCCGAGCAGCCGCGAAGCGGCCAGCCGGAGATGACGCCGGAAGAGCGTGAGGAGAAGATCGCGACGGTTCTCGTCGAAATTCTCGACGATCCGCAATCGGCCTATCGGACCGATGCCGTACTTTATCAGGATTTTCTGGTGCGCGTCCGCATGCGCCGTATTCCGGGCACACCGATGACGCTTGCGGAATTCCGCCGGCAGGTGGCGATTGCCCGCTCAGGCGTGGATGCTGCGATGGCGGCCAGCGAAGGCTGGGAAAAGGCGCTGGAATTGTCGACGTCGGTTTCCGACGACCTGCAGGGCGTTTTCCTGTTGCTGGTCAAGGCCGCTCTTGGCGAGGAGCCTTGTCCGTCGGATGCCCGCATTGCCCGCGCCTATGGCACCCATTCCGCACGCCGCGCGCGGCGGTTGCTCGGTTATTTCGAGGAGAAAGAGCTTGTGGTGGTGCACGCCGACTTCTCCGGCAAGCGCATCGTGGCTTTCCCTGATCTCGATGCAAAAACCGCACCCGGCGATGCGGATGCGGCTGAGGACGATGCGCGGCTTGCGGCGGAGTGAGGTTGCGGCAGGCTGCTTGTTTGACATACCTCCCGTCATGCCGGACTTGATCCGGCATCCAGCCACGGCGCGTCTGCGCCGTGAGACGAGTCTATTGCGATCAAGGACTTGAACGCGCTGGACCCCGGATCAGGTCCGGGGTGACGGCGTGTATATTATGTGGCGGTGGTAACCTCATTCGTCAGCGGAATTCTGAAAGAGGCTGAGGAGGCGTTTCCGCCTCCTCGATCAAGGCCTTATTCGATGGCTTTCTCTTCCTTCCGCGTCGCAATCAGCGAACCGATAATGCCGGTTGCGAGGATGGCGACGGTGACGCCGAGTGAGACGGCGGGCGGGATCTTGGCGATGCCGAGCATGTCGGCGACGAAGATTTTCGAACCGACGAAGACCAGAACCGCAGCCAGCGCATATTTCAGATAAGCGAAGCGGTGGATCAGGGCGGCGAGCGCAAAATAGAGGGCGCGCAGGCCAAGGATCGCGAAGATGTTCGAGGTATAGACGATGAACGGATCGGTGGTGATCGCGAAGATCGCCGGGATCGAATCGACCGCGAAAATCAGGTCGGCGATTTCAACCATGATGAGCGCCAGGAAGAGCGGTGTCACGAAGGTTTTCAGCTTGCCGGTGGTCGCATCCGTTTCTTTGACGAAGAACTTCTCGCCATGCAGCTTCTCCGTCACCGGAAGGCGGCTGCGCAGGAACTTCAGGATGCGGTTATTGCCGATATCCGATTCATCATGGTCGGACGAGAACAGCATCTTGAGGCCGGTGAAGACGAGGAAGGCCGCGAAGAGATAAAGCACCCAGTGGAAGTTTTCGACGATGGCCGCGCCGCCGGCGATCATGATGCCGCGCAGGACGATGACGCCGAGGATACCCCAGAGCAGCACTCGGTGCTGGTACTGACGGGGAACGGCGAAATAAGAGAAGATCATGGCGATGATGAAGATATTGTCCATCGCCAGGCTTTTTTCGACCACGAAGCCGGTGACATATTCCATCGCCGATTGTTCGCCGGACTGGTACCAGATCCAGCCGCCGAAGGCCAAGCCGATGGCGATATAAAAGCCCGACATCAGCAGGCTTTCACGAACGCCGATTTCCTTGGAGTTCTTGTGCAGCACGCCGAGATCGAGCGCGAGCAGGCCAAGGACGAGAGAAATGAAGACAGCCCACATCCATGTGGGGGTGCCGAGAAAATCGTTGAGGAGAAATTCCATCAGTCAACCTTTAGCCGGACGAGGTTGGCTTTGCGGATGGGGAACGTGCGTGAAGAATATACGTGGGCCCCAACCTAAAGAAACTCGACATCACGTGTTGTCCGGTAACACGCCAGAGGGGCCCGAGTTCTGATCACGATGGAGAGATGGGTGGGCGCTCAGGCTTTTCAAGGGTACTCGTGAGAAAAAAAGCGGCAGGCGTTGTTTGACAAATTTGTAAAACGTGTTTAGAAGCCGCCCCAACGCCGGGCAGTGATGTCCGGTGTGTTTTGTTGACTGCCTTGCAGTTTTAAAGGCTGACGTTCGGCGGTCAATATCACCGACATGTCCCGTGGTTTCTCCATTTGCATGTGAGAAGCCTGTCAGAGGCCCTGAAACGGGCTTCAGAGGAGGGCGTGTTTCCTTGAACCGGTTTGGCAACAGACCGGCATAACCTTTTGAGAAGGAAATACGATGAGCAAGCGCGAATCGGCTAAGTACAAAATTGACCGCCGCATGGGCGAAAACATCTGGGGTCGTCCGAAGTCCCCGGTTAACCGCCGCGAATACGGCCCGGGCCAGCACGGCCAGCGCCGCAAAGGCAAGATGAGCGACTTCGGCACGCAGCTGCGCGCCAAGCAGAAGCTCAAGGGCTACTACGGCGAACTGCGCGAAAAGCAGTTCCGCGCCACCTTCGACGAAGCAAACCGTCGCAAGGGTGACACTTCCGAAAACCTGATCGGCCTGCTCGAGTCGCGTCTGGACGCCATCGTCTACCGCGCCAAGTTCGTTCCGACCGTTTTCGCATCGCGTCAGTTCATCAACCATGGCCACGTCACGGTTAACGGCGTTCGCGTCAACATCGGTTCTTACCGCTGCAAGCCGGGCGACGTTATCGAAGTTCGCCAGAAGTCCAAGCAGCTCGTAACCGTTCTGGAAGCCGTTCAGCTCGCTGAGCGCGACGTTCCGGACTACATCGAAGTTGACCACAACAAGATGGTTGCGACCTACGCCCGCGTTCCGGCTCTTTCCGACGTTCCGTACCCGGTCGTCATGGAACCGCATCTGGTCGTCGAATTCTACTCGCGTTAATCGACGCGTTTCAGTATTGAGAAAGCCGCCCCTCGGGGCGGCTTTTTTGTTTGCCGGGGAAGGCTTTGCATGCAGGATATTCAGGCGATCGTCGATTCCATCTATGACAGCATGGCGCCGAGGCTCGGTGAGGGGAAGGTCGCGGATTACATTCCCGAGCTCGCCAAGGTCGATCCCAACCAGTTCGGCATCGCCATCACCACCGTCGATGGAACCACCTATACGGCTGGCAATGCGCTTGTACCGTTTTCGATCCAGAGTATCTCCAAGGTCTTCATGCTGACGCTGGCGCTCGGCAAGGCCGGCGAGACGGTGTGGAACCGGGTGGGACGCGAACCTTCAGGCTCTTCCTTCAACTCCATCGTCCAGCTGGAACATGAGCACGGCATCCCGCGCAATCCCTTCGTGAACGCCGGCGCGATCGTGGTGACCGATATCGTTCTTTCCGGCCACCAGCCGCGTGAGGCGATTGGCGAGCTTCTGCGCTTCGTGCGTTATCTCGCGGACGATGACACGATCAGCATTGACGACACGGTGGCAAAATCCGAGCAGGCGACGGGGTTCCGCAATTTTGCGCTCGCCAATTTCATGCGCTCCTTCGGCAATCTGCATCATCCCGTGGAATATACGCTCGGCGTCTATTTCCACCAGTGCGCGCTTTCCATGACCTGCGCCCAGCTATCCCGTGCCGGGCTTTTCCTCGCCAATCGCGGCCGCAATCCGCTGACCGGCCACACGGTCGTCTCGGACCGCCGGGCGCGGCGTATCAATGCGTTAATGCTGACCTGTGGCCATTATGACGGATCGGGCGATTTCGCCTATCATGTCGGCCTGCCGGGCAAGAGCGGTGTCGGCGGCGGCATCATGGCGGTGGCGCCGGGCAATGCGTCGATTGCCGTCTGGTCGCCGGGTCTCAACAAGGTGGGTAATTCGGCGCTCGGGTCACAGGCGCTGGAATTGCTGGCGACGAAAACCGGCTGGTCGGTATTCGGGGCTTGATATTGCCGGCGGATGGGGGCATTGCCTGCATGAAGAACGGCAGTCGTGCCGGAGCGAGCGGATGATGAACATTCTCACCAAGATCGATGACTTTGTAGATCAGGCCGGGGCCGCCCAGATCGGGGCGGATCAGGACGCGTCCGAGGAAAACGGCAACTCGCATCCGCTGTTCGACAATGCGCCGCGTTCGGTCTCGTTCAACAAGCTGCGCAAGCGGCTGCTGCGCAATGTGCGCCAGGCCTTTGAAGATTTCGGCATGCTGAACGGACAGAAGCGCTGGCTTGTCGGCCTTTCCGGCGGCAAGGACAGCTATGGTCTTCTGGCCTTGCTGCTCGATCTCAAATGGCGCGGGCTTTTGCCGGTGGAACTGGTGGCCTGCAATCTCGATCAGGGCCAGCCGAATTTTCCCAAACACGTGCTGCCGGAATATCTGGCGAAGATCGGTGTCGCTCATCGCATCGAGTATCGCGACACCTATTCGGTGGTGAAGGAAAAGGTGCCCTCCGGCGGCACTTACTGTTCGCTCTGTTCGCGACTTCGGCGCGGTAATCTCTACCGCATCGCGCGGGAGGAGGGTTGCGACGCACTGCTGCTCGGCCATCACCGCGAGGATATTCTCGAGACCTTTTTCATGAACTTCTTCCACGGCGGCCGGCTGGCCGGAATGCCGGCCAAGCTTTTGAATGACGAGGGCGACCTGATGGTCATGCGCCCGCTTGCCTATTGCGCCGAAGAGGATATGGCGAAATTCGCGGCGGCGATGGAATTCCCGATCATTCCCTGCGACCTCTGCGGTTCGCAGGACGGGCTTCAGCGCAATGCCATGAAGGAGATGCTGGCGGATATCGAAAGGCGTATGCCCGGCCGCAAGGACGTGATGCTGAGGGCGCTTGCCCATGTTAATCCATCGCATCTGCTCGATCCCAAGCTTTTTGATTTCTCGGCGCTTTCTGTCACCGGGGCGTCACCTGAAGAGCGTAGGGAGGCCAACTCCCCCTTATGAAGAAGTGCCCCGCCCGATGACCCTTTCCGACAAAGATATCGACTTTCTCGTCTCCACCGTTGCCGCTGCCGGCGCGAATGAAATTCTTCCCCGCTTCCGAAACCTGAGCGCCGGTGCGATCTCCGAAAAGACCTCCGCCGTCGATCTGGTCACCGAGGCCGATGTTCTGGCGGAAAAGGCGATCACCGCTGCTCTCCTTCAACGATTTCCTAGGGCCCATATCGTCGGCGAAGAAGCCTATGAGGCGGACCAATCCGTCATTCCCGCACTTGCCGATGCGCCGCTTGCCTTTGTGATCGATCCCATCGACGGCACGTTCAATTACGCTTCCGGCTTCCCCGCTTTCGGCACATTGCTTGCGGTCACCGTCAAGGGCGAGACGGTGGCGGGCTTCATCCACGATCCGGTGATGGGCGATACCATCGTTGCCCTGAAAGGCGAGGGCGCGTTTCTCAACCGCAGGAACGGTTCGCAGGCGAAGCTCAGGGTTGCCGATCCCGCGCCATTGTCCGATATGGTCGGCATCTTTTCCTGGGGCCACAGCCATCAGGATCGCCGGCCGGTGATTGCCGCCAATATGGCCAAGATCAAGATGGCGCTGTCGCTCAACTGCTCGGCACATGAATATTGGCTTGCCTCGGCTGGCAAGCTGCATTTCATCGGCCATGAAAAGCTGATGCCGTGGGATCATCTCGCCGGCGTGCTCATTCATCAGGAGGCGGGCGGTTACACGGCCCGTTTCGACAATACGCCCTATCGGCCGGGGCAAACGGAGGGCGGCATTCTGTCTGCTCCCGACAAGGAAAGCTGGAAGATGCTGCGACGGGAAATCGTCGCCTTATAAGATCACGCTCAGAAAGAAGGATATCGCCCATGGCTCTCGAACTCGACATCGCCTCTCTTGCCAATGCGCTTCAGGAGGCGGCGGCAGTGGAAATCCTGCCGCGGTTCCGCAATCTGGGCGAGGGCGATGTACGGATAAAGACCGAGGCGATCGACCTCGTCACCGAGGCCGACGAGGCCGCCGAACGGTTGATACGCGCCCGCGTGCAGGAAATCATGCCACAGGCGCTGTTCATCGGCGAAGAGGCGGTGGCGGCGGATGCCTCGCTGCTCGGCAAGCTTGCCGATGCCGATCTCGCCGTAGTGGTCGATCCCATCGACGGCACCTATAATTTTGCTTCCGGCCTGCCGCTCTTCGGCGTGATGATGAGCGTCATCTCCAGGGGCGAGACCGTTGCCGGCCTGATCTTCGATCCCATGGGCAATGACTGGGCGATTGCCGAAAAGGGTTCCGGCGCGTGGCTTTGCAGCGCCGACGGTTCGCAGACCGAGATGTCGGTCGTGCCGGCCCCGGAATTGTCGCAGATGGTCGGCATCGCCAATACCGGCTATTTCGACGTGGAGACACGGCGCAAGATTTTGATGAACCTTGCCGATGTGCGGCTCTTCACCAGCTATCGCTGCGCGGCGCATGAATACCGCCTGTTCTGCGGCGGCCACATGCATTTCCTGATGTATAACAAGCTGATGCCCTGGGACCATCTGGCCGGCACGTTGCTGTCGCAGGAGGCGGGCGCTTACGCGGCACGCCTCGACGGCTCGCCCTATCTGCCGAGCCATGTGGATGGCGGGCTGCTGCTCGCGCCGGATCAGGAGACGTGGGAACTGCTGCGGGAGAAGATTTTTACGGTGTGAGGTGCGCTCACGCGAATTTCAGCTTCTTGCCTTCACAAGCCTGCCTGCAACGTCCTGAAATCTCTCCTCCGTCATGCTCGGGCCTGTCCCGAGCATCTGCAACGTCCCGATTTTGTTGACGTGATTAGATCCTTGGGACAAGCCCAAGGATGACGTTGAGTGTGAAAGCAGACTTGTTGTCACATTAAGGGCGCGGAACAGAATTCCGCGCCCTTTCATTTTTCTATCGCCCCTTACCGGGTCGGCTTGTTATGCGCCTGAAACAGCACGCCCTTTTCGCCGATCAGCACGAAGATGAGGCCGACGATGGAGACGGCGAAGAAACCCGCGACCATGGGCAGCGCCGTGCCGTTGAAAGACTGGCCGATGGCCGCGCCGATCAGCGAGCCGCCGACAGTCCCCATGAAACCCATGACGGACGATGCGGTGCCGGCGACGTGGCCGAGCGGTTCCATCGCCAGCGAGTTGAAGTTCGAGCCGATCCAGCCGAACTGGAACATTGCGAGCGCGAAGAACACGATGAAGATGGCGAAAGGCATCGGTTCCGGCCCCAGCACCTGCACCAGCAGCCAGACGAAGGTGATGGCGATGAAGCCGAGCAGCGAGCCGTGCGACAGCTTGCGCATGCCGAACCGGCCGACCAGCCTTGCATTGACGAAGGACGAGAAGGCCATGAACAGCGCCACGCCTGCAAAAGCCGCCGCAAACCATGCGCCGAGCCCGTAAATGCCCTTATAGACCTGTTCGACCGAGTTGATGAAGCCGAACAGCGCCCCGAAGATGAAGGTGCTGGAGAGCGTATAGCAGAGCGCGATACGGTTGGTGAGCACGATCTTGAAACCGCCGAGGATGGAGCTTGCGGTCAGGGGGCGGATATCGTCCGGATGCAGGGTTTCGGGCAGGCGGAAATACATCCAGGCCGTTACCACGGCGGCAATGGCCGCCATGAAAGCGAAGATCAGGTGCCAGTCACCGAAAAACAGCACGATCTGGCCGGTGCCGGGCGCAATGACCGGCACGACCATGAAGACCATCATGATCAGCGACATGACTTCCGCCATCTGCCGTCCGCCATAGATGTCACGCACGATGGAGACCGTGATGACACGCGTGGCCGCAGAACCGATGCCCTGAATGAAGCGCAGCGCCAGCAGCCCTGAGAAGGACGGTACGAAGACCACGGCGATGGCTGAAACGATGTAGATGGCAAGCCCGACGAACATCGGCTTGCGGCGTCCGAAACGGTCCGAAATCGGTCCGTACAGAAGTTGGGCGATGCCGAAGCCGAGAAGATAGGCGGAAATCACATATTGGCGGTGGTTTTCGTTCTCGACGCCGAGCGAAGCGCCGATTTCCTGAAGACCGGGCAGCATGATGTCGATGGCGAGCGCGTTCAGCGCCATCAGCATCGCGGCAAGCGCGATGAATTCCGTGCGCCCCATCGAGCCTGCGCGCGAAGCGGTGGATTGTGAAAGATTTGTCACAGGATTGCCCCAAAAAGAACGGCAAAGGCGTTGCATGAAGCAACGCCTGGCATAAATTTCTGACAATCAGGGTGGGCCGGATGAACCGGCCGAAATCAGGCCGCGCCGCGGACGCTGATACCCTGTTCTTGGAAGTGGTTCTGCAGTTCGCCGGACTGGAACATCTCTCTTACGATGTCACAGCCGCCGACGAATTCGCCCTTGACGTAGAGCTGCGGGATGGTCGGCCAGTTGGAGTAGTCCTTGATGCCCTGGCGGATATCTGCATCGGCAAGCACGTTGATGCCCTTGTAGTCGACGCCGAGATAATCGAGGATCTGTACCACCTGGCCGGAAAAACCGCACTGCGGAAATTGCGGGGTGCCCTTCATGAAAAGAACGATATCGTTGCTCTTCACTTCGCTGTCGATCATGTCGTGAATGCCGCTCATAGGCCTATTCCTTTCACATGCGGTTCAAGGCCGCTGCTTTCTGTTTGTTCCTAGATAACATGTCGTGGCGCGATTTCCACCCGGGAAGCGTAAAAAACTGCGGGTGTGGCATCGCTGATTGCGGGTCGAAACTCCGGCTACCAGCGCATCGTTCTCTTCGGGTAAGAAAAGTCGAGAACGATTTTTCCTATCCGCTCCCACCGTCTGAAGACTGATTGTATCAATACACCTGTTTCGCCTTCCCAAATATCGAATTCGCGAGTGTTATCGAACGTTATGGCTCGTATGCCACTCGGCAACGAGCAATCGTCCTCACAGTCAATCTCCATTTCGCTATAGAAACTGTTTACTTTGATATCGAGAGTTAACGTTGGACTTTTCTGGTCCACCAGGCGGCAGGTGTTGCCGGTTCTGCAGAAGGCTGTGCCGGATATCCGATCAGCACCATCAAGCTCCACGACGAAGCCGATCTTGATCTCTTTGTTGCTCTTAACCTCTGCGGCACCTTGTAACGGCCCCGAAATCGCCAGTAGTAAAACGGCGGGAAGCAGGGGGAGGCGATACATCATCGATATCGTTGTCTGCTGCGGGCGGCGGCGGTCCGCCTTTTGCTCACCTGCTTCTTGGCTGGCTTGGGTTTGACGGCGGCGTTGATCGCGGCTTCCAGAACCGAGCCGACGATGCCGCCGGCAAGCGAGCCGGTGCTTTTCGTCCGACGCGCGCGGCGCGTCTTGCGGATGCCGGTCTTGGTGAGGATTTCAGACAGCGCGCCCTTGACGACGCCGTTGAGTACTTGATCGACGATGCCAGACAAATTTCCCTCACCGATAAATAAATCACATTTCCGTCGCGATTTTTACTATACGTGCATCGCCCGCTGTATCAAGCGATCCTTTCGGGTGTCTCTAGCGCGCATTTGCTTTCCTCAGAAATGCAAAAGCGCGCTATCTCTTTGTTTTTACGCATTGTCCTGACGTAAAAGCGATTGCGCTTTTACTGGAAATGCTCCGGCCGAAGGTTCATGCATGCCAGCCGTCAAGTCACGACTTGTTCTTTATTTCCCCGGTTTCGATCCGCTCGATGCGGCCGCCCATCATCTGCGTTACCAGCGGGCGGCGGCGCTCTCCGGCAAGACATGGGATGTCGATTATGCCGTGGGGCCGCTGGAGAATGCGCCCGGGGGTGAAACATTCACGGTGGAGGCCTCGGCGGGCGACTGGCGGACGCGCTCCGACATTTTCGTCTACGACCATAATGCGGTGATATCGCAATTGCGGGATGCGCCCGTCTGGCGGCAGATCTGGCTCGGCTTCAAGGCCGGAGCCGGCATCATCGCCGAGGGCGGTGCGGCGCGTTACTTCCGCCACGCCTGGCGTTTTGGCCTGTTCTTCATCTTTCCGTTTCTGCTGATGCTTGTCGGCGGTGCGCTTGCTGCAGGCATTGCGCTCTCACCATGGCTTTTTGGTTTACCGCTCTGGCTTTTCGTGATCAGTCTTCCCGTCGCCGCCCTGTTTTTCGTGAAGGCTTTCCTGCCGTTTGCGGAGCGGTTTCACACCCTGCATCTTTATGCGGACTGGCGGTTCGCGCTCGCGGTCGGCCGCGATGAGCCGATTGCCCGCGACTGGATCGAGGAGAGGGCAGCACTCGTTCGGACGGCGCTGGAGCAGCCCGCGGATGAGGTTCTGGTGGTGTCGCACAGCATGGGCGCCAGCCTTGCGCTCGCCGTGATCGGCCGCGTGCTGGAGCTGAAGCCGGATGCGCTGGATGGCCGGAAACTGTCCTTTGCGACCTTGGGCGGGGCGGCGCTGCAATGTGCGTTCCTGTCGAGCGCGGACCGGCTTCGCCAAAGCGTCGGCACGATTGCGCGTCACCCGGAGGTGACATGGTTCGATATCCAGTGCCTGACCGATCCTATTCATCTCTACCGGTGCAATACCGTGGGCCTGACCGGTCACAGGGATGCGCCGCAGCCGAAGATCGTGCCGATCCGTTTCAAGCATTCGCTCTCGCCGGACCGCTATAAGAAGAACAAGCGCAACTTCCTGCGCATGCACCGGCAATATGTTCTGGGGCCGGACCGCAGATCCGGTTACGATTTTACCCTGTTGACGGCGGGCCCCTTGCCGGTCGCCTCCTTCGCCGTTCTGGATTCGCAGACGCCGCCCGCCTTGTAAGCGGCACCAACCCATTCGGCCGGACATAAAAAGGCCCGCGTGAGAGTATCACGCGGGCCTTGATTTATTCCGCAGGTTTCACGCTGTCTCCTAGGCGGGACAGAGACGGTCTGTTGCCGGAACCGCTTTCACGGGCGCAATCATTCGGGAGCCGAGGTCTGCAGGGCAAGGGCATGCAGAACGCCGCCCATATTGCCCTTCAGCGCGTCATAGACCATCTGGTGCTGCTGCACGCGGGTCTTGCCCTTGAATGCTTCCGCAACGACTTCCGCCGCGTAATGATCGCCATCACCGGCCAGATCGCGGATCGTGACCTTTGCCCCGGGAATTCCCGCCTTAATCATGTCTTCAATGTCGCCGGGTTTCATGGGCATGGTGTTTCTCCTTAATTCATTCTGCGGCGAGCAAAGTTTCGCCGTCCATGAATTGAGGGAACCACGATTCATAGGCCAAGTGCAATTCTTTAATCTCGACAGCCCGCGCCGTGCCCAGCTTTACGGTGGAACCGCCGGTAACGCCGATGACCGGGCAGGAAACGCCCGCCGCCTTCGCCGCTGTCTGCACCTCGTCGAGATCGTCCTTTTTGACCGTCAGAACGTAACGGCCCTGATCTTCGCCATAGAAGGTGAGAACCGGGTTGTGGCCTTCGACGGCGTCGATGGTTGCGCCGATGCCCGACGAAATCGCCATTTCGGCAACTGCAAGCGCGAGACCGCCCGAGGAGCAATCGTGAACGGCGGTGGCAAGACCGTCGGTGATGAGGCTGCGGACGAAATCGCCGTTGTTCTTTTCAGCGGCCAGATCGACATGCGGCGCCGGACCATCGATGCGGCCATGAATGTCACGCATGTAAACCGACTGGGCGATATGCGTGCCGAGGCCGGCAGGGGCGCCCACGAGCAGCACCACTTCGTCAGCGGCGGCGAAACGGATGCGCGCCATGCGGCCCCAGTCCTTCAGGAGGCCGACGCCGCCGATGGTGGGGGTGGGCAGGATCGCCTGACCGTTGGTTTCGTTATAGAGCGAGACGTTGCCGGAAACGATGGGGAATTCCAGCACGCGGCAGGCTTCGCCGATGCCCTTGATGGCATGGACCAGCTGGCTCATGATTTCAGGCTTTTCCGGATTGCCGAAATTGAGGTTGTCGGTGGCCGCAAGCGGCAGAGCGCCGGTTGCGGTGATGTTGCGCCAGCATTCGGCCACGGCCTGCTTGCCGCCTTCGAAGGGATCGGCCTCGACATAACGCGGTGTGACGTCGGAAGAGAAGGCGAGTGCCTTCTTGTCATGACCTTCGACGCGAACCACGCCGGCATCGCCGCCGGGAAGCTGCAGCGAATTGCCCTGGATCAGCGTGTCATACTGCTCGTAGACCCAGCGGCGCGAGGAATTGTTGGCCGAACCGACCAGCGATACGAGCGCATCGGCGATATCGGCGGCGGGCACGTCATTTTCCGAAAGCGGCGCAGGCACCTTGGCGGGCGTCCACGGGCGGTCATATTCCGGAGCCTGATCGCCCAGTTCCTTGATCGGCAGGTTGGCGACTTCCTCGCCATTGTGCAGCACGCGGAAACGCAGGTCGTCGGTGGTCTTGCCGACGATGGCGAAGTCCAGACCCCACTTGACGAAGATCGCCTTGGCGACTTCTTCCTTGGAAGGCTCGAGAACCATGAGCATGCGCTCCTGGCTTTCCGACAGCATCATTTCATAAGCCGTCATGCGCTCTTCGCGCACCGGTACGGCGTTCAAGTCAAGCTCGATGCCGAGATCGCCCTTAGCGCCCATTTCAACGGCCGAGCAGGTGAGGCCGGCCGCACCCATGTCCTGAATGGCGATGACCGCACCGGTCTTCATCAGCTCAAGGCAGGCTTCCAACAGGCACTTTTCGGTGAAGGGGTCGCCGACCTGAACGGTCGGGCGCTTTTCCTCAATGGATTCGTCGAATTCGGCGGACGCCATGGTCGCGCCGCCGACGCCGTCGCGGCCGGTCTTTGCACCGAGATAAACGACCGGCAGGCCAACGCCCTTGGCTTCCGAAAGGAAGATCGCGTTGGACTTGGCAAGACCGGCGGCAAAGGCGTTGACGAGGATGTTGCCGTTATAACGCGGGTCGAATTCCACTTCGCCGCCAACCGTCGGCACGCCGAAGGAATTGCCGTAACCGCCGACACCGGCGACGACGCCGGCCACGAGGTGGCGGGTCTTCGGATGGTCAGGCGCGCCGAAACGCAGGGCGTTCATGGCTGCGATGGGGCGTGCGCCCATGGTGAAGACGTCGCGCAGGATACCGCCGACGCCGGTCGCCGCACCCTGATAGGGTTCGATATAGGACGGGTGGTTGTGGCTTTCCATCTTGAAGACGACGCAGTCGCCATCGTCGATATCGACCACGCCGGCGTTCTCGCCGGGGCCCTGAATGACGCGCGGACCCTTGGTCGGCAGGGTCTTCAGCCACTTCTTGGAGGACTTGTAGGAGCAGTGCTCGTTCCACATGGCCGAGAAGATGCCAAGCTCGGTAAAGCTCGGCTCCCGTCCGATCAGGTCGAGGATACGCTGGTATTCGTCGGGCTTCAGCCCGTGGGATGCAACGAGTTCCGGGGTGATCTTGATGGAGTTTGAGATAGACATAGGTCTCACGCGGTTCGAGCCGAGGAAAGTTTCCGGTTCTTTAGCGCAAGAGGCTCCGTGGTGCGACAGGAAAATGCGCCGCTTTGCCGGCTAATTGCCGGTTTATGCGGTTATTCACCCGTTGCGACCCGTATCACGCCACGCTTTCATAGCCGGCGGAGCCGTTATCCAGCAGGTGGCGGAGGATGCCGAAGGCATGGGTCAGCTCCTCGCGGGTGGAAGGCCCGGAAAAGCTGATGCGGACGCGGTGGAAAACCTTGTCCGTCCGTCCGGCCTTGAACTCGTCCTCGTCATCGATCAGCACGCCTTCCTTCATCGCTGCGTTGCGGAAGGTGCCGGAAAGCCATGGTTCGGGCAGTCTCAGCCACAGGAAGGCGATATCGGGCAGCGAATTGAAGTCCAGCCCGGCAAAGACGCGCCGGGCAATCGCCTCGCGCCCGTTCAGTTCGGCGATGCAATCCTTGCGGATATCGTGGGCGTCGCCGCTATTGACGAGGCGCGCATTCAGTTCGGCCAGCATGAAGGGCAGGCCGCCCGTCATCATCGAGTGGGAAATACGGATGCGCGAGGAATATTGCGCGGGACAGGCGACCCAGCCGCCGCGTACGCCGGCGGCGACGGATTTCGACAGGCCGCCGACGACGAAGGTAATGTCGGGCGCAAATTCGGCGATCAGCGGGATCGCATCGCGCGTCATCGCGCCATAAAGATTGTCCTCGACGATCCACACGCCGTAGCGGCGCGCGATATCGGCAATCGCGCGGCGGCGCTCTTCCGGCAGGGTGGCGCAGGTCGGGTTCTGGCCGGCCGACATCAGGAAGATCATCTTGGGATGCTGCTGGGCGCAGACGCGTTCGAAATCATCCGGGACAATACCGTTCTCATCCACCTCCACCAGCGTCACCCGCCGGCCGGCAAGGGCGGCGCTGCGGCTGATGTGGGAATAGGTGACGGGTTCGAAGACGATGCGGTCGCCCGGCGCGGTCATCGCGGACATCACGCTCATCACCGCCGCATGGGCGCCAAGCGTCGAAACGATGTTTTCCGGCTTCGGCGACCAGCCGTTCTGGGAAAGCCAGCGAACGCCGGCCATGCACCAGTTATCGGGAAACGAGCGGGCATAATTGGTAATGTCGTGGGGATGCTCTCTGGTCACTGCCTCGATGTGCCTGGCGATCAGCACGCTCTGGCCGACATCTGGCGCGGCGGTGGTGTTCAACCGGAATTCGGCGCTGGTGTCGACGGCGTGGCGCGTGCTGCCGAAGGCGGCCGCTGCCGGCTCCATGGGCAATGACGGGGCAGGGGTCTTGCGCTCATTGACATAGGTGCCGCGGCCGACCTCGCCGCTGACGAGGCCGCGCTCATGGATCAGCGCATAGGCCCGGCTGATTGTGCCGATTGTCACACCGAGATCGTAGGCAAGATTGCGCTGCGGCGGCAGTTTCGAGCCGGCCTGCAGGATGCCGTCGGAAATCGCGCCTTCGATACTGTCGGCGAGGCGCAGGTAAATCGGGCCATCGCCCTCGGTAATGTCGGGAAGCCAATTTGTCATGGTGACAATTTATGCATTGTATCTATCCCTAAGTCAATTGTATTTATTGTCTGCATTGAGTGAGGCCAAACGCACGGAGACAATAGGTGCAATATGCGCAAGATGGATCAATACCTTTCGACAGCGGATACACTCTATCCTGACGGCTACGAACGGGAACGCGTGTTCCGCGATGCCGGCGACATGGTCGCACCGGCGCCCTTTCCGGCCAGGATCGCCCACACGCTTATTGGTCGCCTGATTGCGGGCGTGTCCTCATGGCAGCGGAAACGTCAGGGACGTTTTGCCCTGCGGGAACTTTCGGACGATCTGCTGGATGATATCGGCGTTACGCGGGATGAAGCCTTGAAGGAGGCGGCAAAATCCCGGCTCTTTTCCTGGCCGCCGCGGCCGCTTTGATTTTTTGTCGGAGAGCGGCGCCTTCTTTCCCCGGCGCCAAGCAGCCATTCGGCAACCCGCCACGCCAATCCCAACCGGCGCTGGCGGGTTTTTTTATGGCCGCCGCGTTCTCACGGGGGCCAGTGTCTGTCGATCAGCAGCCCTTGCCGCCATTCGCCCAGCGCTTGACGTCGGTTGCGATGCGGCCGGAAAGGGCTTCGTTCATCACGGGGCCGAAAGCGTCGAGTTTCGCCGGGTTGCCTTCGGCCTGAACCACCAGCATGGGCCGCGATTCCGGGCTGTTGCGCGGCACAAGCAGGATGCGCGGACGGCCGGAGAAGGAGTTGAGTTCCGGCGCGAGACGATAGGCCTTGAACGCCGCGTCGCCCGATTTGAACCAGCAGGCATTCGCGCCAAGCGCAATCCGTTCCATGGTCGGCAGGGCCGCGCGGGAGACGGAGGAAGAAGGCTGCGGTTTCGGCTGGCAGGCGGCAAGCGCCGTCGCCGCGAGGATCAATGCGGCGGCCTTGTAGGCATTGTGTCGAAGAAGACGGGACATCAGGTCATCCAGAAGAGAAGCCGAAACGGTGCCGAAAGCCGGCATCAAAAAAGGCGGGCTCAAAGCCCGCCCGGTCTATCAGGCTGCGACGACGCCGAGCGCCGAAGCGAAGAGGCCGCGACCGTCATTGCCGCCATGGGCGGCTTCGATCAGGTTTTCCGGATGCGGCATCATGCCGAGGACATTGCCCCTGGCGTTGATGACGCCGGCGATGTCGTTCAGCGAACCGTTGGGGTTGGTGCCGTCGGCATAACGAAACACCACCTGACCATTGTCTTCCACGGACTTCAGCTCATCCGTATCGAGGAAATAGTTGCCGTCGTGGTGGGCGACGGGGCAGCGCAGAATCTGGCCCTTGTCATAAGCACGGGTGAATTCAGTGTCGTTGTTGGCGACTTCGAGCTTCACTTCACGGCAGACGAATTTCAGCGAGGCGTTGCGCATCAAAGCACCCGGCAGCATGCCCGCCTCGACCAGAATCTGGAAACCGTTACAGACGCCGAGAACCTTGACGCCCTTTTCGGCCTTTTCGCGAATGGCCTGCATGACCGGCATACGTGCGGCGATGGCGCCGCAACGCAGATAGTCACCATAGGAGAAGCCGCCCGGGATGACGATCAGGTCGACGTCGGGAATATCCGTTTCCGTCTGCCAGATGGTGACGGGCGCGCTTCCGGAGATTTTCGTCAGCGCCGCGATCATGTCGCGGTCGCGGTTGAGGCCGGGAAGTTGGACGACAGCGGATTTCATCGGAGCGGCTCCTGGGGCTTCAGAGGATGGCGATGGCGTAGTTTTCGATGACCGTATTGGCCAGAAGCTTTTCGCACATTGCCTTCAGGTCGGTCTCGGCCTTGGCCTTGTCGGCGCCTTCCAGCTCCAGGTCGAAGACCTTGCCCTGACGGACATGGCCGACGCCACCGAAACCGAGGCTGCCGAGCGCGCCTTCGATTGCCTTGCCCTGCGGATCGAGAACGCCGTTCTTCAGCGTAACAGTCACCCGTGCCTTGATCACCTGATCTTCTCCTGATTTTACCCTTGCGGTGTCGATATTATTTCACGAGGCCGATATTACTTCACGAGGACAGGGCCGGTGCCGCGGATCGGTTCGTTTTCATTGATGATGCCGAGACGGCGCGCGACTTCGGAATAAGCTTCGAGAAGCCCGCCCATGTCGCGGCGGAACAGGTCCTTGTCCATCTTTTTCTGGGTTTCGATGTCCCACAGGCGGCAGCTATCGGGCGAAATCTCGTCGGCGAGGATGATGCGCATCATGTCGCCTTCGAAAAGGCGGCCGCATTCGATCTTGAAATCGACGAGCTGGATGCCGACGCCGAGGAACAGGCCGGAGAGGAAGTCGTTGACGCGGATGGCGAGCGCCATGATGTCATCGAGCTCGGCGGGGTTGGCCCAGCCGAAAGCCGTGATGTGCTCTTCGGAGACCATCGGGTCTTCGAGCTCGTCCGACTTGTAATAGAACTCGATGATGGAGCGCGGCAGAACCACGCCTTCCTCGATGCCGAGGCGCTTCGACAACGAGCCGGCAGCGACATTGCGCACGACGACTTCGAGCGGGATCATCTCCACTTCCTTGATCAACTGCTCGCGCATGTTGAGGCGGCGGATGAAGTGCGTGGGAATGCCGATCTTGTTCAGATGCGTGAAGACGTATTCGCAGATACGGTTGTTCAGCACGCCCTTGCCGTCAATGACTTCATGCTTCTTCTTGTTGAAGGCGGTCGCATCGTCCTTGAAGAACTGGATAAGCGTGCCTGGCTCCGGACCCTCGTAGAGGATCTTGGCCTTGCCTTCGTAAATACGGCGGCGACGGTTCATAATTGCAGGTCTCTTGGTTGACGCCGATTCTGGTGGCGTTGCGTTTGGTCTTTGAAGCGGTCCCATAAAGGAAAAGAGTGCATTCTACAATGCGGCTCGCATATTTCCCTTCAATTCTTGTGACAGGCCGGCGAAACCGCTGCGCCCGGAAATTAAGCTTCCGGGGCTGATCGAAGGGGAGGCGGTCCGCCGGGCTGGTGCCGTCAGGGCTCGACAGCCTTCAGGCGGCTCAAAAACTGCGCGAAGACCATACCGCCTTCCGGCCACGGACCGTGGCCGGACTCGGTGTTGATATGGCCGGACATGCCGGCGTCGATCAAAAGCGAACCCCAGGCGGCGGCGATGTCATCGGCATGTTCATAGGAGCCGAAAGGATCGTTGCGGCTGGCGATGGTGATCGCCGGGAACGGCAGCGGATCGCGCGGGTAAGGCCCGAAGGTCATCAGGTGCTTCGGCCGGATATCGGGATTGGCGACATCGGGCGGCGCGACGAGCAGCGCGCCGGACACCTTCTTGCCGATTTCCGGCAGGGCATGGATGACGGTCGGCACACCGAGCGAATGGGCGACGAGGACGATAGGCCTGGTGGAGGCATTGACCTCTTCCACCAGCCGGGCGACCCAGTCTTCCTTCACGGGTTTGGACCATTCGGCCTGCTCGACGCGGCGTGCGGTGGAAAGCTTGCGCTCCCAGCGGCTCTGCCAGTGGTCGGGGCCGGAATTGGTATAACCGGGGACGATCAGGATATCTGCTTCTGAAACTTTCATGCGCCCATATCTGTGTTGCGATGCCGCCGCGATCAAGGTCGCGGCGGCATTAACTTCAAGGTCTCAAACTCAGCTCAAGTCTCAGGCGTTGCCGAAGACGCGGGTGAAGATCGTGTCGACATGCTTGGTATGGTAACCGAGGTCGAACTTTTCGCGGATCACCTCTTCGGGAAGGGCGGCGCGCACTTCCTCGTCGCCCAGCAGTTCCTCAAGGAAATCGGCGCCCTGTTCCCAGACCTTCATGGCGTTGCGC
Organism: Agrobacterium sp. LMR679; assembly: GCF_027157905.1. Taxonomy (NCBI): domain Bacteria; kingdom Pseudomonadati; phylum Pseudomonadota; class Alphaproteobacteria; order Hyphomicrobiales; family Rhizobiaceae; genus Agrobacterium; species Agrobacterium sp. LMR679. The sequence goes on along the minus strand of NZ_JAPVOJ010000002.1, from coordinate 78,609 downwards.
TGTACCAGACGGTAAGCGTCTTCACGCGATACGCCGGCCTGCGTCAGCGCCAGCAGAACGCGCTGCGAATGCACGAGGCCGCGGAACTTGTTCATGTTCTTCAGCATGTTGTCCGGATAGATCACCAGCTTCTCGATGACGCCGGCCAGACGGTTCAGCGCGAAATCGAGAGTGACAGTGGTGTCGGGGCCGATGGCGCGCTCGACGGAGGAGTGGCTGATATCGCGCTCGTGCCACAGAGCCACGTTTTCCATGGCCGGAACGACCGACATGCGCACCAGACGGGCAAGGCCGGTCAGGTTTTCGGTCAGAACCGGGTTGCGCTTGTGCGGCATGGCGGACGAGCCCTTCTGGCCCGGCGAGAAGAACTCTTCGGCTTCCAGAACCTCGGTGCGCTGCATGTGGCGGATTTCGATGGCGACGTTTTCGATCGACGAGGCGATGACGCCGAGGGTTGCGAAGAACATGGCGTGGCGGTCACGCGGGATGACCTGCGTGGAGACCGGCTCGGGGATGAGACCGAGCTTGGCACAGACATGTTCTTCGACGCGCGGGTCGATATTGGCGAAGGTGCCGACGGCGCCGGAGATTGCGCCCGTGGCGATTTCCGCACGGGCATTGACGAGGCGTTCGCGGTTGCGGTGCATCTCGGCATAGAAGCGGGCGAAGGTCAGGCCCATGGTGGTCGGCTCAGCGTGGATGCCGTGGCTGCGGCCGATGCGCACCGTATTCTTGTGTTCGAAGGCGCGGGTCTTCAGCGCGGTGAGCACCCGGTCCATATCGGCGAGCAGCAGATCGGCGGCGCGCACGAGCTGGATGTTGAGCGTGGTATCGAGCACGTCCGACGAGGTCATGCCCTGATGCACGAAACGGCTGTCGGGACCGACAAATTCGGCAAGATGGGTGAGGAAGGCGATAACGTCGTGCTTGGTGACGGCTTCGATTTCATCGATGCGGGCGACGTCGAAGGTGGCGCTGCCGCCCTTTTCCCAGATGGTCTGGGCAGCGGACTTCGGGATAACGCCGAGTTCGGCAAGTGCGTCACAGGCATATGCCTCGATCTCGAACCAGATGCGGAACTTTGTTTCCGGCGACCAGATGGCGACCATTTCCGGCCGGGAGTAACGAGGGATCATGGCAATGACTTTCTTTGTGGAGGAATTTTGCTGCCCGTTTAGCAAAGTGTTCCGGTAATCTCAATCTATCAAGCTACATGCCTCTGTTGCTCATTGCGCACGTCGGCAGAGGATTGCGCCCGCAGGCAGGAGCGGAACGATGGCAAAGGGAAAATATAAGCCAAGGCCGAGAATGCAGAACTGGTAAATCGCGCCGAGCGATGTGAAGAGCTGCTGGAAAAACCAGATGCGGGAGAATGCCGGCGCGTGCCATTGCGCATAGAAAATACGGTACTCGAAAGCGAACAATGTCGCTGCAACTGCCAGCGTAAAAAAAGCGATGGCAAGACAGGCCGCCGCAAAACGCAGCGGCAGGGCCGTGGAAGCAGGGAGGAAGTGCAGCGCCGCCATGGCCAGCAGCCAGCCGAAAAGACCGCCCGCAAAGAAAAGCATGATGATGTCGGCGGCATGGTCGGTTTCCAGCCGGTTCCTGACATAGAGGCCGATAGCGGCGGCGGCGCTGGAACAGACGGCCCAGACAAGCGCGCCGAGCAGCGGAAACAGCGCCGCCGAAGCCGTGTCACGGAAACCCCGCCTGTCGCTTTCCATGCCGATCCCCCCAACGCCTTGCCGTACCCCCTTCGGCGGCGGCGTTATGTCCGCGCGGCTTCCGCTGCGTGGCGCAGTTGCGCGACCGTCTTGCGGTAGTCGGCAACGCCGTCGCCCTTGAAGATGGCCGAGCCGGCCACCAGCGCATTCGCACCGGCGGCAACGATCGCGCCTGCGGTTTCCGCCGTCACGCCGCCATCCACTTCGAGTTCTATCGGCCGGTCGCCAATCATGGCCTTTGCCGCGCGGATCTTGTCCAGCATGGCCGGAATGAACTTCTGCCCGCCGAAACCGGGGTTGACGCTCATGATCAGGACGAGATCGACATCGTCAAGCACGTTTTCGATGACCGAAAGCGGTGTTGCGGGGTTGAGCGTCACGCCGGCTTTCCTGCCGAGCCCGCGGATCGTCTGCAGCGAGCGGTGCAGGTGCGGCCCGGCTTCGGCATGCACGGTGATGCTGTCACAGCCCGCCTTGGCGAAGGCTTCGAGGTACGGGTCGACGGGTGCGATCATCAGATGGCAGTCGAAGAAGGCCATGCTGTGCGGCCGCAGCGCCTTGATGACATCCGGCCCGAAGGAGATGTTGGGGACGAAATGGCCATCCATCACATCGAGATGAATCCAGTCCGCGCCCGCTTCCGTGACATCGGCGACTTCCTGTCCGAGCTTGGCGAAATCGGCAGCCAGAATGGACGGGGCTATGCGGATGGGCAGGGACATGGGGCAAACTCCTCTCGACGCGTTGCGTAAGCTGCCTTTAACACCAAGTATCGGGGTTTGAAACGGCTGCCCGCGCGGTTGCCGGCGGTTTTCAGCTGCGTTTCCTCGAATTTTCGGCGGCGCGGGTTTCGCCTATTGTCTTTCGGCCTTGTCCGCCGGTTCGAAGCGCTGGCCGTTCCATCGCTGCAGGCGATAGGGATTGTCCAAAAGGTCATGCGACGGGCTGAAGCCGAGGTCGCCGAGCACGGTTTTGAAAAGGGTGCCGCCCGCCAGTATCTCCGGCGCGGGTTTCGACTGTGCCTGCGTGGCTTCCGCAAGGGCGGCGGTGAGTTCCGCTGCCGCATAGGCCGGCAGGACGTAACCTTCCGGCTCGATACCGGCGCCGCGCAGTTCGCCGGCAACCGCCTGGGCCGATGGCAGGGTATCATAGGCCGGGCGGGTGACCGCCAGCACATTCGCGGCCAAAGGGACCGGATTGTTGGCCGCATTCATGGCGTCCCCGCCCATGACGGTGAGGGGAATGTTCTCCGACCCGGCATCTCTGGCGATGATGGCGACGTCGTTGCGCTCCGCGCCGACGAAGACATGAGAAATGCCGGTGCGCGCCAGCCGGCGCACCAGCGCCACCTGCTGTTCCTGGTTGGGACGCATCGTATCGGCAAGGGTGGGCTTCAGGCCGTTTTCCTCGAGCGACGAGCGGATGCGGTCGACCAGTTCGCGGCTGTAGATCGTGCCGTCATCCACAAGTCCGATGGAGTGTCCCTTCCAGTCGCGCAGGATGATCTCCGCGATCCTGTCCGATTCGGCCCTGTCGGACGGGGCGAGGCGAAAGAGCGGCCAGCCGTATTTCAGGGCGTCTTCCATCAGGATCGGCGCGCGGCTGGAAAGCGTGATGGCGGGAATGGCGGCCGCTTTCAGCGGCGGCAGAACATCCTGAAGCGTTTCGGTGCACAAGAAACCGATTGCGGCGCTGACCTTGGCGGCCACGAGGCCATCGGCAATGGCACCGCCGCTGCCATCTTCGCAGCTTTCATGGATTTCGACGACATCCAGCCCGAGCTTTGCCGCCGCCGCCTTCGCACCCTGCCGTACCTGCTGCCCCAGAAGTTCGTAAGGACCGCTCTGGGGCGCAACGATGCCAATCGATGCCGCGCTTGCTGAGCCCGCAAGGGCAAAACCGGCGATGATCGTTAGCAGGCGAAGTGAAAGCATGACGCGATAGAAATCCTGTTGTCCCGGCTTGATGTTTATCGGCAACAACCGGTTTTCCAAAGGAAAAATCGCCGATGTTCCATCATATTCGCATATCGCCATCCGCGGGACGGCGGATTTGCTCTGAAGTTGTCCGATTCGAGAGGGCGGGTCGTTGTCGCAGCTTGTAGTTGTTGCTGTTCGATATAATTGCGCACCATGTTTTTAATGAAGGATTATTTTTGCCGACGAGCAATTCGCTCCTGCGCCGGATGGGTGGAGAAGTATTTCACATCATTGTCGCGGCGGGCGTTACTTCATAAATCCATTACATGTGGCGCGTATAAGCACAGTTTAGAGAAAGCCGGTCTGCGATTCTGCTTTTTAAAGTGCAGCACAAAAAGATGCACATTTTATTTTCATATTTGTAATTTATTGATATATAAGGTAAATATATAAACCTTCACATCGTTCACCTCTTTTCCGCCATGTTTTTTTCGCATTTGCGAGAAGATTTGCTTGACGGAAAGTAAATGATTAGCTTAGATATAACTGTTTCAGGGGACGACTGAAATTGGCTGTAACAGGCCTCGGAAAGTGTTCCGATTATAAGCACTGCCAGACTATATTGCTTTTCATATTCTATTTTTTTCATTACGTATAAACCGCTTCGGGAAACTGGGGCGGTTTTTTACATGGAGCTAATTTAAGCAATTTAAAATTGAATTAGAAAAGTCCTGCGCAAAGACGTTCTTTCATTTTCGAACTTATAGAAAAGATATCGCGCGGAGGGGGCGAAGCCGGCTCCGACGTACAGATCAATATGACTGCCTGAAAATGCCCCGTTGACGGCCATTATCGCCCGCAAGCGAGTTCGACCGGTTGCCTGTGCGGCTTTATTTCAGGGCGGCCAGGGCGTCCCTGGCAAAGGCGGAGATGGGTTCGGGAAGCTTATCCGGATCGAACCAGCCGATGGCGGAAAGCTTGTCGGGTTCGGTCAGTGCCGGCTCACCCTGCGCATCGCGGGTGACGAAGATCAGCGAAACCCAGTGGTGGCGATCTTCCGTATCGATGAATTCGCTATGGCAGAGAAATTCCACGGTGCCGATCTTGAGCCCGGTTTCCTCTTCGGCCTCACGGCGTGCTGCGGCGAGGGAGGTTTCAAGGTGATCGACCTTGCCACCCGGAATGCTCCAGTATCCGGCTTCCGGCGCCTTCAGGCGCCGGCATAAAAGCACGCGGCCGTCACGCATGATGGCGAGGCCGACGCCGACACCCGGAAAATCGAGACCTGGCCTGGCGGTCGGCGTCATGCTGTCCATTCCCGCGGTCAGGCCTTGGCGTTGGCCACGATCAGCATGAAGGCGGGGATGTCGTCGCCGAAACCAACCGGTGTCGGGCCATCGTCATGGTCGCGATAATGGCGGCGGCGGTCGCGGTTGTCGTCATTGGCGTGCAGCGGATTGCGGCTGTTGCGGTCGGAATTGCGCGGGGTCTTTTCCTGCTTGCGTTCTGCTTTCACCTTGTCGTCTCCATGAGCCGCGATGTCCGTATCCGCAGCGGATTGTGCACCCTGATTGATGTTTTCGACCGGCGCTGCGTCGCGACGGTTGCGGTCGCGGCCCCTGCCGCCCCGTTCCTTGCCCCGGCGGCCGGAATTGCTTTCAAAGCTTTCCATCGGCGCGGGAAGGGTGGAGAGGTCACCGTTCTGCCACTCGATCTTTTCGCCGATCAGCTTTTCGATCGCGTCGAGATATTTGGTGTCGCTTTTGGTGACGATGGTGAAGGCCTTGCCCGAGCGGCCGGCACGACCGGTACGGCCGATGCGGTGGACATAGTCTTCCGAATGAATGGGAATGTCGAAGTTGAAGACGTGGCTGACATCGGGGATGTCCAGGCCGCGTGCGGCAACGTCGGAGGCGACGAGCAGCTTCAGATTGCCGTCCTTGAAGTTCTGCAGCATCGTGGTGCGCGAACGCTGGTCCATGTCGCCATGCAGCGCGCCGACGGAAAAACCGTGACGGTCGAGCGAGCGGAACAGGTCGGCCACATCCTTCTTGCGGTTGCAGAAGATGATGGCGTTCTTCAGTTCGGCTTCTTCGGCGCGGACGAGATCGCGCAGCACGGCGCGCTTTTCATAGTCCTTGTTGTGCGCGGCGACGATGCGCTGGGCAACGGTCTTTGCCGTGGAGGAGGGCTTGGCTACTTCGACGCGGACGGGGTTCTGCAGGAACCGGTCGGCCAGCTTCTGGATTTCCGGCGGCATGGTGGCCGAGAAGAACAGCGTCTGCCGCGTGAACGGGATCATCTTGGCGATGCGCTCGATATCGGGAATGAAGCCCATATCCAGCATACGGTCGGCTTCGTCGATGACGAGGATTTCCACGCCGGTCATCAAAAGCTTGCCGCGCTCGCAATGGTCGAGAAGGCGGCCGGGGGTGCAGATCAGCACATCGGCGCCGCGCTCAAGCTTGCGGTCCTGGTCTTCGAAGGAAACGCCGCCAATGAGCAGGGCGACGTTCAGCTTGTGATTCTTGCCGTATTTCTCGAAGTTCTCCGCCACCTGCGCTGCCAGCTCGCGGGTCGGCTCGAGGATCAGCGTGCGCGGCATTCTGGCGCGTGCGCGGCCCTTTTCGAGCAGGGTGAGCATCGGCAGAACGAAGGACGCGGTTTTGCCCGTGCCGGTCTGTGCGATACCGCAGATATCACGCTTTTCCAGCGCCGGCGGAATGGCGCCAGCCTGAATGGGTGTCGGCGTCGTGTAGCCGGCATCTGCAATAGCGGAAAGAACTTTTTGGCTCAGGCCAAGATCAGAGAATGTTGTCAAAGGAAGAACTTTTTCCGTTCTGGTTCGGTAAGAACACCTGCGTGCCGCGACGGCACTTGCAAAGACTTGGCGCGGGGATATGCCCAAATTGCCGGAAAGTCAAGGAAACAACGGGAAAAGCGCGCGAAACAGCGGGGTTCGGGCGGGGCTTCTTGGCCTTTGGTGCAGATTTCAGCGATTTATCGTAAAAAGCGCAAAAAAAGCATTAAAATCGGGCTGCTATTTTAAATAGGTTTTGAGTTCCGTTCCGGCGATCAGGAACCGCATCGGATCGACCGGCGTATCGTTGCGGCGCACCTCATAATGCACATGCGGACCGGTGGAGCGACCGGTGCTGCCGGCGCGGCCGATGACGTCGCCGGCCTCGACCCTGTCGCCGGCTTTCACCAGAATGGCGGAGAGATGGCCGAATCGCGTCGAGACGCCCTGGCCGTGATCGATCTCGACCATATTGCCGTAGCCGCCGGAATTTTCCGCCACCGTCACCTTGCCCGCGCCTGTGGATTTGACGTCAGCCCCGGTTTCGGCGCGAAAATCGATGCCGGTATGCAGGGCCGGGCGGCCGAGAAACGGATCCATCCGGTTGCCGAATCGGCTGGTGATCGCCCGGCCGGGGGCCGGGTTGCCGAAGGGCAGGGTGGTCGCGGTTTCCTTGACGATGTCGAGCCGGTTCAGCGCATTGTCGAGATTGGTGAGCGACAGGTTGAAAGGATCGGTGTCACCGCGCTCGGGGTCGGCATAGGGGCCGCCTATGTCGTCATTGCCGTTCTCTTCGATTTTCAGGCCCGCCTGCCGGATGATGTCCTGCATCGCATTCGCCTTGTCCTCGGCGTCGCTAGTCAGTCTGGCGATGCGCGATATCTGCTGGCGTTCGATATCCTTAAGCGACAGTGTCACCTTGGAAAACACCCGGTCGGCCCGATCGGATGGCGTTTCGCCGGCTTCGGGCACATAGGCGGCGCGTCTGTCCGATGTGGCGGGCTTTTCCGCCTGCGGCTTGCGTGGCGCCATCAGCTTTTCAATGGCCGAAAGGCCGCCGGAGAGGTCAGCGCGTTTTTCCGGCGCCATGGCGTTCGAAAGAGACGAGGGCGCGGCCGGGGAGGAGGCGATGCCGGAATTTTCGGCGCGTTCCAGCAATTCGCTCATGCGGCCGTGCCGCGAGGTCAGCGCCGCCTGCTGTTCCAGCAGCTTTTCCACTTTCTTTTCAACGACCTGCTGATCGAGCAATTGGCGGGAGGTGACACGGTCCACCTGGGCTCTCAGCGCTGCGATGCGGTCTTCATAGTCGTTCTGCATGCGGGTCTGGCGGGCCATGGTCGCGCCGATCAGGTCGTCACGCAAAATAAGGTAGCCTGTGGCTCCGAGATAACCGAGCGAGAAAAGGCCGATCGTGCAGCCGGCAAGCGCCGCCATCCACGGACGGATGGTCATGTGCCGCACCCTGTCGCCGCGCGCGAGGATGAGCACGTGGGGCTCACGCTTTTTGCCGAATACCCGGTTTTCCGCCGTATCAGTCACAATCTCTCTCCGGACTGGCCGATTTCTTAGGGGAAATCATAATTCGTTAAGGTTAACGAAGTTTTGCCGGAGAGGCCTTTTGGCGGTGTCGGCTATTGGCTGACGGATGTGAGCGAGCGGTAAAAGGAAGGCGTCAGGCCGGCCTCGGCGCGGGCGATGTCGTTGAAGGGCGGTTTCAAAGGGCCGCGGAAATTGGCGCGCACCAGCTGCCTGAAGGTCGCGGCCGGGTCCTTCTTTTCACGCGCGCAGAGGAACCGGAACCATTTCGCGCCGATGGCGACATGGCCCTTTTCGTCATTATAGATGACATCAAGAACGGCGGCGCTTTCGAGATCGCCAGTCTCACGCATCTTCGCCTGCAGGGAAGGGGTGACGTCCAGTCCGCGCGCTTCCAGGATGAGCGGGACGACGGCGAGCCGTGCAGTGAGATCGTTGCGGGTGGAATGCGCGGCCTGCCAGAGCCCGTCATGGGCCGGCAGATCGCCATAGTCGGCGCCGAGGCTTCTCAGCCTGTCCCGCACCAGCCGGAAATGTTTCGCCTCCTCGAAGGCGACCTGCATCCAGCCGTCGAAAAAGGAATGCGGCACCGGCTCGCTGGCATAACGGGCGACGATATCGAGCGCGAGATCGACGGCGTTAAGTTCGATATGGGCTATGGCGTGCAGCAGCGCAATGCGGCCCCTGACGCTGTGAAGGGAGCGGCGTTCCACGGCGGTTGGCGGCACGAGTTCCGGCTTCTGCGGCCTGCCCGGACGTTCGGGCAGCGGCGGGTCGAGAGGCGAGCGCAGCGACAGACGGCGCTCGAACCAGCGTGTCGCCGTTTCCTGCGCGAGTGCGGTCTTTCTGTCGAGATCGGCGCTCACGATGGCATCCGTCGCGCCGCCTCGCAGCGAGATGATTTTGAACGGGGGCGTCACGACGGGTTGGTCCCTCAGAGCTTCTTTACGGCCTCGAGAACGGCCTGGGCGTGGCCCGCGACCTTCACCTTGTTCCAGATTTCCGCGATTTTTCCATCCGGAGCAACGAGGATGGTCGTGCGTTCGACACCCATGTATTTTTTGCCATACATGCTTTTTTCCTTCCAGACGCCATAGGCTTCCAGAACCTTCCTCTCCTCGTCGGAAGCGAGCATGACGGAAAGCGAATGTTTTGCCGCAAACTTGTCGTGGCTTTTAACGCTGTCGGGCGAAATGCCGATGACGACGGCGTTGGCTGCCTCGAATTCGCCGCCCAGCGCGCTGAAGTCGATGGCTTCTGCGGTGCAGCCGGAAGTATCGTCCTTCGGGTAGAAATAGAGGATGACGGCCTTGCCTTGCAGTTTGGACAATGTCACCGTCCCTTCACCGTTGCGGGGCAAAGTAAAATCGGGAGCCGGGCCGCCAATCGTCAAGTCTGTCATAATCTACCTTTCTTTCGCCGGGATGTTGAGGAAAAGTCGCCACATTCGATATATAGCGAAACCGCGCGTCGTCCAGATCACTATTTAGATTTCAGGTCGAACGATCTTAAATCTCAATCGTTATCTGGGCTAAAGAATTAAAGCGGGATTCCGGACGAAAACCGCTTACACTTTTCGCCATCCCGCTTCGGTGTTGCGGCGAAACAAAGCTATTCAAGGGCAAACACGGGCGTATGGCTGAAGTCAGGGGTGAAAAGGTCAAGTTCGGCAGACGCGATATCATTGCGCTGCACGATCTTCCTTCGGCGCAGGCCGAAGATCCCATCATCGTGCATTGCCCGGCGCCGCGCTCCATGGTGCGCGCCTTCATCAAGATTTTCGCAGCGCTTTTCGTGCTGGCCTTCCTGTCCATTGGCGGCATCATTCTTTCCGTCGAGACAGGATCGATCGACGCGACGCTTTCCAGCCAGGCGCAGCAGGCGCTGGAAAGGGCGCTCGGCCCCCATTACAGCGCGCGGATCGGTTCTTCGGCGATCAGGTTTTCCACCGGGCTGCGCCTTGCGCTGGTGGCGGAGGACGTGGATATCATCGAGAAGGAATCCGGCCAGCATATGAGCCGGGCGCGGGCAATCGGCATGGCGCTCGATCCGCTTGCGCTTCTGACCGGCCGTGTCTCGGTGGAAAGCCTCGAGGCCGACGGGATGGAGCTCGATACGGCGCTTTTGCCCAAGGGTAACGGGTTCGATCTCGCCAGCGTCAAGCTTGACGCCGTGCCGCAGCAATTGCAGGAGGCCTTCGGGCAGCTCGACAAGCTCGCTCAGGCTTTTCTGAGCAGCGGAACCGAGGAAATCGATATTTCCAGCGTTTCGATTCACCTGCCACCCGGAGAGTTGGGCAAGCCGCGTACCGTCGAAGTGCGTGAACTGTCGCTGACGCCCGATCAGCAGGGCGGATATTCGCTCGATGGAGAAACGCTATTCAACGGTGAAATTGCCAGCGTGTCGCTGCAGACTTCGGGATCGGGCGGCCGGATAGACGGTTTTGAAGCCCGCATCGACGGTTTCGATATCGGCCCGTTTCTTGAGAAATACGATCCCGACGGAAATCTCCATGAAGGCCTGAACGTCAAGACGGGTATCAACATTGTCGCTCGGCGCGCCATGGAAGGGCAGGAGCCACAGCTGGAGATTGCGCTCGGCCTCGGCAATGGAACGCTGATGATCGGCGGTGAGTCCCAGACCTTTACGGCTGGCAACGTCCATGCGCGTTATGACTTTGCCAAAAGCACCCTTGCCATCGACAATTCGCGGCTGGAGCTGGGGCGCACAATTCTTCCGGTCGCCGGTGAAATCAGCGATACGGAAGACGGTTTCGGCCTTTCGCTGCGGATCGACAACGCCGTTGCTTCGTCCGAAGCTTCGGGCGAGGCCCCGGTTCCTTTCAGCCTGAAGGCGGACGGGCATTTTACGGCGGCGACGAAGCAGCTCGACGTCCCCTCGCTTTATGTGACAGGCCCGCTCGGAGACATGGCGGGATCGCTGAAAATCCGGTTCGGCCAGGGGTCGCCGGAAATCAGTTTCGGCGGGCAGATTCCGAAGATGGAGGCCACGGCGGTCAAGCAGCTCTGGCCGTTCTGGATGGCGCACAAGCCGCGCGACTGGGTGGTGTCCAATCTCTACGGCGGCACCGTCACCAATGGTTCAATCGCGATCTTCATCCCGCAGGGACGGATGTGCGGCCCCGGCTGCCCGCTGGTGCTCGGCGAAAGCGAAATGCAGATCCGTTTCGACATCGACGATACGCGTCTCAATACTACCGGCGACATTCCGCCGTTGCGCGATGTCGACGCGCATTTCGACCTCGTCGGCGGCAAGATGGCCGTCGATATCAAGCGGGGGACATCCTATTTCCCGTCGAACCGGTCGCTCGCGTTGGAAAACAGCCGTTTTCTCATTTCTGCCGTTTACGACAAGCCGCTGCTTGGAAATCTCGAGCTGAACGTTTCGGGCTCGGCCGATGCCGTGGCCGAGCTTGCGGCGCTCAAACCCATCAATGCGCTCAAGGATACGCAGTTCAAGCCGGAGGATTTCACCGGCGATGTCAAAGCCCATGCAAATCTGACCGTTGGCCTGCTTTCCAGCCACAACCCGCCTCCGCCGGTGTGGACGGCCGATCTCGATCTGAAGAACCTGTCGCTGACCAAGCCCTTTGCGGGGCACAAGGTGACTGCACTCGACGGTTTCATGACGCTGGATGACCGCCAGCTCAAACTGGAGGGCAGGGGCCGCGTGGACGACGTGCCGATGGACATCGTGATGACAGAGCCGGTGCGCAAGAACAGCGATATCGCGCCGACGCTGTCGCTGAAGGCAAGCCTGAACGAAACCCAGGTTGCCAAGCTCGCTCCGGAACTCTCCACGGTCCTCGGCGGCACGACGGCGATTGAAATCGACGGCGCCGACCCGAAACGCCAGGATATCCGGCTCGATCTGACCAAGGCGTCGATCATTCTGCCCGGGCTCGGCTGGAGCAAGGGTATCGGCATTCCCGCCAGCGCCACCTTCACCATGGAAATGGGAGACGGGCGCACGACGATCAGCGACTTTTCGCTCGACGGCGACGGCTTCGGCGCAGCCGGCGATATCGCCTTCAGCAAGAACGGGCTGATTTCAGCCGATCTCAGCCGCGTGCAGCTTTCGCCCTCCGATAATTACGCCGTTTCGGTCGCCGCTTCGAAAAACGGCTATATCATCAACGCATCGGGGAAATCCGCCGATGTCAGGCCTTTCCTCTCGAAGCTTCGCAGCTCTTCCGGCAGCGGCGACGGGACGTCGCGTTCGCAGCCATCCCTTGCCATCAAGACGCAATTCGACAAGGTCTACGGGTTCAACGACGAAATACTTGCCAATGTCAGTTCCGATGTCAGCGTGCGGGACGGCAAGGTCCGCTCCATCGATTTCCGTGGCGTCACCGGCAACGGTCAGGCGGTGGTGGCGCAGACCGTCAATCGCGGGGCGACCGGAACCGTGACGCTGACCAGCAGCGACGCGGGGTCGCTCGCCCGTTTCGCCAATATCTACAGCCGCATTCGCGGCGGCCTTCTCAACCTTGCGCTGACGACCTCCAATGGCAGCGACTGGAGCGGTTCGCTCGACCTGCGCAATTTTGCCGTCGTCAACGAAGCCAAGCTGCAGGACATCGTCGCCACGCCGACGGGCGAGGACGGCAGGAGCCTTAACAATGCGGTGCGTCGCAATATCGATGTCAGCTCGGAAAAATTCCAGCGCGGTTTTGCCCGGGTCGTTTACGTCAACGGTTCGGTGGCGGTGGAAAACGGCGTCGTGCGCGGCGAGCAGATCGGCGCAACCTTCCAGGGGCTGCTGAAGGACCAGAGCGGCCGTATGGACATGACCGGCACCTTCATGCCCGCCTATGGCCTGAACCGGCTGTTCGGCGAGCTGCCCTTCATCGGCATCTTCCTCGGCAATGGCCGCGACCGGGGTTTGCTCGGCATCACCTTCAAGCTCTCCGGCCAGACGGACCAGCCGAAGCTGACAATCAATCCGCTGTCGCTGATCGCGCCGGGCGTCTTCCGGCAGATTTTCGAATTTCAGTGAATGGAGCGTCGCAAAGCTTGGCGCAAGCGGCTGTTTGGCGACAACGCGTGCACCCGTACTCCGTCACCCCGGACCTGATCCGGAGTCCAGTGCGATCAAGTCCTTGATCGCGTGAGAGCCCTTTCACGGCGCAGACGCGCCGTGGCTGGATGCCGGATCCAGTCCGGCATGACGGAAGTGGGGGTATCTGCGCATCGAGGACCGCTTTGGCAGTCCTCGACACAATGTTTTTGTAAGTCTTACGCCGGGCGAACCAGAACGTGCTTCTTCTTGCCGACCGACAGCTTGATGACGCCGTCGCCGGTGATTTCACCGGAACCGACCGTCTGGCGCTCATCCGAAACGCCGATGTCGTTGATCTTCACCGCACCGCCCTGAACGTGGCGGCGGGCCTCGCCGTTCGAGCCGGCGAGGCCGGCACGGACGATGAGCGACAGGACGCCGAGGCCGGCATCGAGTTCGGATGTCGGAACCTCGATGGAGGGCAGGTTTTCAGCGAGCGCACCTTCCTCGAAGGTCTTGCGCGCCGTCTCTGCCGCTTCTTCCGCCGCCGCACGGCCATGCAGGATGGCCGTCACTTCGGTCGCGAGGATTTTCTTCGCCTCGTTGATCTCCGATCCGCCAAGAGCGGCGATACGGGCGATCTCATCCATCGGCAGCGTGGTGAAGAGTTTCGCAAAGCGAACAACGTCCGCATCTTCCGTATTGCGCCAGTATTGCCAGAAATCATAGACCGGCAGCAGGTCCTTGTTCAGCCATACCGCGCCCGAGGCCGACTTGCCCATTTTCGCACCGGAAGAGGTGGTGAGCAGCGGCGAGGTCAACGCGTAAAGCTGTGGTGTCCCCATGCGGTGACCGAGATCGATACCGTTGATGATGTTGCCCCACTGGTCCGAACCGCCCATCTGCAGGCGGCAGCCGGTGCGCTGGTTCAGCTCCACGAAGTCGTAGGCCTGCAGGATCATGTAGTTGAATTCGAGGAAGGACAGCGATTGTTCGCGGTCGAGGCGCGTTTTCACGCTGTCGAAGGACAGCATGCGGTTGACCGAGAAATGGCGGCCGACATCGCGCAGGAATTCGAGGTAGTTGAGGCCGCGCAGCCAATCGGCATTGTTGATCATCAGCGCCGGATTATTGGCGCGGTCGTAATCGAGGTAGTTGGCGAAGACGTGCTTGAGCGAGGTGATGTTGTCCTCGATCATGTCGATCGTCATCAGCTTGCGGGCTTCTTCCTTGAAGGAGGGATCGCCGACCATGCCGGTGCCGCCGCCCATCAGGGAGATCGGCTGGTGGCCGGTCTTCTGCATCCAGTGCAGCATCATGATCTGGGTGAGGTGGCCGACATGCAAACTCGAAGCCGTCGGGTCATAGCCGATATAGGCGGTCACGGTTTCCTTGGCGAACAGTTCGTCGAGACCTGCCTCATCGGAGATCTGGTGAATGAAGCCGCGCTCGTCGAGCGTGCGGAGGAAATCGGACTTGAACCTGGACATAACCTTTTACTTTCTGGTTTGATCTTTGCGGCCATCGAAAACCAATGACCGTCGCGGCTTTATCATTGTTTTTTGAAATGTGCACCCGTTTCGGCCATGAATGTCGGGATTCACTCCATGATGATTCGTGATTGCAGGGGAGCGGCAGGTGGGCGAGGTCAAAACGGCAATCGGGCTGATGAGCGGCACATCGATGGACGGCATCGATATCGCCCTGTTGCGCACGGATGGCGAAAGCGTGGTGCGGCATGGGCCGAGCGGATATTTCCCCTATGATCCGGGCCTGCGCGCCATCTGGCAGAAGGCATTGGTTACGGCCAAAGCCATTCGTGAACGACGAGAACGTCCCGGCGACCTAGTGGAGACCGAGCGCAAGCTGACGCTTGCCCATGCGGCGGCGGTCAAATCCTTTCTCCATCGTCACAGGCTTCAGTCCGGTGACATCGATGTGATCGGTTTTCATGGCCAGACAGTACTGCACCGGCCGGATGAGGCGCTGACCGTGCAGATCGGCGATGGCCCGCTTCTGGCCGCCGAAACCGGCATCGACGTGGTTTACGACATGCGGGCCAACGATATGGTCCATGGCGGGCAGGGTGCGCCGCTGATCCCCGCCTATCACATGGCGCTTTCCGCAAATCTGCCCGATGGGTTCGAAACACCGGCCGTCTTCGTCAATATCGGCGGTATCTCTAATCTGACCTATATCGGTGAGGCGGGGCGGCTTGCCGCTTTCGACAGCGGCCCCGGCAATATGCTGATCGACCAGTGGATCGAGGCGCATACGGGCAAGGCCTTCGACAAGGGCGGCAAGACGGCGGCGGGCGGCAGCGTCGTCGCGTCGCTGGTGGCGCGTTATATGGAGAGCCCGTTCTTCTCGGCCAATATCCGCCGCTCGCTGGATCGCAGCGATTTCGTGCCGCCGAAAAAAGGCGAAGTCTCGCTGGCGGATGGGGCACGGACGCTGGCGCATCTGACGGGGGCTGCGATCCTCAAATCGGCAAGTTACCTGCCGGAGGCGGCGAAGACCTATGTGGTCTGTGGCGGCGGGCGGCTCAATCCGGTCATCATGGCGGAATTTGCCGAGCTTGCCGCAAAGGTGGGCGCGCGGGTGATCGCTGCGGAAGAGGCGGGTTTCGATGGCGGGTCGATGGAGGCGGAGGCCTGGGCCTATCTGGCCGTGCGTTCACTTCAGGGGTTACCGCTGACCTATCCGGGGACGACGGGGGTGAAGGAGCCGGTGACGGGTGGGGTTTTGGTGAAGGTTTAGTAGAATATGGCGGGTGTGGCTTACCCCCTCTGCCTGCCGGCATCTCCCCCTCAAGGGGGAGATCGAATCGTGGCGACCTTCTTGCCATTTTCAACGTAGAAACTTGGGCGAAGAGCAGGCGTCTAGCTGATCTCCCCCTTGAGGGGGAGATGCCCGGCAGGGCAGAGGGGGTAAGCCAAGCCCGCCGGTGATCATAATAGGTCAATCAAGGCCTGCTTTAAAATGCGCAGCCAATCACCGAATGCGCTTGGCCGCCGGTTCCGGCACAAGCTCACCGTTCAGGCGACGGTCGAGATAGTCCTCGCATTCGCCCATCAGGTCGTCCACTTTGCCGTTGAAGAAGTGGTTGGCGCCGGGAACGGTGCGGTGGGTGATGAGGATGCCCTTCTGGGTCTTCAGCTTCTCCACCAGACCGTTGACATCCTTCTCAGGCGCGACCTTGTCGCTATCGCCGTTGATGATGAGGCCCGACGACGGGCAGGGGGCGAGGAAGGAGAAGTCGTAGGTGTTGGGCTGCGGCGCAATCGACATGAAACCTTCGATTTCCGGGCGGCGCATCAGAAGCTGCATGCCGATCCAGGCGCCAAAGGAATAACCGGCGACCCAGCAGCTTTTCGAATCGGGATGCAGGCTCTGCACCCAGTCGAGTGCGGAAGCGGCGTCGGAAAGCTCGCCCGCGCCATGGTCGAATTCACCCTGGCTGCGGCCGATGGAGCGGAAATTAAACCGGAGCGTCGTGAAACCGCGCTTCTGGAAAAGATAGAAGAGCTGATAGACGATCTGGTTGTTCATCGTGCCGCCAAACTGCGGATGCGGATGAAGGATGATCGCTATCGGCGCGCTCTTTTCCTTGGAGGGTTGATAACGGCCTTCGAGGCGACCCGCAGGGCCGTTAAAGATGACTTCGGGCATTGGTACTCCGGTCGTGTTTTTTCATTCTCCAACCGCATTCTTCCGATGAGAAGACTTGACGAACTCTGTCATCTTTTCTAGAACGCAGTTTAGAATAATTCGAAACTTTGCGTGTGCTAAAGCACTCGGGTGGTGTCATAAGGCAAGCGCAACTGTAATTTCAAGAAAAATGCGTTTTGGCGCATTGAAGATTGGATGAAGCCTCATCGTCATGACGGTTTTGACGCGGACATATATGGACTGGAACGCCACGGCGCCGCTTTTGCCCGCCGTGCGCGATGTTCTCGTCTCCGCGCTCGATCTTGCCGGCAATCCGTCTTCCGTCCACCGGGAAGGGCGTGCCGCCCGTGCCGCCGTTGAGGGCGCCCGCCGCGAGGTTGCGGCACTTGCCGGTGCGCAGGCCGCCCATGTCACCTTCACCAGCGGCGCGACGGAAGCCGCCAATCTGGTGCTGACACCGGATTTCAAGATGGGGCGCGCTCCGGTGCGTTATGGCCATCTTTATGTTTCAGCCATCGAGCACCCCGCTTTCCGCGAAGGCGGACGGTTCGGCAAGGCTGACGTTACGGAAATTCCCGTTACGTCAGTGGGCGTCATCGATCTTGCCGCACTTGAGGCGCTTCTGTCTTCGCATGATGCTTCCGTCGGCCTGCCGATGGTTGCCTGCATGATGGTGAATAACGAAACCGGCATCCTCCAGCCGGTGGCGGAAGCGGCGCGGCTGGTGCACGCGGCGGGCGGATTGATGGTGGTCGACGCCGTGCAGGCGGCAGGCCGGGTTCCGCTCGATATCAATGCGCTCGATGTGGATTTTCTGGTCATCTCGTCCCACAAGCTCGGTGGCCCCAAGGGGACTGGCGCGCTGGTCTCGCGCGGTGAGGTGATGATGCCGAAGCCGCTGATCCATGGCGGCGGGCAGGAAAAGGGGCATCGTTCCGGCACGGAAAATACCCTGTCGGTCATCGGTTTCGGTGCTGCTGCCGCTGTTGCTACCCGGAATCTCGAGATTGAAGCGGTGCGTCTTGCCGCTCTGCGGGCGCGGTTGGAAGACGGCATGCGGGTGAGTGCGCCGGATGTGATCATCCACGGCGAGGACGTTGCCCGCGTCGGCAATACCACGTTTTTCACCCTGCCGGGCCTGAAGGCGGAAACGGGGCAGATCGCTTTCGATATCGAAGGTATCGCACTTTCTGCCGGTTCGGCCTGTTCATCCGGCAAGGTGGGGGAAAGCCATGTGCTGACGGCGATGGGGCGTGATCCCAAGCTCGGCGCGCTTCGGATTTCCCTTGGCCATGCGACGGACGAGGCGGACATTGAACGGACGCTTGCGGCGTTCACGAAAATTGCCGGGCGGCGCAGGCTGGCCGGTCAGGCCGCTTAAAATGCGGCAAAGAATTGCGGAATAGCAATTTTCCGCTTGCCGGGATGTGTGAAAAGCGCCATCCCGCACTTACATGGGTATAAGCTCCGCCCCGCTTAACGGCGCGGTGACATTGCCCGAAGATGGATAAGGCGGCTTTCCGCCTTGATACGTTGACAAGCCACCGGACCTTGGCTCCGGCGAGATTGGAGAACGACATGGCAGCGGTTCAGGAAACGATCGATCAGGTCCGCCAGATCGATGTGGACCAGTATAAATACGGCTTCGAAACCAATATCGAAGTCGACAAGGCCCCGAAGGGCCTTTCGGAAGAGGTGATCCGTTTCATCTCGGCCAAGAAGCAGGAGCCCGAATGGATGCTGGAATGGCGTCTTGAGGCTTACAAGCGCTGGCTGACGATGGAAGAGCCGACCTGGGCGCGCGTCAGCTACCCCAAGATCGACTTCAACGACCTTTATTATTACGCCGCGCCGAAGACCGCGCCCGGCCCGAAGTCGCTCGATGAAGTCGACCCGGAGCTTTTGAAGGTCTATGAGAAGCTCGGCATTCCGCTGAAGGAACAGGAAATCCTCGCCGGTGTCGAAAAGCGCCCGGTTGCCGTGGATGCCGTGTTCGACAGCGTCTCGGTCGTCACCACCTTCAAGGCGGAACTGGCCAAAGCCGGCGTCATCTTCATGTCGATTTCGGAAGCCGTGCGCGAGCATCCGGAATTGGTGAAGAAATATCTGGGCTCTGTCGTCCCGACGACGGACAATTTCTACGCGACGCTGAACTCGGCCGTCTTCACCGACGGTTCCTTCGTGTTCGTGCCGAAGGGCGTTCGGTGCCCGATGGAGCTTTCCACCTATTTCCGCATCAACGAAAAGAACACCGGCCAGTTTGAGCGCACGCTGATCATCGCCGAAGAGGGTGCCTACGTCTCCTATCTGGAAGGCTGCACGGCGCCGCAGCGCGACGAGAACCAGCTTCACGCCGCCGTTGTTGAACTCGTGGCGCTCGATGATGCCGAAATCAAATATTCCACCGTCCAGAACTGGTATCCGGGCGACAAGGAAGGCAAGGGCGGCATCTACAACTTCGTGACCAAGCGTGGCGATTGCCGCGGCAACCGTTCGAAGATTTCGTGGACGCAGGTGGAAACCGGCTCGGCCATCACCTGGAAATACCCGTCCTGCATTCTGCGCGGTGACGACAGCCGCGGCGAGTTCTATTCGATCGCGGTCTCCAATGGCCATCAGCAGATCGATAGCGGCACCAAGATGATCCATCTCGGCAAGAACACGTCGAGCCGCATCATCGCCAAGGGCATCGCCGCCGGCTTTTCGGAAAACGTCTATCGCGGCCAGGTTTCGGCTCACCGCAAGGCGACCAACACGCGTAACTTCACGCAGTGCGACTCGCTTTTGATCGGCGACAAGTGCGGCGCGCATACCGTGCCCTATATCGAGGCGAAGAATTCCTCGGCGCATTTCGAGCATGAGGCGACGACGTCGAAGATTTCCGAAGACCAGCTGTTTTATTGCCTGCAGCGCGGCATCCCGGAAGAGGCGGCCATCGCACTGATCGTCAACGGCTTCGTCAAGGAAGTCATTCAGGAACTGCCGATGGAATTTGCCGTGGAAGCGCAGAAGCTGATCGGCATTTCGCTGGAAGGGTCTGTGGGATAAGTTTTCCTCGCTCATCCTCGGGCTTGTCCCGAGGATCTGCTGCGGTGGCTGTTAGAATGAGTGGCTTCGTCTACATGATGTCTGACAAACCGCGCGGGGTAATTTACACCGGTGTCACGAGCGATTTATCGGGACGGGTATGGGAGCATCGAAACGCTGAACGGAAGGGTTACACAGAAAAATACCAGGCGAAAAATCTCGTCTGGTTTGAAGCCCACCCAAACATCGTTTTGGCAATCCAGCGGGAGAAATCGTTGAAGCGCTATCTTCGTGAATGGAAAATCAAGTTGATCGAAGAGCTGAACCCAACGTGGCTCGATCTTTTTGAGCGCATTGATGAGATCGAAAACGCTTATGTGCCGCACCCGAATACGCTGGCGTCGGATGACTATAATTGATGTGATTAGATCCTCGGGACAAGCCCGAGGATGACGGATGTGAGAATTGAGAGCGACCCGCAAACCGGGTCTACGAGGCGGTCCTTGAAACCGCACCATGAACAGGAACAATACCATGCTTGAAATCATCGACCTGCACGCAAAGATCGCCGATACCGAAACCGAGATCATCAAGGGTCTCAACCTGAAGGTTGCTGCCGGTGAGGTTGCCGCCATCATGGGGCCGAATGGTTCCGGCAAGTCGACGCTGTCCTACATCCTGTCGGGCCGTGAAGATTATGAAGTCACCTGCGGTGACATTCTCTATAATGGCGAAAGCATTCTGGAACTGGATGCGGCTGAACGCGCTGCCAAAGGCATTTTTCTTGCCTTCCAGTATCCGGTCGAAATTCCCGGTGTCGCCACCATGCAGTTCCTGAAGGTCGCGATGAACGAGCAGCGCAAGGCGCGCGGCGAGTCCGAGCTGACGACGCCGGACTTTATCCGTCGCGTCAAGGAAGCTGCCGGCGATCTGAAGATCGACATGGAGATGCTGAAGCGTCCGCTGAACGTCGGTTTCTCCGGCGGTGAGAAGAAGCGCGCCGAAATCCTGCAGATGGCGCTCTTGGAGCCGAAACTCTGCGTGCTCGACGAAACCGATAGCGGTCTCGACATCGACGCCCTGAAGATCGTGGCTGACGGCGTCAACGCGCTGAAGTCGCCGGATCGCGCCACTGTCGTCATCACCCACTATCAGCGCCTGCTTGATTACATCGTGCCTGACAGCGTTCACGTTCTCTACAAGGGCAAGATCATCCGCTCGGGTGACAAGGCTCTGGCGCTGGAACTGGAAAACAACGGTTACGCCGACATCATCGGTGAAGCGGCCTAAGCCAGAGGCCAGGAGGTGATGTCCATGAACATTCAAGCTACCAACCGGCTGACGCCAGCGGAAACCGCGCTGGTCGATGCCTACACCGCCAAGTTCAGCGAATTGCCCGGTGACGGTGCCGTTGTCGCTGCCCGCGACGTGCTGTTCGACGATCTGAAGACCGGTGGTCTTCCGACCCGTCGCATCGAGGCATGGCACTATACCGATCTGAAAAGCCTGCTGCGTGCCGTTCCGGAAGACCGGCCCGCGCCGGTTATCGAGAAGCAGGCGCCGACGGTTGCCGGCTCTCTGGTTGCCTATATGCAGCACGGCACGGCCGATATCGGCAAGATCGAGGACGTCCGTGTTTCGCGCTTTGCCGAAAGCCTGGCTGACGGCTCCGCCGCCGCTGGCCTTGCGGAAGCCAGCAAGGATGACGCGATCGGCCGCATCAATGGCAGCTTCGTGCGCGATGGCCTGGTGCTCGAGATCCCTGCCGATGCCGAGATCGAGAAGCCGATCGAATTGCAGGCGGTCCATGGCGCAGGCCAGGTTCACAGCCGCTTCCCGGTTCGTTTCGGCAAGGGTTCCAAGGCAACCGTCATCGAGCGTCACCTTTCGGTGACTTCGGATGCGGCCTTCGTTTCTTCGGTCAGCGACATCGTCGTTGAGGATGGCGCGGAAGTGACCTGGATCATCCTGCAGCAACAGGGCGCCGCCGATATCCATCTTGGCCAGCTGCGCATGAAAATCGGCGCGGACGCCAAGATTCGCCTGTTCATTGTCAATGCCGGCGGCAAGCTGGTACGTCAGGAACTGCGCATCGACGTGGAAGGCGAGGGCACGGACCTCATCGTTCGCGGCGTCAACCTTTTGGGTGGCGAAACCCATACTGACGTGACGATGGTTCTCGGCCACAACGTGCCGAACACGACCTCGACGGAAGTGTTCCGCAACGTGGTGTTCGACCGTGCCAAGGGCATTTTCCAGGGCATGATCCGGGTGGCGCCCGATGCCCAGAAGACCGACGCGAAGATGGCCTGCAATACGCTGCTGATGTCTGACGATGGCGAGTTCTCGGCAAAGCCGGAACTGGAAATCTTCGCCGATGACGTTCAATGCGGCCATGGTGCGACGGTTGCCGATATCAGCGACAACCATCTCTATTACCTGATGGCGCGCGGCGTACCGCGGGCAAAGGCGCGGGCGATGCTCGTCAACGCCTTCGTCGCCGAGATCGTTGAGGAACTGGAAGAAGAAAATCTGGTAGAGGCGCTGGAGACGATCATCTCCGGCTGGCTGGAACATCATGCCTGAGAGCGAACGCGCCGCAGTGGCGGCCCCTTATGACATCGAAGCCGTGCGCCGGGATTTCCCGATCCTGTCGCGCGAGGTCTATGGCAAGCCGCTGGTCTATCTCGACAACGGCGCGTCCGCTCAAAAACCGCAGGTGGTGATAGACGCCGTTTCGCATGCTTATGCGAACGAATACGCCAATGTGCATCGCGGCCTGCATTTCCTCTCCAATGCCGCAACCGACGCCTATGAGGCGGCGCGCGAAAAGGTGCGCCGGTTCCTCAATGCCGGTTCGGTGGACGAGATCGTCTTCACCAAATCCTCCACCGAGGCGATCAATACGGTTGCCTATGGTTACGGCATGCCCAAGATCGGCGAGGGCGACGAGATCGTCATCTCGATCATGGAGCATCATTCCAACATCGTGCCGTGGCATTTCATCCGCGAGCGGCAGGGCGCGAAGCTCGTCTGGGTGCCTGTTGATGACGACGGCGCGTTCCACATCGAGGCTTTCGAAAAGAGCCTGACGGAGCGCACCAAGCTCGTTGCCATCACCCATATGTCGAATGCACTCGGCACCATCGTGCCGGTCAAGGAAATCTGCCGCATCGCCCATGAGCGTGGCATCCCGGTGTTGATCGATGGTTCGCAGGGTGCGGTTCACATGCCGGTCGATGTGCGCGATATCGATTGCGACTGGTATGTGATGACCGGCCACAAGCTTTACGGTCCCTCGGGCATCGGCGTGCTCTATGGCAAGGCGGATCGCCTGCGCGAGATGCGGCCGTTCCAGGGCGGCGGCGAGATGATCCTCGACGTTTCCGAAGACAATGTGACCTATAACGAGCCGCCGCACCGTTTCGAAGCCGGCACGCCACCCATCGTGCAGGCCATCGGCCTCGGTTACGCGCTGGATTACATGGACAATCTCGGCCGCGCCGCGATTGCCGCGCATGAGGCCGATCTTGCCGCTTACGCCGCAGAGCGTCTGCGCGAGATCAATTCGCTGCGCATCATCGGCAATGCGCCTGACAAGGGCGGCATCTTCTCCTTCGAGCTTGAGGGCATTCACGCCCATGATGTCTCGATGGTGATCGACCGGCGCGGCGTTGCGGTACGTGCGGGCACCCATTGCGCCATGCCGCTCTTGAAACGCTTCGGCGTCACCTCCACATGCCGGGCATCGTTCGGCCTTTACAATACCCGCGCCGAAGTAGACTCTCTTGTTGAGGCGCTGGAATATGCGCGCAAATTTTTCGCCTGATATCGGGATTTGAGAGATCAGGATTGAGGTTTAAGACCATGACTGCCGAAGCCACTGCAAAGACCCAGGATGCGACCGAAGCTCAGGAAAAGGTTTCGACCATTCCGCCGGATGAGCTGGCACGCCTCAGCGACGACGTGATTGCGGCGCTGAAGACCGTCTACGACCCGGAAATTCCGGCCGATATCTTCGAACTCGGTCTCGTCTACAAGATCGACATCGAGGACGACCGGATGGTCAAGATCGTCATGACGCTGACGGCCCCCGGTTGCCCGGTGGCCGGTGAAATGCCGGGCTGGGTGGAAAATGCCGTCGGTGCCGTCGAGGGTGTTTCCGGTGTCGTGGTCGAAATGACCTTCGACCCGCCATGGACGCCGGACCGCATGTCGGAAGAAGCACAGGTCGCCGTCGGCTGGTACTGACGTGATTTTGACGGGTGTCATCCCTTGATGACACTCTCAGGCGCTATTAGATTGAAATCCATAAGCATCGAGCCTTGAACTCGATTGTCGAAGGAGAATTAAGCCCATGGGCTTTGCGATCATGACCATGACCGGGGCTGCCGCCTCGCGCGTTAAAGCAATCGTCGAAAATTCCGGCCCGGACGCCAGGGGCGTGCGCGTCGGCATCAAGAAGGGCGGCTGCGCGGGCATGGAATATACCATCGACCTCGTGACCGAGCCGGATGCGAAGGACGATCTGGTTGAATTCGAAGGGGCGAAGGTCTGGGTTCAGCCTTCCGCCGTGCTTTATCTGCTCGGTACGCAGATGGATTTCGAAGTAACCAAGATGCGCTCGGGTTTCACCTTTAATAATCCGAACCAGACATCCGCCTGTGGCTGCGGTGAATCGGTTGAGCTGAAGCCCGCCGATCTGGCGGCGCTGGCGAAGCAGCGTGAGGCAGAGGCCAACGTTTGATTGGCCGCACTGCATTTCCGATCAGCGGGATGATTGCTGTTTCAGCGTATCGATAAAATCCGCCAGCGGATGAATCGATGGCGTCGTCAGCAACAGCGGCTCGAGACCGGCTGCGATCATTGCGCAATCCTCCTTGGCAAGCGGCCGAAGGCTCGAAGTGATCTTGTTGTAGTCGGGCGTTCCGCGTGACGCGAGGGAGCGATTGATCACAAACAGCTCCGTCTGTCCGTCAATCCGTTCGACGAAGAGGGCGAGCGAGCCGCCGTCTGCGGCAGCGGCGCTGTCCGATACCGATTTGAACATCCAAACTCCATCCGGTAAACTTGAGGGCGAGCCTATCCGATTGACGCCCTGACGCAAGGTCAGCGCGGATATCGGATATTCTGCGAGGTTTGGCGGTAGGTGCGGAACCGCCCGCCGCCCATGCTGGAAGGCGTTCGGATCGCCGGCGGGATTGATCGTGGGGAGTGAACCGGAATGGACATCAGTAGCGCCTCGATTGATATCTGGACGATAGGGCTGATCGTCGCCAGCGTCGTGGCTGGCCTGACGCTGATTGCCGGTATTGTTTGCCTTGCGTTTTACCGGGAGGAGATAAAGGGATCTGCGGTATCCAAGGGTGATGCGTTGAACAGCCCCCCGCTCGAACGGACCGAGGGTGGAGACTGGCCGACAGCGCATGGTGACGGGAGTGGGGGAGCGCATCATTGAACAGGCAGACGATTTGATGAGGTCGCAACCCGATAATATTGCGAATGCGAAAGCCGCGGTGCGAGAGGCATTCGCGAGTGTTACGCTGGGTGGCGGCGTCGGCCTCTCCGAGGCGCAGGCGCTTGATGATTGTGCGAACAATGAGGTTCGCGCCGCATGTCGTGCTGGCGATGAGAAGAATGATTGGGCCGCGATCCCGCTGGAGGACCTCAACAGACATTCCGGCAGCCCCGCCTTCCTTGATGCTGAAGGAATGCGATTTCATTTGCCCGCCTATATGATCGCCGATCTCGATGGCGACTACAGGCACGAATTCGCACCCTATTTGCGCGGATGCCAGGAGAGGTTTTCCTTACTGACCCCGTTGCAACGGAATGCCGTGGAAATATATCTCCGCGCCATCAGCGAGAAGGAAAACCTGCCGTCCTATCAGGACGACATAGAGCGCGCGCTCGAAGAGTGGATGGATAGTGCACGCTCGCCGGTGAGCGACTAAAGCGGATCGGGTCAATTGCAGGGAAGAGACAAAGCAGGTTGCGGTTTGAACGCCGGCTTTCATTCATGCCGCAAGGCTTCTATCGGGCTCAGGCTCGCCGCCCGTCGTGCCGGGAAGTAGCCGAAAATCACCCCGATGGCCGCCGAAAAGGCGAAGGCGAGGAAGATGATCGACGGGCTGGTGACGAAGGGCACGTTGAGATAACCGACGACGGCATAAGCAAGGCCGAGGCCGGTGAGGATGCCGACAAGGCCGCCGAAGGCCGAGAGCATGACGGCTTCCACCAGAAACTGCGTCAGCACCTGTTTTTCCAGTGCGCCGATGGCAAGGCGAATGCCGATCTCGCGCGTGCGCTCCGTCACAGACACCAGCATGATGTTCATGATGCCGATGCCGCCGACCAGAAGGCTGACGGCCGCGACTGCACCGAGAAGTCCGGTCAGTAGCGTCGTCGTGCCGGTCATGGCTGAGGCGATCTGCGTCATGTCGTTGACGGTGAAATCATCCTCGCGGCCGATGCCGATGCGGCGGCGCTCGCGCAGCAGGTTTTGCAGGTCGCTCTGCACCTTGGCAGTCGATACGCCGTCCTGCGCCGAGACCATGATCGAGGAAATGGTGGTGGTGCCGCCGATGCGCCGCTGATGGATTTTCAGCGGCATGATGATCGTGTCGTCCTGATCGTCGCCGAGGCCGGACTGGCCTTTCCTGCCCAGCACACCGATAACGGGGCAGGAGATGTTGCTGACGCGGATCGTCTGCCCCACCGGGTTTTCCGCACCGAACAGTTCCTGCCGCACCGTTTCGCCGATGATGCAGCCGATCTGGCCGCCGCGATCTTCGGCGGGCTGGAAATCGCGGCCGAGCGCGATGGTCCAGTCCTGCGCGATCAGATAGTCGTTGGTGGTGCCGATCACGCTTGTCTGGTGGTTCTTGCCGCCGAAAATGACGGTTGCGGCAGAGCTGCGGTTCTGCGGCGCGACGGCGCGGATGCCGCTTATCTGGTTGCGGATGGCCTCGACATCGCGGTCATCGAAGCGCTTGGCTTCGGTGCTGGCCCTTCCGGGGCCGAACTGGCCGGGGCGAACGAACAGCATGTTGGTGCCGAGCCGCGAAAGCTCCGATTTCACCTGTTCGGTCGTGCCGTTGCCGATTGTGACCATGGCGATGACGGCGGCCACACCGATGACGACGCCGAGCACGGTGAGGAAGGAGCGCAGCAGGTTGCGACTGATGGCGCGCAGCGCAAGACGCGACGTTTCAAAGAACATCGGCGGTCTCCTTTTTGCCCGTCGCGCTGTCGGAGGCGAGGTGGCCATCGACGAAACGCAGGAGGCGCCCGGCATGGGCGGCGATATCTTCTTCATGGGTGACCATGACCACCGTGATGCCCCTGTCGCGGTTGAGCGCGGTAATCAGTTCCATGATTTCGATGCTGGTCTTCGTATCGAGATTGCCGGTCGGTTCGTCGGCCAGAAGCAAAGCGGGGCGGGTGACGATGGCGCGGGCTATGGCCACGCGCTGCTGCTGGCCGCCGGAAAGCTCCTGCGTGGTGTGGTCCTCGCGGCCTTTCAGGCCCACCTGCGCCAGCGCTTCCATGGCGCGCGCGCGCCGTTCCGAGGCCTTCATGCCGCGATAGATCAGCGGCAGCTCGACATTCTCCACCGCCGAGGTGCGCGAGAGAAGGTTGAAACCCTGAAACACGAAACCCAGCATATGCCGGCGCAGCAGCGTCAGATGTTCGTTGTCGAAGCCGCTGGTCGGCACGCCCTGAAACAGATATTCGCCTGATGTCGGCACATCCAGACAGCCGATGATATTCATCGAGGTGGATTTGCCGGAGCCGGACGGCCCCATGATGGCGACGAATTCCTTCTCATGAATGGAGAGGCTGACGCCATCGAGCGCGCGGATGGTCGCTTCGCCGCGGCCATATTGCTTGACGACATCGCGGAATTCGATGAGCGGCGGCTGTTGCATGGGCTTGTCCTCCGTCAGCCGGCGTTGCGGGCCGTGGCGTCGGTAATCACCTGATCGTCGGCTTTCAACTCGCCCGATTTTACCACGGTATGCTGGCCGTCGGTGGAACCGGTTTCGATGGCGACGGAGACTGGCGTGTTGTTGCGCAGCACCCAGACCGTTCTTTTGCCGGCCGCAGCCGCCTGACCGGCATCGCGGTTCTGCGAGCGGCCCATGCGCGGTGGGCGGAACAGGCTCATCAACCCGCCGCCACGGGAGGCGGATTCGCGCGACGGCGTATAACGAAGCGCGGAATTCGGCACCAGCAGCGTATCCCTGATTTCTTCGACGATGATATTGGCGGTCGCCGTCATGCCGGGGCGCAGCAGCAGCTCCTCATTATCGACAGTCAGTATGCCCTTGTAGGTCACGACGTTGGATACGGTTTCCGAGGCGAAGCGCACGGTCTCGATCTCGGCCGGAAAGCTGCGGTCGGGATAGGCATCGACGTTAAAATTGGCCTTCTGACCGGTCTCGACCTTGCCGACATCGGCCTCATCCACCGAGACCTGCAATTCCATGTGGCGCAGATCGCCGGCGATGGTGAAGAGAACGGGAGCATTGAGCGAGGAGGCGACGGTGGCGCCGGGATCGACGCTGCGGGTGAGGATGACGCCATCGATGGGCGAGACGATCTTGGCCTTGCCGAGATTGACCTCGGCGAGCCTCAGATCCGCTTCCGCCGAAAGCACGGTCGCCTCGTTGACTTCGAGCGTTGCGGCAGCCGCATCATGGGTGAACTGCGCGGCGTCCAGATCCTGCTGGCTGGAGACCCGGTTCTGCACCAGCGATTTCAGGCGCTCCATGGAGGTTTTGGCCGAGCCGAGATCGGCGCGCGCCTTCAGCACATTGGCCTTGGCGGAAGCAAGCTTGGCGCGGGCGCTCTGTACATCGGCCTCCAGCTTGTTGGTATCCAGTTCCGCCAATACGTCCCCGGCCTTGACCGGGCTGTTATAGGTGACGTTGACCTTGCGCACGGTGCCGGACAGTTCGCTCGATATATCGACCTGATCCGTCGGCTGAACCGAGCCGGTGGAGGTGACGATGACCGAGAGATCGCCCTGACGCGCGGCTTCGGTGGTGTAGCTATAAGCGACGCCTGCCGCACGTGACTGGTAATAATAGCCAACGCCTCCGCCAATCAGCACAATGGCTGCTGCGGCGTAGAGATACCGACGCGACTTTTTCTTGCGGCCGTTTCTGTTCGTTCCCAGAATCTGGCGCAGATCGGGCTGGCTGTTTTGTGTATCGCTGCCACTCGTATTGGCGTCATTCATTCTCGTCACCCGCAAAGTTCAAAATACCACAGAGGGTTGTCGCCGCTCTCCGGTTTGTCCGTCCATCTGTCGCCGTTGTATTCCTCTGATTGTGGGAAGTGACATAGCTTGCCCCAAGGGTGAAGTGAAAACTTGGTAATATTTATGATAGTTCTGGTCTGATAGAGATAAATCCGGGAAGATCGATGCCATAAACGCGGCTGAGCTTTCAGCAGCGATAGTCAGGACGAAGATAGAATGAACGACAATGTGGTGAAGTTCCGCAAACCGGTGCCGCCGAAGAAGCCACGCGAACCGCTGGGGCCGAAAGCGAAGAAGGCTTTGACGATTGCGGCTGTCATTGCGTTTTTCGTGGCGGTGTGGGGGTATTTCACGTTGATGGGGCAGGGGTAGGCCGCAAGCGTCTGTTTAAAACAGCCTCAGCGGGACTTTGTTCGATGAGCATCGGAAGCCTCGGTATGGTCACCTTAGAGACGAGGACGCCGAATGCCATGAGACTTGCTCACATCAATCTTGTTGCCCGCGATGCGGAAGCGCTTGCCACGTTTTACGTAAACGTTATGAAATGCGATGTTCTTCGCGAACCGAGGACTCTATCCGGTGAAAAGGTTTCCCGGGGAAACGGGCTTTCAAACTCCGAAATTCGTACAGTCTGGCTTAGATTCCCGGAACTAGAGCAGCCTTTTCTGGAGATTCACGAACACAGGATCACTCATCCCCGTGAACAGCCAAGAGTTAATGAACCCGGCTTTGGGCACTTAGCTTTCCAGATGGAAGATATTAGTGCGACCCTCTCCAGCATCATCGAAGCGGGCGGTGCACAGATCGGGCAGATTACTGATTTCGGGACGCCAGAGACGCCCTATCTGATCGCTTATGCGCGCGATCCAGAAGGGAATGTGCTTGAGCTTGAGCAGACCTCAGCGGTCATTCATCTATAATTGTGAGGAGAAATGGCGACCCCTGCAGGACTCGAACCTGCGACCTACTGCTTAGAAGGCAGTTGCTCTATCCAGTTGAGCTAAGGGGCCGTCATGCCGGGCAATCGATACTCCGGCAAAAACTTTGATCGTCGTGTTTCAGTGCGTCCAGGGCTGGGTGCGGTTGAAACGGAAATTGTCGGTGTAGGAAACCACCTTGCGGGTTGCTTCCTTCGGCTGGATGACGCGGTATTCGATGCCCTTGCGCTGGGCATAGGCTTCGGCCTGTTCCTGCGTCTCGAATGTCAGCTTGAGCTGCTGCTTCATGTCGGAACTGGAGGTGTAGCCCATGATCGGATCGATCTTGCGCGGAACCTCGGCGTCGAATTCCAGAACCCAGACATTGGTCTTCGCCTTGCCGGATTGCATGGCGGTTTTTGCAGGGCGGTAAATCTTCGCAGACATGTCGAAACTGCTCCGGTTGGACAGCGGGGCGAAACACCCCGAATTATTCATCACGTACCTGAATAGAATAACCAAATCGTGTCAGGAACGTTGAATTTGAAATGGACTGACTTCAGGTGAGAGTCAAGACGATTATCCCCTTGCCGTCCGATCGCGCGCTGCCGTTTCGAGGTTACGTTTTGCTCATCGGGGTCGCGGCTGAACAAAGATGAATTTCCCTGTTGCGGACTGCGGGTGAACCGTGTATTCCCCAGCCATCGCCTCGGCGGAGTGTAGCGCAGTCTGGTAGCGCATCTGGTTTGGGACCAGAGGGTCGGGAGTTCGGATCTCTCCACTCCGACCATTTTAAAGCAAAATATCAGCTTTCCGGCGTAACTTCTTCCAAATAGCCGTGATTTATTCCGCGGACGGACCGGCCAGAGTGCTCTCCGCCGTGCCGATCGTCATGACATTGCCGCGCCATGCCACCGCGCTGCCGATCCAGCTTCGCGCCCAGACGATGGGCATGATCATGTCCCGGGCGATCATCGCCGGCAGCGTATGGAGCGATATCGGCCAGCGGTTGAGGGCCGCGAGCGCAAGTTCCGGCACGTACATGAGGGCGAGGACGGCAAAGGCGGTTGCGGCGAGGTTTACATCCGTCATGGCGGCGGCGGCGAGCGCGAAGAGAAGCGGGGGAAGCGCGCCGGTGAGTATTTCCGGCGCGAAATATTGCGGGAAGGTCACGCGCCGCAGCCGCGCCCAGCGGGTCTGGCGCGACCAGATCTCGCCGGCATGGCGCTGGCCGAGCGGCTGTTCGAAGGGGGCGCAGACCAGATGCACCTTGCGGCCGGCGCTTCGCACCAGCTTCGTCGAGGCGGCGTCTTCGGCGATTTCAGCGGCCAGCGCGCGGATGCCGCCATTGTCTTCCAGAAACGGCTTGTTCCACAACATTGACTTGCCCTGTGCGAAACCCATGCCGATCGCTTCCGCCGCATATTGCCAGCGGCCCTGCGAGCCGTTGAGGAAGGCGCATTCCACATGCGCCCAGAAACCCGCAGGCCTTGAGCCAAGCGGCGGCGAGCAGACGAGCCCGCTATCCTGCCGCCAGGCCGACATCATGGTCGCAATATAGGATTTTGGCATCAGCACGTTCAGATCGGCCAGAATCACCCATTCATGCCGGGCGGCCCGCCAGCCCTTGACGCAATTGTTCAGTTTCGGATTGGCGCTGATGCGGTCATCGCCGATGAGCAATTGCATGGAAACCGAGGGGAAGGCGGCTTGCGCCTTGCGAACTTCCTCGATCACCGGATCGAATTCATCGGCGACGCAGAACAGCAGCTCATAATCTGGCCAGTTGAGTTCGAAGGCGCGCGACAGCGTCAGGGGCGTGAAGTTCTCCACGCCGCGCAGCGGCACCACGAGCGAGACAGGCGGCTTTTGCCGGACGAGATCGTTTTCCGCGTCCCGTCTCGTCAGTCGCCAGCCGGCCAGAACGATGCCGAGAAGATTGAAGCCGAGGAGCAGAATTGCGCAAAGGGCAAAGACAGTTTCCATGCTGGCCAGTTCCACTCCCAAGCTTTTGGCGGTCTGCGCGCCAATCGATTCCATGGAATTCGTCTCTGCCGATTATAACGTTTGCGTGACAGTTACATGTCATCATCGGCCGGTGTGCAGGCTGCGCCGTGCATGGAGGCGTCGCAGAAACGCCGCACCGCAAAAGAAAAAGCCCTCCGCATAGAAGGGCCCAATCGTCATGACGGTCGATGAATTTTAGTGGACGTTCAGGATATGGGCATGACTGCTTGCGATGAGAAACGATTCCCGTGCTTTCTCGATGTCGCATCTGCCGGCGATGGCATCGAGGCAGTTCCTGCGCGCCTCTTCATATTCCGGCCCGTGTTCCTCGGGCCAACGGTACATCAGCATGTCCAGCGCCACCAGCGGGCTGTAGATTTCAACGGCGACGCACAGCGGCAGGTGGATCGCCACCGGCTTCATCCACGAGGCGTGGTGACACGGCTCCGTTCTGTTAATCAGCATGTCATTTTCCTCCCTGTTTTACCTGCCTTGAAGGCCTTTCACACTCCCATGCGCGAAATGCCCGCCTCACGAAATGGTTCCCGATCACCTAAAATGTGATCGATCAGGGGGTTCCAATTTTCCAAGATGAATGGAAGATGAACAAATAGATGAACCGGAGATGAACAAAACCGCCCTCAGGGCGTTGTTATGTCCATAAGAAGGAGAACGCATATGTTCAATTTGTCAGGCATTCAGGAAAGCTTCTTTGGAGACCGCATGGCCGGCGTATGCCAGGCAATCACGTCGGCTCTGGCCTTCGAATCGGGTCTCGAGAAGTCGCGTATTTCCGCAACTGTCGAAAATGACGTGATCTATCTGGAAGGCACGGCCGATTCGGTCGAGGCGATCGACATCGCCATCAACCTTGCCGCTTCCATTTCCAATTGCAGGATTCTGAGCCATATCGAGCCGGTCTACTGAGTATTGCGCCAGCCGGGCGAAACCTCGTCCGGCTCCTTCAGGCGCAATAACGCGGCAACGTCATTTCCGGTTGCCGATTTGCGCGCTGCGAACCAAATCGCCCGGCTTGATGCCATAGCGTTTCGCAGTGCCGCCATTCAGTTCAAGCACAAATTTTACTGGCCCGCGGGAGCTGATGATCGCTTCCGAACGCGGAACCGCGTTTTCGTGAATATGGGTAATACGGCCGTCGCGGCCAATGAAAAGCATGTCGAGCGGAATAAGCGTGTTCCGCATCCACATGGCGACGTCACGCGGCTCACCGAAATCGAACAGCATGCCGTTTTCAAGCGGCATGCTCTTGCGGAACATCAGGCCCTGTTCACGCTGGGCGTTGTCCAGCGCCAGTTCGGCCGTGAAATCGTGGCTCTTTCCCCCAGCGGTTTCAATCTGCAGCGGTTCGGAGGTGAATGTCTGCTGTTGCTGGGCCTGCGCGGCGGCGGCGAGCGTGAAAAAAGAAGCGCCATAACGGCGCTTTTCACCATATGGGGCAGGGCGGACATCAATGCGACATCCCGATGGAAACCGGGTTGTCGGGGTGGATTTCCGCCGCCATCAGGCCCTTGTCGCCATCGCCGTAACGCACCAGAACCACCTGGCCGGGGCGAAGCTCCGTCAGGCCGAAACGGCGCA
The DNA here is from genome assembly GCF_027157905.1 of Agrobacterium sp. LMR679. Taxonomy (NCBI): domain Bacteria; kingdom Pseudomonadati; phylum Pseudomonadota; class Alphaproteobacteria; order Hyphomicrobiales; family Rhizobiaceae; genus Agrobacterium; species Agrobacterium sp. LMR679. Next base: position 45,118 of record NZ_JAPVOJ010000002.1, on the reverse strand, counting down.
GGGTTTCCATGTGCACGAAAATATCTTCCGTTCCTTCGCCGCGCGTCAGGAAGCCGAAACCCTTGGTGCGGTTGAACCACTTGACGATGGCGCGCTCAAGCCCGCTCGAAGGCGTTACCTGCACATGCGTGCGCACCGGCGGCAGCTGCGAGGGGTGAACGGCGGTCGACTGGTCCATGGACAGGATGCGGAACGCCTGGAAACCGCGGTCGCGCCGCTGGATGAGGGCGACGATGCGCGTTCCTTCAAGAATTGTCTGGTAACCGTCGCGGCGCAGGCAGGAGACGTGCAGCAGCACATCCTGCGTGCCGTTGTCGGGCACGATGAAGCCGAAACCCTTGGCGACATCGAACCACTTCACGACGCCGGTAATTTCGGTCAGGTCCACGGCATCGCCCGAAAGGTCCTCGACATCGACTATCGTTTTCGATGACATCCTATCAGCCATATCCTGCCAACCCCTCGATTACGCGCCATACACCGGTCAACTGATTCCTGCGCGCCAGATTAACATCTTGGTAACGGTTTCACGCAAGCCCTAGTTTTTGATTTACGCAGCTGCTTTTATGTCGCCGTCCTTGTCCGGGGCTTGCCATCATGCGTTTAACGGCTCCGGACCCGTGTAATGGAGAGGAAGAAAATGCGGTATCTGCACACAATGGTTCGCGTCAAAGACCTTGGCGAATCACTGAAATTCTATGGCGACCTGCTGGGTCTTGAGGAAATACGCCGAATCGAGAACGAAAAAGGCCGATTCACTCTGGTGTTTCTTGCGGCGCGCGACGACATTGCTGCGGCGAAGGAAAACAAGGCGCCGTGCCTCGAACTCACCTATAACTGGGACACAGAGGATTATACCGGCGGCCGCAACTTCGGCCATCTGGCTTACGAGGTCGACAATATCTACGATTTCTGCGCCCGGCTTCAGCAGAACGGCATCGTCATCAACCGGCCGCCGCGCGACGGACACATGGCCTTCGTGCGCTCGCCGGATGGTATTTCCTTCGAAATTCTGCAGAAGGGCGAAAGCCTCGCACCAGCCGAACCGTGGATATCTATGCAGAATACCGGTTCCTGGTAGGGATTTTCCGGTGAGCAGCGGCGTTTTCGGGTGCTCTTGCCTTGTCCCGAGGGGATGAGGCATAGTCCGCGAATCGAAACGGCCAGTCCCGTTTTGGGGAAGCACACGCGCCCGTTCCCGTGCTGCTGTTGGAAATGCAAGATACGGAGGCCACCCATGACAACTGTCGAGAGCGCGAAAGGACGTCTGGTCCGTCAGCGTCTCGTCATCGCGGTTTCGCTGCTCGGGCTTTCCGGATGCGTTTCGGCGGTGACCGACGATGAGATGGCCGCCGCGACCAAAAAGCCGGAAATTTCCGCACAACAGAAGCCGCAGACCGCCGCTTCAACTGCTGCCGCCGGCGCGCAACAGGGACATTATGTGGATCCGGCCGTGGCATCGGCGGCCGGAGCGGCCGCGCCAGCCCAGCCGCAGGCATCGGGCGGCCCGGCGCAGGCCTATGGCGCCGCCCCCGATATCGGCGGATTGACGACGCAGCCAACGGCGATCTCCGCAGGGACGACAAGCATTTATTCCACCGCATCCGCAGCAGCAGCGCCCGCCGGTGCTGCAGGGGCGCCGGGCACGGCCGCCACCACGGGTGCTCCTTCCCAGAGAATCGTTCCTGCCGTCAGCAGCGTCTATTCGGCGCCGGTGCAGGCGGCGCAGCCGCAACCGGCGGCGGTTCCGGCTCAGGTCCCGCCAGCCGCACAGGCGCCGGCGGAACAGCACAGCGAAAATCGTCAGCCGGTTCCCGTACCCGTGCCGCAGTCGGCATCGGAACAGCTCGCGGCTGTTGCCGCGCAACCAGCCAAGGACGCCAAGGCGGCGGGCGAGGGGCAGGAAAGCGAGGGTAAGGGCGTAACGCTTGCGGCATTTTTCGCCGGTGCGGCCAAAAAGCGCCTGCCGAAAATGATTGAAAGCGGCACGGCCGGCAATACGCAGGTCGCCGCATTGCCCGGAGTTTCGGACGGGACGATGGGCATTGCCCTTTCCGGCCGTTCGATGATGTCCGACGAATTCGACGATGCGCATCTCGATGAAGAGGATGACCAGCCGACCGGCCTGATGAAGCTCGCTTCGCTCTCCGGCCTCACCCGCGTCGCCCCGAACGGGCTTTTCCTGCAGACGGACCGTGTCGAAGTCGGCTGTTTCAAGCCGGAACTGGTGCGGATGATCAAGGATGTGGAACGCCACTATAACAGCCCGGCGATCGTCACCTCGGGTTATCGTCCGCCGAAGGGCATAAGGCAGGGCTCAAAGCACTATACCTGCGATGCCGCCGACATCCAGATCAAGGGCGTCTCCAAATGGGAGCTTGCCACCTATCTGCGTTCCCTGCCGGAACGCGGCGGTGTCGGCACCTATTGCCACACCGAATCGGTCCATATGGACACGGGTGAGCCAAGAGACTGGAACTGGCGCTGCCGCCGTACTGCCGCGCGCAAATGATCTCCTGATTGGATTTGTCGGAATATTAAATCTGGTGATTTCCGGGGCTGAGACTTCGGCTTAAGGAACTATCCCGAGCGATTGAAACGACTGCCGGGTCATGCCGGGACGCTGACACTTGAGCCGGTGACCCTTATCGCAGCGGCTGTTCTGAACTCGGGCTTGTGGCGGATATCGCTATTTTACGCGCGAAGACTGCGGGAGAATCTTTTTATTCCGATCAGAGTTCGGTCACCCTCGGTGCTAACTCTTTGCGAAATATCAGAAAACTGGATTTGAGGTGGTGAGAGCGCAGGGATTCGAACCCTGGACCTACTGATTAAAAGTAATATCGAAATACAATGTTTTTAATGGCTTAGTAAAACTACGTTGTGCGACTTTTCTTATTCTTGTCGTTGATTGCATAATGTGGATTTTCTGTCAAATCAGTGCTTGGAGATATCTCCTGAAAGCTTAAAAATAAAAGGCGGGTCAAAGCCCGCCTTCTTTATTTCATGCTTGCCGGCCGGTCGTCGTCGCCGTCAGGGGCTTCGAACCACGTCACCAGTTTACCGATGGCTGCGTCTGCCATATCGGCATTGAGGGCAAGATAATGTCTCAGGATCTCGTGGGCCGTCTTGAGGCTGTGGCCGGTGATGGCGCAGATCTCCGGAATGGTGCAGCCTGCCATTGCGAGCCAGGTGACGGCGGTATCGCGAAAGTCCTGGTCCGTCAGATCCTTGAGTGACGGAAGCTTTTTCTTCGCGTGGCGGCGCACCTCCTCGAACCTGCGGCGGTAATGATCGCCGTTGAAGGGTTTCCATTCGCGCTCGTTCAGAACCGCCCAGGGCGATATGATGCCGGCATCGTTGCGACGCTTCTGGGCGGCGTCCATTCGCTTCTTGAGCTCCGGAGCCTCGATGATGGAGACGATCGCGCCGGTCTTGGACTGCTGCAGGATGATGCGGCCGCGCTTGTGGCCCTTGCGGGTGTATTGCAGGCGGTCCGCCTGGCGCTGGCCGGACCATACGGCCAGAGTGAACATGTCGCCCATTTCCGGTTGGTTGAGCGCATCGGCCGTCTCGATCAGAACCTTGAGCTCCTGTTTCGAGGCGATGCGCAGGCGCGCGTCTGGCGTTTTCATTTTGAGCTTGTGGGCAGGGTTTATCAGCATCGAGGGCAGGCGGCCGCGATCCATCGCCCATTGCAACGCAACGCCCAGAATGCGCATCGCGCCGACGGCTGACGTGTTGCCCACCTTCACCCGAAGGCTCTCATAAATCCCGATGCAGATCGGCTTTGTGAGGGCTTCCGCTTCCGAGCTCCACACGTCCGGTTCGTGCTTCTGGATGATGCGGCTTTTCTGGCGATAGTCGTCGCGGGTTTTCTTCGATAGATCTCCGAAGCGCGGGTTTTTCGTCTCGTTCAAAAACTCGTCGAACAGGAGGCAGACGGGAAACGCCGGCTGGATGGTTGCGACGGGTATCGGCGGAATGACCTTTTGCGCGGTTCACCGGCGCTCAGGCGCTGTTTGCGCTTGTCGAGCTCTAGCTTGCTGGAGAGCTTGCGCGACCAGTCGAGGGCCTCGCCGGCGCTCATCCAGCGACCGTCCTTGTGCCGCAGATCCTCGCCCACATATCCCGCCTCGCGCAGCGTCCTCGATGGGTTGAAGCGCGGCCGGCCGTTGCGCCAGGACACGTGCGGAATTTTCAGATCGTCTTTCGCCATGAATTTTACTCCTTGATACAAAAATGCCCGGCGGTCACGCGAAACAAAGACCGCCGGGCAAGGCAGGCTCCGGGAGACTGGAGCCAGTGGACAGGTTAGCGGGGCCGGTGGTCCGCCATTGGTACCGGCCCCGCATCGCCGCCCGCTGCGGGGGAAGCGGGCGGCGATTGCTTCCGGCGCGTGGCGCGCCAGAATGCGAGAAAGGTAAGCGCCTGGGCGATGAGCAGCGGCGTGATCGATAGGGACCATTGCGCGATCGTCATTGCACGGTCCTCAGCGCTGGGCGGCGATAACGCGCGAGACTGAGCACCGGGCAGCCGCTATCGGCGTCCTCGAGGGCGCGGCGAGCCTCTACGAGCATTATGGTGCGTGCTGCCCGGGCGGCGATCGCGCCATGCAGATACGCCTCGATCTCGTCACTGGCGGCGCGCATTTCGCGCAGCTCGTCCTCGAGGCGCTTCATCAGCGCGTCCTGCACGCTGCCAAGGCGCTCGAGCTCGTGGATGGTTCTGTCTGCGCTCATGGTGCGTTCTCCTGCTCGATGAAGCGGGCGAAGATGTCCTCGATCTCAGCGAGTTCCTTTTTCGCCTTTACGAGCGTCGCTTTGGCAACGTCTTCTGCGATGTCGCTCATTTCGGAAGAAAGGAGTTCCATCGCTTGGTAATAGCCGCCCATGCCGTTTGCCCATGTTTGGATTACGCTGACGTTCGGCTCGTGCAGGATGGTGTCGCGGCTGGTAGGCTCCAGCCACTCGATTGCCTTCCGAAGATACTCGGCGCGGTTGGCGGAGGCGGCTACCCGGCTGGCGAAGGTTTTCATATCGCTCATGCGTTACCGCCTTTCTTCTTCTCCGCTCGAAGAATGCGGCGGGCGTGCGCGGCCGATTTGCGCAGCTCCTCCATGCGGTCATCCACCATAGCCAGAAGACGCTTTGCAGCGGCCGCCTTGTCGGGGAAGATGCCGAAGCCGTCATCCGTCTGCGTGACGCGCAGATTGTTGGGATCCACGCCAACGGAGATTGCAAAGCTCATCACGCTGGCGCGTGGTGGCGGCCGGTCCAGTCCGCAGATGCGGGCGGCAAGCCGGATGCCCAATGGCTCTGTCGACGTCGCGGGCTTCATTTCCTGTTTGTGCGCACCGCTCATGCTTCACCACCTTTCACGGCCGTCAGCTTCCGGTCTACAAGCGCCTCAATCTCGGTGAGCGGAATGCGGCCGCTGGCTACCTTGGTGAGTTCCGCGACGAACCACATACGCAGATCATTGTTGTAAGGTGCCAAATTAGCAAAGGTCGGGTAGGCCTTAATGAGCGTCTGCAGATGGAATTCGAGCTTGTCGAGATCGTGCCTGCATTCCACCTGCGTTGCGGGTTCCCGTGGCTCTATATCGACTTCTATGGCGATAAACTTCCAAATCGCGTAGGGTATAGTAGGCTCTGGCTTCGCAGCAGACAGCGCAGCTTCCAGCCTGTCTGCCAGTGCGCCGATGCGTTTGACCTCGTGATGGTCGCGAAGAACCTCAACGATGAGATCGCGCACGTTCTGTGCTGGAGTAGCCTCAAGAGCGCGGTGGATTGCGCTGAGAGCAAATTCCGCATCCTCGGCCTCGATAACGCTGCAACCCTTGTAAGTCAGGATGGGACGCCCGGCAGAGTTGTCGACTTTCCAGTCGCTCAATTGCATCTTCTGGTTCATGCGTCACCTCTGAGCTTCTGCAGGGCGAGACCGCCGCCAGTGGTGAGGGATATGTTCGGCACTCGGCCGCGCACGAGCTGCTTTTCCTCGAGCCGCCGGATGGTGGCCAGATTAAAGCGCTTGTTGCCAACCTGCAGGCGGCCATCGACGATGCGCTGCTGGCGGAAAAAGTCGATCGAGGCCAGTGCGTCTTTCTCTGCGCGCTCGAGGTTCTTGCGCGGATCCAGCACGGCCGGGTTTTCGGTGAGGGGCGTCATTGTCATGCCGGTTCCCCCTCCGCCAGCTGCTGCTGTATCTGCTTGACGTGGACAAGGTAATTTTCGCCCACCATCTCCTGATACATGCAGGCGGTCATCTCGATGGCCTTGATCGGCATCGTCTGAGCGGCCACGGACGCGTGGACCGAGACCTGGAACCGCGCCATGGCGATCATCAGCGTGGCAATCTCCGTGCCGCGCTGCAGTTCGGAATTGATGAAGTCGCCCATCCGCTCGGCGAAATCGCTGGCGGCGAAGCGTGCCAGGCACTGCTTGAAAGGATCGTCGCTGAATAGCGCCTCCTCGAAGCTCATGCCGTTTTTCAGGAACTCCATCTTGCTCATGCGCTTGCTCCCGCCGCATAGACGGCTGTGAGCTGGGCGCGGTCTACGTGGATCCGGACAAGGGATCCGGCCGTGCGCAATGCGTGGCCTTTGAGCTCGCCGTACTGGCGCAGCCATTTTTCCATGCTGTCACGGTACCAGCGCATGTTCTTCTGCCCGGGCAAAGGTGCCGGCATGCCATGGTTGATGATGAGGCTGTTGCGCTTGCGCAGGAAAGTGGCCCTTCCCAGGCCGAGCGCTTCGGCCACGTCTTCCGCCTCCATGAAGCGGTCATTCGAATTCTGGAGCATGTTTCGCGTCTCCCCATTGCTGAATTGCAATGCTGCAAATCAATAAGCGAAAATGCTTATTTGAGCAAGCGCATATTGCAAATCTGCTTAAGCGGTTTTGACGCGAGTGCGATTTTGGGAGCGCTCCTCAGTTTAGCGATTTGGAGCGCTCCTAAATTTAATGGACGATAAGTCATAAGCGCAAAAAGGAGCGCTCCTAAGTTTAATGACTTGGAGCGCTACTGAGTTTAAGACCTGCTATCCGAATTGCGACGTTCAGTGTTCCCAGCGGATCAGCCCGACGCGGACCCCGAGAATTGATATACGGTCTTCATCGACGTGCTCTGGTCGCCCGGGACCGAGCCGCATGCTGTGCGTCGTGATGAATGGTGCCTGATACAGCCGCATCACCATTTCGGCGCTGCCGCTCGCCAGATCCAAAATCTGTGCTAGCACCACGTCTCCGCTGCTGGCGCGGGCGTTCTGATCAATTATGGCTATATCGCCTGGCATTACGCCTATGCCGTCTAGGGCGGCACCCTTCATAACCCACGCCTCTATACCGTTCTTGCCAGCTTTGGCTGCGTCAACAGCCGCAATAACCCACTTCGGCCATTCGGTATTATCTTGCTTGAGAGGGATTGTGTCAGGCTCTGCGGTTCCGGATCTTGCGCGGCCCGGCATTTGGTGCGGGCGGAAGCCGGAGTAGCTGGCAACCTTTTCGAGTGACGTCTGGGTAATGCCGACCGAGTTGCTGTTGTCATTGATAAAGCGAGTTATCGTCGACGCCGCCATGCCTGAATTCAGGGCGAGCTGCGACGGCGACAGGTTTAAATGTCGTGCAATCGCTTTAAGCCATTCTTTTGTTTCGCGCTGATCAAGTGCCATGCGCGCAAAACTAATCCTGTGTGGTGCTAACGCAGTCACTAAAAAACACCTTGCGGAATAAGCAATTTCGCTTATCACATTAAGCAAATCAGTTGACAAGGTGATTTGCATGTTTTCCGACATTGAAGCGAGAAGGGCCGCAGCGGGCATAGATCAGAAGACGCTCTGTGAGCGCGCTGGTGTTCACGAGACGACCTACACGGCCCGGAAAAGCGGTCGTCGTACTCTCTCCGAGAGAACCATAAAGAAGCTCGACAGTGCGCTTGCCGAGCTCATCAGCGAAAAGCGCGCGGTGCTCGAGGAAATTCAGGACCCGGAGACGCGCCAATGAGCGAGCTCCCTCAACTCGCCCTTTCGATCATGCAGCCGTGGGCCTGGCTGATCGTCAACGGGCACAAAGATATTGAGAACCGCGACTGGCCTACCATAACGCGCGGCTGGGTGGCGATCCATGCCGGCAAGAGGCTTGACCGCGATTGCCATGAATATCTCGAGGCAGGCGTTCATCCTGTTTTGGGCCACCTCATGCGGTCGACCGACGGACCGATGAGCTACGATCCACCTGTTGATCTGGGAGGCATCGTAGGCGTCGCCGAGATCGTCGACTGCGTGCGATCCAGCGAAAGCGCATGGTTCGTCGGCAAATACGGCTTCGTCATCCGCAATGCCCGGCCGGTTGATTTCATTCCGGTGCGCGGCCAGCTCGGCTTTTTCGAGTGGCGCAAGAACCTGCCGGTGGCGCCATGATCCTTGCCGAAGACTGGATCCAGCAGCTGGACGAAAACGCCGACGAACTGGGGTTGACTGACACTATGGTTTGCATGGGCGGCAAGCCGCCGGCGGAGTTTGCCGAGAACCGCGCCTTTCACCTGCAACTGATCGACGATCTCGCTGCAGAGGCGAAGCGGCGCGAATGGCCGGGGGCGCAATTCTGCTTCTACATGCGCCGTGACGGCTTCGTTTCCATCTACATCGCGCCTTCGAAGGGCGGCGAATTGACCTTGTCCGGTCTCGCGGAACACCGCGAGGCCCAGAAAAACCGCGACCAGCAAGCCGCCCGAACTGGTGGCGCTCGTCTGAAATGTCCACGCCGGTTTGTATTGCGTCCGGCCTTTGCTTGCAGGGGCTGATAATGAATTCTGTCGCCGAAATAGATCTGGCGATCAAATCCGCAGGGCTCGCCGAGTGCGAGGTGTTGCGCGCCGCCGGCGTCGCATCGCGGTATCTATACGCTATCCGGACCGGGATCCGGCCGCTCACGCCGCGCACCGTCAACCGCGTGCGCCTGGCGATCGCGCAGCTGAAACGCCAGCGGGATCTCGAGGCGAAGGGCAGGGATCTGGAACTGCGGTTTCCGGAGCGTTCCTCTGCCATCCGGTCTTATCGCCTAGCTGTGGCGCTGGTGGCGCACAAGGCCAATGTGCAGCCGGGTTTCATCCTCGCCGCCGATCCTTCCAGGCGCGCGACGGCCGACGAACAATGGATGCGGGCAACCAGGCTGCGCCGGCTCGCGATCTACATCACCGTAACGTACCTCGATATCCCGCAGGCGGACATGGCCCGCGCCCTTGGCGTGAGCAAGGCCACCGTTTCGCTTTTGCTGAAAGAGCTCGGCGACGAACGCGAGCGGCCGGAGATCGAGGCGGCGCTGGCCTATGTCGAGGAGGCGTTTCAGTCATGAACGGGAACGCGCGGAAAGATCGTATCCGGAATTTGCTTTGGGAACGGCAGGGCGGCCTTTGCTGCTACTGCGAAAAGCCCATGGCCGGCCTCGATACGCCCAGCGCGGCGGAGGCGAAACGGCTCAACATTCCGAAAAATCAGGTGCCGAACCGGCGCGTGACGCTGGAGCATCTGCAGCGCCGTGCCGATGGTGGCGGCGGCAACCGCGACAACCTCGCCGTGGCCTGCAAGGGCTGCAATTCCGCGCGCGGCCGCACCGACTGGCTGACTTACAAATCCATCCAGATGGGGGAGATTTCGCCATGAGCTGGGAATTCAAGCCGGGCATGCGCGTGGTGTGTGTCTCCCCTTACGATACGCCGCAACAGATTGAACTGGCAGTCCGCCACGGCATCACAACTCCGAAAAAGGGTGTTGTATATACACTCCGCTCTGTTCATCCGCCGGAAAATTTGGCTGACGGCAGCGGAACGGCACTCCCATTGCTTTTGCGTGAGATCGTCAATCCGACAGTTCCATACATTGACGGCTCGCTGCGCGAACCGGCATTCGCATCGACCCGCTTCCGGCCGCTGGATGAAAGCCGTCTCGATGTGTTCCGCAATCTGCTGGTGGACCTCCCGAAAGAGGAGGAGCTGGCGTGACGATTGCACCAATCAGACCGATGCGCGTTCTTGTCGCTTGCGAATATTCGGGAACGGTGCGGCGCGCTTTTGCGGCGCGCGGGCACGATGCGTGGTCCTGTGATCTCCTGCCCGCAGATGATCGAAGCAACCGGCATATCATCGGCGATGCTCGCGATTATCTCAATGACGATTGGGATTTGCTCATCGTCGCTCATCCGCCATGCACCCGTCTTTGTAATGCCGGTATCACCTGGCTAACCACTCCGCCAAAGGGCAAGACGATCGAGCAAATGTGGGGCGAGCTCGACGAAGCTGCGACATTGTTTTCGGACTTTTGGAACGCACCTATCGCCCGAATTGCCATTGAAAACCCCGTCATGCACCGCCACGCCAAGAGGCGAATTGTCGGTTACCTGCCGCCCGCCCAGATCATAGCGCCCTGGCAGTTCGGCGAACCGCTTCAGAAGAAAGTTTGCCTTTGGCTGAAAGGGCTTCCGGCTCTTTCTCCAACCAAGGTAGTTCAGCTTCCCGAGCCTGAATATTGCATTCGCCGCTCCGGATCCCGGGCGGGTCAGCCATACCGATATTATTTCCATCAGGGAAAGAGCGGTCATGAGCGTTCGCGCTTTTCCCTGGGATTGCGGATGCGATGGCAGATCAATGGGGCGGCGACATTCTCAATGAGGTCGCAGCATGAACCGTTCCGATACCTCCGAAATCAAACAGGCGCTGAAAGACCGCATCGAAAGCCTATGCCAGCGCCTGCTGCCCACCGGCAAGAGGGAAGGGCGGCTTTGGGTTTCTCACAATCCCATCACCAATGATTTCCACCAGACGCCGGAGCTCAAGATCGCGCTCGATCGAGATCCCGGCGCTTGGAAGGATTGGCGCACCGGCGAAAAGGGCGATGTTCTCGGCTTGGTGCAGTATCTGACTGGCGGAGATTTCCGCGCGGCCATGGACTGGTCGCGTGATTTTCTCGGGCTGCGCTCGATGACGGCCGAGCAGCGCCAGGACATGAAGCGCCGGGCCGATGACGAGCGCCGCAAGGCAGAGGCCCGGGCGGAAGCCGACCGGCTCAAGCGCATGGGTAAGGCCGAGCAGGTCTGGAACAGCGGTTACCAGGATGGCGCGCGATCGACGGCCGAAGCCCATGCCCGGGCATACTTCGCCGCACGCGGCTGCCCGATCGACGACATTCCGAACCGCGACATGCAGACATTCCGTTTCTCGGCCGCCCAGGAATATTGGAAGCGGGCACAGTTCCGCCATGAAAACGGCCGGCGCATCAAGGTGCAGGACGGCCCGAAGTTTCCGGCCGTGCTTTCGGCCATGCGGATGCCTACCGGCCAGATCTCGGCCGTGCACATGACATTCCTTTCGCCGCTCGGGCCGCAAAAGCTGCCGGTGACCGGCGATGAAACCGCAAAAATTATGTTCGGCGAGGCGCGCGGCGCGATGATCCGCATCAGTCACGGGCCGGAAGGCGAGCCGCCGGAAACTGCCACGCGGCCTTTTCCGCTGATCCTCTGCGAAGGCGTCGAAGACGGGCTTTCTCTTGCGCTTGCCATTCCCGAAGCCCGCGTGTGGGCGGCCGGGTCGCTCGGCGCCATGGCGTCAGCCCCAGTGTGGTTGCCATGCGTCAGCTCCATCATCGTTGCCCGCGACAATGACTGGGAAAAGAAAACCGCCGTCAAGCAATTCGAACGGGTGATGGAGGAGCTTTCGCGCGCGGACAAGCCGCTGACCGAGATGACCAGCCACCTGGGCAAAGATTTCAACGACCTGATGAAAGGGGAAGATGATGACGAATGAAAAATTCGGCAATGGTGCCGGGCAGTTGTTGGCCGTGAAGGCGGAGAACGGCGTTCTGTCCATATCGATCGGCGTCGCGCTGATGGCCTGGGCCGTCCAGAACGCGCCGGAATGGCCGCAAGAGTTTCACATTACAGATCTTCGGGATTTTTCCCGCGAAATGGTGTGGCAGCTGCAGCGCGAAAGCGAGGATGGCACGACGCCTGTTCATCGCATGCTCGATCATGCCGCTAACGAAGTTCTTGAGCAGGGCGGTGATGGCGTCGACGAAGGCGACGTTGAGACAGGGCTAGCTTTGGCAAAACCGTATCTTGATGCGCCGGTCGGCGACACAGATCCCGCTCCCGCAGCGGCCGCAGAACATAGCTGGTTCTCGAAAGCCGCCCTCGATGTGACGGCGGAACGTCGCCGGCAGATCGAGGCGGAAGGCTGGGGCAACGTGCATGATGACGGTCACACGAATTTCGAGTTGAGCAAAGCGGCCGTTGCCTACGCCCAGCGTGCTGCGATGACCCATGATGTTCGCATACTTGAGGAGGAGCGCAATCACGTCCCGAGCATGTGGCCGTGGTCCCGCACCTGGTGGAAGCCGAAAGACCGGCGTGCAGATCTCGTTCGCGCGGCCGCGCTCCTCATCGCCGAAATCGAGCGCCTCGATCGTGCGGAGGCAAGTTCGTGAGCGAGATCGGTCACAACATTGAAGCTTCTGAGACCGTTGCGGCCGCCGAGCTGCGCCAGTTCGTCGAGCGCTTCGAGCGCCTCGAGGAGGAGGGCAAGGCCATCAATGCCGACAAGGCTGATGTTCTCAACGAGGCCCACGGGCGCGGCTACAACAAAAAAGCAATCAAAACCATCGTCCGTCTTCGCGCCAAGGATCCCAATCAGCGGATTGAGGAGGAGACGATTTTGCAGACCTACATGGCCGCGCTGGGCATGGAGTAACCACAAGGAGAAAGAGCATGTCGAAACGTAAAGGGCAGACCAATGGAAGCAGGACACGAAACAAAACTTCGTCGGCAGCAAGCGGAAATGCGCCTGAGATCGATGCTGCAGGCGCAGCTCTATCAGCTGACAGCGCGGCCTTGGACACCGCGCCGCTCGTGGATGGAACTAATGGCGTCGACGGCGCTGCAGAAGGCAAGGGGCTGAGCGATGGCGGGCGGCAAGAGCTATCGGGGCTGGAAGCCGGCGAAGGCGCAACACCAGGCGCTGACGCCAAAACAGCCGATACCAGCGGCGAAATCGTTTCGGGCGATATCGGCGATGGATCCGGTTCCGGACCAATCGAAAATGACGGCGACGCAAGCGCTGATGGTGCAGCGGATGGCGGGCAGGACGTCCCCGTTTCCGGAGAAGCCAACGACCAGGCCGGAAGTGTTGGAGGGGGAAATCCTGCCTCCGGAAACGATGGAAGAGAAGATGATGAAGGCGGCGAAGGAGCACAGTCGCGTCTGCAGCGACGCAATGGACGCCTTTACCTACGCCATGATGAGAAGAGCGGCTCGTTAAGCTCGGGCAACGTCGCCGGTATCTCGGATGATCTGAAAGCCGCGCTCAATCGTTTTGGGTTCACCAGCGTCGAAGCGGTTGCCTCAGCTTATTGCCATGCCCGCGTCGGCGAAAGTTTCCTGAAGGCCATTGAGGTAATCCGGGAACACGACGGACCTTTCAAGGACTGGGCACCGGCGAATGATCCGGTCGAGATCATTCACGATCTTTATGCCGCCCTCGAGCATGCGCGGGAAAAGGCGGCCGCTGCGCCGGCGCTGGATCCGGAGGGCAGCCCGGCCAGCAGCGAAGCGCCTCCGGAAGCTGATAGCTGCCCGGTTTGCGATGTTCTCTTCAAGCCGGATGATATGTGCGCGATCGATATTGAAATGGGAACCTGCCACGCCGAGTGCCTGGACGGAACTCCTGTCGTCGATCTCGATACCGGAGAGCCTTCTAGCGGGCCGGTTCTCACGTTCCGATACGACGACGAAAAAAGTGAACTGGCCAGCGCGTCACCTCTCCATAGTGATGCGTTGACGGACGCCATCCATGATGCGGCTATTTTCGCTGGGGCCTATACGCCGGAGAATTTTCCGGCAAGTCAGCTTGACCCGGAATTCTGGCGGAAATGCAATCCCGACGACATCATCATGCATGTTGCAGATGATGCCTTCCGCAGCGTGCACGCCAACATCGAGGTCATCGGCGCGATCCTTACTGGCGGCGCTCCGCTTGAGGGCTCGGCGTTCTCTTATGAGGCAGCAAAAGATCTGCAGGATTTCATCCGCAAGATCGGCCGGCGCGCCACTCCGGAAATCCTCGCGCAGCAGCTCGTCATCACCAAGCATCGCCAGTCGGCCGAGCTGACGCCGGCGGAGCATATCGGCCTGAAAACTTTCATTGCCGTTCTGCTTGATCTCGACGATTACGCCGCGGTTGAAAAGAAGCGCCTCGAGGATCTGGCGGCCGAGAAGCCGACGCCCAGACCCGTGCCGATCGAGGACACCACGATGGAGACCGTCGACGATCCGATGGCCACCCACTGAGCCTGCCTATCAACAGGCCCGGTAATGGTGCCGGGCCACCACAAGGAGAAATGCAGTGACGCAGGATTATTATGGGACGAAACGAGTGCAAGCCTGGCCGCAGGAAAAGGACGGTCAGAGCGGCTACGCTGTGAAATACAGCGACGGTTATATCTCATGGTCGCCGAAGGACGTGTTTGAGAGCGCATACAAGCCGGTGACCTGCATGAACTTCGGCCATGCGGTCGAAGCGCTGAAATCTGGCCATCGTGTCGCGCGCGCCGGCTGGAATGGCAAAAACATGTTCCTCGTCCTAGTGCCGGGGTCCACCGGGCTGACCGTCGACGAGGGCCGGCCGCTGGCCAAGGCAGGCGTGCCTGTCGGTACTGTTTTTGACTACCTCCCTCATATCGACATGTTCACCACAACGGGTTCTTTCGTGCCGTGGCTGGCGTCCCAAACCGATATGCTTGCCGAAGACTGGATGATCGTCAGCGCGGCCTAAACACTACCCGCCGCGCCTGCGACCCGGTGCGGCGGCTTCCTCTCATTCATGCGGGCAGTTATGGCAAGAAAACCGAAAATTCAGGGTGGTATCCAAGGCATTCGCGCGCAGTTCCTGGACGCGCAGCAGGTGCTGGACGAGAAGAAAGAGCTTTTCGATCCGGACGCCAACCTACTGCGCAACGGCATCAAGGCCGGCCAGTGGGAAGGTGCGCCGCACCACAACATGCCGCCCGATTGCCCGATTACTGTTCTGGGCAAGAAGGGTGAGACGATCTATGTCATCAACGCGATCGGCGAGCTCGAGGAGATTACCCGCCACGATCTGCCCACGCTGTTGCGGATTTTCTCCCCGTTCGTGAACTATGTGTTCTGGGCATGGCCGGCTTGGTCGAAAGCCAAGGGCGAACCCGGCAGCGAAGGTTATGTTCCGCCGAAGGTCGAGCGCGTGCAACGCGACCAGGCCTGGACAGCGATCATAGGCGAGGCCGGCCGGAAGGGCCTGTTCGATCCCCAGAACAATGTGCGCGGCCGTGGCGGCTGGAAGGCGCAGGACAAATTCATCTGGCATAGCGGCAAGCACCTGTTTTCCGTCGACGTGAAAGCCGACAGGGATCAGCGCGCGATCGACTGGCAGCTGCAGGCGGCCAAGCCCGGCGACTATGACGGCTATTTCTACGCCCAGGACAACGACACCCTGCACCCTTGGCAGACGCATATCGGCGTCAATGACAGCCCGGCGCATATCATCCTGCAGGATCTGCAGAGCTGGAAATGGGAGCGGCCTTATATCGATCCGATTTTCTTCCTGGGCTGGGTCGGCTCGGCGTTTCTCTCCGGCGCACTCGACGTGCGCCCGATCCTGTTCACAATGGGTGGTGCCGGCACGGGTAAATCGACCCTGCACGGGATCCTGCGGGCGCTTTTCGGATCCGCGCTTTATTCGACCGCCAACACAACGGCCGCCGGTATCTATCAGAACATCCGGCAGGACAGCCGGCCGGTTGCAGTCGATGAATTCGAACGCAAGGCGCAGGGCCAGAAAGAGCAGGCCATCATCGAGCTTGCCCGCCAGTCCTATTCCGGTGCCAAGGGCTATCGCGGCGGTGCGAACGGCGACGGCACAGAATTCGAATTGCGCTCGAGCTTCATTTTCTCGGCGATCCTGCATCCACACCTTGGCGTCCAGGACCGCACCCGCATGATCATTCTGAACCTCAATGCGCTCGATAAAGACGCCAACGCCAAGCAGCCGCTGATCAAGGAAGAGTGGGGCCGTATGATCCTCCGACAGATCATGGACGGATATCACGATTTCCATTTGCATATCCTGCCGAAGTGGCGGCAGATACTTTCCGATCGCCGCCTTGCACTGGATCCGCGCGCGATCGATACCTACGGCACGGTGTTGGCCTGTGCCGAGCTCCTGGTGGGAGAGCAGGGGCTTGTCGATGCCGGCATGCATCAGGATCCAACGGCCGATGGTGTTCGCCTCGATATCGATATGCTGGTGGAAACGCTCGAGGCCGCAACGTCGGCCGACAGAGCCGAACAGATGCCTAAATGGCAGGAAGTCATTGAAAAGATCATGGGCGCGAAAGTGGACGCCTACAAGGCCGGCGAGCGGCAGACGGTGGGCGGCATCATTGAGGCGCTGGAAAATGACCAGCGTTCCGACATGCTCATCGAGGATGCCCGCGCCCGCCTGGCGCTGATCGGTCTCGGCCTGCGCGAGAAGGGTAAGCCCTGCAGGGGGTATGCGTTGGCGATCCCGCACGCTGACGACAACCTGAACCGTGTTTTCGCAGATAGCGAATTCAATCATGGCGGCTGGACGCTGGCGCTTAAACAGGCTCCTCAAACGATCGTGCCGCGCGAGCTCTCAAAGGCCGACAAGACTGTGAAGATCAACCGCCTGGCCAAAACCGTCACGCTCGTCGATCTGGCCGGCTATGATGCCTGGATGGATAGCTCGGGATGAAGAAGCGCTGCCCTCACGCTGATATCCGTTTCTGCCCGCTGTATCACGCCGCTCACATGGAGGGCGGTTTTGGGTGCGATGACGGCCGGCTGGACGAGGGCGGCTGCGCCGTGTCGCGTGGATGGTCCTACGCCCGCGCCCTTGCCCGCCTCAATGCCGCCATGCCGCGCATCGTGGCCGAGCTGCGATGGAAAGAGGAGGCGGCAGAGGGCCGCCTGCAGCGCGACAGAAACATGCGATTGCTGGGGCTGCATTAGCGCTCGGCACATCCCTGCCATGTGGCCCGCTGGAGCGATCCGGCGGGCCTTTCTATTTCTACCAGCGTGATATCGGCCGTTGCGGCCGCTCGGCCTTCCTGTCGCCTGGGAGAACGAATGTCACGCTGATGCGCCGGTTGCCGCATCGAGGACAGCGCAGCCTGCCGGGCGATGCTTGCCAGCGGGAAATCCCGGCCGCGTGTCGCAACCAGCGTCATCATGTCCAGATCATAGCGCCATTCGCATTTCAGCGCCGCGTGGCCGAGATCCACACGACCGTCCACACAGCGTGCGAACAGCTGCCAATCCGCGTTGAATGCTTCTCCGATCGTCTCAACCATGGGCGACTGAATTACCAGAACAGAATGAGAACATCAATTCACATTCGTTAACCCACACCCTGTCCTTATTGCGTCATTTTCCCGCGCCCTTTGCCCCTCGCATTTAACTCTTTCACCCCCGCCCCGTGACTTTAAAAGCGGTGTCCGCGCCGCCGCATTGAACTGCGATTGGAGAGAGGCGACACGAGAAAAGGAATGCCGTGGCCAATCGCTACGAGAGGTTGGAGCAAGTGAGGCGCGGACGGTGCCAGCGCCTGCCGTTGCAGCCTGTTCACGGCCTATGCCTCCGCTTCGCTCCAGCCTTGTGGCCGCTCACCACGATATGCCGGGGAAAATCCCGGCGCTGGCACTTAACACGGGGGAATGCGTCATAGCGTGAACGTTGCGGGGCTTGTCTGCCCTGCCGGGTGCGGGTGGTTACCAGCAGTTACCATTAGGTTGGCGGCAGAGTAACCGCGATAAATCAACAAAATCAGAGGCTTGTAATGTCGGTTGGCGAGTTACCCATATATTGCACCCTTTTACGCGCGCGCGTGTATACGCGTAGATGGTGATTTGATGGTAACCGGGTAACCGGTAGGTATATGTTCCTGTTTTTCTTGCGGAAATGCGGTTGGAAAATCGGTTACCACCGGTTGGCGAAAGCCGCATCCGGTAACCGGAATAAACAAATAGGGAAATAGCTGGTGAGCGACGAAACCGAGCAAAATCAGGGGCTTCAAGTGGCACACACGCCGCCGGAAATTTCGCCGGAGCGCGCCGCGAAAGTCGGATCGATGGCGGCGATGACGGAAACTGTCATGGCCGGCCTCGCCCAGTCCATCGCGGGCGAGCGCGAGGAACCCGCGCAGCAATCCCTCTTGCTTGCCGATCCTGACGGCGAGAACTGCCTATTCGCCGGTCCGGTCAAACACGTCGCGTCAATCATGGATGCCGCCAAGCGGGCGAGGGGGAGGCCGAAAGGCTCCCAGAACCGCCGTTCCACCGATCTGGCGAACTACCTGCTATCCATGGGCTATCGCGATCCGGCCTTGAACCTCGCTGACCTGGCCAACTCCAATCCGGTGGCGCTTGCCGCCGAGCTGGCCTGTCTCCCGACCTTCGAAGGTGCTACGCCAGAACAGGCGATGGAAGCGGCGGTGCGGACTGGCGTGCTCGACCGCGACCAGGTGTTCAAGATGATGAGCAAGGCATACGACATGATCGAGGATGCCAACGCCGAGCTCATGCCGTTCTTCCATGCCAAGCGACCGCAGGAAGTCCATGTCAAGGAAACCAAACTCGGCGTCATGTTCATCGGCGAAATGCCGACCGAACGGCCAGCCGAAGGCGCGGCGCTGGACCTGACGCGGGTAGACGCACCGAGCGAAAAAGATCAATGAAATCAATGTCCGTTCGTGCGACTTCGAGGGCTTGCGACATATCTATAGATAACCATCTGAAATCATTGATGCCGCAACTGATCGTAAATCAGTAGGCAGGTTTGGTTTCCGGCCTCGCGTGCGCGGAAAACCGGCTGGCCTCCCGCCCGTGGTGGGGGTGGCTCATGCGGACGCGGGCATACGCCCGCGACTTCGGTTTGAAAATTGAAAGTGAAGTACCCCCTATGGGTGTGTCGCCTCACACACACTGCCCTTTTGGCCATTGCCCGACTGAACGGCGTCGCGGCGAAATTAATCTTTCCGGAACGAGAGCGGGCGCGGGCGCGCGGGCTATGGGTTTCGAAAGGGTTTCTGGGTCATGGGAAATATCGATGTTGCGCGGTATGTGCCGCCGGGTCCGGTGGGCGCGGCTTTCATTCACTCGCGGGGGCCGATCGATATCATCATGGGGCCGGCCGGCTCCGGAAAGACCGTCGCCAGTTGCATCAAGGGGCCGCTGCTCGCGGCCTCGTACATGCCCGTGTGCAGGGACGGGCGCGTGCGCGTGAAGCTGATCTGCGTTCGTGACACGTATCGCGATTTCGCCCGAACGGCGTTGGCGAGTTGGCACGAAATGTTTCCGGTCGGTCACCCTTGGCAGCGGCCGGACAAGGGGTATGAGGGCGGGCAGGATCGCCCGGTCCGCCACCATCTGGTCTGGGAAGCTTGGCGCGGTCCGGATAAGGTGATCGTTGAATTCACGCTCGAGACGGGCGCGATCGCTGACAGCAACGTGATGCAGTTCGTCAAAGGCTATGAGGTCTCGATGGCCTGGGGGAACGAAGTCGACATGATGAGCCCGGAAGTCCCGGGCGCTCTGTTCATGCGTACCGGCCGATATCCGCCAGTGAAAGACATCGCGCCTTCCGAGCTCGATCGAGTTTCGCGCGACGGCCGCGAGGCGATGAGGCGGATGGGGATGACGGTCGACGACACCGAAATCACCCTGCCGCGCATGTTTTGGGGCGATATGAACCCGCCCGACGTCGATCATCCGCTGCTCAAAGAGGTCGGGTGGGAGGATCCCGACAAGAAGAACCCGGCCTATAATTTTTTCCGTCAGCCTGGTGGTCTCGACGATGGGGCGGAAAACCGTGTCGGCCGCCCGCGCTCGGCTTACGAAATGGATCTGCGCGCCATGTCGGAGAACCTGTCTCGGCGCATGGTGCATGGGCTCCCCGGTTACGCCCAGGACGGAAAGCCGGTCTATCCTGAGTACAACGAAAAAATCCACAAGGCGGATCAGCCGCTTGCGCCGACGCCAGGTCGTGGCATCACGATCGGCATCGATGGCGGCGGCTCTCCATCGGCGACCATCGGCCAGCCGCAGGCGAACGGGCAGGAACGCTTGCTGGCCGAGCTCGTCACGGAACCCGGCACGGGGCCGACGCGGTTTTCGTTGATGCTGCTGGAATTGCTGATGAGCCAGTTTTCGGGCCTGCCGATCATCGGCATTTATGGCGACCCGGCGATTTTCTACGGCGGCGACAAGGAGACCGACGAAATGAATTTCGCCATGACGGTCCAGAAAACGCTGCGCTTTCCCATTTTGCCCGCCCCATCTAACGAGCCCGGGGTACGACAGGATGCGGTGCGAATGGGTCTCACCACCATGATTGATGGCCGGGTGCCGGGTTACCTCGTCGATCCGCGCTGCAAGATGATCCTGGGCGGCTTCGCTGCTCACTACAAGCTCACGAAACAGGCGACGATCGGCGGAACCGATAAGCTTGCCGTGGTCAAAAACGCTTACTCGCATCCGCATGATGCTGAACAATACCGGCGGCTCGGGTACATCGGCCTGGCCAACGTTGTCGCGCACGGCGCGAATTCGGTGCTGCCGTCCGGCGTCGTCAGCTTGCATGAGCAGCGGCTTTTGCGAAATCAGCCTAAGCCGCAGCGCCCGGGAGATTTCAGCGTATGGGACGTGTAACCGTCGCCAGTCCGGCAGCCTGGCTTGATTGCCTCGCGTGCGCGGGCGGGCGCGCGCTCGCGCGTAAGGCAGCGATCTGGCAGCGTTCGAACGGCGAAAGTGTCTCGCTTCATGCCGGTGATGAGTTGTTGGCCATTGCTTATCTCGTCCCGGATTGTGAGGGGCGATGGGAATTCTGTCTGGCGCTTCGCCCGCCCGCCCGCGCGTATATGCGCGAACTCGTCCGTATCGCGCATTTGACGCTGACGGCTCTGGCCCAAAATCGAACCGTCATAACCCATGTGACGGAAAGCAACCCCAGCGGTGTGCGCATGGCGCGCCTCGTCGGCTTCCAGCACCTGGGCGGAACCCTTTGGATTTTGAACGGGGAGTTGCATGGGCCAGATCGTCAAGGGACTTTTCGGCGGGTCGGACAAGAGCGCAAAGCAGGAGGCGGAAAAGAGCCGTCAGCTGCAGCAGGTGGCGAACGATCGGCAGCTTGCGGAAGCGAACCGGAACAATCAGGCAGTGGCGGCCACGCGGCGCGCGCCCCGTGGCCGCCGTCTGTTTGAGGACAGTGGCGCTGACGCCGGCGGATCCAGCGCGGTGCTTGCCTGATGGATGGCGATTTCAACGTTGATGTCCAGGCTCTGAAAACCCGCGTTGATAACACCTGGGGCGCTCGCTCTCACTGGACGCCGATCTACCAGGAGGCCTATGATTTCGCCGTGCCGATGCGTCGGCCCAGCGGCGGCGCGAATGGCAAGGCGCGCGGGCCGGATCGGTTATTCGATATGACCGCGCCAATGTCGGCGATGTATTTCGCGGGCAATCTGCAGCGCGATCTCTTCCCGGCCGGCCAGTCCACATTCGAGCTCGAGGCTGGCCCTCTCGCCGCGATGGCGCTGCAGGACAGCGAAAAAAGCAGTTCAACCGGGAACTGTCGCGGGTCTCGACCCTCATTCACCCATTTTTCTTGGCGGGTGACTGGGATACTGCCATTCACGAAATGTGCATCGATCTGGCCGTGGGCACTGGCGCGCTGTTGCCGGTCAAAGGTACGCCCAGCAACCCGATCATGTTTGCCTGCATTCCCTTCGACCAGCTGGCGATATCGACCGATGCTTTCGGCCGGGTCAACCTGGTGTCGTGGCGGCAGACGCTTCGGCGCGACCAGATCGTTGACGCCTGGTCGAAGGGCCGGTTTCCTGACAACTTCAAGGAGCTGGCGAGAACCCGCCCGTCTGAGGAGATTTTGGTTTACCAGGACTGGTGGGCGGATCGTCAGCCGGGTGGTGGCTGGCACTTCGGCGCGCGCATCGATAACGCACTGGGTCTCGTGACGCATGAGCGTTACCGGACCCAGCCGATTGCCATTCCCCGCTATTACCGCGTGCCCGGCGAGGCTTACGGCCGTGGCGTAATCCTGACTGCGTTGCCGACGATCAAGACGCTGAACAAGGCGCAAGAGCTTGCTCTGAAAAGCGCCGCGATCAACATGCTGGGTATCTGGGGTTACCGCGCCGGCGGCACATTCAACCCGAACACCGTGCAGATGGCCCCGGGTCAGTTCTGGGCGATGCAATCGACGGGCGGCGTTCTCGGTCCGGACGTGCAGCGCCTCGATCCGGCGTCGGGAAGCATGAACGTTGCCCAGATGCTCATCGGCGATCTGCAGGGCCAGATCAAGCAGGCCATGTTCGATACGCGCCTGCCGGAATATGAGGGCACGCCGCGTTCCGCCTCCGAAATGACGGCCCGTCTGCAGCAGCGTGCAAACATTCACATCGGCGCATTCGGCCGCCTGGTCCGCGAGATCATGCCGGTTGTTGTGCCGCGAGCTGCAGAGATCCTGATGGAATTCGGCATGCTGCCCGGGATCCAGCAGGTGGATGACCTTTTGGTTTCGGTGAACGTCCGCTCGCCGATGCAGGCTGCGCTCAATGCGGACCGCATCGCCTCGATCGCCAATTACCACGATATGGTGATGGCCTTTGCCGGTCCCGAGCAGCGCGAGCTCTATCTGAACCAGGACAAGGTCATGGAGCGGATCGCCGACGGCTTGCAGATCGACAAGGATCTGATCCCTGACGACGCGGAAAAGGAAAAGGTGCTCCTCAAGATCGAGGATGCACGTCGCCAGCAGATGCAGGCGATGATGGCGGCCGAAATGGCAAAGCAGGCTCCGGGCGCGATCAAGGATCTCGCTGTGGCGGATATGCGGAGGGCTGCTTGATGTCAGGTCCATTTCTTCCGGAGCGCGCCGCTCAGCCTATGGATCTGCTCGAGCGGCTTACGGATGACGGCGACGGCTGGGAAGGGCTCGAGGCCCTGTTTAGGCCGCAGCTGCAGGATGCGCCACTGCAGCCGCGGGAAGGTGTCGCCAAATTTATGTATGGGCTTTACCACACGCCTGAAGGCCGGGCCATGTTCGAATGGATGATGGATATCACCCTTCGCATGCCATTGCGCTCGACCGGCCAGACCTTCGAGCAAACAGCACTCAACACGGCAACACGGCAGGGCATTAATGGCGTCGGCGAGGCGATCCTCGCGGCCATTGGTCATGGCGAAAAACTCTTATCGAAATCTCAAAACCAGAATGGAGCTGGATCATGAAAGGCAGATTTTTAGGCGGCATCAATTTTTTTGACCTGATGCTGTTCAACTCGGACGCGGGCGGCAGTGGCGGCGGTGGCGGTGATGCTGCAGCAGCTGCGCCGCCGGCAGGTTCTTCCGCGTCGGCTCCTCCTCCCGCCGACGCGGGCGCGCAGCCGCCTCCATCGGCTGTCGCTCCTCCGGCGGGCGCACCGTCTCCGCCCGCCGGAGATATCTACAAGCCGGAAGGCATCGCGGATCATCTTGTTGGCAAGAGCAACACCGAGACGATCGACAACATGAAAAAGGCGCTCGACGGTTATCGAGACCGCGACGCGGCAAACAAGGTTGGGGCGACGGCTGAGGCTTATGCGGAGTTTTCCGGCGACATTCCGGAAGCGATTAAGCCGCATCTGGAAACGCTGAAAGGCGATCCTTTGACGGCGCGCATGCAGCAGTACGCTTTCGATAACAAGGTTCCTTTGCCTGTTTACCAGGGCATGGTTCAGCAGTTCCTCTCCGTCTCGTCTGAAATGGGCCTGATGGAGCCGGTTGTCGACGAGAAGGCCGAGCGGGCCGCCCTCGTTCCGGATGTTGCCAAGCACTTGCCGGAGGCCGAGCAGCGCCAGGCCGTCGAAAAGCGCATGAACGAAAATTACGCGTTCCTCGATAGCGTTGCCGCCAAGGGCGCCGAAAACGGCGGCCTTGCGAAAGATGACGTCGAATTTGCCAAGGCGATGCTCGGGGACAGCGCGAAAGGGCATCGCGTGTTTGAGTGGATGCGTGGCGTTGTCGGCGGTGGCCAGGGTGGCGGCCCTGCCATGCAGTTTGGTGGCTCCGGTGGTCTTGATCCAAAGGCTGAATTGGCCAAGCGCGGGGCTCTGCCGCAGAACACTGTCGGTCACAAGGATTTCGACCGCGCGTCCTATGACCAGCTGCAGGCCGACTATAAACGCGTTTATCCCGGCTGACGCACTTAACGGCTCCCGCCCGCTGGCATGATTTGCCTGCTACCGGACGGGAGCGACCTGGGGAACATGCTGGCTATCCTTCACCGGACCCAGTAGCGCCCGGCTAATCGGCCCTCACGGTGATTTCGTCCATCACACCAATTGAGGGTCACACATGCCTGTTGAAGCCTGGTTCAAAGAAAAAATCCGCGACGACGTCGCAACCCGTTTGAAGTCCAAGGGTGGATTTCTCGACGGCACCATGAAAACCGGCGAAAACGTCGCCGGTACGGTCAAGTTCCCGATCGCGGGCGGCCGCATCAAAATGTACAAGCTTTCCGGCGCAATCGAGGAAGTCCGTCCGCAGGGGCTCGACATCGACGTCGTTTCCCTGCAGGCCTCCGACTATACGGCGGAAGCGACCATTCGCAACCAGGACACGCTGCGCCAGGCTCCGTCTTACCAGGCGGAAGTTTCCGACGCGATGGCCAAATCGGTGCGAATGAAACGCGACAACCTGAAATTCGATGCGCTCGACGCGTTCTGCAACGTCGGCAATGCCAACATTCCGGGCGGCGGCCCGACCGTTCCGAAGACGATCGGCGACGGCAGTGCGCGCATCGATCTTCCCTTCGTCAATCGTGCTGCCGCCCAGGTTCGTGGCGTCGGCTCGGATGAGGAGATTTACTACCCCATCCCGTTTATGTGGTTCGAGCAGCTTTGCTGGTACAAGGAATTCTCCTCCAAGGACTACCAGGGCGATAAGGATCTTCCCTTCGCTCAGTCGGGTATCGTCGACAAAAAGACCTGGAAGGGCATCCATATCATGGCGCTGCCTGATGAGCATTTCAACTACGGCACGGCCAAATGGGTGGAAGGTCAGGACGAATGGGCTGCCGGCTACCTCGATACGTTCATGTGGACGAAATCCGCCGTTGGCTGTGAAACCTTCTGGTCGAAAGAGCAGATGGACATCAACGAATGGATCGGCAAGGCCGGCAAGCCGCTTCTCTGCGACACGGCTCTTTCCGGCGCGGCCATCGGCCTCCTCCCGGAAGGTGTCAAGCGTCTGCGTTACCTCGCAATCAACGATACGGTTCGCCCGACCTGATGTGACATGCCGCCCGTTTCGCGCGGGCGGCTCGCCCTCCTGTCTCAACTGAAAAGGATACGACTATGGCTCATCGCCCCCGCGATCTGCGCCGCCGGACCACGATCAGCATTCCCGGCCAGCGTCAGATCATGTTTTTCGACTATGCCACCGTCCACACGCTGGCTGAGGTGCAGGCCGCCGGTTTCTTCAATGACAGCCGTGACAATCTGACGGTCGGCAGCATCATCGATTGCGTAGCGGATATCAACGGTACGACGGCGCGCGTGGTGCTTCGAACCACGGCCGTGCCGCCGACCGGCAACGTCACCGTCGCCGTAGATGGTGGTCTGGCCGCGTCTTAATTCGCGTCGCACTCAACGATGGACCGTGGCCGGTATTCTCTGGCCACGGTTTTCTTTTTTCGGGCGGTGGTCATGACAATTGACAGGGCGACGATCATCAACGAGGCGCTGACGGATATCGGTGCTGGCCCCATGTTTTCGATCGACGACGGTTCGGAGCTCTCCGAGCAGATCGAGGCAACCTGGAGACGCGTTGTCGACCAGGTCTTCGGCATGCATGATTGGACCTTCGCCCGTAAGACCTTCAAAAACACGCGCCTAGCCGACAGGCCGGACAATGGCTGGTCGCATGCTTTCGCTCTGCCGGGCAACCGCATCGGAAATCCTCTCAAGATCATGGATCGAGCCGGACAATCGCCGTCACCACTGCGGTGTTTTGCCATCGAGGAAGGGATGCTGTTCGCGAATGTGACGGACACCTGGTCTCTTTGCAAAGTCCTGGTCGATCCTGATTACTGGGATCCTTCCTTCCGTGCTGCCTTCGTCATCGCACTTTCCGGATATCTGGCCATTCCGGTCTGGGCCGATCAGGATCTGCGAGAGGCAAAGCTTGTTGAGGCTTTCGGCACTCCTTCGCGTGAGGGCACTGGCGGATTGTTCGGCCGGTTGATGGCCCAGGACAAGGCGAGTGCACCGATCGGCGAGCCGCTTCTTGCGAATGACCCTCTGACCGCTGTGCATAACACCGGTGGACGCGCCTATCTTCCCTGGCATGGAGAATTCTGATGGCGCGCGTTGCGGGACAGCTCAAGAGCTCAGCGAATGCCGGCCAGTTGGCGCAGAGCCTATTCGGCAAGGTTAACCTGAAACAGTACTATTCCGGTGCGAAGCGGATGCTTGGCGTAGAGCCAGTGCCGCAAAGCGGTTTTACGCTGTTGCCCGGATCTCGCCTGGTCGGCTCGGCT
Source organism: Agrobacterium sp. LMR679 (assembly GCF_027157905.1). Lineage (NCBI taxonomy): Bacteria > Pseudomonadati > Pseudomonadota > Alphaproteobacteria > Hyphomicrobiales > Rhizobiaceae > Agrobacterium > Agrobacterium sp. LMR679. The sequence continues at coordinate 18,484 of NZ_JAPVOJ010000002.1, read as the reverse complement.
CCGGCGGCTCCAGTCGTTCAAACCACTCTCACCGTGAGCTCGGCGCTTTCCTATACGCTTTATTTCATGGCGGGGCAGGTCGAGATATGGCGGCAAGATCTGGTTAAAGTTGCGACTGTCGCCGTTCCGCAAATCACATCCGAAATGCTGCCGGATCTCGAATTCTATGGCGAAGCGAACACGGTTGGTATCTTTCATCCGTCGCTTTTTTCGGGTTTGAGAATTTTGCGGAATTCCTCGAATGACGCGCTATGGACTGTGGGTGCCTGGCCGTTTGAATTTGTTCCTGACGTTGATCTTGGCGGTGATTACGCAAAGACGGACGATGTATGGGACATTTACTTTCGTTGGGGTGAAGGCGTGCCGGAGCTCGCCGTGTCCATGACCGTCGAAGGAAATACAACGGAAGCGGCAAACCTTGGCGGCGCTCCGGATCTCGGCGGCTGGGATGCGTTCTGCCTCAACATCCAGAGCAAGATTGCTGCTCTGCCCGGCTTCTCGTCGGGTGTGACGGTTTCCAATGCCGGCGGCGGCGGTCGGTTCTGGCGGCTGGTTGTGCGTTTCGGCGGCCCTCTGCAGGGGCAGGAATATGATTTCGATGCCCGGATAGTCAACACATCGGAAGCATCGGCACTCGTCACCCACGCGTCGATCGGCAAGACGGCAGGTGAACCCTTGATTTCCGTCACCAGGGGCGGATTTGCAGCGATGACGAATTTTCAGGATCGATCAGTCTACATCGCGCCTCGATCGAAGCCAGCCGCCATCGCCATGTCACGCATCGGTGAGTATTTCGATCTCAACATTGAAAGCCAGTCTGATAACGCTGCCCGGCTGGAGGCGCTTCGAACTGAAGTTTCCGAAACCGTCCTGTATGCGATCGATGCCACGTACCTTGTGGTTTTTACGAACCGGGCGGAATATTTCGCGTCTAACCGGACGATAGAGCGGGGAAAGCCCCTCAATTGGGTGAAGGCGTCAGAGATCGGCACAAAGAAGGGTTGCAAGCCTGTTCTGCTGGGTGGAATGATTTATTTCGTCTCGCGTGACGGGGGCATTCTTTATTCTGCCGACTATGACGCCGTCTCTGAGGCTTTCAAGCCCGATCCCGTGAACGATCTCAACAACGATATCGTCTCCAACGTGCGGAAACTGGTGGTGCAGCGTAAACGGGGCGGAATGTCCGCTGACCGCCTCTGGATCCTACGTGAAGATGGGCGGCTTATTTCCGGCGGCGTGAACGTCAGTCAGGACATCAGGCTTGCGGCCAGTGAGTGGCCGGTTGCCGAAGGTGGTTTAGTTCATGACATTTCCGTTGATGGTCTCGACCGTGTCTGGCTGACAGTAGAGCGCAACGGGGCGTACACCCGGGAAATCCTTGTTGAAGATGAAGAAAGTGTTCTGCAGTTGACTGTGTCTGCGGTCACTGACCTGACGGGGCAGATCTCCGGCCTTTCCAGCTTCAATGGTCGCGCCGTTTGGGTTGAAATCGAAAACGATTTCCACGGGCCTTTGTCGTGTCTGCGGGCTCGGTGCAAACCGAGATTGCAGGAAAGGCTGCGCTCGTCGGTATATGGTCCGCGCCGTTGCATGAATGCATGCCTTTCGTGCGTGTTCTCCCGAATGACGATGTTGTGCGACGGCCCGGCAAGGTGGTGTCTGTTCGGCTTTATCTCGAGGACACCGCTAGCATAGCTATCGGCGCAAATGGTCGAACGGCGCGCAATGTGCCGCTGCAGCTGATGAGCGATGACCTGGTTGCCGCAAAGAAGAATTTCACGGGTCATATCGCGGTTTCCGGCCTCATCGGCGTCTGCATGGATCCGACACTGACAATTACGCAGGTTCGCCCCGGGCGGCTGCGTGTGCGGGATTATATCGCGGGGGTGAAACTGTAATGGAGCTGGCGGCGAGTTTTGTGACGTCTATCTTTGGGGGTGGCGGTGCTGCAGCGGCAGGGGCCGCCACCGGCGCAGTGACAACAGGGGTGGCGGCTCCTGCTGCGACAGGTTTTTCGCTGTCATCGCTGTTGCAGGGAACGGCGACTGTTCTTGGGATGGTCCAGTCCATCAATGCCGGCAATGCCGACGCGGAAGCATTGAATGCGGCCGCCGATGATGCTGCGCGCGAGGTGCCGCTTGAAACCCTGCAGGGTATCACGAGGCGCACGGCTCTCAAGAAAGAGGCGATGGACAGCATAGCGCAGCAGGACGTTGCCTATGCTGCGTCCGGCGTTGATCTTTCCTTCGGAACGCCGATGCAGGCTCGAAAAGACGCGTTCCGGCAACTGGATCTCGGTATCACGTCTGATGTCGGAACGGAGCAGACGCGGATTGGTCGCCTGCAGGAGCGTGAGGCCGAATATCGAAAGAGGGCGTCGCGTGCGAAGCGATCGGCCATGTTCGATGCGGCAATGATCGGTTTCAAGGGTGCAACTTCCATCGCAGACGGGTACTAATATGACAAACAGAAGGCTGGATCCTGTATCTTACAAGCCATTCCGCGCGCAGCCCCTTTTGAGTGAGGGGCTGCTTTCGGTTTCGCGCGAGGGCGGAGATCTCGAACGCAAGGTGGCTGCGGGCCTTGCCCGTATGGCGGATGACTTCGGTGCTCAGGCATTACAAGAGGCCGAAAAAAGAGAAGCGTCTCTGTCTCGGAAAGAAGCCTTAGAGAATGCACCTGGCCTCATTAAGATCTCGGGTGGTGGGTATAAGGAGAGTGAGACGTCAAATGGCGTTCGCGTGAAGGTGCCGCCTGCAGAACTGCGAACGATGATCGCGGATGCTGCCGTTCGGAACGGTGTCGATCCCCACGCCTTGACGGAAGTCGCGGGTATCGAAAGCTCTTTTAACCCATATGCCCGGAATAAAAACTCGTCGGCGGGTGGCCTTTTTCAGTTCGTCGACGGCACGGCAAAGCAATATGGCCTTCGTGACCGCTTCGATCCGGCCCAGGCATCTGATGCAGCTGCGCGCCTCATGCGAGACAATCGCGATCATCTGCGGAAAACTCTCGGCCGTGAGCCTAACGCTGGCGAATTGTACCTTGCTCATCAGCAGGGTGCTGGCGGGGCTTCCAAGTTGCTGGCAAATCCCAACGCCTTAGCCGTCGACGTTGTTGGTCACGATGCGGTGCGCCTGAACGGCGGTACATCCGATATGACCGCAGGGCAGTTTGCCTCGCGTTGGACCTCGAAAGTCGCGCCTAGTGGCGGAACCTATGACAAACTGCCGTCTTCTTCCTCCGTAGGGCCGGTGTCAGTTACTCCTGTTCGCGAGCCTGTGGTGATTGAGCGCGGAAAGCCGGGAACATGGCGCCCCTCCCGACGAAATACAGCTGCCGGTCGCGCCTATGATGTGGCTGGCACGCGCACCTATCTCGAGATGGCCGACGCTGCCATGGTTCAAAATCAGCAGGCGGTTTATGAGGCCTACAAAGATGATCCCGCCATGCTCGAAAAGGCGCTGCAGGAAAATCTGACCGCAGATCTGCGCGACAATGTTTTTGAGGAAATCGCGCCGGAGTATACTGCCGCATACAACAAACGCTCGATGGCGTTGTTGAGCAAGGCGCGGGCCGATCAGAAAGAGCGGGCAGATGCCGCAAACCGTGTCGATTTTCTCGGTCGCGTTGACGAACTCGAGAACCGCAAAAGCCAGCAGCTCGCCGGCCTGAAAATGGATGACGACGCGGCTGGTGTGGCGCTTGCCGATACGCAGTCGACGATCGACGCCCACTATGACAGCGCCGTGGCTCGCGGTGTCCTGACCGCTGGAGAGGCGGAGAAGGCGAAGCGCAAGAGCCGTTCCGATCTGACGGTGGGTTATTACACCAGGCAGGCGGCGACGATGAACGCCGATCAGATCAAAACGATGCGCGCGGACATGCAGCGCGACTATGCCGCCGGGAACCTCGATGGCGTGACGGCCGATGACTGGGATGCGATCGACAAGGGTTTGACGGGGGCGGAAAGCGCTCGCCGGACGCAGGATGCCAAATCGAATGCAGATCTCGAAAAGCGCGGCGAAGACATGGCGAAGCGCATCGCCCGTGGCCTACCGGTCGGTGCTGATGAGCTTGCGAGGTTCCAGCTCGATGCCGGAACCGCCCCTCGCGGTAAGGAAATCGTTTCGTCGACGCTGACGCGGATGAAGGTTTCGGACGCCATTCGAACCCAGCCGATTGGGGAGGTGGAAAAATCCGTCAAGACGATCCTGGGGGAGAATGCGACGTCTGACGATGTTGATTTTGCCCGCAAGGCTATTGCAGATCATCGAAAGGATCTGCAGGTGGATCCGCTTGGTGTTGCCGAGCGCTTCGGTGTTCTGCCGGTTTCGGAAGGCTTGCCACTGGATGGTGACGTGGATCCTGCCATGGTTGCTGGCGCTTTTTCGGAGCGGATCAATGCTGCCAATGCCGCCGGACAGCATTTTGGCGTTTCGCCGCGCTATTTCCGCCCGGGCGAGGCCGAGCAGATTGAGGCGGCTGTAAAGGCGGATCCGGCAAAGGGGCTGGCGATTGCTGCCGGTCTCGTGGACGCGGCCGGCCGTGATGCCAATCGGGTACTGCGTGAACTGGGCGAGACTGCACCGGCGGTTGCTCTTTCCGGCGGCCTGGTCGCTGCTGGCGGTAACAGGCAGGCGGCGCTCGATCTCATTTCCGGTTATGGGAAAAGCCCGGAAGGCAAGGCCTATACCGATATCCCGAACACGAAGCGTATTCCGGTTGCCCAGACGATCGCCGGCGATGCCCTGCAGTTTTCGCCTGCGGAGGTGAACCGACTTGACGAGGCGGCCGCCGCGATCGCGCGCAAGCGCCTTTATGATGCCGGCATCGATCCGAAGAAAGAAGACGCGCGACCGTTCTACGAAAAGGCCTACCAGGAGGCGGCCGGCGCAACATTCTCGAATGGGGTCCAGTTCGGCGGGTTCACGAAATTCAGCGGCGGGATGTTCTCTCGGTCACGTCAGATCCTCGTGCCACCATCGATCCGTGCTGACAAGTTCGGCGATCTCATCGATGCGCTCGAGGATAACGATGTGGGGCAGGTGGTCGCAAAGAACGGCCGCACCTGGACGGCGCGTGATTTCCAGAAAGCGACGCCGATTGCGGTCACCGGCGGTTATGCTTTTGCGCTCGGGGATTTGTCTAGCTCGTCCCCCAGTTCATAGCCGACAAGGATGGCAATCCCGTCGTGTTGGATCTCGCCGGCATGCAGGGCAGGCTCGGTGCGCGTGTTCCGGGGCTTACCGATGATCCAGCTGCCGAACGTCACGGATCTGCCCGCAAGCCGCTCGGCCGGACCTGAGAGCTGGGGTGAGGCCTGGTCGAAGGCTGCCGGCGCGACCGATGAAACGATGCGGTTGATCGAAAATACCAATGCCGATTATTACGGTCTGGAAAAGGCTTATGATGAGCGCATCAAGCTGATCGCCGACATAACCGGCCAGACGCTGCCAAATCCCATGCGGGAAGCGGCGGCCGTCGATCTGGATCCGGATCGCGCCGATGTGATGGCGATGTCACTGGGGGGTGGCGGCACGGCGTTTTCCTCCGTCGATGAGGAAGGTAGGGCCTCGCGTGAGGAAGAGTTCAACGCCAAGGCGCTTTCGCTCTCCGGCAAGTATCGTCAGGAGCTTGAGCAGGTTCTGTCTACGAGTGTCGAGGAAGCGCACAACCAGGTAATGCGAGATGCTGAAAAGGCATCACAGGAGGCGCTGAATTCGCCGGAGCTCGGAGCGGCCGGACGTCTCGGCGCGCAACTCGTCGGTGGCCTGCGAGGCGCTGCCCGCGATCCGACACAATGGGGCATGGCGATGTTCGGAGCGGGTGGCGCGACGTCGTCGACTGTTGCTGGCCGGATCGGCAAGACGATGCTGACGGAAGCGCTCTTGAACGGCGGGCAGGAACTCGTGCTGCAGGGCTTAAGCCAGGAGCGCAAGCGTGCGGCCGGCCTCGAGCACGGTATGGGTGACATGCTGCAGAACGCCGGCGTTGCCGCTGTGTTCGGCGCACTGTTCGGTGGATCGATCCAGGGCGGGGCGGAGCTCGCCCGCGTTTACCGCATGGGCAAAGGTGGCGAGGATATCGCCGCGCGCGTCCTCGATGGCAATCCTCAGCCTGGTGATATCGAGGCAATGGCGAAAGCCATGAATGTCGAGCTCGCGCCCGAAAAGCTCGATCTCATCAATCGGAGCTTCGAAGATCGCGTTCTGGACGATTACATGGTTTCATCGGATGCCTCGCCAGGGCAGATCGAGGTCATGCAGGCCGCAGAGAGATATGCGGCGGATCCGGACAATTTTCCACCCCCGAGATCGTTGAACGCATCTTAGCCGAGCAGGAAGCCGGCAGGATGCTGACGATGCGGCCGGATGATTACGAGCGGATCTATGGTGGTGACGCGAATGCCATCGATGATATCGCGGAAACCTTTTTCGCTTCGGATGTTGCTGACGCTGCACGGCGTATCGATGATGCCGCTGCTCGTGTCGAGACGGCGGGCGATGCGGTCTCCGATCGTGCCGTCTCACCACAGTCGGCGGCGCGTCAGCTCAATGAGCCTCCAGCGGCGGCGTCTGCCGAGCGCGCCCTGCAGGAGCAATCAATTCGCCCGCGCGTCATAGCCGAACCGCTCGATGACGTCAGCATGCGCAATGCGGAGATCCGCGCCGGCGAGCTCGCCGAACCCGCGCGCGATCGCAACGGCAATCCTGAAAACTATTTCGACTTTATGGCGATCGAAGATGGCGACGGCAAGGTGAGCGTTGTTTCCGCCCGGGAAGCGCTCGAGATGGCCGCCGAACCTGAATTCCTCGCCGATCTTTTGGAGGCATGCAAACTATGAGCCTGCGCGATTGTCTGGCTTCCGCCGTAGCACAGGGGCGATCAATTCGCGCCAGGCGGATGAACTGCACCGTTATTACGATGCCCGCTTCAACACCAAGCGTGCCGCTATGTCGGAACGCGAGGCGATGGCCGCTGCACGCGATGAGGTGGCGGCCGCGTTGCGTGCCGATGCCAAAGAGATGCGTCGGCAGGTCAATCTGACAGAGGCGGCGCGGAAGGATCTGGCGGGCTTCATCGAAAACTACCGTGACAAGAAAGGGCGTCCGGATAAGCTCGATGCCGTTTTATCGCTGATGATCCACAACGGTTACAAGGGCACCCAGAGCATGTCCGGCAAGGCCAATGCGATTATTGCCCTGGCGCACCGCCAGCTTTCGGACGTGATGTATCATTTCCGGCGCTCGAAGGGTCTCGGCCGTCGTTTGAACAAGGTCGATATTCCCGATCTCATCACGGCCATGCATGGCGAGCACGTTAGCAATCCGACCGCCAAAGCGCTTGCCGGCGCTCTTTCCGGCGTCCTCGAGGATCTGCGTCTGCGCTTCAACGATGCCGGCGGGAATATTCCGAAGCGGCAGGACTGGGGCATCGTGCACAGCCATAACCGCCGGGCGATCCGCAAACTAGGCGGGACGCCGGAGGAGGCGCGCCAGCGCTGGAAAGATTTCATCCGGCCTTTGCTCGATCCGGAGCAGATGACCAATCCGAACACTGGCGAGGTCATTGGCGCCAACGGGCTCGATAGCTCGCTTGATTATGTCTTCGAGACCATCACTTCCGATGGCTGGGCGCACCGCCGGCCGGAAGGGCGAAGGTTCGGCAAAGGCAAGGTGGCCAGCAAGTACCAGGACAGCCGCTTTCTGATTTTCAGAGATGCCCGGAGCTGGCTTGCCTACAATGAGAAATTCGGCAGCTCCGACGCGATCGGCTCCATTTTCAACCACATCAACGGTGTGGCACGCGATATCGCCGCTATGGAGCGCTTTGGACCGAACCCGGATGCGACTATCGAGTGGCTGAAACAGGCCGTGCAGGTCGATATCGGCAAGCGGCAGTCCGGAGCGCTCAATATTGAAGGTGTGAAGGTGCCGGGCATGTCAGCCATCAAGATGGCCGAATATCGCATTGACAGCCTCTGGCGTGCCCTGCGCGGGCGGGAAACTGTCCTCGATGCGCCGGCTCAATGGGCTGGCGATATTCGTAACCTCGCGACGTCGGCCGCACTTGGCTCTACCGGTATTCTGGCGGCCGCAACAGATCCGTTCGTAGCTGCAGCTTCGCGTCGGCTGGCCGGCCTGCCGGTGGTGCGCGGTTTCGGCGGCATTCTGAAACGGTTCGCCAATGACGGCGATCGTAAGGCGATGGCCCGCCGGGCGATGATCTGGGACGATTATCTGCACACGATGAATGAAAGCGCGCGCTTCGTCGACCAGATGTTTGGCCATGAATGGAGCCGTTATCTTGTCGATCGGTCGCTGACGTGGAATGCGCTTTCTCCTCTGACGGATGCCCGCAAGCGTCTCGAGGCAACGGCCTGGCATGAGACGCTCGGCGGCCTGGCTGAAAAGGATACTGACTGGATCGACCTTAATCCGCTTCTGCAGCGGGCGATGGAAGGTTTCGGCATTACCCCTGATGACTGGCACAAAATGCGGGCCGGCGTCGACAATATGGGCTTTCTGGATCCGGGCGGCGTTTTCGAAAAGACCCGCGATCGCGTGCTTGCTGAAAAATATGCCGAGCTGATCCAGCAATGGCAGGAACGATCGGTTCCGGCCGGAGATCCGCGCATCAAGAGCGTGCTGACAGGAAAGGTGGAGCGCGGCACGATCCTGGGCGAAATAGCCGAATTTGGCTCCCAGTTCATGTCGTTCGGTATGAGTTTCACAGCGCGCCAGCTCGAGGCGATGTATGTCTATTCGATGCTTTCGAAAAGCGCGGCCGGCCGTGTTGCGCGTGGATCCGGTTATTTCGCCGCTATGGCCGTTCCGCTGACAATGGGCGCGGCGTTCTACATCCAGATCCTCAACGTTCTGAACGGCAAGGATCCGGAGGATATGACCGAAAATGCCTTCTGGGTTAAGGCTTTCGTGAAAGGCGGTGGCGGCGGCCTCTTTGCTGATTTCGTCGACAAATCGGAAAACCGTTATGGGCAAAGCCTTGTTGCTACTTTGGGCGGCATAGGTGGCGCATTCATAGCCGATACCGCCGATCTCACCTTGAAGAGCATCCAGGCGATCATTTACCCGGAGGATCAAAAAGTTGGGCGCGCCGCGGCGAAGTATGTGGGTCGATACACGCCGATTTTGTCGTCGCACCCGGCAACCCGCAACTGGTATCGCCGTGCCTTCGTTGACCAGCTGCAGTGGCTGCTCGATCCGGACGCAGACAAAAGCTTCAAGTCTCAAAAGGCGAAAGCCTCTCACTGGTGGGAGCCTGGTGAAATGACGTTTCGCCGGCTTCCTAATCCAGATGCAGCGCTCGGGCAGGAATGAAGATACTCGGGCCTCGTTTTGACTTCTCCTTTTGGTGTGAAGGCTTAAGCTATATTCCGGTCGAATCGTTTGATCAGGATGCTATTGTGGGAGCTTTTCTAGATATTCTGGACGGACTAAGCGTCTTTAGCGCTGTTGTCGCCGGCGTGATGATGGGGGCAATTCGAGACCCTTTTCAGATGGTTATTCTGCTCGTTACCATCGCGCTTGCTATTGGCCGCGCTAAGTGGTGGGTGATCTTGTTGCCTCCTCTTATCGCTTCCATCGTTATCGCTACCGGCGCGTACGGTCGGTATGTGCAGGCGGGAATTGATCCTTGGTCAACCTTGCCTCTATCGGTTTGTGCTCGATTTCTCGGTATGTCGTGCATAGGCCTTTTGATACGTCTGGTTAGCCGCTCGTTGGTTCGAGTATCCCGCACTTAACCTCTGTGGCCCGCCCTTACGCTTTGCCTGATCCAAAAAATCAGGCGGGGCGACTATGGCTGAAAATCCCTATCCCATTCCACGTCAGCTTCGGCTGAGCGATATCCTCGTCGGCGATGGCGGCGACACATACGGGCCGTTCGACTTCGAGATATTCGATACACAAGATGCTGTTGTCTGTGTTCGGCCGGCCGGTGCCCTGCGCTTCGAAGAAGTTCCCGACGTTGTCGTTACCAAGGTGAACGGCAACACGGTGCTCAATCCCTTTGACGCCTTCACCATCAAGTTTCCGTACCTCGTGCCGGAAACCACCCGGTTCGTGGTCCTTTCCGCCCGCGTGGCCGCGCGTGATGCCGGCGTTATTTCCGGTACGAAAATCAATCCGGATGCGCTGGAGAAAGAGTTTTCGAAGATTGCGACGCAACAGCAGGAACTGCGTCGCGATATTGGCCGCGCGATCGTGACGGATTTCGGCGCGCCGAGCTTCACGCTTGATGCTGACATGGATGACGGGCGCACCCTGATGAAGCAGGGGAACCGCCTCGTTGCCGGTCCGGATCTCGGCGCGATCGGTGACGAAGTCGAGGCGATGAAAGACCTCGTCGAAGGCTGGGCGAGTGACATTGTCAGTCAGGGTAATGTGCCGATCTATGCAGCGGTCGTTGGCATGCCGGCGCTCGAGATCCCCGCAGGGATCAATGCGATCCGGGTGAATGGCTTTTATGTTGCTGGTGATGGCGGCGGCGCGCTCTACGTCAAGGCAGGTGGCGAGCCCGCGCACGATGGCAAGTTTCAGACGGCGGATGGCGCGTGGTGGGAAATTGCGGAGACCTTTCCAAATCCCCTGATGTTCGGGGCTGTTGGCGACGGTGTCGCTGACGACAGGGCCGCCATATTGCGAGCCAAGGCATTTGCCGGCGGCCGGCCAATCGTCCTTCCCGCTGGGACTTATGAAATCGGGTCCGCTCTTGCCTTCGCCGCAACCGATAGGCTCGTCTTTGAGCAGGGCGCATCCTTCTCGGGAACGCAGCCGACAGGTGGCCTTCGTGTTTTCGATTATTATCGATCCGCCCCCGTCGCCGGTTCGAAAATGAAAATCGAAAAGCTTTTCGAGCAGGCAGATAGCCACAAGCTTGAAGATATTGCGGGCATCTGGCCGGGTCAGGTTGGAACGTTTTTCGGTGTTTCCCGCGAGTTTGGCCCCGGCTATGTTTCCGGCACGCATTCCCCGGCAAATGCGATGTTCGCCTATGCTGCGAACACGGGCAGCACTGCGGATGTCGTGGCCTCCATGTCGGTTGCTTTTTCCTGGCAGAACAGCACCACGTCGTTTGGGGCAAACATCATCGCCGGTTCTGCACCCGGCGTGAATGGCGCAAAACTTGTAGGCGTTGAGATCGACGTTGAGCCTTCTGCCGCGCGCGTCGCCGGGCGGCTGGTTCGGCGGGTCTTTACATCAATGCCTTCAATGTTGCCATCCCCGGTCCGGCTATGCAGGTCGGGTATGTTGGTGGCGGAAATTTCAACAACGGCATCATACTGGACGGTATTGCAGGCGCAGGGCTCGCCGCCGGATCCGGCAGCATCATGACCAGCCTTCTGAACTCCGGCGCTGCTTCGTCGTTCACGCTTGATGCGATCGTTCTTGGAAACCAGCATCGCGTTCGGTTCGGCAGCGCTGGCGGCTCGCCCGCGTCTATCGGTTGCGATACAGGCAACAATCTCACGATCGGCGGTGCGGGGGCGATCATCGCAACCAGATCATCCACGACCGAAGGCCAGGCCATGCTGAGCCTGCGCGATAACGCCTCCGTTACTGCCCTGAAGTCCAGATTGCGCGTGGCTCCCCGCCGAACGGCGCGAACGCGGCAATGCGTGTCAACGGCCAGAGCGCCACCGGGCGCTCGATCAATGCGGGCGGCACGATCAATGCGAGCGGTGCTGACTATGCCGAGTATGAGCGGAAATCCGAAGACTGCGGCGAAATCATCAAAGGGCAGATAATTGGCTTCGATGAACTGGGGCTCCTGACGGACCTCTTCGATGAGGCGATATCGTTCGGTGTTAAATCCACAAATCCCAACCTTGTCGGCGGTGATGACTGGGACACGCAAATTGGTGAACGGCCTTCTGAGCCCGAATATGTCCCCTGGAAATCGAGCGGCCGAGACTTCCTGTCTTCAGCCGGATGGCGACTGAGGAGGCGGCACAAGCGCAGGCGGAATTTGATCGCCAGATCGAGGAATACGATCAGAAGTGTGCAGATCATCGACGTGCATGGGAGGCGTCCGAATATGCCGATTATCGCCAGGCAGTTTCCGAGTTTGAGGAGCTGCTTGAAAGCGAACGCGTCAAGATGGATCGCATCGCCTATTGCGGCAAGGTCCCGGTGAACGTCTACGGCGCGGCTCCTGGTGACTGGATCGTGCCAGTTCGAGGAGATCAGGACAGATCTCTGGCAGTATCGTCCGCGACGCCACCATTTCGTTAGCGCAATACAAGTCGGCAATCGGAAAGGTTCGTCGCATTCTGGATGATGGGCGGGCCGAGATCGTCGTAAAGGTCTCCTGACTGCGCATTTGACCGTACCTCCGGACGCATACCATGGCTCCAGTTGAAAAACCGGAGCCATTTTCATGACCGCCAAGCTGCCTGACGCTGTGCCCCTTGCATGCGCAAAACTTACTCGATTTCATCGGCGATATCGAAGCTCCGGAAAGGTTTCGACACCATTTTTGGAAACCGCCAGGGAAAGCTGGCTGTTCCCCTCACTCAGATGACCTACGGCGATATCGTCGATGCGCAGGCAAAATGGGGGAACAAGACGTGGGTGAAAAAAATGGGGCTATGACACGGCGTCCAGCGCGGCGGGCCGTTACCAGTTTATGCGCGCCACCCTGCAGGGCATCGCGAAGGAGGTTCCCTCCATCGATGGCAGGACGATCTTTTCCGGCGGCCTGCAGAACAGGCTCGGTTATTACCTGCTCCTGCGCCGGGGCTATGCCGATTTCATTTCGGGAAAACTCAATCTCGTTCAGTTCGGCCTGAACCTCGCCAAGGAGTGGGCAAGCTTCCGGTGCTCTCCGATACGAAAGGCGCTCACCGGCAGGTGCTGCGCGGCCAGAGCTATTACGCCGGCGACGGCCTCAACAAATCCCTGGTCAAGCCGGAGCGCGTAGAGGCGCGCCTGCGCCATGTGCTCGACCTTGTCAGGCTCGTGACAGTCGGCGATACGCCGGCGACGATTTCTCCCGCACCTGCACGGCCGGAGCCTCACGTCGACGGGAATACCGCAGCGCCAGTGCCTGCGGAGAAGGTGGATCCGGAAAAGCTGGATAAACCGCTCCTGAAATCGAAAACGGTCTGGCAATGGATCCTGACATTTCTGGGCGCTGCAGCTGCTGCATTCGGTGGCCTCGACTGGCGTGTGCAGATCCTGATCGTTGTGGCGATCGGCCTCTCCGGCGTCTACGCCATCAAGCGTCGTGCGGACATCGCCAAGGTGTATCGAGAGATCAAGGCCGAGTTCAATGCTTGACCGTATCAAAACCGCAGTGGTTGCGATCGGCGGGGCGGTGGCCGGTATTGCCGTTGCCTCGTGCCGTCGCCTCGCTCGTGATGGTGCCGGCGGCGAAGCGGGAGGGCAAGTCGGCCGCGATCGCAGAAATGGTCAGGCGGCCGCCAGGCCGAGATGCAAAGGAAGGGTGACGATGCGAGCCTGCAGACCAAAACAGATTTTGAGCTTTGCGTTCTTGGCCTTCGCAGCAACGGCATGCCAGTCGATGCCTGCGACCAGCTGCGCGGGGTGGACGAAAAATAATCTTTCTCCTTCCGGCCTGGTGGCGCTGATTGCCGCCGATAGGTCGGGCGCGGAAAGGGTCATCGGAAACGACCGCAACGGACAGCGGCAAGGATGCTGGAGCTAAAACATGCCGACGAAAACACTCACGCAGAATGGCACCGAGAATATGGGTATCGAGGCGAAGAGCGATGCGGGTTACCGCGTTCTCTCCTATTCCGGATCGCTGGGCGGTGGAACGCTGCAGCTTCTACCCAGTGCGCCGATGGCGCTGACCAGGTGCCCGTTCCGGATAGCAAGCTTTCCGCTGCAAATGTGGATGGGAACGGTGATCCGATCCGGCAGATAGTGTTCGTCAGCGCCGGCAATGTCTACGTCTCCCTGACGGGTGCCACTACCCGAACTGCAAGGTTTCGGTGCAATGACAACATCACTGCGGCTTCTGGCTTCCACCTCGCTTGCTCGCGGAAATAAGGGGCGCGGTTTGTCCGCCCTCTCGCCCTGGCGCGGATTGAACGGCGGGCCTGTTCGGGAAGTTAATGCCTTCGGCCCTCTAAAGACAAAGTTGGAGGCCGGGCAGAACGTCGTCCTCTTCATCAATTCAGACAGTACGGGCTATTCGGAGTTTGGCCCCTATTACAAATTTGTCGTCGCGCTCGGGGATCTCTACGATTACACAATCGTGATGTATCGCTGGGCGGAGTGGGGCGGTTCCTCCGCCAACGGCCCAAAGAATACGCCGCGCCGGTTACGCTACGCACTGGCACGCGCGGTTCAATGGCTGTGTATCTGGCGGCCTTGCCCGGACAGGTCGCTGGTTGCATGTTTGAGGCGTCGCGCAAGCCGAATGCGATCGATGCCATTCCAAAACCGGACGTGGCGATTACTCATCACGGCCATAACATGTCGAGTTTCGAAACGCCGGGTAGTGCCCTTGCAATCGGTCGCGGGCTCTTCTGGTCGATCATCGGACTGATCAGTTGGCAATGGCAGGGCGTTGCGCAGGTGATGACGACACAAAATCCATGGCGTGACACTGCCGGCTATGACAACGTCAACAACGCAATTCGTGGCGTCGCATCTGCTTTCCCAGCCTTACGCTTGTCGATAGCCACGCCCGCATACTCGAGGCTGGCAAGGATGCCTCGCTGTACCGGCTGGGCGAGCCGTCGCCAGGTGTGCATCTGTCTGACACTGAGGCTAATTCGAAGGGTGCCCAGATTGTTGCGGATGCGCTGATGGCGCGGTTTCGGAGTTCTAAGGCAGGCGCATTTTCCACGGTAAGCTGGATGGAGTTGCCGATCGGCACCCAGCTGTTCGGCAATGGTGACCTTCGAACTGGACGGGTTCGGTTCCGGTGAATTTCCAGAATGTGGCGGGAAACAGTGTCACGAAGGATACGGACACGGCAAACATTTTCCCCGGCTCCGGCGCTGCCTATTCCGCCAGGGTGAAGCCGGCAGATGCCAACGGGCATTTTTCCAGCCTGTCAAACCCGTTCGATGCGGCCGAGCGCGCCTCGATGGCGGGAAAGACGGTCACTGCGATCATGCTTGCGAAGGCGAACCCGCTTCAACGAACACCCGTCACCAGCTTCATCACGCGTGCGAATAACGGCCTGAGAACGTACACCGGAGGTGGATTGATGTGGTCGCCTAGTGCCGGTGCTTCCGGCCCGGGCGGGTGGATGCCCATCGTTTACGGCGGCATTGCATGTGACCCCAGCAATGACGATGCGAATTCTGCTTACAGGTTCGCTCCCGCGTTCGGAGCGGTTGCTGCCCCGACGGCCGACGTCAACTGGTTACAGCGGTGCGTTATCATCGAGGGGCTTGTTCCGCGTCTTGGCCTCGTGCGACCGGCTGCGTGACGCGGCCCTCATTTGACTGCATAGGCATGATGCCAAAATGCTCTCATCATTTCCTGATCCGAAAGCCTGGCGTCATGTCCTTCTTTGATTTTCTCGATGCACTTGGTATCAAGCTGGGCGTGTTGTTTGCCGGGTTTTTCGGGGGTGTTCTGCGGGCGTTGTCTCGTCCGAATGTAACCTGGAAGGAAATGATTGTCTCGCCGGTCTGTGGCGCTTTGGCGGCCGCTTATCTCACAACGCCCCTGCTGCACTACCTCTACAGCATCAACTGGCCCTGCCGGAGGATCCAATCGCGACCATGAACGCGGCCGCGTTCCTGACAGGCACAAGCGCGATGTGGATTTCTGATTTGATTATATCGAGGCTGACGCGGTGGGCCGGTGGAAAGCCTGTCTAGAGAGGCAAAATTCGGCGTGCGACATGTGCGACTTTTATTAGTCGCAAAATGTCGTAAACAGGTCGCACGACATATTGAAATCGCCGGTAACATATTGATTTTTATGGGGTTTTTGGTGAGAGCGCAGGGATCTGAACCCTGGACCTACTGATTAAAAGTCAGTTGCTCTACCGGCTGAGCTACGCTCTCCCGTGTCGGGGCTTGGCTGCCCTTCGGAAGTGCGCGGAACATATGTAGAGCGATCCGTTCGGTCAACCCAAAAAAGCGGTTTCGACAATCAATCCGGTTTTTTTGTCGCACCCCGAAAAGGTGATTGGAGAGAGGGGGCGGCTGGGGATAAAACCGGCTTCAGACATGTCGGCCGGACGGGTGAAATCCTTTGCAGCAATGACATGCACGAAAATGAAGCGTGAAGTGCCAGCGAAACTCGAGAATCGCGGCGGCTTTGCGGAATGCGGAGTTCTTTCTTGTCGATTGCCGATATTTCCCTGTTCAGCGCGCTTCTGGCCGGCGCTCTTTCGTTTCTGTCGCCCTGCGTTCTGCCGCTGGTGCCGCCTTATCTCTGTTATATGGCAGGTGTTTCGGTCGAGCAGTTCAGGACGGAAGATACCGCGCCGCGGCCGGAGATCTGCAGGGCCGTGCTGTTTTCGGCTTTCTTCTTCACGCTCGGTTTCGCCACGGTCTTCGTGGCGCTGGGGGCAGGCGCCTCGACGATCGGCACGCTTCTGCGCCAGAATCCGACATTCTCGCCAAGATCGGCGGTTTCATCATCATTCTGATGGGCCTGAATTTCCTTGGCGTGTTCCGCATCGGCCTGTTTCGCGCGAAGCGCGGTTTCAGGGGGCGGGCAAGCCTGCCACGCTGTCGGGGGCCTATGTCATGGGTCTTGCCTTCGCCTTCGGCTGGACGCCCTGCATTGGCCCGGTTCTGGGGGCTATTCGGCGTCGCCGCCGCGCGCGATACGGTTGGCGACGGTGCGGCGCTGCTTGCGGTCTATTCTCTTGGCCTTGCGGTGCCGTTCTGGATCGCGGCGGCGTTTTCCGGCTCCTTCATGCGTTTCCTCGTCCGCTTCCGCCGCCATCTCGGCCTCGTGGAAAAGCTGCTCGGCGTATTGCTGGTGCTGACCGGTCTCGCTTTCATGTCCGGTTTTATCACCAATGTGGCGATCTGGTTCCAGGAGACCTTTCCGATCCTGATGCAAATCGGCTAAGCCTCCCGCTGGAGTTGCTTGCGGGGGAAACATAGTGACGGATATCGTCGGATTGCTGTTACCGTTTTTCGGCCTGATCTTCATCGGCTACGGGGCGGCGCGCATCACGAAGCAGCCGGTCGAGGCGATGGGCTGGCTGAACACCTTCATCATCTATGCGGCGCTTCCGGCGCTGTTTTTCGCTGGTGTCGAAAACGCCGGTGGAAGAACTGGCGCGGATGGATTTCGTCGCGGCCAGTCTCGCCTGCACCTATGGCATTTTCTTGGCTGTGTTCCTGATCGGCCGGTTCGTGCGGAAAAACAGCCTTGCCGAAACCACGATCCAGAGTTTCGCGGCAAGCTACGGCAATATCGGCTATATGGGGCCGGGGCTTGCGCTTCTGGCGCTTGGCGAAAAGGCGGCGGTGCCGGTGGCGCTGATCGTCTGTCTGGAAAACGCCGCCCATTTCATCGTCGCCCCGGCGATGATGGCGGTTGCGGGCGGTGACAAGCGCTCTCCGGCAAGACTTACGCTGGATGTGGCGCGCAAGGTCATCACCCATCCCTTCATCGTCTCCGTCATCGCCGGCTTTCTTGCCGCTTCGCTGTCTTGGCAGCCGCCGGAGAGGTGCAGCGGCTGGTGGATTATCTGGCGCAATCGGCGGCGCCCTGCGCGCTGTTTGCCATGGGCGTGACGCTGGCGCTTCGGCCGATGAAACGGGTGCCTGTGGAAATCAGCTATATCGTGCCGCCAAGCTGATCCTGCATCCGCTTGCCGCTTATCTCGTGCTCTCGTCGCTCGGGCGTTTCGAGCCGGTCTGGATCTATTCCGCCGTGCTGCTGGCCGCGCTGCCGACCGCGACGAATGTTTTCGTCATCGGCCAGCAATATCACGTCTGGCAGGAGCGGGCGTCGGCAACGATCCTGATCTCGACGGTGCTGTCGGTCCTTACGCTGACCGGCGTGGTGTATTTCATCCAGCCTTTTGAAGCTGCCGAACAGCAGCGAGGGCAGGGCCTTCAGCCCACGGCCCGGTTCGATGCCCTCGCGCATGACCATGCTTCTAAGAGTGCCGATGCCGGAAAGCACGTGCAGGCCCGCCGCGCGCGCCATCTGCACCGGCAGGAGATCGGAAAGCAGAGAGCGGTTCAGAAGATCGACGCTCAGCGTGCGGCTATAGACATCCGCCCGCCGCCTGCGGTCGAAGCTGCTGCCGGCATCGGCCGCAATCGGCCGGTCGGAGACGGCGCTCAGCAATTCCGTCAGCGCGATGATGTCGCGCAGGCTGAGGTTCAGCCCCTGCGCGCCGATGGGCGGAAAACCATGTGCGGCCTCGCCGATCAGGGCGACGCGGCCCTTGCCGAAGCGATGTGCCGTCATGGAAGAGAGCGGCCATGCCTGCACACTGTCCTCGACGGTGACAGCTCCCAGCATGGATTGCATGCGCTCCTCGACCCGCA